>NZ_QXJP01000001.1 GCF_004115085.1 Longirhabdus pacifica | reverse complement strand
CGTTTTCTACTCTATTACACACATCTGACATCATCATTCCTCCTATTTTTCAGATAGGATACTATATTCTAGACGATGACAGCCCGTATGGACGTTTATGGATAAACTTATTACCACTATGCATAAGATGGAGAAATGTCTAACATCACAATCTTTACGTCTAGCTACTAAGGCGCAAACATGTATCCCATCATTTCTATATCTGATTTAGTATACATATAGATTGTTTTTATCTATAATGAAGAATAATCTAATAGGAAAGTAAAAATGGAAAGGGATGAAATAAGATTGGATCAACATGCTGAAAATATACATAAGTGGATGAAAGAGCACTATTCTTATTATTTTGCATACGGCTCATGTATGAACAGAACTTCGTTCCGTAAAACCGCAAGCAATTTTCTTGTTATAGGGGCAGCTAAATTACCTGATTATAAAGTGGCTTTTTCACGGAGTGCGAAAAAACGAAAAGGGGGAATTGCAGACATTGTTCATGCTCCAAACGAGATGATGGAAGGGGTACTATACTTTGTCCCAAATGAACTCATTCATCGTATTGACATCAGAGAACATGCGGATGACCAGCGTAAACATCCGATCTATCGAAAAATAAATGTAACGGTTTTAGTGGATGAAATCAAGGTTTCAGCATTTACTTATGAAGTGATAGAAAAGGAAAATGAAGAAGTATGTCCACATGAAGAATACAGAGAAATCATAAGGAAAGGCGCAGATTTATTAAGTGAAACATATCAACAAAAATTGTACTCACATATGTTAAATTTACGCCAAAACTAAAATAAACATATAGCATCTCTTTATTAAAGCGAGGAGTAATTGAATAGCTCAATGACTCCTTAGCACTTCGTTACCCTATACGAATAGTGGATTGATCTAACGTCTCCACTCCTTCCATACCCTCTAAATCAGACATTAATTTAAACAGTGCTTCATCTTTCTTTTTCGCTTCAATCATGACGTCTAATCGCTCTGTACTTGGAGCAATAGCTCTCAAAAACGCTAGTAAAAATGTTACTTCCACAAAGTCTGCATGACTGCGGGGATTTTTTTCATTTTTTGGACTGGATACGTGAATTTTAGGTGGTATCTCTTCCTCTTTCCACGTCTGTACAATACTTGGCCACAATGCAGTCATATCATCTCCACCATCATTAACCCAGTGATGATGTATATCCAATACCATAGGCACGTTACATGCTTCACACGCTGTTAATGTTTCTCTTGACGTAAACGTCTTATCATCGTTTTCCAATGTCATACGTTGTTTTATACGGGTTGGCAAAGCACCAAACTGTTTAAGGAAGCGCTGCAAACTTTCCTCTTTATTGCCGTATGTGCCGCCAATGTGTATGTTGCATTTTGCTCTTGCGTCTAGCTCCATCGCTTCTAACATATTTACATGCTGCTCTAAATCATAAATAGAATTTTTTAATACTTCCTCCCTAGGAGTACTGAACACTGTAAAATGATCCGGATGAAAACTAACTCGCATTTTATGTTCTTTCACATAATCACCAACCGCTTTAAAAGCTGGTTTTAGTGTTGGAAAAGGATCCCAAGTACGTAAAATATCATGCGTTAACAGTGGTATAAGTTTGGATGAAAAACGGTACATGTGAATGTCATGTGCCCGATTATGTTTTAATAAACGCAATGTATTATGTAAGTTTTGCTCAGCGATACGTTCTAGCTTGCGAATGGCAGCTTCACGATCTGGAATTTTTTGAAAATGAGTAGCTGTCATTGTCTTTGAAGGTGAAGCGTTCTCTACAATGACGGACATCGATACGTAACCAAAACGAACAATCATATGAAACCTCCCGTTAGCTCTTATTTCTAAGTGATATTAAACGATATAATGATTTTATTTTACCAACATTTCCAATAAAGCATACAACAATATTTTGACTGATTGTTGTCATATTACACTTGATCTATGAAAGTGTGGATAATATATTAGACAAAACAGGAACGTATGTGCTATAATGTGAAAAATTAAATCGTTGAGGTGCTGTTATGGGTGATATAAAATTCAACATTGATCAATCTTTAGGTATTTTATCAGAGTCGGCAAAAGGATGGACCAAAGAATTAAATCTTGTAAGTTGGAATGGCAAAGAAGCAAAGTTTGATATCAGAGATTGGTCTCCTGATCACGATAAAATGGGAAAAGGAATCACTTTTACAAAAGAAGAATTGCAGAACCTTAAAAAAATTCTTGATGAAATGTTCTAATTCATGTTAATGGATGATAGTACATAGGTTGATCATATTACATAGTTCTATAGATTAGATTTATAAAGAGAATGTATGATACATGAAATGAAGCGTCCCCATTTACTATATCCACGGGACGCTTCTTCTTCATCATATCTTTATCATATTACAATGACTTATATCGTATTAATATTCGATAGTATACTCCCAATCAGGAAATGGAGGGAATAAATGTTCAAATGATACGATAGTATGTTGGAAAAGTGTGTTATAAGTAAAACTGCCACTTTCTTTAATATAAAATTCATGATTTGGCGCTTTATCATGACTACCTGTTATTTTAAGCACGCCATTAGACTGAACCACAGCATCATACTCATAGTCAATATCTGGTGCAGTAACTAGTGGATTGCCTGCCGCATGATCAACCGTAAAGGACAATTGATTCGAACCAATTTGTAAATCTTTCAATTCAATGTCATCTGTATTTTCATAGCCTGTTTCAATTAATCTAAATGATTCATTATAACCTTTTGTTTGACCAATGTCAGCATATAAATAAGCATTGGAGCCACTTGGATCTATCCAGACATTCACTTCTGTCTTCGTTCGATAACTACTAGAAGTAGGATAATAGAATCTATCGTCTCCACCAAAATATTTGATATCGTCCACTAAACTCCAAGGATTTGCTACATAATCATCCTGTATGAATGTCATGTATCTTAATTTAACTTGATAAGAACCGAATTTTTGATTTGTCACATTGTCTGTAAAAGGATCAACTATTTTAATGATGCTTGACAATTTATATGGCTTTTGTATTGCACTAAAGTTACTTTCACTCGATAATTGCTTAGTAACCTGATACATTTGTTGCAATTCATCTTTTGAAAGAGATGTTTTTGCAACAATTTCATATCTATTTTGAATACTTGTATTTGCATTGATATCGTAAAAATAGTTTTCGTTTACTTCCGCAATCTCCTCGTTATTTCTATAAATAATGTAACTTTCAGCATTTTTAATCGGTGTCCAGCTCAGCTTGATTTCTTGATCGTGCTGGATTGAATTGATTGTAGCTAATGTAACAGAATCTACTTCGAACGACTGGTTATGATTTTTTGCTAATAGATTATTGCTGAAGTAATATGTTTGAGATGCTTCAACTTGTTCTGCATTTGTAGAAGTTGTAAAAGAAAGTGCATCCAACTTCACTTCATTTTCATCAAACGCAATGACAGTATACTTATACGTATATTGAGGTTTTAACTGATCATCTATGAAGTGGTTATCACTTCCTTCATAAATTTGCTTTCCATCTCGATATACAACGTAACGTTCACCTACATTAGTCCATTCTAAATCAATAGAGTCATTGGAAATATGAGCAGCACTCATATCTAAATAGTTTTCTTCTGCAGCAATATCCATAGTAGTAAAGAAAGTAAATACTAAACAAAACGATAATAACAACATCAATTTTTTCATTAACAGACCACTCTTTCATATTTTTTTATTAATTCAGAATATTCTGTATAAATACACCATTTTCAATGAATATGCTGCTATAACATCTGCTGGCCAGCAAAACAGCAATTCTCTGTTAACAGTATGAATGGAGCATTTCTTACATAGAGTAAATCATTTACATGGTAATATCTATCAATTTATTTTTAATATTATTAATTTATTTTAGAAATATTTAAAATTCTACTTTCATTCTAATATGTAAAATACAGGTTGATGATCAGATATGATGCAACATGGCAACCTGAGTAATCACCATATAAATATGATAGACTACAAAAAACAAAGAAAACCATGCATATTAATAAACAACAAACGTATAATAAAACATAAAATGGTATATTTAATTATGATTATGCTATAATTACATCAACAGTTTAATTTTCAATTCACCCTGCTGATCCTTCTAACCTCATGACAACTTCGTTAGATCATTTCATTAAATCGTACTTACTTGCATCCTTTATTCTTTTCTTCCACTCAATGATTACTTATTTTTCAACTTCGTACCCAAAACGAAAGGAGACATGAAAAATGACTTGTCACAAACATTTAAATCATTGTCACTGCACCTTTGTTCCTTCATTTGTGTTAAACAACTTAGCTAAAAAAGGAGTGAACAGTGCACAAGTTAGTATTCATCAAAGTAATGCAACGAGAAGAAAAAGAAAAAATAAAGACGTAGATATGACAACGATACTTGCAGACCATTCTGCACAGCAAATGACAGCAAAAGGCAATGCACTTCGGCAAATCTATGACTGTAAACAAGAATATGAACAACGTGTTGCTTTAGTACAAGAAGAAGGTGGCCCTTCTCTCGATGATGCAGACGCTAATTATGCTTATGAATATGCTGGGGTCGTTCGTAGTTATTTTGAAAACGTACTGAATAGAGACTCTATCGATAACTCTGGCCTTGATCTGATCCTGAATGTACATTATGGAACAAACTACTTAAATGCATTTTGGGATGGAGACGAAATGACGTTTGGGGATGGAGATAATAGAATTTTTACTAGCTTTGCAAAATCACTGGATGTCGTTGCTCATGAGTTGGCACACGGCGTAACGCAATTTACAGCAAATCTTATTTATGAAAGACAACCAGGAGCATTGAATGAACACTTTTCCGATGTATTCGGTACGGCAATAAAACAACATGCATTACGTCAAACCGCACATGAAGCAGATTGGTTAATCGGTAATGATATTATGGGACCTAGTTTATTTGGTGAATCATTGCGCTCCATGAAAGAGCCTGGTACTGCTTATGACAATGATCTCTTAGGCACAGATCCACAGCCTTCACATATGGACCATTACTACGATGGATCCTCAGACAACTATGGTGTTCATATTAACAGCGGTATTTTCAACAAAGTATTTTATCTCGTTTCTATGGAAATAGGGACAGACAAAGCAACACAAATTTGGTATCATGCTTTACAAAATTTATGGGAAGATGCTGATTTTACTGATGCTGTAGCGGTACTCGTAAGATCTGGGCAAATTTTAACGAAAAATAAATATGTTCCGTTAGGAACGACGCAAACGATTCGTAGCGCTTTTCGTGAAGTTGGACTGTGAAGCGTGAAGGAGGAAATGTAACGTTGAATCTTTTTATTACATTGAACTAACGATGATTCATTAACATGGATCACTCGTTAGTTTTTTTGTTATGATCTGTTTTTCTGTATTTTTATTTCTCTCTTTTCATTTTTACTTATTTCATGTATAATACAAGATATAGTTAGGAGGCTAATTATTATGAGTCAAGATTTATATGAACATATCGGTTGGAATAGTAAACGTATTGCGCATTTACTTACTAACTTACATAACAAAAAATTGGAGAAACACGGGGTTACGATTGCACAATACAGAGCCTTATACTTTTTAAAAGAAACAAACGGCCTCTCGCAATCACAATTGCTAGACAAATTGAAAGTCAAACCTTCCACCTTGACAGGTATTATTGAACAATTAGAAACGAAAAAATTTGTATATCGAAAAAGTTGTGATAAAGATGCTAGAATTAAAAACCTTTTTCTCACTCCTCTAGGTACAAATAAGATAGAGAGTTTATGGAATGTATTATTTAACATGGAGGAACAACTAACGAAAGGTTTTACACCAGAAGAAAAAGCCCTCATGTTAAGCTGGCAAAGAAAATTAATTCATAATTTATTAGAAGAAGCGGAAACGTAAATTCCTGCCGTATTAGAATAAGTCTATACTTCTATTTATATATCAACGTAGTTTTCTTCTTGCCCTTTCTAACTTTCCTAACTTGAAAAGTATAATACATTTATTATATCGGCGAAAAATGTCGCTTTTTTTGTTATATATCGTTAAATGTTGGATAATTACTTCGTATGCTAAATATTTTTTCTGTTTTTAGCAACATTAAAGTCATTCATTAACGTTAACACGGTAGATTATTCATGTTACAACGTTGTTTATACACATAAGTATACACATAAAATAAACACAGCAAAGGAGATATGACATGAATGACATGAGCAAAAGATTAGGAGAACAGAACATAGCAAAATTAATATTGAATCTTTCATTTCCACCTGTAATTGGTATGTTGGTCATGTCATTATACAATGTAGTAGACACGATTTTCATCGCGAGAGCTGTAGGAACAAACGCTGTTGCTGGGGTTTCTATCGTTTTTCCCATTCAGTTGATTATGTCATCAGCGGTAGCAGCATTAGGCATCGGAGGCGCGGCCGTCATATCGATTAAACTAGGGGAGAAAAAACGGGATGAAGCCAATCACATTTATGGTAATGTCATTGTACTTGGCTTTATCGTAGGTATACTGATGATCATAACTGGTCTCCTCTTTACCGACTTTATATTGAGCCTTTTGGGCGCAACAGATACAATCATGCCCTACGCTAGAGACTATTTTGTGTATATATTATTCGGAATGATCTTTATGGCTTTTGGCATGCCAGCTAGTAATATTGCTCGCGCAGAAGGCAATGCAAAAATTCAGATGATTACGATGATCACTGGAGCGTCCGTGAATATTGTACTCGATCCTATTTTTATCTTTGGTTTTGACATGGGTGTTGCAGGAGCAGCCATTGCAACGGTAATATCTCAGGTTGCTGCTGCTGGCTTTGTTTTTCATTACTTTTTTATGAGTAACAAAAGTACGCTTAAAGTGAGGTCGCAACATTTACGATTGCATCTGCAAATGATCAAAGATATATTATCCGTAGGTTCGTCTGCTTTTGCAAGACAAGTTGCAGGGAGTTTTACTTTTATCGCTATCAATTATATGTTGATCCAGAACGGCGGAGAACTTTCTGTTGCTGTGTTTGGCATTGTGCATAAAACGATGGTGCTTACGCTGATGCCATTGGTCGGTATTGTACAAGGTGTACAACCGATTGTTGGTTATAACTACGGTGCGAGGAAATTTAACCGCGTCCATGAAGCGATTAAAGCTTCATTAAAAATAACAACCATATATTGTGTTGGCCTTTTTTTGTTTATCATTTTGTTTTCAGAACTCATGATGTCGCTGTTTACAGATGATGCTGCGGTCATTGCGATGGGGAAGGACGCACTCAGAATCATTTTCCTAGCGATATTTACTGTTGGGTTTCAAAGCATTATAAGTGGAGTTTTTCAAGCTTTAGGTAAAGCGATGCCCGCATTGATACTATCCTCTGCTAGGCAAATACTATTTCTCATTCCACTCATACTGATCTTACCTATATATTTTGGAATTTATGGTGTATGGCTTGCATTTCCTGTCGCTGATATTCTTTCTTTTCTGTTATGCTTTGTGTTTGCTTGGAAAGGTAAATTATTTCATTGGGAAGAGAAGAAACTTCAATCTATATAAAATGGTTGAACACATTCATTCCACTTATCTATACCGTAGTTAACATCTTTTACGAGATAGCAAAGGAAAGCACTTCACTTTTGCTATCTCGTGACTTCTTCTAGTATGGGTAGATACAATATGTCTTTTATGACTTTCCGAACACGATGAATTTCTGTATCATCTACGTCATAGTAATATATGGCGTCTCTAAATCTGTCACTTCCTCTTAGTTCTTCCGTCATAAATGTATACCCGCTGTCAGCATAATCATCGTATAAAGAAAGAATTTCATCGGGAGCAATGTTGGTACTGACGGTTTGAGAAGCAATATCAATCATCGTAGGAAAAGACTGTACAAACGTAAATTTGTTTTCCATCCCTTTTTTCATTAATGCTTCAATGACTTTTTTCTGCCTATCGTTTCTGCCGAAATCCCCTCTTGGATCATCATATCTCATTCTAGAAAATTTCAGCGCATGTTGTCCATCCAGATGCAAGGCCCCTTCCTCAAACAAATAACCTTCATACTCAAAGCTAAAATCGTTGATTACATCCACACCGTCGAATACATTAATGAGCTGAACAAATCCTTCCATATTGACTTGAATATAATAGTCTACGGGAATCCCTATAAACTGTTCCACTGTGTTGATGGCCATCTCTGTTCCACCAAAAGCATAAGCATGATTGATTTTATCCTTATATCCTAATCCCGCTAGTTCTACATAAGTATCTCGCGGAATGCTTAACAACAGTATTTTTTTATCATTGGGGTTCATAACGGCAAGGATGAGCGTGTCAGAGCGACCTTGATCAAGTGTTCGTTCATCTACTCCCATTAATAAGACGCTAATCGGTGTGGCCACTTTAATATCTTTTTCTTCTATATCTGTTGAGGTCATCCGCTCTTTTTCATTTTCCATTTTTAAATCAGGCCATAACTCCCATAATGCATCTTGATCCCCTTGCATTGGAACGTAGATGATGTTCGCCGTTGTCTTGAGGGTGTGATAAACATATATGGCGATGATGCATGAAGCACATATTAAGATGCAGAAGATGAGCATTGCATAACATTTTATTGGCCATGATTTATTCATTACTATCCAAGCTCTCCTTATTTAAAGGATTCCTATGTCTGTATTTCCACTTATTCTTCATGATGTAATATAAAAAAAGAAAGTTACCTATAAGATACCTTCTCCATAACCTTTTTGGCTCCAGCCATAACCGATATACCCATTCTAACTTTCGTTTTCTTACCCATGTTGGAGCTCGCTTTACTTTTTTTGAAGCAAAATCTAAATAAGCACCTACTCCAATGCACACTTTTGTATGCAATTGTGAAGCAAATTCCGCAATAAATTTTTCTTGATATGGGGTACCCATAGCGACAATGACCATGTCGGGATTTTTTTCATTTATCGTCCTTATCACTACTTGAGGGTCATGAAAGTACCCATGTAAACATCCTACGATTTGAATGTCTGGTATAGCCTGTTTTAGTTGACTTGCTGCAGCTTCTGCTACTCCTTTCTCTCCCCCTAATAAAAATACTGTCCCTTTCATCTGCGCTATGCGCTTTAATAATTTAGGCATAAAATCTGTTCCATTTAAATTTTCCTTAAATTTAAAACCAAAATATGTAGCTCCAAGGGATAAACCGATGCCATCGTTTAATATGAGGTCGCCCTCATTCAAGTGACGTCGATACACTTCATCCTTTTGTGCAATGTTATAGCAATGTGCGTTGATAAAGAAAATTTGACTTGACTGGTTTTCTCTTATGCTATGTTCTATATGATCCAGTGCTTCTTCACTATTTGTGACGTGTACATTAACGTTTCCCATACTCATCATTTCCAGCTTATTATTTTTCCATCTTTGTCTATCCATGTCCAACTCCATCTCCACTATGCCGTATAGGCGGCACTTACTTTGATCTCCTTCCATATATCTAATGCTAGACTCGGTTGTAACTCTACATCATCAAATGTAATGATCTGTCCTGGTGATAAGTTTTGTTTCACTCTCATTTGATTCATTAATCCAATCGGCACATGATTGGGAAATTCACTCATTTTCACCGCAATACCCCTACATTCAAAACTGCCTATCGCCCTACTAATTAACGTGCCGCGTTTAATATTTTTTTTGGGCACAGCTGCAACGCTAATTTGCGGCTTGCTACTGTTATTAATGAGTACGGAACCACCTCGTATCACTCTGCGAAGTGTCTTTAACACTTCAAAGTGGCATAGGTGATAATTGGTGTGCAACGTGTAATAAGGACCATCACCCATCTTTAAATATTTCAAATACGGTTGCTGTTCATCTTGGTGCACTCCTGTGATAAAAACGCCGGAAGGGGTAGAGGGGGATAAAATATAATCACTTATCGGCAACCCAACTTGCTTTGCTTCCTTAGCTAGTGTGTTTCCACCATCCATTACGCATTCTGTTTTGAGCCCTAACATTTCCGATTGGACAATGGTTGCACCTAGCCCATTGGCCACTAGTGCTTGTTCTATTTGCAATTTCGTCCCATCAGTAAAAGACACCTGCATAGGTAAGCTAATACCTTGCTTCTCTGACCAATACAACATCTCTTCTACACTAGGATTAGTGTGGAGGTATCCTTTGATGTTCCCGTACACGAGCGGTTTAAATCCCATTTGCGATATATTTTCCTTTAATGCAGCTAGACAACCTGGCTGGTCTCCCTCTGCCTCGGTAATATATCCTTTCTGGGAAAAATACGATCCTGTAGTGACCTGTAACTCTGCATTCATCGTAACGACAGGAATACCTACATTCATCGCTAAGTCAATGACTTCTGTGCCGTGCAATACATCACCACTGCATTCGATGAGCACATCACTGTGTTCCAACAATTCTTGTACAGAATGAGTGAGCAGTTGTCTATATTTAAAATTGGTACAGTCATCTATGTTTCTTCTTGTTAGCACTTTCGTGACTTCCATATCGTCCTGTAATGTGATAAGCATAGCCAAACCATTGGCCATATATCCACTACCTACGATTCCGATTCGTTGTTTACTATTCCTTTGCAACTCTATTCAACCCCTTTCCTTTTAAGAGCGTTACAGGGAGCCATTCCTTTGCTTGAAAACAATATGATTAAATTACCTTTGCAGAAGCTCCGACTGCAATGGAATAAGGGGGATATGACTTGTGACCACACTATTACTTCCAATGACGGAGTATGCACCAATGACGCTACCAGATCATACTTTTACATTTGACCTAGCCAAACACTTCCCATTTCCATTATCAGTTTGTGGATGAGTTTGTAGTCGACACCCTCGATCCACAAACAACATACTTCCTATTTTGTATCCACTACGCATTCGCATAGTAAATACGTGATACAATGGTTGTCCTCTTTCCAATCGACCTATTGATTAGGTAGATGGCAAATTCATTTATATCGAAATAAGAAGTGTGCTCTCGTTCATATATATGTTGTGAAGGAATAATATAACCTTCATTTCTGAGGATTGTAGAAAATAAAGCATGAAAAAATCTGTCCTGCGTAAGCCATTACCTTTTTGCTCTTTTACCAAGCATGACGTGATATAACCATCGCACATCTTCTCTATTTAGTTTTAAACTAGGAAATGGACTTTTTAATACGATGGGAAAAAGCATAAAAACAAAAAGCAACTTCAACATCGTAGCTGCTAGCAGTGCTAATGCCGCTCCTACTGTTCCATAGTGCGGGACAAGCAGATAGATGAAAATGATAGAAAACGTTAAGCCAATACAATGTGCATACGTGATCTTACCTGGTTTTTCTAAAGCAAAAAAAACTTGACTGAGAATGATGACAGCTCCAGATAAAATAACATCAAATATGAGTATACGAACGATTTGCGAAGCGGTAGTAAAGGCATCGCCATACATGAGTTGTAACAGTAGTGGAGTCAATAAAACAAGCAGTACACCAGCGAATAACGATACGTAGAATGAAATACGAAACGCTCTCGTCGTAAATTGAATGATGTCTTGTTTCGATTTGCCTGAAACTTTAGGCAGTAACACGGTGACGATAGAGTGAGGAAATACCATTAACATCCTTGCGAGACTGACCGCTACAGCATACAGTCCAATTTGCGAAGTAGACAATAACGTAATGAGAATAATTTGATCGATATACATCATGAACGTATTTAAAGCATCCGTTCCGAAGGATCGCATGCCATAATGCAGTAGTTTTCGAGATGAATCCCTTACTTGCTGAAAACAAGCCATCCACCCTAATGTGTGTAATAAATAGATCATGGTGCCAAAGGAAATGACAATCTCAGGAACCAGGTAACTCATCACGGTAGTATAAGGATTAAAGTTATCGATCAACCAAAAAAAGACGAGAAACACTAATATCAATATGGGAATAAACAGCCTCAGCACATTCAGTAAAAAAAACTGCTCTCTCACACGCAGTATCGAGGCGTTAACTAAATTAATTAAAATAAAGACGGAGGCAATCAATGCAATTTGTGCAAAATAAATCATGGATGTACCGTGTGTGGAAAGCGCTATAGGAATAATGAATAGTCCCAGTAATACGCTGATAACCCCTGCACCAGCACTCAGTAAAATCCCAGCACCGTAAAACCGCTGTGCATGACTGACTACATTTTTCGCATGATAAATAACTGCCATGTACAAACCAAATGTGACCGTGTAACCTAATAACATCGGCCACAATAACATAATAGTATGTTCACCTCTACCTGAAGCACCTAACAGTCTCGCAGTGATCATCCCTGTTAACATATTCAAAACAAGAATAGCAACACCGGTGATAAATGTAATAGCAGAAGGAGAGAGGCGAACGGATTGTCTCCACTTTAACGTCATCTGCTGCTGCCGCTTCATTAGTAAATGAAAATACGATGGTGATGCTCTCAATAATATTGCCACTCCTTCTTTTTATCTCTACAGGAACTTACTCTTTCATTCTCTATACGATTTTTAACATTTTTTCTTCCTGTAAAATTTCTTTTAATCCAGACAATACTGGAGTACGTAACTCATCATTTTGCAGCGCAAATTGAATGGTGGTTAGTATAAACCCTAACTTTTCACCTACATCATAACGTGTGCCATGAAAGTTATATGCGTATACGGGTCTTACTTCATTCATTCTCTGAATCGCATCTGTGAGTTGAATTTCGCCACCAGCACCTTTTTCTTGCTGTTCTAGAAAATCAAATACTTCTGGTTCTAAAATGTATCTTCCCATAATCGCTAAATTAGATGGCGCTGTACCTTTTGTAGGTTTTTCAATAAATTTATTTACTCTGTATAATCTGCCCATTTGCTCTGTGTAATCAATAATGCCGTAACGATGTGTTTCACTTTCTTTTACAGGTTGGATACCTACGATGGATGCGTTCATTTGCTCATAAAACTGAATTAACTGTTTCAAGCAAGGTTCTTCAGAAACGACGATATCATCTCCCAGTAAAACAGCAAATGGCTCATCTCCAATAAATCTTCTGGCACACCATATAGCATGCCCTAACCCGTTTGGCTCTTTTTGCCTAATATAGTGAATATCGATAGAAGAAGAACGCTGCACTTCTGTCAGTAATTCTAATTTTTCTTTGTCCATCAAGCGATATTCTAATTCAAACGCATTATCAAAATGGTCTTCAATTGCCCTCTTTCCTTTTCCTGTAACGATGATTAAATCTTCAATGCCTGACTCTATCGCTTCATCTACGATATATTGAATGGTCGGTTTATCAATAATAGGCAACATCTCTTTGGGCATTGCTTTCGTAGCAGGTAAAAAACGAGTGCCTAACCCAGCTGCAGGGATGACTGCTTTCGTTATTTTCCTCATCATTCATCCTCCTTTTTTCCGTCACTGTGCGAAAACCACCTTAAAGATATGTTGTTAGTGAAGCGTAAGTTGATAATGTCCTTGATTTTGTATGTACCATTCTATCGTTTGTTTTAGTCCTTCTTTGAAGTCATATTGGACATTCCACCCTAATGCTCTGATCTTCTTGTCATCAATGGCATAACGAAAATCATGGCCTTTTCTATCTTCAACATACGTAATTAAGGATGGTTCTTTGCCTATTATATTTAATATGTTTGTAGCGATAGAAATATTAGTCCATTCGTTATTTCCTCCAACATTATAGGTGTGACCATTAGCTCCACGTCTCAATACTAGATCCACGGCTTTTATATGATCATCCACATGAATCCAATCTCTGATGTTGCTACCATCCCCATAGATAGGTAGTGGCTGGTTGTTCACTGCTCTTAAAATCATTAGTGGAATAAGCTTTTCAGGATACTGATTTGGCCCATAGTTATTCGTACATCTCGTAATGTTAATAGGAAGATCAAACGTCGTATGAAATGCTTGTACAAGTAAGTCTGAACTTGCTTTAGATGCAGAATATGGACTAGAAGGAACTAATGGACTTTCTTCTGTAAAGTGTCCTTTATCTATCGAGCCATATACTTCATCTGTGGAGATATGCACAAATTTCTCAATTTGCCCATCTCTAGCAGCATGAAGCAATGTTTGTGTCCCTACACAATTGGTTTGGATAAACGCATCGGATGCTTCAATGCTCCGATCTACATGAGACTCTGCTGCAAAATGAACGATGTACTGTAATTGATATGTTTGAATCAATTTTTTTACTAACGTACCATCGCAAATATCTCCATGAACAAAAATGTGTTTTTCATTCTTTTCTACTTGTTTTAAGTTAAACATATCCCCTGCGTACGTTAATTTATCCAAATTAACAACAAGTTCATATTCATCCTGCTCACACGCATGACGAACAAAATGACTCCCGATAAAACCTGCTCCTCCAGTAACTAGTACTCTCAATTCCTGCTCCCCCTTATGGTATCTGTATGTCTTCCCAGGACGGATGTGCTTTATCCTTCTCTGAGAGAACAACTTTGGATGTTGGCCATGATATATTTAGCGTCGGATCATTCCACATGATGCCTCTATCATGCTCTTTATTATAATATTCATCTACTTTGTACATAACATGGGTATGCGACTCCAACGTACAAAAGCCATGGGCAAATCCTTTTGGTATAAGTAATTGATGTTTATTAAACTCGTTTAGTACAAATGCTTCCCACTTGCCAAAAGTAGGCGAGTCCTTCCTCATATCTACAGCAACATCATAAATCGCTCCCACGATGACGGATACTAACTTGATCTGAGCGAACGGTTCATTTTGGTAATGAAGCCCCCTTAATGTATGCATCTGTTTAGAATACGAGTGGTTGTCTTGTACAAAATGATGATGAATTCCATACTGTTTTTTATAATGTTCTTGTTGATAACTTTCCATAAAGAATCCGCGGTGATCTTCATATACTGTAGGTTCGATTAACATCAAATCAGGTATCGTCGTAGTTTGAATGTTCAAGATGTCACTTCCTCTGCATGTGACTTCGATGCTTCATCCCTAATCCATTCATTGGCTTTCACGTAAGAAGGGTGTGTTCCCGCATCCGTCCACCAGCCTTTTAACATATCATACGTCATCAAATTGCTTTGAATATATACGTTATTCACATCGGTAATCTCGTATTCGTTTCTAGCAGATGGGGTTAACGTTTTAATAATACGAAAAACTTGATGATCGAACATATAGATACCTGTAACGGCATAAGGAGATTTCGGATGTTTTGGTTTTTCCTCCACAGAAACAATATGACTTCCATCTAACTGGGCAATACCATACCGTGTAGGATCTGGTACTTCACTAAGCAGCAGTTTCGCCCCTTGTTCCTGTCGTTCAAAGTCACGTACGTACTCTACAATGGAATCGGAGAAAATATTATCACCCAGAATAACCACCATTTTTTCTTCATGCACGAAACCTTCCGCAAGTCCTAATGCTTGTGCAATGCCACCAGCTGCATCTTGCACTTTATAGGTAAATGATACATCAAAATCACTCCCACTTCCGAGGTAGCTAATAACATCTCCCATATGTTCTTTACCAGTAACAATTAAAATTTGATCTATACCTGCTTCTTTTAACTTTAATACGGAATAATATATCATGGGGTGTTTTCCTACTGGTAGAAGGTGTTTATTGGTCACTTTCGTTAATGGATATAGTCTAGAACCGGTTCCACCGGCCAGTATGATTCCTTTCACTTCTCTCAACTCCTTATCATTTCTTTATAATTTCTTTAAAGAACGCATCACAATAGCCCCGAAGAAAAAATAAAATCGAGGATAGAATAGAATGCCGATATACGAATGTATTGCTTTCAACATCGAAGTGTAAGAAACTTTTTTGTTGCCAGCGATAGATATATTTTTATAGGCATAGTACATATAACGGTAGCTTTTTTGAAGTTGAGGATACCGTCCACTATTTTTTTTAATGACATCCATTTCACTTTTTAACATCGTATCCAACTGTTTGGAATGATTATTTTCATGCAAGCGATAATAAATAAAAGATTCATCTAAAAATATTAACTGGGCTTGCTTAATGAGACGTAGTAGCAAATCCCAATCATCCGCTCCAAATCCTTGTAAATGCTCATCGAATCCATTTAATTTGCAGAGAACATCCCGATATACGAAGAGCTGGGAAGTCGTATAAATTTGATTTTTCAAAGCAACAGCGTCCCATTTTAAATTTGGTTTGAAAAGTTTATACATTTTGCGAATGACTTGATCTTGTTCATCAATGATGACGCCATTCATGACAAGTCCTTGTAAAGTTTCATGCTGTTGCATATAGTCTACACACGTTTCGATACATTGTTCGTGCAGTAGATCATCTTGATCTAAAAACATCACCCAACGTCCTTGCGCCATATGAAGCCCTTTATTTCTCGTTGCCGTACAGCCATGATTTTCTTGCAGTATGATCTGTAAACGTGGATCGTTTATGCTTTTTAATAGGTTATGAGATTCATCTGTTGAACCATCAATAATACATAATAGTTCAAGATTCGGGTACGTTTGTTTCAGCACACTGTTTACAGTTTTCTCTATATATTTCTCTCCATTGTAGATAGGAATGACAATGGAAACCAAGTCAGGTTGCTTCATTTCCATCTATACTCCCCTTCGTTTTAAATTGTAGTGACATGTGGTACAAACCACTCAAGTACCAACAAAACGGTAAAATAAATTGAATCGTAGAAAGCGTATTATCCGTAAAAGTGTACAGTAAAAAACCAATAATAAAACATAAGAAATAAGGACGAAGCGAACGTTGAAGTTGCTTATATACAAGATGAAATGTAATACATAAAAATAAAAACAAAATGACAGCACCGATGAGCCCCGTATCATAATAAAATCGTATATATTCGTTGTGAGGTACTACAAACCCATCATATAATGTGCCATCGTTTGCTTCTAATGAGGAGCCAAGTCCTTTTCCAAACCAAGGAGTATCTGCTGCTCTTTCTAAATAAAAAGACCACGCATCGGTTCGCCCTGATGTATCCAATACTCCGCTATCACTGATTGATCTTGTCTTCATGTTATCCAAGACTAAGAAAAACGCCGCAATAGTAGAAACAAAAATAAATAAGATAGGAATGATTAAGACAATTCTCCCCTTCACGTATTGCATCACCATATCAACAATAAAATAAATCACCATGAGTATGGCCACGATTAAAGGCCCTCTCGTTCCTGTTGCTAACAAGATGAGAAAATTAACGCTTGCTGAAATAGAAAAAAACAGCATCTGCTGTGGAACACGTTTTAGTTCCAATAATGAAATGACAAAACCTACACAAGCAAGCATAGCAAGATGAGAAGGAATGGAAGCACCTTGTAATCGGAATGCACCTGTAAACTCAATGACAAACATCGGATATACGTTGATGAGATGCAATAGCGATCCAATACATACAGATACTGGTGCTAACCAACATAATAGTTTCATGTGTTGGTTCACTGTTTTACTCTTCCATTTCACCGCTAGAAAGAGAAAGGGAACACTGAGTCCAATAAAAGATTTCAGCATCATCGAATTGGATACCTCAGCGGAAGAGAAAACGAGCGATATAGCCAGTAATAGTACGAATGAAGTTAATGGAAGCAATAGCTTCCACTCCAGTCCTTTTTGTAAAACGTAGGGGATAATGAGGACAATAACCATTAGTTTATAAATCGAAAGCAGATCGAAACCAGCGATGGAAATCGGAATAATATATTGTATAGAAACAGCAGCGGAAAGCAAGATCAATAAGCTGGTTCTTTCTGGATAAATTAACGAATAGACGACCACCATCAACCCTATGACAGCACAAAAAGTAAGAAGTGGTTCATATAATACGAGACACCCTATTGCCACACTCATCCCTATCGCTGTACATATAATGACCACTTGCATTTTTGAAAGAAAAGAAGATAACAATCTTAATTCCATTACACTTCACCTTTAAGCGCAACTTTGGTTCCGCGTACACTTTCTTTTCTGCATGTAATTAACAATCTACTCCCTTCGCTATGAGCAAATAGAGAAGAAAGAAGAATATAGACGCTTCGAAGAAACAGGGTAATTTTTAAATGTATTTTTGCAGCAACAGAGGAACTGGCATAGGCTCTTGAAACACCTTGATAATAATACCTTTGCTTAATCCATTTTTTCGTCAACCGCTCAGCAGGGATAAAGTGTCTCACTTTCATGTTAGGTACGTAAGCCATTTTTCCACTATTGCTTCTCACTTGCTCAAACAGCCAAGATTCTTCCCCAGATAGAAGCATGTTTCCCTTTCGACCCAACTCCAGCGGAAATTGATACTTGTCAAATAAGCTTTTTCGCATAGCCATATTGGCACCGTATGGATGCATATTCTTTTTGTAATAAGTTAAATGCTTACCTAAATCTACGATCGTATATGGTTTTTCCAATGCCGAAATAAGCCAAGGCGGTCTACTCTGTTCAAATACAGGTTCAATCTTCCCACCAATAGCTAATATCTCTGGATACTGCATGAAAGTATCCACAATCGTATTTAACCAGATCGGTTCTGGAACAGCATCGTCATCTAGAAATGCAATAACGTCACTTTGTGCCGCTTTCACTCCTGTATTCCTGGCAATGGACAACCCTTGTTGTATTTGGAATACGTATGTAATCTTTACCGAATCTCTTAATTCCGATGTACATTGATGTACGATGTCTTTCGTATGGTCTTTGGAATTATTATCTACTACAATGACTTCACTATCTTCTATCCCTTTTACGTGCTTGAGAGATAACAGTGTTTGTTTTAACAAATCTGCTCGATTATAAGTGCAAATAATAATAGAACAGATGGGATTTGATTTCATTTCTTTCGCTCCACCTACTCTCCTACTCTGTATCTTCACTTATTTGTATATTCATATCACTTCTTTTTATGTTCATAACGTGTTGCATCATTTATCCACTAAAATGCATTTTTTGATCCCAAGAAAAATTGAAATGTTTTGAGTATAATTTTCATATCCAACCACGTATTTCTATGTTGAATATAGTGAATGTCCATTTTCACCATTTGCTCAAAACCAACATTACTTCTCCCACTTACTTGCCATAAACCCGTACAGCCTGGAACGACAGTTAAGCGCAACTTCTCTTCCCACGTGTATGTCGCTACTTCGTCTGGAAGTGGAGGCCTAGGTCCAACAATGCTCATGTCTCCTTTGAGCACGTTCCATAATTGAGGCAGTTCATCGATACTTGTTTTCCGAATCCATCTACCTACTCTCGTCACTCTAGGATCATTTTTCATTTTAAACATTTTGCCTTCAACCTCATTTTGATCTGCTAACTGATCCAACATTTTTTCCGCATCACAAACCATAGAACGAAATTTATAAATAGAAAATCTCTTACCGTTTTTCCCTATTCTGATTTGCTTAAAAATAACAGACCCTTTACGACTTTCTACTTTAATGCAGATTGCAATCATCAATAATAAAGGCATACATACCATTAAACCAATAAAAGCAATGCTCATATCCAGTATTCTTTTGACCACACCATACAATGGTTTCTTCTCTATATTTACAGTCATGGTTTTTTCTAATGGGTGTGGGTGACTCATATTCACCATTGCCTCCAAGTTATGTTGCTGCTTTACTAAACTCATGGAAACCTTCACCTCTATCCAAATTATTTTCTTTATATAAAAGTAGGGCATCCAACCCTCCCTCACATTACACTTTTGACAATCGACGTCTAAGGTATGATGAGTACCCACAGTGTAATCGAGTGCCTACAGTGATAAAGGTCCAGCAGACTTTACCTGTTTCCTGTATAGATCATATAAAGAGAAAAAGCGTCATATTAACCTTGCTCCAATGGTTGTTATTTTTTCTTTTCCATATTTAACACGACCCCTAACAGATTGGCGTGCATATTTTCTAAATGTGATTTTGCCTTTTTTACTAACGTTCTTTTGCTTTTTCCACGTTTCACAACCATCACCACACCGTTTACTTTTGCAGAGATGATTTGTGCGTCGATATTAGAGAGAATAGGGGGTGAATCTATCAATATGACATCAAACTTTTCTTGTAAAGCATGAAGTAATGATTCAAATTCGTAAGAAGAAAAAAGTTCTGAGGGGCTATTAGTATGTTGACCTGCTGCAATTAAATCGACATGAGTAAGGAATGTAGGTTGCGTTATATCTTCGACTTTCTCTCTTCCTTCTAACACATCGCCAAGACCTTTTTTATGCGAGACATGAAAATATTTATGTATGGAAGGGGTTCGCATATCTGCATCGATAATTAATACTTTCTTATTATCATTTGCAATCGTAACAGCCAGATTGACTAAGGTTGTCGTTCTTCCTTCCTTCGCTTGGGAGGAAGCAATTAATATCGTCTTCATGTTCTGACCTAGTGATGCAACATTAATGTTCGTTCTCAATAGACGAAAAACTTCAGCAATTTTAGAATTAGGGTTAAGTCCTGCAATAATTTTATCTTTATGTTTCAATCGAGGCATATGGCGTGTCAACTCCCTTCTGATTTTTAGCATCAGTATCCTTTTCTATCTTCCAATCTTTTCTACGAATATAAGGAACGACACAAAACGTTTGTAGATTTAAGTCTTCTGTTATTTGCTGCTCTGTTTGGACAGAATCATCTAAATATTCTAGTAAAAATACAGTTCCTAATCCTAAAATAAAAGATAAAACAATAGAGAGAGCCATACTCATCGGTAAGCCCATATTGACTGGCTGTAAATTATCTTTTGGTCTTGCATCATATAAAATTTCTACATTGTCGACATTCATAATCTCGTTAATTTGTTCTTTGAACACTTTTGAAATTGAATTTACAATATTTGTAGCTACTTCGTAAGAAGTATGTTCTATGGAGATGGTCATGACTTGCGAATCATTGACGGATGTTACTTTCACAGCATCAATCAATTTTTCTGTAGTCAAATTTTGTTGAGGGTACAATTCCACTACCTTATCCATCGTGATGGGAGAATAGATGATTTCTTTATACGTATTAATAAGTAGTATATTGGTGTTTATTGTGTTTAAATCAAGTTGGGTAACACCTTCTTCTGTTTGGGATTGGTTCACTAATAATTTCGTAGAGGCTTCATATACAGGATCAATAAATGCTACATAGGCACCCGCAGTCGTTATACTTGAAATGAGAATAAACAGGAATAAAACAATCCAACGTCGTCTTATCATATTTACGTATTTTACTAGTTCCACTACACACCCTTACCTTTCTACTTTAGTATGGTTGTTCTTTATAAAGAACATTTTTAGTATGAAAAATGCTAACAAATAAATAAAAGCTCATTAAACTTATTATTATGAGCCCTCAATACCTTACAAAATTTGTTTTATCCTTTGGATGTATTTTATAACGAACAACAGACTAGAGTCAATACGTTGTACACAAAAAAATGTTAAGTCTTTATTAAAACACAAACAACCTCTTTCCATCCATTCACATGATTGGTGTACGGATGTAAGGAGGTTGCTCTTATGTCATAACGTATATATATTACTTATTTCTGCTTTTATTATCACATTTTATGACCGATTATACACAGAAGGCTTGCGCTTGTCATTGTTTAAATTTTGCAAGTTATATAATTTTGCATAATCGCCTTTTTGCTGCATTAATTGCTGGTGCGTACCTTGTTCCACAATTTTTCCATCTTGTATATACACGATATTATCTGCGTGTGTGATCGTAGAAAGACGATGTGCAACAACAATCGTCGTGCGATTCTCCGCTAACTTTCGCAAAGATAGCTGGATTTGCTGTTCTGATTCTAAATCCAATGCTGAAGTCGCTTCATCTAGAATAAGAATGCTTGGATTTTTCAAAAATACTCGTGCTATGGATATTCGCTGCTTTTGACCACCAGAAAGTTTCACACCTCGTTCACCGATTTCCGTGTCATACCCTTGAGGTAAGTCGGTTATAAAATCATGCGCACTAGCCAGTCTTGCGGCTTGCAGCACTTCTTCTTCGGTAGCACCTGGTTTACCTAATAAAATATTATCACGCACACTCCCGCTAAATAAAATATTATCTTGCAATACCATTCCCATTTGCTTTCTTAAGCTCTGCATCGTTACTTGTTGAATATTGTGATGATCGATATGAATACTCCCAGATTGAATATCATAGAATCGAGGCAATAACGAAACTAGCGATGATTTTCCTCCACCACTTGCTCCAACTAACGCAACGGTACTGCCTGGTTCAATCGTGAGCGACACTTGTTTTAAAATCCAATCTGTGTCCTTGTTGTATTTGAATTTCACATCGCGCAATTCCACTTTCCCTTTTACATGTCCAATCTCATAAGCATCTTGAGCATCTTGTAGATCATATGGTTCTGACATAAATTCAATGACACGTTCCAGTGAAGCTGTACTTTGAGTTAGTACTGTGGAAGAATTCACGAGCCTGCGAAGTGGACTGTACAGTCTATCCAAATAACCGAAGAAAGCAACTAGTGCACCAATGCTCAACCCTTCATAAATAGCTAAATAACCACCGTATCCGATGACGAGTAATGGAGCAATGTCTGTCAGTGTATTAATAATGGAGAAAGTAAGTGCATTCCATCTTGTATGTGCTAATGCACTTTTGAGGAAATGACGATTTTTAGATTTGAACTGGTTCATCTCATGAGGTTCTAGTGTAAAACTGCGAATGATGGGAATACCTTGTATTCTTTCATGTAAGTAAGCTTGTATTTCTGCTAATGCTTGCGAACGATTTTTCGTAAGGACTTTCAACCTTTTGTACAAGATTTTTACTGCTATCGCGTATAGAGGGAGTATCATAATGGCCACTAAAGTCAAAGACCAATTTAAATAGAACATGATACCTAAAGCAATGGTAAGCGTAAACAAATCTAACCAAATGTTCATTAAACCAATTTCAACTAAGCTTTTTGTTTGCTCTACATCATTAATAAAACGAGATATAATTTCTCCTACTTTTCGATTTTGATAATATTTTATCGAAAGTTTTTGAATATGTTCATATAACTTATTTCGAATATCAAACAGTATTTTGCTCGTTACGAGTTGGGCAAAATATTGTCTTATGTATTCTACAGGACCTCTTACAATAACAAATAAGGCAAGACCGATCACGACGACCGTAATGAGCTGCTCCAATTTTTCAGCACTACTCAATGTGTCAGCCAACAACACATCATCCACTACGTATTTCATCAGTAATGGCATCATCAGTGGAATAGCAAATTTTATCATACCAATGAATAGCGTAAGGAGGATGAGTTTTCTATATGGCTTAACAAATTGATAGTATGTTTTCAAATTATCCATGTATGTATTCCTCCTATTTCGTTATGTTGCTGGTCCTATGTACGGACACACCTACACCGCATCTATTAGAAATGAGGCAGACCCTAGTCTAACCATCGGACCCACCTCATCTATAGTACAACATCTTCATTCCAATCTTTGAATGTTTTACACTTTTAACGTTTTTAGCGATTTCCATGCTATTAACGCTTACACTACACTTATGCTTAGACTAATCCAGCTACCGTATCTAATGCAACTTCCATCATATCATTAAATGTCGTTTGACGTTCTTCAGAAGTTGTTTCCTCACCCGTTACCAAGTGGTCACTTACCGTGAGAACAGACAACGCATGTACACCAAATTTAGCTGCAAGGGTATACAATTCTGCTGTTTCCATCTCCACACCCAAAATGTTGAATTTGGACATGAGGGCTAATCTTTCTTCGAAGTTGTCATTGTAGAATGTATCACTTGTGAACACATTACCTACTTTGGCATTTAAATTTTTCTGTACTGCTGCTTCATAAGCTCCTTTTAGAAGCGTAAAGTCAGCTGTCGGAGCATAGCTCATACCGTTAAAACGAAGTTGATTCACATTAGAGTCTGTAGAAGCACTCATTGCAATAATAACATCTCTCACCTTAATGTCTTTTTGAACTCCACCGCAAGTCCCTACGCGGATTAAATTTTTAACCCCGTATTGTTGAATAAGTTCGTTAACATAAATAGACGTGGAAGGCACACCCATGCCTGTACCTTGCACGGAAACTTTTTTTCCTTTGTATGTTCCAGTAAATCCAAGCATACCACGTACTTCATTGTAGCAAGTTGGATTTTCTAAAAAGGTTTCTGCAATATATTTAGCTCGAAGTGGATCCCCCGGTAATAAAATACTTTCTGCAATTTCTCCTTGTTTTGCACCAATATGAATACTCACTGTTATTCCTCCTGTAATGTAAATGTGGACAACTATTATTGTAAGTGAAACCGCTGTCAATTGCAAAGCCTGTATCAGTGTATGCCATACAATTTTCAATACTAAGACAAGCTTTTCACAAAGGATTCAAAATCAAACGTTGCTTTGTACTGTAGCGATGATGATGTAAAAAAGATATATCTCACACTATGAAAGTAGAGATATATCCTGTGATTTATCGTTGGAAAGGCCACCAATTTGCTTTACCGAATAGTTTGATCATAACTGGTACGAAGAAAGGTAAGATAATCAAAGCGTACAATAACAAACCTGTAATCACTAGCGTTGCGATTTGCATCAATGAATTGATGCCAGCAGCATACATTGCAGCAAATGTACCACCAAGGATTAAGGCAGCAGATATGATAACCGTTCCCATACTCGTCATGGATAAAAGAATGCCTTCTTTTACTGGTCTATCTTTGTATTCTGTAAATCTTGACATTAAGAATATGCTGTAGTCAATGCCTAATGCCAGTAGAATAACAAAAGCGTAAAATGGCACAGCCCAGTTCAATCCTGTTTGACCTAATAAATTTACAAAAATAAATTCTGTAAATCCTAGTGAAGTGAAATAACAAAGCACCAAACCTAAAATCAAGTAAATTGGAGCTACGATAGAACGAAGCATAACCACTAATATCAAGAATAGCCCCGTAAAAATAAAGATGGCGGTTTGTCTAAAGTCTGATTTCGAAACAGTTGATAAATCAGAGAAGATAGCCGATGTTCCACCTATGCCAAATTCAGCTTGCTCCAATGGAGTATTATTTGACTCAGATTCAATGATGTCTTGAATGACTGGAATCAAATTTAATGCTTCTGTTGAATACGGGTTAATATCAAATATCACCTGTAATTCGAACGTCTGACGATCGGATGTGAAATATGCATCCAGTAGTTGTTGGAATTGTTCATCCTGCAATGCTTCTTCTGGAATATACAATCCCGAATCCGCACTAGATAAATTTTCTAAATACGTCTGGGCTTCTGTTAATCCTACAGATATCTGTTCTAAACCTTCCGCACTTTGTCCTAATCCTTCTGCTAATTGAAGGGATTGATTGTTTGCATCTTGTAATCCCGTTAATAACTGATTTTGTCCGCTTTGCACCTCATTTAAGCCTCCAGTTAGCGGAGAAAAACCGTTATAAATATTTTGCTGACCTTGTTCTGCTTGTTCGAAACCAGCTTGTAATTGCGCAAAGCTTTCGTTAAATTGCTGCAATCCTCCAGCAAGTGCAGCTGCTCCTTCTGCTAGTGGGGTAAACCCTTGATTAGCTTGATCTATTCCCCCCTGTATG
This sequence comes from Longirhabdus pacifica, assembly GCF_004115085.1. Taxonomy (GTDB): domain Bacteria; phylum Bacillota; class Bacilli; order Paenibacillales; family DSM-105158; genus Longirhabdus; species Longirhabdus pacifica. The sequence continues at coordinate 298,805 of NZ_QXJP01000001.1, read as the reverse complement.
GTGCTCAACTGAGTATTTAAAGTAGCTATTCCTTGTGCTAACTCACTCGTTCCTGCTTGTAGTTGTTGTACCGTCGTTTGAATGGTAACAAAATCTGTATCTGATGCTAAATCCGAATTGTTACTTATTAAATTGGAGAAATTTTGACTAAGCCCACCTAAGGTCTGACTCACTCCAGTTAGCTGTGTAGCTATCGACTCATATTGCGTTAACAATTGACCAATTCCTGAAGAGAACTGACTGTAACTGTCCTGCAATTGACTAATGCTAGTGGAAATTTGTTGCGCACTACCTACAAGCGTATCTAGCGCCGTCTTCGCTTCCGCCAATCCTAATGTGCCTTGCTCTAATCCTTGTTGTACTTGCAATACCCCACTACTCAAACTATTCAAACCTTGCTGTACTTGAGTAGTACCTGCAATCAATTGTTCAACACCTGCAACAGTTTCATCCATTTGTGGCTGAGAGGATTGTAATTGCGTACTGGCATCATTCAAACCCGTACTGATTTGATCCATTCCACTCACTGCTTCCGTTAAACCGTCGTTAAACTGTTCTACTTGATTCGTAACTTTAAATTGCTCTAACGGTTCGCCAAGCGGTCTCGTTACCCCTCTTACCATTTCTACACCGTCTAAATCTGCAATTTCTGAAGAAATCTTCTCGATTACTGCTAAATGATCTGCGGAATCCATCGGGTTCTCATCATGAAAAATAACATTCGTCATCAATGCTTCCCCTGGACCGAATGCTTCTTCTATTAAGTTAAAAGCGATAACAGACTCATAGTCGTCCCCTATTTCCGTTAGTGCATCATAAGAACGCAAGTCTTGATTACTGATAATAAAAGGAACCGTAATGACTGCTACGATTAACAAAGAAAGAATAGATCTGGATAAAGAGAATTTCCCAAGCTTATTCCACAATACACTATCTTTATGTTCTAGTTTCCCTCTTGCTGGCCAGAACATTCGCTTGTTTAATATCGCCATAAAAAAAGGCATAATAGTGAACAACGCAAGTAAGAGTACCGTAATACTCACTGCATTAGCTACAGAAGAACGATATAAACTGAATTGGGAGAAGCCCACTGCCGTAAAACCTACAAGCACAGCTATACCACTGTAGAGCACAGTCTTACCTGCTGTCATATACGTAGTGACAATCGCTTCTGCCACATCATCATTTTTAGATAATTCTTCTTTAAATCTGCTTAAAAGTAAAATACAATAATCTGTCCCTATTCCAAATAATATAGCCACCATGAAGTTTTGCGTAAATGTAGACACAGGAAAGTTAACGCCATCTACTAGAAAGGCTACGATGGAATGTGCTGTAAGGTAACTTAGTGCAACCGTAATTAATGGAATGAACGGGGTGACGATAGAACGAAATACAATGAGCAAAATAACAACGATAATAGCCACTGTAAAACCTTCTGTTTTTTGCACTCCGTTTTGTGCGCTTTTAATATTATCCTCTTCTATGAAAGGATTTCCAGTAAAATAAAAATCACTGCTAGTCACCGGCTCAAGTGTGGTTAACATCAATTCTTTTACTTCGTTGACATCTTTACCTTCAAACTGAGCGTTTACAGGCAACAGCAAGGTAGTACCATCTTCACTAAGCAATCTATCTTTTAATTCTGGATATTCAAAATATGTAACAATATTGGAGAGACCATACGCTTCTTGGTTTTGCTTCATATTTTCTGTTGCTTGTTGTATTTCCGACAACTGACTTTCAGAAAGGGCTTGTTCTGAATGAAAAACAATGACAAAATTTCGATAGCCACTCTCTCCCTCTGTCATATAATCCGTTAATCTAGCTGCATCCGAGGATGTATAACCTTCTGGAACGTTAATCTGACCTTTCTCCCTCACTAAATCTGTAAAATTTGGCATCGTTAACATTAGCACTGCCAAAATGACAATCCATATCGGTAAAATAAACCACTTTAATTTGAGCACAGCTCTTATCATACTACTCATTATCATTCCTCCATCCCTTCCAGTTCCTACACTATGTTTTTGTTTGTATGTTATGTATGCTACTGCACTTTATGCATCATCATTTACGTTTCTTTATTATACCATCTTACCGGTGTATAAAGGAAAAAATCCTTCACTCCATTACTGTGAAGGATTTTAAAATGATTCTTTGTGGCGTAAACTTGTTTCTGTTTATTTCTTCATCTTATATTAAGTTGGATGAACTTATTCAACCAACTTATTACTGAACTACCTGTAACCTGTATGCTATCGCTTACCAGCATCGTAGGGCTCACCAAGTGCTTTTGGAGGGTAAGCTTTACCTACTAGACCAGCTAGAACGAGAATCGTAAGTACGTATGGCAGCATGTACATAAATTCCTCTGGAATACCACTTGACCATTCATACAACTTCACGACATTCGTCATATTCTGTGCGATACCGAAGAAAAACGCTGCTCCTAATGCACCCACAGGATGCCATTTACCAAAGATCATAGCGGCTAAAGCGATAAAACCTTGTCCAGATACTGTATTTGCCGCAAAGCTAGACGTTGTCGTTAATACTAACGTCGCCCCACCTAAACCAGCAAGTCCACCACTGATCATAACCCCTAAATATCTTAACGTAAATACATTGACACCAACAGTATCAACAGAACTAGGATGTTCCCCTGCTGCTCTTAAGCGCAGACCGAACGGCGTTCTATATAATAAGTAAAACGTAATTAATACAATAATCAATGCGATATACGTAGTTGGATAGGCTTTAAACAATGCCGTACCGATAAACGGTATATCAGACAAATATGGAATTGAAACTTTCGTTAACATAGCATCATTTAATGTATCCGTTTGTGCAGAATCAAAGATCAATTTAACTGCATATACCGTTCCACCTAGTGCCAACAAATTAATGACAACACCACTGACAACTTGATCTGCCTTAAACGTAATCGATGCGACAGCATGAATCAGTGAAAAAATGACACCGAACAAAAAGGCTGCGAGTAAAGCTACATATGCTGAAAATCCTCCTAAACCTGCTGCTTCCGCATAATACGCAGTAACACCTGCGGCAAATGCACCAGTAATCATTAAACCTTCTAAACCAATGTTAATGACACCAGATCGTTCTGAAAAAATACCACCCATTGCTGTAAAAATTAACGCTGTTGCGAACACAAGTGACTGGTTAGTAATGGAACCTAACTGAGCTAATATTTCCATTAAGATGCAGCTCCTTTCTGTTTTCTTTTTGCTTTAAACGGTTTGATGATTAATTTGAAAATTCCGTTTGCAGCAACAAAGAAAATAACGGATGCAATGACGACATTAATAATTTCATTTGGCACACCTTCGACGTAGTTCATGCCGCCACCACCAAATTTTAGAGAACCAAATAAAGTAGCTGCGAGCACGATACCTATTGCTCCGTTTCCACCTAATAAGGCAACCGCGATACCATCAAATCCAAGTCCAGTATAAGCAGCTGCAATCGTCTGTGCGTCAAATAGTCCTAAAGAACGAGTAGCCCCAGCTAATCCAGCTAACATTCCACTAATGAACATCGCTTTAACGACATTACTGTTGACATTAATCCCAGCATTTTTAGCAGCATGATGATTCAAACCAACTGCTCGAAGTTCAAATCCTTGCTTTGTTTTCCATAAAATAATGTAAAAAGCAATAACTGCAATCAATGCAATGATTAAACCTAAATCTACCCTTGCTCCATCAAAAAGATTGGTCATCCAGTCCGTTCTTAACGAAGCGCTATCTTCGATTTTATAAGAACGAGCGGTACCTGGCTCTAAATAAAACGCTTTGATTAAATAATTCCCTAAATAAAGCGCAATAAAGTTTAACATAATCGTCGTAATAACTTCATTTACACCTCTACTCGCTTTCAAATATCCAGCAAGTCCACCCCATAAACCTCCAGCCAAAGCAGCAGCAATGACAGACAGTGGCATATGCACAAACCAAGGCAAATACCCAAATTCAATACCAACAATCGTTGCCGCAGTCATACCTACAATAAGCTGACCTTCCACACCGATATTGAACAATCCTGTACGAAAGGCAAATGCAACAGCAAGTCCTGTCAAAATTAATGGTGTAATATTGGCAATCGTTTCCCCTATGTTATATCTTGAGCTGAAAATTTCACTAACTAATGCATTGTATGCCGTTATGGGATTGTACCCACCAGCAAGCATGACAATGGCTCCAAACATAAGACCTAGGAAAATAGAGACAATGGGAACAACGATAGATTGTTTTGCAAAAATTTTATTCATTATACTCTACCCTTCCTTTGTCAACTTTTTACCCGCCATCATTAAGCCGAGTTCTTTATCATTCGTTTCTTCTGGGTAAACCTCACCTATGATCTGGCCTTCATAAATGACAAGTATGCGATCTGACACTTGTAATATTTCTTCTAATTCATAAGAAATTAATAATACCGCTTTGTCTTTGTTTCTCTCTTCAATAAGTTGAGAATGTATAAATTCTATTGCACCTACATCTAGCCCTCTCGTAGGCTGGGCTGCAATAAGCAATTCCGGTTGCAAGTTAATTTCCCGGGCAATGATTCCTTTTTGCTGATTACCACCAGATAAAGATCGCGCTTTATCGTAAATCGTTGGTGTTCGAACATCAAACTGCTCAATTAATTTCTTCGCATATTCATCTACTGCTTTGTAATCCAAAAATCCATTTTTATTAAACGGCTTTTTGTAATACGATTTTAACACCATGTTTTCCGTCATCATAAAGTCCAATACTAAACCATGCTTATGTCGGTCTTCTGGTATATGAGCAACGCCACTTTCTGCAATTTTTCGTGGATTCTTGTTTGTAATGTCATGGTTGTTAATCGTAATTTGCCCACCGTTAATCTTTCTAAGTCCAGAAATAGCTTGTATTAATTCAGACTGTCCATTTCCATCTACACCTGCAATACCGAGTACTTCTCCTGCTTTCACTTCAAAACTAATATTATTTAAAACGTTTACATTTTTTTCGTTCTTCATGGAAACGTTATTCAATTTCAATATTGGACCTTTAGGCTGGGCTTTTTCCTTTTCACGCTCAAACGAAACTTGTCTACCCACCATTTTTTCCGCTAGTATTTCTGGTGACGCATCTTTCGTTGCGATACTCCCAATGCCTTTTCCTCTACGGATAATCGTTACCATATCACAGATTGCCATGATCTCTTTTAATTTATGCGTAATTAAAATAATCGATTTCCCTTGTGCCACCAAATTTCTCATGATGTCTAGTAACTCATCTATTTCTTGAGGTGTAAGCACGGCTGTAGGTTCATCAAAGATCAGAATGTCCGCTCCACGGTAAAGTGTTTTTATAATTTCAACCCGTTGCTGCATACCAACGGAAATGTTTTCTATTTTGGCATGTGGATCTACCTGCAAACCGTATTGATTAGAAATTTCCTCTACTTGCTTGACGGCCTTCTTATAATTAATACTTCCGCCAGTAGTCGGTTCACTACCTAAAATAATATTCTCTGTTACTGTAAATGGCTCTACTAATTTAAAATGTTGATGCACCATCCCAATGCCTAATTCAATTGCTCGATTAGCATTGTTAATGATTTCTTTTTTTCCATTAATTCGAATCTCGCCCTCGGTTGGCTGATACAATCCGAATAAAATATTCATCAGTGTAGATTTTCCTGCACCATTCTCACCAAGCAAAGCGTGGATTTCACCTTTTTTAAGTTTCAAATTGATGTTGTCGTTTGCTACTATGCCTGGAAACTTCTTCGTAATATTCAACATCTCAACGACATAATTACTCATGTAATCACCTAATTATCGATTTTTTAAGGAGCATTGGATCTTTAGGATAAAGACAACATAATGCTATAAGTTCATTGTCTCAATGGTAACAAGGCCAGTTTTCCAACTAGCCTTGTTTATACTTTCACTTAAAACCACAGTTTAACTATTAACGGATACGATTTATTCGTATGCTGATGGTACAGTAATTTCACCAGAAACAATTTTTTCTTTGTACTCTTCTACTTGTGCAAGAATTTCATCCGTAATATTTGGATTTTCTTCTGGTAAACCAACACCGTTTTCTTTTAATCCAAGTACGATATGGGATCCACCTTCGTATTTGCCTTCAACTAAATCTGCAGACACTTGATATACTGCTTCATCTACTTTTTTAATCATAGAAGTTAATGTGACTTCATTTCCAAATTCGATAGACTGATCTTTATCTACACCAATAACCCAAACGTCTTGTCCGTTCGCTTTGCGTTCTTTAGCTTCTGTAAATACACCATTTCCAGTTCCACCTGCTGCATGGAAAATGATGTCTACTCCACTGTCAAACATCGTTGCAGCAGCATTTTTACCAAGATCTGCTTTATCAAAAGCGCCCGTGTAGTTTTTTTCTACTTCTGCCTCTGGGTTAACCGCTTTCACACCTTCTAAGAAACCAAGTTCGAAATTTTTAATAACAGGGATGTCTACTCCACCTACGAAACCAATTTTATTGGTGTTAGTCGTTAATCCGGCAACAACCCCAACTAGGTAAGCCCCTTCATTTTCAGAAAACGTTACAGAAACAATGTTTGGAATGTCTTTTATTTCATTATCAATAATCGCTAATTTAGCATCAGGGTTTCTTTCAGCAGTTTCAATAATAGCATCTGCCATGTTAAATCCAATACCCCAAGTTAAATCTTTGTCTTTTATCATTTTATTTAAATGTGGGATGTAGTCTGCATCTGAATCACTTTGCAAGTATTTTGGCTCTGCCGTTCCAAGATCAGCTTCCAACTTATTCAAACCTTCCCATGCACTTTGGTTGAAAGATTTGTCATCCACGCCACCAACGTCTGTTACCATACCGAAGCTAATATCCGATGCACCTTTATTTTCCTCTGTTGCATCTTCTTCCATGTCACCGCTACCATTTGTGTCGTTCATGTCCTCTTCATCTTCCGCTTGACCGCAACCAGCCAACACAACGGAAAAAACCAGCATTAATGCTGATAAAGTTAAAAGAAACTTTTTCATTGCCCATTCCCCCTAATAAATATATGTTTTTTTCAGACTTAAGTCTTAAGACATAAGTCTTTTACAGGAACATTATACATGCTACACATCTGTTGCACAATATTTTTAAAGCGATAATATTTTTACCATATTGCTGAGCGGTTGTAAAAAGAATAATCTAGTAATGGATTGAGAAAAAAAGCAAAATGATAAACGAAAATAGAACAAATTTGTCTTACACTTGTTACTTTATTCCTTGGTATTCATCATTTGTTCACACTTATTCGTATCCACTTCTGCTTCTTAACTTTTATAGTTCCATTTATGTACCATGCAGCAAATTTCATGACAATGATATGAAATTACGCTTACGCTTGCTTATTATGGTATACAACGTTTCTACTTATGCACTTTATACAGTAACGTTACAGTTTATTAACATTCATGATGATGACATTTCATCTGTTTTTGTCAATAACATAAAATGACAACAACTTATGAACAGCTTCTATTTTTAGCAATTTATTACTGTTCCATTTCATATGCAGATGGTACAGTGATTGCCCCAGAAATAATCTGTTCTTTATATTCTTCTACTTGTTGAAGAATGTCTTCTGTAATATTAGGATTTTCCGTAGGCAGACCTACTCCATTTTCTTTCAATCCTAATACAATATGAGATCCGCCTTCGAATGTACCGTCAACGAAATCAGAAGAAACTTGATATACTGCTTCGTCCACTTTTTTCATCATAGAGGTTAGTGTGACTTCATTTCCAAATTCTAATGCTTGGTCTTTATCAATGCCGATTACCCATACGTCTTGTCCAGTTGCTTTACGTTCTTTTGCTTCAGTAAAAATGCCGTTTCCTGTAGCTGCTGCCGCGTGGAAAATGATATCTACTCCACTATCATAAAATGTAGCTGCTGCTTGCTTACCCAAATCTGCTTTTTCAAATGATCCCGTATAGTTAGTTTGTATTTCTGCATCAGGATTCACTGCTTTTACCCCTGCAATAAAGCCAGTCTCGAAGTTTTCTATTACTGGAATTTCCATTCCACCTACAAATCCAATTTTATTACTTTTTGTAGTTAAACCTGCAACAACACCCACTAAGTAAGAACCTTCATTTTCTGAGAACGTAACAGATACAACGTTTGGTACATCTTGTATTTCAGCATCAATAACGGCAATTTTTGCTTCTGGATTTTGTTCCGCCGTTTCTTTCACTTCATCTGCCATGTTGAAACCAATACCCCAAGTAAGATCTTTATCTCTCACCATTCTATTCAAGTGTGTAATGTAATCTTCTTCAGAACTACTTTGTAAGTATTGAGGTTTTGCTGTTCCACGCTCTTCGTACAGCTTATTCAAGCCTTCCCATGCACTTTGGTTAAAAGACTTGTCGTCCACCCCAGCTGTATCGGTTACCATTCCTATCTCTACATCTGAACTAGCCCCTGTGCCTTGATTCTCTTCTGATTCATCATTGGACTGACCACAACCCGCCAAAACGATGGCGAAAATCAGCATCGTTGCTGATAAGGTCAAAAGAAATTTCTTCATCACTGATTCCCCCTTAAAATGTAAGCTTATTGATTCAGCTTCGATTTGCAGAACATATTATACATGCTGTGTAACGGTTATACAATTTTTTTAAAAATTTAATGTTTTGGATTTGTTATGTAAAAAATGATTGATGATTCTATATATAAGTTGATGGAACAAGTTCACTCAACTTATTATAAGATGAAGAAATGATGGAACACATGTTTACGCCTCGGTTGCCAGGCGTAAAGGTTATCATATTGTGATTTCTTCATCTTATGTTTAGCGGTAATAAGTTGATGGAACAAGTTCACTCAACTTTATATAAGATGCAGAAATGATATTACATGTTTACGCCTCAGTTGCCAGGCGTAAAGGTTATCATATTGAGATTTCTTCATCTTATGTTTAGCGGTAATAAGTTGATGGAACAAGTTCACTCAACTTTATATAAGATGCAGAAATGATATTACATGTTTACGCCTCAGTTGCCAGGCGTAAAGGTTATCATATTGAGATTTCTTCATCTTATGTTTAGCGGTAATAAGTTGATGGAACAAGTTCACTCAACTTATTTATTAATATTTGAAAGATTTTCTTTCTTTATGCAAATTTTCCTCCACATCGTGATATCTTTTTAGCAAATACATGATACATCTGTGACAATAAAGCGTGTGCTTTTTGCTTTCATCTCACAAGCTTACATTGACTTTATTGTTGATATATGGTATTTAGAATATGTTGCTTTATTATGTATTACCTAAGTTCTAGGCAATATAGATCATTTGAAGCAAAGTATAAAATTAAAGGAGAGATTGAGGTGCCAGAAATTAAGAAGTTTGAAGCAGAATCGAAAAGATTATTAGAAATGATGATTAACTCCATCTACACTCACAAAGAAATTTTTCTGAGGGAGTTAATTTCCAACTCGAGCGATGCAATAGATAAAATTTACTATAAAGCACTGACAGATGATACGATCACTTTCAATAAAGAGGACTATTACGTTAAAGTATCAACCAACCAACAGGAACGCACATTAACGCTTACAGACACTGGGATTGGAATGAATAAAGAAGAGTTAGAACAAAATCTCGGAACGATTGCAAAGAGTGGTTCTCTCGCATTTAAAAACAACAATGAAATAAAAGATGGACACGACATCATTGGGCAATTCGGTGTTGGTTTCTATTCTGCTTTTATGGTAGCTGATCAAGTCACCGTTACGACAAAACCATTTGCTAGTGACGAAGCTTATGTTTGGGTGTCTGAAGGTGTAGATGGATACACCATTGAAACAGGGCACAAGGACGAAGTAGGCACGGAAATTGTACTAAAAATAAAAGAAAACACTGAAGATGAATCTTACGATGAGTATTTAGACCAACATAGACTGCAAGCTATTATTAAAAAATACTCTGATTTCATTCGCTATCCGATCAAAATGGATATCACAGAACAACATCCAAAAGAACAGCCAGAAAATGCAGATGAAAACACTGAACCAGAATTTATTGATGTAACAGAAGAAAAAACAATCAACAGTATGGTTCCAATTTGGCGTAAAAATAAAAGCGAATTAACGACAGAAGATTACGAACAATTTTATAACGAAAAACATTACGGGTTCGATAAGCCAATCAAGCACGTACATATTAGTGTAGATGGAGCCATCCGTTACAACTCCATTTTATTTATTCCTCAGCAAATTCCATTTAACTATTACTCTAAAGAGTTTGAAAAAGGTTTAGAGTTGTATTCCAATGGTGTGCTGATTATGGACAAGTGTGCTGATTTACTACCTGACTATTTTAGCTTTGTAAAAGGAATGGTAGATTCTGAGGACTTATCCCTCAATATTTCAAGGGAATTGTTGCAACACGACCGTCAGTTGACTTTGATTGCAAAAAATATTAAAAAGAAAATTAAAAGTGAATTGCAAAGCTTGTTGAAGGAGGATAGAGAAAAATATAACGAGTTTTTCGAATCCTTCGGTCGCCAATTAAAATACGGTGTATATAGCGAATACGGTATGCATAAAGAAGACTTGCAAGACCTTATTATGTTCTATTCTTCTACGGAGAAAAAGATGGTTACGCTTGCTGAATATGTAGAGCGCATGCCAGAAGAGCAAAAATTCATTTATTATGCGACTGGTGAAAGTAACGAGCGTATCGAAAAAATGCCACAGACGGAATTAGTAGCAGACAAAGATTACGAAATACTTTATTTCACTGAGGACATCGATGAATTTTCTATCCAAATGCTCATGAATTACAAAGAAAAGCAGTTTAAATCTGTTTCTAGCAGTGACTTAGGGTTAGAGTCTGAAGAAGAAAAGAAAGAAGCAGAAACAGAAACGGATGAGAACAAAGAACTATTTGCAGAAATCAAAAACATCTTAAGTGGAAAAGTTTCTGATGTCAAAGTTTCTAAGCGTCTTAAAACTCACCCTGTATGTTTAGCTGCCGCTGGAGATGTTTCCATTGAAATGGAAAAAGTATTGCAACAAATGCCGGACAATCAAAATGTGAAAGCAGATAAAATACTTGAAATCAATACACAACATGAAGTATTCGAAAGTCTTAAAGATTCATTTGCAGGCGATAAAGAAAAGTTTGCGCTATATGCTAACTTATTGTACAGCCAAGCGCTTCTTATTGAAGGCTTACCACTACAAGACCCTGTCGCTTTCTCTAATGATGTTTGTAAAGTGATGGTGTAAATAAACTAGGTTGATGATGCATTTTGCATCTACATGCATATGATGAATGATTGTAATAAAAAAGCTCCTGCCTGTTGTTCTGGCGGGAGCTTTTCCTATTCATTCGCTGTTGATTTGTTGTTTATTCGTGTTCATTATTTAGATGTCGTGTAACTTTCATTTCCGGATTTCAGATTAATCTCCATTCTAGTTTCCCCTGCTGCTCCATGAACACACAAGATCATTTTTTCACTATTTGAAGTCCATTGCTGTTGTTGCTCCATAGATACATTTACGTTGCATTCTTTTTCTGTTTCTTCTACTTGGAAATGAACGTGACGACATGCACCTTTTTCATATTCGTACGTCAAACCATCGTCTTCGTAAAGACTGTAGCTATATTCACTAGTCGTTCCTTTAGGGTACACATGGATGACAAGATCATTTCCTTCATGCTTCGGTAGCAAGGAACCTGCTTTTACGAATAATGGAATGGTGTCTAGGGGAGCATCTACTCCAATATGCTGTCCTCCAACTATTTTTTCATCATTCCAGTAGTTATACCATTCTCCTTCAGGCAGATAAACACTACGATGGAATGTGCCAGGACGCGTAATTGGTGCTACCAACAAATCACTTCCAACTAAAAATTGATCGGACATATTATACACATTTTTATCGTTTTCGTATTCTAAAATCAATGGACGCATGATAGGAAGTCCTGTCTGTGTCGCTTCATAAAATAGCGTATAAATGTAAGGCATGAAATCGTAACGCATTTGGATATATTTACGATTAATTTCTTCTACTTCTTCTCCAAAACTCCATGGTTCCTGACGCAAAGTACCTGTCGCACTATGATTTCTTACGTATGGGAAGAATACACCCATTTGCGTCCAGCGCGCTAACAATTCTCCATTAGAATGGTGAGCAAACCCTCCGATATCTGGACCTGCAAGAGGAATACCAGATAAACCCATGTTCAATACCATTGGCATGGCCATAGATAGATGCTCCCAAAAACTACGGTTATCTCCTGTCCAAACTGCAGCATATCGCTGTACCCCAGCATAAGCTGCACGAGTTAATACGAAAGGACGTTCATTAGGAACATGCATTTTCAATCCTTCGTAAGAAGCTTGTGACATAAAATATCCATACATGTTGTGCATTTCTTCATGTGTTTTTGCTTCGCCCTCATCCATGCCATGCATGACGTCGAGATCCATCGTTTTCGTTTCATTAAATACAGCAGGTTCGTTCATATCATTCCAAACACCACTTACTCCAGACTGCAAAAATTTAGACTGCTGCTCTCCCCACCATTCTCTTACATCTTGTTTCGTAAAGTCAGGGAATGCACTTTCTCCTGGCCACACTTTACCGATAAACAAATGACCTTCCATATACTTACAGAACATATCTTTTTGAATACCGTCTTTATATACTTCATACTTTGGATCTTGTTTCACACCTGGATCTACTATGGTAATAATGCGGATACCCATTTCTTTCAACTCATCCATCATTTGTTGTGGATTTGGGAAACGCTCTTTATCCCAAGTGAACACACGATACCTATCCATATAATGAATGTCTAAATGAATCGCATCAATTGGGATTTGCTTCTCTTTAAACGTTCTTGCTAAATTTAATACTTCTTCTTGGTTCATATAAGAGTATCTAGATTGATGGTAGCCGATAGACCATTTTGCAGGTAATGGCATGCGCCCAGTAAGTAACGTATAGTTTGAAATAATATCTTTCATGTTGTCGCCAATAATAATATAGTAGTCACAAGCGCCTGTTTTTGTTTCTAGTTGAAATGCATCGTTTGAATTTCTCATATCAAAGCTTGTTTCCCCTGGATTATCAAGGAAAATACCGTAGTCTGCTTGATCAAATTTGTGATGAATCATAAATGGAATCGTAGCATACAATGATTCAATTTCAGGTACATGTGGATCGTACACGTCTTTGTTCCAATTTGAATATTTTTCGTTTTGCTTATCAAGGAAACCTGTTTTTTCACCTAAACCGTAAAAATGAGATTGATCATTTTTTGGCAATGTGACGGTCACAGCATCATTTTTTGTCCAATGCATATCACCGTTTTCAAAAATAGGATTGCCGTTATGATGAACAACACTCAACTTATAATCTGCTTTTTGAATGTGTGCACTCATGGCATGACTGGAAAAAATAATTTCTTGATCATTTTCTTCGACATTGTAAGCTTCTTCTTTTGATGACTGTAAGATCACTGCTGCGGTAGTAGACTCATCCACTTCATCGCTCAATAAAAGCTTGATTCTTAATATATTCTCATGCTTAAATTGCAGCATCACATTGGCATGCTCTCCGTAGAGTAAAATAGTATGAGATGAGATAGATTTAAAACTTTTAATTGCTCCTATTTTTAAATCTTTCGCAACTGTCTCCTGACGCTGTAAATCTGGATGAATCGTTTCACTTGTTTGCATTGTATATCCTCCCTAAATAAATAACTTATTATCACTATGCACAAGATGAAGAAATTTTCTATATCACAACCTTTACGAACGGCTATTGAGTCGTAAGCTTGAATCTCATCATTTCTCCATCTTAGATATTTCTCTAGTGCTCTGCCCTATTTTTAGTTGAATAGGAACGAATACTTTTTTAGCTGGTCGAAATCTTTCTTCATATATTTGTTCAAACAGCAGTTCTACTGCCTTAGTTCCTTTTTCTGTAATATTTTGATATATGGTTGTCAATGTAGGAACCATATAATGAGCGAAGAACAAATCATCAAAACCGATTACAGAAATGTGTTCGGGCACATGTAATCCAACGTCATGTAGTCCTTTAACAAACCCCATTGCCGCTACATCAGAACCAACACATACTGCTGTTATTTCTCTATCGGTTGCAATACAATGCTGTGCACATTGATATGCCGCTTCCATTGTAACTTGACTCTCTATCGCATATTTTTCTCTGTACTGTATCCTTGCTTCATTCAATGCTTTTCTATAACCTAACCACCTTGAATGATATACACTATTGTTTTTGCGTTCCCCACCAAACAACACTATATGGCGATGACCTAGTGAAATTAAGTGCTTGGTTGCCAAATATCCACCTAATTGATCATCAATATTAACTTGATCATAGTTGCATTGATTGAGATAACTATCCATAAACACACATGGAACATGTAATTGCGTAATGTTCTCATACAACAAACTATGCTCATGCACACCGACGACAATAATGCCATCTAAATTACGTTCGTGGATAAAAGATAAGTTATCTCCCTCTTTCAAACCAATCAATAGCACATGTAAATCGGATTGACGGGCTCCTTTTTCAATTCCGGAAAGCAATTCCAAGTAAAATGGGTTGTCATGAATATTACTTTGATCCGTCAAAGGAACGAGTACTGCTATTAAGTGAGTCTTTTTATCTTTTAAGTTTCTGGCAGCTAAATTCGGATAATATTGCAACTCCTCTATCACTTTTCTCACTCGTGCAATCGTTTGCGTTGAGACGCGACCTTTGGCATTAATCACATTAGATACAGTAGCAATGGAGACGCCTGCTTTATTAGCAACATCTTTTATCGTATATTTTTTCATTCCTTCTTTTGCTCATGTGATTCTATTGCAACTACATGTTATCACTATAAAGGTGAAACGTTTAACCACATTGCAAAATTATTCCTCCTTTATTCTATCTAAACTTAGTTGACACATGTTGATATATAGATGATATGAAAGATTAAAGGTTTTATCTTATTGTACAGCTCTAATGTTTTTACGTCAAGCAAACGTTTTCATTGAGATAAAATATATGCTAAATAGTACGTTAAAGGGTGTTAATGCATGATATAAGTAGTTTTATATTTTACGATATTCATTATACTAATTGAAAAAATATGGTGTCAGTTTGAAAAAATGTGATCTGGATCACATTTTTATGAGCACTGAGTTGCTATGCTTGTTATATTATTTGAAAATTCAAAAAAAGGAGGTTAAGTATGAAAAAAGTATTGATTTCTATTGTTGCCATTGCTTTAGTACTTGGAATATCTGTATCTGCAATTTCTGCTTCTTCATTTGAAAAAGACGCTGCAAGTAGCAAGAGGATTGTATACTATTCAAAACAAGATTACCCGAACTGGTGGACAGATGTTCCTCGCGTCATAGGTGGACCACTATATTTATCGGAGTGCTTTAGTGCATCGGGAAATAAATGGAGATGTATCTATTACGGTGGATATATTCCGTAAGATAATTTCACAATATGACAAGAAATGTCATCGTTTTGGGTCAAATGAAAAAGTTGAAAGGGGAAAAATAGCATGAAGAAATCTTTATTTTTAATTATTTCATTTGCTTTAGTTTTAGCGCTGTCTGTTCCCATTACATCAGCATCTACACAAGATGTAGCTCCAGATCGTTCTGTTCAGATTTTTTGGAAAACACAGTATCCTACATTCTCCACCATTCCCAAAAAAATATATGCAGGTAAAATCTTGTTTTTAGATACTTGCGAGGAAAGACCTAGTTATTGGAGATGTACTTATTTAGCTTTTTTACCTTAAAACTATACAATGTCACTTTAATCAAGTGGAAAATCAGGTGAGTTCACAAATTCCATTTAAAAACGCCGTTTTGATCAAATTTGATCAAAAACGGCGTTTTTTTGACTATATGGTTATCTTTATATCATGAGGTAGTTATCCCTTGCCAATACACTTCCCAAGCTGCTTTTAGTCTTTGTTCATATTCTTGTTCTGAGTAATTCACCAAATAAGTAAATAGTCCATCTAGCACACAAATAAATGATGTGACAACGGTATCTAAATCGCTTTTATATGGTTTGCTGCTACTTTCTAAAATGTCATACAATAGTTTTCTTATTTCTCTTTCTGATTCATTATATTTATGTAACAAGTAATCTCTAAATTTTTCAGGTGGCACTAGACCATATCGCTTAATAAAAAGTCCTAAATTTTGTTTATAAAAATACTTGTTCAAGTTATCCATCAGTGTATACAATTGTTTCTCTGTAGGAAGTGAAACATCTGTGTCAGCCTGGCTCCGTATAAAAAATAAATATTCATCCATCACAACATCAATGACATTTTCAAATAACGATTCTTTACTTTTAAAATAAGCATAAATAGAAGGGGCTTTTATATTTACACTTGTCGCTATGTCTTTTAGTGATGTTTCTTCATAACCTTTGACAGAAAACAGCATTAGTGCTTGCTGTAAAATCTTCTGCTTTGTCTCCTCTCCCTTGCTCAACCTCTCACCTCATTTTATGCATTCATTGCAATCATAATTAGGAAACAAATTTCAAACCTACAATACTGATAATAATACCCGCCACGAGTGCTAATTTCTTTATGCTCTTAGGTTCTTTAAAAAGAAACATACCTAGTAATACACTTCCAACAGCACCGATACCTGTCCATATTCCGTATGCCACACTAATGGGGATTACTTTTAATGATACAGAAAGAAGATAAAAACTTGAACCCATAAACAAAATATATAAAAGAGTTGGCTTTAATTTTGAGAAACCTTCTGATAGTTTCAAAAAAAATACGCCGCCAATCTCCAACAAACCAGCTGTTATTAGTATAGTCCAACTCATATTATGCACCTTCCTTTCTTTTCGGCTCACTTGAAACAAACTTCAAACCTACAATACAACTTATGAGTACAAAAACGAATATAACCTTCAACACACTAACCGCATCCCCCAAGAAAAGCATGCCGATCAGTGCTGTCCCAAATGACCCGATCCCTGTAAAAACAGCATACGCCGTCGAAATAGGAAGACGTTTTAGTGATTGTGCAAAACAATAAAAACTGAGTATCATAAGTATTACGGTTAAAATGGCCACAGGAATATTAGTGAAACCTTCTGCGTATTTCAAACCAAATGCCCAACCAATTTCAAAAATCCCACCGATAATAAGGTATAACCAAGCCATACAAACGCCTCCAGTGTGAAATAAGTGCGATGTTTTAAAGTGTTCTTGTTTAATGATCTAGTCATAAAAATAGACCATAAAGATAGGTTGTCAACAAACTTTTGCTTATATGCATGAAATCATGCAAGTTTAAGTTTACTTATAACTTAAAAGCAATAATCTAACTATCGTTAGTTAGATTATATCGAAAAAATTATATTATAGCAACTATACTACCCTGATTTATGATCAGATGAATTTTTTGTCCATCTGATCATAACACTATCTCATTGCATAAAGACTACAAAACACCTTCGGTTTTTATATTTATTTTACCTAATACAAAGGCTAATCTAATCAATCCTTTCTCCATGCTTTGCTCATTTAAATGAGCAAATGAAAAAGAAGCATAAGATTCCTTCCGTTCAAAATAAATCAGATTAGCATCTGTCCAGCTTGTACCCTCTTGTTCACAAATTTTCATTGCTTCATCGTAAGATGCTGTATCTCCATTCCACTTCGTCAAGATGAACGTCGCACTGTTGTTAGGTAGTACCTTGAACCATTGTGAACAATACATTTGAAACAGTTGACTAAATAATGCTTTTTTATGATGGTAAATACGCTGCATGTGATTTAAATGTCGGCTGTAATCCCCAGTATTCATGAAATGAGCCAATGCCCTTTGTTCAAATGTCTCTCTCTCACAAGCATCAAACAAGTGTTTCATTCTGTTTGCTATATCTATAAGAGCCTCTGGAAAAACAATATACCCTAATTTCATAGATGACATCATGGTTAACGAAAATGTACCAGTCATAATGACTCGACTGGATTGATCTAACATCATTAAAGCATTTTTTGACTTTTCATCATAACAAAGCTCAACGCCATACTGGGCATCAATGATAAAAGCCTCTTGTTTATCTGCCCATTGAAGCATTCTTTTTTTTCGTTCCAAACTTAAAGCCACTCCAGTAGGAAAATGACAGTCTGCGTTGACTATTGCTAACTTTGCATCCAGTTCTTTAAATTGCATTCCATCACTATCCACACATAGTCGTTTAAGCTGAGCTCCTGTTGCTAAAACTACTTTCTCCCAACCTAAATAACCTGGATCTTCCATAACAACACTATCTTCTTTCACATTAATGAGCAACTGCAATAGCATAAAAAGAGATTGTGCAGTATCCTCCACCAAAACAATTTGTTCATTTTTACAATCAAGACCGTGATAGTGACGTAAGTGCTTGGCAATCTCTGTGGTAAGCGAATAAAATTTCTGTGAATTCATATTACTAAATTTAATTTCATCTTCCATTTTACCCATTTCATGTCGCAAGCTACGTCTCCACTGCTTATATGGAAAATAATCCATATCGGATAATCCAATATGGAAATGAATTGGTTGATTAACATCTGGACGAGAAATGGAACTAATCCGTTTCATTTTCTCTCCCACCTCTGATAAAGAAACAGGGAGCAAATCTTTCTTTAAAGTACTTGATGATGAAAAAGTAAAGGAAACATATGTACCACTTCCTTTTATAGTTTCTAGCACTCCTTCCGCAATTAACATCTCATATACTTGATTCACGGTTCCTCTAGATATTTCATAGTATTCAGCCAATTTTCTGGATGATGGTAGTTTTTCACCTTTGTAAATTCTCCCACTCAAAATAGCATCGTATAAAGCGTGGTATAAAGCTTCATACTTGTGTGCATAGCGATAAAAATAAGAATCCATTGAAAGATGAATATGCGACATCAAATACCTCCTTAAAGTGGTATAGTAAAATGAAAAATGTGGTTCTTTTCACAATATAAGTAATAATATATCATTAATTCATCTAGTAAATAGGGTGATAAAAATAAAAAAGTATATATTCTAGAAATGAATTTTTTAACCCTATGGTTTATATAACTTATTTTACCATTTTACACTTTAACTTTATAGCATAAAAGCTTAAAAGAGTCACAGTCTAAATGATAAAAAAATTCATACAGTAAAGGAGGTGAGGAATGAGGCAAATTGTGAGCAAACTATTCTATATTGTCTATTAAAAGAAGCATCCAACTAATTCCATAATCAGAGAGGAGTAACATGATAATGTTAAAATCTATGAAATTAAAATTTTTTGTTATCGTTTCACTTTCCATTTTGCTTCTTCTTTCACACTTTCCATTCCCTCACAACCATGCTGAGGCTGCTAATCAAGGGGAACAATTAGAATCGGGTAACGTCTTTTTCACACAAAATAACAATCCAACCTCCATTGGAGCACAAGATTTAAAAAATGCAGCCCTCCAAACACATTCTAAAACACTCATAATGGACATGTATGCATTTGCGGTATCAAGACAGCCCGATTTCAACCTTAATGGTATAAGACAACAAGAAGATAATGCGAAAGTTTCACTATCTCTTGACAACCATCTCAATATAGCACGAGGAAACGCAAACTATTGGTTAGATAGTCTGAAGCCTTATATGAAACAAGTCAATCAAGACATCATAGGTTATAATACAGAATTTCAAAATTTGCATAGCCCTATATATGATTTTGCTCAGCAAGGTAATAAAGAATTAGTAATCGTAGGGCTTGATATCCTTCAAGACAGTGTGAAAAAAAAGGCAAATAGAGTAGGAGACGTCATTACAAAATTAAGTGATTATAGAACTAAATTATCGGCAGATGGTAGAAATTTTCGTGACGATGCTGAGAAAGTCACTGCCTTGATTAATGGCGATAAGGCTGTCTTACCATCATTAAGACAACAAATTAAGACATACAATGATAAAAACAACGACATCATAGATCGAATCGCTATTACTAAACCAATTGGGATCGCTAGCATTGCCGTAGGAACAGCGCTTCTTCCTGCAACAGGTGGAGCATCTGCAGTTGTTGTTGCTGCAGGTATTGGACTCACAGTATGGGCTTCTTTGGAAGAAAAAGAATTGGACGAAAATAGAAAGAAGCTAATGAAAGCAACGCAAGAGTTACACATTATTGAGAACGAAATGCTTGTTCTGGAAATGGCAAAAGAAAATGTAGGTGAACTTGTAGAAATTATTGATATAGCTGTTAACACATTAGAAAATTTGCGAGACAACTGGTTGGAACTAAACACAAAATTTACAACCTTAAAGGAATCCATCGATGAGGTTAATCCTGATCATGTTTTCCCATTTATAAAATCAAAATTAGATACAGCAAAAGATAGCTGGGAAGATGCCAGTAATACGGCCAGAGAGATATTTAAAGATGTAGGGTATGAAGAAGTTCCTCTAAATGGATCCTTGGTGCCTCAATAAATAATAGAAAAACTATGAAAAAAGGTGACACCGCAACAAAATTACAATAGATAACAATTCAATGCTTGTCAATCATATAAATCAGATGGGGCGAATGCAGTGAATTCCCCCATCTGATTTTATATCTAATTTATGATAGAGGTGATATGATGCTACTAAAATGTATAAAATTAATAACTTTTTATGTTTTTTTATTTTCAATTTTGCTTCTTCTTATACTTTTCCCTTTCAAGCTTAACTATGCGGAGGCTGTTACGCAAGAGAACCTCTTAAAACTAGAGTCACCAACAAATACTGACATACTCACACAGGTGAGTATGAGTATCAGCTCTTCAGATGATTACGAAAACATTGAAAACCAACATATAGCAAATTTTATGGAGACAGAAGATGTAAAAAGTGCTTTAGAGAACCTACATGTTCATGTACAAGAGATGGAAAAGTTTGCTCCGATTTTTAAAGGGTATAAAGGAATGTACACTACTATGAATAACGAAGTTGGAAATAGATTAAGCATGCACGCACAATCCGTAATGGATCACGCTGATCATTGGGATAAAAGTTTAAAGTCATCTGTCGTTAGAACAAGTAACGATATTACAGTCCACGCTACATCGTTTATTGAACAGTATAGTGAAATAGTAAATCATGTGAACAATGAAGATTGGGATGCTGTAATAAAACAATTAGATACGTTTAAACAAGATGCAAACACAAACAAGCAAGAAATAGATAATCTAATACCTCATTTAAATGATTTTAGAAGCATGCTCTCACAAGATATACGATCTTTCGAAAGTGATCTCAGAGATGTTACTGCCATCGTAAATGCTGAGATTGCTTCCCTAGATATAGAAATTAGCGTAATCAATACTGAAATTGCCCGTTTGCATAAAGAAATAGAAATTACACCAGGTGAGCACCTTGACGTCATACGATTACTGAAAGCTTATATTTTGGACTACGAACAACAATTAGAAGATAAAAAAAATGAAAGATTGAAAAAAGAACAAATGAAAAATAGTGTAGCAACAATGTCAACCCATGTAAGTGATTTTAAATCTACATTAGAAAAGGCTTCAGATAGTTTGGAACCTATTATAAATCACTGGTTAATTGTAACTGCAAAATTTCAAACACTTTCTGAAGAAATCAGCAAAGTAAATTTGGATGTAAAAGAGTACGCACTCCATCAACTTAAAACCGTTCATGATAATTGGAAAGATATTGACCAATTCAGAAAAAGACTCATTGTGGATATACCTGATCAACCGTTATTATTTGCATTCTATGCTCCTGCAACGCAATTTGTATACAACGATAAAGGAACAGGTTCTCATCAAGATGGTACAGTTTGGCGAACTCCTCCTATTGAAGGATTTAAATCTGTAGGAGATTATGCACAAGGTAATTATGATCTTTCTACAGGCAAAGTAATTGTATTAGCTAGTAACGATAAACCAAATACTCAAAATCCAGTATTGAAAGATCCCACGGATTATGAATTGATTTGGGCAGACCATAAATCTGATGGTGACATGGATGGATCTTTTTGGAAACCATTGTGCAGTCAAGGATATACAAGTTTAGGTCATGTTGCTACACCCAATTATAATAAGCCTAACACGACACAAGTGACGTGCGTTAGACAAGACTTTGTTGCAGAAACTTCCATTGGTGATCTTATTTGGAGTGACAAAGGTTCTGGTGCTAGAACAGATGTTAGTTTATTTATGATGAATAGTGAAACAAACATTTTATCTTCTGGTAGTTTTCATGCCCAACCTCAGTATGACTTTATCGTGGGACAAGCGTTCGGATTAAAGATGGGAACATTTCATATTTTGCATTAACAGTTGGTAAAGTATTTTTGCACCATGATTAAGGAGCCTGGTGTAGGCTCCACCATTTTTATTCAAGTTATATGTAGCTTAACGTCATGAATATATATTTATCTATTCTAATCTACTCAGGAATCCACTGGTACACTCGCAACTCTATTTCTCCATTGTCCCCTACCGTAATACCCTCACTTTCTAGTGCATGTTTTTGAGTATAAAATGCTTCATCCTCTTTTAGAGCGATATATCCTTTACTGTTAATGACACGATGCCATGGCAATTGATATTTTTTACTCATAGAATGAAGGATACGAACAACTTGGCGGGCAGCACGAGGGCTTCCTGCTAAGTTAGCAACTTGCCCGTAAGTAATCACCTTACCTGCTGGAATTTGTTTGAGAATAGAAACTACCTTTTCAGTAAATGGTGTCATCATGTAAGTCCTCTCTTTTAGCCCTTATACAATCTATATTTTAATTCATTACTAAACTAGCAGCAAATAGAGTCATCTCAGTCTACTAAATATGGAGTGACTTGTTCATTTACATTATGATATACCGCGAAATAGGCTACTCCAATCTAAATGTTAAATAGTTACAAAATAAAAGTTAATACTACAGAACTCTATCTTTATTTGAGTCAAATTTTAATAATTTGTAAATGATATATTTATTACCATTGAAATTATTGACAATAAAAAAAGAATTTGCTTATAATATGTATATACTTCTATGTTGAAACTGAATAAAAAAAATAACCGCGGTTTTTTGTAACCGGGGTTTTTTGTTTTAGGAGGTGTTTAACAAATATAGTTATAGAAGAATTTTATATCATTGCTGCTAGTTGTAGGTCATGTTTCTAGTAAATAAAAAAATATAAAAAAATAGGAGTGGAGAACATGAAACTAGTAAAAAAAGCATTGCTTGTTGTGGTATCGTTTGCACTAATGATGGGATTATCTGGAATGGTTGGACAAAAGGCAGGAGCATCAACTTCCGAGAGTGTGGATACAGCATTCTCACCCAATGTTCAATTAGCTTATGCAAAAATAAAAGGAATAAATCAAGTGCGTGAACGACTAACAGGATCTGTTGAAGTTAATAACTTCACTTATAACAAACAAGTCGTCATCCACTATACAACAGGAAATGGGCAGTGGAAAGATTTATATGCTACCTATAGTGCCCCTGCTCAGAATGGATACGAAACTTGGGATTTTGAGCTAGATATTAATACGAATGAAACGGTTGAATTTGCCGTAAAATATATTGCCAATGGTCAAACTTTTTGGGATAACAATAACGGCAGCAATTATAAGGTGGGAGGCTATGCTCCAGATTACAGCCTTAGCAAATCTGTTGTAAAACTATCTAATGCTGCTTATCATACTAAGTACACAGGTTATTTTTTAAGTGGGAGTATCTTCTTAAAAAATCTTTCTCCAGTAAAAAATGTAAAGGTTACTTACACAGTTGACAATTGGAATACAGTTCAAACCGCTTCTGCAGTTTACGTTGGCAGTTTGAACAATTCAAACAATAGTTTGGAGAGCTGGACTTTTGATATACCTTCAAACGGAGCATTTATACAATTTGCTATTTCTTATGAAGTGAATGGTACAACATATTGGGATAACAATCATAGCAATAATTATAAGCTTTCAAGAGGGCAATACATGGAGAACTAATTTAATCTTGTCATCATACTAGATCGGGGATAAACTCCTCGATCTACATTTTGACATTTAATTTTTTACATTTAAATCTTTACATGGACAATGGCTATATTAAGTCGCAAAACATCTACGAAACGATTTCATTAATGAAATCGGTCCATTAATTTTCAGTTTTCTTGCAAGTAAGGCCCAGAGCAATTTTTTATCTCCATTTAGTACATCAATCCACGTTTCACTGTCTGCTATTACTGTAAGATCCGCTTCGCCCACTAGCTTCTTCTCTGTAGTGATTTCACCTTTGGAAATGTTGACCGTAAATTGCATTTCTTCTTTACCGTAGAATATAAAGTGATAGGTTGCATCCATTGTCTTTGCTTTTTTACGTTGAAATGTATGAGGTAAATATAAGTAGAATGAAGCAACAGAAGATGCTCGCAAACCACTGTGCACTATTTTCACCTTTTTGTGAGGATATCGTTTTTGTGCGTATGCCCTTGCATCTGAATTTTTTGTTATATACAATGTTTCTTCTTTATTTTGTAGTGGTTTTAAAACGCTATTCACAAATTCTTTCTTTCTATCAATATATTGACCGATAACATCCTCACCTGCGGGGCAAACAGAAAGGCAGTAAGCCGCTTTGTAATTTGCGCCGAAAGATAAACTTTGCCACATAGAAGCACTTTCACCACTAGAAAATGAGTTTCGATATGTTTTAGCATCTTTACTACTTGCCATTGATTCTGCCCACTCTGTAAACCCACCAAAAAATTCACGATAGTTATGAGTAAAACATGCAGAAAAATTAAACTTTCCATCTGGTTCAATTGCACCTACGGGACATGCAGCCACACATAATTTACAATCTAAGCATGGATTGTAATCCAATAGTTGCCCTTCTTCACTAATTGCTTTGTTCAACACGACGGTACCTAATAAAATAAAATTCCCAAATGTAGGGTGAATAACATTGCGGTGTAACCCTATTTTCCCTAATCCAGCAGCGACGGATATTGGCTTATGAGAGATGACCCACTTTTTTTCATTCCGCTCCACTTCCATCGGAAACCCAGCTGGTTCATATATGGCTTTTACCTGCCTCTTCTCTAGAGCAGCAACAATCCGATGTCCAACTTCCGTTATTTTGTCATTAACATGGTGAAATTCATTATTAGCAATGGAACGAGCAGTTGAACGGAGTGGTTCTTGTGCCATTTTGCAAACATAACTTATACAAGATTTTGCTTCAGGAAACAAAGACAATATTTCTTTTCTCTGGTCATCTAATTCATGTCGGTGCATAGAAACAAAACCCACATCATCTGCACCTGCTTCCATCACTATTCGACGCAACATAGAGGCATCCAACTTTTCCTGTACTGGTTGTGTTCCAACTTCGTGCTGATTTTTATGCCGATATAATTTCACTGTCGGATGTTGATCCATTGTTTGCTTCATATCCAAAAACCTCCTCTTGAGTTATAAAAATTTAAGAGACCGTTTAGTATTTTTTATCTGTATTAAGGTTATTATACATAAAAGATTCGAAAATATCAAAAAAATTTCAAAAAAAGAAATGTGCTCACTCTCTACACATTTCTTCCACTATCTTTTTATGATGATATTAACGGAACATTCGCAGCAAGTACATGATAAGGGAAATGACAATAGATAAAACGATGCACGTAACGATAGGAAAATAAAATTTGACGTTTTCTTTTTCAATCACAATGTCACCAGGCAGCCTGCCCAAATTTAAAAAGCGCCCGCCAAACTGCCAAATTACTCCTAGTATAATAAGCGTGAAGCCACCGAATATAAGTGCTTTGGCTATCGGATTCACTTTAAAGCCCCCTGTCATACAAATATTATTTTTTGATTATACCATGTGACACACTGTAACCACACATTCTCTGTGCGATCTGTGCGGACTTTCTACTACACATCTGAGGTATCTCCATATATAATATAAAATAGAAGAATATAAGCAAACTTGTAAAGGTTTTGTGAGATCAACTATGTTTTGAACGGAATGAATCAAACAATTAATGAGGAGTGAGTACATGATTAAAACAGTATTATTTGACTTTGACGGCACCGTTGCAAATACATTACCTGTTATTTTTCAATCTTTTCGTGAAGTGTTCAACGTACATAATCAAGTCCATTTATCTGATGAAGACATCAAGCAATATTTTGGACCTTGTGAAAAAGGTATCATCAAGCGACATATCGATGAAGGTGTGCAAGAAGAGGCATTGCAACTGTTTTACAATGTATATGAACGCGAGCATGACAAACTCGCTCATCGCAATGAGGAAATGGAAAAGATATTAGCGTATTTAAAAACAAAAAATATGAACATTGGACTCATTACTGGAAAAGCAAGAAAAAGTTTAAACATTTCTTTGCAACGTTTGAACATGACATCGCTGTTCGATCTCACTATTGCAGGTGATGAAGTAAAAGAATACAAGCCTCATCCAGAAGGAATTTTGAAAGCGATGCAATTTTTTCATTCAAAACCTGAAGAGACGATTTACGTTGGAGATAGTAATGCAGATATTGCAGCTGGTTTAGCGTCAAACATCACAACAGTAGGCGCACAGTGGATGGATAACGTGCAGCAACTGCACTTCGACCCTTCTCCCCACTACTGTTTTACCAGTCTATCTGCTTTTGAAGACTACTTGACTACACACATTGCACATTAAGCTTTTTCAACTTGTAATTCATTCTCCACACAGCACACTATACCTTAGTGTCATCACAAAGAAGCGAGGTATACATTTACATCGTACACCTCGCTTGTTTTTCTTACCACACTCGTGAATACTGAATAGGAGCCTCTAGTTCCACTTCTAATTCTTTGGCCGCTGTTCTTGCCCAATACGGATCTTTCAGCAATTGGCGAGCAATAAATATGAGATCAGCACGTTCGTTTTGCAAAATCTCCTCTGCCTGCAATCCTGTAGTGATAGCACCAACTGCTCCTGTAGCAATGCCAGCTTCTTTTTTAATTTGATCAGCTAAAGGAACTTGATATCCAGGATAAAGATTTAGTGGTACATTCACCACTGCTCCAGAACTACAATCAATTAAATGTACGCCTTGCTCTTTCATGTGTTTTGCATATTCAACATAATCATCCACATGATTCCCACCTTCTGCGTACTCTTCCGCTGAAATACGTACAAAAAGCGGCCCACTCCACACTTCTTTTATTCCATCAATAATTTGTTGTAAAAATAAATAACGTCCTTCTTTTGTTTTTCCGTATTCATCCGTGCGATGGTTAGTCAAAGGAGATAAAAATTGATTAATAAGATAACCGTGAGCACCGTGAATTTCAATCACATCAAAACCAGCCTTTTTCGCTCTTCCTGCTGCATCTACAAAAGCTTGAACCGTTTCTTTTATCATATCTTTCGTCATTTCTTGAGGTGTTTTATACTTTTCACTAAACGCAATAGCAGAAGGGGCAATAATATCACCATCTACCTCCGCTTTACGCCCAGCATGAGCCAGTTGAATACTAGTCTTACTACCTTGCTTCTTCAACTCCGTCACTAACTCTTTCAACCCTTCAATATGTTCGTCACCCCATATGCCTAAATCTTGATTAGAAATACGCCCTTGTGGTGTAACCGCACTAGCTTCCAACATAATTAATCCTACTTGCCCTACTGCGCGAGAAATATAATGCGTACGATGCCAATCCGTAAGAATACCATCCTCATCCATACATGAGTACATACACATGGGAGACATGACAATTCTATTTTTCAAGGTCACTCCTTGAATCGTTATTGGTGAAAATAAAGCACTCATCCCTAACACTCCTTTATATGTTTAAAATGTAGCACTACCGTGATATGTAAAATAAATAAAAGAAAGAAGATTGTAATTTCACTTGCAAGATTCTAGAACTATGAAACTAATTTCATTATACCATCATTCACTTCCTAATAAAACAATTTTTTTTGATTAATAAAAATAGCGATGTTTCGCAGCCTTGGGCCTTTGCCGTGACAACCTAGTTTTCCGTCATGGAGCAGGGACATAACGGGCGGCCAACCTACGCTTCGAAAGCCTATACATTGTTTCGCCCGTTCCTGCGTAATGAAGGAAAACGGACATAACAAGCTAACACTTCACGGCAACAAGACCTTGCTGCGAAACCACCGCGCTCTTGCTTTTCACCAAAGTAAGCGATGTTTCGCAGCTTCGGGCCTCTTTGCCGTGACCACCTAGTTTTCCGTCATGGAGCAGGGACATAACGGGCGGCCAACCTACGCTTCGAAAGCCTATACATTGTTTCGCCCGTTCCTGCGTAATGAAGGAAAACGGACAGCCCACGCTAATCATTCACGGCAACAAGACCTTGCTGCGAAACCACCGCGCCTTCGCTTTTAACCAAAGCAAGCGATGTTTCACAGCCTTGGGCCTTTGCCGTGACCACCTAGTTTTCCGTCATGGAGCAGGAACATAACGGGCGGCCAACCTACGCTTCGAAAGCTTAACCATTGTTTCGCCCGTTCCTGCGTAATGATGGAAAACGGACTTTCTACGCTAACACTTCACGGCAACAAGACCTTGCTGCGAAACCACCGCGCCTTCGCTTTTAACCAAAGTAAGCGATGTTTCGCAGCCTTGGGCCTTTGCCGTGACCACCTAGTTTTCCGTCATGGAGCAGGGACATAACGGGCGGCCAACCTATGCTTCGGCAGCTTAACCATTGTTTCGCCCGTTCCTGCGTAATGATGGAAAACGGACTTTCTACGCTAACACTTCACGGCAACAAGACCATGCTGCGAAACATCGCGCGCCTACGAACATTTACTATACCCGCACTGACCACAAGTTTTACATCCTTCCGCGTTAATGAGCGAAGCCGATCCACAAGCAGGACATAAATCCTTCGATGCATGTAAATCCGATCCATCATTCACTTCGTGAACAACCTGACCTACATCATCACCGTGCACTTCACCATCAAGACTTATTGTCATTAACCCTTCTTGCTCTTGTTGTAACGTCGCTCCACTTTCAACCAATGAAGCCATGGCATCCCGCTTCAACTCTAGCTTACTCATATGCATTTGCAGCGCTTGGGCAACCGCATCCGCGATGGATTCCACCCGATTACTTCCAAATCCGATAGCACCAGATCCGCCAATCCCTTTCAGATGCTTAATGAGCAATTTTTCTTTTTCCCCGTGCTCCCCATATCTTAAAAACAATGAACATACTCTTCCTAGCGCTTCTGACATGGCAAACACATCGGAACCTGCTTTCCCTACGTTTAAGAAAATTTCACTCGGTATTCCGTCTAAATCATTGATCGTAATATAGGCCATACCAAAAGGTGTATTATATTTATATGTCGCTCCCTCTAATACTTGTGGTCGCTTTTTGTATTGATGATCGACAATGTTAGTTTTAAATGATGTGGATGGTGTTGGTTGCTGTACCGCCGCTGCTATACTCTTATTGTCTATCGTGCTTGTCGTTTCAACCGTTTCGGACACTGTCGTACTTGCCGCTTCACTTTCCCCACTGCTCTCAGCGCTATCTTGCTCGTCCGTCGTATGCAACACTTGCTCATCACGACTTCCGTCTCGATAAATCGTAACCCCTTTACAACCAAGATCAAAAGCAAGCTCATATAATGCTTTCGTATCTTCAATCGTAAAATCGGCAGGGCAATTTGCCGTCTTAGAGATAGAACTATCCACCCATTTTTGGATAGCCGCCTGTACTCGAATATGATCTTCAGCAGACAAATTCATTGCTGTTACAAAATAATCAGGAAAATCTTCATCAGGATGTTGATCGTTCCACAGCTGTGCAATCGGGACATACTGTTTATCAAACCCAAGTCGACTTTGACGATAGTATTCAAAAGCAAAATAAGGCTCAATTCCCGTAGATGTTCCTACCATCGTTCCCGTACTTCCTGTTGGCGCTTGCGTAATCACCGTGACGTTGCGCATACCTTGTTCTCTTATCGCTTTTCCTACTTCGGGATGATGTTCTATCATATTTTTCATAAAACCACTTTGGAGGAAAAGATCGGTCTCAAAATGTGTGAATGAACCTTTTTCCGCAGCGATAGACGATGATGCTAAATACGACTCTTTTGCAATGAAAGCATATAAATGATCCAAAAATTCCAGAGAATCAGCGCTACCGTATCTTATTTTTAGCTTAATTAACAACTCCGCAAGGCCCATCGTACCAAGCCCTACACGTCTTTCTGCTTGTTGGTTTTGCTTATTTTCTTCAAAATGATACGGTGTTTTGTCAATCACATTATCTAAGAAGCGGACAGCCGTGTGTACCGCTGTTTTCAATTCATCCCACGCAACATCATGATGGACATCATCGTAGAATTTGGACAAATTGAGTGCCGATAAATTGCATACTCCCCATGCTGGCAAACCTTGTTCCCCGCAAGGATTCGTGCAAATAATCGGGTTGAAATACCAACTGTTTGACATTTGATTGTAATATTCTGTGAAAACTACGCCTGGCTCCGCAGATTTCCAAGCAGAGGAAATGATCGTGTGCCATACTTCCCGAGCCTTCACCGTTTGATAAGGAATGACTTTTTTCCCTGCATCTTTCCATTTATTTAAATCCCCGTCCCATAGCGAATCATAATCTGGATCGCTAGTGTCCGGGAAAACAAGTTCCCAATCTAAATCTTCCTTCACAGCTTTCATAAAATCATTACTCACACATACAGATAAATTAGCATTCGTAATCTCACCAGCATTTTGTTTGACCGTGATAAAACGTAGCATATCCGGATGCCAATCATTAATCATCAACATTAACGCGCCTCTACGACTACCACCCTGTTCTATTAAACCTGTGGTATAACTGAATAATCCTCCCCATGAAACTGCACCACTGGAAGTTCCATTCACACCACGTACGATTGCTCTCGTGGGTCGTAAGCTCGATAAATTAATGCCAACGCCGCCGCCTCTGGACATGATCTCTGTCATTTCTGTCAGTGTTTCCATAATTCCGCCTCTACTATCGTGAGGAGAAGGAATAACGTAACAATTAAACAACGTAAGCTCATCACTTGCACCTGCACCAGCTGCAATCCTACCACCCGGAACCAACTTCCAGTCATCTAACACAGCACGAAATTTTTGCTGCCACTCATGCTGTTTTTCTTCTGTTTTTTCTACAGATGCCATCGCTTTAGCTAAGCGATCCCACATTTCTTCTGGTGTTTTCTCTATCGTCAACGTTAATTTATTCACATTCGTTTCTATGATGTCATCATTTCTTAATTGTACTTTGACTGTGTCCCCATCTCTCTCCAACACTACTCCTACTTCTTTCGTTGGAAACTTCACATCATCTTGTGTCAAAACTAATACATAGTCTCCTACTTTCGTCTCTTTTACGTCTGCTTGTTTTAATGCATAGCGATCTAGAAATATTTTTTCACTTAGTCCTGATAAAGGTTGATTCATCTTCTTCTATCCCTTCAGCTTGAAATTTAACAAGATTTCATCGTGATTCAATATGGTTTAATGATTACAATTTAAATAATGAAGAAAGTAATGTTTGTTATAAAGTATGTACAGACACCGATGTAAGTGAATTAGATTCAACATATGGATGATAGGCTATTATTTATATACTACATATTGTGGTTTTTTTAAGCAAAGACACGTAAAATCAATTTTATACGTTGCATCCTCATTTCTTGTATTTTATTTTATAATATCTCCCGAATACGTCATTTTTACATTCAAATCGGTACTTGCTTTTCCAAAATATGAACAAGAATTGACATAAAGCTGTGTGCAGCAAGGCGATTGACAGTAATAATAAAAAAATATAAACATACACACAAGAGGACATACGAAAATTTGTAACATGATGTAGATGAGTTGTGTTTGAAGCATATTTTGAAACGTACGTTATAATGATGGATACAAAGTACATGTTTGAATGGAAAGTACGTTATATGGTATAGATGAACGGAACAGAAAAACATAATATGACTTCATGAATGAAAAACAAAATATTTAGATATAGGTGATCCATAAATGTAATCCATACTATGACTAAGAACTGAGAAGATATAATCCATAAGTAGATCTATTTTGATGTGAAAGAAGGAGAGTATACGTGGGGAACAATCTGCTGCTTATTAACGAATTTAGTAAATTAACAGGACTATCGAGAAAAGCTTTATATATTTACGAACAAAAAAACATCTTACATCCTTCCTATATTGACCCAGTAAATGACTATCGATACTACAATACAAATCAACTGCTAATGGCAAAACGAATCAAGCTATTAAAACAGGCAGGTCTTACTTTAAAAGAAATAGAAAAAGTCGTAAATGAAGCACTATCCCATGATGAAATCAATGACTTAATCCAAAAACAGCTTCAAATACAAATGGATAAGGTCATGGAAGCCAATCAGACCATACAACAATTAAATATGCTTTCCAATACGATCACAGCATCTGAAGGTGATGTAACAACGTGTTACGTAGAAGCTTTACCAGTAGCTGAATACAACATATTACAAAGTGAAAACATATGTAGCGCGATTAACCAAGCAGAAGAATGGAGCAAGGTTCATCAATATGACCATACCCAAAAAATCATTAAGTATGAAAGCATACAGAACGATATTTACCCCGTTGCCATTGCTGTTCCATTAAAACACCATCACCAACTTGAAAATGATATATTCACACACCAAACTTACTTTGGCTTTGAATCCACCTGTTATTTTTACGAAGTAGATCCCTATGCGGAACAGTCGGAATCTATATTAAAAATAAAAAACATCACTAAGAATCAACAAATGCAATGGAAAAAACCTTATGTATTCGAGCGTATCTTAAATTCTGATGACTACTTATACTCTCCCAAGCGCTTCTCTGCATTTATCTTTCCTTTACATGTTGAAACTTCTGGCGTTTGACTTTTCCCTTGGGGAAGACCTTATATTCTCTCTAAGGAGGGAATAACATATGATCAAAACAGGGACGAAAACAAATTACGCTCTAGTAACAGGAGCTTCTAGAGGAATAGGTAAAGCCATAGCCATTCAACTTGCGAAAGATGGTTTTCACTTACTTCTACATTACAATCACAACAAAGAGAAAGTATGGAAAGTGAAAGAGGAAATACACGCCTTAGGTACGAGTGCAGAGGTGATTCAAGGTGATTTTAACTCCAGTGAAGGCATCCAATCTTTTATTGATCGTGTTAAGGATGTACTGAGCCAACATAGCTCTATGCCACTTCATACGATCGTGCATAACGCTGGCCATGCAAGTTCAAACGGATTTGGAGAAGTAGATTATGACGAATTCGATCAAGTCTTTAATGCCAACGTGAAAGCACCTTACTTCATCAGTCAAGCATTAGTGAATCATGTGCAAGACGGAGGTACTATCATTCATATCTCATCCGGCGTGACGCGCATTGCATTTCCTCATATGATGGTGTACAGCATGACCAAAGGGGCAATCAATACGATGACATTCACACTAGCCAAAGCACTGGGACCAAGAAACATTCGTGTCCATGGTGTCATGCCAGGGATTATTGACACCGATGCAACGGCATCTTGGTTGCATACCGAACAAGGACAGGAAAATGCAAAACAAATGAGCGCATTAGAAAGAGAAGGACAACCAAAGGAAATCGCCAATGTCGTTTCTTTTCTAGCTGGTGAAAAAGCAAGTTTTATTACTGGCCACAACATCGATGTGACCGGCGGCAGTCATTTGTAACATCTACAAGAACGTATAAAACGTATATCATTTGTATTACGATGATTAGACACTAATCCTTTATCATGTTTAAGTGGAATGCTTAAGACCTTGAGCGCTGTGCCCCCAAGGTCTAGTTTTTGTTTATTTAGTCATAACAGAACCTATGTATTCACTAAAAAAAGCAGTGAAAAAAAACAGGTTGCAGCATAAAATATAATTATCAGCATGAAAATGAGAAATCAAAGCATACATTGTTGTATTCCATCATTCAGGCAAATGGAAAAAAACATAATACATGAGAAAGGGGGATGTTATATTTATTTATTCAATGATGTATTTGTGCAGCAAAAAACCGTAAAAGTATCTTTTCTAGATCGAGGATTTTGTTTTGGTGATGGAGTTTATGAGCTTATCAAAGTATATGACGGTAAACTTTATGCCAAAGAAGCTCATTTACATCGACTGCAATTTGGACTGGATGAGATTCGGCTTCCTATTCCATGGACAATGGAAGAAATCAGTGAACGAATGGACAAATTAGTAAGTTTTAACCGATTGAAAACAGGCTTTGTTTATTTGCAAATTACGAGGGGCGTATCCGAAAGAAGACATGCGTTTCCCACCAACGTACAACCAACCCTTATCGCTTATGTAAAACCGTTCCCTAGACCGCTTCGCAATATTAAAAACGGTGTTAAAGTCATTACAACTGAGGACGATCGTTGGCTACGATGTAACATTAAATCACTCAATTTACTACCTAACGTTTTAGCGAAACAAAAAGCAACAGAAAAAGGAGCAACAGAAGCAATTTATATCCGTGACCATTACGTTACCGAAGGTGCATCTTCCAATATCTTTATCGTGAAAAACAACACCATACACACCCACCCTTCTTCCCCACTTATTTTAACTGGAGTAACAAGAAATATCGTACTAGACCTTGCCCAACAACTTCAATATCAAATAAAAGAAGCACCCTTTACACAAGAAGACTTGCTACAAGCAGACGAAATATTTATGACGGGAACCAACATCGAAGTCATGCCTGTCATCGTCGTCAATGATGACGTCATCGCAGATCAACAAATAGGTGAAATCACAACGGCATTACAGCGTGCATACGAACGTACTTGGAATGAAGGGTAAATAGAAAAGAAGCCTGCCGAGTATACATATGGCAAGGCTTCATTTGTTGTAAATCCGCTACACATTATTTTTTATAAAGTAAAACAACAACCATGGTGTGTAAACATATTACCGCTTCAAATTCCAATCATCATGTCCGTATTTCTCCTGAACTAACTGCTGTGCTAACGCTTCTTCTTCTGGCGTTAAAGTTGCTGGAGCTAACGTCACACCGAGTCCTTGCGCAATGCCTGCTTGAAATGCTGTCATGACTTCTGGTAAAGCTACCGTCGATTGTCCCATTTCTCTTTTTATATCATTAATGGCCACCGCTTTATTGTAAAAGGAAGCCTTCAATCGATCGCGCACTTTTTCATTGGAAAATTTCAGTACTGAAAACAACATATCCACATCCATATCGAGCAAAATAGAGCCGTGCTGCAATACAACACCTTTTTGCCTCGTTTGTGCACTGCCCGCTATTTTCTTGCCTTCTACTACTAGCTCGTACCAAGAAGGTGCGTCAAAACAAGCAGCGGAACTAGCTTGACTGTACTTGGCCTTCTCCTCATTGGATGCAAGATTGGTCATACTGGCCGCCAAACCTAATGTTTGAAACCCTACAACCAACCCTTCACTTAGCACACGATACGCTTCCGTTACGGTTTTTGGAATCATCGGATCATCTTCATTGACGATCATACTATACGTAAGCTCCTTATCGTGTAACACCGCTCTTCCACCTGTTGCTCTGCGAACAAATCCAAGTTTTTGTTGTTTTAAAGCTGCAAAATCTACTTCCTTTTCTGCCTTTTGAAAATACCCTAATGATAATGTAGGCACTTCCCATGTATAAAAACGTAATGTCGGTGGAGATTTCTTTTCACTCACCATCGTAGAAATCGCTTCATCTATCGCCATATTCATTGCTGGTGAACCAGCATCAGATTGTATAAAACGCCACACTTTTTCATTTGTTTTCAATGTCGACACCTCTATATTGGAATGAATAATAATTGCAAATGAATAACTTCTTCTATCCTTTGTGAATACTAAAAGAAAAGCATGCATCATGTCAAAGCTCAAACGGAAAGTTCCAGTCCAACCTTTAACGTAAGAAAGCATATCGCAACGAAAATAAAAAAGCAACCATTTAAAAAGGAGATCATATGAGTTCACATAATCGTTCACATGATCACACGTTGCCTATACATGAACAATTGAACATGCACATGGATCAAGGGTGGAAAGAAACATTACAAAACAAAATGGATCACAACGGCCCATGGGACAACTATGAATATTACAAACTAGCATATGAAATAGAAACCGAACGTCTCATTCCTAGTTTTGATGACTTGCAATGCCTTGCACAAATTCAGCACATTACGCCACTTCCACATCAAATCGACACGGCAAAACGCGTGCTGTATGAGATGAGAGGAAGAGCCATTTTAGCTGACGAAGTAGGCCTAGGCAAAACGATTGAAGCAGGCCTCATACTAAAAGAATATATGATCCGAGGACTCGTACGCAAGGCACTCATTTTGGTACCTGCGTCCCTCGTCTTACAGTGGGTTCGTGAATTAAATCAAAAATTCGGAATCCCCGCAGTGGCACAAAAAAAGAAATACATGTGGGAGCACCCTATTGTCGTCGCATCGATGGATACAGCGAAACGTGATCCACATAAAGAAATGCTATTAGGTATGAACTATGACATGCTCATTATCGATGAAGCCCATAAACTGAAAAACAAAAAAACGACAAACTATCAATTCATTACGCAATTAACGAAAAAATATTGCCTTCTCTTAACGGCAACACCGATGCAAAACGACTTGAAAGAACTTTACAACTTAGTCACTTTACTCAAACCAGGACATTTAGGCGCATTAGGGAACTTCAAGCAAAATTTCGTAGTGGATAAAAGACAACCGAAAAACGAAACAGAGTTGAAACAAGAAATTCAAAAAGTGATGATTCGCAATTTAAGATCCGAAAGCAACATCCCTTTTACAAAGCGAAACGTACAAAA
The DNA here is from genome assembly GCF_004115085.1 of Longirhabdus pacifica. GTDB lineage: Bacteria > Bacillota > Bacilli > Paenibacillales > DSM-105158 > Longirhabdus > Longirhabdus pacifica. The sequence continues at coordinate 261,767 of NZ_QXJP01000001.1, read as the reverse complement.
CATCACATTAGATTTATCTAAAGATGAACAAGCGCTGTATGATAACGTGACAAAATACATTAAAGATACGTATCAACAAGCTGGAATGAAAAGCTTGTTATCTTTAGTCACACTTCAACGTGAAGTATGCAGCAGTAGGGATGCCGTCTTTGTGACATTGTTCAATATGTTCAAGAAACTGCGTGAAGACTCCCCGCTTCGATCACCGATATGGGAACTTATTTTACAAATCAAAAGCATCGAGTCTAACACCAAAGCAGATACGACGTTAGATTTAATTAAAAAAGTCAATGACAAAGTCATCATCTTTACCGAATACCGTGCCTCGCAAGAATACTTGCTGCACTTTTTGAAAGAACATCAAATTATTTGCGTACCATATCGAGGAGGGATGAACCGCGGCAAAAAAGATTGGATGATGGACTTGTTCAAACGTCGTGCGCAAGTGATGATCGCAACCGAAGCTGGTGGTGAAGGTATCAATCTGCAATTTTGTCATCATGTCATCAACTTTGACCTCCCTTGGAATCCTATGCGTGTCGAACAACGTATCGGAAGAGTGCATCGACTCGGCCAAGCGCAAGATGTGAACATATATAATTTATCAACGAAAAACACGATAGAAGAACATATTTTACATCTTCTACATGAAAAAATTAATTTGTTTGAAAAAGTAGTAGGCAACCTAGATGTCATACTAGAAAAGGTGGGCAACCCTTTAGAAAAAGAAATTATGAATCTCATCGTCAAAACGAACGACGAACAAGAGCTGCGGGCAAAAATAAGCAAACTTGGAGATTCGCTTTCTCCTGCTCCACACTAATTTGCACTCATGGTTAAACACTACTACGTCATCATAGCAAACATGTCACGTATGCATGTTGATTATTCCACATCATCGGGGGAGAAATGACATGAAGCAAGAAACCATAAAAAACATTGTAGAAAAGTACTTAAATGAAAACAACTCACATATTATAGAAAAGGGATCGCATCATTTCACTGCAAAACTATCACCACAAGCCGACAAAGACTTAACAAATCGAGAATACTATTGGGGCTTTGTAGAACGATGCAATGTCGAACCAGAGACAATGACATTCACCTTCATCTTTGACGAGCAACAATATAATGAGCAAAAAAACATGGCATCATTGGAACAGCCACAACAGCAAAATCAGCCTATGCCGCAAGGCCGTTTTGCACCCATAAGAGAAAAAAGAGCAATCGAAGCCCCGCTTCATCCAGGTGCAGAGAAACTACAAAAAATATTTAGCACCATTAAAGGAAACGGTAAATTTGTCACCATGTTCGAAGTACCTCAGCAACACGTTCCTTACAAGGAAACTTACTGCAATACGTGGCTAAACGTTAATTTTAAAATAGAAAGCATTTGCGATTTGAAAAAAGAAATGATATACAGTCTAGGTATTTGTCTTTCTACTGGTGAAATCAAAGAACAGTTTTTCTCTTTATTAAAAGATAAAGATTTATCACCGAAAATTCCTTCTAACGTATTGTTAAAAGATACAATTTCGCTCAGCAGGGCAGCGAAAGAATTAGAGCATTACTTATGGAATAAAGTAAAAGTCATGGATCATGAGTGGAGTATGGAAGCACATCATAGATTAACAGCAGAGCTGCAAAGACTGGAGACATACTATGAGATTTTAATTGGACAAGCCGTAGATCCAGAGGTAAAAGAAAATATGGAGCGACAGTACGAAGACCGCAAAGCAGAAATGATGTGGCAGTATGAACCTAGAATCGTGGTGAATACCATCAATTGCGGATTGTTTCATCTACTATAGTTAAAGAAAGGTGGAAATCTCATGAAAAAGAAAGTTGCACGGTGGATTCCAACCCTATTGATCTTGTGCATGCTGTGTATCACTAACGTTTATCCTATTCAAGCTTTTGTCTCTCCTCCCATCTACAATGAAAAAAAGTTGGACGAACAACTACATACATGGATCAAACAAATTATACAAGACAAGCAATTTTTAGCATGGGAACATAGCAAGTGGGAAGTAAAGTCTCTCGGTGCCAATACGCATATGTGGATTGTACATATCCGTCATCAAGATAAAGATATTGGGTATATGATTTTAGCAGCAAATGAACAAAATCAATATACGTTAATGGAATATGGAAATGGCGAGCATGCGATGTTCAGCCAGCATAGCTTGGAGGGGACCCTGTCCAACATACAATATGATACGCCTGCCGCAAACACATTCAAACCTTGGTACTTGGATCCCTTTCATGCTTTATGGGTAGCAGACATAAAGGATGCATCCCCTATGATTTTTGACGGCAAAACACCAGATCGTTATCAACACATAGAAAAAAATTGGGAGCAGTTTAAAGTAACGACTTCACACGTGGAAGAGCCTTGGAATGTGATCCATGAGGTAACACAATTAGAACAGATTAAGGATGGGATATATCAAGATCCTTACGAAAATATTCAATGGATGCTTGAAGAACCTCAACAGCTACAAGATTTAGAGCAGATACAATCCATGATACAAGAAAAGAAAGTGCTGCTATGTAAAATAAAAATTTTAACCGGCAATGTGAATGCACCACTATCTATTACAGGTTATCATCAATGGGACAACGAGACATACTTGGAAGTGGAACAATTCGGATCAAGATTCATTCCATTCTCACTGCTCCAAGCATATGATCCAGAATACTATATAGTGGATAGTAGTGCAGATCAACAATGAATGATAAAAACATAAAAATAAACACAAATAAACTGCATGTATTGTATGCTGTATAATAAAAACGTTGAGGCATCTTTCATTATACAGCATATAAATAATGCAGCTTCATCATTTCTTCATCTTACTTTGTATTGTTTAATTTAGCTTCTTTTTAAATGTTGTTGACTTTGGAGCAATCATGTCTTTCTTATTTTTTCTCCATAAATGAATCGAAAGTGGAATCATCCCAAACCATTGTGTTTGCCAATGTTCTTTTTGCTCAACCCGCTCTTTCTCTTCGTCTTTTTCCCTTTTGCTATCACGGTTCCAACGTGTAACAATGGTCTCCGTTACGTAACGAATCAATTCTTCACCATCAGACCCCATTTTGCACACCTCCGTAAATCATTTACTTATAGTGTGAACATAAATGAGAAAGTTTAACCAACAATACAGTGGTAATTGTTTGCTGTCTTATATCTATATGTGCCTTCTACTTATGCATTGGTAAAAGGTGATGTCCTCTCTTCACTTGCTGGCTCAAAATGATACGTTCTCAGCAATTTACGTACGTTTCTATTTTGTTTTCGAATGAGCACATGCTGTTCATCCCATGCTACTACTCTTCCCACTACGTCATTCGCTGGATCAGCGTCACGGACAACTCTTATCTTCGTATTATTCAGTCTATACTGATCCAGCACTTCATCACTCACTGGCTTATGCAGCGCCATATTACTTCATCTCTTTTTCCAATTTATTTTTTTCAAACCATTTATCTAATACATTACTTGACATGACGCGTTTATTTATATATTTGATTTGATGAGGAGTAAATTGCTGTTCCCAATCAAATTCTAATTCTTTGCATATTTTAACAATCGTTAATAATTGTGACCACGCTACATATCGTTTATACCAAAAAAATTGAGGATGTTCTGTCATGTAGGGATATAGATCATCAAACTCTGTATGCTTACATTCAAGCGCTCGCTCAAAGCTTTCTTTGGATTCAAGCAATTTCTCACTGAAAAATGTTTCATTTCCTTGATTCCCCATGCTATTCTCCTCCTCTCATCCATATAGCTTTATTATATGTGAAACTTCAAAAAGATGGAAGACACATTACTCCAAAATGAATATAACCCCTACTTAAGCCGCTATTTAAACTGAATTTCACTATTAGAAACCGATGAAACCGTCACGATAGATTGTAAGTCAATGTGCTGTGATCGAATCCATTCTGCTCCTTTCTCATAGCTTTTCTCCAATACGACTCCAGCTCCAACGACGTCAGCCCCTGCGCGTTTCGTAATTTGTATAAGTCCATTCAATACTTCCCCGTTAGAAATAATATCATCGACGATGAGAACTTGTTCATTTGGCTTAATGACGTTTGGAGAAAGTAGAATGTCCACCACTACACCTTGCGTATAACTCGCAACACGCTCACTCAACATCTGATCACTTGTCATCTTGGTCTTTCTTTTCCTTGCGAATACAAAAGGGACTTGCAGTTGCATTGCTGTTGCAAAAGCCACAGGTATGCCAGAACTTTCTACGGTTACCACTTTGTCTATTTGCTTCTCACTAAAACGAGACGCAAACTCCTTCCCTACTTCCATCATAAATGATGGATCAATGAGGTGATTTAAAATCGTATCTAGTTGTAGCACATTATTGTCGACTACCCTTGCTTCATCTTGTATCTTTTTCTTTATTATATCCATGTATGGTGTCATCCTTTACCTTTAAACTGTACAAAGCTACATTCATAAGATATGCCTGTTATGTTCATCATATCATGATATTTTTCATCTTTAAAGATAAAGGAATGTATAAAGAAGAAATAGTGATATGCATGATTACGCCTCCGTTGTCATGCTTGTCTGTTATGCAACATAAGGTAATGGTATAAGGCTTGTCACAGGGAGTGGTTGTAGTTGAAATTATCGCTAAAAGAGTTCAAATTAATGATGCAGATTGCTTTTACATATATCGGCACCATTGTAGGAGCTGGCTTTGCAACAGGAAGAGAAATATTGCAATTTTTCACACAGTACGGATGGAGTGGTACGATAACGATTATCATTGCCAGTGGTTTGTTTGTATGGTTAGGCATAAAATTAATGGTCATTGCTTATCATACTAAGACAACATCGTTTGAAGACTTAAATATTATGCTTTTTGGCAAAAATATTGGGGTTGGTATTACGTTGTTCATCATATTAACTCTTTTAGTCATTAGTTCTGTGGTACTTGCAGGGGCAGGGGCATTATTCTCGGACTTTTTTCACTTTCCGATGCAGTTAGGTTTACTTTTCACCTTATTGATTACGTTTTTCGTTATCTCACATGGTATTAAGGCTATTTTCATGGTTAATTCGATCGTCGTTCCCATCATGTTTATTTTTATCGGCATCGTTGTTTTCCAATCGTTAACTTCGTCTCAAGCAACCAACTTCTTACACTTAGACGCTGAAGCACATCCGTTCCGTGTTTGGCTATCCCCATTCCTCTATACTGCCTTTAATCTCATACTAGCACAATCACTACTCGTTCCTATCGGTGCTAAAATACAAAATAAATCCACCATTGTAGGTGGAGGATTAATAGGTGGATTAGGCATCGGTGTTTTATTGTTTTCGATTCACTTGTCATTATCTAGTCAAATGCCGCTGATTGCTCAATTTGAAATTCCGATGGGCTATTTCACTTACAGTTTTCATGATATTTTACAAGTCCTCTTTCTTCTCGTTATATTTCTAGAGATATTAACGACGCTGATTGCCAACATATACGGGCTCACTACACAATTAAATATTAAATACGATTTTCCTTTTCGTCGTACATTATCCATCGTATTACTTTGTTGTTTTCTAATTAGTCAAATTGGCTTCAGCAATTTGTTATCGACTCTATATCCATTGATTGGATTTATTAGCTGCACGTGGTTACTCGTATTAATGTTCCAATCTTCACGTCTGGCACGGTAGTAGACGTTGGCGTTTCTTGGTCACACGATCTCTTTTCCTAGCTAAATACTAACTATTTAGTAATGCCATACAGCAAAACAAATGTACCATTGTACTCACATTTACGCACCAAACATGCGCTGCAATAGTTCTGGCAAACTCGGAATGTTAGGATAACTTGCAAGTTTCATGCGAATGAAAGAAAACACCACCGCATTGTACACAGCAATACTTAATACAGAAAAGATAATGATTCGCTGATAAGGTATTTGGAACATATCCTTCGCCATCATAAACGTAACAATGAGAGCAATAAAACAAGCAAGGAGCAGTACATACATCGATAATCTGAGTGATACAAGCGTAGAAGCTGCTGAGATTAAAAATACAATACCAGTAAAAAACTGCGCACTACCTAACTTTGTTATCAGTTCTACAATCGATTGTTTTCTTCCTCCAGTCATGGTGGCAAATAACCAAATAGAACTTAACAATACGAAAAGAGATAATCCACCGAGGATCAGCGCATCTTGTGCAAGTGGAAAGCTGCTTCCAAATTCGCCAATCGTACTTCCAAAATCATAATTTTCTATCGCTTGCTTAATGCGTTCTTCTATGTTAAATAAGCCTAGTAAACCTCCACCTTGATTGCCTATAATCTCGTTGATCACTTCAGATAACTTTTCCCCTGCTTCGTTCGGAAAATTTTTAGCGTTCTCAATGAGCTTGTTTTTGGTCATGATACCCCATACAAAAAACGCTAACCACGATGTCAGTAAACCTAATATTCCCCAAGCAAGATCTTTTTTCTGAAATGAAAGTGCTAAAAAAGGGTTAATTATAACACGCCATTTTTTTTGCAATACATGCTCGTGATCACTTATTTCGTTCTTTATGTGAAAATTGTTCATTATTTCCCCTCTTCTTTCCTATCATAGCTTTTTTGTTGTTTACACTTTTTGTGATTTTCTTGTTACTTCCATATTGAATGGGTAATGTTATTTCAAAAAGCGCGCCATGTGGTTGATTTGCCTTAGCGATAATGGTGCCACCATGCTTTTCTACAATGACTTTTGCTATCGCTAGTCCTATTCCTGTTCCACCTTGCTCCCCTTTGTAAAAACGTTGGAAAATCTTTTGTTCGTCTCCCGCTTTAAAACCAGGCCCATCATCGCTTATGGTAATCATCATGTTTTGTTTCTCCTGCAATAATTGCAGATCAATGTTGCTTTTCGCATATCGGATACTGTTACTAATTACATTGATAAATGTTTGCTTCAGTTTATCTGGATCACAGATCATATTTTGATATACTTCGCTATTCCAATTTAATGTGATATGGTTTTGGTCTAGTAATGGCTTCATACTTTGAATCGTTTCATCCAAAATAACATGAATATTTTCCTCTTGAAAACGGAACGTTTCTTCTACTGTTTGCAACCGGGTTAAGTAACTTATTTCTTCTACGAGCAACTTTAATCGTTGGCATTCTTGTATGATGATGTTTAAGCTTTGCGTAGCATCTTCTCCTGTCACAATCTCGTCCATAATAGCTTCGGCATTCCCTTGTATCGCCATCAATGGCGTTTTCAATTCATGAGAGGCATTTTGCAAAAACTGTTTTTGGTCAATGTCATACGATTGTAACCGTGTCGTCAACTCTTGAAACGTATCGGATAGCTCTTTTATTTCATCATTGCCTTTCATAGACAGTGGTGCTTGTTTTGCCTTTAAACTAAATTTTTTCATGTAGCCATTTAGCAAACGAACAGGGTTTGTAATATTGCGCTGCATCATATATCCAACCAAAATGGCAAGGATGGCGGATATAGCCAGACTGATGAAGAGCGTGTTCCACATCATGGCATTCACTTCTTGCAATCCTTCAATTTCTGTAAACATAAAAATAGTACCGAGCATTTGGTTTTCATAGTCGGTAATGGCAAGCTGCTGAGACACATATTGTTTGGAAAAATTATTTTTATCTTGTAACCAAATATCTACAACGGATTCGTTTGCATTAGCATATAAAATGTCCCCGTCATTGTTCATGACAAAAAACTGCACATCCAGTATGGCACGTCGGTTAATGAGCGGCATTTTACGATTTTTTTCAAAAAACTGTTGGAGCAACCTAGAAGTTAGCGGTCCATTATAGCTACTTTCCAGCACGGAAGCAATCTTATTTCCTTCTTTTTGCAAATCTTCTTGTGCTTGTTTGACTAAATGGTTATACGAGATCATGTTAAAGGAAAGCACGGTGACGAAAAAAAACAAACTAATAATAAGAAAATAACTCAAAAACAATTTTTGACCAATTTTCAATTTATTCATCCACACGATAGCCATAGCCCCATACTGTAGTGATTTCTAATTCAGATTTACATTGTGCCAACTTTTTACGTATTCGTTTAATGAGATCATCAATTATTCTTCCATCGCCAACGTAATCGTATCCCCAAATTTTTTCAATTAACTGCTCTCGTGTAAAGGGCATATTTTTATTTTGAATGAAGTGAGACAACAGCTCATATTCTTTCCCTGTCAGTGAAATTTCTTGATTCTTTACTTGCACTTTACGCTGCTCCAGTAATAGACGCACATCTTTGATTTGCAAATCTGGCTCATTTTTTTGCGGCATATGTATTCTTTTAAATATATTTTTGATGCGAACAACGAGCTCTCTTGGGCTGAAGGGCTTCGTTAAATAATCATCTGCACCTAGCTCTAACCCTAGTACGCGGTCTAATTCTTCATCTCTAGCTGATACAAAAATAATAGGAATATCACTTTTAGCACGAATATCACGGCACACTTCTAGCCCATCTACATGCGGCATCATAATATCTAATACTAATAAATCTGGCTGGAGGCGCTCTACCTCTTGTGCAATTTGTGTGCCATCATGAAACAATGTCACACGGTATCCTTCTTTTACTAAAAACTTTTCTAATATATTTCTAATGTTACGCTCATCATCTGCAACAAAAATATGCTTCACTGTCATCACCTCATCACCCATTATAATGGATGAAGTCCCTTGTCACCTAACGTCTTTTTTAAGTGTGCTTTCCTTACTTATTTAGTATGCGACAAACATCTAACAATTTTACGGTGAATGTATGTGAAAAGGATGAGAAAAAATACAATACCATAGAAAGTATTACCAATAACAATAGCAATGTAACAACAAAAAGCCACTCATTCCTGAGCGGCCTTTTCCTTCTATATATTATAGACATAATGAGAGACAAGTTTACGCCTCAGTAGCCAGGCGTAAAGGTGGATGTACACTTAATCATTCAATAGCTCATTAATTTTGAACTGATAGTAAATAAATTCGTCTTCATTTTTGAGTATACTTTGACGCGTCTCCCAAGAAGTAAAACCATCTTCCCAAACGATCTGTATTTTATCCCTTTTCACATCTACGACAGTTCCAATTGTACCGTCTAATCTATAGGTCACTACATCTCCGACTTTGATCATCGTGGTTACCCCAATCTAAATATAATACCGTGACCACCTTTTGGGTATTCCCATTTTATATTCTCATGCGGGCAGCCTATGCGGCAACTGCCACATTCATGACATCCTTCATACCCTACATGCATTCGGATATCTTCCCATTTGTACACTTCTGCTGGGCAAAAAATGGTACAGATTTTGTCTGGACATTTGGTTGCACACACATCGGAATCTAATACGTGCAAGTGAGATTCTGTATTGGCCTTGAAGCGTACAAGATATTGCTTTTCCTCGATGGATTGCACATTAGTCTTGTCACTCATTTCATCACCCTCCAAGCTTTAATGGCATCTTTCGCCATGCTGAATTTCTGTCCCGCTGTCCCCATCTCTTTCCATATTTTTTTCTGTTTGTCTTTTTTCGGAGTTCCGTCTATCGTCAACATTTGTCCTGCTGCTTTGTTCATCATGGGAATATATTTTTCAAAATAGTGCGGGAATTTTTCAAAATGATGCGTCGCATCTTTATATTTCTTTAAGTCTTTACCAACGAAACTGTTTAATAAGTTTACCCGATAACTATCTAGGGTCGCAGTAGAATAATCTTCTCTTTCCTTGGCAGCCATGATCGTTTCAGCAGCAAGCACTCCCGATGTCATGGCCATATTCGACCCTTCACGATGAATGGCATTCACGAGCTGTGCAGCATCCCCAACAACTAATACGCCATCCCCGACGATTTGGGGCATGGAGTGAAACCCACCTTCTGGAATGAGATGCGCTAAATACTCTTGCTGCTCCACGCCTTGAATGTATTTACGGAGTATCGGATGATTTTTCACATAATCTAAAAGTTGGTATGGTTTTATTTTATGTTTAATGAGACCAGAAAGCATTGCACCAACACCTATATTTATGCTGCTTTTATTCGTATATAGCCAAGCTGTTCCTAATATTCCTTTTGTAGAATCACCAAAAATTTCAAATGTACAACCTTGGTTGCCTTCTAAACTGAAGCGATCTTCAATTATTTTTTTATCTAATTTTAAAACTTCCATGACGGCAAGCGCGACTTCGTCAGGACGAAATTCTTTATGGAAGCCTAAAGACTTCGCTAATAACGAGTTAACACCATCGGCGAGCACCACCACATCGGCATATACTTCACCATCTGGACGATCGGTACGAATACCAACAACTTTACCATCCTCCACGATACAACTCTCTACTACCGTTTCATTGACAAGTACGGCGCCTTGTTCCACCGCTTTATTTGCGAACCATTGATCAAATTTAGCACGAAGTACGGTGAAGTTGTTAAACGGCTCTTGATCCCATTCCATCCCTTTGTAACTGAAGGTGACCGCGGATTGTTCATCGAGCATCATGAAGCGCTGTTCTACGATTTGTCTTTCAATCGGTGCTTCTTTATAAAATTCTGGGATAACGTCTTCCATCATTTTGCGATATAACACGCCGCCCATGACGTTTTTCGAACCTGGATATTCTCCTCGCTCTACAAGCAGTACACTAACTCCTGACTTTGCCAGTGTATAGGCACATGCTGTACCCGCTGGACCAGCACCTACGATAATGACATCAAATTTCTCACCCATACTGTACCTCCTTGTGCAGTGCTTTATCAAATGCTTCAATTAACATCGGGACAATTTCGAATGCGTCACCGACGATACCGTAATGACAGGACTGAAAAATAGCGGCATCTGGGTCTTTGTTGATCGCAATAATTAAACCTGAATTCTGCATACCGACAAGATGCTGTATGGCACCTGAGATAGCAATGGCAAAATAAATTTTCGGAGTCACCGTCACGCCCGTTTGACCCACTTGATGATGATGATCAATCCAGTTTGCTTCTACAGCATCACGGCTGGCGCCAACGGCACCGCCCAGCACTTTTGCTAGCTCATGAATCATGGCAAATCCATCTTTGCTGCCTAACCCTTTACCGCCAGCCACGATAATATCTGCTTCGTCAATGCGTGCTACTTTCTTCGTTTCCCTTACAATCTCTAATACTTTTGTTCTTAAATCTTCTTCCTTTACGTCGATAGATTTCTGTATGAGTTCCCCGCTTTTTGCTGTATCTGGCTCACATGCCCTCATCACTTTCGGTCTTACGGTTGCCATTTGTGGGCGGTGCTTTTTACAAAGAATCGTCGCCATAATATTTCCACCGAAAGCTGGGCGACTGGCGAGCAATAGACCGCTTTCTGCGTCTACATCTAACACCGTCGTATCTGCAGTAAGACCTGTTTCTAAATCGGTTGCTACAGCACTAGCCAAGTCTTTTCCCGTCGCGGTTGCACCATATAGTATAATTTCTGGTTTATGTTCTTCTGCACAGGCAATGACGGCTTTCATATAGGACTCGGTGCGATAATATTTGAAAATAGGGTCATCATATACATATACACTATCTGCTCCGTAGTGAAATAGTGATTGTGACAAGTGTGTTACTTGATTCCCAATCATTAATCCTGCTAACGGGACGTTTCTTTTGTCTGCTAACTTGCGCCCTTCCCCTAGCAGTTCCAGCGAAACAGGAGCGATAACTCCATCATTCACTTCAATAAATACCCACACGCCTACGTATTGTGAAAGATCCATTACACTCCCTCCTTATGCTGCTGAAACAATTCTTTTTTCTCTAGTACCATACTTAAAATCTGTTCTACTTTTTCTTGCGGAGAACCGTCTAGTATTTCCCCGCCTTTTGGCTTTTCTGGTGGCCACACTTTGGACACGATGGTAGGAGAACCTTTCAAACCTAGTTGCGTCTTGTCCACATCTTCCAAATCACTGACAGCCCATATGGTAGGTTTGTACCTTGCTGCTTTGATCATATGAGGAAGCGGTGAAAAAGGAACTTCGTTAATCTCCTTTTCTACCGAAAATAAGCACGGTAATGCAGTTTGAATCACTTCATGACCATCTTCCAATTTGCGGTGAATGATGGCAAACTGCTCTTCTTTGTTCACTTCTACTACTTTGTTCACATTCGTTAACGGTGGCATATCTAGTCTTCTGGCGATGCCTGGTCCGACTTGTCCTGTGTCTCCATCAATGGTCATTTTGCCGCAAATAATGAGATCAATCGGTGTGTCTTTCTGAATTTTTTCCAATGCTTTCGTCAAGGCGTAGCTCGTCGCTAACGTATCCGCACCCGCAAAGGCACGATCACTAATCATGTATCCTTCGTCTGCGCCAATTTCAATGCATTTCCTTATTGCTTTTACTGCTGGTGGAGGTCCCATCGTTAAGACGGAAACGATCCCACCATATTTGTTTTTCAGACGTACTGCTTCTTCCACGGCATGCGCATCATAAGGATTTAAAATTGCCGGTGCACTGGTTCGATCCATGGTATTCGTTTTCGGATTTAATTTAATCACTTTTGTATCAGGTACCTGCTTAATACAGGCGACGATGTGAAGCATTCACATCCCTCCAATCCATGTTGTTTTTTCATTTTTTTATTTTGAAAGTTGAAATGGATAAGATTTCAACCATACACCGCTAGCATGTTGTGAAAAAGAGAACAATAGCACACGCATTGTATTGTGAAAAAGAGAACATAAAAGAAAGCATGGACAGCTAATTATTGTTGTTCCACCTATAACATATGCGTGAGCTGTTCACGACATGAATGATATGGATAGAAAATAAAATTGGTTTTATTTGTTATGAGAAGTTATTGTATGCATGATTTACATCTAAAGCGTTTTCAGAATCATATGCATGATGGAAGTAGACAACAGGTGATGACTATCATTTTCTTATATAAAGTCATGTTAGTGTGTCTTGGTAGATAAGTGTGTTCATTGGAGTCATTGCCCTACATGAGGAGGAGGGCTTTTGTGAGCATCAAAGGTGAGTAAAATATGAAAGTTTAAAATACTATTATTCTTTTACTTCTACAACTTACGCTAAATTCCTGCTTATTGTTGTAAAGTTTCTCTACTATATGAATACGCCTGGAATCTTTTCTATTTTACTCCTCGGTATAGTCAACCGCCCATACGCATTTCCCTATAGTGACATACGGTATAGAAGTCTATTCATATGAAGGAGGAAAAATAATGAGTTGTAACCGGAATGACGACATTAATATATGCTCCACCGCGCTCGGTCAAAACACGTTTGCGAACGGAGAAGCATCGTTAGCCGAAGGTGCAGGTACTACGGCGAACGGATTTGGTAGCCACAGTGAAGGGTGTGACACGGTAGCCAACGGAAGTTGCTCCCATGCGGAAGGCGCAAATACGACAGCGAATGGAGCAAATAGTCATGCCGAGGGAGGAAGCAATACTGCGATCGGTAGTAATTCGCATGCGGAGGGGTCATTAACACAGTCACAAGGATTAGCCTCGCATAGTGAAGGCACTAACACCAGAGCCATAGGAGGGAGTTCGCACAGTGAAGGCACCAACACGATAGCTCGTGGAAGTAACGCCCATAGTGAAGGGTTTGGAACCACTGTGGAAGTAAATGCGTTTGCTGGACATGCGGAGGGATTTCTTACTGTAGCTAGTGGCTCGGCCTCCCATGCGGAGGGAAGTCAAACGACAGCGAGTGGGGCAAACAGTCATTCCCAAGGACAATCTACAATAGCAAGTGGTGATAATAGTCATGCGCAAGGACAGTCCACAATTGCAAGTGGTGATATTAGTCATGCAGAAGGAACTGGGACTATCTCAAGTGGAAGAAGCAGTCATGCAGAAGGAATAGAGACTACCGCAAGCGGGTTTGACAGTCATGCGGAAGGAAGACTTACAGTAGCGAGTGGTGATAATAGCCACGCGGAAGGCTTAGGTACAACAGCAAGTGGGCCTATCGCTCATTCGGAAGGGTCTAATACAATAGCAAATGCTCGTGCTGCTCATGCAGAAGGGACTGGGACTACCGCAAGTGGGGAGCAGAGCCATGCAGAAGGACTACGTTCTATGGCTAGCAGTTCCGCTGCTCACGCAGAGGGGATAGATACGATAGCTGGAGGAACTGCTTCTCATGCGGAAGGTGATGAGACTACCGCAAGTGGAATGCATAGCCATGCAGAAGGACGGTTTACTACTGCCAGTGGCATGGATAGCCATGCAGAAGGCTTCTTTACAACGGCTGGTGCAGCCGCTGCTCACGCAGAAGGATTCAATACAACAGCAATTGCGATTGCCGCTCATGCAGAAGGTAGAGATACAATAGCTACTTTACCTAATGCTCATGCGGAAGGTTTCGGTACAACGGCTGCTGCGCCTTCTGCTCATGCAGAAGGAATACAAACGACAGCAAGTAGTCCTGGAGCTCATTCGGAAGGGGTGGAAACAACGGCAGGAGGAACTGCTGCGCATGCAGAGGGAGAATTAACCTCAGCTGGGGGAACTGCTTCACATGCAGAAGGAATGGGTACAACAGCTGGGGGAACTGCTGCTCATGCGGAAGGATTCAGAACAATAGCTAGTGGGGATAGCTCTTATGCTGGCGGTACCGGTACCGTTGCCTCAGGATTTGCTTCCCACGCGGAAGGAACTCAGACCGTTGCCAGTGCCTTAGCTTCCCACGCAGAAGGGTGTAATACCACAGCTATGGGGGATTGCTCTTATGCTGGTGGAACTGGAACTGTAGCTTTTGGATTAGCTTCCCATGCAGAAGGATCAGGTACTACGGCTAGTGGATTAGCTAGTCATGCGGAAGGATCTGGAACTACAGCTTCTGCTTTAGCTTCGCATGCTGAAGGGTGTAATACCACAGCTATGGGAGTATGCTCTTATGCTGGTGGAACTGGAACAACAGCCAGTGGTCTAGCTTCGCATGCAGAAGGAAACGGAACAGTAGCAGGAGGAACTGCCTCGCATGCGGAAGGTATAGGAACAACAGCGAGTGGCCTTGTTTCTCATGCCGAAGGAAATGTTGGAGTAGCTAGTGGCATTGCAAGTCATGCTGAGGGAGCAAGGACTATAGCATCAGGGATTAATGCTCATGCGGAAGGAGACGAAACAGTAGCCATGGGAAATTCTTCTCATGCGGAAGGAGTAGAAACCATGGCATTAGCAGTTAGTGCTCATGCGGAAGGAGCTATAAGCGTTGCAGACGGTCAAGCTAGCCATGCAGAAGGTGCTATGACTACAGCTAGCGGAGCTGCAAGTCATGCAGAAGGAGTCAGCACCACCATAGGTGCAACCCTCATCAGTGCCCATATCATGGGAAACAGTGGTGCTGCTAAACTAGAAAATTCATGGCACTTGGCAGCTGGTGCTTTTGGCATTACGGGCAACGGTCTTGCCGCCTTTATTAGCGGTACAACGAACGGTGCAGGGCTCGGGGATGCTTGCTTTATGGGTACTGTCAGTATGAATGCGAGCTGTAACATTTGCGACTTTGCCGAAATGTTCGAAAGCATGGACGGTTCTCCCATTGATGTAGGCTACTTCGTAACGCTTGAAGGAAATAAAATACGTATTGCCAATAGCAATGATGAATACATTCTGGGCATCACCAGTGCGACACCAGGTGTGCTTGGCGGGAACAGCGGACTGCACTGGCAAGGACAGTATGTTACCGATGAATGGGGGCGCCGTATTGTTGAACATGTCCTAACTCCAGATCAAGAAGATGAACACGGTAATGTCATCCAGACACAAACGCTCAAAAAACAACTCGCCGTCAATCCAGATTACGATCCAAATCGTCCTTATGCGACGAGGGCGGAACGACCAGAGTGGTCTGCGGTTGGCTTAGTCGGGCAAGTACGTGTAAGAGATGATTGTAGTTGTGAAGTGAACGGCTATTGTATGCCGAATAAAGAAGGTATTGCTACGAAAGCGCACTATGGATATCGGGTGATGGAACGAACAGGTGAGAATCAAGTGCTCGTACTACTCAATGGGGATCAATACGTGCAACAAAATAAGCTGAAACAGGAAAATAAGTTACTAAAAAATAAAATAGAAACGTTAGATTTTGAAAATCAACACATAAATAAAACATTATTTCTGGAAATAGAGAAACTAAACAGCAAAATTAACGAACTTAAGAAAAGCTAGTTACACAGAGACAATATCAAAAAAGAAATCATTTTCCACTGTCCTAAAATAAATTTAGGGCAGTTTTTTAAGAAAAATAAAGATAGAGTTGATGTTAAAAGTAATATTTCTAACCCATAGGTATAGTCAACCGCCCATACCCTTTTCATTATGCTGACATACGGTATAGGAGTCTATCCATAGGAGGAAAAGTAATGAGTTGTAATCGGAATGACGACATCAATATATGCTCCACTGCGCTAGGTCAAAATACGTTTGCGAATGGTGAGGCATCGTTAGCCGAAGGTGCAAGTACCACAGCTAACGGATTTGGTAGTCACAGTGAAGGGTGTGACACGGTAGCCAACGGCAGCTGCTCCCATGCGGAAGGGGCGAATACTACCGCTAATGGGGCAAATAGTCATGCCGAAGGAGGCAGTAACACTTCCATTGGCAGTAATTCACACGCCGAAGGGTCGTTAACACAGTCACAAGGATTAGCCTCGCACAGCGAAGGCACCAACACCAGAGCCGTAGGGAATAGCTCGCACAGTGAAGGCACCAACACGTTAGCTCGTGGAAGTAACGCCCATAGTGAAGGATTTGGCACTGTTGTAGAGGCCAATGCGTTTGCTGGTCATGCCGAGGGATTCCTTACTATAGCTAGTGGCTCCGTTTCACATGCAGAGGGAAACATGACCTCTGCTACAGGAAATTTTTCTTATGCTGGCGGCAGTGGTACGGTTGCTTCTGCCCCAGCTGCACACGCTGAAGGAGGAAGTACGAATGCTGCAGGTAGTTGTTCTCATGCAGAAGGAATGAGTACATTAGCTAGTGCTGTTGGCAGCCATGCGGAAGGCCGGGACACAATTGCTAACGGCTGTAACAGCCATGCGGAAGGGTTTCTCAGTCTAGCGAGTGGGGAATTTGCGCATGCAGAAGGAAATGGCACAACAGCAAGTGGCTTTGCAAGTCATAGTGAAGGCGGTCAAACAGAAGCTACTGGTGGTTCCTCACATGCAGAAGGTGCCAATACCTTGGCTAGTGCCTTTACATCCCATGCAGAAGGATCAGGTACAACAGCCAGTGGATCGAGTTCTCATGCAGAAGGTTTTTCTACAATAGCAAGTACTATGGCTGCTCATGCGGAAGGCCGGGACACAATTGCTAACGGCTGTAACAGCCATGCGGAAGGGTTATCTACCCTAGCTAGTGGAGAAAACGCTCATGCCGAAGGGTTTTCAACTTTGGCATGTGGAGATATCTCCCATACCGAAGGAACTGCAAATATAGCCTCGGGTAACTTTAGCCATGCTAGCGGCAATGAAACTACAGCTTCCGGCCTTGCTGCGCATTCGGAAGGATTCGGAACAACCGCAAGTGGACCCCAATCCCATGCGCAAGGATGTAATACAATAGCAATGGGAGAATGTTCCTATGCTGGTGGTACTGGCACAACAGCCAGTGGATCAGCTTCTCATGCGGAGGGAGATTCCTCTATTGCTTCTAATTCAGCTTCCCACGCCGAAGGAACTGGCACAACTGCTAGTGGTGCAAGCAGTCATGCCGAAGGATTCATGACAACTGCAAGTAATTTTAGCGCTCATGCAGAAGGAAATTCCACTCTGGCTAGTGGCAACGCCTCCCATGCCGAAGGATTCAGTACAACTGCTAGTAATTTTACCGCTCATGCGGAAGGAAATTCCACTCTGGCTAGTGCCAACGCCTCCCATGCCGAAGGATTCAGTACAACTGCTAGTAATTTTACCGCTCATGCGGAAGGAAATTCCACTCTGGCTAGTGCCAACGCCTCCCATGCCGAAGGAAATTCCACTCTGGCCAGTGGCAACACCTCCCATGCCGAAGGGTTCAATACAATTGCAAGTAATTTTACCGCTCATGCGGAAGGAAATTCTACTATGGCTAATGCCAACGCCTCCCATGCCGAAGGATTCAGTACAACTGCTATTAATTTTACCGCTCATGCGGAAGGAAATTTTACTGTGGCTAGTGGCAACGCCTCCCATGCCGAAGGATTCAATACAACTGCAAGTAATTTTACCGCTCATGCAGAAGGAAATTCCACTGTGGCTAGTGCCAATGCCTCCCATGCCGAAGGGTTTAACACAACTGCAAGTAGTTTTACCGCTCATGCGGAAGGAAATTCTACTGTAGCTAGTGCCAATGCCTCCCATGCCGAAGGGATCAGTACCTCCATTGGTTCCACCTTAGAAAGTGCCCACATCATGGGAAACAGCGGTGCTGCTAAACTAGAAAACTCATGGCATATAGCCGCTGGGGCTTTCGGCATTACGGGCAATGGTCTCGCCGCCTTTATTAGCGGCACAACGAACGGTGCAGGTCTCGGAGATGCTTGCTTCATGGGTACTGTGAGTATGAATGCAAGCTGTAACACATGTGACTTTGCCGAAATGTTTGAAAGCATGGACGGTCAGCCTATTGATGTAGGCTACTTCGTCACACTTGAAGGAAATAAAATACGTATTGCCAATAGCAACGATGAATACATTCTTGGCATCACAAGTGCCACCCCAGGTGTGCTTGGCGGCAACAGCGGACTGCACTGGCAAGGACAGTATGTTACCGATGAATGGGGACGTCGTATCGTTGAACATGTCCTAACTCCAGATCAAGAAGATGAGCACGGTAACGTGAAGCAGACACAAACGGTCAAAAAACAACTCGCCGTCAATCCAGATTACGATCCCAATCGTCCTTATGCGACGAGAGCGGAACGACCAGAGTGGTCTGCGGTTGGCTTAGTCGGGCAAGTACGTGTAAGAGATGATGGCAGCTGTAAAGTGAACGGCTATTGTATGCCGAATGAAGAAGGTATCGCTACGAATGCGCATTATGGTTATCGAGTGATGGAGCGAACTGGTGAGAATCAAGTGCTTGTTCTACTCAATGGGGATCAATATAATAAACAACGCCAATTTGAAGAAAAACTGGAGACATTCGATCTACAGCATAAACAATTTTCCAATAAAAACCAGCAATTACAACAACGAATAGATTCGTTAGCTCTGCAAAATCAACAAATCATTGCAGCCAATAAAAAATTGTTTCAGCAAATAGAAAGGATGCAGAAATAATCGAATTTAAGTTTACGCCTCAGTTTCCAGGTTCTTATGTTGAAATTTATCCATCTTATGCACTGTGGTAAGGTATCAAATCTATTAAATGAAGGAGGAAAAGTAATGAGTTGTAACCGAAATGACGACATTAATATATGCTCCACCGCCCTCGGTCAAAATACGTTTGCGAATGGGGAAGCATCGTTAGCCGAAGGTGCAAGTACTACGTCTAACGGATTCGGTAGTCACAGTGAAGGGTGTGACACCGTAGCCAACGGCAGCTGCTCTCATGCGGAAGGCGCGAATACGACGGCCAATGGTGCAAATAGTCATGCCGAGGGAGGAAATAATACTGCAATTGGTAGTAATTCGCATGCGGAAGGGTCATTAACGCAATCCCAAGGATTAGCCTCGCATAGTGAAGGTACTAACACAAGAGCCATAGGGAGTAGTTCGCACAGTGAAGGAACCAACACGTTAGCTAGTGGAAGTAACGCCCATAGTGAAGGGTTTGGTACCGCTGTGGAAGTTAATGCGTTTGCTGGTCATGCGGAGGGGTTTCTTACTGTAGCTAGTGGCTCGGTCTCCCATGCAGAGGGAAGTCAAACGACAGCGAGTGGTACAGACAGTCATGCACAAGGAAACAGCACCATAGCGATGGGGAATCAAGCTCACGCAGAAGGATGTAACACCACAGCTATCGGTGACTGCTCTTATGCTGGGGGGACAGGAACTGTAGCTTCTGGATTACATTCCCATGCCGAAGGATCAGGTACAACTGCGAGTGGAGCAGCTAGTCATGCGGAAGGGATGGGTACAACTGCTAGTGCACTCGGTTCTCATGCGGAAGGCGTAACCACAACAGCTAGTGGATTTGCATCTCATGCAGAAGGGCTTTCACCTATAGCTAGTGGCTTTGTATCCCATGCAGAAGGGCTTAGCTCACTAGCAATGGCCAACTTTGCTCACGCGGAAGGACAATCCACTATAGCAATGGGGGGACAATCTCATGCGGAAGGAAATGGTTCACAAGCAAATGGAGAAGTGTCCCATGCGGAGGGGCTTGACACACAAGCCAACGGAGACCTTTCACATGCGGAAGGAACGATGACAACAGCCAATGGAATCGCAAGTCACACAGAAGGTGCTTTTACAACAGCTAGTGGTAATGCTTCACATGCAGAAGGAACCCAATCAACTGCAAGTGGAAATGAATCGCATGCAGAAGGGTTCAACACTACAGCCAGTGGAGCCCAAGCCCATAGTGAAGGGCAAATAACGATGGCTTCTGGTGCTATATCGCATGCAGAGGGGTTTAATAGCACTGCAAGTGGGGCTCAGTCCCATGCAGAAGGAGTCAGTACGATGGCCGTTTCTCCTAATACGCATACTGAAGGAATGGGCACTATGGCTAGTAGTAATCAAGCTCATGCAGAAGGGCAAAACACACTCGCTAGCGGCACCAATAGCCATGCTGAAGGATCAGGAACCACAGCCAGTGGATCTCAAGCCCATGCAGAGGGGGACTCGACCGTTGCCAGCGGCAATGATAGTCATGCCGAAGGAGAGAATACGATGGCCATGGGTGCTCAATCCCACGCAGAAGGAGACATGACCATTGCCATGGTTAACGATAGTCACGCAGAAGGATTGATGACCATGGCGTTGGGTGTTCGATCCCATGCGGAAGGCAACAGCACTACCGCCAGTGGTATCGATAGTCATGCACAAGGGAGAGATACAATAGCAATGGGGAATCGATCCCATGCGGAAGGAGATGCAACAACGGCCAGTGGTATCAATAGTCATGCCGAAGGTGCTATGACTACTGCTAGCGGAGCTGCAAGTCATGCCGAAGGGATCAGTACCACTATAGGTGCAACCCTCACCAGTGCCCACATCATGGGAAACAGTGGTGCTGCTAAACTAGAAAACTCATGGCACTTGGCTGCTGGTGCTTTTGGCATTACGGGCAATGGTCTTGCCGCCTTTATTAGCGGTACAACAAACGGAGCAGCACTCGGCGATGCTTGCTTTATGGGCACTGTCAGTATGAATGCAAGCTGTAACATATGTGATTTTGCTGAAATGTTCGAAAGCATGGACAGTCAGCCCATTGATGTCGGTTACTTCGTCACACTTGAAGGCAATAAAATACGTATTGCCAATAGCAATGATGAATACATTTTGGGCATCACCAGTGCGACACCAGGTGTACTTGGCGGAAACAGCGGACTGCACTGGCAAGGACAGTATGTTACCGATGAATGGGGACGCCGCATCGTAGAACATGTCCTACTTCCAGATCAAGAAGATAAGCACGGTAACGTGAAGCAGACACAAACGGTGAAAAAACAACTCGCCGTCAATCCAGATTACGATCCCAATCGTCCTTATGAGACGAGAGCGGAACGACCAGAGTGGTCTGCCGTCGGCTTAGTCGGGCAAGTACGTGTAAGGGATGATGGCAGTTGTGAAGTGAACGGCTATTGTATGCCGAACGAAGAAGGTGTTGCTACAAAAGCACATTATGGTTACAGGGTGATGGAAAGAACAGGTGAGAAACAAGTACTTGTACTGCTCAATGGGGATCAATACGTACAACAAAATAAGCTGAAACAGGAAAATCAAGTACTTCATGATGAAATAAAATGGTTAAAAAATCAAATGCAACAATTCATCCATCCTATACGGGATGAAAAAAATAAATGATGGAAGACATGAACCATGGTGGAGCTGCTCCACATCGTAGCAGCTTCACTTTTTTCTTTCTTACCCGTATCCACTTCAATTTTTAAGAATGTCCATGACAGCATCCATCATAAACATAATAGCTCTCAATGACTTTTAACTAAAACAACGGTAACTTCTGAACGGTTATGAAACAACTGCTTTACGCCAACTATATCATATTTTCTCTGTAGTAGATGTAACGCATATTTCAAACGCTTCATCATGTTACGCTTTGGCATTTTGAGTGTGAATACGATGAAACCGCCATATTTTAATACATCATAAGCTTCCATCATGATGTCAACAGATTCATACGTATCTATTCTCATATCATTCACGATGATATCGTATGGCTTAGATTGTGTTTGTTTGAAGAAAGTTTGGGCTGTCTCCTTAACGTAGCGAACTTGTGCATGTTTTTTTATAGATGGATGGAGTAAAGCAGGGTCCACCGCTGTGACGTTCATCCCCTTATGAATAAGCACATTGGTCCATCCTCCTGGGGCCGCACCAAGATCCAAGCCTTCTCCCCCTTCAGGTAATACAAGATCATACATTTCCAGCACTTCTAACAGTTTGAACTGTGCACGACTGACTTGTCCCTTCTCCATTGCAAATCTTCGTTTACCACCAGCCCAATCGCTAACATTCTCCACTGACAAAGAACTTCCTATGTACATACGGGATGAAGCAACGAAGACAGATATGATTTGCTCTGGCTTTTTCACATCAAGCTCCAATCCTTGTGCTATACATTTCTCGGATATTGCTTGATTCATCTCAAACTTTTTGTAGTCTACTTGTACATCATCACTGAACCTCGTTTGTACAGAAAACGTACTTGGTTTTTCTCTATACAATTTTTTTTCTATGATGAGTTCAGCAATTTGAACCAAGTCCTCCCTACTATTGGTTGTCTTCACTTTCTCATTAACGGGACAAATATGCTGTATAAAAATCGGTGGCTTCTTCATAAAATGTGTTGCAATATGCTGAAAAGAAGATTGCACATGTACGACAGCGATGCCATCGTCTAGCCACTCCACAATCTTCATTTTGGAGTCTATATCTTTTAATTCCTGCATCCCTATGCGAATCGATTCTGGTTTTATCGTCACAATCATCTCCTGTGTTTCATGACGATTATTATTCAAATGTTCCTGATCTAGTGCTGATTCTTGCTGATTGTGCATGTTGTTAATTCCTTTCTATGTAAAATACAATGATATTTATATTCTATCTCAAAACGTTTATTGTATCATATATTACATCACTTTCTTCATCATGACTTGCGAAATTTGTAGTTTTGCCCCTTGGTTATGCATCCATGTGACCGCTTCCTCGTTCGAAGCTAATAAGTTGATACTTTTACACGTATAAGATAAAGACGATGACTCGAAAACAGCGGTGAGCAATGCATCTACGATGATATCTGCATTATGCTTGTGATCAGGGTGAACTTGACATTGATACAACAGTATTTGCTCTAATGTGCTACCTTTATACACTTCCTTGTACAATGCATAACCGACAGCTGCACCTTCTTTGTAAGCTATGATACTTTCTCCATCCCGTATATGCTCGCCATACGTTTGCCACGTCACATCATAGCCATAAAAAGACAATAACTTTGCATTCAGCGTCATACCCCGCTCCAACGTGTAATCGTGATAATGTGAAGGTTTTTGACTCCCCATACCTTTCCCTGGATAAGATAAAAACAATGCCTTGTCCACCACATCATACTCGAATTTTTTGTATAGCGAGATGGCAGCTTTGTTTCCTGAAATCGCTTCTAAAGTAGCAACATCGACTTGCTCCTGCTCATACAATTGCATCGTTTTTTCCATTAATTGATGCCCTACTTTCTTACCTCTATATGTAGGAATGACGGCTGTTCCCCCGTTCCAAACGATCTTTTTCCCGTTTATCGTTTTAAATGCATTCAAAATAAAACCAACAGGCTGGTATTCATCAAAAGCAACCAAAGAACGTTCAGGGCAAATACATACGGTATGCAGTCGTTCGATTAATCCCTGAACAGTAAGATGAATATCTACAACATAACCAGTAAAACCTGCATTATAAAGTTCCGTCGCTTGCGCTAAAGAGAGCTCACTAAATGTTTTAAAATGAATAGACAAAGCGTTGCCTCCTATCCGGGGTGGTATTCATCTATATGCATGTCATACGTTATGATATGATGGCGCTTTTCCATGTTGCAAAAGTGCACCTACTGCCCCACAATGGCTATGTACGTCTAAAAATATGGGGGTACAACCTAACATCATCGTATACGATTGAAGCATGTCCAGCAACACCTTATTGTTTAACAAAGGGGAACCGATGTAGAGGATATGTTCCATATTGTGTTGTTTTGCTACCTGTATACTTAAAACGATGACCACCTCGGCTATCATCCCTTGTATCCCTACTGCTATATGCTCTGCTCCCCTATTATTCGAAAAATCTTGAAATACTTTTCCAAAATTACTTGCTGTCAAATCCTTGGCTAAAGGCGATTGTATTCCACTGTAAATATCACTTACTTTCAAATCTACTTTATTTCTATCTCCATGTTTAGACATTGCACATATGGAAGCAAAATCAGATTCATTCAATAATAAATTTCCTAAACCTAGCAGGGTACCCCCTCCTATTCCCGTTCCTGCTTCTCTCTTAAACTCATCACCAGAAACGACATGAATGGAAGTGCCCGTTCCCATATTTGCGATCACATAGTTTTCTAATACCACTTTTTTTTGCTGTAAAAGATACGCTGCTCCGTTACATGTCGCTGCAAATTCGTGTATGACATGTCGTTTCATTTGAGTTGGAAATGCACTCACTAACCTTTCTTTCATTTTTGATGCGTTACCTCCTGTAATATAAACATCGGTGAAGGAATAACGCTTTATCCACTGCTCTAACTCACACCATGAGTCGGAAGGAAAATGAGTGTATTGCAACGTTTGATCTGGACCGAAGAAAGCACATTTGGTCAATGTACCCCCAGCATCCATACCCATTATCTTTTCCATTGTCATTCGCTCCTTTTATTATCATGGACACTACAACTTAACCCAAGTGTACATCCAGTGACCATTTGTCTGTTACGTATACGATACCATAACCTTCGCTACGCTGCTTATGTATGGGTGATCATACTAACTATGGATATACAGTCATGGAGCGAACAGGAACAGAGCAAGTGCTCATTTTACTGAACGGGGATCAATATAGTAGACAATGTCAATTAGAGGAGAAGTTTAATCAGGAGAATGAATTACTTCATAACGAAATCAACCATTTAAAAAATCTAGTTCAACAATTAATAAAACCGTCCTCTTCATAAATAGAAGTTAAAAAATAAAAGATGAGGAAATGATACCATACAAGTTTACACTTCTGAAGTTGCTATTGCCATATATCTTTTGCATGTAGCACCTTACTTTTTTCATCATAAAATAGCACAAGCTTACATACTATTTTGATGTTGCTTGAGTATTTTCCATAACTTAAAACTAATCCAACATAAAAATATTTCAAGCACGATACTCAACGATAGGAACAGTGTCAACACGATATTTACTTTTTCTGTCTGCTCCGCTGTAGGAACCATCTCTTGAGATCCCATAAATGCATATAAACAAAGTACAACGATGACCAACAAGAGTAAGAACATACATATATGAATCAACCACAACGACAACTTTATGGTTTTATTTCTACTCATTACGTCACACTCCCAAATAAATGTTCTTTTACATATTACATCATGATACTAGATTAGCGTACAAACCATTCTTTTGCAACAGCATATACTAATAGAGAGTATGCTAGAAAAGGAGACATGTGACGATGACGATTCAACAAGTCGATATGATAAGTAACGGAAACTTCGAAAACGGCACGTTGGAGAATTGGACATCCCAGAACGTGCAAGTCGAATCCTCCATCCATCTTACAGGAGCATTTAGCGCGATGTTTGATGGTGTTAGTAATGCATTCTTAACACAAGTGATGCCATGGGAAGCAGGAGCAACAGCTTCTTTAACTTTTTCCGCCACAGCGATGATGGATACGCCAGGCAGTACCCCAGGACTTATTTTCAATCTATATTACTTAGATGTAAATAACAACTTACTAGCGTGGGGCTTTAATCAATTTATTGCAAAAAATCAACTACCGCTTGGTTTAATGAATGCATACAAAAATTTATATGCGGTTGCAAGTCCTGCCCCACTTCATACTACACAAGCCGTACTCAATATTAATAACATTCCGTTACATGAAGAACAGAACAACGTGCCTGTTATAGTAGATGATATACAGTTGCTTGCAGTGACACAAATTTTATAAAGATTGTCTAAGCGATGCAGCAGAACATAGGACACTTCTCCCCCACTTACATGGGGGGACATGAAGTAAATATTCGTGGCCGTGGCTCCATCCTATGTTTTGCTTTTACCATTCACCAACTCTAGCATGACAATCCTAAGTGGAGAGTATCTCTATTTATTCTGCTTCGTGCTCAACTACCACTTGATACTTCTGAATTTTAAAATCGATCATATAATCCGCAGGTCCACCTTTAGAATGAGAGCGCTTGAACGCATCACTTTTCACCCATTCATCATGTGCAGACTGACTTACCCATTTCGTTCTTACTACGAATTCATGATATCCTTCCGTATCTTCTGTTTGCAACAATTCCATACCTAAAAAACCTTCCATTTTCTGTACTTCGCGAGGTTGTTGGAAGCGCTCTATTAACTGCTCCCCATATCCCTCTTTCACTTTAATCGTATTCGTAATGACAATCATCACGTATCACCCTTTCTATTTAGAAATCATATTTTACTGCGTAAACTTATATCTCATTATTTCTTCATTCTATATTAAGTTGAATGAACTGGTTCATTAACTTATTACCGGTAATCATAGAATGGAGAAATCTCATTGTTAGAATCTTTACGCCTGGCCACTGAGGCGTAAACTTATATCTCATTATTTCTTCATTCTATATTATAAATATAGCAAGTGATACAAGACAATTCAAATGAAACGATAACTTGGATACAACATTCATATATCATGGATCTGCACCATATAACGTGAACATAGCGCATACAATTTTTACATAAGGAGTGATGTTATATTGAGCTACGATTACAGTTATTACAAAGAAATTTTTCAGCATATTCCGATGCCTTATGCTTTCTGTGATATGAACCAACTACAGCAAAACATGCAACATATATTAGACCTCAATCACGGAAAAAAAATACGCATTGCTAGTAAATCGATTCGTTGTCTATCGATACTCAAAAAGATTTTTAATGCTAGTGATCAATTTCAAGGTATCATGTGCTACAGTCCAGAAGAAGCCGTATTTCTATGTGAGCAAGGCTTCGACGATATTCTAATCGCATACCCTATCACTAATCCCATCCATATTACTTATATCATCAAACAACTTCAACAACAAAAACAAATCATACTTATGGTTGATTGTTTAGCGCATATACAATACATAGAGCAAGTGGCAAAAGAACACGACTGCATCGTTCCCTTATGTATCGATATCGATATGTCGAGTGTATTTTTTCATGGTTTACTGCACTTTGGTGTCCATCGCTCCCCGCTTAGACACACAGATGAGATCATTGAACTAGCTGAACATATTCAATCATCACCATATACGACACTTCAAGGCATTATGGGGTATGAAGCGCAAATTGCAGGACTACCAGATGATACAGCACGGCAAAAGTGGAAAAACACGTTGATTACGTTGCTGAAAAAAAAGTCTTATCAACAAGTCAAACATAGACGTCAGGAAATCGTACAGTCATTACATGAACGGGGCATACACCTGCCCATCGTCAATGGAGGAGGAACGGGAAGCATCCACTGGACTAGTACTGAAGATGTCATTACGGAAATCACGGTAGGTTCGGCCTTCTTCGCCCCTAGTTTGTTTGACCCATACAGAGCACTGAACCTACGCCCTGCCGCACTCTATGCCATAGAAATTGTCAGAAAACCAAGCGAGCATATGTATACGTGTCTCGGCGGTGGATACGTTGCATCTGGGCAAAGTGGGAAAGATAAGCTTCCCCTTCCCTACTTACCAGCAGGAGGTCAATTATTAACGATGGAAGGTGCAGGAGAAGTACAGACCCCTATCTCCTTTCGCTCCAGTCCAGAAGTTCGCCTTGAGATTGGCGATCCTATATTTATGCGCCACAGCAAAGCAGGAGAATTGTGTGAACGATTTAACGAACTGTATATAGTTGAAAATGGCGCTATACAGGGTACTCATACTACGTATAGGGGAGATGGAAAATGCTTTATATAGTATCGAAAAAAAACAAAAGGTTTTCTAACTGGGCACGAAACATACAGCAGCATGTTGAACAAATATTTTATCCTACTTCCGTAGAAGAAGTTGTATCTATTGTACAACGGTGTAAAAAAGAGAGGAAAAAAATTAGAGTTGTAGGTTCTGGGCATTCTTTTACTCCACTTGCTTGTAGTCGTGAAGTGATGGTTTCACTTGATGAAATGCAAGGGATTGAAGAAATCAATCATGAGGAAGGCTCTGCTACGGTGTGGGCTGGAACAAAACTGAAGAAGCTGGGAGAACTATTACATAAACACGGGGTCGCACAAGAAAACCTAGGCGATATTAATGCACAATCCATTGCAGGGGCAATAACTACAGGCACACACGGTACAGGTGCAACGCTAGGAAACCTGAGCACACAAGTGCTTGAAGTTACAGTAGTCACAGCAGATGGTAATGTCATCACCAGTAGTCAAAATGAAAATGCGCATCTATTCAAGGCGTTACAATTATCCCTTGGGATGCTAGGTATTATAGTCAAAGTGAAAATAAAAGTTATCCCGTCTTACAAATTACAATATGAAAGTAAACGCATTCCTTTTTCTACTTGTATGGAAAAACTAGCACATTACAAATCTTCCTTTCGCCATTTCGAATTTTACTGTTTTCCTTATAGTGATACAACACAAATCAAGTGTTTACAACCAACGAATGCACCAACAACAAAGCAAAGTGTAATCCATACCTTCAATGAAACCTTCATCGAAAATGGGCTATTCTATGTCTTATCCATGGCCTGTCGTATGCTGCCTTCCCTTTGTAAACCCATCAGCCGCTTATCTGCATCTGTTATCCCATCAACGAAGAAAGTTCATCAAAACTTTCGAATATTTGCTAGCAAACGTCTAGTCAAATTTCATGAGATGGAATACTGCATCCCTGCTGAACATATGGAAGTCGTCATCACGTTGATTAAAAGAACGATTGAAGCGAAAAAGATTGCAGTTCATTTTCCTATTGAATGTAGATATGTGAAAGCAGATGATATATGGCTCAGTCCATCGTATAAGAGAGATTCCGCCTATATCGCTGTCCATATGTTTAGAGGGATGCCCTATGCCTCTTATTTTAAAGAAATCGAAAATATTTTTCTTGAATATGATGGTAGACCACATTGGGGGAAAATGCATACGTTAAAAGGGAAGTCGCTGCAACAAAAATATTCGATGCTGTCATCCTTTTTAAAAATGAGAGAGGAAATGGACCACGATGGAATGTTCCTTAATACGTATTTAGAAGATATATTCCATATGAGTCCATCTAAAAAAGAAGAAAAACCAGTAGAAATGATAACTACAAACCAACGGTGAAAGCTGTAATCGCACATAGTGTAAAGATATAAATTTCCGTAGGTGTCGTTAGATCATCTACAAAATATGCTAGACAATCTTCTACTTTCAATACGAATACATCCATGATAGGAGTGCTGAGTCCACTTATGGATAACGTCACAGAAGATCCAGCGTTCGCAGCGTTTTGCAAGCCTTCCCCTATACCATTTGCACATTTAGAGCAAGAACAGAATGGAAGGTTATTATCTTTCGTGGTTGTGGTGGAGGTGGTGTTCGCTAATTGTAATAACAGTTCAAATATATTAGGAGATGTTCCCGTATCGGTAGCCATAATCCCAGCCACATCACATATTTGTGTCGTTGTATTCGGTTCAATGGTGGCTTGATCCGCATCATTATACTGTACGGTGGCTGCGTTATTTACTGCAATAATTTTTTGATCGGGAGTTGGATTCGTTAAGGAGGAAACTTTTGATAAATAAATGTCGATAACTTTATCTGCTGGCGCAATGATGGAGCTTTGAAGTGACTGTACTTCCATTAAAAAAGCACCTAATTGTTCAGCACAGCATTCTACTTCTACTCTTCTATCTCTTTTATTCTTTTTCTTTTTTTTCTTTTTTTTAAAAGGAAATATGACAGGCTTACATTTCACATCGACTGTAACGCCATCGATAGTGACGGGAGCAGATACAGAATTCCCATCCAGCGTTTGATCTCCGTTTGTCTGAGGGCCATGACGTTGTTGTTGTATTTGCGGTCCTAATGTTAGTCCGCCTTGCACTTGATCAGCAGAGTGGCCTTGACCGAGTGTGAAACCGCCTTGACTTTGCTCAAGTGTGAAACCACCTTGCATTTGTTCACCCGAGTGACCTTGACCTTGTGTTAAACCACCTTGACTTTGATCTGCGGAATGGCCTTGACCGAGTGTGAAACCGCCTTGACTTTGGTCAGCGGAGTGACCTTGATTTAGTGTGAAACCACCTTGACTTTGGTCAGCGGAGTGACCTTGACCTTGTGCGACGCCACCTTGTAACTGGCCAGCAGTATGACCTTGACCGAGCTCCTGTGTAAGACCGCCCTGACTTTGCATCGCACCAGAGTGACCTTGCATCTGGTCTTGCGACTGTCCACCTTGCGCTTGCGTCAAATCTCCTGTATGGCCCTGCATTTGATCCTGCGTCAGTCCACCTTGGCCTTGTGTCAACCCACCAGAGTGACCTTGCATCTGATCTTGCGTCAGTCCACCTTGCGCTTGCGTCAAGCCTCCTGTATGGCCTTGAGACTGATCCTGCGTCAGTCCACCTTGCGCTTGCGTCAAGCCTCCTGTATGGCCTTGAGACTGATCCTGCGTCAGTCCACCTTGCGCTTGCGTCAAGCCTCCTGTATGGCCTTGAGACTGATCTTGCGTTAAGCCACCTTGGCCTTGTGTTAAACCGCCAGAGTGTCCTTGCATCTGATCTTGCGTTAAGCCACCTTGACCTTGTGTCAATCCACCAGAGTGTCCTTGCATCTGATCTTGCGTCAAGCCACCTTGGCCTTGTGTCAACCCACCAGAGTGTCCTTGCATCTGATCTTGCGTTAAGCCACCTTGGCCTTGTGTTAAACCGCCTTGATGTCCTTGCATCTGGTCTTGCGTTAAGCCACCTTGACCTTGTGTCAATCCACCAGAGTGTCCTTGCATTTGATCTTGCGTTAAGCCACCTTGGCCTTGTGTCAACCCACCAGAGTGCCCTTGCATCTGATCTTGCGTTAAGCCACCTTGGCCTTGCGTTAAACCGCCTTGATGTCCTTGCATCTGATCTTGCGTCAAGCCACCTTGGCCTTGTGTCAACCCACCAGAGTGCCCTTGCATCTGGTCTTGCGTCAAGCCACCTTGACCTTGTGTCAAACCACCAGAGTGCCCTTGCATCTGATCTTGCGTTAAGCCACCTTGGCCTTGTGTCAACCCACCAGAGTGCCCTTGCATCTGATCTTGCGTTAAGCCACCTTGGCCTTGCGTTAAACCGCCTTGATGTCCTTGCATCTGATCTTGCGTCAAGCCACCTTGGCCTTGTGTCAAACCGCCTTGATGTCCTTGCAACTGATCTTGTGTTTGCCCACCTTGAGATTGTGACAAATCTTGTTCGTGTCCTTGTGCTTGTGACTGCCCTTGATCTCCTTGTGATTGTTTCTGATCTTGATCCCCTTGTGCTTGAGCTAATTTCTGCCGATGCTTTAAAATTTGATCCTGATTTACATCTCCTTTGGCCTTTTGCTTCGCTTTAATGAGTTTATTACTATGATTTTTCCTTTTAAACGACTTTGATGACAATTTCCTTCGCTTTGGAGATTTTTCATTCTCAAAATAACGATATCTCTTTCTGTAGGACATATACATCCCTTCTCGCTGAATAGTTATTTGCTACTCTATCATATGAATGAAGTACAGAGGAGTTCTAGGCATGTAATTGATTTTAAAATGATAGGTATACATACATAAAAACGTAGATATAGATACGTATCTATTATGTTGGAGAATGAAAAAAGATAAATGTAGTATCACATTGGATTTTTTGCGTATACATTTATTATGAATGGATTATAAAGAGGTGAACCACATGCGAAGAAAGAAAAAAACGACTCCCTCACCAAATAAAAGTACAGCTGTACATGATCAAACTTCCGATACATATGTAGCTTCAGATCTAGATGAAACACCCCATCATTCAAATAGTAACCGAACAAAAAATGAATCCCCTCCCATTGCGAAAAAAAGAACGTACAAAGCAGCAAAAGATAAGGTAACAAACAAACAGCAGCTAGGTGAGGATTCAAATGGAGTAGAAGATAAAGACAGTAAAGAAGAGCATACGCCAAATCATATGGAGAAAACAGAAGAAACAGGTGAGAATCACAAAAGGAAAGAAGAACAACGTATAAGTAAATCTCCTGAAGTACTTGAAGCAGTAGTTGAAGTTCAAAACAGTGATGAAGAGAACAAAGAAAAAGAAATAACACAAAAAGAAATATTAGAAAAAGCAAAGCATGATGACATCGAAGAAGAAGAACTTGTAGATGAATTTGCCGAAGTACTAGAAGTACAAGATGAGGGTGACAAGGATAACATGGAAACAGCCGACACGGATGTCATAGAAGAAAAACAACCCTTAGATGAGGGTGTAAACGAATTGGGAATGCAGCACACGAAAGAAAAAGATATAGTAGAAAAAGATAAGAAAAAAACAGAAGACGCTGAAAAAAATGTACTAACAGAACAACCATTAGACGAAGACTTGAAAGTAGTAACAGTAAAGTACAATAATGCAGATGCAGATGAAAGTCCTATGACCAACAAAGAAGAAGATAAACATATTGTTGAGAAAGAAAAGACAAATACAAAGCCAAGAACAAAGAGAAAAAACAAAAAAGAGAGCATAAAAGAAAATAAAAAAGAGAACATCATGGTATCTACTACCACTACAGATAGTACAGAGGATTCATTTACTACTTCTATCGATGACAATGCCAGTGTAACACCAACAGCAACGGAAGAAAATGATGAGCGTCATGAAAAGAATAATTTAAAAATGGAGTTCCGTCGTAAAAAAGAAGAGATGAAGTTAAAGATGCAGCACCAAAAGGAACAAATGAAAAACTTAAAGAGACAGTTACGAAATACTCATTCCATATCCCAAAATAAAAGTAACACGCATGTTACAAAAACAGAGTATGGGCAAATTAAAAGTATGTATGAAGATGCCATGAAGGATACCCAAAAATTGAAACAAGAAATCAAACAAGAATTAAATGAGTTTAGACATAAGTTTTGGAATGACTATGAAGAATTTAAACAATCTTTCATCCATAACCGTCCATCACCTTCTTCAAAACAGGTGAAGAAAAAAGCTTCAATTAAAAGTGAAAAAAATATAAATAAAAAGAATGAGCAATAGAGATCATGGGCTGTTGACTTAGACTACTAAGGATAAAATAGAAAAAACATTAACAGCCCACTGTTCATTTTTATATCTTCTATGAGGATGACTTGATATCTTCGGTCGTGCTGGAATGTGGTTCATGAGGCAGCATCACCTGCACGGTATTATCTTCATTCATAATAGCGATTTTAGGGCGATAGGCACGAGCTAATTCATCACACATCTGTGCGTAAGCCATAATAATAATTTTATCACCAGGCTGTACAAGTCTTGCAGCAGCACCGTTCAAGCACATAGCACCAGACTTTCTCTCTCCCTTAATCACATACGTTTCTAATCTAGCTCCATTGTTCACATTGACTACTTGCACTTTCTCATTTACTAGAATTCCTACTTGATCTAATATATGTTCATCTATCGTGATGCTACCGATATAGTTTAAATTGGCTTCTGTTACGGTTGCATTATGAATTTTTGCTGTTAACATCGTTCTATACATATAAGCTCTCCCTCCTATACTTATGTTTGTTGTACTTATCTGTTCATCCTACTTTTTCATTACGTTACACTCTCATCATGTTACATTCTCAGGATTATTTATTTCATCTTGGAAAGTTCTGCTGGAGATTAATCTTAGGTTTTTGCGTCTATATAAAACCATTTTACGATACATTTTCTTATTGAATTTTCTAAAGATAGAGAGATCAGGGGATCGAAAGTTCACTTCTAAAATCCATGGTTGAAGGGAAGTGTCTATGCCTAAATCAATACCTAAATCACGGTAACTTGGGTAATGTACCTCTACTTCCTGAGCAATGTTATATGTTATATCCCGAATCTGCTCTCTAATCCACGCCGCGTTGTTATCGTACGTATGAGGTTGTAGTAATTGTTTTAATGTGATTAGTTTCGCACCGTAAAAGCTGTGTGTTACAATTCGGTTCGGAACCGCAACCTTCACCATTATCCCTGTAATCTCCCATGTGTCTACTAGATTTTTTTGCACCATAATTCTTAGATCTGTAATTTTATTGTTATATCGTAATAATGGTATGCCTTGTTGTATGAGGTATCTTTTGTTTATTGCATGGTGGTGAATCACTTTAAACATAGCTGGGAAAGTGGGGAATCTCCTTACTGTCGTTTTGCGTAGTTGATTATATTTATATAAAAATGGCATGCGTTTTGTGTTAGGTAATTTGGCTACTTTCATAATGCCTTTTCCTTTGACTCCGCGATTCGGTTTGAGATACACCATCTTATAATCATTCAACATTCGTATTAGTTCCATCCGATTCATCTCCACCGTCTCAGGTATAAAGGGACTAACAGCATCATTGTGTAGCAAAATAGACGTTATTTTCATTTTATCTCTTCTCGGTTTCATCACTTCACCCCCTTCACTCCATTTATTGATTTCGATTTCTTTGTATCCGATCTAGTATGTCTCGATCAC
Organism: Longirhabdus pacifica; assembly: GCF_004115085.1. Lineage (GTDB taxonomy): Bacteria > Bacillota > Bacilli > Paenibacillales > DSM-105158 > Longirhabdus > Longirhabdus pacifica. The sequence continues at coordinate 226,660 of NZ_QXJP01000001.1, read as the reverse complement.
CTAGCTTTTCAAAAATTCGAATCAGTGGACGAGTATTGATTTCAATAATCCACGGTTTCATCGTCTTATCTAATCCTATATCTACACCGAATTCTTTGATTTGAGGAAATTTATTTTTTAAGACTTTGGAAGCTAGCAATGCAACTTCCTGCATTTTATAAATCGTAATAAGCCCTTTGCTAATGCGAGATGAAGTTAACAATCGTTGTACCGGTATCACTTCCCCACCACCACTAGCATTCGTAATAATTTTATCTGGATGCGCCACACGGCAAGCAATGCCCACCACGTTATACTGTCCGTCTTCTTTTTGCAGCATAATACGCAAATCTACTGGTCGTGATTGATAGTTTATGAGTTCTACCCCTCGCTGAATAATGTACGGTTTTTTGATCGTATGTTTTCGAATGGATGTCATAAGGTCTGAAAAGGATGTAAAATAATATACCGCTTCTTCCACTTGATACCGGAATGGTAAACCATTAATGTCTTTGATATATTCTACTTTCATCACACCTTTTCCAAAGGCGCCGACAGTTGGTTTGATATATACCATCCTGTATTTCATTAACATGGAATGTAACGTTTTGGATGTCATCAACACGGTATGAGGAAGATGAGCGCTTAGACGTTGATTAGACTGGAACAATCGATAATGCATCCATTTATTTCTTGGGTTTATTTTTTTTATGATCTTAACTTTTCTTTTTGCTTTGATTTTTTTTGCATTTATTTTTTTTGCATTTATTTGTTTTGCATTTATCTTTTTGCTTTTATTTGCTTTGTCTCCAAGGACATATTGCTTTCCAGCATTCACTTTTTTGCCACGCTTAACGTTGATTGCACCGCTTACGTTTTTATTTTTTTTGGTGTTTTTTCGATTTACTGCTCGCACAAGGGAAGCACCACCTACTGTAATAGTCATATTTAATCTTCCATTTCACTATATGTGGATTTGTACATGCATGGCACGGTTTGTATCCCCCTTTTTCAAATTTGGATGATTACCGCCCTTGTACATTATGGTAAAATAAACAAATAAATTTTGAGAATGGTGATTGTGCATGTTTACATTACTTTTAATTGAGGATGACGCCTCTTTATTTTCAGAAATGAAAGATCGCTTAACACAGTGGGATTATAAAGTACACGGTATTACTGATTTTGAAAAAGTCTTAGAGGAATTCAGCAACATCAACCCAGAGCTGGTGATTATTGATATTCAACTGCCTAAATATGACGGGTTTCACTGGTGCAGAATGATTCGCAGTCATTCAAAAGTACCGATTATTTTCCTATCTTCCCGAGATCATCCGATGGATATGGTGATGTCCATGCAGTTAGGGGCTGATGACTATTTGCAGAAGCCTTTTCATTTTGATGTGCTCATCGCTAAAATTCAGGCTATATTACGCCGCACTTACAACTACAATGCGGAAGATGTTGCGCTGAGAACGTGGAGAGGAGCAAAAATTGACTTTGAAAAACACATTGTCATCAATGATGTTGGATCTATTGAATTAACGAAAAACGAACTTTTTATTTTAAAAATATTAATACAGCATAAAAACAACATTGTGAGCAGAGAGACGCTGATGAATCACTTGTGGAATGATGACCGCTTTATTAGCGACAATACGTTAACGGTCAATGTCAATCGCTTACGAAAACGGTTGGAACAGTTGGGTCTAGGTGACTTTATTGAAACCAAAGTGGGACAAGGATACTTGTTAACAGAAGAGGAAAATACATATGATTAAATCTTACATCTGGGAACGGAAAAGCTGGATTGCATTTGTTGTTTTCACTCATACTGTCATCTTATTTATTGCTTATATCGATCCGTCGATTCCATTCCAATCGTATTTGTACATCGTCTTTTTAGTCACTGTGTTTTTGACTTTGTTTATTGTTTTTCGTTATTACAGTGAAACATCATTTTACAAACAACTTAGGGATGGGGAATATGCTAACCCACTTGATGGCCTCCATCCGCAGCGTCCATTTGAACACATCATAGTAGAAAAGCTAGAAGCGCAGCATGAGCAGTCCAAAGCGCAGATATCCAAGCAACGTGAAGTGATGGAACAGGAACAAGATGAGTTGTTGTCGTGGGTGCACGAGGTGAAGACCCCGCTTACGTCTCTGCATTTACTGATTGATCGCATAGAAGATAAGCAGTTAAAGCATCAATTTACGTATGAATGGTTTAGAGTTCACTTTTTGCTTGATCAACAGCTGCATCAGAAGCGAATTTCTTTTATTGAAAATGATCTGTACATCGAAACCGTTCAACTGCGTGACATCATGCATCAGGAAATCAAGTTTCTGCAATCGTGGTGCATACAAAAAAAGATCGGATTTGAATTAAATTTGAAGCATAACGACGTGATTAGTGATGGGAAATGGCTTGCTTTTATTCTGCGTCAGCTTATTACTAATGCTGTAAAATATAGTGAGCAAGAAGATATTATGATTGAAAGTGACATATATGAAGCACACGTCATATTAACTATCACCGACAAAGGGCAAGGCATTGATGCCAAGGACATGCCTCGCATATTCGATAGAGGCTTCACATCCACAACGGAGCATCAAAACCATCAGGCCACAGGGATGGGACTATACTTGGCAAAGCAAGCTGCCGATTCATTACATATAAAGATCGAGATGAGATCTAAAGTGAATGATGGCACGACGGTGATTTTGACCTTTCCGAAACGAAATGAATTTACGATCATCAGCAGCAAGTGACAAAAATGTCACCTGCTTTTTTTATTTGTTAGGTAAATCGAAGGAAAACAAAACATCCCCTTATTATAATGAACATAATCCTTGTTGAAAGCAGTAAACACAGGGCAAACGAAAGGAGTCATGACAACCATGTTCATACTACAAGCAACAAAACTACATAAAAGTTACGGTAATAAATGGAACAAACAAGAGGTTTTAAAAGGATTGGATGTATCCGTTAAAAAAGGGGAATTCGTCTCGATTATGGGGGCTTCGGGATCCGGTAAAACGACATTGCTCAACGTACTTTCCTCCATCGACAAAGTGAATGACGGATCGATTTTGATTGATGGCACAGAAATGACGAAAATGAAAGAGAAGCAGCTTGCCGAGTTTCGTAAACATCAATTAGGGTTTATTTTTCAAGAGTACAATTTGCTCGACACGTTAACCGTAAAAGAAAATATATTACTGCCTTTATCGGTCATGAATATTTCTAGAAAAGGGGCCGAGCAACGCTTTCGTGCTTTGGCGAAGACGTTAGGGATTGAAGATGTGCAAAATAAGTACCCGAACGAAATTTCAGGTGGACAAAAACAGCGTACATCCGCCGCTCGTGCATTTATCCATCAACCAAGTATTATTTTTGCAGATGAGCCTACTGGTGCGCTCGATTCCAAGTCCGCTTCCGATTTACTGGATAAATTAAAAGAACTCAACCAACAGTACGAAGCCACAATTGTGATGGTGACACATCATGCCGTTGCCGCAAGTTATGGTGACCGAGTCATCTTCATCAAAGACGGGCAAATATATACTCAGTTGCATAAAGGAGAGCAGTCTAGAAAGGACTTCTTCCAAGATATTATGAGTACACAGGCTGTTTTAGGTGGGGTGCAAGATGAAGATCAGTAAGCTCATCCTCAAAAACTTAAAAAAGAATGTAAAAAATTACTACCTTTATGTGTTTGCACTCACGTTTAGTGTTGCCCTTTACTTTTCTTTTGTCACCTTGCAATATGATCCTGCCTTAGATGCAACGAAAGGTTCGATAAAAGGGGAGGCAGGAATAAAAGCAGGGTCTGTTATTTTAATTCTCATTGTGACTGTTTTTTTATTGTACGCCAACCGCTTATTTATGAAACGGCGCAGTAAAGAAATTGGACTTTTGCAGCTCATTGGAATGACGAAAAACAACGTATTTCGCATATTAAGTGCAGAAAATTTCATCCTTTATTTTAGCTCCTTCGCTATGGGTATGTTTCTCGGCTTCTCCGTTTCCAAAGTCATTTTGATGATTTTGTTTAAGATCACTGGGGTAGAAACTACGGTGAACCTTCGCTTTTCTTCCGAGGCTTTCATCCAAACTACCATCGTGTTTACCATCATTTATTTACTCATGATGGGGCTAAATTATTTGTTTATACAAAGACGAACCATTTTGAACTTATTTCATGTAAATACGACAAGTGAAACAAAAGGAAAACGACTCACTTGGTTGGAAATGTTAATAGGGCTTTTAGGCATTGGACTTATTCTACTTGGTTATTATTTATCCACGGAACTGTTCAGTGCAGAATATATGACATCCAATGGATTGTTTTTCATGATGATTTTGATACTGTCTTCTGTCATTGTCGGAACGTACTTATTTTACAAAGGGACAGTGAGTTTTGTATTTCATCTTATTCGCAAACGTAAGCAAGGCCTATTGTCAATCCAAGATGTGACGTCTTTATCTCCACTTATGTTTCGCATGAAATCAAACAGCCTTTTACTAACCATTATTACCACTATATCTGCGTTAGCGATTGGTTTGTTATCGTTAAGCTATATTACATTTTATTCTATAGAGGAAGTTGCAAAAAATACTGTTCCGAACGATTTTGCATTCATTAGTGAAGAAGATGCGAATCAGTTAAAACAAGCTTTGGACTCCAGTAACATCACGTATGAGGAAACCATATTTGAGGTCATTCAAGTCGCTTTCAACATGAACGACATTTTAAGTCAAGACAATATCTTCGCCAACAATGATGGGTATGTTAGGACTCCTGTCATTAGTGACACAGACTTAGAGCGTATGGATGTAGATGAAGGCGAACTGATTATATCGGGGTATAACAAATCGTTGCAAAGTGTATTTCCGTTTAAATCATCAGGTATCGTGACACTAAAAGGCAAAAACAACACCGTGGAGTTAGGTTATACGGGAATTGAGAAAAACTATTATCTCTCTCACTATTATACGGGAGGGAGCGCACGACCGACAGCTATTGTCGATGACAAAATGTTCCAACAGTTGAAAAAGGATCTAGATCGAGAAATAGAACAGCCATCTTCTATCTATATTGGCTTAGACGTGGTTAACAAAAAACAGCTAGAACAGGCTCATGCATTGTTTGCAGAACAAAACTTCACATCTGAATATGCTGAATCCCAACTGCACATTAAAAAAGAAAATCAAAAAATTTTTGGGCTTATCATGTTTGTCGTTGGATTTTTAGGATTGACTTTTCTCATTACTTCCGGTTGTATCTTATATTTTAAACAGATGGATGAAGCAGAAGATGAGCAGCCTAATTACACGATTTTACGCAAAATTGGATTTACCCAAAGTAATTTATTGAAAGGGGTCATTCGCAAGCAGATCTTTAATTTCGGCATACCGCTGCTTGTCGGCCTTTCCCATAGTTATTTTGCTGTAAAATCTGGCTGGTTTTTCTTTGGCGCAGAACTTTGGACACCGATGATGTTGGTTATGGTTATCTACACCGCTTTGTATTCCATTTTCGCTTTCCTGTCTGTGCTATATTATAAAAGGGTCATTAGAGAAGCGCTGTAAACTGTAAAACTTGGTAATTCGTAAAATCAAAAAAACAACTTGTATACACTTTGGTGATTAGTACGTTGTAATCAATACGTTGTAATGAGTATGGATAAAGTAAATACTGCATTGGATACATTGAATGTATTAGGGTATTGAATGTATTAGATATGAAAAATCCCCACCTAGTATTGTAGGCGGGGATTGTATTTGTCTTACGTTATTCTGATTTTAAATCTTCAATGGAATCAATGTCCATATAGCTCGGTACAACTAAACCAACTTTTGTTCCTACTAAGTTAGCGCCTAAGTCTTCAAAATCGCCTTCAAAGGTACTATAGTGGTCTGCATGCGTGATCGGTAACCATGCAGCAACAAGTGCATCGACACTTCCATCCGCAACACCCGCAAACATTGGTCCTACTTCCACTTGACGCAAGGTTACATCGTATCCGTGATCCATCAGTACTTGTCCGATGACATGTGTACTTGCGATTTCACTAGCCCATGCAACGAAAGCGATCGTGACTTCTTCTCCGTTCCCTTTTGCCGCACCATCGGTCCACTCCGCTACCATGTCAGCATGATCTGCCACCCATTGTGCTGCAGATTCTTCTGATGACATACCATCTTCATTCATGACCATGACTTCTCCCATATCATCCGAAGTCCAGTTAAATTGATCTAACACTTGATGAACACCTGGAAGATCTTCTTTCAATCCGTTGCGTACTAAAGTGTGAATGGATTCATCTTCACCATAAATTCCTTTAGGATCTTCTAAGTATTTCAAGTCAAATTTAGAGAACATCCAGTGTGGTGTCCAGCCCGTTACAACAATCGGCTCTTCATTATTGTATGCTTTTTTTAATGCTGCCGTCATTGCTGCGCCAGAACCTTCTACAAGCTCCCAATCTGTTAATTCATAATCTTCCAGTACTTGCGCTGTTGCTTTCATTAGACCAGCACCTGGATCGATTCCGATGATTTCATAATCTAACCTTTCCCCAACTGTAGCATCTTCATTTGTTTCTTCTCCACTGCCGCATGCAGCAACCCCTACAGCTAAAGTCAATGTTAAACCCATTGTTAAAAACTTTTTAAACATTACAAATTTCCCCCTCTATTTTTACTACCAATGTTTTGTGTCAATCGATCTAGAATGATCGCAATGACAACAATACTAATTCCAGCTTCAAAACCTGCACCAATTTGAAGCTGTGTTACAGCACGGTACACTTCCGCACCTAATCCTGGTGCTCCTACCATGGATGCGATAACGACCATGGATAAAGATAGCATAATACTTTGGTTAATACCAGCCATAATAGACGGCATTGCAAGTGGCAACTGTACTTTGAGCAACTTTTGTGTTGTGGTTGAACCAAAAGCTTGTGTTGCTTCAATCAGCTCGCCTGACACTTGCCTAATACCTAAAATCGTTAAACGAATCGCCGGTGGCATGGCAAAAATAACCGAAGCAATGATACCTGGAACGACACCAATGTTAAAGAAAAATATAGCCGGTAATAAATAAACGAAAGCTGGCATCGTCTGCATAAAATCGAGAACCGGTGTCACAATACGGCGAATTTTCTCGCTTTGTGAAGCCAAAATCCCAACCGGTATGCCCACCGCCACCGTTATGATGACAGACGCGATCACTAGCGATAAGGTTTCAATCATTTCTTCCCAATATCCTAAATTCAGAATGAGAAGCAATCCAATGAGTGTAAACAAACCAAATTTCCATTTACCTGACCACCATGCTAAGGCAGTAAAAGATAAAATCAACACGGTAATGGGCGCATCCAAAATAAATACTTCTAACAAAATAGATAAAAAGAAAGCAGGTAGTCCGAATTTCCAACGTCCAACAGACCATGCAATCACGGTAGCAGCTAAAATGAAAATAAAGTTCGGTCCAGTAAGTAAACTGTCCACCATATATTCTACGATGTATTCAAGACCCTCTGCTATTTCTTCAAAAGAACGTTCAAACTGATTTACAAGAAAATCTATAAATGTATCGATCCAATCTCCTAAGGGCAACTTCGGTATATTCATCATTCGCCACCACCATCATCCATATTAATATGCTCATCGCTGCCAGCTAGTCCACCTAACACTGCACCTTTAATGACAACGCCTAACAATTTATGTTTTTCATTCACTACCGCTACTGGATGATGCGTCGTTGAAATGACTTCAAACACGTTCGTTAAAAGCGTTTCTTTCGTTACTGTAGATAGCTCTTCTTTCTCTATAATATCTTCTAGTGACTGCTTTTTTTCTATTGCTTTCAAAGCGTCATCTGCTGTAATAATACCGAGCAATGTTTTATTTTTATCCACAGCAAAAATAGAAGAAATACGTTTATCCTTCATGAGCTGCAATGCCACACGAGGACCTTTATCAATCAGGACCGTTTCCGGTGACTTCATGACATGTTCTACCGTCAAAACCTTAGATAAATCCACATCTTCTACGAATTTTTCTACGTAACGATTTGCTGGATTCATTAGTATTTCTTCAGGTGTTCCAATCTGTACAATTTTTCCATCTTTCATTAATGCAATGCGATCACCAATACGCAACGCTTCGTCTAAATCATGTGTAATAAAAATAATCGTCTTGTTCATGGAAGATTGTAGACTTAACAGCTCATCTTGCATGTCTTTACGAATGAGCGGATCTAATGCACTAAATGCTTCATCCATAAGCAAAATATCAGGATCATTCGCTAACGCGCGTGCAAGTCCAACACGCTGCTGCATCCCCCCACTTAATTGGGAAGGGTATTGATTTTCGTAACCTTTCAAGCCAACTAGTTCCAGAGAGGCAATCGCTTTTTCTTGCCGTTGTTTCTTGCTCATTCCTTGAATTTCCAAGCCATACTCCGTATTTTGCAATACCGTACGATGCGGGAAAAGTGCAAACTTCTGAAATACCATGCTCATTTTTTTTCTGCGTGTTTCTAGCAGCTTCACTCTGTTCATGAGTGTTAAATCTTGTTCTCCTATGTATATTTCACCGCTTGAAGGTTCAATTAATCTGTTAAGCAGTCGAATAAGGGTAGATTTTCCACTACCCGACAACCCCATAATGACAAATATTTCACCCTGTTTTACATCGAAATTAGCTAAATTCACTCCGACGGTAGCGCCCGTTTCCTTCAGTATTTCTTGCTTTGACTTGCCGCTACTGAGCATCGTCAATGCCTTTTTTTTGTTTTTACCGAACACTTTTGTTAAATTCTTCACTCTGACTATTGTCTCTGAGCCCAATGTAGTTCACTCACCCATCCATTAATAAATGCAATAGTTATATTATAAGGAAAATGAGGTGTATTATTCAAAAAGTAAAAGACAGCGTATTTTGTCGATTCATTTTGTACAGTTTAAACTGTACAAACTGTAACTGTTGATGCTTATAAATCCTCTCAAATAAAACCATATGCTTCATAATCCTTACTTTACAAAACAAATATAAATGAGTAATCTATTGTTAAAATCAATTTAAAATCATTGTTAAAATTTAAAATCAATAAAATAAAAGCAGGAAGTGAACGAATTGGAAGGTAATGGAAGCGATAAATTGTTAGTGGCACGAGAGCGTGTCGTTGAATCCATGGCGAAAAATATGCACCTATACGGTGTCACTTCGTCCATTGCCAGATTATATGGCTTAATGTTTTTCGAAGATCATCCTATGACGTTAGACGAGATGAAAGAACAACTAGGTATGAGCAAAACGAGCATGAGCACATCTGTACGAACTTTAATGGATTTAAAAATGATTGATAAGAAATGGATGAAAGGTACACGGAAAGATCACTATGCGGTACAGGAAGATTGGTATCAGAGTTTTATCGACTTTTTCTCCATCAAATGGAAAAGTGCCGTAACGATGAACATTCAGTCCATTAAAAAGTCATTACATGATCTAGAAGTTCTCATTACACAACCTGACATAGATGAAGAAGTAAAACATACTGCTGAAAATGATATAAGTAAGCTGCATGAAGCATTAAAATATTACGATTGGTTATTACAAGTCATTCAACAATTTGAATCGCATCATATTTTTGATTTGGTACCGAGACCAGATGAAAAACTTTAGAGCTAGACAGTTGGACAAGTCCTGAAAAATTAGACAAGGGACAAGTAGTCCTGCAAAACGCACTTTTAAAAGTAAATGATCATCCACCTCCTGCTACTTTCATACAAAGAATAAAAAAAGTAAAAAAGGCTATAACCATAACAAATCATTATGATGTATAGCCTTATATATTTATCTTTCATTTAGTTTAATCTATCATTATTTTCAGGTTACATCATTACTTCTGCACAGGTAAAGATGTAATACCTCTAAAAATTTCAGAGTTTCTCCATCTAATATCTTTCTCTTCTACTGCTAGCGCAAGATTAGGAAATCTATTTAATAGCGCTCTAAGCGCAATATCTGCCTCTAACCGAGCCAAAGGTGCACCTAAGCAAAAGTGAATACCATAGCCAAAAGCAAGATGTTTGTTATTTTCCCTTGTAATATCAAAAACATCCGCATTCTCAAAAAATTCAGGATCACGATTCGCACCAGCAATACTTAAATAGATGTAATCCCCTTTTTTGATTTGCTTGTCATGCAAATCGATGTCTTCCAACGCCATTCGAAACGTTGCAAACTCAACGGGGTTCGTATAACGCAACATTTCCTCGATGGCTGTTGGCATGAGATCTTGATTATTTTTCAATTTAGTTAATTGCTCAGGATGTTGAAACAGGGCAAACATCCCATTCCCTATTAAATTGACAGTCGTTTCATGACCTGCAACCACTAATAAAAATAAAGTAGAGTATAATTCCTCTTCGCTAAGTTTATCTCCGTCTTCTTCTGCTTGAACTAAATGACTTATAATATCATCTTGCGGATTTTCTGATCTTATTTTTACTAGTTTCTTCATGTAATCTAAAAAATCTCTAATATATTCTTGCCAATTCTCGAACTCTTCTTTACTATCAAACTCATCATTGGAAGCATTTTCTGACCATACACGAAAACGTTCTCTATCTTCTGCAGGAATTCCCATCATTTCAGATATCACTGTAATCGGAAGTGGAAAGGCAAAATCGTTAATTAAATCGCATTGTTCTTTCTTTTCCATTTCATCTAATAACTCATTGGTAATTTCCGTAATTCTTCCTCTTAAGTTTTCAATCATACTAGGAGTAAATACTTTATGGACAAGCATGCGGAGGCGTTTGTGATCTGGAGGATCGGTGGAAAGCATGTTATTCATCACATACCCTGATTCTTCACCATAGGCTCTTTGTTTTATTTCTTCTTCTGTCATTAATTTGGTAGGTTCTTTCGATAATCGTAAATCGGCAAACAGTGCTGAAACATCTTTATATCTGCTGATGAGCCAACTTTCCTGCTTGTATTCTCCTCTTTGTACTGTAAAAGAATGAACCGGATCGTGCTTTCTAAGGTCAGTTAATGTAGGGTAAGGATTTTGTTGATACGATTTTGAATAAATATCTATACTAACTTCATTCACTTCGAATCTCTCCTTTTGTATATTTGGAAGACCGATGACTGAGCAAGATGTGCAGTATGATACTCTAGTACTATTTTACTCATCCGTTCCAGTTAATTACATTATACTGGTGCAAAATAGAAAAGTAAAATTAAACCGATGTAAATTAAATTGAATCAGATGGAGTTTCTTCAGCTAAGTGACCTGAACGTTTAATTTTTGTTTTTAAATAATTTTCATTGAAAACAGACACATCTCCCCATAGCGGTCTTCGCTCTGACACTTTTAAGCCAGCACTTTGTAATGCATTTAATTTCTTAGGATTGTTTGTCATTAAAGTCACCGGTTTTGTTCTCAAATGCTTGAGCACTTGTATAGCATCATCATAATTTCTTGCATCATCCACAAAACCAAGACTTTGATTAGCGTCCACCGTATCATATTCATGTTCTTGAAGAATGTATGCCATCGCTTTGCTAAATAACCCTATCCCTCTGCCTTCGTGATTAGCCAAATAAAATAGCGCACCAGTGCCTTCTTCGACAATGGTTTTCAACGACTTCTTTAACTGGTAACCACAATCACAACGCTTACTTCCAAATATATCTCCTGTATGGCAAATGGAATGCATTCGTATGATCGCTTCCTCTGCATCGGTAAAATCACCGTATACCAACACACTAGACTGTTGTTGCTCAGCCAAATTGGATGAAGACAACTTTTCAATGATTCTCCCGTAATCTTCTGTGACTTCCTCACAATTCAACCAACAATACCAGTGAAATTCTGCTGTATCATCATCTAAGTGAACAGGAAGCTTAATAGGGCCTACGATGTAAATTGCACCTGTTTTTGTGTTTATTTTTTCAATTTTATTTTGCAATACAGATAATATGTTTTCGTCGAATGTATTCGTTGACATATGTAGTTCCTTTCGTCCTGTTTATTCTATTTGTTCTGTTGCTGTAATAACACTGCACGTTCCGTTCAACGTTTATGGTTTTATAGACTACAAATTAGAATGTCCAGTAGCGTCTAACTACATGCATAACGATCAGAAAGAATGCCAAACCTCTATCTTATTCACATTGACAGCATCGTCATATGGAGATAACTCAACATATGTTTTTCGTATACTACTTTGAAAAACAGGTTCATCTTGATGCAATCTATCTGATGTTGCAAAATAGTAATTACTCTTTACATACAGATTGTCATCTGGACGCCTTCCTTGAATCACTTTGTAAGAAAACGTAGCACTTTGCACCAATCCTTCTTCATCAGGGTATTGCCAGCCTAGTCCCCCTCCAGGTGAAGCTGTATCAAGAGCAATTTCCATATCTTTGTTATTCATGTGCGCGATGGTTACATGTGAATTTGTTTTCATTGCTACATCGCCACTATAAATGATGGCAAGATAGTTTTTCATAGATAACGATAAAGGAAGTTCTTGATTCCAGTCATATGATGAAATAAATATTTTACCAAAGTCAGGATCTCCATATCCCTTCTCAAATTCTCCACTCATTAAGTACAGTGTTAGTTCGTATACTTCTTTTTGTGTCGTTGCCATCTCCTCTTGTTCCATTGGAACAAGTGCATTTTTCTTTTCATCGTAGTAAAATGCCTTTTTAATGGAACTAGCTTTCGTGATTTTACTATACTCTATTGCTTTCCAATCTTCTTTTATTTTCGCATCAGCTTCAGTGAAAATAGAGAAAATATCTAGCCCCGACTCTTCTTCAAACTCGTACATCTGGTAAGGCGCTGCTGCCTCGAAGTTCTGTACACTTTTATTTGCGGAACCCGCTTGGATCACTGCTGCTGCGATTACGATTAGGATTACGATGAAGATACATATGATGATCCATCGGCTTGGTTGTTTTTTGATGTTGGTGGTTAGTGAGATGTGCATGAGAAAAGCCTCCTATTGCTTTTTAGGTAGGAGTGAGTGGTTTGAACCTTACGTATATAAGACTAGGTCGGCATGGTTTAGAGGATTCACGGTTACTAAGTAAAAGTTTTCGGGATTCCGATTTTCAGGTGATTCAGGGATATTAGTGATTATTTTTTTGATATTATCCATCATGGGGTGTTCCAAAAAAATGTCATAACGACAAAAATAATAAATAAAAAAAGCAGCCCCAGTGTGTTTAGCATAAGTGACGTATAGGATAATAGTTTTTGTTCTTTTTTATTCATACTGATAATCGCAAACAGTAAGCCTGCTAATAACAATAATGTCCAATGGATGGGATTCATTTTTGTATTATAGTTGAACCAAAAAGCTAAATTATACGATGTAAAAGGAATCAGAAAGAATAGAAGCGAGATATATTTGTACATAGATTTGCTCCTTAGTGGGTGAATTCATTTCTTCTTATAGGTACGATATGAACACCTGTTATCTTTTATCTACAATCACTTGAAGAACGTAAGTTTCAATTCCTTATAGGTACGATATAAACTCAGAGCCTGCAAAAACATTTGCAATATCAAGACTGTTTCAATTCCTTATAGGTACGATATAAAATCAACACATCCGAACTCACTTTGCAGTTTTGAATCCTTGTTTCAATTTCTTATAGGTACGATATAAACCGGCATTAACGATTGCAGATAAACAAACAGGGGGATACAGTTTCAATTCCTTATAGGTACGATATGAACAATCACAGAATGCACGACAATGATTTAAGTACGTAGTTTCAATTCCTTATAGGTACGATACAAACCTAACGTAGGCATGCGGCAGAATACGAAAGGGACGAAGAAGTTTCAATTCCTTATAGGTACGATATGAACCCCAAAAATGCTTATGCTTATACTATTTCTACATAGACAAAAAAACTCCTTCTACATTTTTAAAAAAATATCAATATCAAGATTATGAGATCTTTACTCTCTTTTACTCCTCATATCTACGATATACTCTTATTTTCATTTTGTCGTCGATCCCCCGGGATTTTTACACTACTGGGGGTCGACGACACATATAGTCAAGTTCACTTTTAAAAATAAAATACTAAAATTCCTTCTTTGGGGTGTCAAATTAGTTGTTCGTCACCCTCTTATGTAGATAACATTTACAAAAGGGAGAGATTGACGATGCCAAATGAAACACCAAAATTAGGGATCAAAAAACCACTTATCAATGAATATGTCGAACTAGAATCTTTTAATTACAACTGGGATGCTATTGATGAAAATGCAGCATCGGTAGATGAGTTGTTGCAACAAAAGCAGTTACTCCAAGAACAAATTGACGGTATAAATGAAGTTTTAGGAGAAGCTTACGAAACAACGTCCAGTTTAGAGACTGGGCTAAACGTGATTACTACGGACAAAGCAACACCTCTGTATCCGAACATAAAAGGTAGAACGCTGTTGAATGTATTAGGAGACAAAGGGGGAATTGTAACAGGAACATTTAATAATAATTATTCTTCTATATCATATGATACTACTGAGTTTATCGTAGGCAATCAAAGTCTAAAGATAACTATTTCTTCAGACAAAGGATTCGGAACAGGATATTACTCTGGTTTGAAATTAGAACATACCAAACACTATATCCTTATGGCTGACGTGAAGAATGGAAATGCACAATCCATAAAATTATATATCGATACGAAATTAAATGATGAATATTCACACATGGTGGGTAACGAAATTACACAACAGCAGTTTCAGCCTAGTTATATTAAACTTGATGCTGCTTCATTTCAAAATGACAATGGAATTAATATTCATGGTTACGTTAGAGGTGATGATGGACAATACGGATATATGGATGCACTGAGAGTGTATGAAATTACTAAGGAACAGTACGATTTAATTGATGTTCATCCTGAGTGGACAGGTAATAAACTTGCAGAAAAGTTTCCATATGTCAATGGAATACAGCATACTACCCCGATCATCAGAAAAAGAGGGAAAAACATTATACCTACAAATGGATTTTATAATATGACAGATGAAGTAATAGAGAAGGAATACATTGTTACCCCCTTTGTTACAAATATAAATAAACCATCTGTCACAGAAAAAAAGATCGCTTACACTTACGATTTTGATCATGATGCAAACATTAGTCATTATACTATTTCAGCAGATATTGAGGTAACTAACGTTGGGGGCAACAATGGTTTTTTTGTTGAGTTTGCTGAAATCGATAATGAAGGTATTACCGTTTACAAAGGATCAATTTACAATATGGGATACTTAAAAGAGAGTGGACATTGTTCATTTACACTCACACCACAACCAGATACAGTGAAGATTCTAGCAAACTGGGTAGTGGACAAAGAAGCAACAGGCACATGGATCATTACTAATCCAATGGTTAGTGTGGGTAAGCAAGATCTACCATTTGAGTCTCCTAATCACGACCGTTTACAAATAAACACACCGTTAGGGTCAGGCTTAGATGGAAGTTCGCCAGATGAACTTTATTTTAAGGAAGGTACAGCATACATCAGCAGACATTGGGAAAAAGATATTCCACTCTACGGCAGTTTAGATTGGTATTTTACTTCACAACAAGAAGGTTATAAAGAGTATGCGATCAATAATATCGTAAAAGATGATTCTGGCTCTAAAGATGGTGAATATGTTTATGGAGGTAGCGGAGATAGAAAATTTTATCCATATTACGCCGATTTTAGAGAGCCTGACACTGTGAATATTGCATCCAGTGTATCTGATGGACACTTATATATTAGAATTCGAGATGAAGTGACTGGATTTACTAACGAATACACACCTAAAGCTAAAGAAATAAAAGCATTTTTTAACGGTTGGAAGGTAAAAACACATGTAGACGGCGTGCCAACGAGCTGGGTCTCGGTAGTAGATGACAGTGAAGCACCTACGCAATCACTAGATTTTGTAGCGTCCAATCACGCAAGATATTATGAGCCATATTTATTATGTTATCGACGTAGCCAGCCTATTGAAGAACAAGCATATGTAGAGGGCGCCCTAAGTTTGCATGCCGGTGACAACCTTATTCGTTTATACGACGATGAAACTGCACTTACACCACTAAATGTTGCAATAAAATATAATACTTCAATAGCATCAGTACAAGAGGCATTGGTGGCAGAAGTGAACGATGTGAAAAGTACAGCTATATCTAAAAGTGGAGATATCATTACAGGAGATTTTATTCATGATTGTAAGACACAACAACACGCATTTTATTTTTCAAGACAAGGGAGAAAAGATAAGGAATTTTTATCCGTTAATGTAGGTGACATTACTGCTTTGTTACATTACAAAAATGACGAGGCTGCATCGAGAATAAAATTCAGTATAGAAAATACGGATACAGAAACCACTGATGGAGTCAATGCCAATGCTACTGAGTTTGTCCTTACGTCGGATAAAAACGGTGGAAGGATGGAAATGATTAGGGACGGATCTTCCTATGAATATTTGCACACAGGACAATTACGAATTGAAGATGGAAAGCTGCAATTTTATGATGGAACGGACTGGAAGACGGTGTCTATTGATTAGTACATCAATCAAAATCATTTTATAAAGACATATCAATCATTTCACAATTTACTTTAGACATTTATTAATTTTAGGTAATTAGGTTATAAATGATCTAAGGCATATGAGCACCCCGACACTCACCTTCCGTAAAACAATCAAAAGAGAGATCAGCTCAACCTTGTTGTAAACCGTCTAACTTTTAGGGGCCTATGACGGTTTACCTTCGCTTTTAAAGAAAAATAGAAAGAACTAGTAATAAGCAACCCTACGAAATTATAAGAGATTCATTCCTAACATTATAACCCTCTTCCCCTATATGTAAAAAAAGCTAGGTATCCAACCACCCTATGCTTGATCGAGTAAAATAGATAGCCACATTTGTTCTTCTATCATTAATTCTATTGCACTTACTTGGTACATTATGCCTTCGTATGTAACATAATCAGATCGCTGTAACAGAAGCAAAAACTCAGATACATTAGAGGTGAAGTTTTCAAAATATTGTTCATTAGGGAATAACCAACGAATTTTGTACATTACCACACCTCTTCCTATTTACAACTTAACTACATTTACACTATATTCATGTTTCATGAATATATTACTGATTATATAGCAAAAATAAAGAATAAACAACGAAAAAATACATTTATCATGAACTAGTGCTTTGTAACCACCTTATATTGTATTTTCAATGTAGAATACATATAGGGAATTAATTCCTTTATTTTTTATGAACATATAGCATTTTCCGCAGTATCACATGACAAAATGAAACTTTACTAAATGATAAAGGTTGTTTTAATAATGGTGGGTAGTATTCTACGTGAGTTAAGGAAGTCAAAAAACATGACACAAGAAGCTCTAGCTTCTCATTTAAGTGCGGCTAAATCGACAATATCACAATATGAAAACAATATAAATGAACCAGACAATGCAACACTCATTAAAATAGCAAACATATTTCAAGTAAGTACTGATTACCTCTTAGGAAGAGATGTAAATAAAATTCCTGTAGAGGTTTATGAAAATTGCGCTTTTTTTGAATCAAAAAAAGAAAAACTTAACGATGATGAAGCTGAATTTTTAAAAGAAAGTTTGAACCTATACAGAAAAATGAAAGAAAAATACAACAGAAACAGTTCTAAAAATTAACAAAAAATAAATCAACACTTTTTGTTCATTAATATCTAATAAAGCTGGAGGATTTCAATTTGAGGAAAAGTAGAAAAAATTTCATCATAACTTTCTTTGTCTTTTTGATTTTAACTATGTATGCTTTACCTATCCCAATAGAAGCAGATGAAATAACAGAGTTACAGTCTAAAATTAATGATCTTGAGAAAGAAATCATAATCTTGCAAGGGAAAGCAACTAACTATGATTATTTGAAAGAAGAGAATGAAAATTATCGTACATATGTTGAAAATGAGTTGAAAAATTACCGAGAGTTTGTGGAAAATGAAAGAGCAGGACTATTTAATACAATCTCCACCATTTTCACTATATTGGGTGCAGTTATTACTATATTAGGTATAATATCTGGAATTTTTTTATTTTATATGCGATATGTATTCTCAAATTCTATCAAGGAATTTCAAGAGAAAATTAAATCAAAATTCACCGAAATTGAATCAAAATTCACTGAAATTGAGCATGATGCTGTAAATGATTTCGGTAAAATAATCGATGAAAAGCTTACTCAAATATCATCCGAAACTTTTTTTCATATTTTAAAACAAATGGTAAGCGAACAACTTTCACTAAAAAAGTCCAAAATTATAGTTATGGGTTCAAAAGATGAGATTGATATCATGAAAAAAACAGAAATCCCCGCTATTGAATCTAAAGGTGTTGCAGTTTTACCACCCGTTTACGAAGTGGATGATTTTAAAACAAAATTAGATAATAATGAATTTGATATTATAATTTATCGTTTTACTTCAAATGAAGATCCTTATCTGCATGAAGTAATCAAATCTCTTATAGCAAGTGAAAAAAAGATACCATTGCTATTGTACAACTATGAAAAAGGGAGTGTTACGATGAGCAAAGACTATACTTACAAGTGGATTGTTTATGCTAACTTACCTTCTACATTGTTGAGCCATTTATTCACACTACCATTTGCATTTTATAGTAATAATGAAGCTACCAAAACAAATTTGTAATGGTAGCTTCATTTTTCGTTACATTAATAAATTAAATATGTTTTTTTAAACGTTCTATTTTTTCCAACTGTTTACCTTGTTTTTTCTTCTTTTTAGGGAGGTCCCACTGATTTATTTCTTTCCAGTATGCTTTTAATTCCTGTGCAGGCTCTAATTCTCCTTGTTCCGCAAGTTCTAATACTTTTTTAAATATTTGTGGTGATTTGGACTCATCTTTACCTTGATCCATGTTTTTAAATTGTTGAATTTTATAAACTAATCTTTCTGCGTCCGTCATCTTTTCCAGCTTTAGCTTTTCGGCCTTTGCTGCTGCCTCTGCTTTGGCTTTCGCTTTTGCTGCAGCTGCTTTTTCATGCTTTTTGTACACTTCTTTTCTAATATCCAGATCATTAATTTCTTTAAAGTAACCGTAGCTTGATGATTTTTTTGAACCAATCCCGGTTTCTTTTAAAGCATTTTTCAAATAACAAATAGCTTCATCTAATAGTTTGTTAGATGATAATTTCGAATGTCTTCCTTCTTTTTTTGCTACAAATAAAGGAAAGTTTATTTCTTTATTGTTCAATACATAAAAATTAATGATATCCAATTTTTGATTATCCAGCGACTCCTGCTTGCCACTATAATATTCTTTGTGATGAACCGTCATCACATCCTTCTCTAGCTTAAAATCCTTACTTGCAATAAAAGCATCCATGCACTGTAACATGCCTCGTGATTTTTCCGAACCGAACAAATCTAAATATACTTTGTATAGGTGTTGTTGTTCTTCATTTGCCTCCGATTCCTCGGATAATATAGATTGATCAGGCTCCATGCCATTGAAGCAAGCTTGTATCACCCAATTTCGCATTGCTCCTTTTACACTAGATGCTGGAATATAAGGAATTCCATAGACCGAATGAATACTTATTGATGTTTCTCTTGCATTTATTGAACCAAAACCATGGACAAGCTTTCCATCTGTTTTGGCTTTAATGATTTCAACCTCATAGGAAGAAGAGAGGGAAAGTAATGCTTCCTTCTGTTGTGCATGCAGTAGAGATTTTTCTTCCTTCAACGAATTTGTTGGGTTTATATCATTCTGTTTATTGCTACTTTCTTTTATGAAGTAGTTCATTTTATACGCCATGTGATCGAGTGGTAGATCCTTGTAGTCATCTAAATATTTTGGATGAACAATTTTCATTCGATTCTTATCCTCCATTTTGATCACCCCTATACTTCTTTTTCTATTAATCCGTCAGCAAAGCGAGCTAGCCATTGCACATAGGCTATCACTTCCATAGTTAATCGCCTATACTCTTCACTCTCTTGTTCAATAATAAATTGCACGAAGTCTGCTTTGCCTTTATCCTTAAACTCTTCAAAGTCTTCGCTCTCCTGCTGCATAATCCAACCTCGTATTTGCTCATATATTGTTTCTTGTTTATAAAGATAAAACGCCATCGTTTGTGCTAATCCGTTGACTTGGATCATTGGGGCTAATTTTTTAACATGCGCCTTGTACACCGTTTGTTGCTTCTTATCTTCGTTTTTTTCTAAGATAGCTTTTACATTTTTCAAAGCATCTTTCGCTCTCTCATTTTCCATATTTTTTATCACACTAGTTGTTTCCCCCAACATTTTCAACTCCCTTCATCTCCATATATTTCAGTAGTCCTCTACCTAACGTACTATTGCCGCCCAACTGAAAAATTTCATTCCTCTTATCCAAGAAATTTTTAATATGATCCGCTTTTTCGAAATCCTCTAACCCCTTACCTCTGGCATCGCCAACGAAAAGGAAGCTATATAATATACTTTCAGGTGGTAGATTTTCTTCGTACCATAATCCTCCATCATTAACGACTCCGGTTTTCGAATCGATTTTAATTCTAGCGTTTACTTCAGTAGATAACTTTACGAAATCCATGAACGCCTGATCATCTAATATAACTAGTTTTTCAGTTAATCTATTTACAAATATTTTCTTATTTTCATTGTTAGGGTTATCTTTATCACTTTTATCATTTTCATCACTAAAATACAAACAATTCGCTAATGACTTGACCCACGCATCTAACTCTAAATTTTGCTCAACTGGAAAAGCATACTGTTCTAATACGATATTCTTCTTTCCACTGTTCTCACTGTCCTTACTGCTCTTATCTCCCATTGTTAGGCTAGATTTCTCACATACTTTACATCCGTTCCAACCTTCTTCTATGGGCGATTGTATCTTAATGTCATCTTGAAATTGACTCATTTCTCTAACAAAACGGTTCAGCACTTCTGGACAAGTGACCAAGGCGAAGACACCTTTCATCGACTTGACTGGGAAAAACAATAATCTTGCATCTGCATAAGAAATGGCTCCCGCTACCGTTTTATTCTCTTTATCCTCTTTCTGTTGAGGATCACTACCAAACGTCCATTTCATTTTCTCTTTAAAATCTGTTTCTTCTTGTAAAATTTGATTAAGTTCAAAATCCGCTTTTATTGCTCCCTTGAGAGTAGAGCTTTCTATTTTTGGTATTCCTGTGTGCTGTTCTCGTTGGATAGGTAAATCGACAATGCCAATTTCACTACCACTTCCTGCATGAACGGATGAAATAGCTTGCAACATAAAAGGGTACGCTTTTTTAAACATAGGTAACACTCCTCATCTATTGTTGTACAACGCCACAAAAAGAAATTCCATATCCTTCATGGCTCAGTTCATTTGTTAATCGGGTTTCGTGAATTTTAGTAACAATTTTTTCTGCTTGTCCTTCTGGCACTTGAATGTAGAAGACAGAGCCAGCTGGAATGGCTGTTCTTCTTGGTTTCGGTCTTCTCTTATGTATATCCCAACCACCAATAAGGTTTGGACGCTCAACAGCACTTGTCAAAACGCTCACTTCTAATTCATCGATCATTAATTTTTGTTCATTTTCATTTTCTTGCCACACGATTCGATCTTTCTGTCCCGTTGAAGAAGATCCATTATGATAGCCCCATATAGCTGGTGTTAGTAGGACTAACCTTGCCATGTTGCTTTTTTCTACCTGTTGTATTATCTTTTGTTCTTGCTGCTTTGTTAATAGATTTATGGATGAAGGCAACTGGTGTATTGTCCAAGGACGATTCTCTCCACCAAGTCGAGCAAAAGGGACTTGTGTGAGATCCGGACAATGCTTATCCTCTGTAAGTACGAGCAGTCCTAATTCTTTATCTTTAAACATAGACATATCTATTCGATAAAGGAGACCTTCCCCCTCTGTATCGATTGCTTTGTTTTCCTTATTATTTCTTCCTATACCCACTTTAGGGTTACGTTGCAACCAATCCGTTACTTTAAACCACCGGTTAATTTTATTCGGATCAATTAACGCTTGTATCCACTCTTGATAGGGCACATATACGCCTTGCATAGATGCTGCTTTTTCTTCTGTAGTTCGATATAGATAATGTGAACCGTGATGTGAAGAATAGTCCTGTTCGTCTTTTTTTTGTAATCTTAGGGGTAACACTTTTCCATCTGCTTTATCTTCAATTTGATAGTCTAGTGGAATAGGAAAGTAGATGTCTTCTAGTTCATCATGATCGTTTTTTTGCATGCGACATAGGAACCCACCCTGTATGGCAAATTGCCCTATGGTTGATGGTGTTCCCATCCAATGTCGAACGTTTTTATCTGTTCCTTCCGAAAAGATAGAAAAATCGCTATGTTGATGTATATATGCACTTCGTAGTGCACCATATACCGTGCTTAAATGAGGTGGAAATACCATTTCTGCCTCGCTATCCTCCCCAGCGGTAAACGATTGATGATTACGAAAAAAGAATGTGTCTATTGGTTTGAGTACTATACCATGCTTATTCATAATAAACTCCTTTTCCGATTCATTAGCTTTGCGCATTCGCATCTGATTGTTGCTTCACTCTTGTCATGTTCACTTTCATAAATCTAGCTATTTGCAATAAATGAATGAATTGAAAAACAGTAGGCGCACAATGATAACAAGCCATTACACTTTGAATTAACAGCTCTGTTGTCATATCATCTTCCACGTAGTTTTTACCTGATCGATGCATCATGCGAGATAGTTCAATCTGAATGATTTCTTTCAATTCATCTTTTTGTGCTTGTTCTTCCTTGTCTGTTAAATTATTCAGATGAGAACCTAGCAATGGTAAGATGGTCTCTGTAAAAGTATAAATAAAGTTTGCAGACGTATCTTTTTTCAAACTGTTTACTAATTGTTGAACAGATTCCATTGCCTCCCATCGTAGTGAAACCTCTCTTATTTCTCCACTTCCGGTATATATAGATAGCGCAAATGCATTTTTATCTGGTCCATGTGCTTTAGCTTTTTTTTCTAGGCGACGTGTATGGTTTAACACTATATTTAGAGGAGTTTTACCATGTACAATCATAATCCCTGCTGAACTAGTTGGTTCTTGATCGGATTTCAGTTGTTCTAGTACGTTATAAAAATCTTTTTGCAACTGATGTGCCATCGGTAAGATGGTATGTAATGGAGCGATAGCAAATACGTCATCTCCGCCGGCGTAAATTAATCTTCCTTTATGATCTTCACTTGTGACCGTATCCAATGCCTGAGTAGAAAAATCAACTAATTTACGGCTAAGTTGTTGATTATATGTAAGTAAAGACTGTCCGTCATTACGATGCTCTCCTTTAAACCACTGTCCCATGTTATCTCCGTCCATTAACACTAACCCGTAATAATTATTTTCCTCTGCAAAGGTAAGTACACTATCAAAGTGTTTCACCGATCTTCCTCTATTACTAAGTACCGCTCGAAATGCCCGTCTAGTGCTACACACACCACACAAGTACTCTCTGTCTTGTATTCTTTTGTCATAACCTTTATCTTTGTTTCGTTTTTTCCACGTTTGTTGTAATTGTTTTTTCATTTCAAAGAGACGATGACTGTTTAAAATTTGTTCCTGATGCAATGCTTCTCGTTCACCGCAAACGGTACATACGATGCCTTGCTGATTTTCATTTCTAAATTTACGTTGATGTTTCATGGCGATTAATTTTTGTTCTAATTTCTTTTTACTTCTTTCAAATTGCTTGTCATCACACGTTGTAGGCTCAACCGCCCAATATATTTCCAATGCATTTGCAACTTGCTGCTCTCCAAATTCATACATATATGTCTGACTATCTTTTACATCTCCAAAAATATCTGTAAAAGATTGGCTGTACATTTTAACAAGTTCATTTTCTATTGTTTTCGCTATTCGCTCTGCAATTCGTGCTGCTTGTTGTGGATTATCGTTCAGCAAAAACATTAGTCTATTAGGCATGGAAGGTACTTCTTTATTTGGTCTGGCTTCTAAGGACTGGGCATCTAAATAATTCGGATATATGCTCCTTATTGTCAATGATTCAGCAATACACATATCGAATATATGTTGCAATCCTAATTCAGATAAATAAGAAAGAATATAGCTTCCGCTCCACAAATCTTCCATTTTTCGAGCAGAGGAAATAAAAGCTTGTGCTGGACCGATGGTTATAGCAACCATACTTTGTTCTTGTTCCATTGTATCCTCCTGACTATGGTATATAGGTTTGCATTCAAATCATGTCGTTATTTTTATTTTTCAGTAAACGACATAAGTCTTGTTTGGCTTCGTTATACTTCTTATCATCCGCATACTTATCTGGAAAAACAGCAGAAACGATAGGATGATATTTCTCACCGAATTGACGAACAGTACAATGAAAAGGCGAGGAATATCTATTACCTTGCACTAACTTACCGTATATCTTTTTTCCGATCTTATATGCCTTTTCTGCTTTGGTTCTAGCATCGTTGTAATCATCGTATCCAGGCCCAAGACAAACAAATTGTAATGTGAGATGTGAAGTTGGTTTAACTATGTCTTTTTTTATCATAACGACATCTGATCCATGCGTATTCGTATCCGGCTTATAATGATCTAGCTTTAATTTTTCAAAAATACAATTTAATTCTTTCAAAAAATGATCTACATCTTTCCATTGATCTATTTGTAAAGCACCATGACCCTTTCGTCCCTGTTTACCAAATCCAGATAGCATAAACATATATCGAATATAGGTGTCGTATATATCCATCGGATCTTCTATTGAGGCGGAAAGTTTATTTTGTTTTCTGATGTGTATTTTCAACTCTGCTTCTTTTTCGTTTTTGACTTCCGACAATCTAAAAATGATGGGAGATGCAGTCGATATATCGATTTTTTTAGATTTACTTCCTCCAAAATACATCGTTTCTCGTTGTAATAAGGCATGATGATTTTCTATCTTATCTTGTTGCAGTGTTCTCCACCAATATCTTAGTAACCCTCTTAATTCAGTGGCTCGTAGTTCTGTTTTGTTATTTGCACCATGCATGGTTAACTCAGATAATATCCGAATGATGTATTCTTTGGTCCATTCTGTAGTATATGCTTGGTATGGACTACATTCTTTTTCAGAAGTCATGTGTCCCCCTCCTGCTTTTTTAAATTACAAGTGTAGCTATATATTCAAACGGTAGGTAGTTTATTAGAGTCTAGTACTTTCATATATTGTTTTATATCTATTGCAGGTACGGTGCCTCGTTTTTGCAAATCATTCACTAAGTTTAGAAAGAAGAAAATTAATATCTCATCTTTCGTGCTTCTCTGCAATTCCATCGTTTCTGCTTTCCATTTAACAGATCCCCTACGGGGCAAATACGATTCAAAAAATTCTCTCCACTTATCTTCCGAACAGAATGGTTTGGATGATTAAAAATCCCTCTGTGTAATGATAAATCAGTTTCCATCTTTTTTTGGTGAGCGTAAAACCGCTTTTTTAGATCATCAAGTCCTCCTTAAGCTTATATTAAATCAAAGATACATTATAATATTTGATAAATTATTGGAAATTCCTTCTTTTATCGATCTTTTCATACAAAAAGTTATAAATTACAATAAAAAAATCCCCACTTTGAGTAGTAGGGACATAATAGGTAGAACATTAGTTTGTCTTACAGATTGTTGATACAGGCATGAACAAAAACAATTACGATTCTAATTTCATCGAATGTTATTTGTAATCCTTATAGGTACGATATGAACGATTTTACCTATTGATGGTGAAGATGCTTCTTACTATCAAGTTTCAATTCCTTATAGGTACGATATGAACGAAATTAAAGAAGAATTAAGAGAGTTGAACAGAGATTTTGGTTTCAATTCCTTATAGGTACGATATGAACGAGTGATAGAAGACCAGAATACAATAGCGCACAAGCAGACTTGTTTCAATTCCTTATAGGTACGATATGAACCTGTGAAAAATATGGAGCAAATATTGTCAGATAGAGAATAGTTTCAATTCCTTATAGGTACGATATGAACACGTTGATATGACCGGTAGGGACACAAAACTAAAGGTGTTTCAATTCCTTATAGGTACGATATGAACTAATGACTTAATAGATGCTATCTCTATTCGTTTAAAGTTTCAATTCCTTATAGGTACGATATAAACGTTTTTTGACTGACTTATGTTCGTATAGTTTTCACTGTTTCAATTCCTTATAGGTACGATATGAACAAATTCCCCAATAGTTGGCACGAATACTGTTGCACCATCGTTTCAATTCCTTATAGGTACGATATGAACGGAACCTACTAAAAAAATTACGACTACTAAATATGGTTTCAATTCCTTATAGGTACGATATGAACTAGAAGATGAAGATATTGATCATCTCAAAAAATCAGTGGAGTTTCAATTCCTTATAGGTACGATATGAACCAACACAATAGAGTTGCGTTTTATTTAGACATGGGACTCGGGTTTCAATTCCTTATAGGTACGATATGAACTATCAATGGTCATCGCGATGTTGATAGTCGTACCTGGTTTCAATTCCTTATAGGTACGATATGAACCCCAAAAATGCCTATGCTTATACTATTTCTACATAGACAAAAAAACTCCTTCTACATACTTAAAAAAATATCAACATCAAGATTATGAGATCTTTACTCTTGTTTACTCCCTATATCTAATCTATACTCTTATTTTCATTTTGTCGTCGATCCCCCGGGATTTTCACACTACTGGAGGGCGACGACATTTTAACGAGGTTAAATATTAATAGATGTTTACATATATTACTCTTCAACTGTTTTCACACTCATTGTCACTATAATCGCAAAATCCACCTGTGTTGCCATGCTTTTTAAATCTTGTTCAAGCACTCTGCCAGAGATGCTATTTATTGAAGCGACATAACCCCAAATAGCAACTTGATCTTCTTCAAACCCTTCATTTTCATAGGAATTCAATGCTTTAAAGCTTGATATAGAATCATTTTCTGCTATTTTAGATACATCAAATTCACTAATAGAAGAAGTCGCCCCTCCTCTGTTCTGGTACAATGTCGTTATCTTGAGTTCATAGACGTTTTCTTTTTTTTCGCTTTCTTTTAAGGTAATCAACAGCTCACCTAGAAAGTCATCCCCTACATCCGTATAACTATAAACATTTTGGTTTTGAATGACTCCTTCTTTCCATTCTTCCACAGTGAATTCTATCGTTTGATCTTCTTTTGTTATTCCTTCTATTGCAAGATTTCCGTAACCAGACAATGAGAAATGCCTAAGTAGTTTGCTCGCTTCCTCTGTGTCAAAAAAGTTTGTGTTTTGAATAGAAATTTTATTTTGAGATCCACTTTCTTCTTCACCTATACCAAATGAACACGAAGTTAATAAAGTGAAAATAACAAAACACAACAGTAACTTTATTTTCATCAAGCAACCCTCACTCAAAAATCGTATTTTTTCTACACTCAGTCTGAACACAATATAACACTTTATTCCATTTTAACCTTATTACATGTTTTTTTGAATATAAAAATAAAAACTATTTACCGTGGGTACCGTCAACAATTTTGTGTGTAAAATATAAAAGTTTACAAACAAACAAAATCTATGTATATTGTACAAACAGATAATATCCGCTATGAGCTGCCTTCCTTCAACTTAAGTTGTTTATTTTAGTGTTTAAAATGTCTTTCTCCTCGTACTGGAGGAACATGTTGTTTGAAAGATATGGCACTAAAAATCAACCTTAATTTCGATAATTTCGAAACAATTTTATAAGTAATTAAAAAGGTATTCGTTCATCTATTGGCGTGAGATTCACTCCAACTCCACACTACGTCAATCTTTCAAAGGTTTCTAAATTGAAATATTATTTGTTGGAGGTTTTAACATGAATATACTCGTTGCGATGGATTCTCTGAAAGGAAGTCTATCCTCCAGTGAAGCGAATGAAATGATTAAAAAAGGGTTGCAACAAGCCAACCCACAATTTCACGTAAAAACCGTTCCTATTGCCGACGGTGGTGAAGGAACGGTGGATGCCTTTGTGGTTGGACTGCATGGAACCTATGTAAAGACAGAAGTTACAGGACCGTTAGGTACGCCAACCACTGCTACATATGGTCTGATTCATGAAGGAAAAACTGCCGTCATTGAGGTCGCTGAAGCTTGTGGTCTTCCCCTCGTTGACCCCCGTCATAAACAAGCAATGGAAGCTACATCTTACGGTGTAGGTGAACTCATTTGTCACGCCATAGATGATGGCTGTGAGTCTGTTTATATTGGACTAGGAGGAAGTGCGACAACCGACGCTGGTGTTGGTATGCTTCAAGCGTTGGGCTTTCAATTTTTAGATGCTAATGGGAATGCAATAGGGCTTGGCGGTAAACACCTAACTTCCATTCAAACTATGAATACAACCAACGTTCACAAAGCTTTGCAGCACGTAACATTTCATATTCTGTGTGATGTACAAAACCCGCTATATGGTCCCAATGGTGCTGCCTATATCTTTTCTCCGCAAAAAGGAGCGAGCCCTGAAGAAGTTCAGTCATTAGACAAAGGATTACAGCATTTCTCAAGCTTAGTGCATACCGAGATGGGGGTAGATTTACAGCGCTACGCCGGTGGCGGTGCAGCAGGTGGATTGGGGGCTGCATGCCTAGGTTTCTTGCAAGGGGAGTTCGTCTCTGGTGTTTCATTTCTTTTAGAACAGTTAAAGATGGAGGCAAAGCTCCGCGATGTGCAAGTAGTGATTACAGGAGAAGGACGGTTAGATGCGCAAAGTGCTATGGGAAAAGCACCAACGGGAATTGCAAAGTTAGCGAAACAACAAGGCATTGCGGTGATAGCATTAGCAGGCGACGTTTCGTTAAGTGACTCACACATTCATGAGTTTGGAATTGACGCCTTCTTCTCTATCGTGCAAGGGCCTATTTCTCTTCAACAAGCCATACAACCTGAGCAGGCTAGTACCAATTTGTTGAAAACAGCAGAGCAAGTCGGAAGATTACTGTGCATTTCAGACTCTTTTATGAGTAAATAAAGAAGATGTAAGATAAGGGAAACAAATGCTCATCTCATCACCTCCCTATCTTACATCTTTTATTTTTCTAAGTTGTAGATCAATATTTAAATCTATTCGTTCATGATCTGCATTAAAAAAAATGATAAGTCACAACCTATCGTATATATGATAGTATATTAATCGTTTTTAGTTTGGGAACACGGATCTTGCATCAACTTTTTGTGTATTATGATGTAAATAATGAAATGTAGCCATGCAGGCAATGAAAAGAGTATAGATATTTTTATATCTACGAAAAAAGAAAATTGTAAACTGTTCATTGCGAAAACTGTACTCAGTAAATAAATGATAATTACAAGAAAGATTCTAGCTCTTTTAAACTTCGATTTAAAAGTGGTAGTTAAAAAAATACAAGGGCTCGAAAAAAAGATGATAAAAAAGTAAGGTAAAAAGAAAACTAACGATATATATGTCAAAATGGGGTATTCATAGTCAATAAAATCACTCCAAAAAAATATAACCAGAAACAGAGAGCAACTAATTATAATAAAATTTACTAAGTGGAAAATAATTTTCATAGAATATCACCTACTAAAATAATCAAAATAGAATTGTGCAGATTTTTCAGCACACTTCTAAATCATAAATTATTTTAGGTTTCAATTCCTCATAGGTACGATATAAACCATATCGTTTTGTTGAGAACATATATGAGATACATAAGTTTCAATTCCTCATAGGTACGATATAAACAAAAGAATTTACAAGGATATATCAACCGCGGACTTATGTTTCAATTCCTCATAGGTACGATATAAACTTAACCGCTTCTTGAAAAGGGAAGCATCAAAGTTAAAAGCGTTTCAATTCCTCATAGGTACGATATAAACCCCAAAAATGCTTATGCTAATAATATTTCTACATGAACAAAAAAACTCCTTCTTCAACTTTTCAAAAAAATGATTTCTTAATCTATTCAAACTTTCCTCCCGTTTTCTTTTATAATCACATATTTACTCTTATTTTCATTTTGTCGTCGATCCCCGGGGGTTTTTACACTACTGGAGGTCGACGACATTGAAGAGGACTTAATTTTTAATTTTTAATTAAAATGCAGCATTTATAATGAAATACCCTTAAAATTACGAAGATTAAGACCATCTCCCCTGAATTTTAACAGATACGGCACTAATTCAACCACGATTTGCTTATTGCTATGTAATAAATAAAATGTAACCATGCAAACAATGAAAAAAATACACATATAAGTATATTTCCATAAAAAGTAAACTCTAACATACTCGCTGCAAAAACTGCACTTATACAATAGATCAATATTACAGAAAAAACTTTGATTATTACAAACTCTTTTTTCAAATATAAAGTTAAAAGAATACATGGGGTTGAAAAGAAAAGCATGAAAAAACTAGGGAGAAATAACGGTAAAGTTATGTCTGTGAAAATAGGATATTCATTGTCGTAATTGGGCCAAAGAGATATAACCACAAATAGGGAACAACTAACTATAATTAAATTTACAATCCGGAAGACTATTCTCATTACACTCTCCTGTTTAACTGTTATTCTGAACTTGCCGTTATAAATGAATCTAGCAAATGAGTTTTTTTGAACCACAATCAGATTTTAACTCATCCATAAACCTATCCGTTATTTTCTTTTAATTTATTAGTCAACTCTTGAGTAAACAATGCGAGTTCATTTAAAGTTATACTTCCGTCTGTATCATTTTTAGAAAGCCCAGAAATGGTTAATGTGTATCCCTCACTTCCAACTACATATGTAAAAATTGCAGTTTCAGGCAAATTATCTTCATAACCCCATGCTCCACCTTTGAAATTGTGTAATTTAGGGTTATAACCACTAGCAGATATCCATTCTGATTGATTATCATTATTCTTACTAATTGCTAACGTTATAATCATTGATTTTTCTGAATTTTTATATATGAAATTTTTGCTGCTGTTATAAATATTGATATCTTTATTGCTCTCTATTCCATTAAATGAATCAGGAACACCAACATGATAATCATCAGTTTGGAGTACTTCTGTATAATGTTTCATTTCAAATTCATTAGAAATGTAATGAACTGCAATGTCATAGTTGTCGTTTTCATTTTTATTTTCACTAAAAATATTCGTAGTTACCAGCATCGTTGCTATTAGTAAAGAAATTGCTATTAAAACCAATATAAAAACTCTATTTTTTGTAAGCATACATCCACCTTGCCTTTTATTTTATTTAATCAGATTTCAATTTTTATTTCTCTATTTAAAATTTACATAATAATATTATATTAAATGGAAATTTAATGCAATGATATCAGGTTCCTCTGTCATACATCAATACAACCTGCTTGAACGAAATCGATAATCTGCTATATCACTATTGAAGAGCATTTGTACTTTATATGCCTTTTTCTGATTATCGTAAGTGAATTGAATCAGTTGTTGCGTATTACCATCTAAGAATAACGCTAAACTAGCATCATCCTTATATAACCAAAACTTAATTTTTGCAAAGTGAGGGTTAGCATCATATAGCACATACTGTTCATTTTCATGTTCGACGAGTAGCTGCCATGTATGTGAATCATCATACGCATAACTGCCGTCTGCTAACTGCTTTGGGGCTGGTGTCACAAATAACTTTATTTTTTCTAATTTTTCATCTTGGTCAAAATCAAATGATGTTTCCTCTATCAAAAAAGCTGCACTTTGCAGATCAACAGTCGAACTAGGGTAGATATATTGTATTGTGGATAATGTGTTGTCCTCGTCACTATTGCAACCATACAATAACAACATAAAAAAAATGAACATCAGACTAATAGGCACTTTGCATATAAAATGCTTCAAAACTTACACCTCACTTAAGCATTAATGGAATACCCAAAAACAAGCTTGATAAAATGACTTCTATATCCGCAAAAAAACTCCTTGTTCAAAATTTCAAAAAGATTATTCTTTTCAAAATGATGTGAAAAGATGAAAGCTCCTCATTATAATGATTATGATTGTTTGTTTCCTATATTTGTATTAGACTAAAAACGTAAATAGGAGGAAAAAACATAAAAAAATTAAAATTAATTCTATTATTTTTAACCATCATCATACTATCGAGTTGTAATAACCAAGTCATGCTTCTAGAAAATGAAAACCAAGAATTGAAGGAAGAAATTGAACAATTGCAGAGCGAGTTTAACATATCATCGACACAAAACAAAGAGTTGCAAAGTCAGATAGAACAATATGAAACGAAAATATCTCATTTAGAAGATGTCATCACACCAAAAAATGAACATGAAATAATCATTGATCAAAGAATACCCAATGAAATCATTGAGATGTTTAAAACTTATGTAGAAGCCATAAATACAAAAAATGTTGAATTAATGGAAAGTACTTTTGCTGATGATTACAAATCTGATTATAACTTTGCTCTTTTTTCGGGGTTTACTAAAGAAGAATTTGTTCAGAATGAAACACAATATATTTTATTGAAAGTCGGAGATTTTGTAGAGTATAAAGAAGTAGAATACCACTCAATAATAGTAGTAGCGATTTTTCAAAAACAATCTGATTCTTTGGATCGAACAGGTGGTTATTTTTACTTGCATCATTTATTAGAAGAGGATCAGTGGAATTGGAAGATCGTTAACGTAGATTAAAAACAATCCTGTAGCAGCACAAGCTACTGAACAAGAAGAAATGCTAAATGATAATAAAAATACAAACGAAGTAATTCAGTATGAAGTGATAGACACTTCTGTTGATGAAGGTGAAGATTTTTCAATTTACCGGATTAAAATGGAATTAAACGGAGGGATTGCATGAAAAAATTAGATGGAAGGAAATGATAACAGGTATCATTTCCTTTTCCCCTTGTAATATTACCAACGTTTTACACTTTTCGCGTAGATTCCCTCACAATTAGTTTAGGTTCTATGAAATGTTGGTAATTCTGATCGGTATGTTTTTTTATTTGATTCATTAATAGGTTCCCCGCTGCTTCTCCCAGAAAGAAAGTATCGTTATCCAAACAAGTTAAAGGTGGGTTCATATAGGGAGCAAGTGGGTAATTATCGAATGTAGCAACCCCAATTTGTTCTGGAATAGCAAAATTAGCTTCCTTCACTGCTTCAAGCACACCATGCGCTATATAGTTACTGGCACAAATGAACGCATCAGGTTTCACTTCCTCTGACAATAATTCCTTTGCAGATTCATAACCAAACTCTGTCGTCCCACTCCCATTCTTCACATAGTTATCTACAAAAGGTATATCATACTGCTGCAACATATCGCGATAACCTGTGAAACGTTGAGAAAAAATCGTATCTTCATTAAAGCCCCCTATAAAAGCAATGCGCTGATATCCCGCTTCTATAAGATGCTTTGTTATCATTTCCCCTCCTAATTCATTATCGATATCCACCCAATGCACATCGGAATTCCCATCCATTTTCCCAATGACGGTAAAAGGAAAGCTATGTTCCAACAGTTGGTTTGCCATGGTTGTATCTAACAACGTATTATCTAGAATAATTCCTTCTACCTTTTTGCTTAATACAAAACGATCTAAAAAATTGTCTCGTTGTGAATGAATGTTGACTATGGTCAGATCATAATTAAAATTAGCAACAACACTCTCAATTCCCCCGATAATACTATAAAAAAATTGATTTAAAAAATGTTCCCTTCGCGACATATCTATAATTAATCCAATGCTCAGGCTACTCTGTTTCGCTAACTGGGTAGCAATCGAACTAGGGATATAGTTATGCTCACTCATGACCTGTCTTACTTTCCTTTTCGTAGTATCCGAAATCGTGGGGGAATTATTTATCACTTTTGAAACGGTAGATTTGGAGACATTCGCTGCTTTTGCAATATCATTGATGGTAACTTTCATAGAGATCCCCCTTTGCTAAAAATAAGATATAAATAAAAAAAACAAGTTGCTAACTAGTATATAGTATGATACTTTAAATTTAAGAAACCGGTTTCCTTAGTTTATATGATGTTTTTAATTATACTTCACTTCAAAGTAAATGATAAGTTCATTCTAAAGATGGTAACGTTTTCATCCGTCATATTGCATAGGAAAATGAAAGCCAATCTATTAAAGACACTAGTGAAGCTTTCCAACAAGCAAATTCATTATGGTTGCAAATAGTAGACATACATAAAAAAGAGGAGTTGTATTCACATGTTAGAAACCATCTATCACACAAACGATATCCCTTATGCTTATCCGATAAGCACGACACAATTAAAAGTAAGAATTCGTGTAAAGAAAAACGCGGTGAAGAAATGCTATGTTTTTCACAGTGACCGCTATGTTACTCCAGGAACTGAAAAGCCAATGGAAATAGAGAAGGTCGCGACTACTCCTCTTTTTGATTTTTACGAGGGTGTCATCGAAGCAGAAATGAAACGAGTTCGCTACATGTTTTTACTTTTGGATAACGAAGGCAACGAAATTTGGTATGACGAGTTCGGACCAAGAGATAATAGAGATTTAGACGGATCATTTCATTACCCATATATGTTAGAAAAAGATACGTTTCAAATACCAAGTTGGTACGATAAGGCTATTATATATCAAATCTTCCCGGAAAGATTTTGCAATGGGGATGCTTCCAACGATCCCAAAGATGTAATGCCTTGGGATCATAAGCTTAAACCTACTCCACAATCTTTCTATGGAGGAGATTTGGAAGGTATTATTCAAAAGTTAGATTACTTGGACGAGCTGGGTATCAACACGATTTACTTAACGCCTATTTTCCAAGCGGACACGAATCATAAATACAACACGGAAGACTATTTTCAAGTAGACCCACACTTTGGAGATAAAGATACGTTAAAAAGACTCATTGATTTAGCTCATGAAAAAGGGATGCGCGTTATTCTGGATGCGGTATTTAATCATGCTGGAGACGATTTTTTTGCCTTTAAAGATGTAGTAGAGAATGGGGAAAAATCCAAATATAAAGACTGGTTTCATATCAAAGAATTTCCTATTCAAAAAGAACCTACTGCTTCTTATGAAACCTTTGCTTTTGTACCTAGCATGCCGAAGTTTAATACTTCAAATCCAGAAGTTATCGATTATATCATCAGCATTGGAAAATATTATATTGAAGAGCTGGGCATAGATGGTTGGAGACTAGACGTTTCGAATGAAGTGGATCGTGACTTCTGGAAGCTCTTCCGCAGTGAAATGAAAAAAATAAATCCAGAGATTGCAGTCATTGGAGAAATCATGCACAATGCAGCAGCATGGCTGCGCGGTGACCAATTTGACGGTGTGCAAAACTACTTATTTAGAAGAGTAATGCTCGAATTCTTTGCAGAGCAAAAAGTAGGGGCAAAATCTTTCTGTGAACGATTGTCTTACGTACAAATGCTGTATCCTGATGAAGCTAATCGATCTATGTTCCAGTTGATAGACTCCCATGATACAGAACGTTTTTATACAACGATTATCGATAACAGCTATGATTCTCCAGAAGAAAACACCTCCATTCATAAGCTGAAGTTAGCAGCATTATTTCAAATGACGTATATTGGTATGCCAATGATGTA
Organism: Longirhabdus pacifica; assembly: GCF_004115085.1. Lineage (GTDB taxonomy): Bacteria > Bacillota > Bacilli > Paenibacillales > DSM-105158 > Longirhabdus > Longirhabdus pacifica. The sequence goes on along the minus strand of NZ_QXJP01000001.1, from coordinate 190,896 downwards.
CTATGGTAATGAAGTAGGCATGACAGGAGGAAGTGACCCAGATAATCGTCGTCCGATGATTTGGGATGAGAAGGAACAAGATCTTGATTTGCTTCAATTTTATAAAGATATAATCAAACTTAGAAAAAATCATATTGCATTGCAAAAAGGAACATTTAAAGTATGGTTTGTAGATGAAGCGAAAAACACTTTTGGTTACATTCGAGAAGACGAGAGCGAAACCATCGCGATCATTATCAATAATTCTCCTCATCGCCATGTATTGGAAGCACCTGCAATCAAAAATGCTCCTGTATTAGAGGATGTACAATCTGGTAACGTGTATAAGTTGAATGGAGAGCATTTTGAGTTTGAGATAGATACATTTGGATACATCGTTTTAAAAAAATAAGATAAGCACCTCAGATATGCATAGAGCATTCGCAACATACTGTTTATGCTTGGTGAAAGTCACAAATTAGTATAGGAAATGATAGTTTTATCATTTCCTTTTTTCTTTTTTCCTCTTTTTATCTCCTTATAACATAGTTTAACTCTCTTTTCATTTTGTTGCAGATATCCCACCTGAATTATGATACTACTAAAAGTCAGCGACAGTGAGATTAAAAAAATATAACAAAAGTTATCATTTTATTTAAAAAATACATAAAAATATTGAATATTAAAATATTTTCAAGTTGCTGACAAAAAAAACGTTACTTCGACATTATATTGATGCTATATTAGTAGTAAATATGTATCTTAAAAATTGGAGAGATGCAAAATGATTGAGACAATACACACACTGGGGGAATTGATCAAAAAACATAGAGAGCAACAAGAAATAACAATGGGCCAATTACAGGAAGAGTTAGGAATTAACAAAGGGGTTATTAGTAAGATTGAAAAAGGCGATACAAAACGACCGGAATTCAGAACCATATTTAGAATAGCCGATGCCCTATCCATCCCTCATGAAAGCATTATTAATAAGTATGTAGAAGTAGAAGATCGTCCGGATGTTCTACATGAACTACTTGTTAAAACTACTGAAATTACGGATGACGCTAGGCTCATAAAAAAAATAGCTTTATTGTATCTTGAATCAGATAAACACGAAACAGAAGATGCCCTAGCAGCATTGTATTCATATGCTAAAAAGCTCGAAAATAAAGAGATAAGCCTAATAATATACATAGTTATCGCAGAATATGCTAGATTAAGAGGTGTACCACCTTACATTGCTAAAGGTTTGTTGCAAGCGTATTTTATTAAACGTCTTGATATACAAAAGGATAAACAAACGTATGCAGAAGGAAAAGAAATCATTCACTATATGAACTTTTTGACAAAGGAAGAACAGCGAGAATATTATTTCAATATGTCTATTCAAGCATATGTCATCAAAGAATACGAAGAAAGTATAGAACTTGCCAAGTGTGGATTAAATATTTTTGAAAAACCTACAGAAATGGAAGCAAGAGCCTATGCGGCCATGATAAATTCATACTTTAATCTTGAGAAATATGATAAAGTAGAAAAACACTTGCATATATTAAAAGAGTACAAGTATGATTTTGTAAAAGAGTTTGTTAATATCGTATTTGCATGTATAAAAACGAAACAAAAAGAGTACGATGTTGCCGTTCCGATGCTTAAAAAATGCTTAGAAGAGTGTCCTCAAAGACAAAAAATGTACATTATGAACGAACTTTTAGATATTTACGCAGCATTAGATGAAACAAATGAAATTCATAAGATATATGCAAATGAAGAACAATTTATTTTCACTGAACCACGCATACCAGAAGAGTATCATGCACTTGGATTGTACTACACCTACAAAGGAGATTGGCAACTGCATCAAGATTATCATGAGAAAGCGATGCATTCCTACAGCAAAAGCTTAAAAGCATACGCATATATACAAGCATATGAAGAACTAGCAACTACTTATCGTCATATTATTTCTTCTAGCATAGAAAAAGAACTAGACATTAATCAATTTAAAATCATAAAAGATGCAGCTCAAATCAGCAAAGAAAAATAAGGAGGATTATGATGAAAAAATTATTTGCTATAATGTTATTATCTTTAGTTTTATTCACAGGTATGGACACCATAACTGAGGTCATCACACAGTTAAGTTTACCTGCAGTGGATAACAGATAAAAAAACGTAAGGATTGGTTAACAGCCAACCCTTACGTTTTTAAGTTCTCTCTTATTTTTATTGCTCACTTCTAAAAGAAAGTGAATTACAACAGCAACTTCTAACCATTTCTCTATCCTAAACACATTTGCCGTAAAATAGTATCAATAAAATAAAAAAAGGATTGGATTGGGTAAAAATGATTAAATATAAAATGAAAATGGTCAATATCTTATGCGTTTTATCCATTATTTCTAGTATTTTATATTTTCCATTTATGAAAGATTACTTTTATTCCTTTGCGTTTTTTGGATCAGAAGTTGATGGAGTGCTTCCAATCATTCATTTGTGGGGCTGGATCATGTTATGTATTAGCCTCTTTACTGTTGCATACAATGTGTATACTACAAAAAGAGCGATAAATAAAAACTTTTATTTATTTTTCTCATTGCTGCTAGTCGTTGTCATTCTATTTATGCAATTGCTTCCACTGTTAGGTTGGCTTACTGTAGGCTTGAAATACTTCCCTATTATATTATTTCATACGTTCATTTTGATCTTATCTTTTCTAATATTACTACCACTAAAATCTAATCACTATGCATAAAAAAACACCGTATAAGTCCATCTCATAAGTTAACGTATACATCTAACGTTTAGGATGATGACCACACGGTGTATTTGTTATTTTAACTACATACATGATTTTATATTGAAATCAATTAGAACCAAATATTTTTTGTTAAATATACATCTATTTTTCCACCTGCAAGAGGGGAAGATAGGATAGGCTTTATATTAGATTGAAAATATCCAGAATGACTAGTTCTTACTGTACCTACAACCGTTTTATTTGGTGGCAGCATCATTACTGCTTTTCCACTACTATCAGTAACTACTCTAACAGCAAATGCAGAAGTGCCAAGCAACAAATCGATCACAGCTCCCTGCAAAGGACTTCGATAAGCTATTAAATCATCGGGAGTCATCACTTTCGAAGGATTGCCAATGCCATAGACAGTAAATTCATATTTACCTGTTCCATCATCTAATTCAGATGCATCCTGTACAACAGAAATGATAGTTGTGTTACCATTTACCACCAATGTAACTTTATTAATAATATTTTGGAAAAAAGAAGTCCCCTTCTCTACTGGAGGATTAATATCTACATTTGGTGATGTAGTTTGCTTTAAATTTAAGTCTCCAGATTGGGCAATGCCGTTATCACCTGTATATATTGTTTTTGTGTTATTAGGGCCAAGAACAATTTCTACTTCTTCATCTGGAAATAGATTTATTTTATCTGCACTCTGCTTAAAAGCAACTACTGTTAATGTATTACTCACTAACAAATCACTCATAAAATTCATTTCACTCCTTTTACTTTCAGCGCTGTAACCTTACTATACATTTGTATGCAATTAAGTTTTAACTGATTGTACGAACTTCCTAAACAATGAAACTAAATGTTCAACTCTAATAAAAAAATGGATTACTAGGAAAGATGAAAGATTTAAAATAATAGGAATCAAATTATGATGAACAATAGTATGAATGCTATATAAATAAACAATACATTGCAGTAGCAAGAAATACCCCTACAATCTTTTTTTGTAGGGGGTATTTGCTATGACTAAATGAAGATATATACCATTAAGATTCATGAAGTACATATTGAATCATTGAATCACTGTATGATGTAAACCGACGATTTGAAGTTGTAATGTACGGATTCGTTTTTCAAGACGATGCTATATGTATCACGAAGTTTTGCAAGCTAACTAACCATCTCACTATTTGATCATGCCTGTTGTTTCATGATAGTTGCTCTTTTGCTGCATGTACTTGCTGTAGATTTGGCATGCCACCCTGTGCCCCTAGTTTTGTAACCGAAAGTCCTGCTGCCGCGTTGGCAAATTGTATTGCTTGTTTTAGTTGCTGTCCTTCAGACAAAGCGACGGCTAAAGCACCATTAAACGTGTCTCCCGCTCCCGTTGTATCCACTACCTCTACAGACAGGGAAGGCACGTGAATGATGTTTTCTCCGTCAAAATAACGAACGCCTTTTTCTCCTTCTGTTACAATGAGCTTGTTTGGATATTGCCGCAAAAGCGACTCTATCGGTGAATCAAAGTCATTTAAGATAATACGAACTTCATGTTCGTTTGGTGTAATATACGATACTTTTTCTAGCATAGCAGGCGATATTTTTTGTGCTGGTGCTGGATTTAACATAACCGGGATAGCATGCTCATGACACAGATCAATAGCGATCTGAACTGTTTCGATTGGTACTTCAAGCTGCAACAGAACTATTGACGCTCCCTTTATTAGCTCTTCTGTCTGTTCCACTAGTTCTTTGTCTACTAGCGCATTGGCACCTGGAATGACAACAATGCTATTATCTTTTTCCGCTAGTACGATATGAGCCGTTCCTGTCGTAACATCTGTAACCTTTTTCATATGCTTGGACAAAATCTTTTCGTTTTTAAAATTTTCGAGAATCATGTTACCATAGGTGTCTGTTCCAACAGCCCCAACCATGGCAACATTTGCGCCGAGGCGTGCAGCTGCTACAGCTTGATTCGCTCCTTTTCCTCCAGGTACGGTATGAAATGCTTCACCAATGACCGTTTCCCCTGCTTTAGGGCGCTTGCTAGATACCGTCACTAAATCAATGGAAGCACTACCTACAACGACGATATTGTTCATGTTGCCGACTCCTTTACTTCGTTGAGTATCTTTGTAACAGTGTTACGGTAAACATTACTCGCCATGGATATAGATTGCACTTTATTCTTCTAGTTGTTGTGTTCATTCATTTTGTTTTGTTGCTTTAATTTCGAATAACCTTCGTCTATTTAACACGTTATTTTAAGCAAACGAAAGCAATAACGGAATAGGCGGTCATTCGGGAATGTAGCATTAACCAAGCCAGTTATACAGCATACCGAAAATAATAAATACAGCGAATACACCAGCTACCCATAAAAAACCCGATGTAAAACCTACTATAAAACTATTTCGCTTAGGGGTTTGGGTTACTTGTTGTAACATTTCCATATCATCTTCTAATTTCTGTATTCTGTCCTTCAATTGTTGTATTTCTGTGCTCACGTCTTTTTCCTCCACTTTCACTTACTCACCAACCTTTGTCATTCCTCATAGGTACGATATAAACTCGTCTAACGCTCATTATGAAATAGGAAACACTGAGTATAGTTTCAATTCCTCATAGGTACGATATAAACTATTATTTACTTTATTAAAGCAAGAAGACGGGCGGGTTTCAATTCCTCATAGGTACGATATAAACTGTATTTTATTTTTTAGGAATTCACATCGTAGTTGAACGTTTCAATTCCTCATAGGTACGATATAAACTCTTTTCCTCGTGTTTCTATTTTGCTGCAAAGCATGGGTTTCAATTCCTCATAGGTACGATATAAACCCCAAAAATGCACTTGCTTATAATACTTCTACAATAACAAAAAAACTCCTTCTTCATTTTCTAAAAAAACAAACAATCAAAATATGCATTCCTTACTCTCTCTTTCTCCTATTTTCACGTATTTACTCTTATTTTCATTTTGTCGTCGATCCCCAGGGATTTTTACACTACTGGAGGTCGACGACATTTTCATTTCCTGACTCTTTGACATACTAATTAACCATAATAAATTTCTGTCATGTTTATAACGTAATATATATCACAATCTTCATAGACGGAATCAAACAGTTCATCTGAATATTCTATGTTCTCTTGTTTCATAAAGTAATTTATATACTGTTCCGCATATTCTTTATGTTTAATATACCGAAATCTATCTTTTTCCTTTTCTTGTATTAATTCACGAGCATGAGCTTCAAAAAAACCTATTACATGACCTCTTTCTCTTACAAATTTTCGCAAAGCTTCTTTTTCATTAACTGCCTCTACAATAAATACGTATTCTTCTACACCACGTGATAAATCAAACGAGTTCTCAAGTTCTTTAGGAACAACAATATATTTTTGCTTCAATTTCTTCTCCCCATATTGATATGTAATGTACTGATCCAGGTGTTCAGTGCTACAAGAGATTTATTTTTTTCGCATTTATAACGCTGTATGGAAGGTTATCCTTATCTTTTTCATAGATATAATCAAACAGTTCGTCTGAATATTCTATGACCTCTCGAAAGTTTTGACAATTTAAATATTGTTCTGCAAACTTAGTGTGATCACCAAAAAATTTTATAATATGTTCTTCATTATGTGGATGTCGGTAAGCATGAACTTCAAAAAAATCATGATGTTGAGCATGTGCTTTTACAAATATTCCAAGCGCTTCTTTTTCGTCAGTCGCCTCTATCATTCCTACGAATTCATTTGCTTCATTATCCATATCACATTCAAGACATACAAACATTTTAGGAACAATAATATATTTTTGTTTCAATTTCTTTTCCTCCTCATAACATATGTAATTCTAATTTTTTTGCTGTAACAAATTAAACGTTTGTAAATGATTTATACTACGATCTTTAGTTTTCTTCAATTCGTTTAATTTTTATATTCGCTTATGTTCATTAGCATACTTCCATATAAAAAATGGTATAATAAAATTTAGATCGCATGATGAAGTATGAATAAAATAGAAAAACATAAAAGCAATGTGAACGGAACTACAGGTTGACAGCTATGAGCTGGTTACTATTGTAGTTTTTTTTCATGCAAGCATACATACATAACGAGGTGGATATACATGTCTAAAATGGATAATTTACTATCCATACTATGGATGCTTCATTCTGATCACAAAATAACGGCAAAACAGATTGCTGAGGAATTAGAAATCAATATTAGAACCGTGTATCGTTACATGGATAAACTTTCAGCGAGTGGTGTGCCTATCGTTTCAGATACTGGACATCACGGTGGATACACCTTGTTAAAACATTTCATGGAAGCCCCGCTGTTTTTTGATCATGAGGAGCAGACTTCTCTCATACATGCCGTTGTTTTTGCTAAAAAAGCTGGATACTACGGAGGGGAGTCACTAGACAAAGCCATAACAAAACTACATCACCATACGAACCAAAAACAAGCAGCACAAGTAGAGAAGCACATAAACCATCTAGAAGTCATCAGTGGTCAACATTCATTTTCAATGCAACCATCTATGGAAACTTATCTACATACAATAGCCATTGCCATAACAGAAGGAATCACCATACGTATCAACTATCGTAAAAACAATGAAGAACAGTCGACATCTAGACTACTTGATCCTTACAAAATGATGTATTGGAATGAAAATTGGTATGTGATTGGATTTTGCCATCTTAGAAATGACATACGCAGTTTTCGCGTCCAACGTATTGAACATGTAGAATGGAGTCAGCAACACTTTACTGCACCCAAACATTTTTCAGCTCGTGACTTCTTTTTCAAAAATCTTCTTCCTACGATTGAAAATAAAAAAGAGATCGTTTCATTCCGTATTCAAGGCAATAAAAGTACAGTCGATGAAATATGCCAACATTGGTTTTTAGGGCACTATGTACATGAACATACTGAAAATAATGCTGCCTTTCTGTTTGAAAAAAATATGCTTCATACTCATGTACCTTACTTCATGTTACCTTTCGGTACATCTATTCAAGTGATAGAACCAACAAGTTTTAAAACAAGGATGGTTGAAGTGCTATCTGAGTTGATACAATTTTACCAAACATAAAACTTTACTGACGCTAGCTGTCAGGGAGAGCATACTATAATGACTTTGATGCAACATGCAACACATTCAACGATGACACAGGAAGTCAGGAGCGATATAAAAATGCAAACCAATAGAGCTTATCTTTATGTATGTAATACGATGTCAGATTGGGAATACGGGTATTTAATTGCTGAATTACATTCAGGGAGATATTTCAAGAAAGAATTATCCCCTATGTCCGTTACGACAGTAGGAGTGAGCACGGAAACGATAACGACGATGGGAGGATTGAAAATGAAACCAGATGTCACCATCGATGAAGTTACGCTGGAGGAAAACGATCTGATCATCTTGCCTGGAGGAGATACTTGGAGAGAAGCTATGCATATGCCCCTCCTACAAAACATGAACAAAGCTTTAGAAAAAGGTGCTATTGTGGCTGCAATTTGCGGGGCAACAGAAGGTCTTGCCAATGTCGGAATGTTAGACAGTAGAAAGCATACTAGTAATGATGCAGCATATTTAAAAATGGTTTGCCCTCATTATAAAGGGGAAGCCCTTTATGAAAACAAGCCTGCTGTTGCTCATAAAAACTTAATAACCGCGTCTGGGATAGCCCCGCTAGAATTTGCTTATGAAGTGTTAAACATATTGGATGTATTTGAATCCGATGTGCTGAATGCATGGTACAACCTAAATAAAACGCAAAAAACCACATACTTCTTTGAGCTTATGGATGCTGTGCAGCGTTAATCGCGTTGAAACCAAAAGAACATTCCTATGACAGGTAATGTTCTTTTGGTTTTTGGTGCTATGGATGGTATGATTCATCATCTCCATATTTCAGCTAATTTTCCTCACTTGCATCGTCACTAGGGTTATCCATTATATACCCATCTGCATCATTACTGTCGCCAGTTGCATTCTCTGTTTGTGTTTCATTTTCTTGCTGGTCAACAGTTTCCTGCTGATCATCATTTTCCATTTGTTCAGCATCTTCCTGTTTATCATTACTTTCCTGTGGATCAGTCTCTGCATTTCCATCCGTTGTGGTAGCTTCTTCTTGTGCTGTTATTTCCTCTCCACCTTCTGCTTCTTCGTTCACATTTCCTTCTGTATCTTCAGCATCATTTGTCTCATCTGCATGCTCTTCTTCATTTTCCTTTTCAGTTTGTTGTTGCTCAGCATCGTTATTTTCTTCACTTACAACTTCTTCTTGTTGCTCTGGTTCCGATTTTACTGGTATAGAAGATAAATGTAAATATGCTTCCCGTCGTACGCTCGGATTGTCTGTTATTGCAGGAATGGATGTTGATTCATCTATTTCGTAGTCCGGCTCTACCGCTTGGAACATCATGCGTAGCGCTGCTAATTCATCATCAGAAATAACGACATCTGTGTAGTCATAGTTTTCAGGATGATAACTTCCAAGAACATACTCATAGTGCACTGGAAATGGTATGGAAATAATAGAATCGCTGTTGAACGTATTATAATGTGTCTTAATGAAGTCATACATATCGTTCACACTCATATCTGTCTTTATATTTTCACTCATAATATCTAGTAAATCGATCACTTTTGTGGCGCTACCCCAAGAAAATAACTCTTCTGCTAGTGCACTAACCACTTCTTGCTGTCTTAATCCTCGTTCAAAATCAGAAGATCCGTATTGTGAACCTCTGTCATCTTTACGATGGCGCGCATAGTCTAGAGCATTTTTGCCATCTAATGTTTGCAGTCCTGCTTCAATATTAATGTGCGTTCTATCTGCTGGTAAATTATATATTAATGACCGTTGCACATCGATCTCTATACCGCCGACAGCATCGACTACATCCACTACGGTTTGAAAATTAACCATCACCGTATGATGGATTTCAATGTTTAATAATGCTTCAATTTTTTCACGCAAAGATGCCATACCCGTGCTTATGTAAATTTCATCGTATTGCTTGGAGCCAAGATTTACTTTTCTCCCACTCAAAAAGGACTCATCTTCTAATCCTTTATCCTCAGCATAGTGAAAACCTGTTCCGAAGAAGGAATTGATTTTGCTATACGTATTTGATCCATTTAGTAGCAACAAATCTCGTGGTATGGAAACCAGTTTTATTGTTTCTTCCTTCGGTATAACATGCGCTACCATAATAGAGTCTGTGTTTAATAATGGTTCATCACTGTGAGGACGATAATCCATGCCAAAAATGAGACTATAAAAATCTTCATCATTTTTTAATTTCGGTACAACTTTTGGAGGAGTGACTTCTCCTTTAGAATCCGTTCTTTCTACGGTCGTTTCTTCTATTTTGGAAAACACCTGATATACAAAAAATGAAGCCATAACCACAAAAAGACATCCTGTGATGATGGCAATACGTTTGACGTTTATTTTTTTATTATTGTTACGTTTTCTTGTGACTGGTGGTTTATTATTTTCTAGATTGCTACGAATAATGAATCACTCCTAAAATCCATCTTTTCAAATTTATACGAGGATGAAAATTAAAAGTTGCTCATTATACCAATATTATTGTAATTTAAGGAATTTAAAAGTTTGAACTACAAAATCAAAATAAATATCAAACTAATACATAACACCCATCCACCCAGCACTACACCTATTATCGTAAAAACGCTCTTTTCTTTTTTCTTTTTTAGTTGCCAACAACCGACTGCCCCCAGTAGGAAGCTACTTGCAGCTAAGAGAATTTGTATCGTCAAAAACATATAAAAAAGTTTCTCTGTAGATATCCTAAGTTCACCCGGAGGGTCAAACATAAAATGAAAATAGATGATTACCACATATGCACCGAAAATCGTAATCGACATGAGACTAAGCATAAAAGATGTAAAACCATAGTTCAAATTCAATGATATTCCATCTTCATCTTCATCTTTATACTTTTCAATCAGTGCTTTCCTATCTTCCCACGTATCATCTTTCTCTTCCTCGATAGTCTGGTCCATGACTTGCCCTTTATTTTGATCTGACTGCACCTTACATCTCCCCTCACCAATTTATACACTTCAACACACTACAATGTTCATAACAAAAAAAGCTCCACTAAATAGGGAGCCGCGGCTTTGATTGTTTTGACGTTCTTCTACCGATGATGCCTTTATAGTATCCTTCCACATCGCAAGCTTTCTCTATCACTTGATCAAATTGTTTCGCCAAAATAGAATACGTGAATTGTCTTGTTACACGTTCATACGCCTGTTGTGCTATCCTATCTCTTAACGCAGGATCTGCATGCATGGTGGTCACGGCATCTACAATGCCATCACGATGCAAAGGATCTACGAGCAATCCGGTCTTTTGATGCAACACAGCTTCGGATACACCACCTGAATCCCCAGCGATAACAGGCTTCACACAGCTTGCCGCTTCTAAGTAGACGATGCCAAATCCTTCTACGTCCCCTTTTACTTTGAGCTGTCTGCTCACCATAATAAATACATCACATAAATGATAGAAATGCTCTACTTCTTTTTCATCACCTAGTTTTCCAACGAATACGATATGCTCCCCAACGTTATGGGTTATCGCAAGCTGCTCTAACCGTTCTCGTTCTGGTCCATCTCCTACGATGACGTATACTGCATTCGGTACAGCACGTACTATCCCAGGCAGAGCTTCAATGACTTTGTCATGTCCTTTTCTCCGCACTAGACGCGACACGCTCAGCAACACAAACTTATTTTCCAACTTATATTTTTCTATCAGATCTTGATTCTTTTCTTTTTTACCCGGTATGGACGCTACACCTGGATTGACGATATCTATTTTATGTGGGGAAACCCCGTAACTCATCACGATGCGCTTCGTATATTGACTATTGGCAACGACGCGATGCGCTCTTTTTAAAATCATTTTCGCTATCATGCTTAACACTGGAATGTGTTTAAACTCTAGTACGTCTTTTCCGTGCGTGGATACCATATATTTTCTACCGAATAACACGTTAAAAATCCAACCAATAAGACCAATAAGAATGTATCCGTACATCGTGACTTCAATTTTCTCTTGCTTAATGACACGGTTTGTCTTGCGGAAGAGCTTAATCCAACTTGTCACATTTACTTTTTCATCTCGAAAAAAATCGCCCCGTATAATGCGGTAAGGCTGTTTCGCGTCAAATTGCTCATCGCCCTCATAATGAGGCGCTAAAACCGTGACATTCTGTCCAGAATTTTTGCATAAATGAGAATAATAATTTTGCATTCCCCCTATTCCTGGCAAGAAAACCCCCGTGACCAAAAGCATTTTTCGATCCTTCATGTGTACTTCCAACCTTTCTTTATGGTTGCCCAACTATTAGCGATAATATAAAATAATATTTCACCACATATATTCCAAATGCGAGAAATGATGGCGATTTGTAATGCTACGCTACTGTCCACGTAAAACGAAAGAAAATAAAGCAGCATCCCTTCTCTCACTCCTAATCCACCTGGCAAGGGACTTAACAGCCCAATCAGCCATGCTAGAGCGAACGTTCCAGCAGCATAAAACAGCGAGATATCGGTAATGTAAAAACTTCTAATCAACATCCAATACGATAAACCCATCACAAAATGGCTTATCAGAAAGTATATCAGAAAAAGGTAAAATTTGTTCCTTGGAAGTGTCCACGTGATGTTATTTATCTTTTTTATTTTGCTTAACTTTCTATTTATAAATGAAGTAAGAGGCGTGTAAAAAAAGTGAAATAAAAAAGCACTTATGCCGATCCATATGATGATGAGCTCTGAGATATAACCTATTTCATATAATAAATACAGTCCGTAAATAGCAGCAGCCGTAATTAACAGGACATGTTCATAAAAGATGGTAGCCATCTGATGAGGGACAGAAACCCCTTCTGCTGATGTGAGCATCACTCTACCTATATAGTTCCAAACACCTCCTGGGATATATTTTGCAAATTGTGAGTTGATATAAATATGTAACCCGCGAGACACTGCTATATGTCGATGAGGATAGTTCAATATTTGAATCCAATTCCATCCTTGCATCATTAAAAAAAGCGTAAAAACGGCTAGAGAAGAAAAAAACCATCCATTTATCGTTTTCACATACAAAAAAATCTCGTCTACATTTTTACTCACTTGTTGAACTAAAAAATATATAATGATGAGGGCGGAGAGTAATTTCAAGTAATTCAATAGCGATTTTTTCTTTACCTTCAAGTACAACATCCCCTACCTCTCGTGAAGTCACCGTTACATCTACGATAAAATCTACAGTTACATGTTAAGTTAAATATGTCCATACCTTATATTATTCACTGCATGTAGCATGAATATAATGCATGTCTAACCATTATGTTGAAATCTTCTCAAACATACCGAATCCTTGTGCATTTCTAGAGCCTAGACCCACTGCATGGGCAAACTGAATAAGCGCAGCATCTCCTTCCAGCTCATACGTTCCGTTCCAGGCTGCGATAATAAATCCTCTAAACCTTGTGATGACCTTGTCTCTTTTTGTCACATGTATAGGTTTAATATGTAGTGTACCAGCCGCTTCTTCATTATAATATGCGGCGTACTTTTTCATTATATTAGTAGAAACGAGATGAGAGAACGCTGCATCTTCTGGATCATAATATTGCGTTATTTTTTTCTGCTGATGATTGACAAACGTGCTATGCACCGTAATGGGAGATAACATTTTAATGACACAAACGTTATCCTTTATTTCTACCTTTTCATATTCCAATGATTCCGTCGTGATGCGTTGATGATGCAAATGAAGAGAAGAAGAGGTTGTTAGAGTCTGTCCTAACAGTTGAATAAAGGATGGTAAAATTGAGCTAATATACAATACGACTTCATCTGTAAATATGATCTGCTTCTTTTGCTTATGTATCGTATATTTTCCATACAAACGACTGAACGTAAATAATTTAAATGAACGATTGTCATGTGTATATCCTTCATCATGTAAAAAGGTAGCAAAATGTTCATCTTCCAATGCTTTATAAATAAAGCCTTGTAACAAACTATGATAATCTATCGGTAATACTAGTGGTTTTTGATGACTGCAACGAAAAGTAAGTCTAAGTCTCATTATTTCATCCTCTCACGACAATGTCCAGTAATTGTTAATTTCATCTGTTCACTTTACTTTATTTTCATAATACAGAAAATTCTTATTTCTTTATTTCTGATTTCTCCCATATAATAATAAAACAAGTTCTACACAATTGAAAACATTTGTCCTCATCTTTCATCGTCACTCTATCCTTAATATGAAACTTTGCATCACATCTACCACAAACAAAATGATCATCCTGATTGCTGTGTTCGATAAAGCATCCCTCCCTATGTAATGAAGAAAATGACAATGACATTTTTATTATCCTTATTATATATAATTGTGAAAAACAATCATAGCTATATATTAAAATATTTTCTATAACAAAAAGAACCTTAAAGCAAAACGACGCTTTAAGGTAAAATATTATTGGACTAAGCATCATATCCACTTCATACACCGACGTGTAAGGCTGTGAAGTATGAACTACTTACAGTTGGAAATATTGTAAATCCTGTTCTTAAGATTTAACAAATCACCATCTGTGTTTATTATATTTCATTTAATAAAAAGTTTAAAGTAAATAATAATGTAAATTTTATATAAAAAGTTTATGAGATATCAAATATTTGCACTAAACACCTTTCCCCGTCAATATCTTTGATCATTTCTTCATATTGAATGTCTGCTTGATTTAATGTTTTTTTCCAAAAGTCTATTGCTTCTTTATTTTTTTGTGATTGAAATATAAAGTAATTTCCTTTATACCGTTTAAAAATGTGATGGACGGCTTGACTACCATAGCCATGTCTCCGATATTTCTTCAAAATAAAAATCTCATTCACATAGAAGTCAGCATCACAAGGAGCAAACGGAGGTAAGCTGAGTAACATAAAACCTATCACTTTATCATCAAGCATAATAAAGTATGGTAACAAATCGTTTTTTTCAAAATATAAATATAACCCGTCATACTCGTATAGCCCTTGTTCATTTAATTCCAGATCATCCATGTACTTTGAAAGGTCGTGCAAGTAAAGTGACAATAAGTTTTTCATTATGGTGTGACCTGAATTATCCGCCAGCTTTAATGAAATGGTCTGACTTGTAGTAGTAACCAAAACATCCTTCATTCATCTACCCCCCATACTATCGCTCCACCCATTATACCATGTATTAGTAATTTATTTGTTATTTTTAACTACATATTTTTCGAGAATGTAGATGAGTTGATACATGATCGTGGCAAAGATGGCGATAATAATCATGCTGAGCATCACCAGTGTAAACTGAAATACTTGAAATCCGTAGATAATAAGATAGCCTAGACCTTCTTTTGAAACGAGAAATTCACCGACGATGACACCAACCCACGCTAAGCCTACATTTACTTTTAAGGCAGAAATAATAATCGGTACAGTAGCAGGAAGTACAACCTGTGTGTACAGTTGCAGCTTATTTCCTCCGAATGTTTGAATGACTTTTAGTTTATTTACATCGACTTCTTTAAATCCAGCATAGACGACAAGCGTCGTAATGATGACACAGATGAGAATACCCATCGCGATAATGGAAGTTTGGGTAGGACCAAATGCAACGATGATCATCGGACCCAAGGCTACTTTTGGCATGGCGTTAAAAATGACGAGGTACGGATCGAGGACGCGCGACAAAAAAGGAGACCACCATAACATGGTGGCGATCATGACACCGAATAATGTTCCGAGCAAAAAACCAGCAATCGTTTCATATAGCGTGACAGACATATGAATCCATAAGCTCCCATCGTTCCATTTTTCCCAAAACAGCAGGGCTATTTTTGACGGCATGCTAAATAGTAAAGGATCGATCCATGCTAGTCTAGCAGCAAGTTCCCACAGTCCTATACCACCGACTAAGATGCTTATCTGTGTGAGGAGAATGACTTGGCGTTCACGTTGCTGTTTCCGCTTCTGTGCTCTTTGCAATGTGTTAAGCTGTTGCTGTTCCATCACGGTTTAGAGCCTCCCATATTTCTTGACTAAGTTCTGTGAACATGTAGTGATTTCTAGCATCTACAGGATCGAGACGACGCAGTTCTATCGGAACTTCAAATATTTTTCTAATGCGGCCAGGGTTATGATGAAGAAGTACAACGCGATCCGACATGGCAATCGCTTCTTGAAAATCGTGGGTCACGAGAATACTCGTCATCTGGTGCTTTTCTAGTATGTGTTGCGTCATATTTTCAAGTTGTAATTTCGTCACGACATCTAATGCAGAAAAAGCTTCGTCTAATAAAACTAGTTTAGGTTTGACTGCAATGGTACGCACTAACGCAACGCGCTGTCTCATTCCTCCTGAAAGTTCATGCGGATATTTTTTATACACATCCCCAAGCCCCATTGCCGCTAGTAGTTGGTGTACTTCTTCTTTAATACTTGCGTCGAGTGTTCCCATAATCTTATGGCCTAGCCAGCTGTTTTCTTCGATCGTTTTCCATGGCAGCAAGAAGTCTTGTTGGAACATATGTCCGATATGTTTGGAAGGTTTGACAACCCGTTCTCCTTCCAACTTCACACTCCCAAAAGTCGGTTTTAACAATCCGCTAATGATGGATAGCAACGTAGATTTTCCACACCCACTTGGACCAAGGAAAGAAATGAATTCGCCTTGTTGAATAGCCAAGTTAATCTCTTCTAATGCAAGCAAAGTAGTAGCCTGCTTGATATAAACATGGGAAATGTTTTCGATCGTAACGAAGCTCATCACTCTGACTGCTCCAGCGATGTGTTGGCAAAAGAAGTGTTAACTAAAACCTCATGCTCCACCCATTCTGGCAATTCGCCCGCTTCTTGCATTATATCTTGCAAGTGATTCCATTCTTTTTCATCCAGCAGGGGATGTTCCGCATACGACCCTTGTTGTTTGTAGCGATCAATGACCGTAACCATGATGGAAGCTTCAATATCTTCGAAATATGGCGCCACAACGTCTGCTATTTCTTGTGCCGTATGATTTTGCACCCACTTTTGACCTTCATGTAGCGCAGCGGTAAAATTGGAGGTCACCTCTTCGTTTTCTTCCATATAACTTTGTTTTGCCATGAATACGGTGTAAGGAACGAAGCCAGATTCCAAACCAAAAGAGGCGACAACATGCCCGACTCCTTCTTTTTCAAACACGCTAGCTTGCGGCTCAAATAACTGTACGTAATCTCCTGTACCCGTCGCAAAAGCACTAGCAATATTGGCAAACTCTATATTTTGAATAAGCTCCAGATCTTCTTGTGGATCGATTCCTTTTTGTTTCAGTACATATTCACCGACCATTTGTGGCATGCCGCCTTTTCGCTGTCCGAGGAACGTACTGCCTTTCACATCATCCCAAGAAAAATCATCCGCTTTATTTCTTGCTACGAGGAATGTACCGTCGGTTTGTGTGAGCTGAGCAAAATTAATGACGGGATCTACCGCATCCTGTGCGTACACATAGATCGTAGTTTCGGCACCGATAAGCGCAATATCTGCACCGTTGGCTAATAAGGTGGTCATCGTTTTATCTCCACCCCAAGTGGTGGTAAGTTCAATATTTAGTCCTTTCTCAACAAAAAAACCTTCCTGTATCGCTACATAGAAAGGGGCATAAAATAACGAGCGTGTCACTTCAGCCACGCTAATTCTTTGTTCTGTATTGGTATCTTCACTCGTACAGCTGGTTAAACTGAATGCCAATATAACGCATAATGACAACGTACATATGATTTTTTTCAACGAAAGCACTCCCTTCAAACCTATATATGATGGAATAGAAGTTTACACCTCAGTTGCCAGGCGTAAAGGTTGTGATATGGAGATTTCTCCATCTCATGCATAGTGGTATAAGTTGTACGAATAAGTTCATTCAACTTATGTATTATGTTTAACATATGAGTACACTAGCTCATTGGTGAATAGGAAAAGGGAGGTGTTGTATTTTGTTTGAAGTGAATAGGTAGATTTTAATTATGTATGTTGCATTTTAGAGCCAATTTTAAGCTTACTTGTTTTTTAAAATAAGTAGAAGCCGCATTCCATCACTATATTTAACTATACCAGCATATTCTTTTCCAAAAAATCTTTCGGTATATTCCATAGGTACTGCTGTAAATATGATTTGAGGTAGAATAGAAATTGCACTTCCCGTCGCTAGGTGTTTAATAAAAGGAGGAATAGGCAGAAAAAGCAAGAAGCAACATAAAACAAAGATTGCAATGGAAACGAGAGGACCACCGATAGCAGAGAAAGCTTTTTGTTTTTTACTTAAAACATCCCAGTTTTTAACGTATATAATTCCTTGATTCGGGATGATAAAGCATGTAGGGTTGATGTGAAATTCTATCCCAGCGCACCTTACTTTCCAATATTTATCCCAGTTTCTAATCGGGAAACCAATCTCTATAAGCATTTTCCCATAGGATACTCTATACAACGGTATAGCATGGCCTAACTCATGTAAAACTACAGATAAAGGAAGCATGACAAAATAAATAATTAGCCCTATAAGCACAAATTCCATCCAAAAACTCATGATATATTCCTCCTTACATGCATGTGACATAGTCATGCACACCTATCCTCTCATAAAAGAACAATGCTGCATGACCATTTATACATGTTTATTTATATGGATTATTCATTTTTAAGAATACGTATAAACCTCATCCCATCACTAGGAAGTGAAGCATAACCTTTCCCAAAAAATCTTTCCGTATATACCATAGGTACTGCTGTAAATATGATTTGAGGAAGAATAGCAATTGCACTTCCCGTCGCTAGTTGTTTTATATAAGTAGGAATAGGAAGAAAAAGCAAGAGGCAACATGAAACAAAGATTGCAATGGAAACGAGAGGACCACCGATAGCAGAGAAAGCTTTTTGTTTTTTACTTAAAACATCCCAGTTTTTAACGTATATAATTCCTTGATTCGGGATAATAAAGCATGTGGGATTGATATGATAATCTATCCCTAACAACCTTACTTTCCAATATTTATTCCAATTTCTAATTGGGAAACCAATCTCTATAAGCATTTTCCCATAGGATACTTTATACAACGGTATAGCATGACCTAACTCATGTAAAACTAGAAATAATGGCAGCATAACAAAATAAATGATTAGCCCAATAAGCACAAACTCCATCCAAAAACTCATGATATATTCCTCCTTACATGTATGTTACATAGTCATACACACTTATCCTCTTATGGAAGAAAACAGCTGCATGCCTACTTATACATGTCTATTCATTTCTACTTCAATTGCTGTTGTAACATTTTTAACAGGAACCAGTAAAAATCCACATGATAATTTAAGCTAAGAATAATTTTTTTACTACCTTTAAATGGTAATTAACACAGAGAGTAAACACTTCATGTATACTGATGTTTGTTAACAAATGCTTTATAATATTCATTATTTCTCATAAGTTCAGTATGTGTTCCAGAACCAGTGATATTTCCTTGCTCTAATACATAAATGAGATCCGCATGCATGACAGTAGAGAGTCGATGTGCAATAATGATTGTTGTTCTATCTGCAATTAAATTCTGTACGCCTTTTTGAATGACTTCTTCAGAGTCTGGATCAACATTAGAAGTTGCTTCATCTAAAAGGACAATCGGTGTTTTTTTCAAGAAAATTCTTGCTATTGAAATTCTTTGCTTTTGTCCACCAGATAGTTTCAAACCTCTTTCCCCGACAATGGTACTTATCCCATCAGGAAATTCGTTAATAAATTGTTTAGAATGAGATAATCGCAAACTGACATCAATATCATCTTTTGTTACTGCTCTATTAATACCATATGTCAAATTTTCAAGTATTGTACCATCTATGATTGGTGATTCTTGCAAAACATAACCAATATGTGATCTTAGATTTCCATTAGAAACTTTTTTCACTGAAACTCCGTCAATATATATTTCCCCACTGACAGGATGATAATATTTTTGTAACAAGGAAAAGATAGTAGATTTCCCACTTCCACTAGGACCTACAATTGCAATAACTTTACCTGCGGGTATATTTAAAGAAATGTTGTTGAGAATATCTTTTCTATCGTACACAAAATTTACATTTTTAAAATGTATATCTCCTGTAAAATCTATAGTGTCACCAATACATGTAATTGATTCAGAACTATCTTCATCTGTTTCCTTTAGCAATTCTGATATTCTTTCTGTTGCTCCACGAGTACGTTGAATCTCATTAAAAAATGTTCCCATTTGTGTAACTGGCATAGTCACTCTAAATAAATATAACATATAAGAGACTAATTCACCTGCTGTTAAAAAACCCATGGAGAGACGATAGATGCCAACTCCAATTATTACAAACGTCAACAAGCTTACAATTAAGTTCATGAAAGGATAGTAAAATGCATATATTTTTGATAAAGATATAGCACTAGCTGCAACCGATTCGATTGAATGATTTCCATTCTCTTTTTCGTAATTTTCAGAGTTAGATGACTTAACCAATTTAATTTCACCTAATGCTTGCATTAATTTTTTTGTTAACGTAGCATATTGATCTTGTATATACTTAGAAATATGATAGATTTTCTTGCCAAGAGGGATGATTACTAAAGCAATTAAAGGTAAAATAACTATCATCAATAGCGTCATCTGCCAATCTAGTATCAATAGAAATGAAATGGCACCTATGATTGTTATTGAGTTTACTATAAAATTAACCAAATGATAAGATATTAAACTCATGATTGAAGATGTATCATTGGTTATTCTACTAACAGTCGAACCCGAATTTTGATTATCATAATATGTCATAGGTAAAGATAACACTTTGTTCCATAATTTTTTTCGTAAGTTTGCAACTACGTTAATTCCTATTGTAGATAAAATAAAATAAGCTATTCCTCCACTTATCATTTGTATTAATGATAAAAATATAATTAATACCAGTTCATACATAAAAGGTTCTTTATTAATAAAAGAATCAATGAAGAATTGAGCAAGCCATGGAATCAATAACATGACAATAACTTGTATTAAATTTAGTAATATACCAATAGTAAACAGCTTTTTAGATAATTGACCTTCTGACATTAATATTCTTAGATTTTTACTCCTTTTCATTTTGAACCCCTCAATGTTAACAGATAATTTTTCATATTTTTTTCAAAAATTTCTTGAAATACACTATCAATTTGACTAAAAAGAACCATCCCTCTCGTTCTTTCATAAAAGGTTTTAATCGTATCAAAGCCATATTCTTTTATAAGTGAAATCAAGAAAAAAAAAGATTCATTATACGATTTAGAATAATGTGTATAAAAATGAGTATGGTGAAAAAATGATTCCTTGTATACACTTAATAAAAAGTCATAATCTGGGATTCTATTTTTTGCATCTCCAAAAAATGATTTTTCAATATAAACCGCCATCCCTTCTGCAAAAACAAGAAATAAATGTTCAAAGAAAACATGTGCTAATTCATGTAAAACTTGATTTTCTGTTACATCATCTCTAAAATGAATTGCTTTATGTATAGGACGTCCATATGTATACGCTGCATTCTGACTTCTAAATCCGTGAAAAATCACACAAGGGGGGAATTCAACCTTATACGACTGACTAATATATTTTATGCTCTTATTAATGAGCTCCCTAATATCATGATCGCTTTTAGTAATAATCAAATAGTTCTGTTCTTTTAATATGTTATATTCTCTAATACGATGATGATATAGCGTCAAATACTCTCTAGCTGATTGATCATAAGGGTTAATCTTAAGTATGTTAAAAAATTGCTTGCAAGATGCTTCAAATTGATAGTTTTGAAGAAAAAGTAGTCCCAACGATAGCATGGCTTCACCATCATAAGGATTAGTATTTATATGTTGCGTTAATTTATTTATTGCGTTAACTATTCGACCATGATGCCATTCCTCGTATGCTTCTCTTTTATAATCACTGTACAACCTGCTCTCTCCTTATTCTTAAAAATTAACCTTTTTAAATAAATTATTCATTTTTCAGAGTACGTTTAAGCCGCATCCCATCGCTTCACTTAGATGCGTATCCCTTTCCAAATATATCATAGGAAAAGCGGTAAAAAACAATTGAAATAGTAATGAAATACCACTTGACATCACAACGTATCGTATAAAAAAGGGAATGGGAAGAAAAACAAAAAAAGACTAACAACAAAAATGAAATTATAGGACCACCAATTATAGAAAAATTTTTTTGTTTTTTATTTAAACTATCCAATTTTCAACGAATATTATCCCTTGAATAGGAATGATAAAACATGTAGGATTAATATAAAAATTTATTCCGAAGCGCATTTTTTTCCAATATTTATTCCATTTTTTATTGGAAAACCAAGCTTAATAGTCATTTTTCCGTATGATGCTTTATGCAAAGGTATAGCGTGGCCTAATTCATGTAAGACAAGAAATAATGGCATAGAGATAAAATAAACTATCAATAACGCAAAAATAAAAGTGAAAATAAATTCTAACATATTGCCCTCCTCATTAAAAAATATAAATAGCGAACATGTATTAATATACTCTTCACTTATTACTGCTACATGTTCGCTAAAGCCAATATATTTAATAAATCTGAAGTCCTACATAAAGAATGCTAAAAACCATGTAACTTTTCGTTTTCAAAGAATTTATTTTCCTATATAAGCCGTATAAAGAGGTCCTTCTTGAATTCCATCTATTCCTAAAAATTCAGAGATCAAATTATCGTACCCCCCACCTATATGATGAATACCTATATTTAATGCTGTGCTAACTAATGCCATGTTTTGATTTAAATGACCAGCTTCTAAAAAAAGAAACCTCCATCCTCTTTCACCATACTTTTCAATGACTCTTTCAAAAATTCCTGTTGTAATAATTACCGCACTTGCATTATTTATTTGTTCTGATCTCTCATCATAAATTTTGTTAAGATCTTCAGTCATATCCCCACTTTTCAACAACTCCAATTTTTTATCCATAATATGATAGTGATATAATCCTTTTGGTATATCCTGCACATTATTGATTACCACATATAGTTCCAATGGGTAAAGAGCACCAGGGGATGGCACGGTTCTCATATAATGTTTAACTTCCGTTCCATCTGGTTTATCGAAATGAATATAACGTTGTTGATGAATACCATAGGTGAGACAAATAAGGTTTGAAATTTCCTCTTTAGATAACATAACGTTTTGAAAATTACGTTTTGTACGTCTTGTTAATATAGCTTTATTTAGCTTCATATCCACTTCTTCAAATGATGGTGTGAGGAAAACATTATCTGTTACATCGTATGCTTTAAAATTGCCAGCATTTTTCTCTACAAAGTTTTGATTTAAATATAAATTTATTCTCGCCATATCTTCATTCGAAATTAACGGTATAAATCGTGAGTCATAATAAAATTGCAATCCGATACTTTCATGCTTTGGATATAAATAACCATCAATTTTTCTTTTATCATGTATTATTGGCATTAAACAAACCTCCTAAGGAAACGGATGAGGAACTTGACTTAAATCATGTATCGTTAATTCACGATCAATCAGACCCATCTCTTGTTTTAAATGATATAATCTTTTCCCTCCCCAATGCCTAAAAGCGTGAGGACCATCAAGTTGTATAAGACCTGGAATATAAACTCTATACACATGAAGGCCTACAGATTGTATATCTCTTGTAGTTAAATTAACAGCTATAGGTTCATATCCTTTTTTTTCTAGCATACTCAAAACAAAATTTAGTTCCTCTCTCTCATTATTGAAATCATTACATAGATTGTACTTATTTATAGTTGAGTATTTATTTTTTTGTAATAAGATATCTGCTTTTTCCGCATATTCATCTTTCGAGTATAATTTCACATGGTCATCAAAGCTCATAACCTTCTCATCATAATTTTCATATTCTATACCAATACTGTCATGATACATACTCTGGGCCCAACCATAAGTATGTAACGTCTCAATAACCGCCTTATTAAGGGCCTTTTGTGGGTCAATATGACAAGCAGCACCTAAAACCCTTGATGGAAGGTTGCTTCCTTTTTCATTAGAGATCATCCCTATAAATACTGGAATTTTCAAATCCGTTGTAGCATCAAGTATATACAATTTACTTTTACCATTATTCATTAAAGAACGAACATGAGTATCCTGAATATCTTGCTCCCTTACTATAGGACAACTTGTCTGAGTCCACCATCTAAAGCAAAAAGCATCTCTTTCTAATACTTCATAAATTCCGTTTAACAATGCACTCTCTCTGCTGCTTCCACATGCCAAGCCACTTGAAGTTGGAATATTAACATTCTGAGTATGCTTGATCATCTTAAGTGAAATAAAATCCACTGGTACATAAATATCTTTTTTTGTCAATAAATTCATGCCTTTAATCCAATTAATCTTTGCATTATCTGTAAAAGGTACTATATTTTTTTTTTTGTATAAATCAGTTTTGTATTGAAACTCAGCATACAAATTTAAATCTACTGATGGAGATAAAACTAATTGTTCATTAAACTGCTGTTGCATTTCCAGATAAGTTTTATTTTTTACCATTCTATTATCTCTTATAAATGTACCACTGTATCTTTCAATATGCTCCCCTATTGCAGATATGATTGTTTGTTTTTTATTTATTCCCGCACCCGATCCATTAACAATATCCACTTTATACCCAAGTACATGATAACTATCATTAGAAGGCGTGCTAATTACAAATATTTTTTCTTTATCTATTTTATGTTCCACCCTTTGGTAATATAGAGCCTTTACTAAACCATACTTGGAAGAAATAAAGCTATCCATATTATTAAGATCGTGTTCGTATGTTAAATCCGAATGAACGTACATTTACATCCCTCCACTTGATATTATAATTGGTGGGGAGTCTTGTATAGGACTACATACTTGGCAAAAAGGAGATGCTAATAACTGATGATATTCTGTGCGATGATTTAGAAAGTCAAATTCTATCAACCCTTTTATTAATCTAGTATCTATCATATTCGTCATCATTTTTAATACTTCCATTGTGATAATACTTGATAGTCTTTGCTTAAACATCAATAAATAGTCATCTTTAGGATTTTCTGAAAAATAATCTTCTATTGTTTTATAATGATCATTGTAATGTAAATTTGAATACTTTCTGCTCAATAAACATTGAAAACAAGGACCACCATCAACTCCAAAATAAGGTCCTACTATCGCACCAAAAGAGTCAACAACAGACAGTAACCACTTAACTTTATTCTTATAAAAAATGTCATTTATTTTTTGAAAACTTCTTGCATCAAACCATGTTCCTATTACGATAAACGAATGATAATTCGTAAAATCTATTTCACTAAGCTGTTCCATATGAATGGGCGTTATATAATCGATCCCTATATTACTTAATGACTGCACCAACTCTTCCTCTATAGGAAAGAAACATATGCACCCAATATTTGTAGTGTTTAATGTAGTATACCTTGAACCAATATCGGATTGAGTTTCAAAAAAATGATGTAACAACTGTACTGCGTCATTATATTCTATATTTTGAAATTTTTCCTCACTTTCATCTATTAATTCAATCAATTTATGATGCTGAAGGTTTTTTATTAAATCACTAATCTCCATTTTAAATTTATCTTGTATTTCATTTACTGTTCTTGGAGAACATAAAAAATTAAGCACTTCCTTAAATTCATTACTCTCAAATTGTCCTTTAATTAAATAACGATTACCAAAGTGATAAAATAAAGCGAAACCGGGTTGTATATCTATAATGTGAACATTTGATTTCAATCTAAATTTCATGATAAACATTCACCTCCTGACCCCTCTAATGAGGGGTCTAAATTTATATTATCAATTACAACAACAACAAGGACAACAACAACAACAACAACCACAACCAGGACCGGGATCATGTGATTTTCGATCTGAACTCACGGAGTCACCTTTGTAATACACACCTTCTAGTATGAGATGATTCTCATCAAGATTAATAATTTCAAAATTCATATCATTCATTTTTTAACTCCTTTCTAATAAGTATATTTTTTATGAAACTATTGAAATAATAACTTATAATGTTAGAATTTTAAGAGTTTAAAAAGTAGACATGAAATTGTAATATGGATAGTAACAAAATATATAATTAGAAAATTAAAAAAATTTTGTTAATATGAATGGAGTGATTGTATGTCGCTTGGATTAATTGTAAAAAAGCACAGAGAAAGACTAGGAATGACTTTGGATCAGCTTGAGAAAACCACTGGTCTTGCAACCGGTGTTCCCTCTAGAGTTGAAACAGGTGAAACGAAAAGACCAGAACTAAAAACATTACTTTCAGTAGTTAAAGCTCTCGATATTCCTTTAACGAATATACTAAAAGAATATTTAGCAGTAGAAAATAGACCGAATGTTCTAAAAAAATTATTGATTGAATGCTTAGTAATTCATGAAGTTACTGCAATTTCACAAATAGTTTTGAAAATTTTAGAATCTCCTAGACATGATACAGATGATGCACTTGAAATGCTATATAATACTACTAAAAAGATAACCGACCAAAAAATTAAACTTATGATTTTTGAAGAAATTTTAAAATATGCTAGAATTCATGGTGTTCCAATATATATTGCAAAAGCAATGCTAAGTGTGTACTTAATTAAACGGCAAGACTTCAATCATATGGAAGAATCATATTATCAAGGCAAAGAAATAATGCATTACATTTCTTTTTTAACTACATACGAGAAAATTTTATATTATTTTAAAATGACACTTCAAGCTTATGCAATTCATAACTATGAAGATTGTATTTATTTCTGTCAAAAAGGGTTATCCATTGAAAAAGAAAATACGAGATTAAAAGCAAATAGTCACCTAGCCATGATTAATTCTTTTCTTGCACTAAAAAAGTATGATATGGTTGAGCAACATTTGAAAATATTTGAATATTATAAATTTGATTTTGTGCCAGCAGCTACACAAATAAAAAAAGCAATAATTAACTCTAAAAAACGTAATTACATCACTTCTATATTCATTTTAGAATCATGTTTAAACAACATAGATGATGAAATGAAATTTCATGCTTTAAATGAGTTGTTGGACATTTACATTACCTTAGATAAAATAGACGATGCAAAAAAAATTTTAGCTAGAGAAGACGAGATTACCTCGCAATTGAATGATTTCTCAACACCTTATAGATATCTTGATGTAGGAAAATACTATTTAAACAAAGGACGCTACTATATAAAAATTAATCATCTGGAGTTAGCAATAAAAAGCTATCTAAAAAGTTTAGAAATACTGGGTTCCGCACATACATTTAATGAATTTATTAAAACGATGAGTGAAATTTTTTCTGTATTTTCAGAAAAAATTATTCTCAATAGAAGTTATTTTATTCATGAATTAAATACCATCTATGATAAACTTATAAGAAGACACGATATTTAATTTATGAAGGAGGTTGACACCATGATGAAAAAGATCTTAATTATAATGGCTTGTTCTCTAACTTTTTCATTCAGCTCAAATTATATTTCTATGGATACAAACCCTATATTGTCAGCAGAAACTATTTTGTTAACAGCTGAACCGACAGAATATTAAAATGAATAACCGCAAATAAAAGCAAATTAAAGATGTCTTAAACAAGGAAACAGTTTTAGTAACTGTTTCCTTTTATATACATTCATACGGAATTATTTCACCATTCTATACAATGTTTCCAGTTCCTTAATGACTCTATCTAAACTATAATGTTCACTCGACTTTTTCCATGCTTTATCAGCCAGTTGTTGACGATACGCCTCATCTGTCACGACTTTCTCTAATGCAGTTGTTAATCCTTGAACATCATTGACAGGAACGAGCAAACCATTCACACCATCTTCAATTTGTTCAGGCACTCCACCAATTTCCGTTCCAACAATCGTTAAGTTACATAACGCAGCTTCGGCAAATACGTTACCGAATGACTCGGCTCTTGAAGGAAGCACAAACACATCAAAAAACGGCATAAACTGTTCGGGATGCAGCATGTAACCGTAAAAAATAGTTTCTTCAAACATATCCAACCGCTGTGCTTCTTCTTCTAGTTTTTGTCGTATCGGGCCATCCCCAATAATATGCAGCATAAAAGGATGCCCTCTCTTCTTCAGTTCAGAACAAGCTTCTATTAGAACATCTAACCCCTTAGCAGGGACCAGCCTGCATAACGTCACAAGCTGAACGACTTCATTACGACGGTTACTCGGTCTGAATCGCTTTTGATCAAAGCCGTTATACAGCACCTTTATTTCATCCAGTCTTGTAAAATGCGGCGATAAGAAGCGTTTGAAGGCATGCGATACCACGATAATCTGATCTACCGTTTCTTCTAACTCATGATAAATTGAAGTTAAAAATTGATACGCTTTACTCTCTTTTGTAATGACATGATTTAAAAATAATTCATTTTCATAGCTGGAATGAATCGTCACCACCACAGGGGTGTGAGGGAATAAATACTTCATCACTAATGCAGCTATCGGATGATGAGCATGAATGACATCGTAATCTTGCTTCATGCGCATTTCCGTCCACCATATGTAATCCATCATCGTTTGCTTATATTTATCTACAATGGGATGGCCTTCGAATAAAGACATATTCAAAGTTTGAAAAGGGTATGGCTCTACTCCTTTATTACGAATTCGCTTTGGCAAATAAAACAAATCCATTTCCCATCCATTTTGTTTAAAATCTTCTTGAATAAACGGAACCATCGAAGATACACCACCCGGTTGTTCAGGTGGAAAAAACAATGCTTGTAATATTTTCATACTTTTGGCCCCCTTATCATATTGAAAAACAAGAATTTCTGTTCCTATTGTACCTTGAGTTTATGAAGAATAGAAAGATATAATAAACATGTTACGATAAAAAATTGGAGATCTGAACTCATGTATACTTTTTATTCCCTTACTTTTCACGATGTTTTCTTTGGCAGCACCGCGGAAATTGTAGCAAACTTTACGATCGTTATTTTACTTACTATTCTATTATTTGCTTCCTTGCTTTTACGAAAACGACGTAAGAAGGCTGCTTATCACTCGTTATCTATTTCCTTCATTTTAATTATTGTACAATACATGATCCATATGTATATGCAGCTCAGTACTACCCCTGTGGCTTTCATGAATGACGCAACTCAAATCCTGAGCATCATTTCTTTTATTTTTTTAAACATGGCAATATATCAATTATACAATCGGTCTAAAAAAAGAGAATATATTATTTTTGGTAGTATTCTTTTCATTACGGTGTCCATTATTAGTATATATTACTATCAGCTCTATACGATGGACATACAGCAAATCGATGCATTTCCTTATGGTATTATATTAGACCTCTATTTGTTT
Organism: Longirhabdus pacifica; assembly: GCF_004115085.1. Classification (GTDB taxonomy): domain Bacteria; phylum Bacillota; class Bacilli; order Paenibacillales; family DSM-105158; genus Longirhabdus; species Longirhabdus pacifica. The sequence continues at coordinate 161,573 of NZ_QXJP01000001.1, read as the reverse complement.
ATTCTTGTTTTCGTTAGTACGTTGCTTATTGCGCCGCATATCGGTCAGCTGGTGAAATACTACATGGCTTTGATTATATTTTTTATTCATCATTTGATTGATGTCATTCAAACTTACATACCGAACGTAAATATAAAATTGCTTACGTTGCTAGAACATTATTTGCCCATTTTATTCTACAGCATTATGTTTATGTTTGTATTTGAACGTGTCGTCGAATTGTTACAAGCTGTATACCAGTCCGCAATTCGCGATGGGCTAACCGGCCTGTACAATAAAAATGCATTTCTTAAACAGGTGCAAGGTGCTGCAAAACCGAATGCCAAAGCTGCGATTATTTTTATTGATATCGACAACTTTAAACAAGTGAATGATACGGAAGGCCATCAAAAAGGAGACGAAGCACTGAAGTTAGTGGCTAACATTATAAAAGAAGAAGGCGAAGGATTGGGGAAAGCCGGTCGATACGGTGGTGAAGAAATCGCCCTACTTCTTAACCATCCAAAAGCAAAGGTCAAACAAATAGCAGAAAACATCCGGCAGAGAATTGAACAAGAAACATTTGTCACCGTCAGCGTTGGTTACAGTCCGTATCGTAAAAATATGAGCATAGATCAGTGGATACAACAAGCAGATGAAGCGATGTACATTGCTAAAAAAAGTGGTAAAAACAAAGTCAGTGCTTACTCCAAAAAAGCTTGGAATGAATTGCATGCAGATAAAGGTTCAAGACATTAATTATAAAAACAAAGTCATTCTAAAAAAGAAAAATAGACGTTAAAAAGCGAGAAAACATAAGAAATAGAAATCATATGCAAACAGATGGCAACTGGTGATGAACAATAGGAAAGAAGCTTTAACATGTTGCACAAAATCATGACAGTCCTTCTGTTTGCATTTTTTTCAAAACATAAAGGAAAATGACATTTAAGTCTAGAATATAGTACTATAGCTAGAGTATTACTTCATTATCACTACTCTTCTAGCATATAAAATAGGTCCCTCCAGTCTTTTTCTAATACTGAACTAATCTTTTTTGCCGTCTTAGGTGACATGGATTTTTTTGAGTTTTCAATTAAGCTAATATACGGATGGCTCAATCCACATAGACTTGAAAGATCCCTTTGTGATAATCCCATATAAATTCTAGCTTTTTTAATTTCTACTGATTTACCGTAAATTTTCATTTAACATCACCTATTAATTTTTAATATATTTCCATTATATAACTACACTTTTACTATTGCAATATATAATATTTACTTTTGTTACTTTATTGCTCTATCTTTTACTTCATGCTACAATGCAATTGGTAACTATTGTTTACTTTTGATTACATCTCTGGAATAGTTGGTGGCAAATCATGAACTTTTATGAAAAATTAAAAGATATAAGGAAATTAAAAGGGTATACGATTCGAGAGGTTTCTGATCGTTCTGGTGTTTCATCTGCATACATATCTCAACTAGAAAACGGAAATCGAAGTATTCCTTCCCCTGACATATTAAAAAAATTATCCGATGGTTTAAATATTTCTTATTCAGAGCTAATGAATGTGGCCGGTTATATCGATACAGGGCAACCAAAACAGCGGAAAGCTCCCGTTCATTTACGTCGTTTTTTAAGAGATAACGATATTGTGTTTGATGGAATCGAGCTTACAAATGATGATAAAGAGTGGATAGATCGCGTACTTACCGCATTATTTTGGCAAAGAAATCAGAAAAAATAAAGTATCCGTTTCACGGTGTAAAACTTGTGTTGTCATGCTTATATTTGTTATAATATAAGTAGAAAGCGCTTACACAAATTTTATTTCCACTGGGGGAATTGATATGATTTTCGAATCAAAATACCGCAGGCAAGCATGGGAAAGTATTCAAAAAGAAAACTTGAATCATGAGGAAAAGAAACAAAAAAAAGTGCAAACGTTTTTTATCAACCTACATGCAAAATGGAACAATCACAAACATAAACGTATGGAGAAACATGTACATGCAGACTAAAAGAATAAAATGTAATTAACACCCCCTTATTTTTTTAAAAAGTGAGGGGGTCTTTTAACACGTTTCAAAACCATCTATTTCTATTTATGAGATATTTATATTTTTCTAAGTTATTCCTAGCTATTTAGGCTAAATATAGCTAAAAGAAGTGACAATGTTGTATCCTTTGAAAGATTATACGACATAATGTAGAAATCCGTATAAAAAAATGGAATGATTTTTCCGATATTCATTATAGAGGTGACATAAATGAATGATTATTATAATATCGGTCAATTTGCAAAACTGTCTGGGAAGAGCATTTCAACACTTAGATTATGGGATAAACAAGGAAAGTTAAAACCACACCATATTTCTGAGGGTGGTCATCGCTATTACTCACAAGAACAATTAGATCAAATATTTCAAAGACATACATCAAAAACTAAAAAAGTTATCGGTTATTGCCGCGTGCTCAACAAAGGATCTGAGGAGCAGCTTCATCAACAAATATCAGACGTTACTTCCTATATGGTAGCGAAAGGATATCAATTCGAAATTATAACAGATATCGGTAGCGGCCTCCACAATGATTACAACGGACAAATGGAACTTATTGATTTAGTCATTGCTGGAAAAGTGGAGAAAATAGTAGTATTGCACAAAGAAAGATTACTACCTATGGGATTTGATTGGTTGCAATACGTATTTAGTAAATGCGGTACCGAAATTGAAGTCATTGATAATACGAAACATTTTATTGAACAGGATATTGAACATGACATTAAGCATGTCATCACACAATTATCTGATGAATTAAAAAATAAGAAAATTAAAAAAGCTGTCAGCTTAACTTGAGTCTAAACATTTTTTTAGCAAAGTGTATGTCATTTATGTGAGTAGCATATAGCAACCATTTAGGTCATCTATCCTATCGATGGCCATTTTCTGTTTTCTTTTTTTATAATGCAAAAGACCGCCCTAAGACGGTCTTTATATCATTATCATGAACGATACATGCTGTAGGAATGGATGCATGTAAACATGCATCCAAAACTTGTAGGTTCTTGATTTATTGTGTATAACCTGCAACAGGATAGTGATCGGAATAATCGTTGTACTGCTTAAACCAATATTTCCAAGTAGGTGATTTTACTTTCATGACATCATTAGTCCAGTCATCAAGCTGTGCATGGTTCCTTTCTACGAAAATATAATCCACATATTTTCCTTCAGCTCTCGGCTCATTTTTACCAGCAATGCCATTCGTTGTTGGGTCATACGTGAATTCATGACCTGTGAAGTCAGGACTATTCACTTCTAGCGTTTCCACCATATTGTTGTATTCTTGTGTATTACTTCTATCTACTCCGAAGTCTCCGCCAATAAACACTACTTCTTCTAAAGGTATTTGTCTTTCATCAATAAAGCTGCGAATTTCCTCCATTTGTGCTGCTCTTATTTCTTCTGCATCACTAAACCAACATCCCTTATCGCTCTGCTGCAATTGAGTACCAATTACATGATAATACTGTCCATCTTTATTGATTTTAGCGTATACAAATCCTTTGCTAGTTCTTTTTTCTGTGCCGCATTCAACGGTAAATATGTGCTGTACTTTTTCTTCTATCGGATATTTACTCACAATGGAGACACCACCATCTTCTTGTGCAAAAATGGAGTAATTACCTGTCGTTTCATCCCATCCACGCATAGAACGACCTAATACTTTCGTTTGATAAGGATATTGATCTTTTAATTGTTTTAAGAACGTATTAGAGTTGTAGTTATCATAAAGCTCATTCAAAATGACAACATCATGTTGTTGGATATATTGTGAATCTAGCATATAATTTGCACGTAAGCCCTGCTTCCACCATACTAGCGTGTTTTCTAAAAAGTACACGTTATGTTGTAAAATAGATAGCGACGTATCTTGCTTTGAAGTGAGGTCTAATTGTACAAGCACAGGATCGTGATCACTCACTCCACCGTTATCTTCACCAAAAGGTGTATTAATGTTGACGACATCCACTTGGGCTTGATCCGCTAAGTTGTTACTTACCAAAACATGATCTAACACTTGTGCATTCCCTTGATAAATATACGTATATCGCTCTTCCTTAGGGAGTAAATCGATCATATTCGTTAACTGTTCCCCTTTTAACACATTTAGCGGATTTGAGAATTCAAAATCATTAAGATCTCCGAGCACCACAATATTTGCATCTTCGTTAACGTCTTGTACTTGTTGTATAAATGTATTGACCACATTGGCCATTGCCAGTCTCTGTGTTTCACTACCTAGTTCAACAGGCTGCTTACTTCCGAATAAAGCATCATCACCACGTTTGGAATTGAAATGATTTGCAATTACAATGACTTCTTCCCCTTGGAAATCAAATGCAGCAGCTAGAGATTTTCTTGACTCTGCAAAAGCTTCGTTCGTAGGATCAATGCGACCTGGGTTAAGTGTCAATCCATTTTCATCATAGGAAACAGCTGTCGTTGCATCTCCTTTTTCCTTTTCCATTAACGATACGCGATCTTCATTATAAATAAAGCCAACACGGATGTTACCACCTGGCTGTCCGCCATCTTGCTTATCTTCTGGAGCAATATCTACATAGCTATAGCTTGGCCCACCAGCTGCCTCTATCGCATTGACCAATGCTTGATAGCTTTCGCTAGCGTCAGATACTCCTGAATCGTTTTTACCATCATTGTCCTGCACTTCTACTAAACCAATAATATCTGGTGCTTGTAAATGTGACACGATAGATTGTGCAATACCGTCGATTTTTGCTTGTTTTGTAGTAGCTGAGAAATTCTCTACATTGTAAGCCGCAATCGTTAGTTGCTCATCATTTTTCTCAATCGTAGTGACTTCTTGTACAGCACCCCCATCATTTAATGTTGGTAATGAAGTAGGGATAAATTTGTAGTTGCTGTAGTTGTAACCTACCACTGCCGTAATGGGCGCTGTAAAAGTGTCCCCAACCTTTGCTTGGATATCACCGAAACCGTCTACATCTATCAACATTTTTTCTGGATTATAATCTTGTTCTGAAATTAAAATTCCACCAAATGACGTACGATCCGCATCTACTGAACCTTCATTTATCACTGCAATTTCGTCATATTTAGTAGGAGCAACCACCGTTGCGGATGGAATCACAATACGCATTCCCTCTAAACTCTCGTAAAAATCGATACCATCTTCTGCTGGATCAAATGCAGCAAAGCCATCATTGTCTATAATTTTCGTTGGAACGATTCTATCTTCCCCAAGTGTAATCGCTGCTGGCAACTCATTACCAGTGCTTTGTACGCTGACATTAAATCCAATGAGCTGTGTTGTCAATAAGTCATTCGCATCAGGGAAGCCTCCTTCTTTAAACTCTGTCACCTTTCCGTCTACGAGAACTTCATCACCAATGTTCACACTAGCATCTTTTTTAAAGACATAAATACCTTCGGATGTTCTCTCATCACTATCGGATTGCATTGATTCCATGTAAAAACCAGAACCTGTGATGAAAGTAACGATTCCAGGTACTTCTTTTACTAATTGATCTACATAAGGAGACGTATGAGAAGCCCCTTGAATATGATGAATGTTCAATCCTTCTATTGGATCTCCACCAGATCCTCCACCTACGATATCATCGAGTGATCTTGGAACTATTTTGTACTCGTTAAAATTGTACTCTACTACACCTTTAATAGATTCATATGTTTGTCCAATTTCAAGTAAGCTAGTTTGTTCTGGTCTTAATTTCAATGTACCGTTTGCATCAGAAGCGATAACATTACCAAAATTATCAACACTATCGATGGTAACCTCGTTTACTTGCACTAATTCCCCTTCTACGAGTTCCCCTGTTGCAACTGACAAATCAGTAGAAGTAATCACTACCGCATCTGGTGCAGATCCATTTTGAATAAAAGTAACTTGACTTGGTTCTGTTGAAAGCTGCTCCATACCGAAAAACGACTTTAGGGTACCAACTGCTTGAATTTGATCCCCAATGGAAAGATTTAAATCTTTACCACGTAATACAATCGCTGCAGTTTCATCTTGTACATACACATTCGTCGCACCACTAACGTCAAAAGTAGCAGTAACGATACCTTCTATTTTTACTTCGCTGTTTTCATCACTTAATCTAGCATCTGCAATGGAGATGACTTCAAGTGGTTTCTTGATAGTATAAGTGAAAGAAGATACTTCACTAGCATCTAATCCTTCTTTCAGCCCAATTGCTTTAATTTCTACCTCGTCTTCAATTACGATAGGTGTCGTGAATAACTGTCCCATGTCACTAGGATCGCTTCCATCCATCGTGTAGTACACCGCTGCTCCCACCGTGGAACTGTACAATGTCACTTCTGCTCCAGACTCCACAGCACCAGATGGAGGATCTGCTTGTATAGGACTCACTTGTGTTACTTCCCCGGAAAAGCTAGTCCAGCTTATGTTATCTATCACGATTTGTTTTTTGGAAACATTACGAATTTCAATCATAACGTCGCCAGCAACATCGATATTTGAAACCGTAAATGTATACGTATTTGTATCATCGAATGCTTCCGAAACGCCGTAAGATTGGCCATTGATAAACAATTCAACTTGTCTATTTCCAGCTCCTGTAAACGCTTTCTTTAAATCCACTGAGAAACTTGAAATTCCAGCTGGAATAGGATTTGACACGATTTTGCTGCCTGCGTCTTGATTTCGCAGCATCAATCCATCGCCATCAATACCGTAAGACCCTTCATCTCGACTAGCATAATAGGACCATGTCACGCCGTTATTACCAGTAAATGATCCATCTACGTACGTTGAACCTGAGATATCTGTCAAATTATCAAATGTCTCCACTGCACTTTGCACTAATTGCTCTGTGTCTGCCACCACAGGTCCCATAGCACTAAATACAAGGCTGATCATCATTGTTATTGCTAGAAATAAAGATATTTTCTTTTTCGACTTTACAAACATTTAATTTCCTCCTATGTCTTTGTATGATTAGAATGCTCTGTTTTTTCTGTTTCATCTTGATCGTCTGCAGCATCTCCTTTCAATAAAAAAAATAAATGATGTCTGGATAAGGTTTTGTTGATTCTACAACTTTTTCTTACTCTATTATCATACTAACTATACTCTTTAATTTCATCCCTTTTGCGTAAATTTAGTATTAAAATATTTTAATTGTAATCTTTAGGAACATTGAATAGCAAAACAAAAAAATAACATGCCAATATTAGGTCATGTTATGGTTGGAAATTTTTCATTTTGAATTTTCTATTTGTATTCCAGGTTGTTATCCATGAGTAAAGTAGGACAGCAAATGGAATGAGAATAATACAAATAAACAATACACCGTCTAGAAAAGCAGCAGAATAAATAGTGTTCTGGTTCATTTTTTCAAAAGTCATCGAGATGACTCGTAAACTTTGTGGGAGAGTGAACATAAAGAACAAGCTGATTGCAATGCCACATCCCATCATATAAAACCAAATGTACCATGTAATTATTTTTTTCTCTCGCGGTGCAATATGTTGTAGCACCTCTAATTGACTAGGTTCTAAACGTTTTATTTTATTTCGTAATGTCAGTCTAGTATTTTGTAATAGATTGTTACATTTAAAGAAATTAGAAAAAACATAATATATATCTGTTTCCATGAAAAACATAAATTGAAAAGCAATGCTGAGCAGCTGAGATAAATTAAAAAATCGTACAAAGGGAATCAGCGATTCGTGTAATGGCATCATACCTGAATGATGCATAAGCAATACAACAATGCCGATTCCAAACATTGCACCATCCCACAGCATTCCAGCTAAAAAAACTTTGTATCTTTGTTTTCTTGGTACAGTTACAATATTTGAAATATCTGTTTCCGCTACTGGGAAAACCAATCTATGTCCTACACCTATTTTGCTTTGGACATTTAAGGATAGTGCAGCTAATAAATGAGCAAACTCATGAATAAAAAGTAGCATCCATCCAATGATAACGATAGAAACAAAGGAAATACTAAGTGATGTGGATGGTATAATATCATTGAAACTCGGAAAGTACCCAGGATTCATCACGCAAATTACGATACCAATGATAAATAAAAGTACATAAAACATATTGGAAATTGGATGAAAAGCAATCTGCCCCCATTTGGAAGGAATCCATGAAAATTGTCCTCTCTCTTCCTGTTTCTCGCTAACGACTTTTCCATCCACTTTATGCACGAATTCATATTCTTGCATTATTTGTTGAACAAAATCTAATACATCAACTGGTTCCCCCATTTCTTTTTCAGCCAGTATACTTGCTTGTTTTATATTTACTCCACTATCTAGTAAGTCTAATATTTTAAGTGCAAATGAAGGTAGAATCATATACACGCCTGTATCCGCTCGACCAACTAGAAATTCTTCATCACTCTCTCTTTTTTTTATTAATGTGTGCAACTCTACCACGCTTGTACTGGTTAATTCCATCCTAATTCCTCTTTCTTCATAAAAGTGTACTGTTGATCTGTAAATAAAGATTGTAGTTGCTCTTTAAAAGAAGAATCTGGTTGGTCACCACATGTAGGGCATGAAATCATTCGTGGCCAATCCCCTATTATTTCCGTTTTAAATGTAAGAAGATTAAAATAAATGACTTTTCCATTCGATTGTAATGGTGCAATGCCAGTTAATAATTTTGTCAACTCTGACCCTATCATACCAGCTACCATCATAAGATTAGAAGGTGTAGCCATATTGGGAGGTGTAAACGGAGTTTCAATAGAACTTTGAATATGTTGGCGATAAATACTCATATTTTGTAATCGATGCAAGTGCATACAGTCAACGCATCCTGTCTGCTTTGGAATGACTGTCGAAATTTGTCCATGATCAATTGCTATTCCCCCGCCAATAAAAGGAATACCTTGATTTACACAAGCGCTGTTTACCCATCTCTGTAACAAAATAGTTGGTTGATCTGCTGCAAGAACAACAACATCACTTCCTACAATCACTTCTTCTGCTACCTCGGGATGATTGATTTGCTTATCTACTGCTTCGATTTGCATATTAGAATAAAAATCTTGCATAAATGTTTGCGCTACATTAATTTTCTTCTTTCCTATATCTTTTTCATTAAACAAAAATTGTCGATTTAAATTACTAAGCGAAACCGTATCGAAGTCTACTATTCTCACCTTTTTAATGCCAAGTCCTGCTAAATTAAATAGCACACTTGAGCCAAATCCCCCCATACCAATAATAGTTACAGTGGAGGAGCATAGTTTTTCTTGTGAGGTCATAGCATGTTCGTTTACAATGGCTAATTGTTCACTGAAATGAGAAAAGAAATGTATATTTGCTTTAAATCGTTCTTGTTCATATGAGGAGAGAGAGGAAGTTTCTTTTATACTGAGGTCTATGATGAAACCTAGTTCATTCAAGGCTTGTATCACTTGCTGGATATCTTCTAACGTTACATGAGGAAACTTCTTACGCAAACCATCATGGAGTTGGGATGTAGTTTTACTTCCATCCAGCATCGTAAGCAATGTAAAGATGGCACCATCTTTATCTTCTAATTCATACAACTTACTGTCCTGACCAATAGATAATATATTTTCATCATTCTGTTTGATTGGATATAACGGATTAAACATTGGCCTATGTAACAATGATCATTCCCCCTCTTATTAAACTATAATTTCCAAGTACTATGTCGTTTTTCAAACATGTTCTAACAGAGGACGATTTCGTCCTCTGTTAGATTTACTAGAAAATGAACTAGATTAGTTAGCGCACCATGGGCAACATACTTTTGTTACTTTTGTGCTTTCTACTTTCTTGATATTAATTTTCATTATTTACACCTCCTAATTTTTGTATTATTTTTACAATATTCTATATAGAATGAATTCATTATATCCTATAATATGTATATTTAAAAGTTAAAATTTATAGTATATAGTTAATAATTAGTTGATTATTTAAAAAGTTTTACTTATTTTTTTGTATGATTATTTAATTATGTTTTACCATAAATAAAATTGACGCTCCCTATTGATTCCATTACAATATGTGTAGTTCGCACTTTTTTACCAAGAACTTAACAACTAGAGGGATGATTTCTACACTCTATTATTATGATATATATGAAGTGAATAAGAAAAGATAGGATGATCTATAATGTCAAAAGCAGCGCTCATCACAGGAGCTTCATCTGGAATAGGAGAGCAATTTGCAGAAAGTCTAGCAAAAAAAGGAATGAACCTTGTCCTTACAGCGAGAAACAAAACATCTTTACAGCAATTAGCGGATCAATTAAGTAAAACCTATCACATAAAAACCACAGTCATTACTGCTGACCTCAGCAAAGAGTATGCCTCTAATATCATTGTAAACGAGTTAAAAGAAAAAGAGATTCATATTGATATGCTCATTAATAATGCCGGATTTGGTACAACGGGAGAGTTTATCAGCAATGAGATGGAAAAAGATCATGAGCAAGTTATGGTGAATGTTACTGCTGTAGTAGACCTTACGCATTTACTACTACCCGCTATGGTCCAAAAAGGGGAAGGAACCATCATCAACGTTGCTTCTGTTGTTGCCTTTCAGCCTGTCCCTATTATGAGTGTGTACGCTGCAACGAAAGCCTTCGTTCTATCCTTCTCTGAAAGTTTATGGGCGGAATATAAGAAGAAGGGAATACAAGTCACTGCCATTTGTCCGGGATCAACAAAAACCAATTTCTTTACTTCAGTAGGAGACCCAACGCCAAAGCATTCCCGTACGCCATTGCAAGTCGTTAACGCCGCACTTGCTGCAGTTGAAAAAGGGAAGCCGGTTGTCGTTGACGGTGCAAAAAATGTTTTGTTAACCGTATCCCCTCGATTTTTGCCTAGAAAATTAGTGACCATCATTTCAGGTAAAATTGCAAAATCACAAAAAAAGAAATAAACCAAATAAGTTGCATGAACAACTTATATTTAAGATAAAGAAATGATGGAAATGTTTACGCCTCAGTTGCCAGGCGTAAAGGTCTTCATATTGAATTTTCTTTATCTTATGTTTAGAGGTAATAAGTTGCATGAACAACTTATTTATAAATAAATGGTTGTAGGCTGTGGGAAGAGCACATTTTGATCAAAAATAATGGTAGCAGTGATCGTAATACTTTCTGGTGTTACCGCTGTAGAGATCGGTATAATACTTTTAAAATTTAAGTTCTGATACCACTGCACATCCATTACTGGGGTAACGTCATCCACAAAATACGTCATGATGACCATCTTTTCTTTGTTCGTGGATACTAGTTTTTCTTTTTGAAAAATATCAATATATCCTTGTATTCTGATTGTATCTTTGTTTAGCTCATAAGAGGAAACGTAGATCATGGAGTTTGAAAAAGCCATCTCATACGATGTATACTGCTCTTTTATCAACTGTTGTATAAAAGAAATATTATCTTTATCCACTTGAGGCTGGTTTGCTTCTGCTAGCGCATCCTCTGCTACACGCTCTCGCTTTATTACATGCGTTGGTTCTTCACTAGCTAGATGGTATTGCTTATCTTTTTGTATAACGTCGTTTACTACTTCTTCCTGTCTGGCTTCTTTCACTTCTTCTTCCTGTTTTACTTTCCTTCCTTCATTCTCTACAATGTAGCTTGCTTTGACTTCTTTTGCTGCATGTAATCGTTCACCTTCCGTATTGTCGCTTCTTTCTTCTGCCTTTACTTCTTCTATGATGGGACTTATTTCTGTTACTTTTGCTTCTTTTATTTCTTCTACTTCTTTTGGTTTCATTGACTTTAATTCTGTTACTTCACCTTCAGTTACTTTATTTTCTTTCAGTGCTTTGAATCCTTTTTGTGTAACTTTTTTGATTTCTTCTTGTATCATCTCTTTCATTTCATTCGGTTTTTTGTCGTTTTCATGTAGTACATCTTTTAAGTTACTGCTTTGATTCAATATACTTCGAAGTGAATGTCGGATTTCTTGTATGTTTTCAAAATAAATATTATGTTGTTCTTTCTGTTTTACTTTCATATGATGAACTTGATTTAACTTTTTCTTAATAATAATTGTTTTTGCATTTTCTGTTGGAACTTTATTTATATTCAACACACCCATCACAGCAGACTTTGGGGCAGGATGACTTCTAGCTGATATGACATGATAGTTTCCCCGTTCTATATTAGGTAATTGTTCTGGATGAATGACCTCATTCATTCCATAGTTTATAAATTGGTGCTTTTCATTGATAAAATATACGCTGTATGTAATCATCGGCGCGATACCTTCGCCTTGTTTTCCAACATGAAATAGCACGTCTATTTCATCACCTGGTTCAGTACGAACAACTTGTTTCAAAGATGAGCGACTATACTTATCTTCAAAAAATACACACCAGGCTCCATGTTCAATGTTTTGAATGGATGCTTGATACAAATTAAAATCTGTTAATGACACATTAACCATCAGTTCATTCCAAACTGGAACAGGTAGATGATGTATATTACTCATTAAGTCACCCCATCGCTTTGATGAAACACCTTTAATCACAAACCATTTACCCTTTATCATAAATATGTAGTAAACAAAATAAGTAGAATCACACATAAAAAAACTACAGCGAAATAGCTGTAGTTTTCAACACATTGTATTGTATTATCATCATGACAATGATATTTAAATTGTTATGATGGTTGCATTGTTAGCAACAATTAATGACCAGACACTGTCAATCCAACACGATCAATAAGCATTTTACTTTCTTCATTTAAGCCTATAATTTGCACTTTTTTGTCTAGTTGTTCATACTTTGCTATCACTTTCGCAACGGCATTCACTGCGGAGTGATCCCAAACATGAGAGTGCGTGAAATTGATGACTATAGTATCCGGATCTTCACGGAAATCAAACTGATCTATAAAATACGTTGTCGTTCCAAAAAATAGTTGTCCAGAAACGGTATAATGCTTCGTACCTTCCTCCATACTACTCTTCAAACGTATTCGGCTCATTTTCCAACCGAAGATAAGTGCGCTAAGCACGACCCCGAAAATAACCCCTTTAGCCAAATCATGCGTCACAACCACGATAGACACAGTAGAAATCATAACGAGCGCATCGGCACGCGGCATACGATGTATTTTAAACACAGACTGCCAATCAAATGTACCAATCGAAACCATAATCATCACACCAACCAATGCTGCCATTGGAATTTGCATCACAACATCGTTCAAAACCATAATTAAAAACAATAAAAATACACCTGCTGTAAAACTGGAAAGTCTACCACGACCACCTGATTTTACATTAATAACAGATTGTCCAATCATAGCACAGCCTGCCATTCCACCAAAAAATCCCGTTACGATGTTGGCTGCACCTTGTCCTTTAATTTCTTTATTTTTATCACTTTTCGTTTCTGTCATTTCATCTACGATTGTAGCAGTTAACAACGATTCAATGATACCGACCAAAGCCAATGGAAAAGCATACGGTAAAATAATCCATAGCGTTTCTAATGTAAATGGAACCACTGGCAAACTGAAAAAAGGTAATTCATTCGAAATTTCACCTAAATTTCCTACTGTTCTCGTCTCGATGCCAAAAGTTAACGTAATAATGGTCATAAAAATAATCGCTACTAAGGCGGACGGAACTGCTTTAGTAATTTTAGGCAAGCCGTATATAATGACTAACGTACCAACGACCATGGCATACATCACCCATGATGCGCCCTCAAAATGAACGAGCTGAGCCATAAAAATAAGAATGGCTAATGCATTAACAAAACCGAGCATCACCGATTGCGGCACGAATGTAATAAACTTACCTAACTTGAATACACCCATCAAAAATTGTAGTATACCCGTTAAAACCGTTGCTGCAAATAAATATTCTATTCCATGATCTTTTACTAATGTAATCATTAATAATGCCATGGCACCTGTTGCTGCGGATATCATCCCAGGTCTTCCTCCAACAAAAGCAATGATCACAGCAATACAGAATGAAGCATATAAACCGACCATGGGGTTTACACCAGCAATAATAGAAAAAGCAATCGCTTCTGGTATTAATGCAAGTGCAACCGTAATTCCTGATAACATATCATTCTTTGTATTAGAAAACCATTCCTTTTGGTAGGTTGCGTTCATGTACTCTCCTCACTTTCTGGTATATTCACATGTTGTCACCGTTCTGACACAGACAAGTCATTATTATACACAGGTTAGGAGGAAAAAAAAATAATAATATTCTACCAAAAAAGAGATAATTCTATTAGAATCATCTCTTTTTCGACTTCCAGCTCTCTATTACTACCTTATTCATCATTGTATTACTTTTTATATGGTATGGGATCGCTTGATCCAGCTTCTGCAAATCCTTTTAAGCGCAAACGACAACTATCACATTCCCCGCAAGCTTCTTCCCCACCATTATAACAAGAAGTAGTGAGCTCATATGGAACATGAAGTTCTAATCCGCGTTTCACGATATCCGCTTTGGACCAGTAAATAAGCGGCGTCTCGATCTTCACTTCTTTTCCTTCTACCCCGACTTTCGTTCCGGCTGCAATAACTTTTTGCATTTGTTCTATAAAAGCCGGTCGGCAATCTGGGTAACCACTATAATCCAGTGCATTCACTCCAATATAGATCGCATCTGCTTGCAATGTCTCAGCATATGATGCTGCAATTGATAAAAATAATAAATTTCTACCTGGTACATAAGTAACCGGGATTTGTCCTTCCATTTCATCTCCTACAACCGTTGGCACATCGATGGAATGATCCGTTAGTGCACTGCCTCCGAATTGCTGTAAAAAGTCTAATGAAATCAATCGATGACGATCGCTAACTCCGTAATGTGCTGCTACTCTTTTAGCATCTTCAATCTCTCTATCATGTCGCTGTCCGTAGTGAAAAGTAATAGGGTACAATGCATATCCTTCATCTTGCGCAATACCCATACACGTTGTGCTGTCTAGTCCTCCACTTAAAATAATGACTGCTTTTTTCATGGTGTAACCTCCCGTAATATTTTTATTTTTACACACCGCGCAATTGCGGGTCCCATATGATTTTGTGCAGCTGCAAACTCAATTTCACATCATGTAAACCGTGTTCCAGCATCAGTTCCACCAATCGTTTTGGTGGCATCGTTTCCCACACAGGACTAAACAATGATAGTGCCTCTGTTGGATATTCTTTTAATATATTTAATGCAAAATGGAAATCTTCTAAACTTCCAATCACAAATTTAGATTCATCTTGTTTTCGTAACAACGATAAATTACCATGTAGCATTTTATCATTTTCGCCAGAAGACGGAAGCTTATAGTCCATGACAAACCGTACGACAGAGGAATTGACTTGACTAATAAAAGGTTGTAGATCAATTGCACCGTTCGTTTCAATATGTAAATCTTGCAATCCTTCTATTTCAGATAAAGCGTGAATTAAAGCAAGTGATTTATTTCCGTACATAAGCGGTTCACCACCAGTTAAACAAATATGCTTAGATTGGTAGCCTTGAACCTGTTCTACTATTTCGGTTATGGACAACATATGTTCAGCATGATGTGGCGGGTAACTATATTTCGTATCACACCACTTACATCTGATGTTGCATCCAAAAACACGAACAAAAACGGTAGGAAAACCAGCGCGTGTACCTTCGCCTTCCACCGTCTCAAAAATTTCAACCATTGGAATTTTTATGTCTTTCATTACATGCCTCCAACTCTCACCAATATGATGAACAATAATAGTCCACTTCGCTATCATTTCTCTTACATCAATGAGCACTCATCTCTGTTCATGAGACTTCTAAGTTAGCATTATAGCATGTATAACTTACTGTAAACAATGATATAAACAATTTATTATACACATATCACCAGTGAAATATTTCCATACGATCTACCACTAGGGATAAGTTGAATGAATGTGTTCAACCAACTTATTCCCCCTAGAAAACACATATACATAAAAGAGACAAATGTAACGTTGTCCCTTTATTTTTCTTTCCCCGCTTGCACTTCATTACCAAGAATGTATTGATGAAGTACGGTATGAACCGCATTGTCATTATTGCTCACTGTTACTTCGTTCGCGGATAACTTGACTTCTTCTGGTGCGTTGTCAACCGCTATGCCTAGACCTGCAAATTGAAGCATATCTAGATCATTATAATAATTCCCCATAGCCAGCACTTCTTCCGCTTTGATCCCTTTTTGCTCCACAAATTGTTTTAGCGCATGCCCTTTGCCTACATCGGAATGAATAACATCAATGAAAAAATCCCCACTGCGAATCATGCGCAATCCCAGCTTATCGAGATGAAGACTTGCGAATTGTTTTTCCAACTGATCCATTTCTGAAATGGTACCATAACAGCAAAACTTCAATATTGTAGCATCTTTTAACTCAAACACATTGTCGATACGTTTTGGTTCTAAGAAGAATTTTTTATACATTTCTGCGCCTTCATCGCTAACGTGCTCACAAAAAATATCTGATGCTGTATTGACGTCCCATTGCACAGCATGTTCACGGCAATATGCTACTAATTGTGTTACCGTTTCAATGGTAAATCCACATTCGTCTACAATTTTCAAATGTTCGTCTGTCGTTAGTGCACCATTATGTGTAATTAATGTACCTTGTATTCCGATATCATTTTTTAAAATGGGGTATGTACTGTCAGGACTTCTACCTGTACATAGTACGATTTCTATTCCTTTATCGTGCGCTTCTCTAATTGCTGCTATATTTTCCGATGAACATTGGTGATCGTCATCTAGCAATGTGCCATCTACGTCTAATGCAACACATTTTATATTCATGTATAGGTCTCTCCTTTGTCTCCTACAACAAGTATTATTTCAACATCTACGTCTATCACTCATATACCGATCATCATTTATATATCTATTCAAATGTTTTTAGTTGCTATTGCTATGCTTAGGCTGAAAGGCTGATACTACGTTTTCTAATTCAAGATCCACTATTTCTATTTTATATGGTTGAAACAAAAATTCATCATCTCTCTGCAATTGTATAAGATATTGTCTAGAACGTTGCAACAGTTGAACTAGATCTATACCTAGCTTAATTTCGTGTTCACTTTCACACTTTAATATTCCCGCTTCCATCAATTTTATTGCTCCTGTAATATTGCCGTAACTATGATGGTGAAGCGCTACTGCGATTTGCAACAATCCTTGATATACTGGTTCTCTTCCTTCTTCCAACCATAATTCTTCCATGACCTCATGACATTCATAAAAGTCCCGCTCTACATTAAAGTAGTATAAGAAAGCAACGTATAGTGGATCATATGCGCTCATTATTCAAGCCCTTTTAACGGTGTTTTATTTTGTGCTAGTTCCGTTTGAATTTTTATAGATAACTTTCTAAGTCCGTATAGATCTTCTTTATTCCATAAGTCGTTAAATTGTTTTTGGAACATATCTGCCTGTTCCACTTGGTTAAAGTAATACAGCTCTTGAATGCCATTTAATACAGTGGAAACAACGTGAGATTTATTTTCAAAAAATTTTTGTGCTTCTGTTATTTCTTCTCGTATACTAGACATTTCTTCATCCAGACTAAATGCAGCTTCTGCAGCACGTCGCAAACGCGCTTGGAGTGTGGAAGGTAAACTTTCCTTATATTTATAACGCAAGGAATGCTCAATGGTCGCCCAGAAGTTCATCGATAGCGTCCTTACTTGAATCTCTGCTAATATAATTTTTTTACCTAACGCTGTCATGACGGGATACTTAATAATAATATGGTAACTGCGATACCCGCTTGATTTCGTATTGCGAACGTAATCTTTTTCGTAAAGTATTTCCATATCTTCACGACTTCTAATTTTTTCTGCCACGATTTCGATATCTTCAACGAATTGGCACATAATGCGAATGCCTGCGATATCTTCAATCCCCTCTTCCAACTTTTCCATTGGTACTTTGAGAAGGTTTGCTTTTTCTAAAATACTGGACACCTTTTTGACCCGCCCAGTAACAAATTCTATTGGAGATATTTGATGACGTTTGTGCATTTCGGATCTGAGTGATTTAAATTTGACTTTCAGTTCCTCAACCGCTTGCTCATATGGAATTAAAAACTTTCCCCAATCTCTATGATCCATCTCATTCTCCCCTTTTCAAGCCACTAAAATAATTTATTCAACATCAACCCCTATTGCTTCAGAAATGTGATGAAATCCATCTCTTTCTAACAAAGAAGATAGTTGTTTATTCAATTTACTTATTAACTTGGGGCCCTCATAAATGAGTGCTGTATAAATTTCTACTAGTGAAGCACCAGCACGGATTTTCTCGTATGCATCTTCACCGGTAAATATACCTCCACTTCCTATTATCGGCAGTTTACCTTCCGTGATTTTATATACATCGCGAATAAGCGTTGTACTTGTATTTTTTAACGGATAACCACTAAGCCCACCTGTTTCGGAAGCATGTGAATGTGTCACATTGTTTCTGGCAATCGTGGTATTACTCACTACCATTCCCGCTATGTCATATAAACAGATCACTTGTAATATTTCTTTTAGTTCAGATGCATTCACATCTGGTGCTATTTTAACGAAAATAGGCTTTTTATGATCCTTACTTTCTGCCTGTAGCTTATCCCGTTCTTTTGTTACTGCATCAAGCAATTTGTGTAATGCTTCCCCGAACTGTAAATGACGTAAATCCGGTGTGTTAGGGGAACTAATATTGATAACAAAAAAGTCTCCATATGTATAAAGTATACGCAAACCTTGCACATAATCTTCTTCTGCATGCTCATTTGCTGTGTTTTTATTTTTTCCTAAATTAATCGCGATAGGAATGTTTCTCTGCTTCATTACACTTAAATTTTGACGAAGTGCTTCTGCACCAACATTGTTAAACCCCATGCGATTAATTAATGCTTTATCATCAGGCAATCTAAACATCCTTGGCTTCTCATTACCAGGCTGAGCTTTTGGTGTCACCGTGCCCACTTCCATAAAACCAAATCCTAAAGAAGAAAAAGAAGGCACTGCCTCTGCATTTTTATCTAATCCAGCAGCTAACCCGATTGGATTATCAAATGTAACACCTGCAATATTTTGCTGTAATGATAAATTTGGTGCTGTTCGATATAATGCACGTAATATCGAAAGCATACCGGGAACTTGATGTGCTACCTTCATTCCTTTTATCGTAAGATGATGCGCTTTTTCTGGATCCATTTTGAACAGTATTGGTTTCACTATTTTTGTATATGTCATGACGCTTCGCTCCTTCCACCCCTCTGATTATTTTAAATGTTATCTGTAGAAAAAGAAAGCATGAGTCCATTTGTATTTTTTGAAGCAAAAATTCGTATGAAAATTTACAAACTTCACATTTTCCATGATATAATTTTGGTACAACCATTGGAATGATATAAACCACTGGAATGGTATAAACCACAAAAATAGGTTCAAGAAAAAGGTTAGTCATTTCAAATGAAGTCATCATATTGAGTCAAAGATGAATGGAAAACACAATATAGAGAGGTGTTTACGATGAGTAAAAAGAAATTAAATTATTACGAACGTGCACAAAAGCGTCATACCGAAGGAGAAACAAATAAAAAAGCCATTACATGGATAGCTTCTGCTTTTGGTTTTATTGTCGTTCTTATCAGCATTTTGCTTATTCTTGATATATAGAGATTTTGCTTTGATATATAAGATAAGGATAATATGCATAACAAAGGTGTACTTCAATGAGGAAGTACACCATCTTATATTATAGATGATCGACAATGTGGATACACCATTCCATATACGAACCAAAACATGTGGGTTTGTAAGCAGAATGTGAAGACTGAAAAAACATGTTGATAAAGATTATCAATATCATTTATAATGTAATAGTAAACCCGGCGCACACACCGGGCAACATGTTATATAGATGATATATTAGTTTTCGAAAGGCTCATCTGCAACTTTGATGGAATCTGTAGGGCAGCCGTCCACTGCATCCTGCATATCATCAAATAAATCTTCTGGGATTTCACTAACCCCTTTGTTATCATCGCCATCATAGATGGTTTCTGCAAGACCCTCATCATCATAATCATAAATATCAGGTGCTGTAGCTCCGCATGCTCCACATGCGATGCATGTCTCTTTATCTACCCAAGTAAACTTTGCCATGTCGAATCCTCCTAAATCTATTTAACCAATTCTGGAAATGGAATTAATATTACAATTCAAATATAATATAATTCATGTAAAACTTCAAATATTTTCGTAACTTTTTTCTTGAAAAGTAACTTTGTGAACATGATGAACAACGCTTACGCTCTTTATCTTATTCCTTAACATCATCACGGTTGCTTGCTTCCCAGTGTTCTATAGATAAATCATCTTTTTGCAACGAAGTTCCTCTACGCTTTTTATCACGCAGCATAACAGAGGGGTCATCACCCAGCATACCAGCAGTAATGATCGCATTTTCTCCGAATTTATCTCTCAATTTATCCATCGTTTCGGTTAAAACTTCTTCCCCATCTTGTTCATCATAATCAAATAAATCCAATTGAATCGGTGTACTTTTTTTCTCAGCTAATTTTTGTAACGTCAAACCGAGCAAACGCACAGGTTTATGCTCAGGCCAATGTTTTTCAAATAGGTCCATTGCCGTTTCAAAAATATTTTTACGATCCTCTGTGGGCGTATTTAGCGTCGTAGAACGGGTAATTGTTTTCATATCTGGATCGCGTATTGTAATTTGTACTGTCGAGCATAACAATTGCTGTTTGCGTAACCTACGGGACACTTGATCAGCGAGGTTGAGAAACACTCTTTTAATATCACCTATATCGCTAAAATTTACTGGCAATGTTGTCGCATGTCCTATCGATTTATTACTCTGTCTTTCTTCCACTACAGGGCTATCATCTAAACCATTGGCAGCGTCAAGGAGTGCTTTTCCTACAACACCGAAATGCTTCGTCAAAAAATCAAGATCACTATGTGCTAATTGACCAAGTGTGTGTATCCCAAGCTTTTCTAACTTCGATGCTGTTTTGTCTCCAATTCCATATAAAAAAGCACAGTGCTTATCCCAAAATACGTGAGGGACATCTCTTTTACGCAATACCGTAATTCCGTTTGGCTTTTTCATGTCTGAGCCCATTTTAGCTAGCAGTTTATTGGGAGCAACTCCAATGGAACAAGGCAATGAAAGCTCATCCCTCACCCTGTTCTGAATGGTCTCTGCAATTTGCAGTGGGGTACCAAACTGTTTTGAGCCAGTAATATCTACAAAACATTCATCAATAGACATCACTTGAACGAGAGGAGAGTAGTTATAGCAGATGGCAACGAATTGTTGAGAGTACTTTTTATATATCTGAAAGTCAGGAGAAATCATCATTAAATCAGGGCATATTTTCAATGCCTCTATGACGTGCATACCCGTCTTCACTCCTCTTTTTCGAGCTGGATAAGAACAAGTCACGATGATTCCTTTGCGCTTCTCCACACTTCCAGAAACGGCCGAAGGTTTTCCTTTATATTTTTCAGGCTCTTCCGCTTCATGTACAGAGCAATAAAACGCATTCATATCAATATGTAGAATAACTCGTCCTTTAGTCGGATAGAATTTACTGTTATCGGCCACTGCTATACCTCCCTTACGATGCACATATGCTGATGATTGTCCCCAAATCATTTTTTCCATCATATACTATATTTTAGCATACATTCGCACACACGTTCCTGTCAATAAAGCATAAAAAACAGCAGCATAACTATATGCTACTGTTTTATACGTTGATCCATACAATGGAACATTTACAAGGTAAAAAAACTTACGCTTGTTCTTTTTCTTGATCGTATTCTGCTGTTACGGTAGTGTACACTCCACCGCGAACGTTAAATTTACCCGTTACTTTTAGTTTTTTTGGTTTAATAATGTTGACGAAATCTTTCAACATTCTATTTGTTACATCTTCATGATAGTGACCTTCATCACGGAAACTCCACATATACAATTTCAATGATTTCAATTCCACAATATAAGGACCAGGAACATATTTAAATGTAATTGTTGCAAAATCTGGTTGACCTGTTACTGGGCAAAGTGCTGTAAATTCTGGTGTTTCAATTTCTATCTCGTATTCACGATCAGGATGCGGATTAGGTACCGGGTCCATCGTTTTACTTGGTTTTGTTGTCATTGTTATTCCCCCATTACTTTTTACGTTGAGATTACATCGCAACGTTTTATTCAGTTAAGTTGCATACTCATTAATTCACATCAAATATATGTATTGAGTATCCTTAATCAATATGACAATAAAATGATACCTGTGTAATCGTCTACGGTCAAGAGGGTTAGAACGAAAATAAACAGTAACAGCAAATTTACATAAAAAAATAACCACAACCTTGCATGTTAATGCTATAATATTGCAAACCATGCGGATAAACGCGGTAACCATATTTCGGATGCCATACTGACAGTAGGGGGAAATCATATGAACAAACAAATCAAAATTTTTGACACCACATTAAGAGACGGGACTCAAGGAGAAGGAGTTAGTCTTTCTGTAGAAGATAAATTGAAAATTACGAAAAAATTAGACGAGTTAGGTATTCATTACATTGAAGGTGGATGGCCAGGAAGCAACAGTAAAGATGGTGAGTTCTTTAAGCAGGTTCAACAACTTCAACTTAAACATGCCAAAATTACAGCCTTTAGCAGTACTCGCAAGAAACACATAGCAGCACATGAAGATCAAAATCTACAGGCCGTCATTGCATCTGGTGTATCCGTTGCTAGTATCTTCGGGAAGTCATGGGATTTTCATGTGGAGAAAGCATTGCAAACTAGTTTGGAAGAAAACGTTCGTATGATTGAAGATTCCGTTCAATACTTAAAAGCAAATCAATTGGAAGTTATTTATTTAGCAGAGCACTTCTTTGACGGTTACAAACATAACGCCCACTACGCCATGGAGACCATTAAAGCAGCGGAAAAGGGTGGAGCAGATTGGATTGTACTATGTGATACCAATGGTGGCACCATGCCTGGCGAAATTACCGAAATTGTCAGTTATGTAACAAACCAAATGACATCCCCAGTAGGTATTCATACTCATAATGATTGTGAGCTTGCAGTAGCCAACAGTATCGCAGCCGTAAAAGCAGGCGCAACACAAGTACAAGGCACGATCAATGGCTACGGGGAACGTTGTGGAAACGCAAACCTGTGCTCTGTCATCCCTAATTTACAAGTGAAGTTAGAATATGAATGTATACAGACAACCCAATTACAAAAACTGAGCAGCACCGCTCGTTTTGTTAGTGAAATTGCCAATATGCATATGCCATTGAATCAACCGTTTGTTGGATCATCTGCATTTGCGCACAAAGGGGGCATTCATGTCTCCGCTATATTAAGACATCCGAAGACATATGAACATATTGAACCCGCTAAAGTAGGAAATAGACAGCGTGTGCTTGTTTCAGAATTAGCAGGTCAAAGTAATCTGGTGTTCAAGGCAGAGGAACTTGGACTTGAATTAGATATGAAAAATGAAAAAACGAAACACATCATACAAGAAATAAAACAATTAGAGCATCAAGGTTATCAATTTGAAGGCGCGGATGCTTCTTTAGAGCTAATGTTGAGACAAGCATCGGGAACGGTAGAAAAAATGTTTAGCGTACAATCCTTTAAAGTGAACGTTGGTAAGACGACGGATAAATCTGTTCATTCCGAAGCAGTTGTAAAATTAAAAGTAGATGAACAAGAAGTGTATACTGTCGCAGACGGCAACGGGCCTGTCAATGCATTAGATAATGCGCTAAGGAAATCATTAATTCAATATTTTCCGCATATAAAAAATGTGCATCTTACTGACTATAAAGTACGTGTCATTAACGAAACCGATGCTACAGCAGCAAAAGTTAGAGTGTTAGTAGAATCGACGGATGGAAAAAATACGTGGAGTACCGTAGGAGTATCGAGCAATGTCATCGATGCAAGTTGGCGCGCACTCATCGACAGTCTCCGTTATGCACTCATTGGACAATCCATGCCTACGGTATCCATGACAGATACGTCAGAAAAAGGCATCAACAATCACTAAACAACAGCCTACAGGGCAGGTAATATTGTCGAATAAAACACATAGGTTCATGTTGAGCTTTTAGCTAAAAACTATGATGTCTATATAAAAAAGCACTGCTCCGCTTGCTAAGGGAGGAGTGCTTTTCTGGTACTTCCTACTCACGCTCTTACATGTTCACATTGCTTCATATTTCTTCTGCTTATTTCTTCTCGTTTATTAACTCTACAATTTTAGGTTCCAATTGATTCTTCATCATTTCAGAAGAAATTTCACCTATATATATTTGTCTAATCACACCTTCATAATCGATCACAAATGTGGTGGGAAACGCATTGATATCGTATGTAGACAGTGCAATACTTTCATTTCCATTTTCATCACCTAATACAGATTGTAACATACCTAAGAATCCTTCCTTCTCTTCCTCTAACTCATCTAGCAATACTGGAAAAGGAAGTTCAAATTCCTCTACAAAAGATTCTACGTTGTATACCGTATCTAATGTTGTCGCATTGATCGCAAATATTTCTAATTCATCATTATATTCCTCATATAACTGAATAAGCTCTGGCATTTCATTTCTACAAGGCCTACACCACGTTGCCCAAAAGTTAATTATTAACAATTTATTGTCCCTTGAATCTAATGTGTATACTGTATTATCCAAGCCATTTAATTCGAAATCAGGAGCAGCTTTCCCAATTTCAGGAGAAGCATTTCTAGGCAAGATAACATTTTGATACACGGTATAGCCTAATAAACCAGCAATGAGGATAAGGGAAATTATAACCATTGTATTTCGACGAATATTCAAACTATCACTCTCTTTCATCAGGTAAGTACAAACCGAAATTTCTTCATCTTATGGTTAGCGGTAATAAGTTGCTTGAACAAGTTCATTCAACTTATTTCTAAATATTGCCATATCATTTAAAGCATGGCATGCAATCTTATTGGTGAAAATATGTCAACAACACTTACTTTCTTCATCTTATGTTTACGCCTCAGTTGCCAGGCGTAAAGGTCTTAATATTGCAATTTCTTCATCTTATGGTTAGCGGTAATAAGTTGCTTGAACAAAGTTCATTCAACAAGTTCATTCAACTTATTTATTATACTTTATTAACTGAAGACATGCATAGCTAAACATTGACTTGATATGTACATCTCATCACCCATGAACATTAGTAAGAGAGGACATCACATGTTTACATCCAAAAATAAAAAGCTAGATATCATATTCACAAGTGAGATTACGGAGGAACAGCATAGCAACCAACATGAATCCAAGAAGAAATCAACAAAAAAATCGAACCAATGGCTAACTTTTCTCGCTTTTTCCTCTATTCCTATCGTGCTTGTGTTAGGTAATTCCATGCTCATTCCGATCTTACCTAAGATGAAAGAGGAGCTTTCCCTCACTCAATTACAAACAAGTTTAGTCATTACGTTGTTTTCTGTGACTGCTGCCATATTCATTCCAGTATTAGGATACTTGTCTGATCGTTATTCCAGAAAGGCAATTATTATCCCTTGCCTCATCATCTATGGCAGTGCTGGTATTGTGGCTGGTTTAGGCGCGCTATGGCAGTCGTATACCGTCATTTTTATTAGCCGTATTGTTCAAGGACTCGGTGCAGCAGGTACGGCTCCCATTGCCATGGCTCTTGTTGGAGATTTATACAAAGGAGGTACAGAAAGTAAAGCATTGGGGTTAATTGAAGCTGCTAATGGGACAGGCAAAGTACTGAGCCCTATTTTAGGATCTTTACTTGCACTTATTATTTGGTATGCACCTTTTTTTGCATTCCCTATTTTTTGTTGCGTAGCTATATTTGCAACCATTTGGCTCATTAAAGAACCGAACAAGTCGAAAAAAAAGAAGCAATCCATAAAAGAATACGTACTAAAAATCGGATCCATTTTTAAGGAAAAAGGGAAATGGCTCATTCCAAGTTTTATAGCGGGTTCGTTATCTTTATTTATTTTATTTGGTGTGCTGTTCTATTTATCAGATATTTTGGAGAAGAAACCATACAATTTTGAAGGGACGATCAAAGGTTTTATATTAGCCATACCATTACTTGGTCTGGTTATCACTTCTTATATTACAGGGAGTGTGATTAAAAAAAATGGTGTGTTAATGCGAATACTCATCAATGTGGGTTTATTGATGGCTAGTATCTCTCTCGTTATCACTATATTTTTTCACGATAACATGTATGTATTTATATCTTTGTTAACCATAAGCAGTGTAGGTACTGGTTTATTGCTTCCATGTCTAAATACGATGGTGACAGGGGCTGTGGATAGACAACAGAGAGGTATGATTACATCTCTTTATAGCAGCCTGAGATTTTTCGGTGTAGCTGCAGGACCACCGCTTATTGGTTGGTTGATGTCATACTCTCATCAAGTCGTCTTTATATTTGTTTCTGTTGTTTCCTTTGCTACACTGATCATGACATTCTTTTTCATTAAGCCTAGTAAAAAAGTATCTTAGTAAACCTTTTTATCCACTTTGATCCAAAAAAAGACGCATATTACAAGGGGAGATGGATTTACTTAATGATGTTATCTATGATCGACCATAAGTCACTTTTCCCCATTTTCGTTTCAGATGAAAAAAGAATAATAGGATCGTTTGGTTTGGCATTAAGTGTCTTCTTTACTTGATTTTTATGCGCATCTAACTTACTTTTCGTTATTTTATCTGCTTTCGTTGCTACGATGCAACATGGTATATCATAATGCTTCAACCAATCGTACATGAGTTGATCGTCTTTTGAAGGAGGATGCCTTAAGTCCACGACTAAAATAACCATTCTTAGTGGCTCTTGATTCATCAAATAAGATTCGATCATTTTGCCCCATTGTTTACGTAACGATTTCGATACTTTCGCAAATCCATAGCCTGGAAAGTCAACAAAATGGAGCTGGTCATTAATATTATAAAAGTTTAACGTCTGTGTTTTTCCCGGTTGAGAGCTTGTCCTTGCTAACTTCTTCCTGTTCGTCATCGTGTTGATTAAAGACGACTTCCCTACATTTGATCGTCCTGCTAACGCAATTTCTGGCAAACCATTATCAGGATATTGCTTCTTTTCTACTGCGGAAATTACAAATTGTGCATCATTTATCTTCATTGCTTCTCACTCTTCTCTTCGCATACTTACTTCATATATGATATTTATGATTGCGTTGCTAGTCCATTAGCTTCATAAGATAGCTAACGAATAAAAGTAATAATAACTATGGGGCATAACGCCCCATAGTTTTGTCATGCTTCTGCATTGTTTTAGATTCCTTTATTGCACCAATGCATGTTGCAGCACTTCATCCATGTGATCGACAGGAACAAAGGTGAGAGACTGTTTCACACTATCCGGAATGTCTTCCAAATCTTTTTCATTTTGCTTTGGAAATAGAACGGTCTTAATTCCCGCACGATGTGCAGCTAACGTCTTCTCTTTCAGTCCACCAATAGGTAAGACTCTTCCTCTAAGTGTAATTTCTCCTGTCATCGCCACTTCTTTGGAAACAGCTCTTTCCGTCAGTGCGGAAACTAATGCTGTAGCGATCGTAATTCCTGCTGAAGGTCCGTCTTTCGGGATTGCCCCCTCAGGAATGTGAATATGAATATCATGCTTTTCTTGAAAGTCTTTATCTAATCCTAGATCATCGACTTTGGCACGCGTGTAACTAAATGCGGCTTGAGCAGATTCTTTCATCACATCTCCTAATTGACCTGTTAGTGTTAATTTACCTGTACCTGGTAAAATAGCGATTTCAATATTTAATGTATCGCCGCCAACTTCTGTCCAAGCTAATCCTGTAACAGAGCCAATTTGATTTTCTTTTTCAGCAAGTCCATATCTATATTTGCTGGAGCCTAAGTACTCCACCAGCTTTGTCTCATCCACGACAATCTCTTTAATTTTTGAATCGGAAACAATTTCTTTAGCCGATTTTCTAGATACAGAAGCTAACTGTTGCTCTAAATTTCTTACACCTGCTTCTCTTGTATACTCACGAATGAGCTTTAACAAGGTGTCATCATTCATGTGCAGTTGTTCTTCTGACAGACCATGCTTTTCTTTTTGTTTAGGGAATAAATATCGCTGCCCTATTTGTTGTTTTTCTAATTCAGTATATCCTGAAATATATAGTACTTCCATCCGGTCTAACAATGGTCTAGGGATGTTGTGCACGGCATTTGCAGTCGTAATAAACATCACGTTGGATAAGTCGAAAGGATGTTCAATAAAATGGTCGCTGAACGTCGTGTTTTGTTCTGGATCTAACACTTCCAGTAATGCAGAAGCAGGATCACCCCTAAAATCCATAGCCATCTTATCAATTTCATCTAGCAAAAACACAGGATTGTTGCTACCTGCGGACTTCATACCTTGTATAATTCTCCCTGGTAATGCTCCAACATAAGTACGCCTGTGTCCTCTTATTTCGGCTTCGTCTCGCACGCCACCAAGTGATATGCGAACAAATTCTCTTCCAAGTGATTTGGCAATAGAGCGTCCAAGTGAAGTTTTACCTACCCCAGGAGGTCCAACGAAACAAAGAATAGGCCCTTTTAGCTTTTGTACTAGTTTTTGCACGGCTAAATATTCCAGTACGCGCTCTTTAGGCTTTTCTAAACCATAGTGATCTTCATCCAATATCTGCTCTGCTTTCTCCATATCTAAATCATCTTCTGTGTTATTTAACCAAGGTAGAGAAAGCATCCATTCGATATAATTACGTATGACACCAGACTCAGCAGAAGCATTTGGTGTCTTTTCTAGACGATTGATCTCTTTTTCAATTTTTTCTTTCACCGTTTCAGGAAGATCTATCTCTTCCAACTGTTCTCTTAGTTCTTGTACTTCGCCGCTTCTTCCTTCTTTTTCACCAAGTTCTTTTTGGATAGCTCTTAATTGCTCACGCAAGTAATATTCTTTTTGCGTTTTTTCCATTTGTTTTTTTACACGTTGACTAATTTTCTTTTCTAATCGCAGAACTTCACATTCGCTGCTAAGCAAATCCAGCAAGCGTTCTAATCTTTTGTTCACGTCTATTGTTTCTAATATTTCTTGCTTATCTTTCATTTTGATGGAAAGATGGCTGCATACGACATCCGCTAATCTACCTGGTTCATCGATATCAGCAACGCTCGCATAGGTTTCAGAGGAAACTTTTCTAGACAAATTGACATATTGCTCAAATTGATCTAAAACGCCTCTTACTAATGCATCTAGCTCGGATTCATTATCCACTTTATCATCAAGTTGTTCCGCACTGACTTCCGTATATTCATCATTTTCAAGATATCCCAGTACTTTCGCACGGTACATCCCTTCCACTAATACTCTTATGGTGCCATTTGGCAATTTTAGCATCTGCCTTATTTTAGCTACTGTTCCAAGGCCATACATATCCTCTTCATTCGGTGTCTCCACATTTACATCCGTTTGTGTACATAATAAGATCATACTATTATCCACCATTGCTTTTTCTAATGCTTTGATGGATTTATCCCTACCAACATCAAGATGAATGACCATATTCGGATATACGATAACTCCTCTTAGAGGAAGAAGAGGGATTACTTGACTATTTTTTTCATCCAATCTACATACACCTCCACATCGTAAACTCCGCTTGCTGTAGAACATTGTATCAAATGATGGACAAAAAAACCAATATTCTTTACTAAGAATTGATTTGCAGCATTGAGAAATTTGGTATGAACTGCTTTTTCACATCTTGTTCTTGTGTATTCTGATCCAATTGGAAAGCGTGTTGTAATACTTCAGCAATGTTAGATACTGGGATAATCTCGATGTTTTCAAATGAATCAAAGATACTTTGCCAATTTTCTTTCGGAATTAATACTTTCTCTACGCCTGCTTGCAAAGCAGCTTCTACTTTGGCAACCACTCCACCAATTGGTTTGACTTGACCAAGTATGCTTATTTCTCCTGTCATCGCCAATTTATGATCAACGGGCATTTGCTGTATGGACGATACAATGGCTGTTACAATGGCAATACCTGCTGATGGACCGTCTACGGGTACTCCACCAGGAAAATTAATGTGTATATCATAATCTTTTGGCTTGTAACCAATTCTCTCTAACAAAGTTAGTACATTTTCCACTGAGCTTCTTGCCATGCTTTTTCTGCGAATGGTTTTGGATCGACTACCCAATTCTTCTTCATCTACAGCACCTGTGACATTAAATGTGCCACTCCCAGCATTCCCACTTTTTATGGAAGTGACTTCTATTTCTAACAATGATCCTAAGTTAGGACCATACACAGCCAATCCATTAACGAAGCCGATTCTAGATTCCTTAGGAACTAATTTGTCAGGTCTTGGAGAGATTTGACTGCTATTGATAACCCACTCTACATCAGACGCTGTAAGGTCTTTTCTATGCTCTGTCATCGCTATTCCAGCAGCTAGTTGGATAATATTTACGGTTTCTCTTCCATTTGTTGCGTATTTTTTCACAACATCGATGACTTCTGGTACTTTAGGTATACCGATTTTAGCTAACGCTTTTTCCGATATTTCTTCGATATCTGACGTTAAAAGTGGACGAAAATAAATTTCCATGCAGCGAGAACGTATAGCTGGAGGTATTTCATCTGGCGTTCTCGTCGTAGCACCTACTAATCTAAAATCTGCTGGAAGACCGTTTTGGAAAATATCGTGAATATGCTTTGGAATGTTGTTATCTTCTCCGTTGTAGTATGCACTTTCCAAAAAAACTTTTCGA
Source organism: Longirhabdus pacifica (assembly GCF_004115085.1). GTDB lineage: Bacteria > Bacillota > Bacilli > Paenibacillales > DSM-105158 > Longirhabdus > Longirhabdus pacifica. The sequence continues at coordinate 130,633 of NZ_QXJP01000001.1, read as the reverse complement.
TCTTCTAGCACTTTCAATAGTTTATTCATTTGAACAGGATGAAGTTCTCCTATTTCATCAATGAATAAAACGCCCCCATGGGCCTTCGTCACTGCCCCAGGTTTTGGCTGAGGTATACCTGCAACGCCCATAGCTCCTGCGCCTTGGTAAATAGGGTCGTGAACAGAGCCGATTAATGGATCCGCAATTCCACGTTCGTCAAATCTTGCTGTGGTCGCATCGACTTCTATAAATTTTGCGTCTGTGCGAAATGGTGAATGTGGATTTTTCTTCGCTTCTTCTAAAACGACTCTTGCCGTAGCAGTCTTCCCTACTCCTGGTGGACCATATACGATCACATGTTGTGGATTAGCACCACATAAAGCCGCTTTTAGTGCTTTTAGCCCCTCTTTTTGTCCAACGATATCTTGCAGTGAAGTTGGGCGAGTTTTTTCCGCTAATGGCGTGGATAGTTGTATGGATCTCATCTTGTGCAATTTCTCTAACTCTTTTTTTGATTCTCTATCTACAGCCGTTCGATTAGAACGCTGATTACGTAATAAGTTCAAGAAATACATACCGATGACTAGCCCAAAAAATAATTGTACGACCATAAAAACGATCATAATATTCATATTCAAACCCCCCGATGATTCATTTCATAGTTTCATTCATGACCACACTACTTAATGGTAGTATTGCCCAGAACATGAAAAATAACCTTAGGGAATACGTAAATCATATCGATATGATCATTAAAACGTATATAAATAAGATGAAGAAATGATTTAATACAAGTTTACGCCTCAGTAGCCAGGCGTAAAGGTGTGATGTGGAAATTTCTCCATCTTATGCATCGTGGTAATAAGTTGGTTTAACAAGTTCATTCAACTTATATAAATAATAAAAAGAGCTTACTGCTGTTTGATTCACAGTTGTAAGCTCTCTATTCATTGTGTATTTCCATTCTGTCTTTAAGAAGTTATTTTCTCTCTTCCAGGTATTTCTCCTGTCTTTTCGTACACTTCCACGATTTTATCAATTTCTTTCTTTAATTCTGTTACCAGTTGATCTTCAGGTACTTTACGTATCATTTCCCCGTAGCGGAACAACATACCTTCACCACGAGCTCCTGCGATCCCGATATCCGCTTCTTTTGCTTCCCCAGGACCATTAACTGCACAACCTAATACAGATACTTTTATCGGAACTTTTACTGTCTCTAAATAAGCTTCTACTTCATTTGCGACAGAGAACAAATCAATATCTAATCTGCCACATGTAGGACAAGAGACTAAAGTTGCAGCATTAGAGATAAGTCCAAAAGATTTCAGCAATTCACGAGCCACTTTAATTTCTTCTACAGGATCAGCACTCAGTGACACTCGCACAGTGGACCCAAGTCCTTGTGAAAGCATTACACCTAGACCTGCAGCACTTTTTACTGTTCCTGAAAACAGTGTCCCCGCCTCTGTTATGCCTAGATGCAGAGGATAACGTATGACTTCCGCAGCTTTAGTATATGCTGCTATCGCCATTGGCACATCAGAAGCTTTTAATGAAACGATAATATCTTCAAAATCAAGATCTTCTAAAATTTTTATATGGTACAATGCGCTTTCTACCATCGCTTCAGGCGTAGGATAACCGTATTTTTCTAATAAATGACGCTCTAGTGATCCCGCATTGACGCCAATACGAATAGGAACATTTCTTTCTTTACAAGCTTTTACAACTTGTTCGACTTTTTCCCTGCGTCCAATATTTCCAGGGTTGATTCGAACTTTATCAATTCCATTCTCCAAAGCCATGAGTGCTAATCGATGGTCAAAATGTATATCTGCTACAAGCGGAATGTGAATACGTTTTTTTATTTCTTTAATTGCTTCAGCAGCTTCCTCATTATTTACCGTCACACGGACGATCTGACAACCTGCCTCTTCTAAGCGTAGAATTTCACTAACCGTCGCTTCTACATCCGCAGTTTTCGTTGTGCACATACTTTGAATAATGACTTCGTCACTTCCACCTATAACAATATTACCCACTTTAACAGGCTTCGTATCTTTTCTATGATACATTTCAATCTCTCCCATAAAAAATTCTTTACTTTGCGATTGGCAACTGAATCGCAAACACGATTGGCAATTGAATCGAAGACAGCTAAATACTACATTTTAGTTCCACAATATTTTCCAGCTTAATGAGGGAAAAGACCTCCCTTTTTAAAGTAGAGGCCTTCCAAAACATAACATCAATCTATGCGCTTTCTTCTGTTTCTTTATTATTTTTACGTGTAATTTCTGCTGGTAAATTCTCCGATACCACTTTTTCCGTAATGACACATTGTTCTGTATTATCTTGTGAAGGGACTTCAAACATAACATCCAGCATAATACTTTCGATAATCGCTCTTAGTCCCCTTGCTCCGGTATTACGTTTCATAGCCTCTTGAGCAATCGCTTTTAACGCTTCCGTTTCAAACGATAACTCTACTTCATCTAATTGTAATAACTTCTGGTATTGTTTAACGAGTGCATTTTTAGGTTCTGTTAAAATACGCACAAGTGCTTCTTCATCTAGTGGCTCAAGTGTCGATACTACTGGTAGACGTCCTACAAATTCAGGGATTAATCCGAACTTCAATAAGTCTTCAGGCAACACAAGAGACAAGTATTCTTCTGATCTCAAATCTGCTTTACCGCTATCCGCGTTGAAGCCAATGACTTTCTTACCAATTCTACGTTTGATAATCTGCTCCAACCCGTCAAATGCACCACCACAAATAAATAATACATTCGTTGTGTCAATTTGAATAAATTCTTGATGTGGATGCTTTCGTCCGCCTTGCGGTGGTACAGAAGCCACTGTACCTTCTAATATTTTCAATAATGCCTGCTGAACACCTTCACCTGATACATCACGAGTAATAGAAGGGTTTTCAGATTTACGAGCTACTTTATCAATCTCGTCAATATAGATAATGCCGCGTTCTGCTTTCTCTACATCATAATCTGCAGCTTGGATGAGTTTGAGTAGAATATTTTCTACATCTTCCCCAACGTATCCTGCTTCTGTTAATGAAGTAGCATCTGCAATAGCAAACGGAACATTTAGTATTTTAGCCAACGTTTGTGCTAGCAATGTTTTACCGCTACCTGTAGGTCCTAGCAGTAAAATATTACTTTTTTGCAATTCCACGTCTTCAATTTTATTTTTAGTATGAATACGTTTGTAATGATTATACACTGCTACAGAAAGTGATTTCTTCGCGTGATTTTGACCAATAACGTATTCGTTTAGTATGTTTAAAATTTCTTGTGGCTTTGGAATTTCTTTGAAGTTGAACTCTTCTTCTTGACCTAGCTCTTCCTCAACTATTTCTGTACAAAGCTCAATACACTCATCGCATATATATACACCAGGACCAGCTACAAGCTTTCTCACTTGGTCTTGAGATTTACCACAGAAGGAACATTTTAATTGTCCTTTTTCTTCACTAAATTTTATCATTACTTCACTCCCTTTTCACCTAGATCACTTCGAGAGATTACACTATCAATTAAGCCATACTGCTTCGCTTCCTCAGCATCGAGAAAGTTATCGCGGTCCGTATCGCGCTCAATCGTTTCTATGGACTGTCCAGTACAATCAACGTAAATTTGATTTAATTTCTCTTTTGTTTTCAAAATCCAGTCGGCATGAATTTTGATATCAGATGCTTGGCCGCTTATGCCACCTAGTGGTTGATGAATCATTACTTCACTGTTGGGAAGAGCATAACGCTTTCCTTTTGCTCCAGCAGTTAATAACAAGGAACCCATACTTGCTGCTAATCCAACACAGATGGTTGATACATCAGGTTTAATGAAGCGCATTGTATCAAAAATAGCCATTCCTGCTGTAACCGAACCACCGGGTGAATGAATATACAAGTGTATATCTTTATCGGGATCTTCCGCAGCTAAATGTAGTAACTGAGCAATCACAATATTTGCGATTTGATCATTTATTTCTGTGCCTAGAAAAATAATTCTGTCTTTCAGCAACCGAGAATATATATCATATGATCTTTCGCCCCGATTTGTTTGTTCAACAACATAAGGAATTAGACTCATGCTTTCACTCCTCCAATTCATCAACTTGACTTCTGTAGTTGATGCTTATTATATTGTATCAGTCCTTACTCTTACAATCAAAGTTATGTATTCTTTTTTTAAAAAATAAGGCACGCAACAGAAATGTTTGTGCCTTATTTTATGTTGTAACTTATTTTTTATGATCACAGATCACAGAGAACTTATGCCTCTGATTTTTCTTCGCTTTCAGTTGCTTCTTCTGTATCTGCTTCTTCAGCAGCTGGAACCCATTGGCTAGTCTCCACTAACAAATCGATCGCTTTGCGAATCGTTAAATCTTTTCTCAACGCTTCATCATTACCATTAGATTTGTAGATTTCTTTCATCTCTTCAACAGAACGTTGGTACTGCTCTGCTAATTTATTGAATTCTTCTTCTAAAGCTTCATCGCTTACTTCGATTTTTTCTTCGATAGTAATCGCTTCAAGTACTAAATTGTTAAGTACACGCTTTTTACCATCTTCAGACATTTGCTCTCTAAGTTGCTCTTCTGTTTGACCAGAGAATTGGAAGTACTGTTCCATTTCCATACCTTGCATGCGCAAACGATATGCGAAATCTTGTAACATATGATCTACTTCATGCTTTACCATTGGCTCTGGAATTTCAACCGTTGCGTTAGCAGCTGCTTTCTCAATCACAACGCTCTCGCGATATTGTTGCTGTTCTTTCTCTTTTGCTTCTTCTAAGTTTTTCTTTAGATCTTCTTTATATTCAGCAAGTGTTTCAAACTCACTCACATCTTTTGCGAACTCATCATCTAATTCTGGTAAGTTTTTGCGTTTAATTTCGTGTAGCTTAACTTTAAACACAACGTCTTTCCCTTTTAACTCTTCTGCTTGATATTCTTCTGGGAAAGTAACTTCAATATCTTTCTCTTCGCCAGCACTCATACCAACCACTTGATCTTCAAATCCTGGGATAAATTGTCCGGAACCAAGCTCTAATTGGTGGTTTTCTGCTTCTCCACCTTCGAATTTTTCTCCTTCTAAATATCCAGTAAAATCGATTACTGCTGTATCACCATTCTCTGCAGTTCCTTCTTCGACGGAAATAAGTTCTGCACTGCGTTGTTGTGCTGATTTAAGCTCAAGCTCAACTTGTTCTTCACTTACAGAGAAGTCTTTTTCTTCTACTTCCAATCCTTTGTAAGCGCCTAATTCAACTTCTGGTTTCACTTCCACTTTTGCTGTGAAAATAAATGTTTTTCCTTTTTCGAATTGCTCAATATCAATTTCAGGACGATCAATTGGTTCGATACCTGATTCGTCAATTGCTTGACTATAAGCGTCTGGTAAAATAATATCAATTGCATCTTGATATAAACTTTCTACACCAAATCTCGCATCAAAGATAGCACGAGGTACTTTACCTTTACGGAAACCTGGTACGTTAATTTTGTTTACTACCTTTTTGAAAGCTTTATCTAAAGCTACTGTTACTTTCTCAGCTTCAACTTCCACTTTCAAAATACCTGTATTTTTTTCAGTTTTTTCCCAATTTGTATTCATTTCTACTTTCCCCTCCAAAACATTTAGCCATATTGAACTTCATATGTATGTGTACATATGTCCATGGTTATTTAACTAGATGATACGGACAGCACCCGTGTAGTGTCTCTTATTATTCATCACCAATTATGGTGCTATCATACGTATAATCTCTACACTGTAAACTGTTCTATACAAATTAATCATGAAAATTCATGAACAAAAATCAATTGTTTCATACCATCATAACCACTCTATTATATGAAAATTTACTTCGTATGTCTACAGGGTTCCCATCTTTCTTTTATTATAAAATTTTCATATCATAAATTATTTTCAGATGATGAAAGATTAGATGTTGTGATGAAGATGTTCATCCATAATTTCTTTCATTTGATAATACATAACTTTCCAAGCAGCTTCATCTGTAGGTGCTATTTGATACTCATCCACTAAAGTATGTAAATCAAAATCAGTTTGTATCATTTCTGACGAAATGATATGCAGAACAAGTGCCCACATTTTTATTTGATTTGCTGATAATTCTTTTTTCATTTGGTCATATAGCTTTGTACCGTAAATAGCGGAAATAAACTCAGTCCATATTTGTTCAGCAAAATGAATCATAGAAGGATTATTACTTTCGCAAACCACGGTAAGTCTTTGTAAAATATCTTTGATTTTTTTCGGGAATTCATCAATAGAGGCAGGAATTCTGCCAATTTGAACTTTCACTTCCTCACCACAGCGTTGAATAAATAACGTACCACTCGCTTTTCTGGTTCTCAGTACTTGTAACACTCTAAACTGTAACAAAGGGTGAATTTCAGTTTCTTGCACCCATTTTTTCAACTTATCATTCGTGTCCTTATCTTCTATATATACAAGTTGCTCTAAAGCGATCCATTTCTCTCTTGAAGTTGTGTCCTCTGACAAGAGGGTTTGAATAAGTTCTTGACCTCTACCTTGATTCTCTTCTTGCTTTTGCTGCACATAGTGCTCAAACATTGCTTCTTCCTCTATAGCTGCGTCTATAGATGCTGGCTCTTTGTGATGCTGAGTCTGGGACTGTATCCACGTTAAAATCATTTCCCATTCTGTAATGATGCTTTCATCGGAAACTTGGCATTGTAATAAGAAATGAATAAGTTCTTCCGCTTGTTTATATTTTTCTTCTTCCATCAATGTAGTTAACTGATGTTGAAAATGTTCCATGGCTTGTGGTAATAAAACTACATTATTTAACGTATTAGAGACGGTAATTGTCATCACCCGACCTTTTTCTTCTATTCATTTATAACTTCGACATCATCATACCATGTTCTTAACCTATACAGTAATATTGCTTTATATAGCAGAAATGTTGAATTATAAGTTTACGCCTCAGTTGCCAGGCGTAAAGGTTGTGATATTGTAATTTCTCCATCTTATGTTTAGCGGTAAGTTAAATTTTTTTAAAAAAAGTATAGACAAACAAATAAGATGCCTTTATAATATTGAATTGCTGACGAAAGACCTAACACACTTACGAAAGCATTTGAATAAAATAAAAAAAATACTTGCTTCTTTATTACCAACGTGTTATGATTGATTTCGCTGCTAACGCGTCCCAGTAGCTCAGCTGGATAGAGCAACGGCCTTCTAAGCCGTGTGTCAGGGGTTCGAATCCCTTCTGGGACGCCATTTCTATTTATTCTCACCTTTCTTATTTCTCATACACCCAACTACATTTTAAAATTTAAAAATTCCACAAAAAATTCTACATTTTAAATCCGTTTTATATTACATTTCCTTTAATTTAAATTAATTTAAATAGTGATTCACGCTGGAAGTATCCATTTGTTCTGACGACACTAACTCATCCCATAATCTTTGTTTTGATTGTTGCGTTAAATGGGTCATATCATTGAAAGCATAGTGTAAATCGTTGTTGTACCAATCCAATGCATACTCAGCATTATTTTCTACTACTTTATGTATTGTAAGGTTGCCATCATTTCTTTTATTTACATATACTATCCAACTTTCACCTGCATGATTGTCTACATCTAACGTTACACAATCTATACCTTCTACCTTTTCCATCCCTGTTACCTTGACTTCTCTTATCTCACCAAACAATATCCTCACTCCTTAATAAGCTAAATGTACAATACATAGCATTACCTATAAATAAGGATGTAATTCCAAAAGCTTTGCTACACAAAAGCTATTTTGTGTAGCAAAGCTACTTCGTAAGCATAAGAATAAAAAGCTAAGCTTGCTTAGCTGAATTCGGCCCAAAAGCTTTGCTACACAAAAGCTCTTTTGCGAAGCAAAGCTACTTCGTAAGCATAAAGGCTAAAAAGCTAAGTCTGCTTAGCTGGAGCCGGCCCAAAAGCTTTGCTACACAAAAGCTATTTTTGCGTCATCAACTTCACTTCACAAGCACAAGGATATAAAACTTTGCACAGACAATGTCATTTTCGTCTTATCGTTTGCATACGTATGAATACGATATGAAGTCAATTAGAGAGGAAGATGATTGTTCATGTGCGGAATTACCGGATGGGTTGATTGGAATAAGGATTTGCGGCATTATCCTGAAATAATGCAAAATATGACGAATACATTACAATTACGAGGTCCAGATGGTGAGGGGGTTTGGCTGTCCAATCATTGTGCGTTCGGTCACCGGAGACTAAGTGTCATTGATCCTGAAAACGGACAACAACCGATGGAAGTAGTGAATGAATCTCATAGATATATCATTACGTACAACGGTGAATTATATAATACGCATGAATTAAGGCAAGCATTACGTTGTCGTGGGTACACCTTTAGAACGCAATGCGATACGGAAGTGTTGTTATGTGCATATATAGAATGGGGCAAAGCATGTTTAGATAGATTCAACGGTATTTTTGCTTTTGCTATATGGGATGAAACGAAAGAAATATGTTTTATGGCAAGAGATCGTCTAGGTGTAAAACCGTTATTCTATTCACATCTAAATCATACTTTATTATTTGGATCAGAGCCGAAAGCCATACTTTCCCACCCTTCTTTTACGCCGCAAATAGATAAAGAAGGTTTATGCGAAGTTTTCATTATTGGTCCAGCTAGAACCCCAGGCCATGGTGTGTATAAACATATGCAAGAAGTATTACCTGGCGAATGTGTGGAATTTAGCCGAGGTGGTTTGAGAAAGTATAAATACTGGAAGTTAGAAAGTAAAACGCATGAAGATAACCTGGAAAAGACGGCTAGTGTTGTACAAGGGATGTTGGAAGACACAGTAGAGAGACAACTCATTTCAGACGTACCTATTTGCACGTTGTTATCTGGAGGTCTAGATTCAAGTGCGCTAACCACGTTTGCAGCTAATAAAATACATCATCAAAGCAACGAAAAAATAAATACATTTTCCGTAGATTATTTAGATAATGATAAGTATTTTAAATCAAGTTCATTTCAACCTAACTCGGATGCAAAATGGATTGAAATGATGTATCAATTTGTTGGCAGTCAACATCACGATATTAAACTACATACTAACGAGCTAACGGAAGCATTAGATGAAGCCATGTATGCTCGTGATTTACCTGGCATGGCCGATATTGACGCATCTTTATATTTATTTTGTAAGGCAATTAAAAAAGAAGCAACCGTTGCACTTTCCGGTGAAGCAGCGGATGAAGTATTCGGTGGCTATCCTTGGTTTTATCGAGAAGATGCATTAACCGCAAATACTTTCCCTTGGTCAATACAGTTGGATCATCGATTAAATTGGCTTTCTCCAGATCTCATTCAAACGATAAACCCCGTACGCTACTTACAACAGAGATACGAAGGAGCACTAAGTGAAGTACCTAAGCTGCTAGGAGAAACAGAATCACAGCAGCGGATGCGACGTATGTCCTATTTGAACATCACTAGATTTATGCCAACACTATTAGACCGAAAAGATCGCATGAGTATGCGAGCAAGCTTGGAAGTGCGTGTGCCATATTGCGATCATCGACTAGTGCAATATGTATTTAATATTCCTTGGGATATGAAAACGGTGGATAACAGAGAGAAGGGAATGCTCAGAAAAGCTTTAAAAGGGATCATGCCAGAGGAAGTAGTGACTCGCAAAAAAAGTCCTTATCCAAAAACACACCATCCTGCATACACCGAACAAGTGAAAAAGTTATTATCTAATGTCGTGCATGATCCTAATTCTCCCTTGCTTCCACTCATTGATGAGAAGAAAATAAAATCCCTATTAGAGCAACCAGCCCCAACGGCCATCCCATGGTTTGGGCAGTTGATGTCTACACCACAATTGTTTGCATATTTGTATCAAGTGGACTTATGGCTGAGAAATTACAAAGTTAACATTGCGGTGTAATGGCTGGCAACGGCTACCACCCATAGCGGACTTCACGCTTCTACGTGCCATGCGTAGCGCACCGCAAAAAGAAAAGCCAGACGTATGTCTGGCTTTTCCTTATTTCGAATACAAACAGTTTATATCTTTGCTGCTTTCATTTTTTCAAGCAGCTGTTGTAGTGCGTTTGTTCGATGACTAATTTTATTTTTTTGTTCCATCGTTAATTGTGCCATGTTGCAATGATGTTGTGGTACATAAAATAAAGGATCATACCCAAACCCATGCTCTCCATGAAGCGTATCGGAAATGGCTCCTTCACATGTGCCTTCAGCTAGTATAGTTACATCTTTCGCCGTGTCAACATAAGCCATTGCACATACAAATCTAGCAGTAGATAGCGTTCCTTCTGATGATGGAGTAAGATCGCTTAGTGCCTGTAGCAACTTTTGGTTATTATCTTTCGCTGTTGCTTGTTCCCCCGCATATCGAGCGGAGTAAATGCCAGGTTGACCATCTAATGCATCTACGCAAAGTCCTGAATCGTCTGCAACGACAGGAATGTTGTAATGTGAAGATATGATTCTCGCCTTTTTTTCAGCGTTTCCGAAAAACGTATCCTGATCTTCTATGATTTCTGGAGCATCATGTAAATCTAATAAACTTTTTACATGCAGACCCATAGGAGCAAATAATGCTTCAAATTCAGCTACTTTGCCTTTATTTTTTGTTGCTACAATAATTTCATTTTTTGTTTTTGTCATGATTTATTTCTCCTACACGTTCCGATAGAGCACCTATGGCTTCTTTTTGCCTTTGAATTAGATTGCGAATTCCACCTTCAGCAAGTTCCATCAATATGTACAATTCATCTTTTGAGAACGGACTTTCTTCGCCAGTACCTTGCAGTTCAACAAATTTACCTGAGCTTGTCATCACCACATTCATATCTACTTTTGCTGAAGAATCTTCTATGTAATTAAGATCTAACATTGGTTCATTATTTACAACCCCAACACTAACAGATGCTAAAAACTCAGTAATGGGCATTTTTTTTATTTTATTTTCTTTTAACAATTTGCCAAAGGCAAGTGTCATAGCAACGAACGCCCCTGTGATGGATGCGGTTCTTGTGCCACCATCTGCTTGAATAACGTCACAATCCACCGTTATCGTTCTTTCACCCATTGCATGCAAATCAACGACAGATCTTAATGCTCTACCAATCAGACGTTGAATCTCCATCGTTCTTCCGCCTAACTTACCTCTTGCTGCCTCGCGAAAATTACGTGTTTGTGTTGCTCTAGGGAGCATAGAGTACTCAGCAGTGATCCATCCCTTTCCCTGACCTTTCATGAAAGGAGGGATTTTTTCTTCTACGGAAGCCGTACAAATGACTTTCGTTTCTCCTGATTCAATCATGACTGAACCTTCTGCGTATTTATTAAAATGGGGAGTAATAGTTACAACCCTTAATTGATTAGAAGCTCTTTTATCTGCTCTCAATGATTTTTCCCCCTTGTATTTTCAACCTACTCACTTGAGAATATAGCCTTTCTCATTTTAACAGACATTACGCTATATTTCACTAACTTGCACTTTTCTTGACCCATTGTGAAGTAAAAGTAAAAGAACAGTGGTTGCTTGAACAAGTTCGTTCATTCAACTTATCTAAAGATGAAGAAATATGGTGACAGTTTACGCCTCAGTTGCCAGGCGTAAACATTTTTGTAATTTCTTCATCTTTGGTTTAGCGGTAATAAGTTGCTTGAACAAGTTCATTCAACTTATTTAAAGATGAAGACATATGGTGACACAGTTTACGCCTCAGTTGCCAGGCGTAAACATTATTGTAATTTCTTCATCTTTGGTTTAGCGGTTATAAGTTGGTTGAACAAGTTCGTTCATCCAACTTATCTATAAAGATGATGAAATGTTGGAATTCAAGGTTTACGCCTCAGGTGCCAGGCGTAAAGGTTTTCATCTTGTAATTTCTTCATCTTTGGTTTAGCGGTTATAAGTTGGTTGAACAAGTTCGTTCATCCAACTTATCTTTTGATTTTATAGCCCTATTTTATTCAGATGATGTGGTTTTATAATAGGAAGATTTTCATTGCCTTCACCCGTTAATATTTCCCCTTCTACCATCACTTTAATTTCGTTCACATCTGTATTTTCTGTTAGAGATAGAAGCACAGACTGTAACGTTTCTGGAGCAATAGTGGACTCCATAGACATAATGTCTTCCGTAAAATGGACAGTGAGGACTTCCTCCGTTTGCTCTATATCCTTCACTTCCACTGTTGGTAACATCACACCATATAATCCTGCCGCTTTTGGACCTTCAATCAAGTGCTGTATGGAAGCCATGGCGATATCTTCGTCTGTAGAAATTAATCTCGTTACGGGTACTAAATATGAAAACTGTTCTGCTGACTCAGCTTGAAAATACAACGTCACAGCTCGAGATAAACCTAGTTGTGTATCATATGGTTTCTCAATATTAATACCGATTTGTCTAGATAGTGGTACATCTAATGGAAAACCGGCAAGCGGCATTTCGTTTAAATCTGTGCCCTCTACTCTCCATATCACTTGCTCTATGGAAGGAAATGAAGTCAACGCCCACGTTACACTTTCGATCAACTTTCTTTCTTTACTCTCATCGTAATTCAACAATGAAGCACTAAAGTCCACAGTTGCAATATTTTCTACAATATTTATTCCTTTCACCTCTGTATTTTGAGGAATCAGCTGTGAAAATCCATCCGGTAACATGTCGTCTGCTACTCCACCGTCCACCATATGTTCCAATGTTTTCGCCGCTACATCGTCCGATTGTGGAATAGTTAGTGTTAAAGGAACAATAAAGTCATTGCTATCTTCAGCATAGATCGTGATATCCATTGAAACCACATTGTCTCCTACCATATCATTCTGCCCTGTAGAATCTTCTAAACTTTGTTCCATTTGTGGTGGATCAATTTCAATCGTCTCTTGTGAATCACTTAGCATAGAACACCCCGATAACAACAGTAATAAAAAAAAGAACACCCCATATTTAAATTTCATTCCTTTACTCCTCCCCAAGTTGTTTTGTTATATGTATACGAGCTTGCAAAAAATTTATACCACAACTTGACCAATTACTCATTCGAAGCTCCTTCAGCATTTCATAATGAAAATGACAGTCAAAAATTTGCTATAATAGATGAATGGCTAGTTGCAATAATTGGACATATTATGACTATGACTAGGAGTTGATTAGATGGCTTATCGTTTAAACAGTAAAAAAATAGAACAAGATACACTGCATTGGCTAGACGAAAGAGGAATCAAACTAGAAGAAATTGCGGAATTAGTCATGTATTTGCAAAAAGATTACGTACCTAATCTAACAATGGAAGAATGTATGATTAGTGTTGAAAGAGTCTTGAAAAAAAGAGAAGTACAAAATGCCGTTTTAACTGGAATACAACTAGACATCTTAGCAGAAAAAAATCAACTAATCCCTTCTTTACAAGAGATGATTGTGCATGATGAGGGGCTATATGGTGTAGATGAAATATTAGCCTTATCTATCGTCAATGTATACGGTAGTATCGGATTGACTAATTTCGGTTACATTGACAAAGTAAAGCCAGGGGTTTTGAAGAAACTAAATGATAAAAACGATAAGGATACACATACATTTCTAGATGATATTATTGGTGCTATTGCTGCTGCAGCAAGCAGTCGTATTGCACATGACGCTACTGATTAAACTTTCATTGTTAATAAAGGAAAGGCGCTTACCATATAGGTAAACGCCTTTTTGGGTGTTTGTTACAACCATGATATATTTATTGCTGTACGCCTGCCTACTGTGACGTAAACTTCTATGTCATTCTTTATTCAATGTTACATTTATTGAATTTTACTATAATACCTAACTTGATTCTTTCGTTCCACCTTAACATCGCCTCGCAACACTAGGTAAACTAAGTGAGCTGCTACTTCTCCTATTGCAAAGCGAAACTGATGTGTCGTCAGCCTGGTTCCAAACGTTTGCAGGCAAAGATCGTACGTAGTTGCTGGTTCATTTAATGATTCCAGCATTTCATGTAATCGTTCCTCATGGTGTTGTATAATGTCTTCACATCGTTGACTGAAATTTGTAATAGGTTCTCTGTGACCAGGGAATGCCTTTACTACATCAAGTTTTGCTAATCGCTGTAAATCTTGAATAAACGATTGAAGAGGATTTCTGTCATCTCCATTTGGTACATAGCTAATATTAGGCGTTATTCTTTGTAATACATGATCAGCACAAAATATAATTTTTTCATTCGGTTCATATAAACACAAATGACCTGAAGCATGACCTGCCGTTTCTAGCAGGCGATAATGCCGTTCACCTATACGTAACGTTTCTTGTTTGTTTAAGATTGTGACTTCAGGATGGGGAGAAACAAGCTGATCGAAGGAAAAGAAATTCTTATCCAATTCTTTTGTGAAATCAACCGGCGTACCTTCTTCCAAATAAAACGAGGACAGCCGCTCTCTAGCCCGATCTATTTTCCTGAATGACATTGTACTTTCATATGCCTTTTCTAACATATAAACAGGGGCAGAGGTTTGTTGTTGAAACCAACCGGAAATTCCATAATGATCAGGATGATGATGCGTAACGATAATTTTGTGTATAGAGTGCAACGAAATAGACATCGCTGCTAATATTTGATTCCAATGTTCTTTTGTTTCTTTATTATGTAATCCTGGATCGATGAGGACGTACCCATCAGAACCATCTTCTAGTAAGTAACTATTAACATATCTCAATGGAAAAGGAACTGGCGTCTTCACTTGATATATACCATGATCGTGTTGTATTAACCTCTCCATTGCATCACCTCCTTGTGACATACAGTATTATGTGTTTATTGCCTTTTCAGCTTCTTTCCTACCATAATCATTCTTTTAGAAACGTGTTGATCATAAGGAGATTTGTCATAATCACCGTAGACGTTGCTTAATTTTAAATCCGTCTTTTCAAACATGTTTTCGAACTGCGCTAAACTATAAAGCTTGACGTGCTCATTGTATTGTTTTTTGATTTGATCTGATTTCAAAATCGTGATAACTTTATGCACTGCTTCATCTTGTATCCTTCTTTCTTCCAAGATGGTCATGTCACTTTGCTTTCTTTCGGAAGCAGCTACAAGGTTTTCTTTTACATATTGTGGGTTTAAAAAATCAATAACAAATGTACCATTATATTTTAATAACCTTTGTATTTCCAACAATACTTTCATGTTTTCTTCATCCTCAGTAAAATAACCGAAGGAAGTAAATAAATTAACCACCACATCAAATTGTTTCCGTATAGGTACTTGTCTCATATCTCCATGTACCCATTCAACATCGTGGTTGACATCAAGCTTCCTTGCCTCATCTAACAACACCTCAGATAAATCAATACCTGTCACCTTATAGCCAAAATGATGTAACGCCAGTGCATGTCTTCCCATTCCGCAACATAAATCTAGTATGGTTGCACCTTTTGGTAAATGCAGCCATCCCATCATATTTTGTATTTCTTGATACGCACCTTGCACATTCCGATGTTTATACACTTCCAAATAATCTTCTCCAAAACTACGCTTATACCAATTTTCCATATACAACACATCCATCGTTTTAAACTTCTGATGTCATTTTAATGTATTTTTCTCCATAAATAAAGTGCTATATCACTTCTTTACATTCGAAGAGCAAGGATTTCTCCTTGCTCTTGTCAAATGTGCAATGTTATCTCCCACCATACTATCATGGTAAGATTTCCTGCACTATTGATGATAAATATGAACTAGCTAACTAAATAGTGCATTCATTTTTGTTATACTTGCTTTCTTTCATGCATTATATTTTTATTTCCCCTAATCTAATCAATTCTACTACTGCTTGTGAACGGCCTTTTACATTGAGTTTTTGCATTACGTTTGATATATGATTGCGCACTGTTTTTTCGCTAATATAAAGTTCCATGGCGATTTCTTTTGTTGTTTTGTCTTTTACTAATAATTCGAACACTTCTCGCTCACGATTGGTTAAAATGAATTTTTTT
The DNA here is from genome assembly GCF_004115085.1 of Longirhabdus pacifica. Classification (GTDB taxonomy): domain Bacteria; phylum Bacillota; class Bacilli; order Paenibacillales; family DSM-105158; genus Longirhabdus; species Longirhabdus pacifica. Next base: position 114,565 of record NZ_QXJP01000001.1, on the reverse strand, counting down.
TGATTGTTAGTACCCATCAATAGTGCCACCCCTCCTTGCTCGGGCTTGGTTTTACAAGGTTAAGGGATACAGTCAACATATTTTATGACGTAGTGATTTTATTCGTGAGCATACAATGTAAAAATGGGCACTTTATGTCTAATAACATGATCTTCTTCAGACTTAAACATGTTTGATCCATTCCAACGTATGATGTAATCCTTCACTCAAATTATATTTTGCTCTCCAATTTATTTCTTTTTCAATATAACGAACGTCCATCACTCTTCGGTTTACCGTATCGACGACTCGCTTTTCTTTATTTATTCTCTCACCATTTTCATGACCTAATAAAGTAGTGATACTATCCGCTAATGTATTGATACTTGTTTCCACACCTGTTCCCACGTTATACACTTGGCCATGCACATGATGCTTCGCAGTTAGCAATATCGCTTGAATAGCATCGTCAATGTACGTAAAATCTCTTGTTTGATTTCCATCTCCATAAATAATAATAGGGTTATTGTTCATTGCGGCTTCAAAAAATTTTGTGACGACTCCACAATATGGATTTTCCTTTACTTGTCCTCTGCCATATACATTCGATAATCGTAATATGGAAATCGGGAGTTGATACATATGATAGTACACATGACAGTAATGTTCTGCTGAAAATTTACTAGCTGGGTAGGGAAGTTTGATTTGATGGTACGTTTCAGGTGTAGGAAGGATATCTGCATCTCCGTATACAGAAGCAGTAGAAGTATACATTATTTTCTTTACTTGATGACCATGCGTCTTTACTTTGTTCAGCAACGTCATCGTGCCTAATAAGTTGGTTTGAAAATCTTGCATTAGATCATCTGCTGATAATATTAAATTACGGCACGCTAAATGAAATATATATTGTATGTTAGGTAAAATTTTTTCTAACAATATATCGTTATTAATACTATCGTGATAAAAAGTAATATGTTCTGCTTTAGGGATATGCTCTATTCTACCCGTTGAAAGGTCGTCAATGACATGAATATGCGATGCAAGTGGAAGTAGAGCAGAGATTAATTGAGATCCTATAAAGCCTGCCCCACCGGTAACTAAAACATGCTCAAATTTCACTTCATTCTCCTCCATTCATACACGTCGTAACTTGCTGCAAATATTTTACCTTTCTTTATGTTATTCGCTTGACGTGAAGATGTTTATAACAAGTGCTGTGACCATCAAAGATAGGACAGTAACCCTTATTTGTCATGGACGTGCAAACCCCCATAAAAAAAAGAATATATTATGGCAACAACCCCGAATCGTAGGAGGTATACCATGAAGATCTTACACGGGACGATTGAAATAGCAGGACAGATGGGGATAATGTGCAAAGAATTTAAAAAAAGAGGACATATAGCTAGCGGATATAACACGTTTCATTCTTATCTTGGTTACGAAGATCATATTATTAATGTATCTGCTTATGAAATTCAGAGCATAGCACATCATATTATGAATTTCTACGATGTATTTCACTTCCATTACAACAGCTCATTGCATGTCGATCGGTCCGATTTAGAAACGTTGATACACAAAAACAAAAAAGTATTGATGCATCATTGGGGCAATGATGTTCGTTTTCACGATATAGCTAAAGCTAAAAACCCATTTGTGAATACAGAGGATTCCCCGCCAAACGATATGATTACATTTAGATTAAAATTAAACGCCGCGTACATTGAACATGCGATTGTGCAAGATTACGAAGTATATGAGTATGTAAGTCCATACTATAAACATGTGCATGTGGTACCTATTGCTATAGATCTTGATAAATTCACACCAGAAAACGCTGCTGTAAACAATAAAAAACCTCTTATCGTTCACGCACCAACACAGCCCAAATTCAAAGGAACCAATCAAATTGAAGAAGTCATTCGTCAATTGAAACATAATTACGACTTTGACTATATGCGCATTGAAAAAATGAACCACCACAAAGCTAGAGAGTTTTACCAAAAAGCAGACATTATTATCGATCAAATTCTCTGTGGTTCATACGGTTTGTTAGCTGTTGAAGGTATGGCTTTAGGGAAACCTATCGTCGGTTATATTCGAGAGGATTTAGTGAATAAGTTCCCACCAGAACTTCCCATTGCCAATGCGAATCCTAATACGTTATATGAGAAATTACAATGCTTATTGGAAAACAAAGACTTTAGAACAGAGTTAGGCCTTAAAGGCAGTCAATATGCTAAAGAAGTACATGATAAAGAAGTTGTTGCTTCTCAATTACTGGGCATCTATAAACAAATTTAGTTTTCATGATATCGTAGCGAACGACCATGAACAAAAGGGGTGAATAAATGCAGTGAACAACTTTAGTGATCGCATATATTATGTTCCAAACCGTTTTGCACAAAAGCAAAATGAAACTTACGTTTCTTTCAACATTACCATTTTCCCAGATGCTTACTTAAAAGAAATGAAACTTCATATCCCATTACAAAACATTCCTTTCGGAACCATCGTAGTAAAACAGTTATCTCAAGGATGGTCCGAAACGGATGTCATTCATCAACACCACTTTCCACAGCCTGCACAATTGCTTCAGCAAGTAGAAGCCAGTGCGTATCCGCAAGAGTTCATTTTACCCATTACGCACTTATATCAAGATTGGAAAAGAAATAAAGGAGAAGAAAATCACGGCATTTATATATTATATCCAGAGCAAATACATGCAGCGGCCATGCCTTACTTAGTTTTTTACACTTCCAATACGTGAAACAAGCCCCGTCCACCTAATGGAGAGGGCTGGCGTTAATTATCTGTTGTAATCCATATTTCTTTTCATTCTCATATCATCATTTCTTGTTGCATTCATTGGGAAAACCCGTTCAATCATATTACTAAATTCATTCACAAACCCTGTACCAGGTCTCCCTTGTCTGATTTGTGTAGCGTACCCATTCATTCTTTCCACAAAGTCTGGGTTAGCTGAGATGTAAACATTTTTCACATCATGATCTACTTTTTTTACTTCAGCTCTAATTTTATCTTTCATTGCAGAAGTCAAATTATCATTAGCAAACTGATCACTTGTGTTATATGGTCTGTAACCGTTGTAGTTGTTTCTGTACCCAAATCGGTCATTCATGTCTACAGCAACGAAACAGTTGTTATCTGTTACTAACACGTTGGCTCTTTCCACTTCGCGTAGTTTGGTTAACTTATCTGCGATAGCTTGACCAACTTCAAACCGTGCGTTTTGATTAAAAGAGAAACGACGTGTAGTTTGGTTCATTCTGTCCATCGTGTTCCCTCTGTTACTGTAATATGGATCAACCCTTCTTTCCATATTATTCATACCCATGTTGTTGCGAGTGCTGTAGTTATTCATTCTTTCCTGCTCGCGACCTTCATCCATTGTGTCGTTCGTACAAGCTGCTGCAGAGAAAATGAACATAAAACTTATCGTTAACAATAACCATTTTGATTTCATCTTGATGTATTTCCTCCATCCTGTAATGTTTTTTGTTCCTTCTTAGGATGGGGTTAATGGTTTATTTTCATGCTCTACAATGTTTGGAATACGTACCAAATATCTTACAACGTCATTTACTAATAAATAGCTGGGTAAACATTTTTCCACACTTACCGCCATCTACTATGCCAATACCAATGTACGTATATTGAGAACCAAGAATGTTGGCTCGATGGCCTGAAGAGTTCATTAATGCGGTATGTGCGCCGTTTGTAGATGAATTACATGCAATGTTTTCTCCGACAGCGCGATAAGAAATACCGAATGTTTTTAACATTTGAGACACGGAACCATACGTGGGGGATTGGTGAGAGAAATAATTTTTATTGATCATGTCTTGGCTTTTTGCTCTCGCTGCTTTTGTTAGTTGCAAATCGATACTTAAAGCAGGTAGACCTGCACTTGCTCTTGCCTGATTCACTAACGACAACATTAAATTTTCGTCTTCAGTTAACCCCTCTGTTGGTTGCTTAGGTTCCTCTGGTTGTTGCTGTGGTGCCTTACTTATTTTCACATTGGCATAGGCCCATAAAATAGACTGTAACGTTTTCGAATCCACAGCACCTGTTTGCGGCAATCCATATTTACTCTGAAAATACATGACGCCTTGCTTTGTCATCGGACCATATATACCGTCAATAGTACCTCCAAAATAGCCAATGGATTTAAGCATGGATTGTACGGCGTAAACATCCGGACCTTTTGCACCAACACCAAAAGCCTCGGCATGTCCAATTCCAGAACAAAAAATAAGCATACTACACAATAGTGCTATGCTACATTTTTTCATGATGCTTTTATATTTCAATGTATTCAACTCCTATAATGTGTATATTTCTAATATGACAACTTCTATCCTAGAACATACGAGTCGATTCATTGTTACTTGTTTCCAAGACGATTTCAGGAGTTAACTTCATATTATTTTTTAAGAAAAAACCGAAATTTTGTTGTTGATTCTCTAACCATTGCCTAACTAGTGGCGTACATTCCCATTCCAATGTAGATTTTGTCTCTTTATATTTATTTGTTAAATCTACGCAGAAAGCGAGTTCCATTTGCTTTTGGGTGAATGACGTCTGTTCCATTTCTTTTTCGTCCCAGTCCTCTTTCATGATGTAAAGTTCAAATTGCTCCATATCTTTTTGAAAAGGAACAATGAGTTTAGCTTGTTTTATTTGGTCTTGTTCTTCCATTTGATCCATACTAAATTTAAAACAAATGCCTTCATTTTCTTTACGAAAACATTGTAAAGCCGGCTTATAACGTAGAAGGGACGGGGCAGAGGGAGTTTCATTTATTTCGTATGTTTTCGTTATTACTTCATGATTCGTCGTAATATATCGTGTCTTCAAGTCCATTCTGAATTGCTTTGGAACATAATCCTGACAGTCTACCACAGATGGGAAACCCACTTCATTTCCATTCATAATTTGATATTCACGACGATATATCCACTTTAAATGGGAGCATGTCTGCTGAGGTTCATGATATGTTTTAACGTATTTTCTATTTTCATGCCCTGCATCTATCCATTCATTGTAATGTGAGATGAGGTGTTGTAATTTTTCATATAATTTTGGAGGAGAACAGTGATGGAGTGGAATTTCAGCAGGTAATCGAGTGTAAATATCTTTAGAGATATGTGTTACCACTGGCTTGCCTAATGCCATGCATACTTTTGTAAAATAGTTTAGTGACCCATGCAAATCGTAATCCATGATGATATTCGCCTGACAAAGATCATCTATTCTATCCTCATATTTGTGTGGCACTATGGCTTTAGTTTCAAAATCAAAACCTGCTTCAGCTAATTGTTTAAAAATGCGTTGTACAACCTGCTCACTTTCTTTATCTCTTTTAGCATAAGCAATGACTGGTTCTTCGGAAGTACAGGTGTAGACTGGGGATAAATTGCGAAAATGAATCATCTCAGGTAAAACATAGATACGTTGAAAATATTTTTTCAGTGCATTAGCCACCATATAATCAGAAACGATGCAACAAGAAAAAAGGGATGCATATTGTTTTATCGTTTTCCACTTCTTATTTTCATCTGGATGTTCTTCAGATACTAAAGACGCGTATGGATTGTGTCGACCTGCTATATGTTTTTTACTAATTTCATCGTTAAATACATGTAACATTCGCACGGCATTTTTTCTTTTTGCTAATTTTAGGAGCGGTATATGTTTACATATGGAAGCTACATCAAAGTGAAGAATAAAAGGGTGTTTATTCTCCATTCTACAATGTTCAAACGCATCTTGTGGTGAGTGTTCAATTTCCCACGCACGGGCTGTTAAGGTTTCATTCATGATTTTTACTTGCGTATGGGAAGAGTCCGCAAGTAAGTAAATAAGCATCATGATCCCTCCTCACTATAGTTTTACATACGTACCTTGACACTTCATCGTACTCATCTTGCTTCTGGTGTCAAAAATAACATTAGCGTGATCCGCTATACATTGGTAATCTATACAATCATGGTCTGTCGCTATGACCACCAAGTCTTGTTGTGCCATTATATTAGGTTCTAGAGCAACGCTATTTTTTTCGAATAAATCAATACTTGCGATATGGGGATCATGATAGCTCCAATTTACTTCATATAACTCTAATAGTTCGAAAATTTTCATCACAGGCGATTCCCTTAAATCGCTTACGTTTTTCTTATATGCAGCTCCAATAATACATATATTAGAATCTTTCATCGTTTTCTTCATTTCGTTTAACATCATGGTCATGCGGAATACGACAAACGAAGGCATCGATTCATTGACTTGTGCTGCTATTTCAACTAACTGCGTGTTATAGTTGTATTCCTTCGCTTTCCAAACAAGATAGTGAGGATCAACAGGAATACAATGCCCTCCTATGCCTGGTCCAGGATAAAATGGCATGTAGCCATATGGTTTCGTACTTGCAGCTTCAATGACTTTCCATATATCTAAGTTCATTTTATGACACAATACAGCTAATTCATTAATGAGTCCGATATTGACTAATCGAAATGTGTTCTCTACTATTTTGGACATTTCAGCAATTCCTGTACTATCTACCCTATACAACTTCTCTTTCAACACTTTTTCATATAATCTAGCGGATAATGTAGTGCATTGTTTTGTCACACCACCTACAATCCTTGGTATGCCTTTAATTTGAAATTGTCTATTTCCAGGGTCAATTCGTTCAGGTGAATACGCTAAAAAAACATCCTCCCCTATTGCCCCTACTTTTTTCTCTATGATCGGTTTGACGACTTCTTCTGTTGTACCTGGGAAAGTCGTACTGTTTATAATAATTAACATCGTGGATGGGAGATGAATGACGATTTCTTTTATCGCTGCATTTAAATACGTTAAATCTGGCTGACGATATTTATCAATAGGAGTCGGAACACAAATACTGATAGCATCTAATCGCTTCATAATAGAAAAGTCATTCGTTGCAGATAAACGACCGTGAACAACTTGATCTTTGATGTCGTCACTGGATATGTCTCGAATATAAGATGAACCTGCTTGCAGGCAATTCACCCTTTCCGTATCCACATCAAATCCAACTACTCTATATCCCGCTTGTGCTTTTGCTACAGCAAGGGGTAAACCTACGTATCCTAATCCTATTACACCAAGTGTTGCACTGTAGTCTTCAATTTTTTTTAGTATATTTTCATAGCTTCGCATGCTACTGAACACCTCTTAATGACAAGCTGATTTGTTCCACAACGGTTTGTTGTTGCTCTTCTGTTAACCCTGGAAATAGAGGGAGAGATAAGCAGTGCTCACATGCATATTCCGCATTAGGGAAATCTCCTAATTTGAAACCGTATGGGATGAGTGGCTTTTGCAAATGAAGAGGAACAGGATAGTATACACCACTTCCAATACCTGCCTGTTTTAAATAATTTTGCAGTTTATTTCTTTCCTCAATGACAATCGTATACAGATGATAAACATGATATGAATGTGGTACTTCAGTTGGAAGTTGTACGGGCAAATCTTGCAGCATATCGCGATAGTTATTTGCTAATGTTCTTCTTTCTTCATTCCACTGTTTCAATTTTTTTAATTTAACACGTAAAATAGCTGCGTGAATTTCATCTAATCTACTGTTCATTCCTATTTGTTCATGAATATATTTTTGTGTTGCGCCATGCGCTCTTAATCTTTTCAGGTTGGATGCTAGTTCATCGTTTTGAACTACAATCATCCCTCCGTCACCACAAGTACCTAAATTTTTAGTAGGAAAGAACGATATGGCTGCACCGTCACTCCAACGACCAATGGATTCTCCTTCTCTACTAGCACCTAAGGCTTGACAAGCGTCTTCGATGAGGTAAGCATGATATTTTCGAGCAATTTGATTTAAATGCTTCATATCTGCCATCTGCCCAAACAAATGTACCGCGATAATGGCTTTTGTTTTATGATTACATTTACGCTCTACCTCTTCTGGACTAATAAGAAACGTATCTTTTTCTATATCTGCAAATACAGGGGTTGCACCCACTTGTATAATGGCTTCCACCGTAGCGAAAAATGTAAACGGGGTCGTAATCACTTCGTCTCCTTCTTGTATTCCTAATGCTTGTAATAATAAGACCAAAGCATCTGTACCATTGGCGACACCAATGCCCTGCTGTACTCCACAACATGCAGCGATTTCTTTTTCTAGTAATTGAACAGATTCTCCTAGTATAAATTGACCTTTGTCTATCACCTGTTGTATAGCAGTCATAATTTCCTCTTGTTGTGATTTCCACTCTTTATCTAGTTCAATGAATGGTACATGCAAAATGATTATCCCCTTCCCCTTAATATGTGTTGTTCTGCTACTTTCATGACTGGAGGCAAGATTTTTTGATAAGTATAGTTCGCATGAACATACTGCATCCCTCTATTTGCAATCGCAATTCTCTCTTGTTCGTGTGTCAAATAGTATTCACATAGTTCAATGGTTTCCTGAGCTGAGTTGCTCGTGACACAATACTGACCTGGCATCAAGTGGCGCTGCACAGCTTCCGTATTGGAAGTAAGGAGAAAACCACCACTAGACATAATTTCATACGCTCTGTTGCTAATTTGTTCTTCTACTGACTGTATTCCGATGTTTATTTTGGCAGCATTATATGCAGCTGGTGTTCTGCTATAAGGGAGCATACCTTGCATCATACGTTTTGGCGGATATTTTTCAAAATGAAAGCTGAATTCATCGTCATCCCAGTCTTTGCCCCAAATTTTCACATCAAAGCCGGTATCGAATAGCGGTACAATTAACTCTCTAATACATTGTCTTCGATAGATGTCCCAAGCGAACTGGACATTGCCAATAACCGATATATCACATTGGAGTTCAGGATCTGGCATCGTTGGATAATGAAATTCCACATTGCAACCAATGTCCATATGCATGGCGTTAAATCCCATTAAATCATAAGATTGGACACACTCCGCTCCTCTCGTAATGACAAACTCCGGTTCCATCAACAATACATATTGTTTCGACCATCGCTCAAAATGCAGTTCATCTTCTTCTGCAAAGTAAACATGAAAGATATCGTGTTTTTTCAATACTTTTTTTAAAATCTTAAGTTTGTTTGGGTCACAGTGCTCCACATCCCATCCGACATCAAAAAACATATCCGGCTTATGAATTTGTATTGCTTCTTCTAGGCTTTGCTCTTGTATTTCATTAATGTGATAGACATCATAACCGATACTTTCCAGCGCCCAGCCAAGATTTAATCTAAATCGATCTAATGTCATCAAGCACAATACACGCATTGAAGACTGCCACCTTTCTGCCTGTCTTTCCATTATCACTTTATTTTTGAGTAATGGATTTGGCGGGATTTCCAACATATACGGACTGAGCTGGCACATGCTTCGTTACAACAGCCCCTGCGCCTACAATGGATTCTCTTCCTATCGTAATTCCTGGTAACAATGTAGCGTTGTTCCCTATCGCTGCTCCTTCACAAATGGTTGGTCCTCCATAGGCTATCGTACGTTTACCCATATATTTATCATTACTCATCGAAACACATGGACCAACAAATACATTGTTCTCGATTACTGTATCTCCTGTAACATAGCACCCTGTTTGAAGTACTACATTAGATCCAATCATAGTATGAAGTTCAATGTGAACCGAGCGACCGATCACAGTCGTTTCTCCTACTTGCACCTTTTCTCGTATAGAGGCCAAATCACCAATGAATACATCTTTACCTATTTCACTTCCCGCATATAACACACAAGAACAACCAATGGTGGTGTTCGCTCCAATTTTTAATGGGCGTACACTGTCACTTTTTCTTTTCATCCTTTGATTGGAAGCAGGTCGCTTGCCAATAACACAATGCGATCCAATTGTAACTCCGTCGCCAATTTCAACATGAGGCAATATGACCGTGTGATCACCAAGTGTAACATCGTCTCCAATCGTTACGCCTTCATGAACAACCGTATAGTATCCATTCTCGAAGTTGTGTCCTACCTTGATATTTTCATGCAAAAAATGGTTCATGTTTTTTACCTGCCTCTTAAGAAAATGTGAAGCTTTTCATATCATGTAATTGAAAATGTTTTAGAGGTAATGTAATCTTCTTTTGTTTTTTAGCTGACATATAAGTGCCAAAAATAATGTGTAATGAGGAAAGTGTAGTATCCGCATCAATTTTAGATGGTTGCTTGTTGTGTATGGATTGAATGACATCTTCATATAACATGATCATGGGAGAATGGACTGTATTACATCTTGGAAGTGATGCTTGAACGTCCCAGACATCTACATGATTTAAAAATTTCCCAGATAGTTGGATACGGCCTGATGTACCTAGGATGGATATGGACTCATGCATGGCATGTGGAGCACTGCAAACGGTCGCATAGAAATAAAACGGAATATTTGGTTCTAACTGAACGATAGAAAAAGCTGTATCTTCGGCTTCTATCTTCCTTTTTCTTTTTTCTATTTTGCCTAATACAGATGTTGGGGTGGATTCTACTAGCCAGGTCACCATGTCGATATTATGAATAGCTTGATTTAACATCACACCTCCATCTTGTTCCCATGTCCCTCTCCAATCAGATTTACGGTAATATTCATCGTTACGATTATAATAAAGATGCATCTGACAATTAATGATATGACCTAAATGTCCATTCGCGATGATTTGTTTGACTTCATTTAGGTGTGATAAATACCTTTTTTGATAGCAAACACCAAAATAAAGATTTTTCTTTTTCGCTAAAGAGATAAGTTTAGTAGCTTCTGATAAAGAAAGCGCCAACGGTTTTTCACATATGACGTGTTTTCCATGAGACAGTGCTAAGTGTGCAATTTTTTCGTGGAATCCTGTACTAGTGGCGACAATGATGACTTCAACTTCTTTATCATCAAGCAGTGATCGATATTGCTTCACTTGTTTTATTTCTATATGATGATGTTGATTTGAGATATGTTCATATTGTTTTTTATAAGCCTGCATCACTTCTTCCATCTTGTCTTCGTATATATCGCTGACTGCAACTAATGAACATCCTTTCACTTTAGCCAAATGTTCTGCATGTTTTTTTCCAATGAAGCCACATCCTATAATTGCAAAATTCACAACCCCTTCCCCTTTCAACGTTGTTATTTATATTTCATATTCATGTTAATGTGTAGTTGCTGGGTGGTTGCGTGAAGCAACCGATTTAGTTCTAATATCATATGTTAAAAAGGGCGAAGGCGATTATCTTTACTAGCAAAAAAAATAAAATAGGTATACGTATAAAAAAACACCTCAATAGCTAGATTGTTTCTTTACTCTAACTTTTGGATGCAATAACGATGGAACTTGGTATTGATATTTCAAGATTTTTTATGCAACATTAACACGATGAATCCCTTATCATCAAATCCGCTACATGACCAAAGTCTATGGCAACTTTACCGTACGTACTAGCAACTTTTTCAGCGATAACTACGGCTGCCACTCCTGCTGAAATTAAGGCAATATCATAATCAAATTGGCCGGCTTGTTGAATGACTTCTTGAAGGTTGGAGAATCCATCTACAGGTTGAATGTATCCACTCACGCTCAAATGATAATGTTGCGTTAATTTACGCGCAAATAAAGCAGCCACATTACCGATAATTAGAATTTTTCTGTCTTTCAGCAATTTTAAAATAAGATTATTTTCATACATCTGATAATTAATCAAGGAATTCGTTAATGGTAATGATTTCAAGTTAATGTTGTTTGTTTTTAATACTTGCTCTGCTAACCTTTGAAAAGGAAACGAACGCTTTAGTGGAATACCAATTAATGTAGCTTTTATGAGTGAAGTCAAAAGCAACGATTTTGCATGTGTATTCGGTATCGTCACTCCCGCATATGGAAGAAAAGGTCCATATTTTTTTATATCTTTATCGGAAAGTACATTCCCTTGTGCTAAGGTCAACAGCTCTCCATCACCAAGTCTAATGAACGAATATGCTATTTTCTTTTCCAATGCATCGTATAATTGATCCCATACTTCTTGCAGAGATTGAATAGGAACGATGTTATTTTTATATGAAGCAAGACCCTTTTGTAATATTTCACGATGATTGACATGCATTAATATTTTATTTTTTAATAAGGTATACTCTAGAACACCTTCCCCACCGCTATACAATCCCTCTTCCCATCCCATATGATAAGCAGAGCTGAGCTTTATTTTTTCATCTTTTGCTTTTTGGTAACCTTCATTGTACCCTTCTTTATATCCCTCTTTATACCCCCTGTCATATCCATCATCATATCCGCGATCATACATGTTATGTTTCCATGGCCTACTCATTACGTAGCTCCTTTTTTCTCATGAAAACGAGGTCCATACAGGCTCATCATATAGTGTAGTGCTTCAATATGGTCACCAATGATGAGTTCAGCAACGGGATTGATGGAACCCCTATTTTCTTTTCTTACTCTATTTGTTGTAAGTACATCTATAGAAGCGGGAGAACCGATGCGGAGCTTTTTGTCAATGGCAATAGCAAATGCTTTTGGTGGAACAATTAAATTATCTAATCCAATGGCTTGAATGGCTTCTCTGGACATGGCATGTGGGATAGCAGTTAAAGAATTCATCTCTAAGTCTTCTCGACCAAGTACGTAATTCAAAAACTCTTTCAACACCGTGACATGATCTTGGGAAGGAAGATGTCTGATGAGGGGTTCTATGTTATTGAGCGCAATATCTAAGTCTGTGTTGATACTATACACATAGGGCATTAATTGTTCTGCCGGAATCACGATATCTCCGTCAAGGAACAACATCATATCTGCTTGACTTACTTTCGCACCAATCGCTCTACCTACGTCATGCCCCAGAGGTTGAAAGTAATTGACAATAGTAACAGAAGGATACTCGTGTTTGATAAGGTGATAGGATTGATCGGTGGTTCCGTTAATAACCGCTATAATCTCATCAAATGAAATCCTTTCAAGTTCATTTAATACTTTACATACCGTATCTTGTTCATTCCTCACTGTCACAATGACGGAAACGCTTTTGGAGGTGGGAAGCAATAATTTTTTATGATAACAGTCGGGATAAAAAGAACAATAAGATTGAAAATAAGTAGAGGATAAAAGGGCGTAGAGTTCTCCTTCTAGCCCTGTTAAAGCAACTTCGCTCATCCATTGATACCATGTTCTGTGAATATCTCTTAAAGAAAAAACACCTTGATGTTGTGAATGTGCAAAACCATCATGATAACCTCGTTCCCAAGCGCTATTGACTAAATTATTTACGTTATGAGTCACTGATGGATCACCTCTCGTTTGCGTTCCAAGTCCGTCTTATTGCCACGTTGGTTCGTATGCAAAGTGATCCAGTGAATCGCTTCCAGATGATCTCCAACAATGACAGAATGTAATTCATTTAGTTGGTTTACTTTTAGTAATTCACTCACTTGTACATCATAAAATGGGTAGACTTGCACAGGGAAACCTTTAAATATCGTCTTGGCTAAAGCCAACGCGGGATTTGCTAAAGATGCTGCCGTGACATTGTTAAACGTGGATCTATGCATTCCATATGGAACATCCAACATCGATGCTGATTTCAAGCTAGGTTGCAAAATGGAATTCAACGCCCGTTTCGCCAAATCGATACCTCGGATGACGTTTTGGATTGGAGGAAGTTCAAATATTACCGTTCTTCCAGACAAGATTTCCGCCGTCATCCTCGCTATCGTTGCAGTGGAGAGAAAATCATGTTCATTCATAAAAACTAACACTTCACCTTTTGCCTTGATTGCACCTTTCGTACGACCATGAAAGAGGAGAGGTGACTTGTCTTGAAACTCAAGGATGGTTCCCATTTGCTGTCCAGCATGAATCATATGATGATTATTTCGTTCCGTAACCAAAATCACTTCATAAGGATAAGTTAAAAGAGATATTTCATGTATCGTTCTCGCTAACATAGCTATATTGTTTTTTGTAGTGACAATAAATGAAACTACGGGATGGGGTGAACAGCTTATACATGGATTAACCATGGAATTTCACCTCAATCTTCTATATAATATCTATTGAATAAAATATTCAGTATCGGTCCATAATGCAACTGCAATTAGTAAAATGCGTAAAAAATCTATTGTCATGCGAATTGGGTATGCTTCATGACATACATTATCATGTTACATTCTGATTCTGATTTTTAAAGTGTAAGGTTTACAATCAATATATACAAAAAGACAAAAATGTTGACGTTATTCATAAAATATGTATTACTAAAGAAAGATAGAATGAAATAGGAGGGGCCGGAGTATGACAGAGCATCCATGTACAGTATCCAATTTCAGCATGAAAATGAACAAGATCACAGATTATATGTCACAAAAACACTTTGATACTTTATTAGAAGCAGGTAAAGAAGTCACTTATCCATCTAACTCTTTTCTTTTCATGGAAGAAGAACCTGCAGATAAGCATTTTTTAGTCCTGGATGGACAAGTGAAAATTACAAAATCTACAGAAGAAGGAAAAGAAATTATTTTAAGTTTATTACAAAAGCATGATTTTTTTGTTGAGATGGGAACAAAAGAAAAACCAAAGTTTAATGCCACTGGACAATGTGTGACGACTTCGAAAATTTTGGTTATACATCGAAATGCACTAGAAGACATTATCTCCAGTGACGGAGAATTTGCTTTGCAATTTATTAAGTGGATTAGCATTACGCAGAAGATGTACGAAGCGAGGCTAAGAGATTTACTGTTGTTTGGGAAAAAAGGGGCGCTTGCTTCTATTTTAATTCGACTTGTTAATTCTTACGGGAAAATGACAGAGGAAGGGTTTGTCATTAAAACGAGTTTAACGAATACAGAGTTAGCAAATATGATAGGAACATCTAGAGAAAACATTAATCGTACGTTAAAACAATTTCGAGAAGACAATGCTGTGGTGATAAAACAAGGTCAAATGATCGTCACAGACTTATCCTATCTGAAAAACATTGTCATGTGCCCGAATTGTCCTCCCGAAATTTGTAGAATGTAAGGAGATAAGCAATACTTTGCTTACCTCATTTACCCTATTTTTTGCTCATGATGATACATTTCTTTCCCCCGCTCTATGCAGGCATATGCTCTGTTCACTTCATCATCCGTAGGGGTTTGAATGTCTTCTAAAGTATAATTTTTACCCAGCTGCTGCCATTTATATACACCCATCTGATGGTATGGTAAAATCTCTATTTTCTCTACGTTAGATAAACTACCAATGAAATACCCAAGCTG
The DNA here is from genome assembly GCF_004115085.1 of Longirhabdus pacifica. GTDB lineage: Bacteria > Bacillota > Bacilli > Paenibacillales > DSM-105158 > Longirhabdus > Longirhabdus pacifica. The sequence continues at coordinate 99,264 of NZ_QXJP01000001.1, read as the reverse complement.
TTTTAAATCATTTTCATCATCAGTATAGCCTGGAACGAGCACATGACGAATCCAAACTTTCTTCTTTATGTCAGATAGATGGCGGGCAAAAGCTAACGTCTTCTGATTCGTTTGTGTCGTTAAATTGATATGTTTTTCCTCGTTGATGTGTTTTAAATCTAACAATACAAGATCCGTATGCGCTAATAAGTGCCGAGCATGATAAGGATCACAAAAACCTGAACTATCTAGTGCGGTGTGCAGGCCCCATTTTTCTTTACAAGCTTGAAACAAGTCCGCTACGAATGGAGCTTGTAAAGTAGGTTCTCCTCCAGAAACCGTTATTCCACCTAGTGGCTTATAGTAACTCACATAGGGTTCAATCTCCGCTAATACTTGATCGACCGTCATACGTTTTCCAATAGTCTGATCCCAAGTGTCTGGATTATGACAATAACGACATTGTAGTGCACAACCTTGCATAAATAATACGAACCTCACACCTGGTCCATCTACTGTACCAAAAGTTTCTATTGAATGTATGCGTCCAATCATGCTGTTCATCCTTCCTTCAACAAATATGAAAGTGATACCCTCCACATGCTATGTATCATGGAGGGTATTGTTTATTTATTACATGTTGCCATGGAACGTTCGGTTAATGACGTCTAATTGCTGCTCTTTGGTCAATTTAATAAAGTTTACTGCATATCCAGATACTCGGATCGTTAATTGTGGGTATTTCTCAGGATGTTCCATTGCATCGATGAGTTGTTCCCGATGGAATACGTTGACGTTCAGATGGTGACCGTGATTACTAAAATACCCATCCAACATCGCAGTGACATTGTTTTCTTGTACCTCTAACTGCTTACCCAGTGCTTTCGGCACAATAGAAAACGTATTAGAAATACCATCGAGGCTATCTTCATAAGGTAATTTAGCGACAGATTGTAATGAAGCTAATGCTCCTTTCTTATCGCGACCGTGCATTGGATTTGCTCCTGGAGCAAACGGCTCTCCTGCTTTTCTTCCGTCTGGTGTACTTCCTGTTTTTTTACCGTACACCACGTTAGAAGTGATCGTAAGAATGGACATGGTTGGTATTGCATTACGATAAGCTTTATGTTTTCTAAGTTTATTCATAAATGTCTCTACCAGTTGCTGTGCAATACTATCAACACGCTCATCATTATTTCCGTACTGTGGATACTCTCCGTTTATTTCAAAATCTGTAACGATGCCATTTTCGTTGCGTATGGGCTTCACTTCTGCATGTTTGATGGCGCTCAAGGAATCTGCCACAACAGATAAACCAGCAATACCACCCGCCATCGTACGAATAATTTCACGATCATGCAACGCCATTTCTATTCTTTCGTAGCTATATTTATCATGCATGTAATGGATCACATTCAATGTATTCATATACAATTTTGCAAGCCACTCCATCATCTGATCAAACTTGTTCATGACTTCATCATAAGATAATACTTCGGAAGTAATCGGGCTATAAGCAGGACCTACTTGCGCTCCAGACTTTTCGTCTACTCCACCATTAATACTATATAGTAAAGCTTTTGCTAAGTTTGCTCTAGCTCCAAAGAACTGCATTTGTTTCCCGATTCTCATCGCGGATACACAGCATGCAATACCGTAGTCATCTCCGTAATGTGGTCGCATGAGGTCATCATTCTCATACTGAATGGAACTCGTCTCAATGGAAACTCTAGAACAGAACTTTTTGAACCCTTCTGGTAAATCAACGGACCATAATACCGTTAAGTTTGGCTCTGGTGCAGGACCAAGATTGTATAACGTTTGCAAGAAGCGGAAAGAGTTTTTCGTTACTCTTGTTTTTCCATCAATACCCATACCACCGATAGATTCTGTTACCCAAGTTGGGTCACCACTAAATAGTTCATTGTAGTCCGGTGTACGTAAAAACTTAACGATTCTTAACTTCATCACAAAGTGATCGATGAATTGTTGTGCTTCACTTTCCGTAATGTTTCCTTCTTCTAAATCCCTTTGAATATATATATCTAGGAAGCTAGATACACGACCTAAACTCATTGCCGCACCATTTTGTTCTTTGATTGCTGCTAAATAAGCAAAGTATAACCATTGCACCGCTTCTTTCGCATTAGTAGCTGGCTTAGAAATATCAAACCCGTAGGAAGCTGCCATTTGTTTCAGCTCAACTAAACTGCGCATTTGTTCACTTAACTCTTCACGTTGTAAAATAATATCTTCTGTCATCGCATCTACTTCAAGTAACTTCAGATCGTTTTTCTTATCCGCAATGAGTCTATCTACTCCATACAATGCTACTCGACGATAATCCCCAATGATTCTTCCTCTACCATACGCATCTGGAAGTCCCGTAATAATCCCCGCTTTTCTCGCTGCACGCATTTCGGAAGTATATGCATCAAATACCCCTTGATTGTGTGTCTTTCTTACGTGTGTAAATAAATCTACGAGTTCTTTCGGTAATTCGAACCCATAAGCTTCACATGCTTGCTCCATCATGCGAATACCACCAAAAGGCTGAATAGAGCGCTTGAAAGGTTCGTCTGTCTGTAATCCAACGATCTGCTCTTTGTCTTTATCAATATAGCCAGCACCATGAGATGTAATGGTAGAGATCGTATTTACGTCTACATCAAGTACACCGCCGTTCTCTCTTTCCTTCATCGTAAGATCCTGCAAGATATCCCACAATTTTAATGTTTCTTGCGTAGGCCCTTGAAGGAATTGATCATTTCCTTCATAAGAAGTTATATTTAAATCGATGAAATTTTTAACATCGATGTGATCCATCCATCTTCCAGATTGATACATTCTCCATGGTTCTTGTACTTTTGATTCTTGTAAGATCTCTCTTTCTTTCATTACCATGTGTAACACCTCCATAATAATTATTTTACTTATAAGAGAGAAGCCATTACGCAAGGTTAATGACTTCCCATCCAGATTTGTAATCCTTTTTCTTTATATAATCAATGCTTATTAAAATTTGCCATAGAAAGCATTGCGATAGATGTCTGCTAATTCTGTTACAAGTGGAAGTCTTGGATTTGCTGTTGTACATTGATCCTCAAACGCTCGATCAGCTAATTCTTCTACCTTAGCTTCGAATTGTTTCGGCGCGACACCAACTTCTTGGAATGTTTCCGGAATGTTTAGCTTTTTGTTTAAGTCACGGATCGCGTTAATTAAGCTCTGTACCCCTTCTTCCGTTGTTCTTGCAGGTAAACCTAACACTCTAGCAATTTCAGCATAGCGCTCATCTGCTACAAAGTGATCGTATTTAGGGAAAGAAGTGAATTTGCTTGGCTTAGAACCGTTGTATTTAATAACATGTGGCATTAGAATTGCATTGGTTCTACCATGAGCAGTATGGAATTCTCCGCCCCATTTATGCGCTAAACTATGGTTAATTCCTAAGAACGCATTGGCAAATGCTAATCCAGCTATCGTAGAAGCATTATGCATTTTTTCGCGTGCTACTGGATCACCTGTTTTGTAAGATTCCTCTAAGTTTTCAAATACGAGTTGAATAGCTTTCATCGCTAATCCATCTGTGTAATCGTTCGCCATGACAGATACGTAAGCTTCTATCGCATGTGTCAAGACATCCATACCTGTATCTGCAACTTGTGTTTTTGGTAAAGTTAATACATAGTCAGGGTCCACAATCGCTACGTCAGGTACCAACTCATAGTCTGCTAATGGATACTTTGTATTGCCATCTTTCTTGTCTGTAATAACAGAGAAAGAAGTTACTTCAGAACCTGTTCCAGACGTCGTTGGGATAGCTACAAATTTTGCTTTTTGTCCTAGTCTTGGGTACTTATAAACACGTTTGCGAATATCCATGAATTTTTGTTTTAAAGAATGGAAACTTGTGTCTGGATATTCATAGAACAACCACATTCCTTTTGCCGCATCCATTGGAGATCCACCACCAATGGCAATGATGCAATCTGGTTTGAAGCTCTTCATTAACTCACTACCTCTTTCCACTGTTTCCACAGATGGATCAGGTTCAACGTCAGAGAACACTTCAATGAATACAGGAGTCTGTCTTTTTCTTAAGTAGTATTCAACTCTTTCCACATATCCTAATTTCACCATCATTGGATCCGTTACGATGAGTACTCTAGAGATATCCGGCATTTTCGCTAAATATTGTGTTGCACCTTTTTCAAAATAAATTTTGCTTGGTGCTTTGAACCATTGCATATTCACTGTACGGTAAGCAACACGTTTTACGTTAATTAAGTTAACAGCTGTAACGTTAGAAGTTGTAGAGTTAGAACCGTACGTTCCGCATCCAAGTGTTAAAGATGGTAAGTTTGTATTATAGATATCACCTATTGCCCCATGAGTAGAAGGACTGTTCACTAACACACGGCCAGTTTGCAGACGCTTAGCGAAAGCATCGATGACATCTTGATCATTAGAATGAATAACGGAAGAGTGACCCATTCCTCCAAATTCAACAACTTCAGCTGCTCGCTCAATGCCTTCTTGTGCTGTTTTTACTTTATAACAAGCTAGTACAGGACTAAGTTTTTCTGCGGATAATGGATATTTTTGTCCTACTCCTTGCAACTCGGCAACCAACACTTTCGTATCTGCAGGAACTTTAACACCTGCTAACTCTGCAATTTTAGTAGCTGGGTTACCAACGATTGCACCATTTACAGCACATTTATTTTTGTTGATAACTAAGTCAGAAACTTTCTCTGTTTCTTGTTTATTTAAGAAGTAACATCCCATTGCGGACATTTTCTTTTTCGTTTGCTCATATATTGCTTCTTCGATGACTACCGCTTGTTCGGATGCACATATCATACCGTTGTCGAAAGACTTAGACATAATCAAATCCGTTACCGCTTGATTAATGTTTGCACTTTTCTCAATAAAACAAGGTACGTTACCAGGTCCTACACCAAGTGCTGGTTTACCTGTGCTGTATGCGGATTTTACCATGCCAGCTCCACCTGTTGCTAAGATAAGAGACACATCAGGGTGATTCATTAAGTACTGTGTAGCCTCTAAAGATGGGTTTTCAATCCATTGAATGCAATGTTCAGGTGCGCCATACTTCACTGCTGCTTCTAATACCGTTCTAGCAGCTTCGCTACTGCATTTTTGTGCAGATGGATGAAAAGCAAATATAATCGGGTTACGTGTTTTTGCAGAGATAATAGATTTAAACATCGTTGTGGATGTAGGGTTGGTAACTGGTGTCACTCCCGCTACGATTCCAACTGGCTCTGCTACTAACTTATAATTTTCGTACTCATTTTCTTCGATGATTCCGACCGTTTTGTCGTATTTAATACTATGGTAAATATATTCTGTAGAAAATATATTTTTTGTGATTTTGTCTTCGTATACTCCGCGACCGGTTTCTTCCACTGCCATTTTTGCTAAGGCCATATGCTTATCCAAGCCAGCTAACGCCATTTCTTGGGTGATTGTATTCACTTGCTCTTGATCGAGTTTCATAAATTTATCTAATGCCTTTTTCGCATTTGCTACTAAACGATCTACTTCAGTTTGCACGGATACTTGTTCTTGTACTTTGGTTTCTTTTACAGCCATGTTCCACGCCTCCATCAATCATTTTTTTGTTTCTCTCTATAGCTATATTCTATACTGCCTTACCTTTATGAACTGTGACTTTTATCACACATTTGTGATTTTTTTCACAAAGTTTGTGTCTTTTTGTTCACAACTTTACTTTGTAGCCAAACACAATAAGAAAAATACATGGGGTATCTCGTCTTTTTACGTATACTACAACATTTTAGCGAAATGGAAACTTTACATAAAAAAGAAATATTATAAAAAAATATTCCAAGGAAAACGCTTTCCTGATATATTAGTCATATGAGGTGAGTATATTGCGTATTACGATTAATACCATTGCTGAAATGGCTGGTGTCTCCAAATCTACTGTTTCTCGCGTAATGAACAACTCTAAACCGGTTAGTGCTGAAGTGAAAAAGCGTGTCTTAGATGCTATTGCCACCACAAATTTTAAACCCAGTGCAGTAGCTAGAAGTTTGGCGAATCAAAAGACAAAGCTGGTAGGTGTCATTATCCCCGATTTTTCTAACCCTGTTTTCTCGGATATGATCAATGGCATAGAAAAACAAGCACAAATAGACGGTTACAACATTTTACTGTGCAATTCGCGCAGTAAAGAAGAGAGTGAAATTACGTTTCTAGATATTTTAATTGAAAAAGAAGTAGATGGTTTGATATTGAGTGGATTTCATACATCAAATACTTTATGCAAAAAGTTAGCTGAGTTTTCAAAACCCATTGTTATTGTTGGGTATGAGGATCCTTCTCTCCCATTCCCAACTGTCATTATTGATAATGTACAGGCAACAAAAGACGTAGCTAACTATTTGATTGGGCTCGGCCATCAACATTTAGCAATGATTCGTGGCCCATTGTTTGATCACTATGCTGGTGATTTGAGATATGAAGGATTTCAAAGTGTGGTAAAAGATCACGGCTTACATTGGGGTAGTCATACATATGAAGTAGGTCAATATAAAACAAAAGACGGATACAAAGCAGCGATGAAATTAATTCAAAACTACCCAGAGATGACCGCTCTCTTCTGCGCGAATGACGAAATGGCAATTGGTGCGATAAAAGCATTAAAAGAGGCTGGAAAGAAAGTACCACATGAAGTGTCTGTTGTAGGATTTGACGACATTAACATTGCTCATATATATGAGCCTTCTCTTACTACGGTTCAACAGCCGTTTGTACAAAAAGGAGAAATAGCAATGACGCAGTTAATGCGCCTCATGAATGGAGAAGAAACAGAGAAAAAAGTAATATTACCTCATCGCATCGTGGAACGCGACTCTACAAAAAGAAAGTCTTGATCGATATATCTAAGATAATGATCTTTTTCATTCATCTTATGTATATACAATAAAAAAACGCATATTGGGAAACCGGTTGCAAACACAAAAAGGAGAATGTGCTATGAAAAAAGGAATAACAGCATCTATATCAATCTTACTCGTACTATCTTTATTTTTAGTTGGGTGCTCATCTGACGAAAGTGAAAAAGTCACGGTTGATATTTTTCAACTGAAAGTGGAAATTGTGGATCAGTTACAAAGTCTCGTTGATGATTTTATGGAAGAAAATCCTGACATCATTATAAACCTAGATACTGCTGGTGGCGGGGAAGATTATACATCTATTTTAAAGACGAGAATGAGCTCTGGTAATCAGCCAGCTATTTTCCAAGTTCCTGGACCGACAGAAAGAGATGTATGGTTTGATTTTTTGACTGACTTATCAGAGGAACAATGGGTACGTGTAACAAGTGAAGGGTTATTAGACAATATTACGGTAGACGGTAAAATTTACGGACAACCAGTAAATATTGAAGGTTACGGCATCATTTACAACAAAGCCATTTTAGAACAAGCAGGCATTTCACAAACGATGATAAACAATGTAAATTCATTATCTTCTCTCCAAGCATTATTTGAAGAAGTAGAACAACAAAAAGAAGCATTAGGTTTGGAAGCTACGTTAGGCTGGTCTGTTGGTGGTACAGCATGGTGGGTGTCCTCCTATCATACGTTCAATGTACCTTTTGCAATGCAGCAAGATCCAATGGATTTTATCGAAGCATTGAACGATGACACGGCAAATTTTGCAGACAACGAGCAAATGCTTGCTTTCAAAGACTTAGTAGATACATTTGTAACGTATTCTTATGAGGATGTAGCGGTTACGGATTACGAAAAACAGTACTCTGATTTTGCTTCAGGCAAAACGGCTTTTATTCAGCAAGGTAACTGGACGATCAATCAGTTGAATGAAATTGACGAAAATCTAGATATCGCCTTCTTGCCTATTCCAATTAGTGATAATACATCTTGGGCGAATGACAGCATTCCCGTAGGTGTACCTAACTATTGGGTAGTCAACAAAAAATTAGATGATGAAGTCATTGAAGCGGCCAAAAAATTCTTAGACTACATGGTAATGAACGAACGCGGACAACAATTCATGGTTGAAGAAGCAAAGTATATTCCAGCTTTCACCAACGTTAGTGTTGAAAAAGCGGATCCATTAGCTCAATCCATTATTACTTACGTAAATGATGAAAAAACAATACCGTGGGTGTGGCATGCTTTTCCATTGGGATTAGTTGAAAATGATGCAAAGAAAGCATTCCAAGATTATGTCAATGGTGATAAGACATGGGATGAAATTTTATCTTTTCTAGATACACAGTGGGATGAAAAAACAAAGTAAAGTAACTTGAGGAGAGAAACAACATGAAAAAATCAAATAAGTTACGAAATCAGTTAGAATACTGGTCATTTGTAGGACCTATCTTTATTGCTTTTCTCATGGTCGTCATTATTCCCTTTATTATTGGTTTATACTACTCATTTACGAATTGGAGTGCGATTCCGGGAAGAAGCATAGATTTCATCGGTTTAGAAAACTATATTGCTGCTTTTCGAGATGAGCAATTTAGAATTTCTTTCTTTGCCACGATTCAATTTACACTCATTTGTGTCGTACTCGTCAACATTGTAGGTTTTTTCCTTGCCTTGTTAGTGACTCAGAAAATGAGAAGTGCAAATTTACTACGAACGGTGTTTTTTATGCCTAATCTCATAGGAGGAATCGTTTTAGGTTATATATGGAGATTTATTTTTATTAAAGTTTTTGTATCGCTATATGAGTCGACAGGGCTTGGTATTTTCGGGTTACCGTGGTTAAGTGAAGCTAATCAAGCAATATGGGCCATGGCTATCGTCACAACATGGCAATTTGGTGGGTATATCATGGTCATTTATATTGCTGGACTGCAAGGCATTCCACAATCTCTTATCGAAGCGGCGCAAGTAGATGGCGCCAATGCATGGAAACGAGTTCGTCACATCATCTTCCCACTCGTTGCGCCAGCTTTCACTGTTAGCATGTTTTTAACGATGTCTAATTCATTTAAAATGTTTGATGTCAATTTAGCTTTAACAAACGGGGACCCCGGTCGTCTAACAGAATTGCTGACATTACAAATTTATAACACAGCTTTTACAGATTCCAATTTCGGACAAGGCCAAGCCTATGCAGCTATTTTATTTATCATCATCGGTGTCGTCTCCTTTGTTCAAGTGTATTACAACAAACGTAGAGAGGTGGAGATGTAATGAATAAAAAGAAATATCAACGACTATCGCTACAAGTATTCGGTATTTTGCTTGGTATACTTTATTTATCACCATTCTACATTATAGTTGTGAATAGCTTTAAAGAGAAAAAGGAATTTCTCTTAAATACACTCTCACTACCTAATACGTTTGTTCTAGACAATTATATAAAAGCAATGGAAAAAATGGGCTTTCTAACGGCGCTAAAGAATTCATTGATTATCTCTATATTGAGTGTTGCACTCATCGTATTACTATCTTCCATGGCTGCGTGGATGTTAGTTCGAACAAAAAATAAATTAAGCACTGTAATTTTTTATGCTTTTATTGCTTCTATGTTAATTCCATTTCAATCGGTCATGTTACCGTTAGTTGACCTGTATGGGGCGAACAAATTAAATTTGATTAATACGTATCACGGCATCATCTTTATGTACATTGGATTTGGTGCCAGCTTATCTGTGATTCTGTTTCATGGCTTTATGAAATCCATACCAAAAGAAGTGGAAGAAGCTGCTACGATAGATGGTTGCAACAAGTTTCAAATCTTTTTCAACATTGTGTTTCCCCTTCTGAAACCGATTAGTATTACGGTTGCCATATTAAATGGGATGTGGATATGGAATGACTACCTCCTACCATCATTAGTATTGCAAGAGAAAAGTTTACGTACGATACCACTATCCACTAAGTATTTTTTCGGAACGTATCAAGCAGATTGGACGCTAGCGATGGCTGGTTTAGTCCTAGCTATTATTCCCATCATTATTTTTTACTTCATTGCTCAAAAACATATTATAAAAGGCGCAATAGATGGTGCGATAAAATAATCATACTTATCTATAGAAACAAAGCAAAGCGGAGGCTAACAAGTGCCTCCGCCGCTTTTTCATATAAGTTGAATGAGTTTTTTCAACCCACTTTTTACTACTTTTCATAAGATGGGAACTTCTTCATACAACTCTACATTACGTTTACCAAGTAACGAAACCTTTTGATCCACCAGATGGATTATTCAATATATCGATCACTGGTATCGTATAAGCCATTAAAATAAGAATCACCACTATACTTACCCAGAATCCCCAACGTTCGAACAATTTTGGAGGTTTCTCTGCTAAATCACTTACTTCTCCAATCGGATATTCTTCGTATCCTTTTGGTAATGTGAAGAGCTTATATAGATTGTAAATCATCATGAGTACGGCAATAAACAGTACCGTTCCTCCCACTGCCATAATGATATAGTATGGTTCCCATGCAGCTGCATCAGGATGTCCATTGTAATCACTATATGCTGTACGGCGCGGAGAACCGAATAAACCGACAATGTGCATTGCTCCTGACATCATCGCCATACCAGCGACCCACACCCATGTCTGCATACGACCTAACTTGTGCATCTTAGGCGTCAACTTTCTCCCTGTCATAGCAGGAATAAGCCAATACGTGATTCCGAAAAACGTTAATGTCACGGAGGTAGCAACCGTTAAATGAAAGTGTCCTGTAACGAATAACGTGTTATGTACCACCGCATTCATTTGGTTACTTGCATTAATTAAGCCACCTGCACCTGCCGGGATAAAAATAAGCATTCCCATAAATGGAGCAAAGAAGCGAATATCTTTCCAAGGCAAATATTTAAACCAACCGAACAATCCTTTCGCACCTTTAGATCTTCCGTATATCTCAAATGAAGCAAACAGAGAAAAGGCGGTCATTAAAGATGGAATGACAACTAAGAAAGTCAAGACAACCTGTAAGAACTTCCAAAACGGCGAAATACCTGGTTCCATCAATTGATGGTGAAATCCTACTGGGATAGAGAATAGTAAGAATAAAATAAAAGATAATCGAGCTAACGCATCACTAAATATTTTACCCCCAATTATTTTAGGAATCATGACATACCAACAAATGTATGCTGGCAATAACCAGAAATAAACGAGTGGATGTCCAAAATACCAGAACAACGTACGACTTAACATAATATTAATGCCCTCTACCCATCCTAAAGACCATGGAATAAGCTGAAAAATAACTTCTACAGCTACTCCTAATGTAGCAATCACCCATAAGCTCATCGTAATAATGGACATATACGCTGTTAATGGCGTTGTTTCCCCTTTGTGTTCTTTTTTCCAATATCGATATTGATATATCATACCCGCTGCACTCATCCATGTCCCTACAACGACAAAAACAAGAGCAAAATAAAAGAACGGTGAAGCTTGCATTGGAGCATAAAATGTATAAAGTACTGTTGCTTTGTTAAGTAAAATCATGACAGTAGCAACTAATGTACCAAATCCCATATGGATAAAACCAAGCCAACCTAGTGTTCTCGCTCGAGGTAATAGCTTGCCGCCTAACGTTTTAGACATTCCTGAAAACAAAAAGCCTATAATGAAGAAAGTAGTGAATATTAATGCCATGAGGACTCCATGAGCGGTTAATAATTGATAATATCCTATTCCAGCTGGCAACTGAATCATGTCACTACGTACAAGGCCTTGCAATAAACCAGCAATACCACCGATTAATAATGCTACAAATGCGAATATAATATGACTAATGACCAATTTTGAATCTTTTTTATCAAATGCTTGTTCTGACTGCTGCACTGTATTCATATGTATTCACCCTCTCCTTATTTCACTGTAATTGTGGTTTGCATAATTTCATGACCTACACCACAATACTCATTACATAAAATTAAATACTCACCAGGCTCATCAAATGTATACGTTACATGATTGATAATTCCCGGAACAACCATCATATTTGCATTAGTACCTGGAATTTCAAAACCATGTACAACATCAGGAGAAGTGGCTTTAAAATGTACGGTAGAGCCCACTGGCACAGTGAATTCTTCGTCTCCTGTATTAAAGCCGAAGACGTAAGCAGTCAAAATAGCTTCGTATTCTTTGTCATTTAATTTATTTAATCCCAATTCATCAAATGGTGGTGTGTCATATAAATTTTCCATATTTACAGCTTGATGGGCACTAGGCGGCTCCAATCCGTAAGAAAAAGTGGAGATGCCAAGAATGAGCAAAAATACCCCAAGCATACCAATACCAAATACTAACCATATTTTTTCTAATTTGTGAATGTGCATGTTTTTATCCCCCTCATCTATCCGTTACGAACTAAAAATAAAATAAACACAGCAAGCCAAGTTATAATTAAGAAGCCACCCAAAAGCATAACCGATGCAAATGTTCCCTTTAAATTCACTTCTTCGTGTTTTGTCTTTTTGTTATCTTTTAACCTCACGACTTCTTTTTCCGTCTTCATTTCTTCTGTCGTTTGACTCATTTGTTTTCCTCCCCTCACTTTTCATCAAGAAAAGATAAGCTGATATGTTCAATTAATGTATTTGTCTCTATTGTATTTAGCAAAGTAGTGTACGGACTGTGATATTTATCACAAAACAAAGCGAAAATTGTTAACGTTTGCAGAACATTGCAAAAAACACCTTCAAGTTGGTAAAATTATCTCTTTACTTTTCCCCGTGCACATCGCATTTACTGGACATTTACCTTATAACTAGCTATAATATGGTTTGATCCACAAGGATCTACTTTTACAATGTAATGGGGAGTTGGAATTTGGCCAGCTGAGAAAGTATCCCGAATGATACTGACCCAGAAACCTGATCTGGATCATACCAGCGTAGGGAATGCGATGTCTTATGGCCACAGTGATACCCACAGTGCCCACAGTGTGTCAGAAGACAGAAGTCAAACTTCCCTAACGTGGGAAGTTTTTTTTATTGAAAGGATGGAAAGGGGATATCATCATGAAGAGAAAAAATATATTCTTCACATTAACATCTATTTTATTACTTACACTGCTTATGACAGCATGTGGAGGAGATGAAACAACATCATCGAATGAAACAGAAGACGGACAAAATGTAAACGAGCAGGAAAGTGCAGAACTTCAAAACATAAATGTAGTATTAGATTGGACACCGAATACCAACCATACGGGAATTTATGTAGCGCAATCGCAAGGTTACTTTGCGGAAGAAGGATTAAACGTATCCATCATTCAACCAGGTGATGCTGGTGCTGAAACGATGGTAGCAGCCAACAATGCACAATTCGGTATTAGTTATCAAGAAAATGTTACGAATGCAAGATCAAGTAGCGAGATTCCTATCGTGTCGATAGCAGCTATTATTCAACATAATACATCTGGATTTGCTTCCTTAGCAGAAAAAAACATTACTTCTCCTAAAGATTTTGCAAATCATACATACGGGGGATGGGGAAGCCCAGCGGAAGAACCCGTTATCGCATCTTTAATGCAAACAGAGCAAGCGAATATAGAAGACGTAGAATTCGTCAATATCGGTAACTCGGACTTCTTTGCTGCGATGGAAAGTGGTATTGATTTGGCATGGATTTACTATGCATGGACGGGGATTGAAGCAGAATTAAGAGGCGTAGATATCAATGTCGTTTATTTGAACGACTATGAGGAGAGTCTTGACTACTATACGCCTGTCATTATTACTAGTGAAGATACTGTCAATAATGATCCGGCATTAGCATCATCATTTATGGCTGCTGTATCCAAAGGGTATGCATTTGCTATAGAGCAACCTGAACAAGCAGCAGAAATACTCATCGAAGCGGAACCAGACCTTGATCCAGAACTTGTCAAAGCGAGCCAAAAGTGGCTTGCAGATAAGTATCAAGATGATGCCGAACAATGGGGATTACAGAAAAAAGAAGTATGGGTGAACTACGCGTCATGGTTGGAACAAAATGAACTACTAGAAGGTAGTTTCGATGCAGAGGCAGCATTTACAAACCAGTTTTTACCGCAATAACATAAACAAAAGTCACGTATAGATAAAGGAAGGGATTCGAATGAGCAACACACTGCTGAGTGTGCAAATCATACCAAAAAGCCAAGATGGCAAAGATGTATATGAGTTAGTTGATCGCGCTATCAAGGTCATTGATGATAGCAACGTGAAATACGAAGTTCATCCACTGGAAACGACCATGGAGGGTGATCTAACGCAACTATTACTTATCGTGCAAGAAATGAATCATATTATGATCCAAGAAGGGTGTTCCAGTGTCATCTCACAAATTAAAATATTACATCAACCTTCTGGTATTACTATGGATACATTAACGGAGAAATATCGTGAACAATAGATTAAAAGCTTTATGGCTAAGAGGATGGCCTGCCTTTACGGTGGTCATCTTCCTCCTTATACTGTGGGAATTTTCCTCCTATATTTTTCAACTTGATGCTTGGATACTTCCTTCACCATCCATGATTTATGATGAATGGTTATTGGTAGGTGATCGAGTATGGGAACATAGTATGACCACATTAAAGATTACACTAATTGGATTTACATTAGGTATTTTTTTCGGTATCACTACAGCAATACTTCTTCATCTCGTTCCATGGCTGAATAGAGCTTTTTTCCCTCTATTAATTATTTCACAAAACATTCCGATCATTGCCCTTGCGCCTATTCTTGTCATTTGGTTTGGTTATAACTTAATTCCACACTATATATTGATTACATTAATATGTTATTTTCCTATCACGATATCGATGATTACGGGATTACAACAAACGGAACATCATTATAAGCATCTCGTACAGATGATGGGAGCGTCAAAGTGGGAGACATTTTTGAAATTAGAGCTACCTTTTTCTACTCCTTATATTTTTTCAGGTTTAAAAATATCAGCGACCTATAGTGTGATGGGAGCCGTTATTGCCGAATGGGCAGCCGGTTCTAGCAACGGTATTGCAGCCTTTATGAAGTTGTCTCTTTCTTCTTTTAAAACGCCTCGTGTTTTCATTGGTTTTATCGTTATCGTAGTGCTTAGTTTTACATTTTACCTTATCATCAACGTATTACAAAAATGGATTGTGAAATGGAATCATACAAAGTAACTTTTTATAATCATTCAGTGTAACTCAAACAAAGCATACAACAAAAGTGAGAAAGAAATTATAGATTTGGAAGGGAATGCAATGTCCAACTCAATACTTGAAATGAAACAAATTCATAAATATTTTCCTCATGAATCAGGTACGTTACACGTCTTGAACGATATCTCTTTGCATGTCAACGAAGGAGAATTCGTTTCTATTTTAGGACCTTCAGGCAGTGGAAAAAGCACCCTCTTTCATATGATCGGAGGTATTACAGCACCTAGTTCAGGAGAAATATATATCGGGCAACACAATATGGATGGTATAAGTAGAAAAGGTCTCATTAGCTACATGCCTCAGCAAGCAAGTCTATTCCCATGGCGTAACGTGGAAACGAATGTACGTCTAGGGATGGAATTGAATGGCATACGTAAAAAAGACGCGATAAAGCAAGCGAGAGAAGGTTTAGCTAAAGTTGGCTTAGAACAATATAGCAAACACTATCCCCATGCTTTATCCGGTGGTATGCAGCAGCGTATATCGTTTTTAAGAGCTTTGTTAACGCCAAATGTCGTTATGTGTTTGGACGAACCATTTGCTTCTTTGGATGCATTTACCCGAATGGATATGCAAAACTGGCTTGTCCAAAGATGGGAAGAAGAACAAAAAACAATTTTACTCATCACCCATCATATTGAAGAAGCTTTATATATGTCCGATCGTATTTATGTTTTATCTGATAAGCCTACGAGCGTGCTGGCGACGTATACCGTTCCTTTTCCACGTCCACGAACAGAATCGTTACTCGCAACCGAATCTTTTACGAAATTAAAATTTGAAATATATCAACATATGAAACAAAAATCACGTGCATAACGTTAAACACAAACATGACGGACATGATGAAATATAGTTGCCTTCCTCTTTGTTCTATGTCACTATATCATGGAGAACATCATATCATGAACTTGGAGTTGCATTATGAAAAAAGTGTACAAATTATTAACTGAACTTTCATCTCGAAAAACGATAGCTAAAGGTGTTGGGGCTTTTTCTAAATCTACATTAAGTCGCCCCTTCATTAAACATTTCGCACGCACGTATAACATTAATCCTGCTGAAGCCGAACATGATATACATCAATATCGAACGTTAAATGAATTTTTCACTCGAAAACTCCAATCTTCTGCGCGACCTATCGCTTCTGATTCCAACGTTCTAATTAGTCCAGTGGATGCGATGATTACAGCGATGGGCAAAATAGAAGATGGTACATTGTATAATGTGAAGGGGCAAGATTATACCATCTCTTCCTTATTAAATGAATCGCCACGAACGTACCATTATAAAAATGGCTTTTACTTCGTACTATACCTCAGTCCATCAGACTATCACCGTATTCATTGTCCTGCAAGCGGAAAACTAATAGAGAAAGACCATATTAAAGGAAAAGTATATCCTGTACATGATTTTGCAATGAAAAATATGAATCAAGTATTAAGCAAAAATGAAAGAATCATCAGTTATGTGGAGCATGAATATGGTGAAATGTGTGTCGTGAAAGTAGGAGCGATGAATGTAAGCAGTATCCAGCATGTAAGAAACGTAAATGATACGCTCACTACGGGAGAAGAACTAGCTTATTTTGAATTTGGTTCCACCGTCGTGTTATTGACACAGCACGACATTTTCAAAGTAGATTCAGCCTTACATATTGGCTCCAAAGTAAAAATGGGGGAAAAACTTGGCCATTTGCACCCAATCAAAAGTAGATAATCGACGGCCTGCTTTTAAATTGGTATAATAATGAAATCATTGCGCGAAAGGATGTAATAAGATGAATTCGCAAGCAAAAAGTTTAAATGAAACGATACAAAATGAAAATAAAGCGGTTTATGAGATGTTATCTGATCTTGGAAAAGAAATATATTTTCCAAAGCAAGGCATCATTAGTCAATCTAACGAAGCAAAGCAACAAGCGCATCAATTTAATGCCACTATTGGTACGGCGATTGAACATGGAAAACCGATGTATCTGGACGTCTTTCATGAAAAGTTGTCCCCTTTTGAGCCAAAAGATCTGTACCCTTATGCACCACCAGCTGGTAAGGCGGAGTTACGTGACGTATGGAAAGCGAAAATGCTAGCGGAAAACCCTGATTTAAAAAATAAAAATCTGAGCCAACCCATCGTTACGAATGCATTAACTCATGGCATAAGTATGGTTGCAGATTTATTTGCTGATAAAGACGATACCGTTATTTTACCAGATAAAAATTGGGAGAATTACGGTTTATCATTTGATGTAAGACGTGGAACGAACACGATAACGTACCCGTTATATAATGATAAAAATCAATTCAATAGCGAAGGTTTACGAGAAGCTATTGTTTCACAAAAAAGTAAAGGCAAAGCGATTGTCGTTCTTAATTTCCCAAATAACCCTACCGGTTACACGCCTTCAGAAAAAGAGAGCGATGACATTGCTGCTGTTTTAAAGCAATGCGCTGATGACGGCATGAATCTTGTCGTAGCGATAGATGATGCTTATTATGGGCTTTTCTTTGAAGATAGTATGAAACATTCCATCTTTGGTAAGATAGCATCCATACACCCACGTATTTTAGCCATACGCGTAGATGGAGCAACAAAAGAAGAGTACGTGTGGGGATTCCGCGTAGGATTTATTACCTTCGCAGCAGAAAGCACATCGTTATTACAAGCACTAGAACAAAAAGCCACGGGGTTAATTAGAGCAACCATATCTAGTGTTGCGCATCCATCCCAAACTTTTATTTTAGATGGACTTCAAAATCCTGATTTTAAAAAACAACAAAAAGAAAAATACAATGTAATGAACGCAAGAGCATTGAAAACAAAGTCCTTGCTCGACAGCGGCAAATATGATGATGCTTGGTCCTACTATCCATTTAACTCAGGATACTTCATGTGTTTGAAATTAAAACATGTGGAAGCAGAAACGTTACGTATGTACCTACTAGAGAAACATGGGATTGGCACCATTGCACTCGGAGAAAAAGATTTGCGCATTGCCTTTTCTTGTATCGACGAAGAAAATCTCACTGCTTTATACGACACCGTATATACAGCAGCAAAACAACTGGAGCAAGGATAACCAACCAAAAAAGATCGCATCAGCACCTGAACTGCTCTTCATAGAACAGATCAACGTGCATGCGATCTTTGTTTTTATATGACGATATGACTTTTCAACATTAATATCTAATCCATTGGATGTCAGAGAATGGCCAATATATAATATCTGCTCTTCCAACTACGTCTTCTACTGGTATAAATCCGACTTTAACACTTCTACTGTCACTACTTCTCGGACGATTATCGCCCATAACAAAGACGTGTCCTTCTGGTACTTCCTGTTCTTCAAAATCAATCGTATTGTAGTTTAACCCTTGGTCATTGTATTCTTTTACAATATCTTGCAAATACTCCTCTTCTAGCACCTGTCCGTCAATGTACACGTCATCACCAAGAACTTCTACTGTTTCCCCTTCTAGTCCGATGACTCGCTTGATGAAATCTCTTCCATCTGGTGCATGGAGTACGATGACTTCACCACGATCAGGCTCACGAAACGTATACAAAATTTTGTTTACGATAATGTTTTGCCCATCATGAAAATTTGGCTCCATGGATTCGCCTTCCACAACATAATTCCCGAACAAAAATAGCTTAATAATAAATACTAGGACGACTGCTATTACGATGGTTTTAACCCATTCCAACAACTCTTTGATTTTCATATTATAACAACCATTCTCCATCTTTTTGTACTAGCTTACCGTCCAAGTAAATTTCTCCGCCATCCTTTAAGTTTTTCACCATATCCCAGTGGATTGCTGATTTATTCCCTTCTCCACCTTCTTCATACGCTCTTCCTACTGCTAAATGTACAGATCCACCTATTTTTTCATCAAATAAAATATCACTAGTAGGCATATCAATACCTGTATTCATTCCAATTCCTAATTCGCCTAAAAATTTGGCACCATCATCCGTATTGAGAGCTTGTTCCAACTGTTCTTGTCCACTCTCAGCGGAGTATTCTACAATTTTACCTTCTTTGAAAGTAAGGCGAATGCCCTGTACTTTTCTACCACCATACACGGTTGGCCACTGATAATAAATATGACCTTCTGTTTTTAGATGATTAGGCGTATAGAAAAACTCGCCATCAGGAATGTTCTGTTTACCACTACAGATGACCGCTTTTCGTCCTTCTATGTCGATAGTAAGATCCGTTTCTTTTCCTACGATTCGAACTTTACTTGCTTGATCAAACGCCTCAGAAATATGAATCATAGACTCATGTAGCGCATGATAATCTACATTCGTTGCACTGTAGACGAACTCTTCGTATTCTTCTAAGGACATCAGTGCTTGCTGTGCGAATGCTTGTGTAGGGAAACGAGTAAGTACCCATCTCACTTTTCCTTGCATCATATATTCCATAATAGGCAGTCTAGCCTTTTGATGTACGGTTAGTTTTTGACTATCGACATTGGTGAGTTCGGTTAAATTTTCTTTCGCATCTATTTGAATTAGTGCATCACAGTTTTGATATAATAATTCATCGAATTCCGTATTCTGCAATTGAGACTCATTTGCCTCATCATAAAATACCTTTTTTAATTCAGGTAAGAACACATGTGTAAATGGAATAGCACCACGTCTCATGATAAGACGATAACATTCCCTAATCAATAATTCTGACCCCATACTCCCTATGATTAATACCTTTTCCCCAGCCTTTACTTCAAGCGAGTGATCCACTAAAATTTCTGCTAATTTTACAATTCTTTCATCAGCCATGATTCATTCCTCCTCGTCATTTTCAATCCATTTATTAAGTTTAAATTAATCTGTTATCCATTTGCGCGTATTCACATGTCGAAAATAAATAAAAGATACAATGACTTCTACACAAGCTATGCCTACCATCCAGTAAGAAGGAAAGCGAGTTAGTATTGGAATTGACAGTAAAACAATGGACAAGACATGTACAACAGCAGCAACATTAGCCGCAGCATTTGCCCTCATTTTTTGCTGCAATGGCAAAAGGTTAAGCAGAGGAGCATATCGATGAACGTAAGGAAGTGAGGATAACTGTACACCAATGATATATACAAAAAATACTTGTAATGCCATAGCTGCTTCCTGTGATTCCATCAAAAGTCCAATCAAGATGGCTAGGATGTTTAATCTTAAAACAATACCAAACCACTCATTACGCAAAAACATTAAAAAGTAAAAATAATGAAAAGTTTGCTTCTTTTTAAATGGGAACAGATTTTGCATTTTTTTCAACTTTATCGTAAACGTATTACTTTTACCAGAAGTACTACGAGGGTAATCCACAAATGCATTTAAAAACAACTCAAACCTGCTTCTCTGCTTAGACTCCACTCGTATAAGGTTTTCCCAAAAAAGAATATGTTTATCTGCTTTATGTAGCATAAACACATAGGCAATCATGGCAATCCCACTAATACAAATAGCTAATGGCCATTGTATCGAAAACAAAAGATATAGAGATGCTATGCACAATACCCATCGTAAAAAAGTAAAACCTTTTACAACTATTCGATTTATCATTTGCAGCTCCTGCCAATGACTAAAAATATTAAAGAAGAGCAACAGCAGCAAAAATAAAAATACGACTAAAAACATAGCTAAATGATTGATATCCAACGACATACGATAAAGCGGCCATATAAAAAACCATAAAACAAATATGTACGGTATTTTAGCATAAAAAGCTTTTCGTATGGAAGTTTGAATGTATTCTTTTAGTTTGGACTCAGCAGGAACGAGAAAAATAATGTCAGCTTGTACAAAAAAAGTCCGAATAGAATTAAAACATATAAAAGGAAACAACACTGCAGTTGCCACCAACGCCAACGGAAAATCAGCTGGATAATGGTTTACAAGATCAGAATAGTAATAAAAAAATAAAAAAGCAAAGATAGCACAGAAAAATAAAAATCCGCTACTAACAACATACTTCACGTAAGGCAAGACCTGTTTCCAAAAATGTATCGACCTCTGCCTTCTTACATCGTTATACCTATTCATGTTTCTTCTCGTCCTTTACGAGATGGAAAAAAATATCTTCTAACCTGGCATTACTCATTCCCGTTTGCTTTTGTAGATCGGTTAAATTTCCATTTGCTATCATGTTGCCGTGATGAAGTATAACAAAACGATCACAATATTGCTCAATGGTCGATAATATATGTGAACTCATTAATATACTCGATCCATTCTTCTTTTTCTCCACCATTAAGTCCAGCAGCGATCTAATACCAAGTGGATCTAAACCCAAGAAAGGTTCATCGATGATATATAGCTTCGGCTCCACAAGAAAAGCGCTCATAATCATTAATTTTTGTCTCATTCCTTTTGATAAATGAGAGGCAAGCTGATTACGCTTTGGTTTCATATTAAATTCTTGCAATAACCATGCCAAACGTCGCTCCATATCCTCTTTGGACAGATCATAGGCCATCGCTGATAATTGCAAATGCTCTTCCACCGTCAACTCATCAAATATGAGTGGCGTCTCTGGAACAAAGGCATAATGAGCCCGATATTGCTCAGGAGACTCCACATACGTTGCATTATTTATTTTTATTTCACCTTGATGTGGCTTCATTAAACCTAAAATATGCTTGATCGTCGTACTTTTTCCTGCTCCATTTAAACCGAGGAGACCTACCATTTCCCCAGGATATAGCGTAAAATCGATATCGTGCAGAACAGGTCGATTTAAACTATACCCGCCCGTGAGCTGATTGACTTGCAATAAAGGGTGCTGGCTCACACTTACTCCCCCTTCCAGACCTATTTTTGTTTTTTATTTATCTTTCAACCATCTCGGAGCGCCTTTATTTTTATCTTTTCGCTTCGATACTTTTTTCTTTATTTGTTTTTGCTGCTCATCTTTTTTCTTTGTCATCTTCACAGCCATTTTCACATCCACTAATTGACCATCAAAGAACGTTTTTTTCGTCGCTTTGAAGCGAAGTTGCTTTTCCATTTTACTCATGATAAACACTTCATCTTGAGCGTATATGGACACAACCACACCTTTCTTGCCCATTCTTCCTGTTCGTCCTGCGCGGTGTACATACTTCGCACTATCCATAGGAGGATCCAGGTTAATAACGAGTTCCACATTCTCTACGTCTAATCCACGTGCTGCAACATCTGTGGCTAGAAGATGCTTTAATGTACCCTCACGAAATTTAGTCATAATTTCGGAACGTTCCTGCTTGTTTTGATCACCATAAATGGATTGAACACGAATGCCTAGACCATTCAATTTACCCGTTAAATCAATGATTCGCTTGTTATCATTAACAAAAATGATGGATTTCTTTGGCTTCATTTTTTGCATAATGGTCCGTAACAAAATATATTTTTTATCCTGCATATACGTAAAGTAAAGGTGTTCTATCGTGTCTGGAATGGTTAAATCTGCTTTTGCACTAATGGAAACAGGGTCCACCATCCAGTTGTCTGCTAAATCAGATATTTCCTCTGTAATCGTTGCGGAAAAGAAAGCCAGTTGACGTTCTTTCAGTGTCGTTTTCAATATGTGCTCGATCACGACCGGAGAGCCCAGTGAGAAAACTTGATCTACTTCATCGATGATGACCGTTTTTATTTCGTGCATTTTTAATTTTTTCAATCGAATTAATTCTAACACTCGACCTGGAGTGCCTACTACAATTTGCGGGTGTTCTTTCAATTTATCTACTTGCCTAGATAAGTTGGCCCCACCTATAGCAGCAAGTCCCTTTACCTCATAGGATGGTTCCATATGAAATGATTCGATAACCTTGACTACTTGAACTGCTAATTCCCTTGTAGGAACAATAACTAAAGCTTGCGGATACTTCACATTTTCTTTTAACTTACTTAGAATAGGAAGTAAGTAAGCTAACGTTTTTCCCGTTCCTGTGTGTGACTCAGCCACAATATCTTGTCCATTCGTTAGTAATGGAATGGCTTTATGTTGAATCTCTGTAGGTTCATTTATTTGCATTTGTTCCAATGCACCTAAAATAGATTCGTTCTGAATGTACTGCTTAAAATTCATAAAATGTAACCTCTCTCATTGAATGTCGCTTTTTTCATTATAATCGTTACTATGAAATAACACAAAACATTCCTTTATCGTATTTATTTTTGACGAATAACTTGTGCATAAGATAGACTAATAGCATATACATAAGTGGAAAAAAATCTTTCCATAATGAAATAGTATAGAATAGGAGCTGTGTTTGATGGATCAACAATTTAAAGATCAGTTCGAAGGTTTATTTCAAAAATATACGGAACTTCTTACAGGACAAGAATCACCTGAAGCGATAGAAAAAGTGAAAATATGGAGTATGTATAACCATATACACAAAACCATGCCCGCCTTAACTTCACATTGGGTGAAAGAATTTCCAGAAGCAAAAACTCAGGTACGACAGATTTTTGAAGAAGTGAAACAATGGAACAATACGAAAGATGAAAAAAAATAAGTTTTTTCAATCATCATCCATAATATATATAAGATGAAGAAATGATTTAATACAAGTTTACGTCTCAGTAGCCAGGCGTAAAGGTTATGATGTTGAGATTTCTTCATCTTATACATAGCGGTAATAAGTTGGTTGAACAAGTTCATTCAACTTATATAGCATGTCATGAATGCACAACGTTTATCCACTTAACAAGTACAAATTCAAATAAATGTAAAGCCACGTGCATAAAAGACATAACCTACTGAAATGTGCAACGATAACAGGGAATTTGTTATCGTTTTTTATTTGCTTATTTCCAAAGAAATGTTTTATAATAACACCATAACCTACAAAAAAAATTTATCTTAATTATAAATTCTACCTACCATGGGAGAGGATGCAGGTGAATATAAATCAATTGGAAACGTTCGTTGCTATTTCAAAAACGATGAGTTTCCGAAAAGCAGGGGAAGCGCTAAATTTAACACAACCTGCTGTTTCTGCACAAATTAAAAGTTTAGAGGATGAATTTCAAACCGTATTAGTAGACAGAAACCAACCCGTAACTTTAACAGAGAGCGGAGACATTTTTTTAGAACAAGCAATGAATATATTACAAATTGTAGATGAGTTAAAAGAAAAAATTGCCGATTTACAGCAATCACCTCAGGGGCATATTCATTTAGGTACTACCACTTCCATAGCCATGCAAATATTACCTCGTGTACTTACATATTTTCAAAATCAATTCCCTAAAATCAAGACCACTATACACTCCATGACATCAGAGCAAATCATCTCTAGTGTTGAACAAGGTACCATTGATATTGGCATCGCTTTTTTATTTGAAGAGAATCCTTCTTTTAATTCATCTATTTTGTATTACGATCATTTTGAACTTGTCGTTTCTCCTCAACATCCCTTAGCATCACAAACTTCAATATCTATTGGATCACTGAGTGACTTGCCTATGATTATGTTGTCACAAGAAACAGCAGGTAGAAAATTTGTAGATCAAATTTTAGAAAAATTTTCTATACGTCCCCATATGCTAATGGAATTGTCTAGCAGTGAAGAAGTAAAACGGATGGTAGAATTAAACTTAGGTGCTGCTATTATTTCAAGTTCATCTATCACAAAAGAATTAAAAATGGGCACACTAAAAAAAATTCATATCAATGAATTAAATGAGTCACATCCCGTAAGTGTCTTTTTCAAGTCTGGAAGATATTTAAACTCTGCACTGAAACAATTTTTGAAAGACTTAAAGGGAATGCAGGAATCACAATTTTTAGGATCAGAATAAACATTATATAATGAAGGAGGAGATGGCAATGAAATTTGATTTACACACCCACCATGAGCGATGTGGTCATGCAGATGGAACAATAGAAGACTACATACAATCAGCTATAGAGCAACAATTTGAAGTTATTGGAATATCAGATCACTCTCCTTTTTTCGCTCATATAGAGGAACATGCTTACCCTCATGTTGCTATGGCAAAAAAAGAATTCGCTGCTTATGTGAATGAAGTGCTCCAACTGAAACAAAAATATGAGGATCAAATCACGGTGCTGTTAGGGGTAGAGTCAGATTTTTTCCCTATATCTGCTTCCATCTATAAAGAGCAATACAAAAAATATCCTTTTGATTACATTATCGGTTCTATTCATTCTGTGAATGGCATTAGCATCTTCAATAAGAACCGTTGGAAAAAACTGAGCGAACAGGAGCAAATAGAAGTCAAAGAGCACTACTACGATTTAATTTCATATTCTGCTAAAAGTGGCATGTTCGACATACTAGGTCATATTGACGCTATGAAAGGGTTTTACCCCACTTTTTCTGATTTACCTACCAGTCGGGTAGAGGACACATTAAAAACGATTGGAGATTGTGAAGTTGCGATCGAAGTCAATACATCGGGAAAAACAAAAGATGTAGGCGGATGGTATCCATCCCATGACATTTTAGAAAAAGCTTTGTTCTATAACGTGGAAGTGTCTTTTGGTTCTGATGCTCACATTCCTTCAAGAGTTGGAGATGATTTCGAACTTGTGAGAGAAAAGTTAAAACAAATCGGGTTTAAACATTGGGTTTATTTTAATCAAAGACAAAAGGTGAAAGTTTCACTTTAAATAAGACAGAAATGACCTATAGTGCATGTAGTGGTGAAGAAAAAGAAGAATATATGATAAGAAAAAGCAAATAACCTGCCTCAAGAGGCAGGTTTTCCATATATATTAGGGGGTCTTCGTAGTTCTATTGTAACTTGCTTATGTTACAGAATGATTACATAATGATATCAGTTTCATTTCAAAACGATAGAAATTTTAAATTGACCTTCTACATTGTGGTGTCATTTTGATTTGTTGTATTTTGTTTTTCTTTCATCCTTTTTGAGCTCAACAATCGATGTAATATACTGGATCTATATTTTTTGAATATAAAATAAATAACACTATATCCTATGACTGCAAAAACAATCCCATTAATAAGGGCACCGATTCCGAATGTTGTAAATAACATCGTAATAAACTTATTCCACAACTCTTGAACATAAGTAATAAAATCAGTCTCTACTGGAACTACATAGTCCCCTTCGTTATAATGCACTTCAGACAAACTCTTCTTATCATTATCTGTATGCGTAAACAAAGAACCAGTAAACACATTCAAATAAAACAATACAGGCCATATAAAGGAGCCTAGTGATGCTGCAATGATAGCTGCTACCACGTTTACTTTAAAAAATCTAGCTATAAAAACGGACATCATCGGACCAATCCCAAACGTTGGCAACCAGCATGGAATAAACCCCAATACAAAACCCATAGCGACTTGATGTGCCCCTTTATTTAGTCTGAATAGTCTAATTAAGTAATATTTCACATATCTTTTCATGCGAGAAAACAGGGAGACATTATGTTTTTTATTTCTCCTCTTCTTCTTCCATTTCATGTTGAGATTGTCCCTTTTCCCTTATTGTTATTTTAGCTGCAACAAGACATGTAAAAACTACAGAGCAAGTTGTACTAATTAAAATCATTATACCATTAAACTATTATATTATTACAGCAATTTCAAAAGAGTGACACCCCAGTAATGGTAGGTATCACTCTTGTTCATGCTGAAACGTATTTACCGTTTTATGTTAAGACGTAAACCATTTCTTCACCATGTGCATCGTCGTATCTTTATTCAATGCAGCGATAGAGGTCGTAAGCGGAATCCCTTTTGGACAAGCTTGTACACAGTTTTGTGAATTACCACAACCTTCTATACCACCGTCACTCATTAATGTATCCAGTCTTTCTTCTTTGTTCATTTCACCCGTTGGGTGCGCATTAAACAATCTAACTTGAGAAAGGGGAGCTGGACCTATGAAACTTGTTTTCTCACTCACATTTGGACAAGCTTCCAAGCAAACACCACAAGTCATACATTTGGACAGTTCATATGCCCACTGTCTTTTGGACTCTGCCATTCTAGGGCCTGGACCTAGATCATACGTACCATCTATTGGTATCCAAGCTTTGACACGTTTTAACGAATCAAACATTCTACCACGATCAATGACGACATCACGTATAACGGGGAATGTTTTCATCGGTTCAATTTTGATGGGTTGTTCTAACTTATCTATTAATGCTGTACATGCTTGACGTGGTTTACCATTAATGACCATGGAACAAGCCCCACATACTTCTTCCAAACAATTAGATTCCCAACATACTGGCGTGGTGTCTTTCCCTTCCGCCGTTTTCGGATTCCGTTGAATCTCCATCAAAGCGCTGATCACATTCATGTTAGGACGGTACGGAATTTCAAATTGTTCATGGTATGCATTAGACTCTGGTGAATCTTGTCTAGTCACGATTAATTTTATCGTTTTGGTTTGCTTTTCCGTCACGCTCATTACTTTTTCGCTCCTTTCTTATCCGAGGTATAGTCTCGCTTACGAGGAGTGATGAGAGAAGTATCCACTTCTTCATAAGAAATTTCTGGTCCATTCGCTGTATGCGAAGCTTTCGTCGTTTTCAAAAACTCTTCATCATTACGTTCTGGGAAGTCTGGCTTGAAATGTGCACCACGACTCTCGTCACGCTTTAAAGCTCCTATCGTTATGACCCTAGCTAACTCGAACATATTCCATAATTGACGAGTAAAGGAAGCACCTTGATTGCTCCATTTCGCTGTATCATGAATGTTAATATTTTTATAGCGTTCCATTAGTTCTTGAATTTTTTCATCTGTTTGCTGTAGGTTTTTATTATATCTTACTACGGTAACGTTATTTGTCATCCACTCACCAAGTTCCTTGTGAAGTTGATATGGATTTTCCGTTCCGTCCATCGATAAGATATCATTGAATTTTTGTTCTTGTTTTGTACGCTCTCTATCATAAACAGCACTAGAAACATCTTCGACTGTTTTATCTAATCCACGCACGTATTCAATCGCCTTCGGTCCTGCAACCATACCACCATAGATGGAAGAGAGCAATGAATTTGCGCCAAGACGATTGGCACCATGGAATTGATAATCAACCTCTCCGGCTGCAAACAAACCTGGAATGTTGGTCATTTGATTGAAATCTACCCAAAGTCCTCCCATAGAATAGTGGACAGCAGGGAAGATTTTCATTGGAATTTTACGAGGATCATCCCCCATGAATTTTTCATAGATCTCGATAATCCCACCCAATTTAACATCTAACTCTCTTGGATCTTTATGTGATAAATCGAGGAAAACCATATTTTCACCGTTTACGCCTAGTTTCAAATCTACACATACATGGAAGATTTCTCGCGTTGCAATATCACGCGGAACTAAGTTACCGTAAGCAGGATATTTTTCTTCTAAGAAGTACCACGGCTTACCATCTTTATACGTCCATACTCTTCCGCCTTCACCACGAGCAGATTCAGACATCAGGCGCAATTTATCATCACCAGGAATAGCGGTTGGATGAATTTGAATGAACTCACCATTTGCGTAGTTTACACCTTGTTGGTACACTGCGCTTGCTGCTGTTCCTGTGTTAATAACAGAGTTTGTAGACTTACCGAAAATAATACCAGGACCACCTGTTGCAAGAATAACAGCGTCCGCAGAAAATGTTTTCACTTCCATATTACGTAGGCTCTGCGCTGCAATACCTCGACAAACTTGATCGTCATCTAGTACCGCAGATACAAATTCCCAATGCTCATATTTCGTTACTAAACCAGCCGTCTCGTACCTACGAACTTGTTCATCTAATGCATAAAGCAACTGTTGTCCAGTGGTCGCTCCAGCAAATGCAGTTCGATGATGTTTCGTTCCACCAAATCTACGGAAATCAAGTAATCCTTCAGCGGTACGATTAAACATAACGCCCATTCTATCCATTAAATGAATAATGCCTGGAGCAGCATCACACATCGCTTTAATCGGAGGTTGGTTTCCTAAGAAGTCTCCACCGTATACCGTATCATCAAAATGTTCCCAAGGAGAATCCCCTTCCCCTTTCGTATTTACTGCACCGTTAATTCCACCTTGCGCACATACAGAATGTGAGCGCTTAACCGGCACAACTGAAAATAGATCCACATGAACGCCTGCTTCTGCCGCTTTTACCGCAGCCATTAAACCTGCTAATCCACCGCCAACGACGATAATTTTATTGTTAGCCATTATTCTACACCCCTTATCCTACATGTGACATCAAGCTTGTCACTGCTGCAAATTCTTCACCCGTAAACGCTACCAAAGTTACAATAAACATGATGGTCAACACAACAAATGCCGTCATCCAAATATAAGTAGAGATACGCTGTGCTTTCGGACCAATGGTAATGCCCCAACTTACTAAGAACGACCACATGCCGTTACAAAAATGGAACACAGCAGCAATAATTCCAATGATATAAATACTAAAGAAAATAGGATTACTCAGCGTCTCATGCATTCGTTGTCCTAGTTGATCATGCGTTACATTTCCTAATGCGACCTGAACACGTGTATCAAAAATATGCCAAGCTACAAATACTAGTGTAATCACACCCGTAATGCGTTGAATAAGAAACATTTTGTTGCGGAAATAACTGAATCGATTCACATTATTGCGAGCTTGATATGCAATATATAACCCGTATACCCCATGATAAAGTAGAGGCAACCATATCCCGAATATTTCTAGCAATAATATAAGCGGTAAAGAATTAATAGATTCTACTTTGTCGTTAAAACTTTCTAGTCCCCCACGGAATGCTTCATAGTTTGTCAGCAAGTGATTGACTAGAAATAACCCTAATGGAATCACGCCCAATAAGGAAT
The DNA here is from genome assembly GCF_004115085.1 of Longirhabdus pacifica. Lineage (GTDB taxonomy): Bacteria > Bacillota > Bacilli > Paenibacillales > DSM-105158 > Longirhabdus > Longirhabdus pacifica. Next base: position 69,242 of record NZ_QXJP01000001.1, on the reverse strand, counting down.
GAAGCTTCCTCGAATAAAAAGAATTCAGTTTCATAAGTTTACTTTCCCCCTTGTTCAATACCAGTCCGTTAACTTCATCTACATCCATAAATTATAGCAAATAAAAATGTGAATAAATAAAGTCAAAGTTTTAAACATTTTGTGTCTTTCTTATCATAACGCTTTATGACTTATAATGGAACTGCAATTATATTATAATGTGTTATAACGATTAGTTATAAGAGAAGGGAGTAGTCAGTAAGATGCAAGATGAGATTATATTTTTCAAAGCGGTTGTGGAGCATGGCAGTTTGAATCAGGCTTCTAAAACGCTCAATATTTCACAACCAGCATTGTCACGTAAAATATCTAAGTTAGAAGCAGAACTAGGTGTTACGTTGTTTGAGAGAAAAGGAAAAAAATTAGTGTTAACAGAGATTGGAAAAGTAACCTATGGGTATGCACAACAAATGAGTACATTGCAAAAAAAATTTCATCATGCGCTTGCTGACTATAAGCCAGAATCAAACAACAAACTAACGATAGGAGCAAGCCTAACCACACTTCAATCGACATTCCCAGATTTTATTTCACTTATCATTGCAGATGGATTCCCACTGGATCTAAATGCGCGAACAGGAAAAACACATGAAATACTGAGCCTTGTTAAGGAAGATAGAGTGGATATCGGGATTGTTGCCTCCAATATCGACCATGCTGATTTGCATTGCATACCGATATTTGAAGATAATCTTGCACTTGTAGTTGGAGATAGTCATCCACTCGCTACGTTAAAACAAGGTCATATTCATATGTTAAATGATTTACCTATGGTATTGTTTTCTACCGAATCGATGTACCGAGTTCTCATGGATGAAGTGTTGTTAAAATATGCAGTACATCCTGACATAAGGATGGAAATTGATTCTTTTGAAGCGATTACACGACTTGTCGTAAGCTGCAATTTCGCCACTGTACTTCCACAATCCTATATTAGGAAAATTGCAGGAGATGAACTCATCATTATTCCAATGGAAGAATTGCAACATACAACAAGGACAACATCCCTTATTTATAAAAAAGAGCTGGAACTGTCCAGTGTATTGCTGGAGCGCATCTCACATGCTGCTAGTGTGTTACACAATCGGGTTACTTCATAAGTTCATGTTCAAATCTTTCGATTTGTTTGGGGGAACCGATTAACAAGAGCTTATCTTGCTCGCATAGGACAAAGCTTTGATCTGGCGATACGATAGCATCATTTTTAGTATGAATGGCAACAACGTCACAACCAGATTTATGCAACTTTAGTTCCTCCACTTTTTTTCCGCAGATTTTACTAGGAACCGAAAATTCTGCTATGTTGCAGTTTTTAGATAAACTAATGTAATCCAATGTTTTGGGCTGTACAATTTGATGTGCGATGCGAATGGCAACTTCTTTTTCTGGGTAAATTATTTTGTCTACGCCTATTTTTTCTAATACGCGACCATGCAGTTCAGAAACCGCTTTGGCAACAATTTGTTTCACACCGAGTTCTTTCAATATGATTGCAGCCATAATACCAGCTTGAATATGTTCTCCGATAGACAAGATAGCACAGTCAAAATTAGTAATGCCCAGTGATCTAATGACATCTTCATCTGTAGCATCTGCACTAACGACATGCGTTAGCAACGTACTGTGCTCACTGGCAATATGTTCGTCTAAATCGATGCCAAGCACTTCGTATCCTTGATTAATTAACTCAATCGCTACATTGGAACCGAAGCCACCTAGTCCAATGACGACAAATTGTTTTTGCTTCATTTTTTTCACTCCTGATAGATCTATGTTAGTTAAGAATTAGTTAAGAACATCTTTCATTCCATCGTTGCAATAAAGGGCTTTGTTGAGGCATACTATTATCATGTACGCACCATTAGCAGTATACCATGGCATGCATTTCATTTGCACATATGCATTATACGCTTGCGCCATTAGAATGACATGCAAAGCATGAAAATAGTACAATAATGAAAAATACATGAAAAACCACTGAAATGAAGGAGATTGTATATGTCAGAAAATAAAAGTCCTCGTTATTTAAATGTAATTGAAATTATTTTACCCATTGTTAGTTTTTTCGTTATCTTTATTATTTTGGCACTTCGTACATATAGTATGCTCTCTGATGAAGGGATCGATTTAACGAAAATTGAAGATCAGGACCAATTCAGAGCAGCTCAGAGCCAGTTCATTTCCAAACAAGAAGCAGAGGAAACAGCATCGACCTTCATATCTTCTTATTTTGGCAACACTTCATTACAAATGTCTACGGTATTACAGACCAACCTTCCATTTAGTGCATACATTGCAAAAAATGAACTAACTGGATACCAAAAAGAATACGGTGAATCTTATCCTATTGAATTTTATCAAGTGTTAGTGCAAGATGCAATGTCAAACGATGCCTATCTTGTTCATGTACACATGAATGACAATAATGTAATCGGTTTTAAACAGAAAATGAACGCATTCAGAGATACAAGCGATTTTAACGAAACAGATGCTTTAGCGACTGTAAGAAATTATATGGAGAATAACAACATGACATTTACGGATTGGAAGCTATTCTCCAGTGATCCTGAACAAGGTCAACTTATTTTGGAACATCAAACCACCAATTTTGAAGGTGCTGCGTTATATGCAACGTTTGAAGTGCAGGCAGGGAACATTACAGCATATGAAACTCAATTCGAAGCTCCTAGCACGTTTAAAGCGTGGCTATCTGAAACGTTAGAAGCAAGAGAAAGAGGAGAGTGGATTAATCTTATTGCTTCTTTCTCGTTTTACGTACTTATTATTGTGATGACGATTGTATATCGCAAAGCTATTACGTTTAGAACTGGCATCTTATTATCCATCATCGTCGCCGCGATTTCTATTTTGTACGCATACAATACGTTACCTGCTACATTATCCAGGGTGATAAACGAAACGAATGCCATGGAACTAGCTATTGCAAACCAGCTGATTAATTTGATTTTCTTACTTGTATTGGCTGTCATCACCTACTTTAGTCTTGCAACAGGTCATGGTATGTTGAAAATGCAGCACAAAGAATATTTATGGCCAAAATGGAAAGAAAAAGATTACGGTAAACATGTTTTAACTGCGATGGGAAGAGGATATTTATATTTCCTCATCATTTTTGCCTTCCAGCAACTGTATTTGTATATCGGCACGGAGCAATATGGGGTATGGACGGTGAATGACTTAACACTAACACCGTTTAACATGCTTTACCCTGCACTATTCCCACTGCTAGCATGGATTGCAGCTATATCAGAAGAAGCAGTGTATCGATTATTTGGATTTAATATTTTCAAAAAATGGTTGAAAAGCACGTTCTTAGCAGCACTCATTCCTAGTTTTATCTGGTCACTGGGTCATATCGCTTATCCGATTTTCCCTTGGTACACTAGAGTGATCGAGGTTACATTACTAGGCCTTATTTTCACTTTCATTTACTTAAAGCGTGGGTTCATTACAGCGATTTTTGCACATGCAACGATGGATAGCGTCCTCATGGGATTAAGCTTGATGGCATTAAGCACATCCTATGGTCTCGTTACTTTATTTTACATTGTGTTCCCTGCACTTGTCGGATTTGCGATCTTCTTCGCTCACAAGTGGTTTCGAAAAAATGCTACTCCTCCGGAGCAGCATTCTCAGATGAATCCTGTAAATGATGTTTAATGTTTTTTGCTAAATTCTCACTAATGCCAAGAGGTTTGAAATCTTCGATTTCTGCCTCTTTTATTTTTTTCAATGATCCAAAGTGCTTTAACAACTTCTTTTTTCGCTTCTCCCCGATGCCAGGAATGTCATCTAACTTCGAAGTAAACATATTTTTCGATCTCGTCTGTCGATGAAATGAAATCGCAAACCGATGCACTTCTTCCTGTATACGTTGCAGCAAATAAAACTCTTGACTGTCGCGAGCTAGTGGTACCACTTCGGCCTGCTCACCGATGAGCAGCTGTGCCGTTTTATGCTTGTTGTCTTTGGCAAGTCCCGCAACCGGGATATACAGCCCTAACTCATTTTCAATCACGTCAATAGCGGCGTTCATCTGGGCTTTACCACCATCCACTAAAATGAGATCTGGTAATGTTAGATTTTCTTTTAACACCCGCTCATAACGGCGGCGTATGACTTCGCGCATCGTGCCTACATCATTCGCACCCTGAATCGTTTTCACTTTATATTTCCGATATTCTTTCTTATCTGGTTTTCCTCCTGTAAATACAACCATCGCAGAGACAGGGTTCGTACCTTGGATATTGGAGTTATCAAACGCTTCAATCCGCTCTAGCCCTTCAATGCCTAACGCTACACCTAAATTGTTAATCGCGTGGACCGTTCTTTCTTCATCCCGTTCTATTAAGCGGAATTTCTGTTCTAAAGTCACTTTAGCATTCTCCACAGCCATCTCCATCATTTGCTTTTTCAATCCACGTTTAGGCATATGCACGTTCACATGCAACCATTTGCCCAACATTTCTTTGATTTCTTCTTCTTGCTCCGTTGGTGGCAGCACAATTTCTTTCGGCAATGCCGGATTGTCACTGTAGTACTGGGATACAAAGGAGATAAAATCATCGTATGCATCTCCGTAGTATGGGAAGGTAGAGGCGTGACGCTCCATCATTTTTCCTTGTCTTGCGTATAGTATTTGTATACACATCCAGCCTTTATCTACGGTAAAACCGAAAACATCTCGATCGACAGCATCGGATGTAGTTATCGTTTGTTTTTCCATTAACTCGTCCAAGTGCTTAATTAAATCACGTAACTCACTTGCCCGTTCAAAGTTGAGCTGTTCTGCTGCGTCTTGCATTTTTACCGTTAGCTCTTTTTTGACTTCAAGATGTCCGCCTTTAAGAAAGCGCGTAATTTGTTGCATCATATCTTCGTACGTTTCTGCTGCTATTTCTTTTTCACACGGTGCAATACACTGACCCATGTGATAATACAAACAAACTTTATCTGGCAATGTAACACATTTACGCAGGGGATACAGTCGATCCAACAATTTTTTAGTTTGCTGCGCCCCATAGGCACTCGGATACGGTCCAAAATATTTCCCTTTGTCTTTCACCACTTTACGCGTCACAATTAACCTAGGATGTTTCTCATTCGTGATTTTTATATAGGGATACGTTTTATCGTCTTTCAGCAATACATTGTATCTTGGATGATGCTTTTTAATCAGATTACATTCAAGAATAAGTGCTTCTAAATTACTGCTTGTAACAATATATTCGAAGTCAGCGATAAGACTGACCATCTTCTGTGTCTTCGCATCATGACTGCCTGTAAAATAAGATCGAACGCGATTTTTTAATATTTTTGCTTTGCCCACATAAATAATGACTCCCTGCTCATCCTTCATTAAATAACATCCTGGATGTTGAGGTAAAAGGGCAAGTTTATTGGTGATCATTTGTTTGGTATCCATCGCCATCTTCCTTCACTTGTTTTACTATGACTATATTATATACGATACATGGAATAAGGAAAAAGCCCCCGAAATTTCTTAAGGGGGCTACACCTGACATATAAGATGAAAGACCGTACACAGAAGTGACTTCTTATAGGTTCATCCAGACTAAGACTTACTATAGGACGTCTGCAAAGGTATACGATGTATCTTCAACTTGTATTATGGATAATGAATCATTACATGTGACGACTAATGACTGCCTTCAATGCGTCTTTAGGTTGGAAACCAACAACTTTGTCCACTGGCTCTCCATCTTTAAACAAAATTAATGTCGGTATGCTCATGACACCAAAACGAGATGCCGTTTCTTGATTGTCATCTACGTTTACTTTAGCAATCTTTACATTGTCACCAATTTCTTGATCTATTTCTTCAAGCACGGGTGCAATCATTTTACATGGTCCACACCAAGGTGCCCAAAAATCAACAAGTACAGTTCCTTCTTTTTCTACTTCAACGTTAAAATCCTGGTCGGATACATTTACTATCGCCATGATTGAAACCTCCCTCAGCAACTAATATTCAATAAACAAATTTATTATATCATACTTTTTTGATATTTCATAACCGTACAGTTTTCATGTTTTTTCTGACGTGGTTGTTTGTTACATCGATCTGCAAGATTATTTTAAAGCAGTGACAAGTTACAACGGAGCTTATATTTTTGTAATGATCCCTTGATGTGCATCAATCCTTACCTTATCTCCTTGCTGCAACACTTTTAAAGCGGATGGCACGGATACGATAGCTGGTATACCCGCTTCGCGAGCAAAAATAGCACCGTGTGAAAGGATACCTCCCACTTCTGTGATAATGCCAGCAGCTGTTACTAAGTTGTAAGATAAATGAGGAGTCAACATCGGAGCGACTACGATGGCACCTTCTGGTATATAACTATACGTACTTCGCTCTAAAATATGCTGAATCACATACACTTCACCTTCTGCTATGCCTGGTGATGCTGGAACGCCTGTCCACATTTTCTTTTCTCGGTGAATGAGCGCATCTTGATTTTCATTCCATTGTAAGGTGATTTTCGGATTTTTCTTTTTATTTTGCTCAAATGCCGTTATTCTATGATGTAACTTTATCTGTGTTTGCTGTCCATCGATCCATGATAATAACTCTGCTTCATGCAGATGAAAAATATGTTCTCGCTCTTCTAGCAATCCTTCATCAACTAACCGCTCGCCCATTTGTAGTAAAATAACTCTAATCATCGCTGCACCTTTTTGCAACATGTAATCATCATTTTCTGTTCGTATGAGACTATCACGAAACACAGAAAGCAGACGCGCAAACTCTTCCCTTTTAGAAGCTGGAAGTGCATCACTTATCCTCTGAGCGTGAACATTCCAATCTTCATTGTCTTGACTGTTACCTGTCATAGCAGAGTAAGAAGATTGACTCTCTATTAAATGTAATAACTGTTCTGGTACTTCTTGTAGCATAGGGAGATGGATAGCAGCAGGATGAACCATTTCATAACCGAATTGTTTCATGAACAACTGAAAGTTATGTTCTTCTTTCCATAATGTCACGTTGTTACGGTGTTCATTATGATGTTCAACCGTGTTATCGTAAGTTTTTTTGATTTCTGTTAGTAACGATGCTTTTTGCGCCGTTAAGGTATGTAAATGGGAAGAGAAGAGCGATAATATTTCATCCGTATTACAGTTCTCGCCAAGTGCTTGAACGATTAGCTGCTTTAATGACTGTACTGTTTTCCGTCTAATGATCAACCAATCCCGCTTCATATAAGCCGCTGTAAATTGTCTATTACTTTGTATTGCTTGTCCAAGTCGCTCCCATAACGCTGATAGCGTCATGTCGCTGTAATCTTCTTGTCTAAAGCGATCAAAAATAGGCTCAAACAAAGCTTGAATTTGCTTCCATTCCTCTATTATGTGACTGCTACTATGTGGTGCTTGTTCATCCCTCTTCATAGATTCGTTTTGGAGATCTTTATTACGTTCCATGTTCATTTCACTTAACGTTTTGTTCTCGTTGAGAGGTTCGTGATTGGTCCCATTATGAGCATCACTCTTCCGTTCTGCCGTGGCATGCATTTTAATATAAGGGTAATCATTGACAAACATGGTATCCCATAAAGAAGAGCGAAATAACCCTGCTGGATCTAAATCTTGAATAAGTTGTGCAACGGGTTCAGTGCATTGATCTAGCAAAAACCAAGAGGATAAGTTAACCGTATCCGTTGATACCATTGCGTTGTAATTTGTCGTTACTGGTCTTGCCTGTAGCCAATATAACGTATGTTGCTTGATACAAAATTCCATATCTACCTCATGCTTCAAGAGACGTTTGATATTTTGCACTGTATGTGTAATCTCCTTCATCAACAACGAATCTATATTACCATGTCCGTTTTGCCACTTGCCATTTCTATATTGGGAAGGAGTAACGGCACCATCCACGACCTTTTGACCGCTCCCCTTACTTATTTCTACTATCATATCTTCTATTCCAGTCACTGGATCACATGAAAAAACAACGCCCGCGTTATCTGCTTCTATATATTGTTGTACAATGACAGCCATCTGATGCTGTTCTGAATCAGAGAGCACCACTTCTTTCACTGCCTCAACAAGTTCAAATGGTTCATTAATGATGATCGTTTTGAATTTACCAGCGTATGATTTGTCCTGACTATCTTCCTTTACGGAAGAAGAACGAATAGCCCAACCTGTTTGAGATGTCAATAATGATTGTAGCTGAGAAGTTAACTGTTGTAATTTATTATCTACTTGAGCATCTTCGACCTGAAAAAATACCACAGGAAGCAGTATCCACTTCGGAATGTTTAATCCTATTTCCTCTAGTATTTTTAGATGATACGCTTTGTTGCCCATTGACTGCTTGTCATACGTAAATTTCATTTTTCTTTTCCCTCCTTAATTTCATCCGCATTCATATACAAATTTATACAGTAATTAAATTTTATCATAATATTTTGAATTTTAGTGGTAATAAAATTTTTACTGCACTGTGCATGTAAAAGAAAAAGGACATGAAAAAACCCAAAAGCTAGATTTAAAACTAACTTTTGGGTGTGAATCAGACTGCTAATTAAGAATGACTAATATAAATCCACTTGCCATCGTCACTTACGCCAACAATGCTCGTATTGCCTGTCACGTCTTCTTTTATTACCGTTTCTTGTAATGTATCTGCATTCAACTGGACTAATTTAATATCATCCTCTTCCTTCTTGAGATACACCAATTGATGTGTATTACCAATCCAATGAACGCTTTCGATATGATACTGTTCTGGATCATATTCAGCTACCCTCTTATCTCCTTCATATAAACCTTGTCCGTAATGCCAGGCGAAAACTCCGTCTTCAGACCAATATGGAACGTAAAAATCTGTTGTTAGTTCCTCACTTTCTGGTTGCCATTCATTAAATTCACCGTCTTGCCAACTGTATCGATAGTGATTGACTTCACCGGTATCATACATACTTGTGTACACATATTCACCGTTATCCAAGAATATAACAGGGTTAAGAGCAGTCGTATTAATTAAGACACCTTGTAAAGCTTGTTCAAATTTTGTATATTCATTTGTTGTGACGTTAAACAAAACAAAATCTAAATTTTCTTGGTCTTCATAAGTATCTCCAACAGCCATCATGACAACATTTTGATCTTGGCTTATCATAGCGCCATGTACGTATCCATCAACTTTAATGTTAATTGTATTTTCCAACAAGTCATCGGTTGTAACTGCATTAGCCGAGAAGAAAAATCCAATTGGATTTAGATAGAAGTCTCCTTCCCCTTCATACAAAACCGTTAGATCAGTATGATAGGGTATTACGCTATCATCTTCTATATTGTATAGATCCCCTAGTTGTTTAAAAACTCCATCACATGCATAACAAGTTCTTTCGGAGTACTTCTTCAACAACATGTGCTGATCATCTACCTGTACAGCTCCAATGTATGGTTCCTGCCAATCCGTCAATGCTTCCGTGCTAGATCCATCTACTGATATGCGTGAAATTTGTGTCGCTTCTTGAACACTTACATAGATAGAAGGTGGTGATTGCAGTTCACTTCCCTGCATCGTACACGCACCTTTTACGTTTATTGCATACACGTCTTCATATGCATGCCATTCTTCTTTTTCCGTTACGTCCACAGTGACTTTTAACGCTTGGTCATCGTTCCAAACAAAAGATATGCTGTTCACATTTTCTACGTTGTTTTGCAATGCCTTTTCGACTGAATCTTTATCCATTTCTTCCGCAAATTGAAGTGTATATGTTGTTTCACCATATCCAACAACAGCACTAGTAAATGCAGGCGTTTGTATTAATGGCTCATGATCTAACGTGATTGTAAGTAGTTCCGCTTCTTGTTCTGCCGTTAGATTTTTTTGACATCCTTGCTCTGTCATATCCTCTTGAGCAGGGAGCTCTCTGTCGATAGCCACTACCGTTTCTTCTTCATTTGTTTTGATCGCATTATCTTCTGCCGTACATCCGATAAGCGCCATACTTATCATCGTTGTTATCGCAGCTGTTTTCCATTTCCCCATCTCTTTTAACCTCATCTCCTTATATGTATGATTCAATTATACAATTTAATTAAAAGTTTTAAAAGTAAATTAAAGATGATTGAATTATCTGTTAATAATAGTTTAGTTAAATCCATATATACAGCGATATGGTAATTTTATGATGTACACATGGTATAATAAAATGTAAGATTTTATATAATAATTTAAGGAAAAAGAGGTGGAGTAATGATGCGTATTAAAACGCTCTTCCTGGTATTGATGTTCATGCTCGTGATGTTTACTCACACTTCGACTACTATTTCTTTGAATGATACATATTATACTGCTCTATCAAGTAATGAAAAACATGAGCAAATTGTTAAACCAAAGACATCATCGGCGGTATTAATGGAAATTTCTGAAACGATCAATGATGAAGAACGGAAGACAATAATGGATAAATATAATCTAGAAAATCCAACTACGGATGAAAAGAAATTTTGGATTACAAACTTGAAAAATGCTGATTTTGGAACAAGTTTACAATGGAGTGATCTGCAGCAACTACTCCTGAGCTTGACTCAACCACTCTTCTTTATTGTATGGAAAGTCGTGCATCTCCTCTATGGTCATGGCATTGTTTACAATTTTGTCACCAAATAACCTTTACAATTTCTTTTTTATCTGCGTATACTGAGGTATATGGCTTTTTTCAATTGAGGGGGGATAACAATGAGTGAAACAAACCACGCTAAGTTACATACGAATGAAGAACCTCGTAACGACTTCATCGATGTAGCCCTTGGTTTTGGAGTTACGTTCGGAATTTTCACTGTTGTTTGTATTATTTTTACGATTTTGAATTTATATATTTAAATATAGCTTCAAATATCGTTTGATTTTAGATGGCTAACATACCCTAGGTCATTAAAAAAGATCACCAACTTGGTGATCTTTTTTCGTTGTAGTATTCATAAATGTGCTTCGTATGTTCTATACTATTTTACTTTGTACGAACATCATTATTTACCGCGTTGGTTTTCTCCGCTCACTGTAATGACTTGGACAAAATGTTCAATACGTTCCATTAGTCTTCTTCCTTTTACATCATTTTGCCCTTCTTTATCCGTAAAACAAAAATGTTTTTGTAATCCTTTTAAGTCGTAGTTTGATGTAAAGAAAGTCGGTTTGCGATTCATCCGATAATTTAAAATCGTTCCAATCACATGATCTCGCGCCCACGGATTCAGATTTTCCGCTCCAATGTCATCGAAAACAAGTAGATCCGCTTCTTTCATCGTATCCATCATCTCATTTAGCTTGTCTCCATTTTTCATGACTGTTTTTAAGTCCTCAATCAAATCCGGTACATAAACGATGACACCAGTAAAACCTTCTTTAGCTAGTTCGTTTAACATATATGTCATTAAAAATGTTTTACCCGTTCCAAAATCACCGACTAAATATAATCCTTCACTTTGCAATCCTTGCTGCAATGTTTTAATGACGTAATCGGTAATTTGCTCCACTGCCTTGGATCTTGCACTATCTCGTTCGTAAATTTCACTTACCGTGTAACCACGTTTGATAATATCATCATCTAAGTAGAAACTGCGAATACGTTTGTGTATATTTTTTTGCGTCTGATTAGCAATGTATTTTTTGCAACTCACTTTCTTTTCCACCACTTGTGAAGTTTCCCCAAATGGTTCTACGGTAAGTTGAGTGTAATGACCTTGTAGGTCGTTAGGACATTGATCTAATCCCGGACAAGCACTACAGTGATCATATTCTTTCACCGCTTGATATATACGAGCAAGATGAAGTTGCTGCACTGTATCATCAAATTCTGGGTGTTTCATTTTCAATCGTCGTACGAAGGGGTGATGGTTAAGCTCGGACACAATCTGTTCCATATTTTTTTCCGCCAGCTGTTTATTTGCTAACTGTTTCAATGCTGATCCAATAGATTCCAATCTCTTTTCACCCTCTCCTCTAGTGTTTACGTGTTTATGTTTACGTATCTTTTTGCTTCAACATTTTTTCTAACATTTTTGCTTTTTGTAGTCCTCGTTCATATTCTTCCTCTGACACAGGAGCAGTACTCTCTGCTGTATTCGTATGCATTGCAATTTGAGGCTTTTTATGTTTATTTTTGCTCTGACGGAAGTTGCTTGGTTGATCTTTCTTTCGTTTCCGTTCTGTTTGCAGACGTATATAATCTACTGCTGTTTCGTAGCTAGTGACATCTTTCCCGAGCATATCCGAAACGATAGATTCAATAAAAGGACGATTCCAAGAAAAGTTATTTACTTTTAGGTAATGTATCAGTACGTTCAGTACTTCATCCGGACATTTATAATTGAGATTCAATACAGAAAAGATTTTATATACATGTTCAGGTACCGTACCAGGGAAAAAGTTTTGCAGCACTTTAATATAAGGTTCGTTGCGAAGCATCATATTATACTGTTCCATGCTGCACTTCCCAACTAAGGAAGGGGGCACTTCCAAACAATGTTGTTTCGCTACCGCCACTTCATCTTGATAGTCCAACTGCTTTGCCGTATCGTTTGCTTTCTTTTGATTGAGGTAATAAACCGTGTCTTGCTCTCTTTTATTTTGTTGTGAAAAAATAAGATTTGCCTGTTGCTGCAAGCCATCTAAAAGCAGCATGCCTTCGTTATCAAAAACGCCTTCCTCATCTAGCAATCTACACAACTGTGTCACGCCAATTTGATATTTATTCGCAATATAATTGAGGTCTGCCAGTTGCTCGGGCTTGTACTTTAGTTTTTCAACAAATGGTCTATGCTTGGCATGACGCGGGAAACGCATAATAATGTCCGCATATTGCACATCGTAGTCACTGCTGTTAATCGATGTGGCTTGCTCTGGCTCTCCGATCCCTACTTCTGACAATGCTTGTTCTAGTTCTTCGTCTATCATATTCGAATTTAATTGAAACACTTCATAGAATGGTACAGACAAATTGACTTCATTGCATGTCTTATGTTGTAAACTAGCGTCCACTTCACAACATAATTCTGATTTTAACGCTAGCACTGCGTGTTTGCCTATTTTATCGCGCAAAAGTAACGTAAGATGGTGATTTTTAAAAAATTCATATGGATTCAACGGTGCAAACAAACGATACTCGAAAATTTGCTCTTCATCCTCTACCATCCACTTTTGTGTCGTTTGCAACAGCCCAACCGCTTCTAGTAGTGAAGTTTGCTCTGTCAGCCATTTCCGTCCTCGCTCACTCGGTTCCAATTGCAGTGATAAAAATAGTTTGCGCTGTTGTTCTAGCTTAGAATACCCTAGTTGCTCAGCTGGAATATGTTGAAATAAGAGCATGTATGTACTTATCGCATACGCTCCGATCATAGGCTGGTATAAATGATTTAATAGTTTATAATCCATACTGCTGAGAGAAAAATCACGAAATATGTAAAAACGATGATTTTCCGTGAAATGAAACATGTTAGATATTCTCACTAAAAAACACCTTTCCGGTTCAAAATGATATGTTCCATTTTAACATAATGGAGCATGGTTGCCGAAACTAAAAAATTGGAATTGCACACTTTTAACGACGATAGTAATCAAATACGTCCTTTTTCTTACAGTTTGCGATGTATTTCAACAGCTAAAAAAACTCCCTATGACCATCAACCATAATAGGATGGATAATAAGGAGTACGCATTTTTATTTTATTTTCTATTGCACACTATCATCTCTTAAGCTTGATCACTTTTGAAACGATTGCTTTTAAAATAGCATGCATGCTTAACATGCATGATTAAAACATTTTGTAGCCTTTCACGCGAAGCGTTTTAATCGCTTGCCCACTAATAAATGCTCCAAGAATACCTGCTATTGCAACGAGATAATCAATAAATTGAAATGCCAACAAGTTATCGGAAAATTGTATAGCACCGTCCCATCTCCAGAATACGACGACAGGTAATAAAACAAACATGAATAAATATAAAGGCAACCACGTTGTCTTAATTAGCATATTTAATATAAATCCTATTCCGAACATTAACACGAAAAATAAGGTAAAAAGTATCGGTAATTGAATTAAACTTACTTGACTCATCTTTAACCCTCCTTTATAAATAACAGTCCATTCCAGATTAGATACAAAACATATTGACTGTCATAAAGGGATGCTGCGCTGTAATCTGATCATAACATCCGTATCATATGCAATAGTATTTAGATTGTAGCTTTAAAAAACCGTTTTCACTTCAACTTTATAATAAGTTGACTAAAAAAATTCATTCAACTTATATATAAGATAAAGAAATGATAGAATAAACATTTACGCCTCAGTTGCCAGGCGTAAAGGTTGTGGTATGAAATTTCTTCATCTTATGAATAGTGGTAATAAGTTGACTAAAAAAATTCATTCAACTTATATATAAGATAAAGAAATGATAAAATACAAGTTTACGCCTCAGTTGCCAGGCGTAAAGGTTGTAATATGAAATTTCTTCATCTTATGAATAGTGGTAATAAGTTGACTAAAAAAATTCATTCAACTTATATATAAGATAAAGAAATGATAAAATACAAGTTTACGCCTCAGTTGCCAGGCGTAAAGGTTGTAATATGAAATTTCTTCATCTTATGAATAGTGGTAATAAGTTGACTAAAAAAATTTATTCAACTTATATAGTAGTAGTTTTTCACTTTAAAGTCAATGTAGAACGGGGGCAAGTGTAGCACTAGATATGCTGAATATGATAAGATAAAAAAGAATATAAAATAAGACAGGTATAGGGTAACCGTGTTGTTTGCTAAACCCATTTGGCAAACATGATAAAAAAGGAGATGAAGTTAGTGAGTGAAGCTGTTGAAACGTTAGACGGTTGGTATGCCCTCCATGATTTTCGCCACATTGACTGGCAGGCATGGAATATGGCAAGCGAAGAAGTTAAAAACAAAGCATTAGATGAGTTATCTACTTTCATAGACACGTGGACTACAGCAGAAGAAAATAAAATTGGTAGTACAGCTATGTACAACATTGTTGGCCAAAAAGCAGATGTGATGTTCATGCACTTACGTGAAACGATGGATGAATTAGCTGAGATTGAAAATGCTTTTAATAAGTCATTGATTGCGTCTTTCTTTATCCCTGCGCATTCCTACGTTTCTATTGTAGAATTAAGCAGTTATATGGCTTCTCCTGATAAAGATCCAATGGAGGACCCTGCTATTTTAGCTAGATTAAAACCAACATTGCCAAAAGCAAAACATGTTTGTTTCTATCCAATGAATAAAAGACGCGAAGGCCAAGATAATTGGTACATGCTCGGTATGGAACGAAGAAGAGCGCTCATGCGTAGCCATAGTTTAATCGGTAGAAAATATGCAGGCAAAGTAAAACAAATCATTACAGGATCTGTCGGTTTTGATGATTGGGAATGGGGCGTTACGTTATTCGCAGAAGACCCATTGCAATTTAAAAAGCTAGTGTATGAAATGAGATTTGATGAGGTAAGTGCACGTTACGGTGAATTTGGTGAATTCCTTGTCGGAAACTTGCTGACAAAAGAGAAGTTAACTGAACTCATGTAATAACCATAGAGAAGCAAAAAAATAAGCTACTCCAAGCTAATTCCTTTGCGAAGGAATAACACGGAGTAGCTATTTTTTTATTCTTCTAATCATCCTTTTTTACGAAGAAAGGAAAACTCGTTTCTTTCCTTCGAAAATAAATACCTATCATTTTATTATTCTAAACTCATATATCTAATCATTGCTGTATAGGGGGATTCATAGTTTTGCCGCTTTTTTGATAAATTCAATTATTCCCAATAATTGTTTTGTTTTTTAAAATGCATTTGCATATAATCAATGATGTTAATCGGAAGATCGTTCATATCATGCAGAAAGGAGGAATAACTCATGACAAATTCAAGAGTAATGAAATGGGTAACTGGAGGGTTAGAAGCAGTGCTTGCCATTCCTTTTATTGGAGCCTTAATTATTATAGGATTTAGCTGGACACCATTAGTGGTGATGCTAGTTTTACACATTGTTACACTCGCCTTGTCTTCCCAAAATAGAGAAGGAATAACTGGCAGCGTGCTAGGTATTATAACTTCTTGTATTGGTTGGATACCTTTTGTAGGTTGGATTATGCATGTATTGACCGCCACTTTTTTAATGATAAGTGCGTCCACACCATCAACGAAGCCTATGAATAGATCAACATTTTAATACATACGATTAAACTATTACACAAAACATATTAACTATACAGGTGCGAAAGACATAACATATTCGAAATGAGTTTCTTTTAAGAGCAATAAAAGGAAGCGAGTGTCATCGCTTCCTTTTTTTCATTACATATTGTGCTGTTATGAAGTAGATCTTGTTTCCTTCAAGTATGCTTCTGTATCCCGATCACGCTGCCTGCTTTTTTCTTTCAACCGTTCTATGGCAGGTTGCACGAGTGTATCTATTTCTTTTTGAACCGTATACACCAAATCGTACTGTTTTTGACTTTCTAAATAATGACCTACTTCCATTAATGCATTGTAACGATCTAGTTCATCTCTTGTAAGAAGTCCTCTTACTTGTACACTTGCATGTCTCATGCCACTTCACCTTCCTTGTTAGCTGACCTTAGCCAAAGAAGCGACCTTTTTTCACTACGAGTGGAACGCCTCCAATAATGAACAAGTAGCGATTATCAATCACTTTCTTCATCTGTGCTGCGGACCAACCTTTTAATTTCTTTTTACCCACGATACCAATCGCTTCTCCTTTACCTAAAGAAGCAACGGTTCCTTTGATTTCAGGTTTGAATGTTGTCAATGAATGATTTCCGATTGTGGAAATAATGTTGCTTGCACAATTTACTCCTTGTTGCATTGCAATTTGTGCAGTCGGCGGGAATGGTCTTCCTTCATCATTAAAGATCAGTGCATTATCGCCAATAACAAAAATATTTTCGTGTCCAGGTACTCTTAAATATTCATCGACTTTTACACGTCCGCGCATGACTTCAATACCAGCTTCTTCTAACATGTGGTTGCCTCGAATACCACCTGTCCATACGATCGTTCTTGCTTTTATTTCTTCATTTTCACCAATAATAACGCCGTCTTCTTTGCATTCTTTAATCGCAACACCTATTTTGAACTCGACACCTTTGTTTTTTAACACTTCCATACCGTACTCCACTAATTCAGGATCAAAACCTGGTAAAGCTGTCGGAGCTGCCTCTACGTTGTAAATCTTCACTTCTTTCGGATCTACATTAAAACGCTCACATAGTTCAGGTAAACGGTCAGCAAGCTCTCCTACGAACTCAATGCCTGTGAAGCCTGCTCCACCCACGACAAAGGTAATACGATCTTTCTGTGTTTCATCATTTTTATATTTTGCGAATTGGTATTCAATATGTTCACAAATCAGGTTAACACTGTTAATGCTGCGGATCATGAATGCATTTTCTTTCATTCCTGGAATGCCAAATGTTTCAGGCTCTCCACCTAAACCAAATACTAAATAATCGTAATGTAATGTTTCGTTATCCAATTGTATTTTCTTGTCTTCCACACTAATGGAATGAACGGTAGATTTTATAAACTTTATTTTCATTTCATCAATTATACTGCTTATTTTTACTTTTGCATTCTCTGGATGATCTGTACCTGCAGCTGGCATATGAAGATGTGTCGTAATATAGTGGTAGTCGTGCTTGTTTACAAGTGTCACTTCTGCTTCATTAAAATTCAATTGTTTTTGCAATTTTTGTGCGGTTAAGATACCAGCATAACCTGCCCCAAGAATGACGATTTTAGGTATAGCATTACTCATTTGTAACTACCCTTTCTTTTGGTGAATTTATTAAATTTATGATTTATAAAAAAGGTAAATCAACATGACTTATTCTCTGTTCTCATTATCCGTGGCTAGCTTGGTGTAAAAGATTGTGAAATTAGTAACAAGTTGTTACACACATTCATCATTTAAAAGAATATTTGGGATAGAACATTTTATTTTCAAAAAAACATCTATTACATGAAGGCAAAAGTATTAGATTGTGAAAAATTACACATACATTGCTATGATGTAGTTTGTTCAATTGAATCATCACATGATTTCCTTGTTCATATTTTGTACACAATTACATTATAATATGAACGAATGATAAAATAAAGTGTAAATTTGTCACTTTACCTTAAAAATATTGCTCGCTTTGTTTTTAAAAATTCAAATAAACGTGACTTCATTGAAAATTACATATTTTTCTGATCTTTCTGTGACATAAATGTAAATAGAATAGAATAGGCTATTTTATTTGCTAGCGTAAAACGGTATAATGTACAAAATACGACATTTATATTTTTTCGGAGGTGTACCGTGAACGAATTAAAGAAACACGACATAGTAGATATCGCGATTATTGGGGGAGGACCTGCTGGTCTATTCGCTGCATTTTATGGTGGAATGCGACAAGCATCTGTTAAAATTATTGAAAGCATGCCGCAATTAGGTGGTCAGCTTGCTGCATTGTATCCTGAAAAATACATTTATGATGTTGCTGGATTTCCTAAAGTCCGCGCGATTGATTTAGTGAATAATGTGAAAGAACAAATGGAACATTTTGAACAACAAGTTTGTTTAGAAGAAAAAGTACTTCACGTGGAAAAGAAAGAAGAAAGGCTTTTTGAAATTACAACGGATAAAGCCATACATGTCGCTAAATCCATCATTATTACCGCTGGAATTGGAGCGTTTGAACCAAGACGTTTAAATATACCAGAATGTGAAAAATATGAACAAAGTAACTTGCACTACTTTGTACAAGACTTAAATATGTTTAAAGGACAAGATGTATTAGTGTGTGGTGGTGGAGATTCCGCTGTAGATTGGGCTCTCATGCTAGAACCTATTGCTAACAGCGTGACGCTTGTACATCGACGTGATAAATTCCGTGCTCATGAACATAGTGTAGAAACGTTGATGAATTCTTCTGTTCAGATTAAAACCAATGCTGAAGTAACGGAAACACATGGTGACGACAAGATCACATCCGTGACGTTAACGAACACGAAGACAAAAGAGACCGAAGAGATGAACATTGATGCCCTTTTAGTCAATTATGGATTTGTATCCTCATTAGGTCCAATTAAACAATGGGGATTGGAAATTGAAAAAGGTTCCATCGTCGTAGATTCACGTATGGAAACGAACATACCAGGTATTTTTGCTGCTGGTGATATTACCACTTACCCAGGAAAATTAAAATTAATTGCTGTCGGTTTTGGAGAAGCTCCAACCGCTATCAACAATGCGAAAGTGTATTTTGACCCTGATGCAAAATTATCACCAGGACATAGTAGTAATATGAAAATGTAGCACTTAAATTCATTATGCATCTGTTTGCAATTTTTTACGGTATTCATATAACAGGTGCACTTCCCTTGTAGAAGTTAAAATTGTAACAATTAACATAACATGTAAACCAGAACTGACTTGTCTAACCTCTCCAGAGGTCTGATGAGTCAGCTTTTTTTTATGTATTATATTCACTCAACTATATTATGCACTTTTATCCGATAAGCACGTATATTGCAGTATATAGAACTAGAAGAAGGTGATAAATTGGCTCGTATTATGATTCTTCCAGTGGATATTGCAGGTCAATCTGGTTTAATGAGCAAATATTTAAACGCCAATCATATGTTTAGTATCGCGTACAATACTTTTCCAAATTATTTGCAGTGTACAGATCACATGATAGAAACGGACCTATATAGTTTACAAAAAGTATTTCATCGCACGTTTGACTCTTTTGACATTTATCACTATATGAATAGTTGTACGATCTTTTCGGATCAATCTGATTTAAGGGTCTTGCATGAAAAGGGAAAAAAAGTTGTGATGAATCACCGTGGTTCAGATATTCGTTCTAGTCAATGGGCCGTTCATGGTAAAGACTATCATAACCCCTATGTTATTACTAAAAACTGTAAGTCCCATGAACAAATTGTACAAAATTTAGAGTACTTTTCTAAGTATGTCTCTGCTGCTGTTGTTACAGATTATGAATGCTATAAATATGTAAAAGATTATTATGAACGTGTGTATGTTATTCCTCAATTAATCGAAACGCACAAACATACTCCTATCTATCCTCAAAAAGATAAAAAACGTCCTGTTGTCCTTCATGCTCCTACTCATCGAGAATTTAAAGGCACAGATTATATTATACAAGCGGTTCAAGCATTACGTCCACAAATGGACTTTGAATTTAGATTAATCGAAAACATGACGCAACAAGAAGCCTTTCGCAACTATCAAGAAGCGGATATTATTATTGATCAAATTCGATGTGGTGCTTATGGAAATCTTGGTATCGAAGCAATGACTTTAGGTAAAGCAGTGATCGCATATATTCGTGAGGATTTAGTCCCGCTATACCCGCTCGAATTGCCTATTGTATCTGCGAACCCTGATCAAATAAAAGAAAAGTTGAAGATGCTCTTACTACATCCAGAATTAAGACATGAAATTGGAAAAAAAGGAAGGGCTTTTGTGGAAAAGTATCATGACGCTAAAGTCGTAATGAAAAGTCTTATATCCATGTATGAAGAAATTTAATTTCAACCCATGTAATAAGACAAAGGAGTTGTGATAGATGAGTGAAAACAGATCGCATGATGGATATCTTAACAAATACGCATATGGCCTTGCGAGTCCCTCCGTTATTTTACCTTGTGGGTCCACAACGACAAATGACCATTTCCAAAGATGGTCACAAAAAGAGTTATGTTATTACACACATTACGGACAACAAGCGTTTTTTAACAGTTTTATCTTTACACCGAATCGTATGGCAAATGGTGTATTTTTAAACGCGCAATATGAAGGCTTCTCTGAACATCCAACGTTAAACGATTGGATAGCATGGAGCAATGAACTATTTTTGCAAAACAACAACGTACATGCATTAGAACAATTAGCTTCTAATGAAAACAACATTGAAGTATGGATCACGCTCCCTTACCCTTCGCTTTATTATAAGCAAACTCCAAATCCACTCCAACAAACGTACATTCATCACCCTCATAAAAGAGCCCCTCTTTTAAAACAGTGGATAAAAGAATTTACGCAGCGTTTCTATCAACAGTTTGGAAATAAAAATACATTGAAATTAAAAGGGTTTGTTTGGCCAAAAGAAAAGCTTATGTCTGAGGAAGATATTGTTTTAGTAAAGGAAGTCTCCGAATACATTCACAGTTTCCATCTACACCACATGTGGTTGACTCAGTATGGTTCCGCCAATGTTATTGATTGGCGCGAACATGGTTTTGATGTCGTTGTTCTTCACCCCAATTATTATGGAAACACCCCATTTGATATAGACTGGATCACCAACAACACAATATTTTCTAAACATTATCAATGTGGAATACAAATCCCTTATGGGAAAGGGCTACTTTATGATGACCATCATATATACCAATATTTAAATTTAGGCTTACCTGACAAATGCAACTATATGAACAACGCATTTATCGTATTTCATTTTGATGGTATCCATTTACATGAGGTGGCCAAAGAAAACCCGCAGTTGTATACCCATATGTATACGTTTGTAAAAGGAAGTTATAGCAAACAACCGTTCTAATGTATAAACCTCTTCTTTATATCTTCCGTTGGTACCATACAATTTTCACGTTTACCAAACCATTTATAGCGGTTTTTAGCGACAATCCCATAACCATAATCTCGTATTGGTTTTGGCACTACGATAAAAAAATATAAACCTTTCCAAAGACCTTTTAGATGTTTGCTGATAGTCAGTGCTGCGGAAGATTTAATATAACATTTATCGTTGTAAATAAGAATTAAGCTGTCTACACCGTCTGAAATGTTATGTTTTTTTATTATCTTTTTTCCGACATCACTTTGAAGTGCGGCAAAAGAAAATACTGCCTTTGGATCTCTTTTTATAATAAATTGTACTGCCGTATTACATAAATGACATTCCCCATCAAATAAAATGACGTGACGCATAAGGTAAACACCTTCTTTAGCAATGTTATGTTTATGAAGTGATGAATTATGAAATGATGAAAATTGAGATATATAACTTATTATATCTGACCTTCACGTGATAAACTATAGCGACCGTAAAAGATAAGATAAGCATATGATACACATTGATACTTCTTCATGATGAATATTAAGGTGATCAAACCATCAAGTCTCGCTTAGATGAGAAGCAAGCAGAGTAGAACATTCATAATTAAAAACAAACAGGATAAGCTAAAGGTATCGAAAATCAGGGGGAATTTACTTTGTCTTATGCATGTCCAATATGTAATGGTCTGCAAAACTGGAATGTCGTTTGTCCAAAGTGTAATATGAACACAGAAGATTATGGGAAATATGCGGATTTTGTTGGACCCTATGCACCGTATCAATCTATCGAGCAAATGAAATCCGACAATGGCTATTGGGATGAAATACAGCATCAATGTATCCATGTCGCCTATTGTCATTCATGTCAATATACATTTCAGTCTGCTGTATATGAAATGTTAACTTGAAGCAATAACTTGCTATAAAACGATACAACAAAAAAGAATATTCTACTACTAAAGTAGGCATATTCTTCATTTAACATGCTATATAGGTTCATAACCACAAACAATAGTGTAAATGCTACGATGAATACACGTCCATTCATTCACATTGTAAAATGTTACGATGAAGTATAATACAAAGGATGACACTTAACATCTTTTAGCAAATTGCCTGCTGCGATTATGGTGCGTCTAAAAATGAAATCATAAGCTGCGATCAGAACATGATCTAAGCACTCAAGTCACTAACGTCATGTTTTTTTATCTGTAAGTTTCGTCTCTTGATTTCTCGACAAAGCAACCTGATGAAAGCACTCTCTAAATGTAGCTCTACCGCTTTGTAGTAGGTTTCCAATAAACATTCATTGTTTAATTTTTTCATCGATGCTTCACCCTAACTTACATTGTATTATTATTTCTGAACATATATTACCATGCTTTTAAGATAAGAACAATTGTTCCTTTATCCACAATTCGTTGTGGATATCGTGTGTGTAATATGTTTGTAGAAGTGGAATTGCTAAATATTATGACATTTCTTTTGTGGATAGAAGTTATACACACCACAATTGGGATTATAAAAATAAAAATATTCATGCAATGCGTATGGAATGATTTTATTTATTTATCGGCATATGTACATTGATTTTTTATATTAAATCATTTATTTTAATGACATTTTATAAAATAAATGATTTAAAAAAAAGACATGTTAGCAAATAACCCTTTAAAAGCATGCATAAAGCTTCATGCAAAAAGGTTGCTGACATGTCTTTTTCATTATTTAATGGATTACTCTATATTATCATCTTCAGCTTCGGTGTCATCTTCTTTGATAGCTTTCAACTCTATTGCTGCTGACTCCATCAATGCCTCTCCATAGATGACAATACTATGCATACCCTCTTCTTCACAGGTGATCGTAAATGTTGCAATGCCCTCAGTATTTAGAGTTATTTCAACTGGTTGTTGTTCATTAACACGTAACAAGATCTTCTCATCAAATGATTCCACTTCTTGTCCATCCCATGTTTCAATGGTACATGTCACCGTTGCAGTATTGTTACCATTTGCAACAATAACCTCTTTATCGATAGCTACTACAGGTCTATATCCAGTAAATTGACCGGACTGTTCATCATACGTTGTTCCTAACAATCTATCATCTGCGCTGGATACTTCTACATAGTTTACAGGTACGTTACATACTGCCATTACCTTATTATATTCGTTTACTTGTGCATAACTTTTCATTTGTTTATTCCTCCACAAATAGTTTTTTATTTTCAATTTTTGTTTACTCTGTTGTTCGTGTCATTTGTTTTATGCTTACAATGCAATCCTTAGGAGTAAGCAAGTTCGATAACTTTATAACTAATTTGTACTTGATAGCTTTCTGGTCTTTCCACTCGGAATGTCATTTTATTGTTACTTTTAAATCCAACGAAATATACTTGAGCCTTACTCAACCAAAATCCAACACTTTCTGAACTCTTTTGTGTTAATACTTTTTTAATATCGACAGTAACAATACAATTTGCTGTATTTTCTACTTGTGTAATATCTAAGTCATAATAACCTATTTGTTCGTTATTATTATTTACTGTAATCGTTCCACTTTGAATACTTTTAACAATGCCTTTTTTCAAATCGCCCCATGAAATATGATGCAGTGTATTGTCATTAGCTTTTTTAGCCACAATATGCTGCAAATTATCCAAATTAATGCTATCACTCTTCACCTCAGCCTTACCTGTAACGACTAAGCGTTTAGGTGCTTTAAAAACTTCGATGGATTGAATTAGCGTTTTGTCTAATGCTGCACCTTGACCATTACAAATCAAGACGAGATCAAAATAACTAGTGCCATATGGAAATTTAAAATGATTATTGATATTTTCATTGCTATTACTGCTGATCTTAATTGGTGAATAACCGGAAATGACGCCCTCATATATTTCAGCATTTTTTGATGGATCTAGTTGTTTTCCTCCAGTAACAAAGTAACGATATGCTCTTTGTGCTGATGGGTTTTGGTTGTTTGCATCTGGTATTCTTATTTCTTGATATTTATGATTGAGTGGAATGGCTCCAAGATAGAACTTAGGATTAGATCCATTCACCTTAGAAATTTGTTTTACTTTCACTCTGGCATAGTACTCACTGTCTCTATCTACTGGCATTCTAAGTGCAACTTTCATCCAAGTATTACCCTGTACAATCATGCCCTCTGCAGTTTTGTTGTAACTCAAGTTACTTCTATCAGTGTACACATACTGCGACCAATCTTGATTTCCTAAGGTCAAACTGTCTTTTTCTACCGGCTGTGTCACTTTATATACTTCTAACGACTCAATAATGGTTTTAGGATCTTCATTCGTACTGTTAACATTACAAAACAAATATAAATCAAAGTAGTTTGTCTGATTAGGAAATTTATATCTTTTTTCTAAAGCATCGTCTCCATTTTGGACATACCCGGAAATATAACCTTGAAAAATAGATGAATTACCACTAAGACTTTCATTTGCACAAATAAAATATTTAGTTCCTTCATTCATTAGTTTATATTGTTCATTCAGTGCAATCGCACCTGCATAAAAGGACCCATTATGATTATTGCTTTTCACTTTTACTTTTGCATAGTACATTGCGTCTTTATCAACAGGGATTCTGACTCTCACTTTAATATGTGCGTTTTTACCCGTTACGACCATACCTTGAACGTTATTTTGTTCTACTGTATTCATGTATGTTAGTTTATTTCTATCACTGTAAACTAAATGTGACCAATCCTGATTACCCAAAGCAATGGAATCCTTTGTAAAAGGTTCGACTACTTTGTATACTTCGATAGACTGCATGATCGTTTTTGCATTTGCCACATTACTCTCCTGATTGCAAAGCAAAATAATATCGAAGTAGCTAGTCCCTTCAGGGAATTTGTTAGTATCATTTGCATTTGCATTTTCACTGATAGGAAAATAACCAGATATGGACCCTTCATACGTATTCATCGTTGTAGCTAATGTTTGCTTACCTAAAAAATAACGATATCCCGCTGCTGCAGTGTCTTCCCCGTTATTATTTTTTAATTTTATTTCTTCAAAATTGTGATCTAGCGGAATGGCTCCTAAATAAAAACTACCGTTATTGGGTGTATCCGTCTTCACTTTTACTTTGGCATAGTACAAACTATGCTCATCTACAGGCATTCGCATTCTAATTTTAATTGTGCTTTTTCCTTTAACGACCATACCAGATAATGCTACATTATGTTCAACCTGTGATTGGGCTGATTTTTCATAAATGAGATTGGACCAATCATGATTACCTAATATTAAATTATTGCTTCCTACTAAACTGTCGATCTTATCCCAATTTTTATTAAAGTCCTCTAATTTGACTTTGTCGTTAGGGCTCGGTTTTATGATTCCTAATTGTGTAGTTGTTGGCATAGCTACTTCTTCCTCCTATTATGTTGAATTGTTTGCATCTATATAAAGTGCTGTTTGCATGCAAATCAGCACGAATTGTCATGACGATGGTGCTGCACTTTTATTCACACATTTAACCAAGAGAAAACAAAACAATTATTTAATTTTTTTGTTTTATGTTTTGTTATTGTCATAACAATAAAAAGAAAGACGATCAGGATCGTTATCAACGATCCTGTTGTCTAGTTAACTAGTAACTTTTTATCTCAATAGAACTCAGCACAAAAAAAGCACTCTCGTATTCGATAGTACCCTCATCATCCTTTTTATTGTTGGTTAATCGTTTTTGAAGCGGATGGAAGGACTAGTAATATGCAGTGATTAGAATACTACGCCTTCTGTTGATGCTTTACTGGAACATATTCATAAAATAACTGTTTTGCTTGTGGATTGTAATACATTTTTGCATGATTTCCTTTTTCAATTTCTTCATGATCTGATTCTGGTACAGCATTCACCATTACTCCTGCTGACAATTGCTCATTTGATAAACCGTGCTCTTTATCATATGGCTGATAATGAACCAATTCCACATTTACTTTCTTCGCATTAATTGCATCTCCTAATCCAATAAAAATCATCTTTTATCCTCCTCAAAGTTCTAATCTGTATTTTCCTGAAATTTTATGCATACGCTGGTCTTCACTTATACTGTATACATATTCGGAAGTATCTACAGCAATTTGATTTATTTTTTTACTGTGACCTTCGTACTTCCACATCAGAGCCCCATCAGATATTCTTGTCTTTCTCAATATATGATCCTCACCGCAAGTATACAAATAACCAGACTGATCAACCGCAATGTCGTAGATTACACCTGCACCAGCAAACGTATACGTTTTCAACTTTGCACCGTTTGAGGGGTTAATTTTATATACTTTATTGTCAGAGCCTCCGCTATAAATATAACCATCTTTGTCTATAGTGATGGTATTTACGTCATCTGTATGTTGCGTGAAATTCCACATCCGTTTTCTATCTGATACTCTTATTTTATGCAATGTGTTATCCCAACTCGCACTGTAAATATAGTTGTCTCCTTCAACCGCTATAGCAGATATATCATCACTATGTCCAGTATATTCCCATAACTTAACTCCATTATTGGTGTTTATTCGGTGAATTTTGTTCTCTTCTCCCCCACTGTATAAATATCCTGTAGGTGATATAGCTAATCCATAAACAACAGCACCATGCCCTTGATAGTCCCATACTTTAATTCCGTTTTTGTTTAATTTATGAATACCGACATATCCATTGAAAAAATGGTACATGGAACAGTACACATTCCCTAAGAGCTCAACAATATCCGTAATGATGTATCCTGATTGATAACTCCAAACGACATTTCCCGATGAATTAAACTTCCTTACTTCCCCTGAACTACTTCCGGTATACACGTTCCCTGCGTTATCCACTGTGATACAGTTTGAAGATGTACCGTGACCCCCAATATTCCAATACCGATGGGTTGGGTGATAAGAGTTTGCTGGAAGTTCGTGTCCAGTGAAGCTTTTGTTTATCTTAATATTCTTAATATCTTGAGCGAGTTCATCAAATGTATCACTACCTTTAGAATCTTTCGATCCATCTACGTCAGTAATAGCGGTAGCGATTTTGCTTTTTCCATCACTGACATCTTGAAAAAGTTCTGAAAGCGCACCTTCTACATTATCTGCATTAAAGTTATTATTGGTATCTTCAATGCTAATGTTTTTAGCGTCTGGTGTAATATAATCATCTGCTGTTAAAACCTTTGCTCCGTTGTAAGTGAGTTTATCTTTTGCTATCACTAATTTAGAGTTTTCCGATCCTTCTATTTTCGTTTCTCCTGTTACGATCATTTTCTTAGGTGCTTTGTACACTTCTAACGATTGGATGATCGTAGCATGTTCTGAAGTATCTGCTTGCGTATTATAGTTACAAATGATGACCATATCAAAATAATTTGCTCCAGGATCAAATTTATTTCTTGAACCATTGTCATTTTCATCACTTTTTTTAGGATTATATCCCGATATTTCACCTTCGAAAGTATACGCTTGATCTTGTTCTAATTTCTCCATACTAGCTAGAAAATAATTATACTGTGTCTGTCCGTCTGAACTTATATTTTCAAAGTTATTGTTTAATGATTTCGCTCCAGCGTAAAATAACGCATTATCTGTCGTCGGTGTTTGATCCTTCTTCACTTTTACTTTGGCGAAGTACGTGCTTTCTTCATCAATGGGCAAACGCATGCGAAGCGTTAACCATACACTTCCTTTGACAACAACCCCTTTATCTTGCACATAGGAAATGGAACCAGTGTTGTTTTGTTTTTGTTCATATATTAAGCCTGTCCAATCGTTATTTCCCAATATGAAATGGTCGGCATGTGTTAAGAGGTGTGTATCGATCTTTTCCCAGTTGGTTACAAAATCTTGACGTTCCACAACGTCATTCGCTTGTGGAATAATTAACTCTAGATTTTTAGAATAGGTTCTTTCTTTTGAATTCAAGCTCATCTTTTCTTTCCTCCTACTTTTTTTAAGAATATATATATAAAGTTCAAGTTTTTGTAATATACATTGTTTACTTTTATAAAATAGCTTTAAAAAGTACAGCGCTGCTTGTATATGACGTGACTTGAACGAATAATATGATCTTTAAAAAAAGAGAGAGTTGCAACTTGCCCTCTTTTTCTTCTACAATACAATTAACCTATAGTATAAAATGATGTTTTCATTAAAATAAACACCATGATCGTACTACGGATTGAGTTACACAATTTAGCTTATATCACATGAATAATCTACATTTGGAGGCTTCATCATGCTAGACGCTCCTGTTACACATTTTCAGTTAACCAATGCTTTTGCAAAAATTCGATGCGAACCTTCTTGGAAGTGGGCGAAGCGAGATAAACCTATTCCCAACTTCGATTTATTTTATGTATGGGAAGGCATTGGTGAATTAATGCTAAACAATATGTCGTACCCTTTGCAAAAAGGAAGTTGCTTTTTATTTCGTCCTGGTGATTTTACGAGTGCAATCCATGATGCACAGTTTCCACTAACACTGACTTATATTCATTTTAGGATGGCAGAAAAGCCTGCACACATTCCGATGAAGCATCGTATTTTAACCGATACGAAAGATGTGGAAACGTTGTTGACTCGTTACGTGCGCGTAAGGTTGAATAACGAATTTGGCGCAGAACAAGAAGCGCAGCTTATTATCAAACAACTGATGATTCATTTGCTGCGCGCAGATCAAAAGAAAGATACAAAACAAAAGGGACAAAGCAATCAATTGCATGAAGTCATTCAAGAAATAGCCAAC
The DNA here is from genome assembly GCF_004115085.1 of Longirhabdus pacifica. Taxonomy (GTDB): domain Bacteria; phylum Bacillota; class Bacilli; order Paenibacillales; family DSM-105158; genus Longirhabdus; species Longirhabdus pacifica. The sequence continues at coordinate 39,731 of NZ_QXJP01000001.1, read as the reverse complement.
TATGTAATTCAACATCCTGCAGCATGGCATACCCTAGATGACTTAGCAAAACGAGCGAATTTATCCCCACGTTATTTTTCGATTAAATTTAAAGAGATTGTAGGTAAACCGTTGCAACAATATGTGATTGAAGCAAGAATTGATCGGGCAGAGCACTTGCTATATTATGCTGGTATGAATGTATCCGAAGTGGCAGAAGCACTTGGATACAAAGATGTGTATTTTTTCAGTCGACAATACAAAAAGTTTAAAGGGATGAGTCCATCGAAAGTGAGATAACGCTCTCCCTTCAACGTTTCGCTTCCATGATCTCATCCGTGCTATGAAGTAAGGAGCAAACTGGTAAGAAAACGATAAGTTAGCTGTTACGCACAAGAGGCATGGTGAGATCTTTATTTCTGTTGCACGATGTTCTTCGTCGTGCTGTACAAACCACTTGCTGCTAGTCCCAATGTAACACCCACTAGAACACCTTCGCCTACATGATTCGGTGCGATATAGAACATTCCGCAAGGTATGCCTAGTCCTATTGCGACAAGAGAGGCATATTTTTGTGGAATACCTAATGTTTTTGCAATACTCACTAGACCGATAATGACAGGTAAAAGAGCAATATCATACGCTTCAAATTGCATGTCCATCCCCTCCATTTCTATAATTGATGACTTTCCATATTAAAGTCGCAGCTTCTTCTCGAGTTAGCATCTGTTCAGGACGAAAAGTACCATCTGGAAATCCTGAAATGAGATTACGTGCGTGTAAATTTCTTATCGCATTATAACTCCAGCGATCGGCAGATACATCTTTAAACCAACCGTTAGGTATGTCAGGTGGCGCTTGTTTTTCCGTTAAATTATACGTTTTTGCTATGGCTTGTACTATTGCCTCTGCACACTGACGGCGGTAGCCATCGGATTCTAGTAAATCTAGTGCTTCGATGTTGGTCATAAATTCACATTCAACAAGTATAGCTGGCATGACTGTTTCACGCAGTACATGAAAGTTAGCTGCTTTTACACCACGATTTTTACGACCTGTTTGCTGAATCAAGGTTTCTTGCACACTATTTGCTAGTGCAACCGATTTTACGTTTTGTTGAGAAAACACATAAGTTTCAATGCCTGAGACTTCATTCCAATCATATCCAAAGGCGTTAGCATGAACGGATAAAAACACATCCGCTTGCCAAGCATTCGCTTGGTCTGTTCGAGCTTGTAACGGTACGTCCCAATTTGGATCATGTGTGAATAAAATCTCTACTCCATCATAGTGATCTAGTAGAAGTTGTTTCATGTCGTCAGCAACTGCACTATTGAATTGAAACTCTCGCAATGTTCCATCTGGAGATCTTTTTCCCGGTGTATGGGGTCCATGTCCTGCGTCGATAGCTAAACGAAGTGTGGTATGACGATTGCTCATCGCTTGCTTCCTCCTCTTCTTTCATCCAGTTTCGCTTCTATATTATCTAATTTATCTATGAGAATATTGTATTTATCAAAGAATGTAGACAACATTTCATGATGTCTTTTATCTTGCTCTTCACACTCTTTGCGCAGTGCTATAATTTCTTTCCGATATAATTCTTCACGGTGGGTATAGGTTTTCAATGTCCAATAAAAAAGGGAGACAAAAAGGACCGCGAACGGTCCATACAATGAAAAGTAGTCAATGAAATTAATGTCGGTATTCATTAGCATAACCTCCCCTGTGGACTAGAAAGCAGGTGCTTTCTCACTCCAACTCTTTTTTTACCTTCTCTCTCTTTATATTTTTATCTCTGGTTTTTCTTTAGTTGCTCCAGGATATACAATTGTGTTTCTTGTATGTCTTGCAACATATCATATAGTTGATCTGGTTTAATTTTGCGGGCACGCTCATTACCACGCTGTGTAAAGCGCGTTTTTATTTCTTTCATACGCAAACGACTTTCGTCTGCTGGAATATTCAGTATAACGTTATTACTCATTCCGATTACCTCCACTATGTTGATGTTATTTTGGGGACTTCACAATTAAAGATCAATTGGAATTGCTCCCATGTAATATGAGATAAACATTTAGGATCTACATTGCTATCCGTCTCTCCGTCAGGATGCCCGTAAACAAAGTAACAATTATCTACTTCTTCCCACGTTGTATATTGATACACATATTCAATCTTTAGATGCGCAGGGATTAATTCTTGAAGCGCGTAATCTAGCAGATTAATTTTTGCTGGTTTCCCTTTTTGAAAGAGTATGGTGATCTGAATCGTATATTTATCATATAATTCTGTTATTTCAACAGGATCACTACCATTACTCTCCACCTCGAATATCGCTCTCGCCACTTGCATCAAATACGCTTTATTAACAACGCCAATGCCTTGTAATTTACTCTTAATTAAGTTTCTTCTGTATTCTAATGGTTTTTCTTTGTCAACGGGTAACTTTAAAAACGTTTCCCAGTAAGACAGACCATATGTCGCTTTATCTACAAAAAACTGATCTAGCAACAATGCAATGGCCTCGTTTACTGCCTTTACTTCTTTCGATTCTACTTCTAGCAAGTTACTTATTTTTTTCGATCGATGGTAGTATCTTGGCAGGTAATCGAGCATGCGAGAAGCAATCATCTTTTGATCTAACAGATTGGTCATTGCCCCTCACCTGACTTCCCTTCGTCTTGTCTTTTTGTTATTTTGTTAATGTTCACTTTACCCATCGTAACGACGTGGCCTTTGTCCACCGTAATGTTGCCGTGCGTGCATTCTACTACACCAAAAGATCTAGCAGAAAGAGAATGCTGATGTCCTTCATGATGATCTTCACTTTGATTATCGAAAGACTGTCTATTGCTGTTCGTTTTTGGACAGTTCACCATCTTCACAACGAGCTCCAAATAGTCATGTACATCCGACATGTCACCAATGAAGTTTGCAATGTGAGAGTAACGAACGAATGTAGGTACGGTAAACGGAAGATTACTTAAGTAAACATCAATGAGTTCCCTGATTTCTGCTTCATAATCTTCTTTGGTTTTGATGCTGTCATCCTCGATGATTAACTCGTCGATATCAATGTCAATAAGTTTATGTTTAGCATGTGCCACATGTAGTTTCGCCCCAATGGGTATTTTGTTTTCTTTCATATCTTGTTCCATCTGCTCTACATCGACATTTTGAACATGGTTGCATATATCATTTTCCGGATCATAGGAGAACATGTCATTTTCCACTACGACAACGGTGACATTTCCTTCTTTTACTTTATCGTAATCAATTTCTCCATTGACATCTAATCCGACTAACGGATATACCTGTGCATCTGCAACGCCTTCTACTTCTCTTGCCCATTTTTTATAGTGATGTTTATTTCCGCTTGTCGCTGGATTACGAACGGTTTCTAAGTATCTCTCCAGTAATTCCTCGTCGCTTTCCTCATCTACTCCACCTGTAAGGGCTGCTGTGTTTTCAATTTTGGATACTCCAGATAAGTCATCTACGACTCGAACAATCTCTCCTGGTTCCACATTCCCTTGACTACCGTAACTGTCTTCATCTGCAATAACCAGAAGTTCTGTTTCGTAATATTTAATATTATTTTTATTATCATATACAGGAACTAATTTACCTTGTCTGCCATTGTTGGACTCGTATTTAACGGTGTAGTAAAGACCATTCTCTGTAGCTACTTGGGTATATTCTGGAATAACCCCATCTTTAATAGAATTTTCTTGTTGTACGATGAATGTAACTAATCCTTTTGCTGCCGTAGCTTTTTTACGGAATACACCCATCTCATTACAGCGCCAAGTTAAATATTGTCCGTATGTCGTTTCTGCAAAACCTAATTCAAGCGCACGCTCCATCTGCACATAGGATTGCGCGAGTTCTAATGCCGCGGGTGATAATAAATCATACGTGACAGATCCTTGTTCTGTATTTATTTCCGATGATGACTCATCTATCATACTTTGTAATATTTGGTCTTTTGTTTTTCCTTCAAATGCCATACAGCGTCACCTCCTCATTTAATGTGCCATATGTGGAATCTGCATGAAAAGCAACATAAACCGCGTCCCCATCACGAGAAATGTTAAAGTTATATATATCGTTTATATGTTCATGCATCAATAATGCTTCTTTCACAAAGCGAGGTACTTCCGCTTCCATCACTTCATTAAAGTTAGCCGTACCTATTAAGGATTGCAGTTCACTACCATACTGATCATCGTAGATAATAAAACGATAACGGTCTGTTACTAATGTTTTTCGTATCATTTGTTTCACTGCTTCTAATCCTTCTATAGGATCTTCTTGTAACTCTCCTGAGTCAAAGTCAAAATGTAAGCTCTTGTACATTTTCTTCGTATCATTGCTGCTTGCCTCATTCGTTTCTATGTCAGTTTTAGCTACTACACGATGCTGAATGGATTGAATATTCACAATATCACCGCCTTATCTATCACGATATAATGTTGATTATTATTTATAGAAGCAACGATGAGACGGTCACCCACTTCTAACGGTGAATAGACGGTCAATTCTATTTGATCGCCTGTTAACATAGTATTTTCTAATTTAATTTTAGTGAAGTGTAATTGATCAGATGTTATCCTAACAACACCACTTGTAGCTGGATCTACTGGTAATGGTGCTGGGATTGGCAAGATTGGTGTACTGATATTATGGTTTGTTACACCATCTTGTGTTGCATCAATCGTCCCCATAGTCTGACTGTCTATCTTTATCTTCCTGGTATGATCTAACAACTGTTCCGAAACAATCAAATCACTTCCTTCTAGTTCAACATCCATGTTATCCACTTTAATCCTTAGAGGATCAATAGAAGTTACTGTTGCAAGCTCAATATCCACATCTTTGTTATAACCCAGCCACTTCATCATTTGAACCAACTGACTATAGGCATTCCCCTCTAATTTCTGCATCGTCCTCCTCCCTTCTATTTACAAGTGAAACGTTTACGAACCTACTCTTTGCGTTATCGTCAATGACATATTGTGAAACCCATCTGCAAATGTATGAGAATCTGTTGTCACATAGTAATTTCCTTGCATATCTGTCATGTTCTCTGTTACCTGTACTGTAGTTCCAGCGATTACTTCTATGTTTCCTAGTGCTTCAACAGAAGTATCATGTTTTATTTTTCCCAAGTTGCTTAATAACTGAGTAGCAAGTTGCTGCATTTTAGATCTGCTCTGATCATTACCAGCAGATTCGAAATGCTGCATTTTGTTATATTTTGAGATAAGGCTCTGATCTTCTTTAGTTACTTCAATAGGATCTTTATTTTCATCCCCACTTACAACCTTGACGACATTACGTAAATCTTCAATAGATTGAGCATGTGATGCACTAATGATATTTACTCCGCTCTCCAAGGCCCATTGCACTCTGTTTCGTTCATGTTCTTTCAAAAAAAACTTCCCATCTTGCGAGCTAACAACAAACTCTCTACCCGTATGGTTTTTTGTTTCTTCTAGAGCCTCTTTCATCATAGCCCATAACGTTTTATTACGTAGTATTAATTTGGGAATAATATAGCCTGTATCTTCGATTTGCCCCACGGATATGACATCAATTTCACGACATAGCTCTCGTATGATATCGGATGCTTTTTTTTCCTGAAATTTTTTCGTATCCTGATACTTTGTTAAATAAATATTGGAGTCATATGCGGTAATGGTCATACTACCTTGTACATCAATAGAATCAGCAAATATATATCCTTTAAATAGCACTGATGTTTGTTCATCCTGAGTAAAATTTAAAGTTAACTCACTACCTTTTTCAAAGGTTTTCCACTGATTCTGACCATCTTTTGTATTTAATAAGGATACTTCTAGTTTGCGGAATAGTTGCGTCACATCTCCAGACCAAGTAATGGATTGCGCAAGTGGTGTAATATTTAATGTTCCCATAAACAATTCTAGTTTCATAACGGGATCACCAACTTTTGTCCTGGATAAATAAGATTAGGGTCTGGTCCTACTGTCTCTTTATTCTCATTGTAGATTTTTCTCCATTGACGGCCATCTCCATACGTTCTTTGGGAGATAAGCCATAATGAATCGCCTCTTTTTACGACGTAAAGAGATGGAACTTTTTTCGTTGTAGGCCGTTTTTCCTCTAATTCTACATCCCCTTGCTCATTTTTAACTACTGCTTCAAATTGTAATGTCTTGTACTCTTTTAATGTCATGCTGAAATACACATCACCTGGACTGCCAGCTCTCTCTTCATATGAAAAATCTCGTATAGTCGCATCCACATTTATTTGCTCCGCTGCTGCTGCACCTTCTTTACTAACAATAAAGGTGATAGGTTCTTTAGCATGCTGCCAAGATTCAATTGTTGCAACAATGTCCCAAGGATTTTTCAGCAGAACATATTCGCAAAAAGTTTCGTTATAGTCGCGGGGGAATAATGAAGAAAAACTATATTCCTTTAGTTGTTTATCTCCAATCACCGTAAATTCACCAAATTGTGAAAGCATTACATCATTAAACGTGTGTGAAGATTTAATTTGAATACTTGCTGGATTAACTGGCAATTGAATCGCTGTATTATCGTCACCTTGTTTTAACCATATTTGCATCCTATTCACCCCCTAAGCATAGGACATACTTGCTTGTTTCATTTTTTCAACGAGCAAGGATGTAATGCGGTCAATGTCTGCTTGCTCACGAACCACTATAGTATCGGCTAATTTAGCAACTTGTACCTGTGAACCTTGATTATACTGCTTGTTTTCTTCTGAGGTTAATACGCGCTCCCCTTTGTGTAAGCGAGCAATGTATCCATCCCGCGGAACATAGGATAACCCACCAGCATGAGATCCGTCGGTGCCATCTATCCAATTACTAATGAAATTTAAACCCACGTTAGGACCGACAAACTCCTTAATCTTTGAAATTATTTTTGAAATAACATTCTCAACTATGTTGGACAGTAATGTCTGAAAACTATTATCTAAAAATTCAACTATACCATTCCATATTTTAACGATATTGGATTTTAAATTTTTAAAGAATTCTATGATGTTATCTATCCCACTAAGTAATGACGCCACTATTTGTGCTGGCAATGTATATATATATCCTGCTATTTCCAGTAGATAAGCGCCTGCATCTATCAGCCACTTAATAACATCGCTTCCTCCTTGTGTCATTCCATCCAGCCATTTTGCAAGTATACCAAAAATAAGGGTATTTAATTTAGCTACTCTTAAGAAAATATCTAGTACAATAGGTAAGAAAGCGGACAATGCATAACCTAAAATTTTTATTAAAGTAACCGCGAAGTTTATTATAGGTTGAATGTTATTTTTTATTTGTTCGAAGCTTTTTGTTAGCTTATCGAAGTCAATCGTTTCAAAAACATTATTCAACTGTTCTCTAAGTACTTCAAATACTGGAGTTAAAACTTCTGCAAACATTACAAATATTTTTATTAAAAACTTTACCATTTTTTTAGTCTTATTCCAAAGCGAAAGTAAATTATTAGATAATGCTTTAGCTACATTAGATGTAGTAGATAACATTTTTTTTCCTTTGTCATTATTTAAATAATTGCTAAAATCTTTAAGCGATTCAGTTACTACAACTAAAAACTTGTTCAAACCTGAAGATACCATACTTATCAAACTCTTCATAAATTCACTGTTGTTCAGCTCATTGACTATTTTTAATAATGATTGAAATGGTACTAGTAGTCCTTTACCAATGTCTGCATACATCATGTTTAAGTTTTGATCTAATTGAGCAAACTGTCCTTCAATTGATTGATTTGCTGCATCTACTAATTTATCGTTTAAACCATTGTCTTCAAACGCTTTTTGTAGCTTTTCTATTTTATCTGCCACAGAAAGGTTATCCAATCCTTTAAACATATTTTTATCAATACCAGATACATTAGCTAGTTTACCAGTATTGCCCATCAATGCTTCTTGTATTAACTTGGAAGATTCTTCAAAACTTATATCTGGTCGCTTCGCAAATAATTTATCTGCTAACCCTATCGCGCTTTTCAGCTCATCAGTATCCGTTGTAACTGTTGTAAAGAGGTTAGTTGAACCCATTAAATCTGATTTAGATAGTCTTGTGTTTTTTGCTTCTTTACTTAACCAGGACAACATATTTTTAGCTTCATTTTCATTACCGATAGCTACGTTAATTATTTTTGTTTGCTTCTCTTCTAACATTGCGGCCTTGACCGACTTTGAGATTAACCTAACCGCACCTGACACTGCAGCTGACACTGCAGCAACAACGGCCAATGCAGCAACACCTACTTTTTTAAATATTGTTTTAAATGGTATCGCCTTACCTAATCTGAAAGTTTGTTTATAAGCCGTTCTCATTCCTTTTGTATAGACCTTGAAATACTTTCTACCTAAAGACGTATTTTTTTTGAAATTTGCTTTAGTTACATTGTACCTTCTTCTTGCATATCTAGATAATATTTTCATCTTACTTATCTGGTTATTATATTTTTGGTTTATGTTATCCAATACCTTAGGATATGATTCTTTTGTTATATTGTATCTTCTTCTCACATGTCTAGATAATATCCCTAACTTATTTATCTGTTTATCATATTTTTGGTTTATGTTATCCAATACCTTAGGATATTCTTCTTTTGCTGCATTATATCTGCTTCTTGCATATCTGGATAATATACGAATTTTATTTATCTGTTTATTATATTTTTGGTTTATTTTATCCAATACCTTAGGATATTCTTCTTTTGCTGCATTGTATCTGCTTCTTGCATATCTGGATAATATTTTTAACTTGCTTATCTGTTTATTATATTGCTGGTTTATTTTATCCAATACCTTAGGGTATTCTTCTTTTGCTGCACTGTATCTGCTTCTTGCATATCTAGATAATATTTTTAACTTGCTTATCTGGTTATTATATTTTTGGTTTATTTTATCCAATACCTTAGGATATTCTTTTTTTGCTGCATTGTATCTTTTTCTTGCATATCTAGATAATACTTTCATCTTATTTATCTGTTTATCATATTTTTGGTTTATTCTATCCAACAACTTAGAATATGCTTCTGTTGTTTTTTCATTAAATATATTTCTATCAGCCATTTAGCGACCTCCTTTCTTTCGTTCCGCTTGTTTTCTCGATTGCTCTTCTGCATCTAACATCAAAATCATAGAGGCATACATAAAGTGTTGTACACCTTTTGGTTTTGCATAGATTTCGTCAGGTGGTATGCCGTGTCGTTGAAATATTTCATGAATGAGGTAAGGAACGCCACCTGACCGGATTAGTTTTTTATTTCATCTATCTTTTCATCTTCGTCTACAAATCCTGATAGCTCCAAGATTTCAGTAGTAATTTTTGCAATTTCACCTGCTAAAAGGCGATTTTGAATAACGTCGGTAGGGGTTGGGCCAAACTTCTCTATCAATTGAGGATCAGACCAATTTGGTACTTTACATGCTTTTTGAATAATAAGAGCTCCGAACTTCTCTTCATCCAATTCTCTTCCACTTTTTGTTGGGAACGTGGCTTGCTCACGAATTCGGTTGATCATTTTCCCATCGATAGCTTCAATTTTAAAACTAACTTTAAATCTATTCATGTATACTTCTTTTTGTAGTGTAATTTCCGTATCTAATAGTGCGTGTAGAATATCATTTGTATTTTTTTCACTCATTGTGATTATCCCCTATCATTTTTGAATTTTAGATGCATAAATAAAAACGTCACCTCTAAAGGGGGGACGTTTTTAATATTTATGCGATAATTGTTATTGTTTTATTGATTCAATCCGTCTATGATTTCATATCCTGTAAATGTAAAAGGCATCTCCTCTTCAACGATGGATCCTACTTCATAATTGATCAATGGAAGACTATCAAATTGAACTCCTTTTAACCTTACACGGTAAGCACCGAATGCATCCGGATCTTTTAATGCTAAAATCAGTTCTGTAACGAAAGGTCTTAATTTATCATTTGCTGTCGTCCCAATCTGCTCTAAGAAATTTGTCGTTACTTTATATCCTGACATGGAGCCACTTCCAGACATGCTTGTCACTTTATGTGCTGTCCAGCGTGTCCCTGCACGTGAAATCTCCTCTTTGTTGATTTCCACCGTTGCTTCTGCACTTTTAATATTGGTTAACCACTCTCCGTCGTGCCATACTTCACCAAATGTTCCTGTAATCGTACGTGCTGCATCTAATGCCATATCGCTTCACCCTTTCTTTGTTTTAGTATTGGTTATACGTTGACCGTAACAAAAATACGCTCAAGAGAATCAATTTCGGTATAGGAAATCGTTAAATATACCGTATCGCCAACAGACTTAAATGGTAGTTCATCTACTCGAACTTCAATATCGGTTAATATTCTTGCATCTTCCAAACGCTCCAAGTAAGCTTTAATCGCAGACACTAAAGCAGCTCTACCATCCTCACTATTATCTAATTGACCAATGTAAGAGTCATGCGCTGTTTGTAGAATATCATCTGCAATAGCTGCTTTCCCACGCACAGAGCGGATTTTCGCACCTGATGATGTGATACCTCTTTCTACCTTCACTTTATCACCATCGTAAATTAATGCTAATAAGTTCTGCTGCAATCCATCAATAATTTGGTTCGGTGTAAAGTGCACGTTCATGTTATCTGCAGGTACACGTGCGTAAGTAATCGATTTATTAATCGGTGTTGCTGCAATTAAACCTGCAATATAAGGAGAAAATTGTTGAGATGTATAAGTTGTATCTCCCTCTTTTCCATAATAAACAACACCATTCATGAGCTGAACCATGTAATCATGATCAAAATTATCGTAGTAACTGGATGAACTTTTATCTACTACGGTATCATCTTCTCTACCAAATACAGCCATGAAGTATTTCCCTTCATAATCAATACTGTATTGAACCCATTCTCTTACATCTGCAAATATTTTACTTTTATTTGTATCTGTATACAAACAAGCTTCTGTGTAATCTCCATCCATGCAGAAGACATTAAAATCTTTCGTAGCAAATGCCTCCTTAATTTTTTGAAGATTTTCAAATTGTTGAGGCATCGTATACACAAGTACCTTTTCTGCTCCGCCCTGAAGTGCGAATTTAATAGACTGAATGTTGTCTTTTCCAAAATTCTCTTCAGCTTCCGCTACATCGTAAATCTCGTATACTGTATCTTCAGTAGCACCACCATAATTTTTTAATGTCATTGCAACGACTCCACGTTCGCCACCTTTAATTTGTGCAATTGCTGCATCTACAAAATTAATATATAATCCTGGTCTAACAGGTAAAGTGCCTGTTGGGTCCCATGTTCCTCCTGCCATTGTACATTCCTCCTAATCGTTAATTTTAGGTATTATTTTTCCTATCTTGTTATACGTCTGTTGGTCAAACGGTACATTTTGAGAAACCGTTAAAAGTGCTTTACATACAAATACTTCAGTAGTTTCAAGCACCTTCATATCAAATATGGTGAATGCATTCACCTTTAACTGCATCGTAGTGTCTTGATTTTGCATGGACTGAAGGGGCATCTGTTGCCCATCCTGAAGCTCATCGGCTATACTCATTCCGCCATCTTTGGTATATGGTATATAACGTTTGGCATACAGTGTAGAGCTGAGCTTGTCCATCTTCGTAATGATGTTATCTTTCACGATATCCGCAAATTCAATCTCAAATTGCTGTTTTGCATTCAACATGTACGGATTTTCCATCACCCGATCATCTTGAATAAGTTTAATGACAAAAAAAGGATCTCCATCCTGTAACGTATCTGGGTACGTGTGATAGTACACATTCTCTCCCGTTATCAACCCATTATTTACGAGAAATAGTCGAATGGAGTGAAATACATCCAATAACTTATAACTGGTATATGTCATGCATCAGCCCTCCTTTAAGGAGGAGAGTGTATTTCTCCCCTACTAATTTTGTAATTTATCTATAATTTCATACCCTGTGAATGTAAAAGGCATCTCTTCTTCTACAATGGAACCTACTTCGTAATTAATCAATGGAAGACTATCGAATTGAACTCCTTTTAATCGAACACGGTATGCACCAAATGCATCTGGATCTTTCAATGCTAAGATGAGTTCTGTAACAAACGGTCTAAATTTATCGTTCGCTGTTGTACCAATTTGTTCTAAGAAATTAGTCGTGACTTTATAACCTGACATGCTTCCACTTCCGGATAAACTTGTTACTTTATGCGCTACCCATCGTGTTCCTGCACGTGAAATCTCTTCTTTATTAATTTCAACTGTTGCCTCTGCACTTTTAATATTCGTTAACCATTGTCCATCGTGCCATACTTCTCCAAATGTACCTGTAATTGTTCTTGCAGCATCTAATGCCATGTTACTTCACCCTTCCTTTTTCGTTTAAAGTTAAATGATATTTTAATAACCTATAATGTTACCGTTATAAATATACGTTCCATTGAATCGATGTCTGTATAGCTAATTTGAACATATACTGAATCTGGATTTGGTTTGTAATTTGCTTTCTTCCCATGGTATGCAGGATCTAATTGAACTTGAATATCTGTTAACACACTATATTGTTCCATTCTTTCTAAATATGCTGTGATCGCAGACAGTAATGCTACTTGTCCATCTTCGTCATTATTGAGGTTACCGATATAATTACTTTCTGCTTCTCGGCGAATATCTTCAGCCACTGCTTGTCTTACACGAATAGCGCGAATTTTGTCTCCTGACTTTGTAATGCCTTGTTCAATACGCAAACCGTATTTATCTTCTACGATAACGAGATTTCCTTGGCTCAATTCATTCTGAATTTCCATGTGAGTAAATTTCTTAGATACCCCGCTAAAAGGTAAGCGACGATACGTAATAGACTCATTTAATTTTGTACCCGCTATGACGCCTGCGATATAAGGAGCAAATTGATAAATGGCTTCATTAAGATCATCCATTTCTGTTCCACTATTACCCATATCGCTTTGCAAACCATTTCGCAAACGAACGATGTATGGTTCATCCTCATTGGTGTTCGCCGTTGCTGGTTGTGCTGACTCTTCTCCTCCGGCAAGTGTTTGTTCTTGTTGTTCTAATTCAGGTAAAACTGCAATGAAGTGCTTGCCTAGCTTTTCTCTACAATCATTGACCCAACTTGTTACGAGATTAGTATATCCATTTAAAAAATGTGGAGCTAGAACAAAGACATTGAAATCATATTTTTCAAAGGCGTTACTAATTGCTTCAAAATTCCAAGTCCCTGTACAAAATACTAGAACTTTATTCGCTCCACCTTGCAATACTTTTTTAATCGGTTCGATTGCTTCTGCGTTTACATACTGATTGTTTGCATCTTTTTCTAATAGTTTTTCCATCGCTTCTCTTACACTGGAAATTTCATGTACTTTGTTATGCGATTTCGTAGCTAGATCTTTCACTGGCATCGCTACAACACCTCGTGGTCCATTTTGGATCTGTGCAATAGCTGCATCGACAAAACGCATGTATAAACCTGGTCTTACTTTTTCTTCACCTAATGGATCCCATGTTCCTCCTGCCATACTGTTTCCCCTTCTTTCACATTATTATTATTTCTGCTCCCCAGCAGCGTATATTTTATTGCAGTGTCTCATGCAAAAATTCGCTCGAATTCATCCCAGCGTTCCTGTGCACTTTTGCTTTATTTTATTTTTCGATTGATAAATTCACATGAACACAAAGTACTCTTCATAAGGTGAAGGTACGAAATGCTCTACAATATACCCTACTATGTTGCTTTTTTTTATGAATAATTTATTTCTTGATTTTTATCAAAGAAATGTGTTGTTAAATGGATACACTTAAGAAGATTCGCTCCATTGCATCGATATCATCGTAAGATATAGATAAATATACCGTATCTGGTTCTGATTTGTTTGCGGCTGTATTTCCATGATAAGTAGGGTCTAAACCTACTTGGAAATTCGTTAATACGTTATTATTTTCAAGTACTTCCATATACGATTGAATTGCTGCGATAAGCGCACTTTGCCCATCTGCATCGTTATTTAATTTTCCGATATAGTTATCTTCTGCTGTACGTCGTATATCTGTTGCGACAGCTTGTCGTGTACGAATGGAACGAATTTTTGCTTTAGATTTCGTGATTCCTTGTTCCACTCGGATTCCACTTTTGCCTGCTGTTAATATAAGGTGACCACTATTTAATCCATTCACAACTTCACTATGTGAATATGTGTAATTCAATTGTTCTCCTAAGACACGATGATACGTCATCGATTTGTTGAGTGGTGTGCTTGCGATTAACCCCGCGATATATGGAGCAAACTGTCGAGCAGAACATTTTACTCCCTCAAATTCCATACCGTTAGCAAGCTGAACCATATAATCATCTGTTGTAGCCGCCATTGGATTTTTAAGACTATCATCATTATTCTTGTTTCCCACCACAGCTAAGAAATGTTTACCTAATTCGTCTTTACATTTGTTCACCCAAGCTGCTGTTTCCGTATATTTAAATGCTTGTGGGGTATCGACAAATACATTAAAATTCCATTTGGACAATGCTTCTCTCATGGCATCGTAATCATACTGTGCAGCATTGGCTGTTTCACTATCATGTTCAAACATTGGTTGTGATTGACTTGGTTTTAGTGTATAAACGAGTACTCTCTCCGCACCACCTAATAGTGCAAGTTTAATTGGTCTTATATACTGAACTCCAAACTTATCTTCTGCTTGGGCTATATTGTAAATGGTATACACGTTATCCTCCACCGCTGTTCCAACGTAAGTTGTTAAAGCTAGAGCCACAACACCACGCTCACCATTTGTAATTTGCCTGATAGCAGCTTGTTCGAAGTTCATATACAAACCCGGTCTCGTAGGTAAATCCAAAGGGTCCCATGTTCCTCCTGCCATTGTACATTCCTCCTTTTTAAGTGTTCATAATGAGAAGGTGCTAACGGCGTTGCTTTATACCGTGTTTCTATTTATTTTTTTAAAAACTAAACGGTAACGGTAATAAAAACACGTTCTATAGCGTCAATTTCTCTATACGATATGCGTAAATAAAGCGTGTCTGCTTCATCTGGCTCGTATTCTCCCGTTCTAGAGTGGTAGTTTGGATCTAATGTTACTTCGTAATCTGTTAATACTTGATAGTTTTCTAGTTTTTCTAAATATGATGAGATAGCTGCAATCACTGCCGCACGACCATCACTGTCGTTATTTACCTTGCCTATATATGCATCTTCTGCAATGACGCGAATATCAAACGGAATGGCTTGTCTTACACGAATGGAACGGATTTTCTCTCCTGTAGTAACAATTCCCTTCTCAATAAGAACCTTGTTATAGCGATCTTCTCTCAGTATGAGCAAACCTTGCTTCAATTTTTCTTTTATTTGTGCATCAGTATAGTGCTCATCTACGGTATCCACTGGCACCGAATGGTACGTAATCGATTTATTCAATGGGGTTCCTGCGATGACTCCTGCGATATAAGGGGCAAAGTCTATTGAATCCAATGTTTCCCCATTCCATTCTGCACCGTTACTTAATTGAACAATATAATCATCTTTGAAATCTACGGCAAGTTTAGCTCCGACGTTAGGTTGTTTGTTCGCTGTTTGAGATGGAGTATCTTCTGTGCCAAAGATTCCAATGAAGTGGTTGCCTAAGACTTCTCTATTGGAAGTGATCCAATTTTTAATGCCATAATCGGGGTTACTATGCGCTCTATATAAGTTGCTGTCGTGGACATAGACGTTAAACACTCTTTTTTCAAACTGAGCGCACATCCTATTTACCCCTTTATTATCTTTTGGCTCTTTTTCAATCGTAAACAAGAGAATTTTTTTCGCTCCACCTAGAAATGCTAAACGAATAGCACGTATATTTTCCGCTCCGAACAGTGCCTCTGCTTCCCCCACACTAGTGATCGTAATCACTTGATCTGGTTCTTGTTTGTCTGTCAGGATAGGCATCGCTACAATGCCTCTTGGTCCTGGTTTGATTTGCTGAATGGCTGCATCCAAAAAACGCGTATATAATCCCGGTCTAACAGGCAACTGGCCTGTTGGTTCCCATGTTCCTCCTGCCATGGTGTATTCCTCCTTTAAATATGGTGATGTATGCTTTGTTAGATCGTTACGGTCAGAAATATTCTTTCCATTGACTCTATTTCGGTATATGATATTTTGATGTATACTGTATCCGCTTCGATATTAGGATCATTATTGTAATCATCATCTATGAGCACCTCAGCGTCTTTTAGCACACCGAATTGCTCATAACGTTCCAAATATGCTTGAATAGCAGATTTCAATGCTAGTTGGCCATCTGTATCATTATTTAATTTTCCTATTAATTTGCTAACGACAAATCTTCTTACATCCATCGCAATGGCTTGTTTGGTTTTAACCGAACGAAGGTTTTTCCCTGTTGTCGTAATACCTTTTTCAATTTTGATTTGTTGCCTTTTATAGTCTAGGAGCAAATATCCTTGTTGCAGGTAATGAATCATTTCTGTTCTATTAAATTCTTCTGTTAATGTGCTACTCGGAACCTTCATATAAGTAATAGATTTAGTTAAAGGCACGCTTGCAATTAGGCCTGCCACATAAGCTGTGAATTGATGCCTATCACTGCACAATCCATCGATTACCGCTCCATTACCCAAATGAACAAGAAAATCATCCGATGTGTAAGCAGAAAACGCTTGCTCTTTTTCAGCTACAGATGCAGTATTACGTTCAATAATAACGTCTTCTTCTTTGGATATGACAAAAA
The DNA here is from genome assembly GCF_004115085.1 of Longirhabdus pacifica. Lineage (GTDB taxonomy): Bacteria > Bacillota > Bacilli > Paenibacillales > DSM-105158 > Longirhabdus > Longirhabdus pacifica. Next base: position 22,942 of record NZ_QXJP01000001.1, on the reverse strand, counting down.
TGTAGTAGCTTCCATTTTCTCGATGTTTCTTCAAGTGTGAGAGTATACGATTTCTTACAAACCCCTCTGTCCACATTGCGTCTGGAAATACAAACACATCTGGATCGCGACTGGCTAGTGTATCCATCATCTCATCAATCTGCGCTTGACTGCCCAATATGGAGTTTCTAGCAGCATACGCGATTACTTTCTTTGCACCGCCGCGAAGTGCTAATCTTACGGGATTTAATGCTGAATTGTTACCGAATTGCTGTGATACATCTCTTCCGCTACTGAATTCATAAACCACATTAGGTTGTGCATTGGTGTAGTTCACAAATGGCATCGCGACAATGCCACGTACACCGCCAATGATTTGTTCATCTGCTGCATCGATCAATCGCATATATACCCCTGGTCTTATAGGCAGTTCCTTAGTAGGGTCCCATGTTCCTCCTGCCATGTACATTCCTCCTTTAATCCTTGTAGTATTCATATAGAGAGTGTACGAGGTTAGTCATTGTATACCATTGGAAAAAAATTATCGTGAGTTTATTTGCATTTTGAACGAGATTTTCAACAAAAAATAGTAACACCATCTTTAAATCAATATTTTTTGATGATATAATGAAATTGTTGGTGTCAGGGAATGGTAATTATACTGGCATGCATTTAAGAGATAAGGAGAGCGATAAACAATGAAACCTTTCGAATATGGAAATCCTACAAAGCTCATTTTTGGTGATGGGAAATTAGAAGCTTTAAAAACTGAAATACCTCAATACGGTAAAAAAGTACTTGTTATTTATGGCGGCGGTAGTATTAAACGAAACGGATTGTATGATCAAGTGATGAAATATTTACGTGAAATAGATACAGAAGTATTTGAACTCTCCGGAGTGGAACCGAATCCAAGGCTCACTACGGTACATAAAGGTGTTGCCATTTGTAAGGAAGAACAAATAGATTTTCTACTTGCTGTTGGTGGAGGTAGCGTCGTTGATTGCACGAAAGCCATTGCTGCTGGTGCGAAATATGATGGAGATGTGTGGGATATCATCGATAAAAAAGCAGTAGCAAAAGATGCACTTCCGCTAGGAACTGTACTGACTTTAGCAGCAACTGGATCAGAGATGAATGCTGGATCTGTCATTACAAAGTGGGATACGCAGCAAAAAATAGGATGGGGCAGTCCATTTGTATTTCCTAAATTTTCTATTCTTGAACCTAAAAATACGTTAACCGTACCAAAAGACCAAACGATGTATGGCATGGTTGATATCATGTCACACGTATTAGAACAATATTTCCATCACGGTGCTCCTACACCAATTCAAGATGGTTTTGCAGAAACGATCTTACGTACGGTAATAGACGTTGGCCCAAAATTAATGGAAGACCTTGAAAATGTGGAACATCGAGCTACTATTCTTTACAGCGGAACGATGGCGCTTAATGGTACATTAAGCATGGGAATAGGTGCAGGAGACTGGGCTACTCACAATATGGAGCACGCTGTATCCGCAGTTTACGATATTACCCATGCGGGAGGTTTGGCAATTTTATTCCCTAACTGGATGAGATATACATTAGATGAAGATGTAACGAGATTCAAACAATTAGCTACGAACGTATTTGATATTGATCCCGCTGGTAAAACAGACCGTGAAATTGCGGAGGCTGGAATAGACGCACTAAGTGCATTTTGGACTTCCATTGGCGCTCCAAATCGACTTGCAGATTACAACATTGACGATGCTAAACTGTCGGTTATGGCAGATCATGCCGCAAAAAATGGACCGTTTGGCAACTTCAAAAAATTAGATCATGCTGATGTGATGGAAATTTACAAAATGTCACTGTAATTCTTAACTGTCACCACTATTTCACATAGGGTGTATTAGTGTGAAAATGGAAAGGCAACTATTCCGTAAATGGAGAATAGTTGCCTTTTCTTTAACTACGTTTTATTTAAAGCCCTGATACTACATGGTCTGGTTCGCTTCACATATTGCTTTTACTTTACAACATTGACTTTCACTTGACTGTGTTGCACAAATAACTTATATGCTGGGTTGAAAGAAAGCAATCGTTCATGTTCTCCCTTTTCTCTACTCCACTCTTCCCATGCTGTGCGTTTTCTCCTCACTGGAGGTTGACATGATTGCATATCTAAATTCATTTCATCTGCTAATTTTATATTGTATTCACGCTTCTGACGAAGCTTAATCTGCCATGTACTCATAATCGGGTACTCTTCTTGTCTTACTTTATGTGCATTCATATCACATAATTCTTCATGCAAAATTAAGTCTGCCAACTTCTCTAATGCTTGTTCTTTCTTTTTGTTGGGAGGTAAAACTTCACACTGCTCAATCCATTCTTTAATGCACGCTATACGATGTTGCCGCTGTTTTAAATCGTAAATTTTATTTTCCCACTCAAAAGACTGTCCTTTTTTTAAGCAATGCTCCATATGTTGTATATAATCTATCATTTCACTCATTGTATCACCCATTTCTTTAAATTGTCTGGATTGACTACAGTAAAAAATGAAAACTATATTTTTATGATTAGTGATAATAAGTTGGTTGAACTTGTTTCTTCATCTTATCTATAAGATGGAGAAAAAATCGTACATACAGCTATACTGTTGTACATTCCATATCATCCACTACAACTAACATTTCTATCTCGTTGTATCGCCACGTTTTATACACTTTTGTTATTTTCTTTATCGCAGCTCTTAAATGTATACTAATTTGTTTCTGCGATACACGTAATTTATTCGCTACTTCCGTCTGTGTCATTTGGCTTTCTCCATACAAGAAATGAATAACATGCCTTTGTTTTTCAGTTAAATAAGCAGATTTTATTGCTAATTCTAAATCAAGTAAAACATCACTCGCCGCTGTATCTCCTTTGTATCTTCGCTCTGCAATTAAATATTTATCTTGCAACAAACGTCGTATACCTTTTTCTTCATCTAACGCATACTTCACCATATATAAATTCATTTTTTCCATCATCTCAACATTCAATATTGACATTTTATCACCCCAATTTTACAGAAAAAATATATATTTATCTGTATTTTCAGAATCTTAATAATATAAAACATTTTCATTTTTTAGCTTGATAAAACATACATTGTTAAAGCGATTATTACCTTACTTCATTACATTATTAATGAACTAAAATATGAATTAATTATATGATTATAACGAATGATCAAATGTTTAAAACTACCGAAAATGCCGGGGAGCACATAGCTGCTAACGTACTTTTCATACATATTTTTTAATAACCATAAGTTTACTTTTGTTTAGATGGTATTTAACAGCTATTAACTAGATTATATTATATGACGTTGTGCTACGCAATATGGTATAAAATATAATTTGACAATAGTGTTGTATTTTTAATAATATTTTTGTGTTAAAGTGACAGATTTACAAAGTTTATATAGTTATTTTAAAGTAATTTTGTATATTTATACTTTTTAAATGTTTTTTTATTTTTTTGAATAAAAAAAGAGGTCGAATGTTATCAACCTCTCTCCACATGTAAATTTGCATTCATTTTCTTCACAACATAATCTAACTCTTCCATCATCACTGTATCATCTAAAGCATCAAAGATTTCCGGATGGATCGTTTGATGTTTTTTTAACTGATAGTAGTCTACTAGTGCCTGCTTTAACGTCATATCGTGTTCCAATAAATAAAGGGGATCAATAAATTTTCGAATGATCACATCTTCTGACAAACAGATCATCAGACTGTTGAGATGATTAAACACGCCTCTAGATATTCCAAGATCATAGTGATTGGCTTGCTTTTTTATGCGATCTTGCAAGCTGGCTGTTAATGTTTCATACAGTGACGGGTATCCCGTTTTTAAGTCTTTGAGGAAAATGTCTGATATATAAAAACTTAAAAGAATAGATCGCTTATAGCTTTGTTGGAAAAACAAAACAAAATCTTCGTTGTTTCTTTCTTGCTTCTGTTCATCTTCTTCGATAAACGCAATACATAAGTCAACGATATATGCAATAATTTCATCCTTTGATGAAAAGTATTTGTACATGGTAGCTTTGCTTATGTCCATGATGCTGGCAATCTCATCTGTTTTGAGTGTGTCGATCCCAAATTTTCGAACGTAGGGAAGTAATTTGACAGCATATTTATTTTTTTTCTCATCTATACTGGCCATAAACATTCCTCCTTGCTTCTTGCTTCTTGCTTCTTGCTTCTTGCTTCTTGCTTCTTGCTTCTTGCTTCTTGCTTCTTGCTTCTTGCTTCTTGCTTCTTGCTTCTTGCTTCTACATTATAAACATATATATAACATTCAAGCAACTTAAATTAAATGAAATGAACTAATTTAATTAATATAGTTTACTCAGTATATTTTATGTGGTATATTTTAATCATAACAACACATACTTAGCAAAAACATGAAATTTGATTAAGTTTTCAACATGACTATGTTTATATAAAGTGGAGGAATGAGATCATGGATAAATTAAAATTAGGTTCACAAGGGTTAGAAGTATCTCGTATAGGTTTAGGATGTATGGGGATGTCGGAGTTTTATGGTGAGATTGATGAAACAGAAGCAAAACAAACATTGGAACGTGCAGTGGAATTAGGTATATCTTTTTTCGACACTGCAGATGTTTACGGCTGGGATGCAGAAGGTCATGGAGCCAATGAACGCCTTGTGGCTAAAACATTAGCATCGGTCAGAGATGATGTAACAATCGCAACAAAATTTGGTCCACTTCGTTCACAAACTGCACATTTAGGTTATGATGGATCTCCCGCTTATGCCAAAAAAGCATGTGAAGCAAGTTTGAAGCGTCTTGGTACCGATACGATCGATCTGTATTATCTCCATCGTGTAGATCCTAATGTCCCGATTGAAGAAAGTGTCGGTGGCATGGCCGATCTCGTAAAGGAAGGAAAAGTTCGCTACATCGGATTATCTGAAGTAACAGAAGAACAGCTGAGAAAAGCGCATGCCGTACACCCTATAACTGCGGTACAAACCGAATATTCCTTATGGTCTAGAGATGTAGAATCTAATGGTGTGTTGAAGACGATTCGTGAATTAGGTATCGGTTTTGTTCCTTACAGCCCGTTAGGAAGAGGATTTTTAACCGGTGCATTAAAAGATCGCAGTCAATTAGCTGAAAATGATTGGAGAAGAGCAAATCCTCGATTCAGCGATGAAGCATTTGCACAAAACTTGAAGATTGTAGAAGGAGTAGAAAAACTAGCAGAAGAAAAAAGATGTACTCCGGCACAGCTTGCCTTAGCTTGGGTTGTAGCGCAAGGTAATGACATTGTCCCTATTCCTGGAACCAAGCGGACCAAATACTTAGAGCAAAATATACGATCGCTTGAGGTCAAATTAACAGCAAGTGATTTGAAAAAATTAGATCAGATTGCTCCAGTTGGTGCAACGGCTGGAAATCGATATTAATTCACACATTCAAAATAGGACCTTGGGTGAAGGTACAAGTCCACTTACTCAAGGTCCCTTTTATGTTAAAATCCATTTTTTATACCCTTTAGTCTTGTGCCCGTACTATGTCTATACTACATCTATGCTAAAAAGCGATACATGCCGGATGTTTTCACTATTTTATTATGATGAAGTGTGTGTACATACGATTCGTCATCTAGATATAAAGAAAGGATACTGCCAGGATCGGGTGTATTGTATACATGAACATATATTTGTTCCCCTTCTGCATTAAGTTTGTATACGTTTTGGACGTTATTTACGAAAGTGACATACTGATCTTTACTAACTTGAATCGAACGAATAGCCCCTGCATACGATCTCACCCATTGTTCTTGATTGTTTAAATCCTTCTTATATAGAGCTCCATTTTCATTTCCATAATAAAAATAGCCTTTCTCACCATCCACCACGATAGAGCTCCCCTTAGCAAAGCTATCATCTTGAAACCACTCTAATTCAGGATTATCATTGCCGTCTGTTTTCACTTTACCTAACTGCGTATTGGTGTTATCTACAACTACAACATACACATTATCCATACCATCCGTATCCATGTCAACGACTTGACCTTTAAACACATCATCGAGTGCATACGTCCATATTGTACCCCCATCTAGTTGTGCAATTTTTTCAATGATGTCATTACCCGCGATATAGAGATACCCTTTCTGATTGTCATGCGCGACGGCATAAACATCGGAACTGGAAAAAAGAATGGCCCATTGCTGTATCAGTTGCTGGTCAAACTGATATAAAATACGTGTTCCTTGTTCAAAAACGTAGAGATAACCATCGCTATCTTTTGTTACCGAAATCGGTTTGTTCAACGTCTTAGAACCTTGTACGTTTCCATTTGCATCAATCACATATAATCCGGTGTTGTTGATACAAGCATACCTATCATGACATAAAACGACCATCTGTGTATATCCAGTATGAGGGTGTAACGTTACGAAAACAGTATCTGTAGGAGCGTATTCATAGGAATATTCTTCAAGTTTTCTCGTTGAAAAGAATTTGCGAATCCGTGTTATTTTAGTACTAAGTTGCAAAAAAGAATCGTTGGGATCTGCATTTTTATTCACTACGTCCACATCATTAATGGCATCTGCAATGGATTGCTTTCCTTGATGTGCAGTTAGAAAATGGGCTTGCAGCGCCTCTTCTAGTTCTATTTTTCCATAATTATTTTGCGGGTTCACCACGATGTCATCCGCTTCAGACTTTATTACATTGGAAACACTGTTTGATGTGTAATCATTGGAATCTATGATGACTCGGTTAGCTTTATTTTGCGCTCCGACTATCGTTTCCTTGTCATTCCAGGCACTTCTTTCGACTTCTGTAATGTGTATGTCAGACTGCACATGAGTGTTATAATCTGCTGTTGACGTTACCGCATTATCGATGATATTCCAATTTTCATTAAACAATGCTCTTGATATTTTATCTTCTTCCAGTGATTTAATGATTTCAAATCTTGTTGTTTTTTCTGGCATGCTTTCCCCCTCCAACACTTTATTTTCCTTCTAAACAATAGGAAATCGATACATACCGAACATTTTGTATAATCGTTTAGCGTTAAACGTAAACATATAGCCTTCATAAATCGTAAACGTATCGCTTAGTGCATTTTGAGCCAAATCGTTATCGAACTCATAAAAAAATTTACCACTAGGTGATAGGATTCTACATTGTTTACTGTCTCCATAGGCCATATATAAAAAACCATCACGATCCACTTCGAAATAAAGGATATTTTCTGCCTCTTCTTCATGCTCGTATTGCCACAATAACATGCCATCCATATAACTTAACTTGTAAATACTTGATTTTAATGTCGCTAACGGACTAGTAGAAATATAAATATCATGATTTACATCAATAAAAATATTAGTACATCGATATGCTACTTCAAATTTCCATTTGTACGTTCCACCTGGAGGATACTGTGCTTCGATACTGTATAACGTTTTACCAATAGTAACGTAATAATAGTTACCACTTGGATCGACCTTTACATCATAATAATTAAAATTCGTATCTACCGACCAATCTAATTGACCAGCCGTAATTTTTAAGAATGTTTTACTTCTGAGCACATACACCGAATCGTTATAAGCAGAAAGCTTTAACACCGTACGTGCCTGCACATCACTATACGTCCATTGCCAAAGTAAGTTACCTGTCGTTTTATTGTATTTATATACGTGTCCATTACTATCACCAACATAAACGGCATCATCCACTTCATCAACGGTGATTGCAGTGGTTCTATAAGTCAGCGACTTAGACCATATGACACGCTGAAGATCTGAAGAAAACTTGATAACAACAGCTCCATTGTTGTTGACTGAACCGGTATAATATAAATTTCCATACACATCCACCGTAATTTGGGCGGATGTCTCAGACACATTGATGACAGCGCTGAGTAGTTCAGGCTTGTAGTATGTTAGTTTCTCCATATCTTCTAATGTATGAACGGCGAATGGTATTTCAATATCACGAATATCATTAGCTAATTTGTTTAGATCATCACTACCTTTGGAATCTTTCACTGGGTCTTTGTCAATAATGGCGGCAGCAATACTATGTTTTCCATTACTGACACTTGTAAAAAGCTCTTGTAAAGCACCTTCCACATTGGTAGATGTAAATACGTCATTGGCATCGTTAATGATGATCTTATCTGCCCCATAATCGATACCAGCGACTAGTACATCCGCATAATCTTTTGCACTTTGTAGAGCTTGATCCGCTTTGGCTTGTGCACCTGTTGGTGTTTCTTTTCCATTCCAATCTGCTCTTTCCGCTGCCGTAATATGCATGATACTATCTGCTTGATGGTCGTCAAGCTCACTTTGGGATGCTGCATTTTGATCGATGATATCCCAGTTTTCATTAAAGTTTTGCCTTAAAATATATTCGTTACCGAGCGGCGTTTTTATACTTAATTTGGGCGTTTGTTCTGGCATGACTATTACCCCTTCCTATAGATTTCAAACTCTTTCCAAGTGATATCTTTTTGATCTAACTCGTCCCACGTCCACAAATAGTTATCTAATTCATCCCATGTCAAATACGTAAAGACGAATTCCATCGCTAGATGAGCGGGAATAATATCTAATAGCGAAGCTTTCATATTTTCCAGTTGTACTGGCGTTCCGCGCTCGCCGACAAATGTAATGACGATCGTATATCGATCTGCTGCATCTTCCACTTCAATCTCCCCGGCATAAGGTTCTACCACTTTTTTAATTAACTGAATGTTCACCGTTCCAAATCCTCTTAGTTTAGACTTAATGACGGAACGTCTTTCCTCGATAGATAAGTTAGTATTTATTTCTAGACCGCAGACTCGTTCCCAATTATTTAATCCCCACGTTGCCGTATCTACGAAAAATTGATCCAGTACTTCTTTCCGCTCATCATTTAGTTTGAAAAATTCCTCTGCTTCCACATACATGATATTATCTGCAATGCTGGCATCATGATAATAACGTGGGATAGCATTTAACATCGTAAAATAGTAAGGATGTTGTGTATTCAACATTGTAGTTGTAACGCCTCCTTTCCTTATGAAAGCTAGATTACACTTTTTCCGTTACGGTAACACTATTTAATACGGCCACCTCTCCATTAGCACTATCCACTGCGATGTTGCCACTGACATTGCTATTCATAAGTAGATTATGGTAGTCCTTTACTACAGCGATATCTAAAATCATATTTCCGATCTGTGAACGACGAATGATAGGATCATTAAAAGCAAGTTCAGCAAAATATGCCGTGAATTTTTCTGTCAGTTCTTGTTTGATGGACGTTAAGTCTGGTGCTTGTTGGTTGTCTGCTATAAACTCCAACTCCACAGTGATGTCCATTGGAATTTCTGTTGCCCCTTCTACGGTTACCGCCGCTCCAATCGGTCGCTGCTGTTGTATATAATTTTCCACATTTGCAAGGGTGGGGCTAGGAGGAGCTTTCTGCTCGTTACTTAACACAATGACTTTGACACTGCCAGGTCCATCAAATAAAGGTTGTACGATGGCTCTAGATATACCTGGAACTTCTTTTGCCCACTGCAAATAGTGGCCAACATTTCCACTCGTACCCGCTTCGCGCACACGTTGCAAGTAGCGGCTCAAAAGCTGTTCATCCTCCTCTTTATCTGTTCCACCTGCTAGTTTTGTATCGTTCATCACGTTCAACACACTGCTTAAGTTCCCGATGACAATTGTAATCTCCCCTATATCTACATTTCCACCTGCACCCCCAACGACCGCCTCGATTGCAGCCATCACTTGCATGCTGCTAGGTATTTTCACTTCTGCCACTGTCGTAAACACAATCGAATCACGATCCACTAACGTAGCAGTAGATACTTGTGTACCAGCAGGAATAACGGTTCCTTCTGGCCCGCTAAACGTAACCTGTCCAGTCGCTTTCGTTTCTAGTTTTCTCGTTACTCCCATTTCACTACAACGAAGATCAAGATAGGGTCCGTACGTCGTATCTGCAAATCCTAACGTGAGTATTCTATCCAGTTGAATATATGATTCTGCTAGTTCGATTGCTGCTGGAGACAAAAGGTCATACGTGATGGAACCTTCACGCTTGTCCAAATCATCTGGTGACTGATCCAACATACGTTGTAATAACACATCTTTCGTTACATTTTCGTATGCCATTATATGTTCACCTCCTGCTCTAACGTTCCGTAAATACTTTCTACCGTAAAGGTAGCAAACAGATCATCTATTCTTGCTTCAACTTGAAAGTCATATACATCGATAATACGATCATCATAAATTAAAGCATCTTTAATCAACCTTGGAACTTCTGCGTAAATTAATGGTTGCGAATCATAACTGCCTATTAAACTTTCTAATTCACTTCCATATTGATCACTATAGATTAAATAACGTAATCTAGGGGTAACAAGTGCTTTTCGAATGTATTGTTTTAATGCTTCTACATCCTCTACGAATCCTTTGATTTCTCCCGTATTGAAATCGAATGCGTACGTTTTCGATGGACTTGCGATTGCACTATCTTCTGTTTGATCTTGCTGCGTTAATACTTGTATTGGACTTAAAGCCATTTAGAACACCGCCTTATCTAATACAATAAATTGTTGATTGTTTTGTACCGAAGCCACAATGACACGATCGTCCACTTCTAGCATGGATGAAAAAGTAACTTCCACTTCTTCACCTGTGACTTCGGAAGCCGTTAGTTCTACTGTTGTAAATTCAAACGTTAAGTCGCCTTTTTTAATTGGAACTGTACCAGCATTCGAACACGTTAGCGGTGCCATAGTAGAAGCATCTATGTCGTGGTTATCTACATCTGCTTTGATCGTAAACTGTTGTTTATCTATTTTCATCGTTCGTGTATGTTCTAATAACTGCTCTGCTACGATGAGATCTTCACTTTCTAGTTCCATATCTAGATTGTCAATTTTAATTTTTAAAGGTTCCACAGCGATGACGGTAGCAAGTTCAATGTCGATATCTTTGTTATAGCCAAATGTTTTCATCATTTGGATCATTTTGCTATATGAACTTCCTTCGAAGGGCTGTTTCATCCTCACCGCCTCCTCCTTAGCTCAACTTATTGACGTTTCTTTATCTGTCTTTTTATAGGTTATAAGTTGAGACTAGCTCAACTTATCTAATGTTAATCGCATGGTGTGGGTTTGGTTTTCAAACGTATGACTATCCGTGATGACGGTAAAAGCTCCATCCAGCTGTGTCATCGATTCTTTCACTTGCACTGTTGTACCTGCTGTGACGTTTACCGCTCCGAGTGCTTCTACATCTACTTCTTCCTTCACCAAATCATACTGCTGTAGCAATTGTTTCGCTAATTGCTCTACATCCGAGCTGCTTTTATTCCCGTCGGTGGATTCCAAATGCTGCATGAGCCCATAAGCGGAAATAGCATCGTCATTTTTAACCGTTTTGGAGACGGGATTTTTATCCTGATCCCCACTTACCACTTTGACTTGATTTCGTAAATCTTCTATGGAAGCGCTGTGTGATGCTTTTAAAATGTTAAAACCATTTTCCAATACCCAATCTTCCGCTTTATTTTCTTTGCGCTCTCTGAGATTTAATTGTCCTTGTGCAGCGTAAATGTAGTATTTCTTCCCTGTATGTTTTTCCGTTTCCATGAGTGCCGTATTCATCATATTCCACAGCGTCTTGTCTCTTAAAATGATTTTGGAAATGACATACCCTGTATCTGTAATCTCACCGATGGGGATAGCAAATTCGTTGCATAATGATTTGATGATGGCGGAAGCTGTTTTATTGTTAAATTTTTTTGAGTCCATGTTTTTAGTTAAATAAACATTTTCGTCATATGCCGTAATACGCATGATGCCATCTATATCAAGATGATGTTGAAAAATGACGCCTCTAAACACTTCTTCATCATCGTACATAAATTGTAGTGCTTTCCCTTTTTCTATATTTAAAACAGGTGTTTTTCCGTCTTCCGTATTGGATATTTTGAGCTCTAACACACGAAAAGCTTGCTTTGTATCCCCTGACCACGTCGTAGACATCACTACGGGATCAAGGTAAATGTCTCTGTCATAAATCCAACGTAACATCATGGAATCACCAACTTTTGTCCCGCAAAAATTAAGTTAGGATCGGGGCCAATAACCGCTTTATTTTGATTGTAAATACGTCGCCACGCATTGCCATCTCCAAGTGTCTTTTGTGCAATTTTCCATAGAGAATCACCACTTTTCACGACATAGGTGTTGGTTTTACTTTGTTCGTTGGGGCGCTTTGTCTGTAAGGTGTCTTGTTCTTTATCTGCTTTCTCAAACTCCAAATATTCATACTGCTTTAATGTCATACTGTAATATACATCGCCAGGACTACCAGGCTTTTCCTCATAGGAAAACGAACGAATCGTTGCTGCGGTATTCACTTTATCTGTCTGGTCTTTTTTCTCGGTGATAATAAATCGTATTGGATCACCAGCTTGCTGCCATCGCTCTATTTTTTGCACTGTATCCCATGGATCAGGAAAGTCTTCTTTATATTCACAAAATACTTCGTTATAGTCTCGTGGAAAAAAAGAGGAGAATTCATATTGTTTCAATTGCTTATTACCTATTACCGTATATTCACCTCGTTGCGAAACGTCGATGTCGTTATACATATGACCAGAGGAAACGCTAATCGAACTTGGGTTAACCGGTAATTGCAATTTTTCTTCTTCTTTATTAAACGTTAACCAAACTTGCACAACATCACCCCCTATGCAAACGATAAGCCTGCTTCACTCATTTTACTCACTAGTTTTTCGGCAATGCGATCGATATCCGCCTCTTCACGTATGATGATAGAATCCGCTAATTTCGGTATTTCAATGTTCACTTCTTTGTTCTCTGCTCCTGCTGAAAACGCTGGGAAGTTACTACCGTTGGCATAAGTAGCGCCTTCTCCAGACCCTCTGTTCGTATACTTGGGGTCCATCCAGCTAGCCCAACTTGGAAAACCAGTGCCGCTGTTGTACGTTGGTTGAGACTTACTATTTTCTAATTCCAACTGTGCAAAAATATCTTTAAACTTTTTGGAATCTAGTAATCCCGTATCGTTAGCTAGTAGACGTTCTTCTGTATTTTGTTTTACTTTATCGATGTAATCTTTATGCCTTTTTATTTGTTCTTGTCCGTTGGACTTGCTGTTATCGCTGTCACTTTCACCAGTAAAATAATCAATGACTTTGCTGATAATATTGCCTCCAGCTGAAGCTACTAATCCAAGGAAGTCAATAATCCCATCAACAACCCATAATATTTTGTCAAATAGCCACGTAAAAGCGGTAAGCGCGCCTTTGAGAATAGGGCTGATGACTTTCCAGACCGCAGATAACACTTTTCCAATGACAGGAACGAGCGGCATAACGACTTTAGTCACTAATCTATTAATCGTTTGCGCTAACCTACCAATGATCCGTGCAGCGAAGCCAAATACCGTACCGAAAATATCCATTACGATGGGTAAAACCGCACCTACAATACTTCCAATCGTGCGAATGACATGACCGAGAAGCATAAAATGGGGTCTTAATTGTTCCAAACCATCAAATAGTTGATTCTTAAATTTTTCCCAATGTGGTCTAACCGCAATGAAAATAGAAAAAATAGCTGAAACTACACCCGACAGTAAAGGAAGTACGTTTTTAAAACTGGTTAACAACAGGTTCCCTAAAACCGAAAATATCGGCCGTATAGACTCAAATACAGTAGAAAACACTTTGCTGATTTGGGGCCATTTGCTCCATATCCATGACACGACTTTCGTTACCATCTTCATAAAATCAGCTAACATTTTACCTCCAGCAGTAAAGAAAGACTGCATCTGTTTGGACTTGAACATCGTGTTAAATAGTTTTAGCAGGGGTTTCATAGATTTCAGCGCCATCATGCCCATATCTTTGATGCCTTGCTTAAAGCCCGTCTTTAACTGCTCCCATTGTTCTGTTGCACTCCCTTCTGCTAATTGAACGGCGTAGTTAGAAGCTCCCATCGTGTTCATGGCTTCATCTAACTTCTTGATTCTTGCTTCTACGGTTGTTAGTTGCTTAAAATCTTTCAATACTTTCGTTAGATTGTACTTTTTAGCGAAACCATCTGCATTGCCACTTAGCACAGCCTTTACTTCCTTACTGGCATTACTTAAGTTTTGGCCTGTTCTTGCAGATAGTCTGTTCGCCAGTTCTAGTCCCGCTTTCGTTTGCTTATCATCATACTGCAACGTCGGTGCTAACACTTTATAGGATGAGAGTAGGTCATCACTGCTGAGTCTGGAACTGGCCGCCCGTTCTTTAAAGTAAGCCATCAGCTTATCTGTGAATTGTTTTGCTTTCTGCTCCGCTTGTTTTCCACCAGCAAACTTGGCGTATATTGCCGCTTGTATCGGGATAGTTTCCGTTTCTGTTTTCATCGCGGCTTGGATACCTTGTTTGCCGATACCATAGGCGAGATCTGCTGCCTTCTTCAGCACTCCGATAATGACCGAAATAGCGGCACCCGCTGCTGCGGCTCCCATTTTGATGCCATTGAATGCAGATAAAGCGGAAGACTTCATCATTCCAAATGCTTGTGTTCCTTTTCCCGCTACTTTGCTAAATACATGCTTACCAATGGTGCTCAACTTGTTAAATACTTTACCGCTATGCTGTCCAAACTTATGCATGACCTTACGTAAACGACTCATCCTTTTAGCAGCATCATTTGTTTGCGCTGGTGGCAGTAATAGCGGCTGCTTCGCTTCTGGTAATAATCGTTGCTCTTTCACTGCTGGACCTGGTGGCAGCAACAGTGAATTTGTTGTTGGTGCAGGCGGCAATTGTAACGGTTGCTTTGCAGCTGGCAACAGTAAGGGTTGTTTCGCCGCTGGTAATAATAATGGCGCTTTTACTGCTGGGCCTGGTGGCAATAAAAGCTGCTTATTTGCTGTTGGTCCAGCGGGCAATAATAATGGATTTGTTGCTGCATTGCTAGATTGTTTTGCTGCTGGCAGCAGCTGCGGTTGCTTCGAAGCTGGTAACAGTAAGGGGGCTGCAGACTGTAATTGTAGCGGCTTACTCCCAGTCAGTACCAACGGTTGTTTGGCAGCTTGCAATTGCAAGGGCTTTGTTCCTGCTACAAGTTGCAGTCCTTTTTGCGATGGGGATAAGAGCCAAGGTTGGTTTGACTTTTTATTAGAGTATATGGACTTGATCTTATGGATGAAGCTATGAAAAGATCCAGTCATGCGCCGAAGCACTGCTCCAACATTTTTCATTGCTTTTTTCATATCTGGTCCACTTTTTCTTATCGCTGTGCCTAAGCTTTTCATCTCTGCTGTCAGCGGATCGATGATTTTTTGCTTCCACATCTCTTTTAAAGATGTGAAAACTGCTGGCATGCTGGATAGAAGCGCTTTAAGCGGTGCAGTGATATCGTCTTTAGCTGCGACGGCTGGAGCAGCTGCCGCTGAACTTGCACTATTGGAAGCTTTGCTCCCTGCTAGTGCTTTTTCTATTTTTTTCATACATAGTTTAGATTGCTTTACGAGTGTAGCTAAATGATTCGTACTCTGCTTCAATTGACTGAGCATAAGCTTATCTATTTTTTGAATCCTATATTGAAAGTCGTCTAATGTCTTGAACGTCTTTTTCACATAGAGGGACGTTTGTTCACTTTGATTTAAAAGTTTTTTCATATCCTTGTCCATCTATCTTCCTCCTTTCCGTCTTGCTTGATCCATTCTTCTGCGCTCTTTGTCTTCTTCCTCTAGCAACAAAATCATGGAGCCATAC
Source organism: Longirhabdus pacifica (assembly GCF_004115085.1). Lineage (GTDB taxonomy): Bacteria > Bacillota > Bacilli > Paenibacillales > DSM-105158 > Longirhabdus > Longirhabdus pacifica. Next base: position 7,096 of record NZ_QXJP01000001.1, on the reverse strand, counting down.
ATAAATTGCTGAACGACTTGTGGCTTGGCTAACACTTCGTCAGGAGGCAATCCATGTCGCTGAAAGATCTCGTGCAGTAAAAAGGGAAGTCCCCCTGACTTGATTAGTTTTTTATTTCGTTTATTTGCTCTTCCTCATCTCCAAAGCCAGATAGATTTAAAATTTCCGTCGTTAGTTTTGCTATTTCTCCAGCTAGCAAACGCTGTCCAATGACATCTACTGCTGTTGGACCGAATGCTTCTATTAATTTTGGATCAGACCATTTCGGCTCGATACATGCTTTTTCGATCATTAATGATCCGAACTTTTCTTCATCCAATTCTTTTCCCCCTTTAACAGGGTAACTAGCTTGCTCACGAATGCGATTGATCATTTTTCCATCTAATGCTTCAATCACAAAATGCACATCAAATCGCTTCATGTACACCTGTGCTTGTGGTTTTACTTCCGCGTCTAGTAGTGCTTGTAAAATGTTTTGCCCTTTAGTACTCTTTGTCGTCTTTGTCATCATTGGACCTCCAAAACGTCAATTGTATGGATAAAAAGGTTAGAGAGAAGCGGCTTGTCCAACAGAGGACAAACCACTACTTTCCTTTATTCCTAGCCTTCGATAATGAAATCTAAAATGTCATAGCCAGTAAACGTAAAAGAAAGTTCTTCTTCTACGATGGAACCCACTTCATAATTCATCAACGGAATGCTGTCAAACTGCACGCCTTTGAGACGTACGCGATAGGCACCGAAAGATTCTGGATCTGCTAATTTCATTAAGATCTCTGTTGTATAAGCGCCTTGCGTATCATCTTTTATTTGCCCGATTCGATCGATCATTTCCGTTGTAATACGATATCCGTTTATCGTTCCTGTTCCGGATAATCCCGTCACTTTATGCGCGACCCAGCGCGTACCCGCTCGCTGAATTTCTTCCTTATTGATTTCTACTGTCGCTTCTGCGCTCTTAATGTTTGTAAGCCACACACCATCATGCCAAACTTCACCGAATGTTCCATTTATCGTACGAGATGCATCTAAAGCCACCATCAATCACCTTCCTTTAGTTATTTGAGTATGAAGAAACATATTGTCATCGTAAAATGAATCCCTTTTTGCAAAGAAATGATTATACTTTGACGTTGAGGAAAATACGTTCCATAGAATCAATTTCTCTATAGCTAATAAGAATGAACACAGAGTCACCAACAGAAGGGTTATCTGGATCAAGCTGCACTTGAATATCTGTTAGTACGTTTGCATTTTCAAGTACTTCTAAATACGCAGTAATAACGGAAAGTAACGCTTTCTGTCCATCTTCATTGTTGTCCAATTTCCCAATGTAGGAATCGGAAGCAGTTTTCATCACATCCGTTGCCACCGCTTGTCTGGCGCGAATAGCTCTAATTTTGTTTCCAGAAGAAGTGATACCTTGCTCGATTTTTATTTTGTCACCATCATGAACGAGCACCAATGCACCATTTTGTAATGCCTCATTAATGTCGCTATTTTTGTAACGAGCATTCACATCATCTACGAATAGTTGTTGATACGTGATGGATTTGTTAATACTTGTGCCCGCTACTAAACCAGCAATAAATGGAGCAAAATTTTTGGAAGTATATATTTTTTCATTTATTTCTACCCCGTTGCTCAAATCAATAATATAGTCATCATCATACGCTTTTGTTGACGGAACGGTCGTATCATCGTCATTACCCAATACCGACATAAAGTGTTTTCCATTGTTCCGATTGTTTACTGTCCATGTCTTTGTATTTGCATATTGTGTTGCTGTATTAGCATCATCAAGGTCAAAAGTGAACACGTTGAATGCGTAGGTCTCCAGTACGTCACGCATTGCAGCATAATCAGCCTCTGCTGCACTTGCTGGCATCGTGTAAACAACCACCTCCTTTGCACCTCCTTGCAACGCAAATTGAATGCTCTTAATGTTGTCTATCTTGCTTGCGTCCGATCCGACAAATAAATCAATGGCTTCACTTTCTTTTTCAATGGTGTACACGGTACTTTCTAATGCTGTACCATCATATTTAATTAAGGGAATTGCTACCGTGCCTCGCGCACCACCCTGAATTTGTGCTGTCGCAGCTTCGATAAAGTTTAAATATAAACCTGGTCTTGTAGGCAAAGCGGTTGGATCCCAAGTTCCTCCTGCCATAGATCATTCCTCCTTAAGGTTGTTATATTTGGTAAAGATATTTTCCATCTTGCTGTATGACGGCTGCTGAAATGGCATGAGCTGTGATACTTTCAGCACTCCACTACAAACGATGTCGCTCACATCTTCTGGGATGGAAAATGCAAAAGATTCGATGCGAATCTTATCTGTCGATCCCTGCACAGTGAGCATTTTATGCTGATAAAGTTGCGTACTGACGATGTCCATCTGCGTCAGCACTTGATCCACATTTGTATCATAATAATCAATGACAAAAGTGCGCTCCACTTTCATCTGATAGTTAGAATCCACTTGCCTTCCATCCAAACGATGTTGAATAACATAACAAGCATTCACTAATGGGTTCGGTTTTTGATGGTTGACAACGGTACTATCAGGGTGGATTTGTTTCAAAAAATCTGCCACTGCTTGAAAATGTGCTTGTATGGACATGTGTATCACCTCCATATGCTTTTGGCTGTAATGTCAGCAACTCATTCATGCTGTTCGTTTATATAGGTAAATGAAATAGCAAGCTACAACCACGTTTCGTTATTTTTTCGATATTGTCATTGCAAACATAGAAAATACACCCACTATGTTCACTTTAAGTATGCTATGCTAGTATTTGGCTATATGAGGTAACGAACATTAGAAAAGGAGTTAACTATGAAATTAAAATTTATATGGGTTGGATTTATCGTTTTTCTCATCAGTTGGGGAGGAAATTTGATATATTTTCAATCTCAACAGTTGGAAGAGCCGATCTTTCTGGATCATTATTACGAACCTTTTGTAGATAACGATTGGGGATTAACGTTTTATTATTTAAGTAACAAACGTGACACATCAACTGCTTCTTACGTCACTATTGATGGTGAAATCATGTATCCAGAAACTTACCCTTCTTCCTTCTTCTTTTTCTCTAATCAAACCGTACCGTATTATAAGGAGGAGTATCGACATCATTATTTGAAATCGCTGACAATATCTAATTTTAACGATGTGATAGCACATCACGTGAATGAGGAAGGCGTGTGGATATTTGAAGAGATAACCGTTCATTTCGACGATGGTAGAAGTGTTAATGCCAACATCGGGGAAGTACGTATACGTGAAAGACGTACGGAACCAAGTGTATTGCATGCTCGCTCTGGTAGCAGCGGTAGTACACATTGGGAACAAACGATGATGTATGCAGAGCAGCCCATTACTATTGAGGAGATACAAGTACCGTTCAACTTATTACATCAAGGTGTAGTGGGGAAAGTGAAAGTAGATAATCCACAAATGGATATGATTCTAAATCAAGAAGTTCAAGCCCCTGCTTGGCTAAACAGTTATGACTTTGATGAATGGAACAATTTCAACGGCATCCATATTACAAACATCGCATACCCTTTTTCTTTAGCAGAAGGAGAGAGATTGCAAACCTTTTGGCAGTTCCGTCCAGACAGATATGCTTACTATCAATTTGGGATGAAAATTAAAGGAACGACAGCAGCAGGTGAACCTTTTGCAGATATCGATCCTATCATAGATCATCCTTCGCTGAGTCAAGCAGATATTGATCATATTATCGAAGTAAAAGGAGGGGATAAGTAAGATGAGACGTGCATGTTCATGGTGGTTTTATGGCTTTCTATTTATTTTTATAGACTTTTATGTTTATGTAGACCTTTTGCCCGATCCCATAGGTTACTACTTTATTTATAAAGGAGTTTCATACTTAAAACATGTAACATTACCCGCGATAAACAACGTAAGCAAACTAGCGGTACTGCTTCTCTTTTTATCGCTACCAAACATGATCACATTCGGACAAACTTCATATGGAAGTATATTGTTTACGCCTTACTTGCGCATTTCTTTTTACGATATGTTGATCGGATGGCTTGATATTTTTCTCATTTTCTATATTTTTCAGTGCATGCTGGAATACAACAACATACAGGAAAAGCCTTCTATCGTATTCAAAAAGAAACTAGTGAAAGCATCACAAATATATATATTTTTGTGTGTGAGTATATTGGTTGTGCAACCTTTGTTAATTAACTTATATGATGTGATGAGTTTATTGATGTTGGGATTAGGCATCATGTCATTCATTGCTTCGATATATTTTTTAATATTATTAAAAAGAACGCAAACATACTATTCGCCTCAAAGAATGGCAAAGTTACACACATAAATACAGGACCAAAAAAAGTAGCTTCCTATGATGGAAGCTACTTTTTTAATACAAAACATTTTTTAACGTTTAGCTTCTACCGTAACGTTTGTAAGCTGCAGACAACGGATCTGAACCACTTGGCTTTTTAATATACACCTGATAGTTTTTCCCTTCTTCAAACGGTAAAGAAACAAGCGTCTCGCTCCCATCTAGCACCGTGGAGTACGTGTATTGATTTGTGCTAATATCTCTCAGCTTCACTTCAATACCCGCTAAATTTGCTGCATCATCATAAAATTTGATCTCAACTCTCTCATAAGATGAACCATTAAAATAAGTGCCAGAACCAATCGTCGTGTTATCACCGTAACACGTAAAGTTATACCACCAAAAATCATCTTTTGCAGCAGCCGCAACCTCATTTGCAGCTATTGGTGTAGCAGAAAACAACCTATTCTCTTGCACCTCATCTGTTACATTTGCAGCACTTACACTACTAAGAGGTAGAGAAAGTGCCAAAACAGTACCACCTACTAAAGTTAAAACTTTCTTTTTCAACATCATACACCTCCCATATTTTTCATTTATAATACTATCATTTCTTAAAAAAGAAATAAATACCTTTTACAATATTTACATAAATTCATATAATTTTGAAATTTCTGATTATATGTATTTATTTTTCAGTTTAAGTTTTTTACTATGCTACATTTCTATTGTTAAAAATATTTTTTCCTATACTTACCTGCATAAAATTCATTATTAGATTCTTTTATGCTCATTTTTTATGGTATGATCATATGTCGGCTAACAACATGAGAAAAAGTGCTTACATAGGAGTGAAAAATGATGAAAATCAAATGGATATGGATCGGCATCATCCTATACATGATCAGCTTTGGCGGGAACTATATGTATTTCCAGTCACAGCAATTGGATGAGCCCGTTTTCCTTGACCATTATTACGAGTTTTATATGCATGATAACATGCAACAGCTTATGAGTTTATATTATTTAAGTAACAAAAATGATGCATCTATTATTTCACACGTTTCTGTCGATGATGTCACCCTTTATGTGCATCGTGATCCATATTTTTTCATGGAAGATGGTTCACCAAGTTATGACAAGGAGTTTCGCTATCACTATTTAAGGTCGGTAGAATTATACCTGCAAAGTTATACATTAATGGAAAAAATGGAGACGGAGGGAGAGTTGAAGTTTGAACATATGACCATTCATTACGAAGATGGCAGCAGTTCAGATGTGAATGTTGGGCAAGTGCACATACAAGGTACCTATCCAAACGGGCATGGTGCTTTTGGTAACGGTACTAGCGAAGGCTACATCACCCAACAAAAGTTCATTTCTTATGCACAACAGCCCGTTACCATAGAAGAAATAGAAGTACCTTTAGACTTACTCCATCACAACGTTGTAGGAAAAGTACAGGTAGACAATGGGCAAGTGGAGTTGGTGCAAAATAGTGAACAACTAGAGCAACCACAGAGTTGGGTATATGAGCATGCATACATAGGTTGGACTCAAACTAAAGGAATGAATGTTGCACACATCGCTTATCCTTTCACCTTAGCAGAGGGTGATCGATTAGAAACGTTTTGGCAGTTCCATCCTAAAAAACCCGCATATTATCAATTTGCGATAAAGATAAAAGGGAAGACTGCGACGGGTGAATCATTTAACGACATCAATTTAGTATGGGATAAACCGTATTTGAATCAAGAAGATGTAAACTACTATACGGAGACAAAGGGAGGAAGAAAATAGAATGAGCAACATTTGTAAATCGTGGTTTTATGGTTTTGTATTTATTTTTGTAGATTTTCATATTTTTATAGACATCTTACCTGACCCCATCGGTTATTACTTTATTTACAAGGGAATGACACGTGCAAAATCGTCTCCATTCCCTTCTACTCATAAAGTCAGGTTATTTTCCTATATACTCATGTTTCTCACGATTCCTTATATGATCAACATAGAACAGTTCACGGGTAGCAGTACCGCTTATGCTGACATTCATTTTTTTACCATATATAACATCATCGTTGGATGGATGGACATCGTTCTTATTTTTTATATTTTCCAGTTCCTTATCCAAGCTTTGGACAAGTACCAAAACTATTCCTTGGAAGACAAGGAAGTCCGTTCCATACTATTACGAGGCTGTACCTTTTATGTCAGCTTCAGAATGTTGATCATGATCTTACATCCTTTTTCAATGAATGTATATGAGCAATGGGATATGATCCTGTATATCCTTATTTTTATCTCTATCGTTGCAACACTGTATTTTCTATTGATACTATACAGAATGAAGCATCATTTCTCTGAAGCGTTAACTACAGCATGATCATTCGTCACCTTATTCACTAAACGTTTGCGTTTGTACGAATAAGGTGTATTTGTCATGGGAATTCATCAATTGTTCATGCGTGCCAACACCTGTTATTTCACCATGATCTAAAAAGATAATTTGATCTGCATTTTTAATCGTGGACAAACGATGTGCAATAATGAGCGTTGTTCTATCTTTTATTAACTTATGAAGCGCATCCTGCACTAACCTTTCACTTTCACTGTCAAGGCTAGATGTTGCTTCGTCTAATATTGAACGACCCACCACTTATCACCCTTTCGGGCTGCTTGAAGTGGGGTATTCCTAAGAACATCAGCGTAACCGCCAATTGTTTATTAGGCTATCCCCGTAGTCCCTACGGTTAAGAGAC
>NZ_QXJP01000020.1 GCF_004115085.1 Longirhabdus pacifica | reverse complement strand
GTAAAACATACAAATAGTTAATAAATGGTTTGTTTTTGTAGCGTGATGCTATAGTTCAACAATCCACTAGCCTTTTTTACACTTCTGCATTAGATAGGAGTGTAATTATTTCATCATTTTCTATACTTTTAGCAATGTCTAAGGCTGTTTCACCATCCATTGTCTTCAACGAAGTGTCTGCTTTAGCAGACAGTAATGATGTAACAATATCTCTGTAGCCAGAAGAAGTTGCATGGTGAAGAGCTGTAAGTCCATACTCATCTTGTAGATTTACATTCGCTTTAGCATCAATTAAAGCTTGTACAGTATCTATATCATCTCTGATAGTCGCAAATATAAGCGCTGTGTATTTGTCCACATTTTGCACATCTACGTCCGCTTTAGCATCAATTAAAGTCTGTACAACTTCTGTATTTTCTGTGATAGTTGCAATGATAAGTGCTGTGTATTTATCTTTATTTTGCATGTTTACATCTGCTTTAGCACGTATTAAAGTCTTTACTTTTTCTAGGCTTCTAAATGAATGTTGATCAACTGCATGCATAAGCGCTGTATATTTCTCTGCATCTTGCACATTTACATCCGCTTTAGCATCAATTAAATGCTTCACCATATCTGGTTCAAACGATTTAGCCGCTAGCATAAGCGGTGTATATTGATGGTGGTTATCCTTTACATTTACATCTGCGTTCGCATGGATTAATGTTTGTACAATATCCTCATGTGAATTATTAGCAGCTTTGTGAAGTGCTGTTTGCCCAAGGTTATCTCTTACATTTACATCTTCCTTGGCATGGATTAAAGCTTTTACAGTATCGTTATCACCTTTATCAGCTGCAAGCATGAGTGCTGTGAGTATATTTTCCTCTGCCCCTGCATTGGACAGCAATGTAATCATTTCATCATTTCCTTCTTCTTTAGCAATGTCTAAGGCTGTTTCACCATCCATTGTTTTTAATGAAGTGTCCGCTTTTGCGTCTAGTAAAGCTTTGACACAATCTACTTGCGTGTTATATATCGCATCCATAAGGGCTGTTTTTTGATATGAACTTTGAACATTTAAGTCCGCCCCCGCATCGATGAGTGCTTTTAAAATATCTGCATATCCATTACTAGCAGCACACATAAGCGCTGTACAATGGTATGTATCCTCTGTATTTAAATCTGTATTTGCAAGTATTAAAGCTTTTACAATATCGGTATGTCCTGCATCAGCTGCTAGCATAAGTGCTGTTTGCCTATGCTCATTATGTGCATTTACATCCGCTTCTCCATCGATTAAAGCCTGTATAGTGTTTGTATGTCCTTCATGAGCAGCTTTTAGGAGCGCTGTACAGCTAGAGTTATCCTTTACATTTACATCTGCATTCGCATGGATTAAAGCTTTTACAATACCCTCATGTCCATTATTAGCAGCTTTGTGAAGTGCTGTTTGTCCAAGGTTATCTCTTACATTTACATCTTCCTTAGCATGGATTAAAGCTTTTACAGTATCCCTATCCCCTTTATCCGCTGCAAGCATGAGCGCAGTGAGTTCATTTCCCTCTGCCCCTGCATTGGACAGCAATGTAATAATTTCATCATTTCCTTTTTCTTTAGCAATGTCTAAAGCTGTTTTACCCTCAATTGTTTTCAATGAAGTGTCCGCTTTTGCGTCTAGTAAAGCTTTGACACAATCAGTTAAACTAAAGTAAACGGCTAGCATAAGTGCTGTACATTTATCATCGGCTTGTATATTTAAATCTGCCCCTGCATGAATTAAAGCCTGAACGCAATCCATGTGGCTCCCGAGGACCGCTGCCATAAGTGGTGTATTTTCATAATGAGAATTTTGCACATTGAGATCTGCCTTTGAGTCAATTAAAGTCTGTACAATATCAATATTACCTTCACTAGCTGCTTTAAAAAGTGCTGGTATTCCTTCTTCATCTTTTGCGTTTAAATCTGCATTAGCGTCTATTAAAGCCTGCATCATATCGGTATGTCCCATGTCAATGGCTATCATAAGAGCAGTAACTTCTTCTTCATCCCTTACATTGACATCTGCGTTAGCGTCTATTAAAGCCTGCACAATATCGATATGTCCCATGTCAACGGCTATCATAAGAGCAGTGCGTTTAGATTCATCCCTTGCATTGACATCTGCTTTTTTATTAATTAGGTTTCGCACAATATCGATATGACCTGCCGCGGATGCCTCTAATAAGTCGTGTTTCTCAGGTGTCTTCTTCTTTCGAACCAAAGTAAAAAATACTCCACTTACAAAAATAGCAGCTAGTATGCTCACGATCATAACATTGGTAGAAGAGACTTCTAAGGGAACCTCCATATCATGAACAAAGACTACTGTATTATCGAATGGTGCTCCTGTAAAAATAGAACATAAAATAACCAGACTAAATAAATACAAAATGGGCTTATTCATTTCAACACCTCGAATTAAAATATAGTAAAACATACAAATAGTTAATAAATGGTTTGTTTTTGTAGTGTGATGCTATAGTTCAACAATCCACTAGCCTTTTTTACACTTCTGCATTGGATAAGAGTGTAATCATTTCATCATTTTCTATACTTTGAGCAATGTCTAAGGCTGTCTTTCCATCATGTGTTTTCAACGAAGTGTCGGCTTTTGCATGTAATAGAACCTGTACAATATCTAGATGTCCTGTAGATGCTGCAATCATAAGAGCGGTCTCTCCATGTTTATCTTGCACATTGACATCTGCATTAGCATGAATTAATGCCTGTACCATATCTGTATGTCCTTTAGATGCTGCAATCATAAGAGAGGTGTATCCAAGATAATGTTTTCCTATTTCATTTACATCTGCATTAGCATGAATTAAAGCTTGTGCACTATCGACATGTCCGAGCAAAGCTGCAAACATAAGAGCGGTGATTCCATCTATATATTGCCCATTGACATCTGCATTAGCATGAATTAAAGCCTTTACAGTGTCGGTATGTTCATAATAAATTGCTTCCATAAGAACGGTGTATCCTTCGTAACTTGGCAAATTCACATCTGCATTAGCATCAATTAAAACATTTACAATATCTGTAAATCCTTGTGAGGCTGCTACGTGAAGAATGGTGTATCCATGTTCATCATCTTGTTCATTTACATCTGCATTAGCATGAATTAATGCCTGTACAATATTGGTGTGTCCTTTTTCAACAGCTAGTATGAGAGCAGTGTATTCTTCATAATTTTTTAGATTGACATCTGCGTTAGCATCAATTAATACCTGTACAATATTGGTGTGTCCTTTTTCAACAGCTAGTATGAGAGCAGTGTATTCTGCATTATTTTGCACATTGACATCTGCGTTAGCATCAATTAATACCTTTACAATACTGGTGTAGCCTCTTTCTGCAGCTACCATAAGAGCGGTCTCTCCATGTTTATCTTGCACATTGACATCTGCATTAGCATGAATTAATGCCTGTACAATATTGGTGTGTCCTTTTTCAACAGCTAGTATGAGAGCGGTGGATCCTTCATGTTCTACATTCACATCTCCCTGTGTATGGATGTATGTTTGTACAGTATCGTAGTGTCCTTCACCTGCTGCTTGAAATAGGTCTAATATGTGCTTGTTCATTTCAACACCTCGAATTTTTTTATAGTAAAACATATAAATAGTTAATAAATGGTTTGTTTTGATAGTATGATCTTGATATTACTATTTATAATAAAATGACTATACAATGTTGATATGTACAGAAGAGGACTCCCCCTTTTAGTATTGTTGAACGATGGACGCTCTACTTACTTTTATATTGTTTCTCTAACTATGTGATTATTGCTTTATTTCCTTTTTATCTAGCAATGTCTAAAGCTGTTTTGTTTGACCATCGTTTGCTTTTCATGAAGTGACTACATTTGCACCTCCATTCTAATGGAATTGGTATATACAATTTAATAAACTGTTTGATTCTGTTATATCATATTATATCGCTCACATACGAGAGATGCAATTGACATAACATGTGCATAGCGCCTTTTTATCTTGATAAAAAAGGTGAAGTAAGTGATAGTGATATCTTAATAGTTAGCATGGAGAGGTGTCATGATGATGTTACTTTTACTTTTGAGCAAGTCAGCAAAAAAGCCTTGCTAAAGGTAGTTGCCCCTCAAAGTTAGTTACGCGCACTTTGAGTTGGCAATCCCAAACAAGACTTTTGCTGTATCATCATTATTTCTAATATTTGGATGTTCACTTGGCTACATCTATTATGTTAAAGAGATGGTGATGCTACTTTACTAATTTCCATGGCGTTTCCCATTGGTATTGTACATTTTCATCTGGTGCATCTCCTTGTGTCCACCACTTTGATTCATATACCTGTCCTTTATGTGTAACTGTATCACCTTGCGTATATACTAAAGTAGAACGCCAAGTCTCTTTGCTATCCGTATTACCGTTGTTATTGCCAGATTCATTCCCATTATTGTTATTGTTGTTACTGTTATTATTGCTGTCGTTATTATTGTTACTATTATCGTCTAGGTTTGAGATGCTATTATCGTTATAATCATTAAAAATTTTGGAGAATTCATATTTTTTTTGTACGATACTACTTGCACTTGGAGTGACAAAACTTAATGCTCCCTGTGGTGATTTATCTCGATTCATGGACCACATCGATACCATACCGATCTGCTTTTCTTTCGCAAATTGCAATGTTTCTTTTGCATCTTGCTGATTGAACGTTTCTGTTACGACATCATTAAGTCCAATCATCGGTGTAGTACCAATCATTTTCCATAGCTCTGCATCTGTTTTTGAAATATTATGGTTACTATATTGTTCTTTTAACTGTTTCTGAAGATTTTGAATGGCTTGAATACCGTATTCACCCATTTGGTTATCCGGGTTAGGTGCAGCACTGTCACCATAGTCCATGGTCATTACATTGACACCTTCAATGTCCACCCCTTCACCCAAAGCTAAATCAATAACATTAACGCCATCCATCGTCAGTCCTGATGGCAAAACAGGAAGTGTAAACCATATTCCTAAATCATAGTTTTCCGTCTTTAACTCATCTTGTAGCAGTTTCAATGCTTTACTATTTCTAATTAAAGATGTTGTGTCGTTCAACCATATTCCTTCTATGTCAAAATCTACTCTAGTAAGTCCATAAGCTTTAATGAATCTTTTATATTGTTCTTTTAACGATTCAACATCAGGAGCTGCAGCATGTAAAGGTACATTCGCTGCTCCACCAAAAGAAACGATAACGTCTCCACCCATTTCTCTTACTTTTCTGATCTCATCATTCAAAGGACCTTCTTCAGCAGCATAGTACGTTCCCCAAGTAGGCTTAAACACGTCTTTGCTTTCAGATACGATAAAACCTAAATTATAGAAAGGTATTTTTAATTCATCTGTTTTTTCCGCTAATGGAAAAGGAGGCCATCCTACCGCATCGACAAATGGTGCAAATATCGTTTCAGGCCAATCAATACCCTGTCCTACATTGACACTGGAGTAATCAGGGTAAACGATAGTGGAATCACTTGGTGGTGTAACATGACCATCGTTGTTATTATTGTTATTGTTGTTATTGTTACTTGATTTTAACGTCCAAGGTGTATCCCATGCCTGCAACACGTTTTTACTTGGGCTTTCTCCTTGCGTCCACCATTTTGCAACATAAGTCTGTCCATTGTGCTCAACTTCGTCTCCACCCCAATAAACTTGATTTGATTCCCACTCAGAAAGTGCCTGCGCAATTGGTGCTTGTGCCAGTGCAGTGATTGATAGAGAAGATACAACGGTTGCGATTAAAATCTTTTTCATTTTGTTTTTAATATTCTTTGCCATACTTTCTCATCCTTCCATGTGTTTTTGTGTTGTATGAGGATATAACGCTTAAGCATGTATAATAACCTTCTCTATGAACCGTTGAATCTAATTATTATGAACAACAGCATAGAAAAGGAGATTACCTGATTGAATCTGTTACCTTTAAAAAGCATATGTATCAAATCGATAATAGAAAAACTAAAATAAGTTAAATATTTTTGATAATGGTAACAAACAATTTGTGTGCATGTCATATGCAATTTATTCCATAGTAGTTTGAATCATTAAACTCAATACTGTATCTGGATATTAAAATGTGAAATAAGGAAGTAGAAAGTAAAGCGAGTATACAAAAGCCAAGAAATTGTCACAGTTACGACAACATCCCGAAAAAAGGGATTATTTGTTTGGTAAATGCTTTTTTCAGATATTAAAATATTACAAACAGACTATCAGGATTGACAGGAGAGTGTTTTTTTGTTAAATATGCTATTATTTTTTGTATTTTCACCTTTGGAAAATTTGTCTTTATTTTTATTAATGTTTTCATTATTTAAGTTTAAGCTCGACGGTGATGTGTATAAAAAAATGTTTTATTCTATCATATTCTTATCTTTGTTTTCATTTTTAATCGGGAATAGTAGTTTTTCTCCGATTGGACAACTTATCATTATTATTGTGTGTACATGGGTGTTCATTGAAATCCCTTTGTTTTATAGCATGGTAATGGCAACAACGTCGTTTATATTAATAGGATTAATTCAAATATTACTCATCTTCTCTTTTCAACTTATGGGTGTAGTCACGTTGGAAGGAGTTGCTGCTACGAATGAAGGGTATACACCAAGCGGATATATGATATCTTCTTTAACTACTTTCACTGCAATAGCGATATCCATGATTGCAAACAGATTTCGTATTGGGTTCCATTTAACGCCTAAGAATCGAACAAAAAGAGAGGCAGGGAAAAAAGAAAATATATTTGTAACCAGTATGCTTGTTTTTTCAATTTGTATCCCGCTCCTATCTCAGTGGGGATTGAATCCATCTGTTGGATTGTACATTGTATTATTTTTTCTACTGACTACATGTATAGGTTTGTTTTTGATAAGAAAATGCAAGATTTGAGGTGATAGGTTGGAACGTATAGCAATGAAAATGGCTGTGAAACTAAAAAGAGCTAATCCAGATATAAAAGAGACGATTGCAGTATTAAAATATGGCATTGAAGTGATATTAAACGGACTGTTAGTCGTGATGCTTTCCCTATTTGTAAGCTTGTTTTTGGATAACACCATAGAGACGATAATGGCTATGATAGCATTTGTATTATTGAGGCAGGTATCAGGAGGATACCATTTCCAAAAGTCGATGTGGTGTACCGTGTTTTCAGTCTCCTTGTTCACCTTCATTCCATTCGTTCCTTATCATGCTCAATGGTTTTATATCATGAATATCGTAAGCGTGATACTTTGTTTATGTTTTGCACCTTCCAGAATTGAAAATCATTCCAATATACCGGGTAAATTTTATCCATATTTAAAATGGATCTCCGTTCTGTTAGTAAGTTCAACATTTGTGATTCAAATGTCTTCTATTTCATTGTCCTTTTTTGTTCAATCTTTATTATTAATAAGATGGGAGGTTAAAAAATGATAAAACGGTGGGTTACATACCTAGCGAAAGTCATTGGTCTAGTAGCAAAGTATACCGTATCTTCCGCATCACTGTGGTTCGTACATTCACCTAAAGTACCACATGAATTAAAAAAGAAAGAGTGAAGATGCGCTGATGTACAGCACACGAAAATAAAGCTGAAAGTAGAGCAGGGGCCACGGGGCTCCTTTTTGCATGCAAATTTCGAATAATCATCTACCAGTAATCAAAACAATACTTAAAAGTTAACATATTTAACAATTAATCATATTAACATTAAAATAGTAGACAAAATGAAAACTATTAGTATAAAAAGTAAATTGTATTTAAATTATTTATTCACAAAGATAGTATTTAATAGTAAGATAACATTATAGAATAATATAGGTAAATTTTACTTTTATTTTATAATTGGAGTGGAAAAGAAACTAAATCAAAATAAAAAGGAAGGAGGTGAAAATAGTGAAAAAAATGGTACTTCTTTTGTTAGCAGTTGTCGTTGTATGTTCCGCAATGATAGTAGTGATGACGAAAGATAATGAAGTAGATGCTAGTGTACCAGCAAAACTATCTACTGCAACTGCAGTAAATTATCCATATTTTAATGCGTTCATTGCTGTAGGGGAAGACACTGAACCCGCTCAGAACTTATCCATACTCATTCAAAATAATGCATTTGATATAGATAAGAATGCAGTAGATTTTGATGCGTTAACGACTTATGTATCTCAGCAAAGTAAGCTTGGCATTGTAGGTACACTGAATCATACTTTTGAATCTAGTCAGAAAACATCAGATGTTATGGATGGAGTTACAAGTTCCATTTTGCAAAACTTGCAGATTCCGCAAAGTGATGAGAATGTAGCATTGTATCGATCTTTTGTTGCAGATGCTTTTATTGATTTAAAAGATCAACTGGACAAAGGGTGGTTTACATTTACTCCAAGCGATAACGAGTTAAAAACAAAATACACTTACAATACGTTATTCATTGTGAAAAAGAATCAATTCTTATATGCTATGCCATCTGTACTGACCGTTGAAGTTGATGCTTCAAAAGAAGAGGTTTTAAATCTATCTGAAAGTGATGCTTACGATTATAAAGTCAATATAAAGGGTTTGAAAATTTTGAGTTTTTAAAATATTTAAACTGCAAAATGGTATAAAAATTATAATCTAGGAGGATGATTTAAAATGAAAAAATTATTTAGTATAGTTCTTATTCTCGCTTTAAGTTTAGGTGCGTCATTCGCGTCTTTTGCAGCAGAGGGTGCAGCTCCACAAATGAATGTCACAGAAGCTGTTTCTGAGAATGTAGTCAAAGAAGTTAATATGCCAGCCATTATTTTGAGAGCAAATGGTGATGTAGAATTTGACGAAGCTTGGGCTTTACCTTTTGAATATATTCCAGCAGCCATTGGGATGGCGGATCAATTTATTCCAGCTATCAAAAGAGATACGTTAGAATTAGATTTTGGTAAAGCGCTTGACATTGTTCAAGCAGATAGCACACTTGGTTTAATCGGAACACTGAACCAAACGATCAATCAAAAAAGTGCAGATGTACAAGTGATGTCTTCTAAATTAGTAAGTCTCTTCTCACAAGTCTTATCCGTAAGCCTCACATCAGATCAAATCGCATCTTATGAAGAAATCATGAAGCAAACATTCATGAACTTATCCGAATCTAACACCAACTATTATATTTGGAAATCCTCCAGTGCTTCTAACGTAACCTACCAATACAATCTATTTTTTGCAGTAGAGAAAGCAAAAAATCTACTCATGGCTATGCCTGTAGGAATGACGGTTTCTGCTAACACTTCTAAAAAAGAATTCTTGGGTATTACAACATCTTCAAAACATAACTACAGTGTCCAAGTCAAGGCAATAAGAGTAATTAAACTCGTTCAATAGTGAAAACATAAGAGAATAGAAAGTATGCGGTTACGATGAGTATTCTTTTGTAACCGCATACTTTTTTATTTTATTTTAACCATGCCATCGATCACCATCGTTTCGTTTTTATCTTGAACAACCGAACCATGCATTTACGATGGTTTTAGTACGCATATAGGAGGATGATGACCAATGAAGAAAAAAAGCATGATAGGTTTACTGATTTTGTTTTTACTGTCGTCTCATGCTGCATTTGCAACGAGTTCAAAAGAGGAACCTCATGAATCGTTTGATAAAGTTACCTTATTGTCTGTTAGTGTGGCTTCAGATCGATTTGATGAAAAATATGTAATGTCCACGCAAACCGAAATTAACTGGCAGCATGTGTTAGATGGGGTTAATAAATTTCACAGTGCCATCCATCCAAATTCATTAGATTTTAGCTTAAACAAAGCATTAACCATTGTCAGCAACGATCCTTCTTTAAATCTAGTTACAGAGCTAGATACCAGTTACCATGTACCCATTTATGGAGATATAACCCCAGACAAAGCCCATTACTATATTACGGATTATATTGTAGATGAATTACAAGCGAATATTAGTGCTTCACAATTTGCGACATTAAAACAGGAGATTGGAGGACTATTAAGTAGCACCACCGGACAACAACATGTGTACTACAATTTGTTTTTTGCGTTAGATAAAGGTGGGAATGTAGAATTGGTTCCATTTTCTGTTAAAAAATATGTTATTCCTCCGGGTTGGTCGAATAGTAATCCTGCTTGGCCAATGCTTGTGGCAAATATCAAAGGCTTAAAAGCAATGTACACACCATAAGTAATGTAGGACATGTGTTACGTTATAAAAACACGTATATGACAATATAGTAAAGAAAGGAGAGGGTGTTATGACGAAAAAAATAATGCTTCTCGTGTTCCTATTTGTATTTTCTTTTCAAGGAATAGAGGCATCTAATATCAATATGGAAAAGGAATGGTCGTTGGAAGTTCTTACTGATGATATGTATTTAAACAATCAAAACAGTATCCAACGTACGTTGCCGCCAGCATTAACAGAGCGTTACAAAACAATTCTTATTTCTGATAAACCAGAAACGAATTGGCAGGATGTCTTGGATGGCATTAATAAATTTCATCATGCAGTAGATGTAAATACATTGAATTTTGACTACAATAAAGCATTAAATATTGTCGCCAACGATCCTACATTGCAACTAGTCACGGAACAACAAACAGGATTTCATATCGTGTTGGATCAAAATATTACTGCTGACGAAGTGTATGAACAATTAACAAATTTTGTGCTGTCTAAATTACAGGCTACTATTTCGACTGTAGAATATAATACGTTAAAACAAGAATTGCAAGGACTTCCTTTCCATAACACGGCATATTATAAAATGATTTTTGCGATAGATGTAAATGGAAAAATAGAGTTAATGCCTTTTACAATAAAAAAACAATTTTTTCTTCCAGGAACGTTTTCGGGATTACATTATCCTATGTTCGGATCCTATCTTCAAGGTTTGAAAGCCATCTACACACCATAAAACAATGCATCAAGGTTTAAAAGCCCGTATATAACAATACAGTAGTGAGACCTCCGTAATGATGCATGAGAATAAAAAGCATCACCATGGATGCTTTTTATTCTTTTAGTCATCTGTTGGAGGTGATATATACGTAAGTGGATCAATGAGTACGCCATTTTTTCTTAGTTCCATATGAAGATGAACTCCAGTCATTCCAATGGTATGACCTGTGTTTCCCATCACAGCAATCCTATCCCCTGCATGTACGACATCCCCGATGGCAACATGACTACGGAATACATGATGATAACTTGCTAACAACGTATCCCCTTGAATACTGCTCTCTATTTCCACTACACTTCCACTCGTATCATTTTGATACATATTCGAAACCGTACCACTAAATGCGGATACAATATCGTTTCCGGAACGGCAAGGAGCGTTCATACAACCAGAAAGATCAGCTTGTACCAAAGGAAAAGTTCCTGCCCATGATATATCTACTCCTTGATGAGCACCGCCTCGGCTCAAAAAGTAGTCTGAAATTACCGTGCTATCTGGGACTGGCCATACCACTTTCTCTACATCTCTATAACGTAAAAGGTAATTCTGCTTCACGCTTTCTCCTTCTTCAAACACGACCACAATGTCATAAACCCCAGCTTGTACATCAATGCCTGTCCCAAGTTCATACGCATTCTCTTCTTCTTCTGATTTCCATATAAACGTATCGCTATGTTCTGGATATAAATAAAGATTATAGTTACTTTCTTTTGGAATTTGATCTAAAAAAATATTGATCTTGGTCGCTCGTTCTATATTTAATTTCCAATAGTCTACCATATCATCTCCGTAAAATGTCCCATATTGATTAAACCCTTCATAAACCATATTTGTGGTCGCTTCTTCAGAAGAGTTGTTGGGCTCCACCTCGTATATGACTCCAGTGGTGGCGTCAGTATGATAAACATATAAGACAGATAAGCATAATCCTACACTGAGCATGAAGCCTATTGTTACCACAAAAAGAGTCCTGTATTTTTTTAAGTGATTCATATCAATCCTCCTTTCCTACTCTGCTCCTCCTTATTTTTCTACGATGAAAATCTATGAAAATGTAATGCTGTAACTGAACTAAATTTAATATCATAAATGATTCACTGTATTAACTTTCTTATACAGCAAAGAAGAGCCGAGGGCTCTTTTGTATTTGTAGATAAATTTGATATATTGCATTTTATTCGCTAGTTTCATCATTGGTGCGCACAAAATACGCTTTGAAAATATATAGGGTGACAAGCGTACAAGCCACTTTGTACTTTGCTACATACAATACTTACATACGAAGTATGAGCTGCAGTAAAGTTGTAAGCGCGAATAAAAATAAAAAAATCGCAAAAATGAGCGTAAAAATGTTGTCTCGTTACCTTCATATATGAAAGCTATTTATTTCAGAAAGGAGTGAGCCAATGAATATAAAACGAAAAATATTGGCAAAAGGACACCGTAATCGACCTGGATATGTTATGAAACCCAAAGGGGTGTTATTCCACACCACAAACAATTGGAATGATGGTGCTGGAGATGAGATGCATGGCATTTATATGAGCACAACCAACCGAGTTGTAAGTTGGCATGTCACTGTGGACAAAGACAGTGCAACACAACATATTCCATTCAATGAGAATGCATGGCATGCAGGAGATGGCACTAACGGTGAATACAATCGAAATTGGATTGGTGTTGAAATAGCGTGTGAAGCAGTTGATCCTGGAGACCCACTTGATGAGGCTACTTATCAAAATGCAGTAGAAGTCGTAGCACAGATTATGAATCAACATGGTTTCACTAGTGCCAGTCAATTACAACCGCATGCCATTGTATATGGTAAAAACTGCCCTCATCATACGTTGTTCGATCGTAATCAATTCAAATCTGACGTACTAAAGAAGGTGAACCAAGTGAGTGAAAAATTTACAGATGTAAAGAAAAACAGATGGAGCTACGAAGCGATCCAACAAGTAGCTGAAAAAGGATGGATGATCGGCTATCCAAATAAAAAATTTAAGCCGTCAAAAGCGGTTACGAGAGAAGAACTAGCAGCGGTACTCTATAACATATGGAAAGGAGAACAGTAAAAATGGAATTTGAAATTTATAATATTGCCCTAATTCCCGTTATCATCGGGATTGTATCTGTATTAAAATCTGTCGGGTTTCCAAGTAAATATGCTTCACTCGTATCTATCGGACTAGGTATTCCGTTAGGCGTCTTCTATCTAGCTCCTAGTAATTTAAGTGAAGGCATTTTAGTAGGAATTACTTTGGGTCTAGCATCATCTGGCCTATATAGTGGAACAAAAAATATAGTACGTAAATAAGTAATTACTCCTATTTAAAAGCACGTAACAGCGATACCATCCTCCTATGTGGGGAGCAATGTTGCTTTCTACGTGCTTTCTTGATAATCACACAAGAAAAGAAAACTGACATTTCCGTTTATTTCGTGTAAAATGAAATGGAAATCATTATTTAATTGGGGGTAATGGCATGGCAATAATGGATGTATTGCAAGATCTAGCTGCAAAAATAAATGCAGATCCAGAAGGCATTGAAGATGTGGAGTCTACGTTTCAATTTGATTTAACAAGTGGAACGTATCAAATTCGTTTTCATGATGGTAAAGTAGAATTTCAACAAGCTGACGATTGGGAAGCCAAATGCACATTGAAATTAAGTGATGACAACTTTATGAAACTGCTAGAAGGTTCGTTAAATCCTGCAAGCGCTTTTATGATGGGCAAATTAAAAGTAGAAGGCCAAATGGGTCATGCGATGAAACTACAAACAATATTAAAACATTATAAATCATAGGATGTAAAAAGCATGTAAAAGCCCCTGTAGTCGCTATTACAGGGGCTCTTAGAACGGAATGTCTTTTTTAGTACTGTAGTCTTGTCCTTCACTCAGACTATTCTATTACAATGTGGATTAAGATTCCGTGTCACATCCACCAATTGTACGGTAATTAGGACCACTTTCAGGAATTTCACTAGCTAATACTTGTGCCCAGCTGTTTGGAGTTTCCCATAGTTTCACAGCATATACAGGTAATTTTGCTAGTTTTAACTGATGACACATGTACATAGCCATGTTCTCTGCTGTGGTTCTGAATCCTAGTTCCGTAACTTTTGAACCAGATTCTTTAAGAGATGCTAACGCAGGTTCATTACCCATCGCAATAAAGGAATGATCTAATTGATCTACTAAAAGTTCTTTTACCATGCTTTTCACATCACTAAAATCTATAACAAATCCTTCATCAGACTGATGTTCAGGTCCATGGAGTTTACCTTTTAATTCAACTTCTAATTTATAGGTGTGGCCGTGAAGGTTAGCACACTTTCCTTTATGTCCAACAAGCTGATGTGCAGAGTCAAAAGTGAAAATTTTACATACATTAACTTCGTTCACGAATATTTCCCCTTTCTTTGCTTTATACCATGTACATTGTATCATACATATAATGTTGAACGGAATATAATGAAGATTGTAAATAAATAGAGAGGAAGTCATAGAATGAAAACGAGAGTCACTAGTCTATTAAAAATTGAACGCCCTATCATACAAGGGGGACTTGCTTATTTAGCGTATGCAGATTTAGCAGCAGCAGTAAGTAATGCTGGCGGGCTTGGACAAATTACAGCGATGTCATTATCTACACCAGAAGAGCTGCGCCATGAAATACAAAAAGTAAAATCATTAACGACTAAACCATTCGGTGTTAACTTTGCCATTGGGCAAAGTGGCAGGCCGTATGAACATATGTTAGAGGTAGCAATCGAAGAAACAGTTCCCGTAATTTCTATGACAGGTGGAAATCCCAAACCATTATTAGAGCGTTTACAAGATGTGGATGTGAAAAAATTAGTGTTAGTATCTACCGTTCGGCAAGCACAGAAAGCCGAACAACTTGGAGCAGATGCGGTGATGGCGGTCGGACAAGAAGGCGGCGGCCATATTGGAAGAGATGATTTAGGAACGTTTGTATTAATTCCTAAAGTAGTAGATCAAGTGTCTATACCGGTCATTGCCAGTGGGGGTATTGGTGATGGAAGGGGCTTGCTTGCAGCTTTATCATTAGGGGCTGATGGCATCGAAATGGGCACACGCTTTATTGCTACACAAGAATGTGTGCACGCTCATCCAGCATACAAAAAGCTTATCGTGGATAGTAGTGAATTAGACACTACCGTCATCAAGCGAAGTCTCGGCATGCCAGCACGTACATTAGGTACAACATTAGCAAAACAAATTATAGAACTAGAAGAGAAGGGAAGTACGCTTGAACAACTCCTACCTCTATTTGATGGCAAAGCGAATACAAAAATGATCTATGAAGGTAATATAGAGGAAGGGTTTGGTTGGGCAGGTCAGGTGATTGGCTTAATTGATGATATCCCGACAGTAAAAACGCTGCTAGATCGGATAGAAGAACAGGCGATGACTACGCTCTCTACGTGCTCTTCTGTATTTAGACAGTAGGAAGAACCGCGAGGCAAAGGGTGCGGTTCTTATTATAGAAGTAAAGTAATGAAAAGTGAGAGTGGAAAATACTGATATAGAAAGGATACCACATCATATTCATCTAAGCCTTTCTCGTGCAAGTCTGCACATAAATTGGGCGATGGCCTAGAGCCTAAATATGCCAAAAGAAAACTCCCACCATGATGGCGGGAGTTGTTTGTTTTATCGTATTTATGATGATTACAACAAATGCTTATGCTTCTCATAATCAATTTGATGTTTGTGTAAGAAACGAGTTAAGCTCTTATAGTCTCTCTTTGGCGTAGCTAATATATATCCCTCGATGCAATGATCTATCGTTACTTCGGAAGCTTTTTTCTCTAATGCGACTTGACCAATTCTTGCAGCAATGGAGTGCTTCGCGATGTCTCTAAAAGCAGAGGGTACAGGGGATACGAGTAAATCAAGAAATTTTTTCGTTTCATCATTCCATAGATGCCTGCTTTTGTCCACATAATAATTTTGCCAATCTAATTTTGATTTCCCATCCTCTTTAGGCAGTACCTTCATAAACTTTCGAAACATAAAATAACCACCGATAGACATAGACCCAACTAATATAAATACCCAGAAAAAAATAAACCATTCGAACCACACTGGCATACTTCATTCACCTCAATTTGCATTATACATGACATTCATGAAGATTTGTAGTAGTTTGGCGCTATACATTGCCACAGCAAAGTAATATAGAGTACAATAGATGGAAGTAAAATGTGATGAAGGAGTGGAAGCAGAGTGAAGAAAATAGGTTCTCACGTTTCTTTCTCTAACAAAGGATTACTCAATGCTGCGGAAGAAGCGATTTCTTACGGATCATCTTCCTTTATGATTTACACGGGTGCACCTCAAAACACTCGTCGTAAACCGATTGAAGAGCAGTATATCGAAGAAGGCAAAACAGTAATGAAAGAAAATAATATTGAAGACATTGTGGTGCATGCTCCTTACATTATTAATCTAGGTTCTTACAAATCCAATACATATGAATTGGCAGTCGATTTCTTACAAGAAGAAATGAATAGAACCGATTATATTGGAGTGAAAAATATCGTCCTTCACCCTGGAGCTTATACCGATAAAGATGCGGAATTTGGTATACAGCGTATAGCAGAAGGATTAACAGAAGTGTTATCCGGTACAGAACGTACCGATGTAAATATTGCATTAGAAACGATGGCAGGTAAAGGAACTGAAATAGGACGCAGTTTCGAAGAGATTGCATCCATTATGGATAAAGTGAGTCATAACGAACGTTTGAAAGTTTGTTTGGATACTTGTCACATTCATGATGCTGGTTACGATATTGTGAACGATCTGGACGGTGTCATTCAAGAATTTGATCGTATCGTTGGTTTAGACAGACTTGCTGTCCTCCATTTAAATGATAGCAAGAATGTAAGAGGTGCCAAAAAAGATAGACATGCCCCTATAGGTTCGGGTATGATTGGTTTTTCCGCAATGAAACGCCTTGTAGATCACCCTGACTTGCAGCATTTACCAATGATTTTAGAAACACCTTGGATTGGTAAAGACAAAAAGACACAGCGTCCGATGTATGAAGTGGAGATAGCGCTTCTTCAAGATAGGCTAGCAGATAGATTTGGCGATTCATTTGTGGAAGAAGTAGAACAATTGAAACAATTTTTTGCGAAACAAGGATTAGCACACAGGGAGTTTATTTTGCAGCAATGGGAAATGCTAAAAAAGGATGCAAAGGCAAGAAAAGCAGACCCTAGGGAACCCATGGAAAGATTGTATGACATGGTGATGGAAGCTAACCTATTCTCAGATCTAAACGAAGAACAAATCAATCAGAGGTTAATCGCTTGGTTTGCGCAAGGAGGGGCAGAATAAACATTGTATCCTCATGATGCCAAACATCAGCAACGAATGACTTTATTTGAGCATAGGGCTACGATGTTAATATCTTGCCCAGATCAACCTGGTGTCGTTGCTGCAATATCCAGATTTCTTCATCGCTATGGAGCCAATATCGTACAGTCGGATCAGTACACTTTAGATCCTACAGGCGGTATGTTCTTTATGCGAATTGAATTTGATTTAGATGAACTATCCACAAAAATAAGTGTGTTAAGACAAGATTTTCAATCTGTAGCAGATGAATTTGATATGGAATGGCGTATTCACCTCAAGAAACAGAAGCGGAAATGTGCCATATTCGTATCGAAGGAAGATCACTGTCTGCTCGAATTATTATGGCACTGGCAAGCGGGTGATTTGCTTGCGGATATAGAGATGGTCATCAGCAACCACGATCATATGCGTCCGATTGTTGAATCATTCGGCATTCCTTATTATTATATACCTGTTACCGCAGAAACGAAGGAAGAAGCGGAACAGCAACAGCTAGCATTAATGCAAGGGAAAGTAGACACTGTAATTTTGGCAAGGTATATGCAAATTATATCGCCTACTTTTATTCAACACTATAAAAATAACATCATTAATATTCATCATTCCTTTTTACCAGCGTTCGTTGGAGGTAAGCCTTACAATCAGGCACACGATCGTGGAGTGAAAATCATAGGGGCAACGGCGCATTATGTTACCGAACAGTTGGATGGTGGACCTATTATCGAACAAGATGTACAACGTGTAAGTCACCGAGATGATGTGGACGCGTTGAAGAGAATAGGAAGCCACATTGAACGTATTGTATTGTCTAGAGCGGTTTCATGGCATGTAGATGATCGAATATTAGTACATGGCAACAAAACAGTCGTGTTTTAACTATACTTTAACGATATGATGTGACTTAAACGAAATGAGGGGGACAATATTATGACGACACAAAATACACCGATAGATCAATTAGCTGTAAATACAATTAGAACGTTATCTATTGACGCTATTAACAAAGCGAATTCAGGACACCCAGGTATGCCGATGGGTGCTGCTCCGATGGGGTACGAGCTATGGGCGAAACATATGAAGCATAATCCGGATAATCCGACATGG
Source organism: Longirhabdus pacifica (assembly GCF_004115085.1). Classification (GTDB taxonomy): domain Bacteria; phylum Bacillota; class Bacilli; order Paenibacillales; family DSM-105158; genus Longirhabdus; species Longirhabdus pacifica. The sequence goes on along the minus strand of NZ_QXJP01000020.1, from coordinate 54,863 downwards.
ATAGATCGAGATCGATTTGTTTTATCCGCAGGACATGGTTCCATGTTGCTCTACAGCTTAATTCACTTGTTTGGCTATGATTTATCTATGGAAGACATCAAAAACTTTAGACAATGGGGAAGTAAGACACCTGGTCACCCTGAATATGGTCACACTGCTGGTGTGGATGCAACAACGGGTCCACTTGGACAAGGTTTTGCTATGGCTGTAGGGATGGCGATGGCAGAAACACATTTAGCAGCTACATATAACAAGCCTGACTTCTCTGTCATCGATCATCATACGTATGTGATTTGTGGTGACGGAGACTTGATGGAAGGGATTTCGAACGAATCTGCTTCTCTTGCAGGACATTTGAAACTAAATAAATTAATCGTACTTTACGATTCTAACGATATCTCTCTAGATGGAGAATTGAATTTATCTTTTTCCGAAGACGTGCATAGCAGATTTAGAGGATACGGTTGGAACGTACTAAAAGTAAACGACGGTAACGATTTAAATGAAATTAATCGTGCGATCGCACTTGCTAAAACAGAAGAGACAAAGCCAACACTCATTGAAGTGAAAACAACGATCGGGTACGGAAGTCCGAACAGAGGTGGAAAAGGCGGAAAAGAAGGTCTTCACGGTTCACCAGTTGGATTAGAAGAAACAAAACTAACGAAAGAGTACTACGGATGGCCAGCAGAGCCAGATTTCCATGTGCCGAGTGAAGTGCGAGATCACTTTGCAGCATTGAAACAACAAGGAATCGATGCACAAGCTGCTTGGAATGAGCGATATGAACAATATAAACAACAACATCCTGAACTTGCGAAACAATTAGAAATGGCGATCAACAATGAATTACCAGAAGGTTGGGACAAAGATCTTCCGCTTTATACACCGGAGGACAAAGCCATTGCTACACGTGCAGCTTCGGGCAGTGCGTTGAACGGTTTAGCGAAAAATGTACCATCTATTATCGGTGGATCAGCAGATTTAGAGTCATCAACGAATACAAACCTGAAAAATATGGGTCAATTCACTTCGCAAGACTACAGTGGTCGAAATGTATACTTTGGTGTTCGTGAGTTTGCAATGGGTGCAGCGATTAACGGAATGGTATTGCATGGAGGCGTGAAGCCATATGCGGGTACATTCTTTGTCTTCTCTGACTATGTCAGACCAGCTATCCGTTTATCTGCTCTAATGAATGTTCCTGCTATTTATGTACTAACACACGATAGTATCGGTGTAGGGGAAGACGGTCCAACGCATGAGCCGATCGAACAATTGCCAGCATTACGCATCATTCCTAACTTAACGGTGTTTAGACCTGCAGACGGTAATGAAACAAGCTATGCATGGCGTTACGCTGTGGAAAATAAAAACGAGCCAGTTGCTTTAGTATTAACGAGACAAAATTTACCGCAGCTAGAATCCACAGCAGAGAACGCAAAAGAAGGCATTGAAAAAGGAGCTTATGTCGTTTCAGATTGTAAAGAGAAACCTCAAGCACAAATTTTAGCGACAGGATCTGAAGTATCCCTTGCTATTGAAGCGCAAAAAGTTTTAGCAGAACAAGGTATTGAAGTTAGGGTCGTTAGTATGCCAAGTTGGGAAAAGTTTGAACAACAAGATCAAGCATACAAAGACGCTGTCATCTTACCAGATGTGAAGGCGAGACTTGCAGTGGAAATGGCTTACCCACAAGGATGGGAGCGTTACACAGGAGACCAAGGTGATATTGTTGGTATTAGCACATTCGGCGCTTCCGCACCAGGTTCAAAGGTGATCGAAGAATACGGATTTACAGTAGAGAATGTCGTACAAAAAGTGAAAAACTTACTGGCTTAATCTTGATTTAAGGGATGGGTATACAAGCGCATCATGACATGAAACATAGATTCAGGTTGTGATGTGCGCCTAAATAAAAAGGATAGGGGAGATATACTGTGAAACAACTTCAATTTGATTATAGTAATGCAATGCCGTACCTTGCTCAGCACGAAATAGACTATTTAGCTCCAGCGGTGAAAGTTGCACATGAACAATTACATCAAAAATCTGGTGCTGGCTCTGACTTTTTAGGGTGGGTTGAACTACCTACACAATACGATAAAGAAGAATTTGCAAGAATTAAACAAGCAGCAGAGAAAATTAATGCTGACTCTGACGTGTTAGTGGTTATCGGTATCGGAGGTTCATACTTAGGAGCTCGTGCAGCTTTGGAAATGCTTACGCATAGTTTCTACAACCAAATGCCAAATGGCAAAAAGACCGAAGTTTATTTTGCTGGACATCAAATCAGCTCTACTTACATGAGCCATCTCATCGAGTTAATTGGAGATCGTGATTTTTCATTAAACGTGATTTCTAAATCAGGTACGACGACAGAACCTGCTATCGCTTTCCGTATTTTACGTGAAGCATTAGAAAAGAAATATGGGATAGAAGAAGCAAGCAAAAGAATTTACGCGACGACGGATAAAGAAAAGGGAGCGCTGAAAAAATTAGCGGACGCTAAAGGATATGAATCCTTTATTATTCCAGATGATGTAGGTGGAAGATACTCCGTTTTGACTGCTGTAGGATTGTTGCCTATTGCTGCTGCGGGTATAAATATTGATGAAATGATGCAAGGTGCGAAGGATGCACAAGCGCAATATAACAACGATGATCTTGCTCAAAATGCAAGCTATCAGTATGCTGCTGTACGTAATGCTTTATATAGAAAAGGGAAAACAACAGAAATTTTAGTAAACTATGAGCCTTCTTTGCAATACTTCTCCGAGTGGTGGAAACAACTATTTGGTGAAAGTGAAGGGAAAGATCATAAAGGCATTTATCCTTCTTCTGTAAACTTCTCAACAGACCTTCATTCCATGGGTCAATTTATACAAGAAGGAACAAGAAATTTATTTGAGACGGTTATTCAGTTGGATAAACCAAGCATCGAATTGGAAATTCCACATGATGAAGACAACTTAGATGGACTTAATTTCCTAGCTGGTGAAACGATGGATTTCGTAAACAAAAAAGCGGCACAAGGAACAGTTCTAGCTCACTGTGATGGTGGGGTCCCAAACTTAGAAATTACGATTCCAGAGGCATCTTCCTATTGGTTCGGCCACCTCGTGTATTTCTTTGAAAAAGCATGTGGTATAAGTGGATACTTATTAGGTGTTAATCCATTTGACCAACCTGGGGTAGAAGCATACAAGAAAAATATGTTCGCTTTACTTGGGAAACCAGGATTTGAAGCAGAAAAAGCAGAATTAGAAGCTCGTCTAATTAAGTAAGCACGACAACATGTTGCACATATTTAATGTAAAGCAATTGAAAGTAATGCAAAGCAACTAAAGTAATGCACAGCAACTAAAGTAATCTAAACATATAAGCAAAGGCAGTTCATCCATTACTTTCGATGAGCTGCCTTTTTTAAGAGAGAAGGGGGAGGTGTACGCATGGATAGTGAGCGTTATTTAGCGGTAAAAGAAGCAAGTCAGACAGAGATTGTTATTAAGAAATCTAGATTTATTTGTCATGCAAAACCGGTATCCACAGAAGAAGAAGCGATGCAATTTATTGAGTCCATTCGCAAAAATCATTGGTCTGCCACGCATAACTGTTTTGCTTATTGTATAGGCCAAAACGATCAGCTGCAAAAGCAATCTGACGACGGAGAACCAAGCGGCACAGCGGGAAAACCTATACTAGAAGTGATTAAAAATAAACGAATAAAAAATGTAGCGATTGTGGTTACACGTTATTTTGGTGGTATCATGCTCGGCGCAGGTGGCTTAATAAGAGCGTATGCAAGCGGTGCATCGGCGGCGTTAGAAAGTGCAGGTATCATTGAGAAAGCGCTGCACCAGCAAGTGACGGTAACAATGGATTATACGTTACTAGGTAAAGTGGAAAATGAAGTGCGTAATCGAAACATGATGACGGAGGAAACCTTGTTCACGGATAAAGTGACGCTCATATGTTTACCTTTCTATAGCGAAGCCGATAACGTAATCAAATGGATGACGGAACTAACTCAAGGAAAGGCAGAGATAGAGAAGGGGAAAAGTTATTATATTGATCATGAACATCCTTCGCAGTAATACAATAGTCACTACACCAAACAAGCTGGAAATGAACATCATATTCCAATATCTATACATTAATAGCTATTCCAATACAGTAAATGACCTACCACAGTATCACTTCGGTAGGTCATTTACTTGTTTTACGGATGTGTTTTACTCTTATTTTTTTGTTATTTTATACGTTTTGGGTAGACGTTCAAAATTAAATGGAATAAAATTATATTACACACAATTAAATCATCATCAAACAAAGGCGAAATAAAAACACCTTTTATTGCATATTAAAGTAAGTTTATTCTACAGTGAGTTTGTCATAGAGCCCAAAATAGTGGGTGTTATTTCAAATTAATTTTTTGACTATTCTAAATTTATAGCACACTTGTTTATACTTATTATTCGTACTAGTCAGATGAGGTCGAGGTATTCATGTATTGGTTATTTTTTCATTGGAGGTTGTCTATATGCAACGGATACAACAATTACAATCTTTATTTCCTAGTGCGGATGGAAATGAGGAAGAGCGAAAACAATTTTTACAATGGATAGAGCAGCTTGTTTCGGGAATGGATGAAATGAAAGACGCAGAGCGTGCCACTTTAACAGGCTGTAAGCAAAGAGAAGATATATGTTATGAGCAAATAAAAATAGATAGTCATATCCCTCATCATGGTTTGAAAATGGAACAGGTGATTTTACTATTGCTAAAATTGATTGAAAATCATCCTTACCATTCTAAATATTATTTTTCTAACATTCATCCGATGGCCAGTATACCTAGCATGTTAGGTACGTTAGTGATGATGCTTACAAACGGAAACAATATATGGGATGTCAGTGGCCCAGCTGGTGCGGAAGCGGAAGTTGGGGTGATGAGTATGATGTCCAAATTAGTTGGATATAACCACTTGGAAAGCGGGGGATACACAACGTGGGGAGGACAGGGAGCTGTATTTACTGGCTTACGACTAGCGATTAGTAAAGCGGCACCAGACAGCATAGCAGATGGGGTGCCAAATCATCTCTATGTATTTGCATCGGAGGCTGCCCACTTTAGTATACTAAAATCTGTAGAAGCAGCGGGATTAGGTAGAAATAAGCTTATAAAAGTAAAAACAAATACAAATAACGAGATGGACGTACTGGATTTAGAGCGGAAGATGATACAAGTCATAGAAAATGGAGGGTTACCGATTTACGTTGTAGCTACTACGGGAACGACGGATAGTATGGCCATTGACAACATAAAAGATATTGCTGACATGTCATTTTCTATTGCTAAACAATATGGTGTTCAGCGGCCTCATATACATGGGGATTCTGCATTAGGAGGGTTCTTTGCATTTTTTAACGATTATGATATGAAAGAGAATAAGTGGGGTTTTTCTAATGAAGTCATCACAGCTTTAAGTGAGATAAAAGAAAAACTGAAATATTTATACGTATGTGATTCTATATGTTTTGATTTTCATAAATTAGGGCAATCTCCTTATGTTTCGAGTTTGTTTCTAGTAAAACAAGCACGTGATTTAAAATTACTTGATATTTCACCAGAAGACACCCCATACATTGGACATCGGGCTTACGGTGAATATCACACAGGTTATACATTGGAATGCTCACGAATGTGTAGTGCCATCTCTATGTATAGCACGTTGATGGCATTTGGTATGGAAAATTATCAAAAATTATTAGCTCATTATGTAGAGGTAAATCTTGTTTTAAGAAAACGGTTGAAGAACATAGATGGACTATGTATTGTTAATGATGGAAATGCAGGTATGGTAACTTTGTTTCGAATATACCATCATACTATCCGTGATGGCTTTGTATTAGAGAAAAATGGACTATTATATGCAGCAGAAGTAGAAGAAAATAATAAGCGAAACGAGATGTTGTTTGAACAATTAGGAGAAAATAGAGATAAGATGTTTTTTGGAGACACCCAGAAGCATTGTTCCGTACCAACGAAAGATGGAAGTACAGTGTCTGTGAATGCGTGCAAAATTTTTATCACTTCCCCGTACACTGAAATAAAGCATGTAGATGACATTGTAGATTATGTTCAACAGATGATCCAGCAAAGTCAGCAACGTATGCAGCAGAGGGTGAAAAGTGTTTAATAGTCTACAAGAAATAAATAAACAGTATGATTTTCTCGCGAAAATGCATACTGTTTATATTTGTGCTTATGGGTATATGTTTTTTTGCTTTCATTTTTACGTACATGCTGACTGATGTTTGCGTAATCTTTGTTTGTTTTTCTATTGCTAACGGGATCTAGCTTCCCTTGCCTCACTACATGCATTCTTTTCTTTTTTGCAGCTGAGTTTGCCATCTGCTCATCTCCTTTATGTTTGTTTCTACATGATGTATTATATCACAAAGGACGATAATGGCTTTTATTTTTTGCTTTTCATTTCCTCGTATGCAACTTGTAATGCTTCTTCATCTAGTGTTTCCTTAAATCCTTTTAGGCCAATAAATTGCTTTACAAAATCTGTTTTTGGTTTGAAAATAAGTTCATCTTTTGTACCCATCTGTTCTATCTTCCCATTGTTCATGAGAATAATAGTTGTACCGAGTTTAAACGCTTCTCCGATATCATGAGTGACAAAAATGATCGTCTTTTTTAGTTTCCGATGAATAGATAGTAATTCCTCTTGCAATCTTGTTCTTGCGATCTCATCCACCGCACCGAAAGGCTCATCCATCAATATAATATCTGGATCTGCTGCAAGCGCTCTTGCAACCCCAATGCGTTGTTTTTGACCACCACTTAATTGACTAGGATGTCGAGACAATAAATCAGGTGAAAGACCAACAAACTGGATTAATTCTGTTGCTCGTTTGTCTTTGAAGTCTTTATCTTTCTCCCCATTAATATCAAGCACGTACGTGATATTTTTTTTAATGTTCATATGTGGGAAGAGACCCACTTGTTGAATGACATAGCCTATCATGCGTCGAAGTTGAATCGTATCCCATTTATCTATCGATTTGCCTTGTACGGAAATGGTTCCACTAGTAGGTTGAATTAATGTATTAATCATTTTCAGCAGCGTGGTTTTACCACATCCAGAAGGGCCGATTAGTGTAATAAACTCCCCAGCTTCAATGCTTAAGTTAAGGTCATGTATGACAGGGTTACTGCTCTGTTTGTAAGTTTTGCTTACTTGTTGAAACGTAATGATGGACATTAATTTAATATCCCTTTCTCTGAAATAAAGTCCTTAGCTACTTTCGCTGGATCCTGCTTTTCAATCTCTACAAGATAGTTCATGTACGTCATGTCTTCCGTTGAAATGGTATCCGTTAATAGTTCTAATATTTCAGCTAGTTCAGGATATTCCTCTAATGTTTCGTTACGTATTAATGTGGCAGCGTAATAACTTGGGAAGTAATTTTTATCATCTTCTAATACTATCAAGTCGTACTCGGTTAACCTACCATCAGTAGAAAAAATATTAATAGCGTCTACTTCATCTTCTGCTATGGCTTGATATTTTAAACCGATATCCAGTTCTGTTTTTTCATTAAAATCGATCCCGTATATACTTTCCAGCCCTTTATATCCATCCTCACGTTCGAAAAAGTCAAATTCTGCTCCGAATCGCAAGTCACTTCCTTTTTCAGCTAATTGACTATACGTGGTGATGCCCATCTCTTCCGCTAATGATTGTGGTAATGCTAATCCGTATGTATTATTAAATCCATAAAGACCAGACCACGTAATATCAAATTCGCTATCATATTTTGCTTTTACTTCCTGATACAATTGCTGAGGGTCTTCTACAGAAGCTTGTTTCAGCACATCATTCCAACCTGTACCTGTGTACTCGGGGTATATGTCGATTTCCCCTTTTAACATCGCAGGGTGAATATTTTCTGTGCCTCCGCCAATGCCGAGTTTCTTTTCCACACTGATGTCTGTTTTCTCTTCAATTAACATCGCTAACATCTCTACAATTATGTATTGCTCCGTCATCGGTTTGCTAGCAATCACCACACTTTTCTCTTCACTTGAGCATGCTGCTGTACTCACTACAAGCATACAAATAAAAGCTAACGCCACTATTTTTTTCATCATGATTGAATTCCTCCTTCATTGGTTTTACCTAATATACGAATACGTAATCGTTTTTCTATAATACCTAATATGAAATCTGTGACAATGGCTAACAAAGCAACAAGCAAGCTTCCTGCCATAATCATCTCTGTGAAGTAAGTCGTAATGCCTCTCCAAATGGCCACACCCAAACCACCACCACCGATAAATGCAGCAATCGCGGCAAGTGCTATCGTCATAATGACCATCGTTCTAAAACCAGCAAAAATAACGGGTAAAGCTAGTGGAAGTTGTATTTTGAATAGTAATTGCTTCTGTGTTGTTCCCATTCCGATAGCAGATTCAATGATTTGGTTGTCCACTTCGGTAATGCCAACATAGGTATTGCGGATAATTGGCAGCAATCCATACAAACTTAACGCAATAATCGCATTTTTATCTCCTATACCGACTAAGGGGACTAAAATACCGAATAATGCAATCGATGGAATCGTATATAAAAAGTTTGTGGCTGCTAGTACAATGTTTGCTGCGACTTTATTTCTAGTGATGAGGATTCCTGAGGTCACGCCAATGATCGTAATGATGACAATGGCAATAAACGTAATGATGATGTGTTCATAAAGCAACGTTAAAAAAAATTCACTTCTTTCAAAGTACAGAGAAAAAACATCTTTCATAAACTCCATATGGTTCTATCCTCTACTTTCTTTCGCATCATCCATGTTGACATGCAGTTATGCTAATGCTGTTTTGTAAAAAGTACACAGCACTCTACATGGGACGTTTGTGGAAACATATCTACTGGTTGCATAGCACTAATGGTATAGCCGTTTTTTAATAATACATCACTATCTTTTGCTAAGGTAGATGGATTACATGAAACATAGATGAATTTATTCGGTTTATTATCGATGATGGCATGTAATAACTTTTTATCACAGCCTGTTCGTGGTGGATCGACGACAATCACATCAGGACGAAAATGCTGTTTCAACCATTCTGGCAGTAATTGCTCTGCTTTTCCCACGTAAAATCGTACGTTAGTAATGTTATTTAATGACGCGTTGCGTTTGGCGTTGTCAATGGCTTCTGGTATCGTTTCAATCCCTCTCACTTCTTTTGCTTCTTGGGATAGCCATAAACCAATGGTACCTGTACCACAATATGCATCAACGACGGTCTCGTCCCCTTGTAAACCAGCAAATTCTTTTACTGTATTATAGAGCGCAATCGTTTGCGTCGTATTAAGCTGAAAAAAAGCACGCGGAGATAAGGAAAAAACTAATGCATCAAGACGCTCTTCTATCGTTTCTTTTCCCCAAAGTATCGTTGTTTTTTTTCCAAATATAATCGAAGATCTTTCCGGTTGTATGTTTTGAGCGAGGCTGACGACTTCAGGGCAATCTCGACGAATAGCAGCAATCAGTTTCTTCTCCTGTGGTAACGTTTCTTTTGCTGTTACTAGTGTAACTTGACATATTTCATGAAGAGTACTGACGCGAGCAACGATGGTTTTTACGATACCTGTTCGTTTTCTTTCATTGTAAATGGGTATGTTCAACTGCGCTATAATATTAGTAATGGATGTTATCGTTTTGTTTACTACAGGGTGTTGAATTTCGCAATGAGAGATGTCAACGAGCTGATGAGAATGTGGTGCATAGAGACCAGCGATAATCTTGTTCTTCACTCTCCCCAACTGCAATTGTGCTTTGTTTCGATATCCCTTTGGATCACGCATTCCGATGATAGGTCTTAGCGGGAGGTCACTCACATTTGTATATCTTTGGAATGCTTCTCGTAGTATTTCTTCTTTGGCTTGCAATTGAGCTTGGTATTGGACATGTTGAAGTTGACAACCTCCGCATTGATCATACACATCGCATGAAGGCTGTATTCTGTCTTTACTCTTTTTTATGATTTTCACTAAGTTAGCTTTAACGAATGAAGGTGCGATGTGTTCTGCTTGCACTAACACAATTTCCCCCGGAAGCGCATTTGGGATGAAGATAGCTTTTCTTTTAAAATAAGCAACCCCTTCGCCATTAATACCAATACGCTTTACTTCCACTTTCATTTTTTGACCAGGTGTTATATTGACTTGGTGTTTACTATGCATGGTTTACATTCTCTCCAAATAAATAATCATGTCATGACATTCATCACGTTCATGTTATAACTCCTATTATTATAACAGAACAAAAAGTACATTGGAACAAATGGTCGTATGGTGTTTCATAAAATAGTCAAAAGTAAAATGTTAGATGCGTGTATAATTTTTATTAAATTCGATATAATGGAAAATAACAAAATGTAAACGCTGTCATTAAATTATTTTATTTCATTCATAGCATTAAATTTTATTTGGAAATAACATCACGTTAATCTGTATTTAATTTTTAAATCGTACAGTGTATGTAGAGAGATAGAAATATGAAGCATATGAGAGACATCAGATGGTCTCGGCGTAAGTAACATAGCGGAAATGAGTGGGAGAGCTTAGTCGTAAATGTTGATTATAAAACTCAAATATATGGAAAGGAGCATCATGACAAATGATTTTATATAAGATGGCCAAATGGATGGAGCAACGTAACGGAGCAGCAAATTCCCTTGACGAAACGTTAAGTAATCATAAAGAACTTGAGCTAAGTGAAACGGATGTAGAGATGATTAAACAAGTAACTCAGAAAAATCTCATACATAAATCCGAACACTTGCTGAGTGAAAGATAAAGGTAAACGTATGGTTATGCAGTGAAAGAACGGTGTGCAGATAAAGAACGTTATGCAGATAAAGAAACCCAAAACGAAGTGTTAAACCCCAAAAGGCAAAAAGCAATGTTGTTGATGTACAAATGGGATGTAGCACTTTAAAGGGTTTCTTTTTTATGTGTTACGACATTTTATGTTCATGAAAGACAGTTGAAAAAGAACGTAACTATGTATAGTATAATGGTTATGGTTTAAACATAAACGAAAAGAATCAACGATGTATTCAGTAAAAAATGGACATGGTTCATTCCTGTACTTAATCATGTACTTAATTATATAAAAGAGGTTGGATTGGATGAAAGTAGTTGTAACTACATTAAATGCAAAATATATTCATATGTCATTAGCTTTACGATATTTACAGTCATACTGCCAACAAGATTTTGATATGGAAATTGCAGAGTATACGATCAAAGACCCTGCAATGAATGTCGTTTCTGACTTGTATAAGAAAGAAGCGGACGTTATCGGTTTTTCTTGTTACATTTGGAATATGCAAGAGACGATTACACTCATTAAAATGCTCAAGAAAATTTCACCACAGACAAAAATTGTGCTCGGTGGTCCTGAAGTGTCCTACGATACAGCAGAATGGATGGAGAAAATACCAGAAGTGGATTTCATCGTCATGGGTGAGGGAGAGGAGACGTTCCATCACTTATTGTCTGAAATAAAAGGAGAGCAGAAATATCACTTTGTATTTGGTATTGCATATCGAACAGGACAAGAGGGAGAGGAGATCGCTGTAAATCCCCCTCGTCAAAAGCTAGCTCTGGATGATATTCCATCACCGCATCGCTCACCATTAGATGTACCTCAATTGCAAAATCGAGTGGTGTATTTTGAGACTAGTCGTGGATGTCCGTTCAGCTGTCAATTTTGTTTATCCAGTATTGAAGTGGGTGTCCGCTATTTTAGTATGGAGCGAACGAAACAAGATATATTGTATTTGATAGCATCGGGAGCCAAATTAATTAAGTTTGTGGATCGTACGTTTAATATTAAAAGAGATTACGCGTTAGAAGTGTTTGAATTTCTTATTGAAAATCATCAAGGTTGTGTATTTCAGTTTGAGATTACAGCAGATATTATGCGACCAGAAGTATTGAATTACCTAGCTGAACATGCACCTCCAGGTATTTTTCGTTTCGAAATTGGTGTGCAGTCTACAAATGATGCCACGAATGACATCATTCAACGCAGACAAAATTTTGATAAATTATCAAGAACCGTCACCACGATTAAAAACAGCGAAAAAATTGATCAGCATTTAGATCTCATAGCGGGATTGCCAGAGGAAGACTATGCTACATTCCGCAAAACATTCAATGATGTATTTGCACTGAGACCAGAAGAGTTGCAATTAGGATTTCTTAAAATGTTAAGAGGGACAGGGCTTCGTCACAATGCAGAAAAATACGGGTATCGTTATATGGACACACCTCCGTATGAAATGCTTTCTAATGATAAGATGCCGTTCTCTGATATCGTGCGTATTAAGCAAGTAGAAGACATACTAGAAAAATATTGGAACGCACATCGATTAGATCATACCGTGGAGTATTTGATACAACATGTTTTTGAAAGTCCATTTGATTTCTTCCAGCAGTTTGGAGCGTATTGGGAAGCGCAAGGATGGCAGCGAATTGGGCATCAGTTAGAGCATTTATTTACTCGATTGCATGCTTTTCTTCATCAGGCAGAAGTAAACGATATGGATGTTATTCTCAGCTTAATGAAATACGATTATTATTTGAATCATAATTATAAACCGCGAAAAGTTTGGTGGGATAAGCAACTAGACAAAGGTGATCATACGTATTGGATGCAGAAATTAGCTGATGATCCATTTGTCGTCTCTGCTGACTTCGCCAACTTAGAAATGAATGAAAAAGATTTACGTAAACATGTCGCATTAGAAATGCTCTCTTTCGACTTAGAAACATATTTGCAGACAGGAAAAGTGGATAAAGAAGTAAATTCCCTACTTATTTCACTATACCGATTAGGCAAAGTAGATACGTATATGGCAAAAGTCAAACAAGCTGATGTTGTTACCTAGTTGCAATTTGAATGATAATGAAGAACGATAATGAAGGTTAAGTTTCGAATTAATCATTCAACATTCAACATGAATATAAAAAACTGCTTCTACATCAAGAAGCAGTTTTTTATGATGAAAAAAATATGTAAAGCTGTAAAACGTATCTTTGTAATGTGAGACGTATAACGTAGTCTTGTAAATGTATGATGTTCTAAATAATTTAAAAGAAAAAACAAAAATTAACATGATGTGTATCTTGTACATGTTTAACCGCATTACCTTTATTTCTAATGTGAAAAATTGAACATCCTTCACAGTCAACTGTAGTAGGGACATATTCATCTAAATAAATAGTACTAACAGAGCTATCTAATGATCTTGCATGCAAAACAATTTGTTCTAAAATCTTTTCATCATAATAGTTAGACTCTATCTGATATGTTGGTGATTCATGGTGAGAAACGTCAATTTTAACCCAATTTTTAATATCATAATTTAGTATATATCCACACTCTTCACATTTTAGCAGTCAAAACAACTCCCTCTTTACTAATGTATAAGTTGAATTAATTTGTTAAACCAACTTATTACCACGATGCATAAGATGGAGAAATCTCAACATCACACTCTTTACGCCTGGCTACTGAGGCGTAAACTTGTGTTAGATCATTTTTTCATCTTATATACATACAGGAAGCGTTTATATTTTATTTGGTAGTTCTTTTTCTGAAAGCTAGTAATCTGTTCACAACGTACATCATGATAAACATAACAGTCAATATGAATATGGACCGTTATAAATGAAATGTTGTGACTTAACAATTATAGCCTTCGGAATATGTCTAAGGATAGGTTTTTACTAGTGAAAAAACCTTCAAAACATCTTTCCTATACCCAAGCATCTTTACTGTAACCTCTTTGTTCCCAATAGCCATCATGCTCATTTTCAATCAATTCAATAGATTGCACCCATTTCACTGATTTATACGCGTACATTTTAGGTACCACTAATCTAACCGGCCCCCCTAGTTTTTGAGGTAAAGGTTTTCCATCTAATAAAACAGCTAACATCACATCTTTCATAGCAGCCTGTTCTAACGTTAATGTATCGGTATAAACACCATCACCCGAAATAAATTTAACGTATTTTGCTCTCTTATCGATGCTGAGCGTATCAAGTAAATCGGATAAAGTAATTCCTTCCCATGTACATTGGTACACAGACCAACCAGTCACACAATGAAAATCGCTAACTTGAACGACTCTTGGTAATTTTAAAAACTCATTCCAGTTGTATTGGATGCTTTGCCCGACTAAACCACCAATCGTAAACGTCCATCCTACGGAATCAAATTGCGGTATTTCAGTAACCGTATATATTCTAAAGTTACCTTTTGCACCGCCGCCTATGACTTTTTGTGAATCAATTTGAGGGTTTGGTGGAGGTAACATATTATTTCTATCATTTACCCAGTATTCTGCAAGCTTTTCCCCACCAGTGTCCGTGGCTTGCTTTAACCAACGGTAAAAATACGGACCTATAGCTAATAGCAAAACGCTGACTACAGATATTTTAATAAAAGAACGACGAGATATAGGGGGGGGATTTTGGTGTCGTACCTCAACGATTTCTTTATTTTTCAACTCTTGTAACTTTAAGTTATCTACTTTATCGATAATCGTTCTTTTTGCTTGTTTTTTGACCCATCTTAACCTTGTTATGGAGTGGTAAATAATATAAGGAACTCCTATCCAAGTCAGTATATCATGCCATAATAAGGCTCCATTCACCCATGAAGGTGGGAACTGTCGATATTGCCATAGAATAATACCAGATACGGACCATCCGATGATGAGAAAGAGAACAATGATGAGGTTAATCCACTGCGCATATTTACGCCTTATCTGTTTCACATGCTTTTTTAGCAAAGGAAGGTAAAGGAGAAGAAGGAGGATAGAAACGATACCAAATATAACATGTGCTTGCTTGATAACGCTTCGAATAACGCCCAGCTCTCGCATCACAGGTGTAAATAACACAATACCTGTGATCGTCAAGGCTAATATTGTCCAAGCGTTCCAGCGGTGTAAGCTAATTAACTTTTTTCCAAATGCAAGCGATTTCCATATCCATTTTTTACGTTCCATTCTTTCATCCCCCTTCATTCTTTACACGGTCTATCATTCTCTTTGTTTATTATATTACATTTCAGTGGTTAATGTTGCATATCCGAAATCAACACTAAAAGATTTGCAGTAAATAACGACTTTGTTATAAGTAGATAAATCAATTCCGTCAGGAAGCTCGTAGTTTTGATCACCAACATTTCCTTTTAGCTTACCTAAGCTGATGCCATCACTGGTTGCTTCTGCATCAGATGAGACTAAATATACATACAAGTCTGGGCCATTTGTCGTCTCAAAATTTTCAAATCGCAAATAGTTAGTATCTTCTCCAACTATCGTATAGGCATTTCCACTAGCGGAGTGATCATCGTCTGCATTTACGAAGTCACCAGAAAAAGTAGCACTCATTGTATCTTCCATCATTTCATCGTTCATGTCTTCGGACATACCGTCTTTGTCTTCCATCATTTCATCGTTCAAGTCTTCGGACATGCCGTCTTTGTCTTCCATCATTTCGTCGTTCATGTCTTCAGACATACCGTCTTTGTCTTCCATCATTTCGTCGTTCATGTCTTCAGACATACCGTCTTTGTCTTCCATCATTTCATCTTTCATGTCTTCGGACATACCATCTTTATCTTCCATCATTTCATCGTCTTTCATTTCATCTGACATAGCTGCACCTGGTACAGGTTCATTAACAACATCATCTATGAATAGCGGGGATACTAGCCACCATCCTACAGCCAATATTCCAACACCAACTACACCAAGACCTAATTTTTTCCATAAGTTCATGTTCAACATTCCTTCCATTTATCATATTTTCAATCCCTAATGAAAATATACAGAAAGAAACTTAATAAAGGATAATCAAATTATTAACAAAGTATTAAATGCATCCGTTAAATAAATAATAATTAAAAACACCGCTTACGGTCCTATGTGACCAAGAGCGGCGTTTTAATGCTATGGAACATTTCGAAACACGAGTATTTTCATCTTACTACACTCTTATTTTCTCGTACGTTCCGTTATTCTATATTATTGAATAAACAAAATATGCTGAAAAATAGATGTACCAAGGCTTTAATGATACAATAAAAATTAAGTACATAGATTCAAGGGTGGTCGGCGTACTTCCTCACAGTAGGAGGTGATGCCATGAAAGTATACGAAGTGATATCCCTGATTTTGAAGTTTGGGACATTTCCTATTGCGTTGCTTTCGTTTATTGTGGTATTAATCAACACAATAAAATAGACCTCCCATAGAGTTTGGTCGCTCTGGAGGTCTATACCCTAGACGCTGACTGCTCTTAAAAAAGCAATCTATTGTACTGACCGTTAGGTGTCCAACCACCTGGCGGTTTTATTATTGTATCCCATTGTTAATCTTATTATATCACAAACAATTGATAAGTTGAATGATCTTGACTGAGGGGTGATAAATGATTCTTTCCTATAATATTAATTTAAGGCTTATCGTAAGTGACATACGTACCAGCTATAAAGTCATGTAGACTTCGTCTATCGTCACGCACCACAACCATAATGGCACTGACAATAAAACCTATACCTAAAGTAATCCCATAGACTATGGCAGCAACCACTAATCTGAGCAACATAGTGATGAAGGTAACCTTACTTCCGTCGGTTTTTAGTATACGGATACCTGCCATACGTTTTCCAACGGTATATCCATACCAAATGATAGGAACAAAGAAGCTATATAACATGCTTAGAGTACTGCTATACCAATTGTCCTCCCATAATGACCCTGTAAAGATAAAGCTTAGGGGAAAGAAAATAATAATGGTGTCTAATAAATTTGCTCCAAAACGAATGAGAAAACCAGCAGGATTATTAATTTCCATATTGCATAAGACTCCTTTTCATTTGACTATTTCACCAGTGAAAGATAGTGTATTGATATATTTTTTCTAAGTTAAACTTCTTTTTTTTCTTGTATGGGGAGTTTAAACCAAAAACATGTCATAGATTCTTGTGGGGTTACACCAATCTGTCCACCATGAAGCTCTACAATCGATTTGCAAATAGCAAGACCTAAACCTGCCCCTCCATTGCCATGCACACGTTGACGGGATTGATCTGCACGGTAGAAACGTTCAAAAATCTTAGACTGCTCTTCTTTTTCCATGTCCATGTGACCTTCATTACAAATTTGAACTTGAATACTTTCTTTTTCCTCAGTAACAGAAATATGAATATGCCCACGTTCATGCGTAAAATTAATCGCATTGTCCATTAAATTGGCAAGTACGCGATCGATTTGGTATGGCATCATCGGTATGCGTGGAAGTTGGTCAGGCACATCTACTTTCACTTCTATCTTTTTGCGCTCTAACTTCAATTGAAAACTTTGCAGCACTTCAAACAATCTACTTTCCATATGATGTAGCTCTGGTTCAAACGTATCTGCTTTAGAATCCAAACGGGATAGTAAGAATAGATCATCGATTAAACGGCTTAATCTGCTCGTCTCCGTCCCGATGGTCTCTAAATATTTTTGCCTTGTCTGTTCATCTTGTATGACATCGTCTTGTAGCGCTTCGACGAACGATTGAATGGATGTCATCGGTGTACGTAAATCATGGGAGACATTAGCTACAAGCTCTACACGTGCTTGTTCTGATGCTTGTACTTTTGCAAAGCTGTCATCCAGTTTGCGACTCATTTCATTAAACTGCTTGGCTAGTGACTGGAATTCTAAAGGTCCAATTTGCGGAACAGTTTCTTTAAAATTATTTTCAGATATATGTTTTGCAGTACTCGTGATGATAGAAATTGATCGTTCAATCGGACGAGTAATAATAAAATGAATGACAAATGACATGATGCCAGAGATAATGGTAACGGTAGATATAAAAATCGTTTTATCCAAAGGTAAATACATTCTTTGGTAACTGATATATAAAAAGATGAGAATCGTCATAATGCTAATGCCATTACAAATTAACAAGTATGTTCTTAGTTTCATCCTTATTTCAACCCTTCAAATTTATATCCGATACCCCATACCGTCTTGATATATGTCGGACTAGAAGCATCTTGTTCTAACTTTTCTCGTAACTTTCTAATGTGTACGGTTACGGTTGTCATGTCCCCTAAGAAATCAATATTCCAAACATGCTCTAACAATTGTTCTCTTGAAAATACTTGACCAGGATGCTCGGCGAGATAGAGTAGGAGATCAAATTCTTTCATCGTTAGATCAACTTTATGACCCCGTACAACGACGGAACGCTCAGATGGATGTATTTCCAAATCGTCAAAGCGAATACTCTGGTTTGTATCTGCTGTTGGTGTAGATTTCAATCTTCTTAAAATCACTTTGACACGTAATACGAGCTCTTGTGGACTAAATGGTTTGGTTAAATAGTCATCTGCACCTATCGTGAGGCCTAATAGTCGATCACTTTCTTCGCCTCTAGCCGTTAGCATAATGATAGGAACGTCACTTTCTTCTCGAATGGCTTTGCACAGCTGCCAACCATCCATCTTGGGCATCATTAAATCAAGGATTAACAATTGAGGACTCTTCTTTTTCCATTTATCCAGTGCTTCTTCGCCATCATGTGCAACATGACAGGTAAAGCCCTCACGTTCTAGATACCTTTTACATACATCGGTAATATTAACCTCATCATCGGCAATTAAAATGGGGGAAGACAACGTATGGTACACCTCTTTTTTTATGATATTTCTTTATCATAACGTGTGTTATCGATTTCGTCTAATTTCTCTTGCTATTCTTTTTCATTTTTTTCAATGATTTCTTTTTAATGTTGTGCATGGTGTTCTTAATTTTTAATCATTAGCATAACATTTTTTGTATTTCATATGATGTATAACTCATGTGATTGCTAAACGTATTTGTTAAAATAAATACAAGATGGAGAAATAATGGAGTGCACTTTTACATCACGTTGTTGATTGTGATAGTGAGAGTCATATTTCTTCATTTTATATCGTCATCGCTTCACGACTTTTACTATTTAGGAGTGGTCTTACATGTCGAAAATGCATCATTCTCATATTTCATGGCAGCATGGGCATGTAACGAAGCAAGATAGGCAAAAATTAAATGGCCATCCAAGCTATTTGCTGTGGTTTACGGGCCTTTCCGGTTCCGGAAAATCAACATTAACGATACAGTTAGAAAAAAGGCTTATCAACCAAAACATGCACGTATTTATTTTGGATGGAGATAATATTCGCCATGGGTTGAATAAAAATTTAGGTTTTTCACCAGAAGATCGTACGGAAAACATACGCAGAATAGCGGAAGTATCCAAGTTGATGGTGTCAGCAGGGGTTGTTACGTTAAGTGCTTTTATTTCTCCTTATCGTGCGCAAAGGCAAATGGTGAAAGATATTATGGATGATGGGGATTGTATCGAAATCTATGTGCAAGCTAATTTAAGAACTTGTGAAAAGCGTGACTCCAAAGGGTTGTATGAGAAGGCTAGAAAAGGCGAAATACGTAACTTTACGGGTATCGATGCTCCGTATGAAGAACCTGAGTCACCAGATCTTATTGTAAACACAGAAAAATATACGATCAAACAATCTGTGGATCGAATATATCAATATTTACTAAATAAAAATCTAGTTAAAAAATAAATAAGTGCTGACACGAGGAGAAAAAATAAGCAATACCTTCTACGTTACGATGAAAGAGAAGGTATTGCAACAAGAGTCATATATAACTATAAATTGGCATACACCTGCTTGAATGACTACATATTATGATTTCGGCACATAACTTCTGAGTACGGTCATGGAGCCAGTTAATGTGTAGTTTCCTAAATTAGCAGGAATTAAAATAGCATCCCCTTCTTTTAAAGAAAGCGATTCTTCTTCCCACTCTAATGTTCCAGCACCTTCACATACAATGTGAATGACGAAGCTGTCTTCTTCACTTTGTAAAGACCATGAATGCTCCAACTTCCCTTTTTCCACGATGAAATATGGTGAAGCACATAACGTTAACCACTGCTTTTCCGCCGCTAACGCTGTTTCTTTCTGAAATGCTCCATCGTTGGTCACATTCGTTACATGAATGGAGTCTTCAATATGTAGCTCCCGCATCTTGCCATCTAATCCAGGTCGATTGTAATCATATATACGATATGTGGTATCCGAATTTTGCTGAATTTCTGCTACTACGACACCTGCTTTTAACGCGTGTACTGTTCCCGCTGGAATGTAGAACGTATCTCCCGCTTTGACAGGCACTTCACGTAGATGGGACATGATGTGGTTTTCTTCGATCGCTTTTTTGAAATCTTCTTTTGTTGTGTTTTCTTTTAAACCATAAATGATACTCGCTCCTGGTTTAGCGGATATCACATACCACATCTCTGTTTTACCCAATTCTTGTTCTGCTAGATGCTCATATTCATCTGTCGGATGTACTTGTACAGATAAGTCATCTTGACAGTCCAACAATTTAACGAGTAACGGAAATCTCCCTGTCTTTTCTGAAAATCCTCGCTTTCCAAAAAAGGACGGACCTACCTTTTCTCGCACTTCATCCAACCCTAAACCTGCAAGTTCTCCATTGATTACTTTCGATGTACCGTTGGCATGATCACTAATGACCCATGCTTCCCCGATATTGCCGTCAGGCATGTCAAAACCGAATTGCTCTAGCGCTCGTCCTCCCCAAATACGTTCTTTCATCTCTGGTTTGAATTTTAATGGATAAGCTTTCATGGTTTCTCTCTCCTTTTTGATCATCAAGTTATCAAGTTGCTATAAAGTTGCTTAAGTGATGTGATCATTTCTCTTCTATTTTTTTTCTATCGCTATTAAAAATGGAGAAGAACGGCTTACATTGGTGAATGATACACTCAATACTTTAAACGCTTCCTGTGGCAAGGAGGCAGTCCATGAGGAAACAGCTTCTGCTTCTTCTGCTCCTCCTTCATGACCAGGATACAGCACGATAGTCACGATTCCATCTCTTTTTAATAGCTCTAGTGCTTGCTTTACGGCTTGTATGGATGTGTCAGGTGTTGTGATCGCTGTTGAATCTGTATGTGGCAAATATCCAAGATTAAACATTACAGCACTAATGTGACCATGGTAAGAAGGGGCAATCATTTCACTCATGTGAGCATGACTGGTCTGAAACAAATGAACCCCTTCATGATCATGATTCTCTTTTTGCAAACGTTGTTGTGTCCGTTCCAAAGCGATATCTTGAATATCGAAGCCAAAGACAGTGCCTTTTTCTCCAACTAGTTTCGTAAGGAATAAGGTATCTACACCGTTGCCGATGGTGGCATCAATGACATGGTCCCCTTCCTTCACACGTTGCTGTACGTGAAAATGTGCCTGAGACAGTATGGACATGAAACTCAAGTGACGACACTCCTTGCGAAGTGCTTTCCTTGCCAGCTGTTGCGTCTTTTTAGTTCGTCATCGATGGCATTGAGTACTTCCCATTTTTTTAAACTCCACGTTGGGCCAATGAGCAGGTCACGAGGTGCATCACCTGTAAGTCTGTGCACAATCATTTCCGGTGGCAATAATTCTAATGAATCTACGATCAGCTTAACGTACTCGTCTTTTTCCAAGAAGCGAAGCAGTCCGTCTTTCCATTGTCTAACCATCGGTGTTTTTCGCATCAGATGAAGTAAATGAATTTTAATGCCTTGAACATCCATATGGGAAACGGCCTTCAACGTTTCCATCATCATCTCATGGGTTTCTTGGGGAAGACCATAAATGATGTGGCTGCAAATGCGAATGTTGTGTTTTCTTAACTTTTCTACTGCTTCATAGTAACAGTCTGTGTCGTGGGCACGAACAATTAGATCTGATGTTTTATCATGGATGGTCTGCAACCCCATTTCCAACCATAAATACGTTCTTTCGTTTAACTCTGCTAAATATTCGATGACGTCATCTGGCAAGCAATCTGGGCGCGTGGCAATGGATAGCCCCACAACACCGGGTTGTTTCAAAATCGCTTCGTAATATTCACGTAACGTATCTACAGGAGCGTACGTATTCGTATAGGCTTGAAAGTAGCCGATATATTTAGCATGCTGCCATTTTTGATGCTGTCGATCACGAACGGTATTAAATTGCGTAATCAGATCATCGCGACGACTTCCAGCAAAGTCACCTGATCCTCTCGCGCTACAAAAAGTACAACCGCCCTGCGCAATGGTTCCATCGCGATTAGGGCAGGTAAAACCTGCATCAAGCATTACTTTAAACACTTTCGTGTCGAATTGCTTTCTCATCTCATAATTCCATGTATGAAACCGTTTTTCTCCCCACATCGTGGGTTGTTCATGATGATCCAAACTCATTTCGTATACTCCTCATATCTGAAGTCCGCGCTATAGTACCTAAGCGGTCACCCTCTCATTTTAGCAAAAAAGTATGCTGCGTGAAAATAAGAAGTTGGGGATACACTTTTTTTCCACCTTCACAAAACGATGGTGCTTACGATTCTCTTTTGAATAAAGGGATAGCTATACTTAACATTACCGCGGAAAATGCAAGTAATACAGACAAATTTACCAAAGGGGAAAAAGTGGACTGATCTAACAGGATATAACGCAATAAATCTACGCCGTAAGTGAGAGGATTCATGTATAACAAAGGAGTCAGCCATGTTGGAGCGGATGGAATAGGATAGACAGCACCACTTAAAAAAAACATCGGAAGTAATAAAAAGTTCACGATAGAGCCAAAGCTTTCGAAGCTAGTTAACTTACCTGCAATCACAATGCCTAGCGTGGCAATACTAAAGCCGATAATGAACATAGCGATTAATGCGTAAAAGGAAGACAGTAAGGGGATAGAGAGACCGATGAAAGGGAGGAAGATGAAGGTGAGTGCTCCTTGTAATGTAGCAATCGTACTTCCGCTGCACGCTTTTCCTAACACGACAGCAGTTCTAGGTACAGGAGAAACTAAAATTTCCTTCAAGTAGCCAAATTCTCGATCCCACACAATCGAAATAGCAGACTGCATCGCGGCAAATATAATACTCATACTGACAATGCCTGCAAAAATATATTGAATGTAATCCACGCCTTGGATGGGCTGTACAATAGGTTTTAAACCACCACCCATAATGAGGAGCCATAGCATAGGGCGGACGATAGAACTAATAAAATGTGAGCGTACTCGAAAAAACTTTTTCATGTCTCGAAGCCAGATGCCGTATATGCCATTTCCCATCTTATTTTTTCATCCTTCCACGAATGTCCCAAGATTGTTTTAACACATCTCTCGCTTGGTGGTGTTCCTCTCTTACTCCTTTTCCCGTCAATTGTATAAATACATCATCCAGTGTAGGCTTATGCACATTTAATGATTGAACGGTAATGTGGGTTTCGATAAGAGAGGATAAAAAAGACTCGGCATCTGCTACTTTAAAAATGAGGAGGTTGTCTTTTTTGCTATATTGTAACGAGGCAACCTTTTGTTGCAGCTTCTGTATTAGTTGTTCTTTCTCTTTCGTTTCAATCGTAATGGTACAATCTCCGATTTGGCTTTTTAATTGCTGTGGAGAGCCTTCCGCCTTGATCGTTCCTTCATCCATAATAAGCAGATGATCGCAATATTCGGCTTCTTCTAAATAATGGGTCGTTAATAATACGCTCAATCCTTTTTCTTTTTGTAAATATTGAATTAACTCCCACAGCAAGCTTCTACTTTGCGGATCTAATCCTGTCGTAGGTTCGTCTAGAAACAGTAACTTAGGTTGATGCAGCAGCGCTCGTGCGACTTCCAGCCTTCTTTTCATCCCACCTGAAAACGTCATCACTTTTTTTCGTTGATGCGGGAGTAAGGATAAGAGCTCTAGCAAGGTGTGAATGCGTTTTTTCCTCTCTTGACGCGGTATTTGATAAAACAAACAGTGCAGTTCCATATTTTCTTTTGCCGTCAGATGGTGATCCAAGCTAGGTTCTTGAAATACAAATCCTATTCGTTTTCTTACTTCATGACCTTCTTTTATACTATGAAATCCATCGATGTAAGCAGTACCAGAAGACGGTTTCATCAAAGTGCTTAACATTTTCATGGTGGTGGATTTTCCAGCTCCATTTGGCCCCAGTAATCCATATATTTTTCCTGCTGGCATGGAAATGTTGACGTCATCTACCGCATGAAAAGTTTTAAATTGCTTACACAACTGTTGAGTGTGAAGTATAAGGTTCAATGGCATCATCCTCCTTTGGTAGGAAATGCTTTAGCTTTCTGATTCTATGTCTTGCTCCATGTTGATTAGTTTTGTGCATTGTATGACATCATGTGTTAATGCTTCTATTGTATGTAGAGGTATGGATTGAAGATGTTTTTCCAAGTTCTTTTTCCACTTTTCGTCTATCGTGGTGAACACTTGTTTTCCGGAATCTGTAAGGATAACATACACGATTCGCTTATCTTTGCTAAGTCTTCCTCTGCTAACCCAATGCTGTTTTTCTAAACGATCAATCATCGGGGATATCGTGGCAGGGTTGACTTGCATCCGTTCTGCAAGCTGACTGATCGTGATGGGACCTAATGAAGCTAAATCGTTCAAAATCGTAAATTGTTGCATCGTGAGTTTCACTTCACTTTTTTTTATTTCGGTATGCAATGTGGCTCTGATGGAGTCTGAAATCAATTGAATCGCACGTGTAAATTGTTCTATATGCGCAGCGGTATGTTGGTGTTCTGGCATGTTGCATCACTCCTTTATTGAAATAATAAACGAAAAATAATTCATTTAGTTAAACTAAATATATTGTATTTATTTTCGAAAAAATGTGCAACAAAAATGTGAATTTATTTAGAAAATACAATTGTAATACGTAACATTTCATGTTATATTCTAAATATAATATAAAACTGAATATTTCTTGACATGTATGGTACCACTTTATGATTTCGTCATTGTTTAAATTTTCTTAATTTTTCGTTTTTTATATTTTTAGTCACGTTGCTGAATGAGAGACTATTTTATTTTACACAGGGTGAGTATAGCTAATGTTGGGAATCATAATGTTAAGCAAATGTAAGGTCAATTAAAGTTCTAGCGTGAGGTGATCAAATGGAAAACACAGTGAAAATTCCGCAAGGAGAAAACAAAATTAAAGTGGAATTAACTTTGAAAGAAGCCATTGCATTAACAGGAGTTCATTTCAAACATGATCCAGAATTAGTTCATCGTGCAAGAAAGAAATTGAAGCAGACGATTACGGAAGTAACGAACGAAGAAGCAGTACACTAGAAACAGAATACAATACTATATTTTAATAAATGAAGTCACCTGCATGCATCGTATGCAGGTTTTTTTGACTTCTACATAGGCTGCATGATTATATTTTGCCTAGATCGTTGACTGTCAGCTATCTTAGTGAGTTCTCATTCCAATAATAATATTATTTCCATCTAGGAAGCATTAACTTGCCGATAAAATCTTTCCATTACCTTCTATATAACTTAGGTGCAAAATAACCACTAAATTCATCTATATATCAACCCTATATGGTTATGTTAGTTTCACTATTTTCCAAACATAATGGTATGCTTCTAATGATTGCAAAGTGAATATTCCTCCACCACATACAAGTGGAGAAAAGTTACTCGTATAGACGGAAATCCAACTCCTGGAGATGGACAAATTTCAGGACAATGGAGCAGTGAAGACAAGTTTCTCGTTGTGATGGAAACCTATGCGATGAATGAAGCACAATTAGCGGATTACTGTAGAAAAAAAAGGCTGTATGTGGAACAGATTAAAGTGTGGCGGTGAAATGTGACAACTATCTTGACAAACACCGCTAATATGGATGTCAAAGATGATCAAGCTTTAGATCAACTGATGCCATGGTCCATTCGCTTTTCCTTTAACTTGTCGCGTATTCAATAGCAATAACTAATACGATAATACTATAGTCCTCATCTACTTAAAAGGTGGGGACTATTTGTCGTTCACCTTAAATCTATTATATTATTTCAAGGCAATTTCTATCTTACATAGCATAGAAAAATGGATCACCAGAGAAGAAATGAGAGTTTACAAAGTTGGGAAATACGCAGTTTTTCGGAATGTTTCAATGACGTAAAGACACCGCTCACGGTCAAATCTAGACGTGAACGGTGTTTTATAATTTGTAAAATTATGGGTAATTCATTAAGTTAATTAACTTCAAATAAATTAACAATATCATCCCATTCTTTTTTATCTTTACTACTAATTACACTATTGTTTCTTGTAGATAATTCATAATGATCGTCTTCTTCATTTAAGAAAACAATATATTCTTCCATCATTTCAACATTAGATGGTAAAGCAATAGTTTCAGTTGAAACTTCCCCTTTATAATTAGCTGTAACAACAAACTCAACAACTTTTATCGTGTTATTTTCTGCAATTATTTTAGTTGGTGTTATTTGCGCAATGTGTTGAGAGATATTGATTAATTCTTCGATATTATCGACACTATCTACTATCTTTTTGTCTGGTTGTCTTGCTTCTTCTATAAATGAAATCGAAACATTAAAATGTTCAGCAAGTTCTTCATTTGAGACGGATTTTGTATTAGCTGGAATTAGAGATATACCATTATAATTCTCATCAATGTTTACAATCCCTTTTTCTTTATCAAAGGTAGTGTAATTTGTATTTGGATAGTATACACTTTCATAATTCTAAATAAAGTAAGTATTTGTTGTCATATTGTAGATCTTCTAATGAGGTTAAATAAACGTCAATAATTTCATTAGAAGAAAGTTCTCCCTTTAACGTTTGTTCTACTTGAAATTCGAATTTAACAAAATTTGAGTTTTCTTCTTCATTTACTATTTCCCCAATAACTATATCTGTAGCGTATAAGGTTAGATCAGAGACATTATCAAATGTAATGTGTTCACTTGTGCCTATAACTGTCATTTTATTTTTTTTCTCATCTGCATCTGCTTCATTAAACAAATTCAATGAAGTAAACAATACAAAAACAGATAACATACCCATTAATGTTAATAATTTATTTTTTTTCATTTTTTTAAATTATCCTTTAATAAACTTAAGCTATATGGTTTTTATCCTGTAAGAGGGATTGTAATCGACTGTATTTGTTGACCACATTGTATCATTCTTATCATCAGAATGCCCGAACCAAACTAACGCTTGACCCATTTCATGAACTGTTGTTCTTTTATTTTCCTTTTCAAATAACTATTAGTTTTATTTGGTTTATAAATATTTGTTTTTAACATGACGTTAAATATCACCATGAAAAAGGTGCTTTACATTTCTTCATAACAAAGTAAAATAAGATGAGATAAAAGTGATTGTACTAACGGTATGGAGGTCTCATACATGAGATTAAGAAGAAGAAAAGACACGACAGATTATTTGCAAAACGAGAAGCAATGTATTGTACTAGATCCAACAGCATATAAGGGAAGATGGCATGAATTTTTCAACAATGACCATCCCATTCATGTGGAATTAGGCATGGGGAAAGGCTCCTTTGTAAGTAACATGAGTCATCAACATCCGCATATAAATTATATTGGCATTGACTTGTACGATGAATTAATACGTAAAGCAAGTGAAAGAGCACATGAAGTACACGGAGATGAAGTGAAAAACTTAGGGCTTGTCATGTACAACATTGAGGAATTAGAGCATATTTTTGCATCATCTGAAATTGATCACATTTATTTGAACTTTAGTGATCCATGGCCTAAAAAAAGACATGCTAAAAGACGGTTGACGCATCCAGATTTTTTACAAAAATATCGTGATGTACTACGTGAAACTGGTACGTTACAATTGCGTACGGATTCCGAAACGTTATTTGAATTCTCTTTAAATAGCTTTGCATCCACAAACATGCAGTTGAGTAATATAAGTTTAAATCTGCATCGGGACGAAGAACCAGAGAACCACGTGTACACGGAATATGAAAAAAAGTTTGTATCACAAGGTAAACCGATATATCAATGTCAGGGAACATTTGCAAAGCATAAGTAAAGCTCGAATAACACTGTGTGATTTATAAAACCAAATATTAACATACAAACAACCTGTTTTGACACAGCATAAGATGGAGATGACGGCTTCAAGGGAGCATTGGTCATCGTAAGCAGTTTTTAAAACACTGCTACCTCTTCCTGTAAAGCAGGTTTTTTTGTGATGTTTTCATTGCTTGATTTGCCTTTTAGAAAGGATACAAGCTGACAGGGTTTGTACCTATTTTTTGCATGAACCCAAGCAGAGCAAGCAGATAAGACATACATATAGCATTGTAAGCTGTTCTCTGTATCCTTCATTGTCAACATAAAAGGATGCTTGAGATGGGTCATACAAAATAGCACACAGAGGTGATGAGCTTGATAAGAAAGCCAGAGTTCGTTTATGTCACTAATAGTGGGTCAGATACATTATCCATTATTAATACAAAAACAAACAGAGTAGTGAAAACATTAAAGTTACTTAGGATGCCAATAGATATAGCAGAATCTCCAGATAATAAACTACTGTATATCAGTAACACAGGCACGAACAAACTATCTGTTGTCAGTACAGTTACAGACAAAGTCGTCGACACCATAAAGGTAGGTAGAATGCCTAGAGATGTTGATTTTGATACGGCGGAAAGATTCATTTTTTCAGTAGATCGCGGGTCAAATAGTGTATCGGTCATTAATGCAAATACGAATAAGGTAACAAAAACAATTAAAGTGGGAAGAAGTCCATTTGTATCTAGTTTTACTCCAGACGGAAAAAAGTACTATGTTGCTAATTCTGGTGGGAATCATGTTTCCGTTATTAACACTAATAGAATGAAAGTGTCCAAAAAAATTAGGGTCGGTAGAAATCCTCAGCAGGCTCGTGTGACACGCGATGGGAAATTTGTCTATGTGCCGAACAAAGGGTCCAATACCGTTTCCGTTATCAGGGTAGCGACAGATAAAGTTGTCAAAACAGTTAGGGTAGGCAAGGGACCAATCAGATCATTTATTACGCCAGATAACAAATTTGTCTATATAAGTAATGAAAATGCTAATAGTGTGTCTGTCATTAGAGCTTCTGACAACAAAGTCATCAAGACATTACGGGTTGGAAGAAAGCCTTTTGTAGGGATTTTCACTCCAAACGGTAAGTTTTATTATCTTAGTAACAAAGGAGGAAATACGATATCCGTCATTTCCGTCAACAAGAATCAAGTCGTCGACACGATTAGAGTAGGTAGGAATCCTGCTATTGGCAGGTTTACGGCTGATGGGAGATTTTATTATATCCCTAATTCAGGAACCAATTGCGTTTCCGTCATAAGAACATCAACAAATAAAGTGGTTCGAAATATTAGAGTGGGTAAAAATCCATTTTCCGCACTTATACTTCCAATGTAATGGGATATTAAAATAAGTGGAACATCACTATGCCGTTAATATATGTTGAGGAGAACTGTGCATGAAGAAAAAAAGAAAAGCGAGGCCGGTTGTTAATATTGTAAATCCTGCCTTTCAATCTAGTCGAGGTAGATCCTTTGCAGGTACGTCTAATATTTTGACTTTTGGCGGCAACACTTTTGCATGGGCTAGATTAGTCAATCCTTCTAGATCTAAGGTGAACTTATTTCTTGATTTTTTTAATATTACTAACTTCTCAAAGCATCCATTTTCCGCTTTTTTCTTTATTGATGCTATTCCTCCTGGAAGAAGAATTAGAACTAAAAATGTTACTAACTTAAACACGAACGTGAATACGTTACCTAGAGGCGTAGTCCAATTTAACCCATCTGTTAGAAGGAAACCAGTAGGAGGAGTAAATTATTCTGAGAGAAGAGTGCCAGGAAATGAGTCCGTAACGAGTGGTCAAATCAGCGGGAAAGTGATTATAGGTCCTGGAAATTCGATTTTAATATTTTTGACCAGTTCATCCATGACGAAAGCTAGGGTGGGATTTGAATGGTGGGAGAGAAAAACTATTTTTTAATACAACAGCATTTACAACAGCATGAAATAACCAAAATGAATCGACATGTGAATCATTTTGGTTATTTCACATATGCGTTTTTTGTCTTTCATTATGATGAATATCTAATTAAGAAAAAATAGATACAGATAATAGGGCGGCGCTATAGCCAATCATACTTCCAACGACAACATCAGAAGGATAATGCAATCCCAAATATATTCTGGATATACCTACCATCATGGATAAAGGCAGAAGAAAAAAAGTTAAAAGTGGATAATAGATCATAAACGTAGAAAATATAGAAAAAGCTGCCGTCGTGTGACCAGATGGAAATGAGTGATCGGTTAATGGATCTTTGCACGTATTTGTCTTTGGTAGTACAAGATATGGTCGCAACCTTGGTAACTTCTTTTTAATAATCGCTACGGGAATATGACTGATGGTCAATGCTAATAGTGCTGCTAAACCGATATATCTTAGGGGCTCATTTCCGAGAATGACAAAGCCTAGACACAGCGTTATCGTGAATAAAGCTCCACCTAAATATGTGATGGTATGCATGAGAAGATCGAGAATAGCATGTCTCTTTTGATTAATAAATTGAAATAAACGAATTTCATAATGTTGAAGTACATGAACGACACGATGCATACGAATCACCTCTTTTATTATTATAAACAAAAAGTTTATGGCTCCTTACAACTAGGTGAATAACATAAACAGAAGTTGATGTCTCATGTGGCTCTTTTGTAAGGAATGATAAGATGAGTATGTTTATCATTATATTATGAAAGCAGTTTGTTAATGCTGTGTTAAGTACATTTAAAATAAAATAAATTTTAAGGATAAGTTGAACTTGTTCAACTTATTACCGCTAAATATAAGATGAAGAAATTTAAATATAAAACTTTACGCCTGGCAACTGAGGCGTAAACTTGTACTTCATGATTTCTTCGTCTTTAATACAAGTTGAACTTGTTCAACTTATTACCTATAAACATAAGATGAAGAAATTTCAATATGAACCTTTACGCCTGGCAACTGAGGCGTAAACTAGTAACTCATGATTTTTTCATCTTAAATGTAAGTTGGATGAACTTGTTCAACCAACATCGCTATCATTCAAATATTATCACTAATGTACAACTTTTGCGAGTAGCGCTTACCTTAAATGCATAAGATAAAATAATATCATTTTTATCTTATTTAACAATAACATGATATTCCATTAATATTCGATGTATAATATATGGAAAGAAACACTATGGAGCGTAATAAAATTGCATATAAGCATCATGATGCATTAAAAGTATAATTTTAGGTGCAGGAAGGAGAGAAGTACGTTGCCAGTGATAAAGTACGTACAGTTATGAGAGTAGCTATATTTACTGACACTTACTTGCCTGAAGTTAACGGTGTCGCCAAAACACTTGGTCGATGGGTTGATTATTTAAAACGACAGCAAGTGGAGTGTAAAGTGTTTGCCCCTTCTCCGCAATGGGGGGATGGTAACTTGTATCATGAACAACAAATTATCGTAGAACGGTTTCACAGCTTTCCTTTTCTTTTATATCCCGAATGCAGACTAGGTATTCCCAACCCCATCCAGCTAAAAAAATCACTCAAAGAATTACAACCAGATATCATTCATGTCGCAACTCCTTTCAACATGGGCTTATACGGACAACGTTATGCAAAGAAACATGGTATACCGCTTGTGGCATCCTATCATACTCATTTCGATAAATACTTATCTTATTATAAAATTCCATGGATGGAACAAATTTTTTGGAAGTATATGCATTGGTTTCATCAAGATTGTGAGAAAGTATATGTACCTTCTCAATCCACCATGGATCATATCGCACCTCGAGGGTTTAAAAAGATGGAAATATGGGGTCGAGGCATTGACACGGAAAAATTTCAACCTGAAGTGGATCGCAAGGCTGTATTAAGTAAGCATGGCCTCGATCATCATAAGTATACGATATTATTTGTTGGACGTATTGCGCCTGAGAAGGGCATTGATGTGCTTTTATCATCGTTTCATTCCTTACCTACTCGTATTAAGGATCATGCTCAACTTACTATCGTTGGAGACGGACCATTATATTCTGAATTAAAAGAAAAATATAAAGATCATAAGTCAATAACACTACTTGGTTTTGTAAAAGGACAGCCACTCATGGATTTATATGCTGCGGCTGACGTGTTTTTATTCCCTTCTGCAACGGAAACGTTTGGCAATGTTGTTCTGGAATCCATGGCAAGTGGAACCCCTGTCATTGGCGCTAACGCAGGCGGCGTGAAAGATAATGTACAGCATGGAGTGACAGGCTTACTTTGCGAGCCGGATCGCAGTGATGAATTTACGAAAGCCTTAATACACTTGCATGATCATGAAAAACATAGAATCAGCTTATCGAAACAAGCGAGAGCCTACAGTAAAAAGCAATCGTGGGATGTTATTTTTGAAAACTTACATCATAGTTATGAAAATGTTATTTCACAAAAGGCTGCCGTTATTGTATAATGTTTTTTGCGATGATCCTTGACACATGTTCTTTTAGCTGGTAATATGTATTTGTTTGATATAACGTATCATATGAATGATGAAAGTAGAAGCGCCCGCTTCTCACCTGACTAATTACGTATTAGCTGGTATACCGTCATAGTATATAAAAGTGTGTGACACTTATTATTATAACTGTGTAACGATGAGAAGGGATGTGGGTGTGAACTCACATTTTTTTAATGCGCAATTTTACTTACCTTATGGAGGTGGCAAATTATTAGTAAAGATCATTTCGTTAATGAGAACATTCGCGCAAGGGAAGTTCGCCTAATTGGTGTTGATGGAGAACAGGTCGGAATCAAGTCAACTAGAGAAGCATTACAAATGGCTGCGGACGCAGGTTTAGACTTAGTTGCTGTTGCACCAAATGCAAAACCACCTGTTTGTCGAATCATGGATTACGGCAAATATCGTTATGAAATGCAAAAGAAAGAAAAAGAAGCGCGTAAAAATCAGAAGATTGTTGAACTAAAAGAAGTTCGTTTTAGTGCTACGATTGAAGAACATGATTACAAAACGAAACTTCGTAAAGTAGAGAAATTCTTGAAAAACGAAGATAAAGTAAAGTGCTCTGTTCGTTTTCGCGGTAGAGAAATTACACACGCAGACATCGGTAGAAAAGTGTTGGAGCGTGTAGCTAAAGAGGTTGAGGAATACGCGGTTGTTGAGCGCAGACCTAAGCTCGAAGGCAGAAGTATGATTATGATTTTAGCACCTAAATCTTAAAGTAGACCAATTTCGTCAGGAGGATTTTGTCATGCCTAAAATGAAAACTCATAGCAGTTTGAAAGGTCGCTTTAAAGTGACTGGCACAGGAAAAATCAAAAGATACAAAGCATATAAAAATCACTTATTATCTGGCAAATCACCACGTCAAAAACGTGATTTGGGCAAGCACCCTATTATGGCTGCTGGAGACGTAAAAAGATTGAAACAACAGTTAAACAACTTGAAATAATCAGGAGGTTTTATAAATGGCAAGAGTAAAGGGCGGATTTGTAGTACGTCGTCGTCGTAATAAAATATTAAAGCTTGCTAAAGGTTACTTTGGCTCAAAGCATAGATTATATAAAACAGCAAATGAACAAGTAATGAAATCTTACATGTATGCATACCGTGACCGTCGTCAGCGTAAGCGTGATTTCCGTAGATTATGGATCGTTCGTATTAACGCAGCTGCACGTATAAACGGATTGTCTTACAGTAAATTAATGCACGGTTTAAAATTAGCTGGCGTTGACATTAACCGTAAAATGTTAGCTGATTTAGCTGTTTCCGATGCAAAAGCATTTGCGGATCTTGCAGGAATCGCAAAACAAAAAGTACAAGCTTAGTCGTTTTTGCATCACGTTAAAACGATAACATAGAGCAAGAAAGCAAAAAGAACTGTGATATAAGCAGTTCTTTTTGTTTGCAATAAAATGAAAACGTTTACAATATATTCGTTATGTTTTTTTAATAAAAATACATTGACACTTTAAAATACAGCCGCTATAATGATAGAAAATTCATGAACAGTTACTAGCAATGAAGAGGAAGAAGTTGTAGGGCACTTATGTTCAGAGAGTGAAGAATTTAGCTGAGAGCTTCACCTTAATCCCTAATTAACGAGCTCACCTCGGAGCTATTTTCCTGAAAGAGACTAGTCTTTACTAGGGAAAATCGGTTAGCATACGTTATGATGCTTAGGTAAATTTTTACCTATGGAGACTATATGTCGTGAGGCATGTAGTAAATGAGGGTGGTACCACGAAAGCTAACCCCTTTCGTCCCTGTACACATATGTGTCGGGAACGAGAGGGGTTTATTTTATTTTAAATATGAGAGAGGAGGAATAAATATGCAAGCGCAAATGAAAAATCAACCATCATCGGTATTGAATGATGAGCTTAGAGAACAATTGATGCAGCCAGATGAAATTACGGGGTCAGAAATATTATTACGATCTTTATTGTTACAAGGTGTGGAATGTGTCTTTGGCTATCCTGGAGGGGCTGTACTTTACATTTACGATGCCATGCATGACAATCCGCATTTCAAGCACTTGTTAACGAGGCATGAGCAGGGTGCCATTCACGCTGCTGATGGGTATGCAAGATCCACAGGAAAAGTAGGCGTGTGTATCGCAACGTCAGGACCAGGGGCTACAAATTTGGTCACAGGCATTGCGACCGCAAATATGGACTCTGTCCCACTCGTTGTCATTACGGGTAACGTATTTACAACTGCTATTGGCACGGATGCTTTCCAAGAAGCAGACATTACTGGCATTACACTACCGATTACAAAGCATAGCTATCTTGTAAAGAAAGCGGAGGACTTATCATCCGTCATCCAAGAGGCATTTCATATTGCAAGTACTGGGAGAAAAGGCCCCGTACTAATCGATATACCGAAAGATGTTTCAGCGAACAAAGCGATATTCAATCCGCTTCCTAGCGTTAATATAAGAGGGTATCATCCTACGGTCATGCCAAATAAATTACAAGTTAACAGACTTGTAGAAGCGATACAGCAAGCGGAAAGGCCTGTCATACTAGCAGGTAATGGCGTTATTCATGCTGATGCAGATCAAGCATTGTTGCAGTTTGCCAATACGACAAATATTCCAGTGACGACGACGTTGTTGGGCATTGGTGGATTCCCTAGTAACCATGAATTATGGTTGGGCATGCCGGGTATGCATGGGACGTATGCAGCGAATCATGCCATTCAAAATTGTGATCTTCTCATTGGTATTGGAGCAAGATTTGACGATAGGGTAACGATGAATACTAAAGGATTTGCACCGAAAGCAACGATTGCCCATATCGATGTTGATCCTGCTGAAATTGGAAAAACATTAGAGACCGCTATTCCTTGTGTGGGAGATATCAAACACGTCTTGGAATATGCGAATAAGAAAGTAGAACGTGCCAATACAGATGCTTGGGTTCAGAAAGTGCAAACGTGGAAGAAAGAATATCCGTTATCCTTTGCGGACAGCGAAGAAGAGCTTAAACCTCAGTATGTTATTTCTATGATTAACGACACGACCGACGGAGAAGCCATTATTACAACGGACGTTGGTCAGCATCAGATGTGGGTTGCACAATATTATCAATTCAATCATCCTCGTTCTCTCATTACATCTGGTGGACTAGGTACGATGGGATTTGGTTTTCCTGCAGCCGTAGGGGCACAAATGGCAGATAGAAATCGCCTTGTCATTTCTATTAATGGTGATGGTGGAATGCAGATGTGTGCGCAAGAGTTAGCGATTTGTGCCATCCACAACATTCCCGTCAAAGTCGTGGTCATTAACAATGGTGTACTCGGCATGGTACGTCAGTGGCAGGAAATTATTTACGATGAGCGCTACAGTCATATTAACCTCGAAGGTAGTCCAGATTTTGTGAAATTAGCAGAAGCGTATGGGGTACGAGGGCTGCGAGCGAGCAACAAAGCAGAGGCAGCGGAAGTATGGAAGCAAGCGCTAGATATAAATGGACCTGTACTCATAGAATTTTGTGTATCTCAATCGGAAAATGTGTATCCGATGGTCACACAAGGGAAAACCATTGATCAAATGATTATGGGGGATGAGCAATGAAACAGGAAAAATATACAATCTCTATCCTCGTAAATAATCAGCCAGGAGTACTTCAACGCGTTGCTGGGTTATTTGCTAGAAGAGGATACAATATTGAAAGTATCACAGTTGGTAGTTCAGAAGAACAGGGCCTTTCCCGTATGATTATCGTGACGACTGGTGATGACAAAATTGTAGAGCAAATTAGTAAGCAGCTGTATAAATTGATTGATGTCATCAAAGTAGTGGAACTTAGTTCCAATTCTACGGTTTCCAGAGAGTTAGCGTTAATTAAAGTGGGAATAGAAGTAGAGCAAAGACAGCAAATTTTTGGCATTGTGGAAACGTTCCGTGCTTCCGTCGTCGATGTAGGTTCTAAAACGATGATGGTGCAAGTGGTTGGCGGTACGGATAAAGTAGACGCCATGATTGAATTATTAAAGCCATTTGGTATTACAGGACTTTCCCGAACGGGAGTCACTGCATTAAGAAGAGGATTAAGTCAACAAAAAACTAACTAAACGTATATTCTTGAGGAGGAATAAACAATGGCAGTAACAATGTATTATGAACAAGACGCAGACATCAATGTATTACAGGGGAAAACAATTGCAATTATAGGATATGGATCTCAAGGTCATGCGCAAGCACAAAACTTAAGAGATAGTGGACTAAACGTGATTATTGGACTTCGTCCAGGCCGTTCTTGGAATACAGCGGAAGAAGACGGATTTGAAGTGGTGACAGTAGAAGAGGCAGCAAAAAGAGCGGATGTTATTCAAATTTTAATGCCAGATGAAGTACAAGGTACAGTGTATAAAACACAAATTGAGCCACATTTGAAAGACGGGGTAGCGATATTGTTCTCCCATGGTTTCAATGTTCATTATGGCCAAATTGTACCGAATGAGAAGACGGACGTACTGCTCATTGCTCCAAAATCACCGGGACATTTAGTGCGTCGCACGTATGTTGAAGGCTTCGGAGTACCAGGGCTAATCGCGGTAGAACAAGACGCAACAGGAAATGCGCATGCCATTGGTTTAGCATATGCAAAAGGCATTGGCTGTACACGTGCGGGTTTAATCGAAACGACGTTCCGTGAGGAAACAGAAACAGACTTATTCGGAGAGCAAGCGGTACTTTGCGGCGGAGCGACAGCATTAGTAAAAGCTGGTTTCGAAACGTTGACAGAAGCAGGATACCAACCAGAAGTTGCATATTTTGAGTGTCTACATGAATTGAAATTGATCGTAGATTTAATGTATGAAGGTGGATTGGCTACGATGCGTCATTCTATTAGTGACACAGCAGAATACGGTGACTACGTAACAGGTCCAAGAATCGTGACCGAAGAAACAAAGAAAGAAATGAAAAAAGTACTAGAAGATATCCAAGATGGTACGTTCGCACGTAACTTTATTTTAGAAAATCAATCCAATCGTGCGTTCTTCACTGCAACACGTCGCAAAGAATCAGAGCATTCTATTGAGCAAGTAGGTAGTAAGCTTCGTGACATGATGCAGTGGATCAATAAATAAAAAAACAAGTTGAGTGGATGGTCTATACTAAAGGAGGTGTTGGGGATGAGAAAAATTCATGTGTTCGATACAACATTAAGAGATGGTGAGCAGTCACCAGGTGTAAATCTAAATACCCAAGAGAAGGTGCAGGTCGCGCTGCAATTAGAAAAGTTGGGTGTAGATCTCATGGAAGCGGGGTTTCCTGCAGCATCACCAGGAGATTTAACCAGTGTGAGTACCGTGGCAAAAGCGGTGAAAAACGCTACCGTCGTCGCCCTTTCTCGCTCGAGAGAACAAGATATAGAAGCGGCAAAGGAGGCATTGCAATATGCTGAAAACCCTTGTCTGCACTTATTTCTTGCAACATCTCCTATACATCGGAAATATAAATTGAAGATGAGTAAAGAGCAAGTCATGGAACAAGCGAGAGCATCTATACGATATGCGAAGCAGTATTTCTCCAAGATTGAGTTTTCCGCTGAAGATGCTGGCCGAACAGAGTTAGACTTTTTATGTGAAGTGACAGCGATGGCAGTGCAAGAAGGAGTATCCATCGTCAACTTACCAGACACGGTAGGCTATATGACACCACAAGAGTACGGGAATATTTTTAAAACGTTAAAACAAAATGTGCCTGGCATTGAAAAAATAATACTCAGCTGTCATTGCCATAATGATTTGGGCATGGCGGTTGCCAATTCCCTTGCTGCTATCGAAAATGGGGCGGATCAAATCGAGGGGACCATCAACGGAATTGGAGAACGTGCCGGCAACACAGCGATAGAAGAAGTGGCGCTTGCTCTAGAAACGAGAAACAGCGTGTATGAAGCGAAAACATCGTTGCAATTAGATGAAATATATCGCACAAGTCGTATGGTGAGTAAATTAACAGGTATGGTCGTTCCAGGCAACAAAGCCATTGTGGGAGGCAATGCGTTTGCTCATGAAGCAGGCATTCACCAAGATGGTATGCTCAAAGAGAAATCAACGTATGAAATTATGTCGCCAGACATGATTGGGGTAAAAGACAGTAAGTTGGTGCTTGGGAAGCATTCTGGACGACATGCTTTTCGTGAAAAGCTGATCGACTTAGGCTACACACTAGAAGATGATCAAATCAACACCGCTTTTCAAAAGTTCAAAGACTTAGCAGATAAGAAAAAGCAAGTCAATGACGATGATATTCGTACGATTGTAGAAGAAAAGTTAATTCAAACCGTACAGTATTTTAAACTGGAAGCGATGCAAGTCACTTACGGTAACAAATCCGTACCGATGGCTACTGTGAGTATCCATACTCGCGAAGGTGAACAACTGGAAGAAGCAGCGCTTGGGAATGGTTCTGTAGATGCGATTTACAAAGCGATAGACAAAGTAACAGGCGAATCCGTGACGTTGCAAGATTACAAAATTGTATCTGTGTCGCACGGTAAAGATGCACAAGGTGAGGTGTATGTTATCTTGGCACAAGATGACATCACCGTGCAAGGTAGAGGTGTAAGTACCGATATACTTGAGGCCAGTGCGAAAGCATACATTCATGCTGTAAATCGCTTGCTGGAAAAGCGGGAACAAGGCGATGCGAGCAAGCGCGACAATGTGTCGTTAGTGTAGGTGGGTTAAAGAAGACTGAACTACGATAAATAATATAGGTAATTTGTTTAGGGTTGAGAGCTATTTTCCATTAGGGGGAGTAGCTCTTTTTACATGTAAATATCAAGATAAAACACATACATTAGTTTTTCTCATCTAATACATAAGAAACATTCATTTTACTAATACAATAAAGGGAGATACACTTTAGTTAAGCTATAAAAAGGAAAATGAAGGAGAGATAACGATGAGAAAAATTAGGGTGTATCAAGTTGATGCTTTTACGGACAAAAAATTTAGTGGTAACGCTGCCGGTGTTGTTCTTGATGGAGATGAACTATCTGTTAAAGAAATGCAACACATTGCAGCAGAATTAAACCAATCTGAAACGGTGTTTCTTTTAAAGACAAAGCATCATGGAGCAGATTACAAAGTGAAGTATTACACACCTAAAGAGGAAATAAATTTTTGTGGTCACGCAACAGTGGCATTGGGATGGCTGCTTGCCACTCATTTTCGTTACGGTGAGATAGCGAATGAAATTATATTGGAGACGAATATAGGATTAGTGCCTTTAACGTTGATAAAAGAAGAGCAGCGTGTGGTTCAGATTGAAATGACACAAATTGCTCCAGAAATAAAAGAAATTAATATGCATCAAACAG
Organism: Longirhabdus pacifica; assembly: GCF_004115085.1. Classification (GTDB taxonomy): domain Bacteria; phylum Bacillota; class Bacilli; order Paenibacillales; family DSM-105158; genus Longirhabdus; species Longirhabdus pacifica. Next base: position 14,867 of record NZ_QXJP01000020.1, on the reverse strand, counting down.
AAGCGGCATCTTTATTAGGAATACAAGCAGAAGACATTCATGATGATTATCCCATCAAGCTAGCAAGTACAGGAAACTGGCATCTTTTAATACCAGTAAAAAATCAAAGCGCCATAGATCATGCAAAACCTAACTTTACAGCGTTAGCCGATCATAATCGAAAATATGGCATCAGCACGACGCATTTATTTACATTTCAAACAGATGAAGCAGAGTATGACCTGTATACACGTGATTTTCTTCCAGCTATCGGACTTCAAGAAGATCCGGTTACAGGTGCAGCTAATGGAGCTTTAGCAGGTTATTTAATGAAAGAAGGCTTTCTTGATGCAAAAATGCCTCATCATTTAACTATAGGTCAAGGTAATGCAATGGGAAGGCCTGGAACATTGCATGTTAACGTAGAAATGAAAAATAATCAGCCCGTTGTAAAAGTTGCTGGTTCTGCTGTTGTTGTTATGGAAGGTACGTTGATGTTATAAAGTTATTGCATTATTTTTTTCTTGCAAAGTTTCTCTAGTCATAGTAAGAAAGTGGCTGGCAGCAGGAGATAGAGAATGAAGGGAACGTGCAGCTATTCCTACTTCTCTATATACTGGTGGATTTAATTTTAATATTTTGAAAGCAAAAGGCTCTGTAACGTTGTTAGGTATAGCTAGTTCCGGAACAATAGAAAGTCCTATTCCTTCTTGCACCATAGATAAAATTGTTATATTGTCTGCCACTTCTAATATCGTATTAGGCTGAATATGATTCGCTTTGAAAGCTTGTTTGATGAGTTGATCGCATCCCGCTTTTGGCATAATGAACGCTTGTTGTGCTAGATCTTGAATCGTTACATTGTCTTTTGCATATAATGCATGCTGCTGTGGTATAAGAAGGTGTAAATAGTCTTTGCATAACGGAGTCCAATCTAATTCTTTGCATGGCGGGATGATAAAGCCTAATTCAATTTGCCCTGTTGTCAGCCATTTTAAAATGTCATCATACCCTCCTTCATGTAACTCTATTTCAATGAGGGGATATTGTTGATTGAATAACGAGATGATCTTAGGAAGTAACTTTGCTGAAACGCTTGGAAAGGAACCTAGCTTCAATTTCCCTGCGACAAGCCCTTTTATTTGTGCCGCTTCTTGTTGCATTAATTCATTATAGTACATGATTTGCTGAACATGCTTCGCGATTCTTTCTCCTGCATCTGTAAGATTACTCCCATTTCTGCTTCTATAAAAAAGTGTAACACCTAGTTCGGACTCTAGAGTGGAAATAACGTGGCTTACTCCAGATTGTGACAACCTTAATTGTTCACCAGTCTTTGTAAAACTTTTTGTTTGGATAACGGAGAGGAACACTTCATATGGAAAAAGGGACATAATCTAGCTCGCTCCTTTCGTTATCGAACTGGGTAACTCTTGTTCGTTAAAATAAAACCTTACTTTGTCAGGATTCTGTGGTATGTCTATATGTAGAATGATGCTATTTCGCAACTGATCCTCATTCACTCCATCCATTGCTTTCAAATCAAATGTTAATTCATTTCTTTTTAACTTTACATCTGCCTCTAAAGTTACATAACTAAGAGGACTTGAAAGATAGTAAATGAAAGCTTCGTATCCACTCTCGTCTCGTTTCACTTCATAAGTATGAAATTGATTAGGTTCTGCCTGATCCACCCATGCTTTCATTTCAGAGTCTAACTGATCATACTCCCATATTTCAAAATTCACACTTCTATCTCCTACTACTATCATAAATACCGCAATAGCAAGGACTACAAGTGAAATCCATATCATTAACTTCTTCTTTTTCATTTTATGTTGTTCTCCATTCTCTCTAATTCAGTGATAGTGTTGTTGTAAAAATGTATGAATTTCAACATTAATTTTAAGCTACGCCTACCGACATTCATGTCCCACTTACTCATTGGGCTACGCCATTCTCACTCCTTGAAGTGGGAGTCTTCTGTCGGAAAAAGATAATCTTTTTTCTGGTAGAGTTATGGTAAATGAAATTTATTCAAATTATATCATAGTAACAACCCAGTAACGACTCTAAGACAAAGAGTGACTGGGTTGTGGCTTTTTTTATTTACTTATTATCATCGACCTAGCTTATTTAGTTTATAGTTTTTATTTCTCATTTATCATTTAATAGGAAAATACAAGTCTACTTCTGAATCTGGATGATCGGGTCCCAAAAATCTTTCATCATAACATTCAAACTCAGGTGCACGCAAAAATACATGCTCTTTTTCTGATAGATCATTTATTTTAGAGATCGTATCTTTTATCTTACTTACCGGTCCGCGGTGTGTGTATACTGCATAGTAACTAGCAGGTATTTCTTTGTATATCATGTTGCTTAGTGCAGGTGCATCTTTTTTTACCTCAGCTCCGGCCATATACAAGAAAGAATCTTCTTCTGGAAAACAGATGCCATACGTTGATTCGCTTACTACCATGTCAGACAATTCGTGCTCACGTGCAATAAACGTATCCCACAACTGTGGTATTTGACGGGAATTGTTTTTATCTAGCGTACACTCCATCCCTATAACGCAAAATTCTTCTTTAAAAACGTTCTTCATTTTCATGCAAAACCCTCCAATATAGATTGTTATTTGTGACACCTATTTACATTGGCCAATGTAAGTTCACTCTGTTCAAACATATAAGAGCGATCAATCGTTACCTCTTGCTTATATTATGCTATATTGGAAGCTTATTATTTTGATTTCGTTTGCTTAAATGCGTTGATCATTTTTGCTATATAAGATGAAGAAATGATGGGATACAAGTTTACGCTTTGCCGATTGATATAGGTTGAACGGGAAAATATAAATCTATCTGACTATCTTCATGAAGAGGACCGAGAAACCTCTGGTCATATCGTTCAAAATCAGGAGCTTGTAATATTTCATATCCTGACTCTGGCAGCCAAGTTTTAAAAATGTGCATTAATGTTTCAGAAATCTTGTGTGTAGGTCCTTGATGGGTAAATACAGCATAGGTGTTAGCAGGCACTTTTTGTATTACCATCCCGCTTATGGTTGGGGTATTTTCGTCAACTTCTGCCCCAGCTGTGTAACAAAAATGTGTCTCATCTTGCGGTGCACATATACCGTACGTAATGTCTTTGTTTGGACTAGCAATCTCATGTTCACGTTCAAGAAGATGCTCCCACATGACAGGGATTTTATTACCGTTAGATGTACCATCATACCGGAGATGACTACATTGCATGCCCATAATATAGAAAGTATCTTTTTCCACAAAACGCGAAGGATGTATTGTAGTAAGTGTTGAACTGTCTAATTCGTTACTAATATGTATTTTTTGAAAAGTTTGTATGGGTTGCCGATCTAAACGGTATTTTCCTGGTGTAACTCCGAATTGTTGTTGAAAAGCTCTAGTAAAAGCTGCTTGCGATTCAAATTGACACTGTAAAGCGATGTCTATAATCTTTTCTTTCCCTTGCAGTATTGCAAAGGATGCGACGGTTAGTCTTCGTTTGCGGATATACTCGGTAATAGTAAAACCTGTTATGCCATGAAAGACACGGTGAAAATGGTAGGGGGAAAACCCTGCTTGCTGTGCAACTTCGTGAAAAGTAATGGGCTCCGTTAGATGCTGGTCTATATAATCAATACTGCGTTGTAGAATGGTTTTCATATGTAATGTGGACAAAATCTTTTCTCCTTTCTTTAATTCTTTGCATCCCTTTTTATATGTTTAGGAATGCATTTTCATTTTAACAAACTTTAAGATGACGACGTGTTACATTAAATCAAGAAGAATGCTATAAGTGGAGGAGTATCTTTTCTATTTTAATCGATAGTGAGACTGAAATTTTGATTAATCTTGCTATTGCTGAAAAATAAATGTTAAACAATGTTAAACAAAGTACGGTATAGAACTTTAACTTTATATGATGTCGCTTATTTGTTTGCAGACACGGGGGCGGCTTACTTTTTTTTGTTGAATAACAGTATCACCACAATTACACTAGTGAATTGTATCATTATCGTTAGTGACTGATATACTGTCATTTTCCTCACCTCCTTCCCTTTAAAAAACTGAAGGGAAATGCTGAAGGTTAAGGAGCCGACCACCTTGCCGAGCTGTATCTATGCACTCATACAGAACTAGACATGATGAAACAAATTCAAAAAGTTCTTTCTAAAAAAGGGGACACACGATCTATATCCTTTTTTATCATGGATGATACATAATGTAAGAAAGACTAGTCCAGCAAGCATAATCAATAGGTTAGATTAAGGATTAAAGAGCTTATTAGAAAACAATCATAGTGGAAGAACTTGAAAATAACAAAGAGAAGTATTAAAAGATCATTGTGTCTCAAGTTCCTTTGAATGTAGGATTTTCAGCTTTATTTAATTGGATAGCGGATTTATTCGCAAATTTCATCCAACGAGAGTTTGTATACACCTCCTCCGATACGAGGCATTACTGGGATGTTAAAGCGTATGAATCTTTCCTACACGCAACCTACCTGCGTAAAAATCAGGGTTATGAATTCGTATACTTTCATTGCATCACCTCTTACTGTGAGGAAGAACGCTCATCACCTGAATTACATTTTGTATAATTAAATATGCAAAATAACTTTGATAGTTGGTAGTGTGTATATTTAATTATACAAAAAAATTGATTGTGATATAATAAGAGTTACAAGTGGGTACACTAAAATAAAAACCACAAGTGCTCGAACACTTGTGGTGGAGTAACAATAGATGCCCAGAAGGGCATGGCTCATGTTTAGTCACAAAAAGTAAGCTGCAACCTTTGGACGAGGGCAGCTTACTTTTTTTTCGTAGTAAACTCGATGGACAATTCTCCTACCTAATCCTTTAATAACAAGTTTTAGTCTAATTATCATCGTGGCAACACCTCCTCTCTTTTCCGAGTTGATGAAAAGAAAACGATAAGGTGAGCCAAGCCCTCGTGAGCCGTTCTATTGAAAACTCTTAAATCTATCATACCATAAACTGGTTAGTGGAATGAAAAAGTATGTAGATACTACATAGGAGGGATCTAAATTTGATCGGCTACACTTAGCTGATCGGAAAAGTAGCCATAATGTGCAGTAGGACACAATTGAAATCTTCTCAGTAGCATCAGCGTCATGTTGTTGGATAAACCAATAAATTAGTTTTCTGTATCATCTGCTCTTATTCATAGTTTAAATCTATAAAGATCATAGAATTAATATCTTAGCCAACTAGAGTCATGCGTGGTATAACATGTATATAGATTAATTTAGGAGCGTGAGTGCATATGGCAAAAGTAAAAAAAATAGCAGTACTACGTGGCGATGGTATTGGTTCAGAAGTAGTAACAGAAGCGTTGAAAGTGCTGGAAAAATGTGAGTCTCTTTTCGACGTTAAATTTGAAATAGAAGAAGGTTTATTTGGAGGCATAGCGATTGATGAAGCTGGTAGTCCACTTCCTTCCTCTACATTAGAACTGTGTAAAAAAGCAGATGCTGTTTTATTAGGTGCAGTGGGAGGTCCGAAATGGGATAACAATCCCAAAGAGCTTCGCCCTGAAACAGGATTGCTTGCTTTAAGAAAAGAACTGGGGTTGTATTCTAACATTCGCCCCGCAGTCGTTTTTGATTGCTTAATGGATGCATCAACCATTAAACCAGAAGTGTTAAAAGGAACAGATATGATCGTGGTCAGAGAATTGACAGGCGGCATTTACTTTGGGGATAAATTTAGAAAAGATACGGCAGAAGGGCAAGTTGCTGTCGATACTTGTGCATATAGTGAGTCAGAAGTAGAAAGAATTGTTACGCAAGCATTTGAAATTGCGCGCAAACGAAACAAAAAACTAGCTTCCGTAGATAAGGCCAATGTGTTAGAGACATCTAGGTTATGGAGAGAAGTAGTGGAAAAAGTAGCAACAGACTATCCAGATGTGGAGTTGGAGCACGTACTTGTTGATAATTGTGCCATGCAGTTATTGCGTCGTCCGGCTAGCTTTGATGTCATTGTGACGGAGAACATGTTTGGAGATATCCTTAGTGATGAAGCGGCAATGCTCACGGGATCTATCGGAATGTTATCTTCAGCTTCATTAGGAGAAGGAAGTTTTGGTCTATATGAACCTGTACATGGATCAGCGCCAGATATAGCGGGAGAACAGCTTGCCAACCCCATTGCAACCATACTTTCCCTTGCTTTAATGTTTCAATTAAGCTTTGATGAGCAGGAAATAGCAAGTACCATTGAAAAAGCAGTAAAGAAAGTATTAGATGATGGGAATAGAACTAGCGATATTGCTGTGTCACCAGAAAGTAAGTTGACAACTTCACAAATGGGTGATGCTATTGTGGAGGCAATGGGTACGGTGTAATAGAGTTTAGAGGAACTTCATCTTCTGTTGCTGAAAGTGGATGGATTACACATCACTGTTCAATCATTGGACGCTATTGATGGAACCCCTGTGCTGGATATCAAAACGTATATGGAAGAGTTTTCTCCTTTAGGCGAGGTCAAGCAACCTGAATGGTCTAAAGAGATAATGAGGAAATACTATTCAATTTAAATCACTGTAAATATCCCCCATGTTGTGTAAGCTTTTCATTTTACTTCACAAGGTGGGGGACTTTCATTTAGGTGTTTACATTAAAGAATTACAAGCAGCTTCATTAATAAGGAACTTCCATAAACACATCATCTTCTGGCGTAAGTGTAAAATGTCCATCTGTATGAATCATTTTGTTGTTGGATTCCATTAAGCTTCTCACTTCTGCGTCATCGTTCATGGTTTTAAAAGCGTATTGATAGAAATAATGAGGAACAGCATAAACGTGTTTTTTAGCAATATCTGTTGCACTATACGCCCACGGTTTGATTTGCGTAAAGGCAACCATCTGTTCCAGCTCCCTGTTGTCATCACCTGTTAAAGGACCCGTTGCCGCACTTGTTTTTGTAGCTTCTACAATAACGCCATCTTGAATAAATTGTTGCACGTACTCACGAACCACTTCTCCTGTCCATTTACCTCCAAGATAATCTTTTGCATATTTGGAATAATACGGATCGAGTAAAGCAATTCTATTTGGCATTAAATTTTCAGCGATGTTTCCCGCCTTCACATCATCACTAATTAATTTCGTCACATGAACAGCCATCTGATTACCTAAAGAATGTCCTACTATCCGAATGTTGTTTCCTGTATAACCTTCCATGGCTTTCACATAACTATCATAGAACAATTCCCCAGCCGAGACTTGTGGCATATTATCGTATCTTGATTCACCAGTGCTATCTTTCCATCTCATACCTACATTACTATAATCGCTAGTCCAGATTTTGGCTTCTGCATCTTTCACTTCACCTTCATCAGACAATTGATTCCAGTAAAATATACCGACGTTCCATCCTTGTTGTTTCCATGAAGTCAACGTGTTGGCATATATTTCTTCACCATATTTATCTGTATCGCTAAATAAAAAGCTCTCTCTAAATTTATTTAATGTTGTTCCATTTTGCCATCCATGAACATAAATGACAGTTGGGCGATCAGCTATAAAATTTTCTGTTTTGGAAGGTTGATTGTTCTCGTCAAACCAGTACAACCCTACATCTAATTCATCCCAATTGAAAATAGCATCCCAGTCAATAGAGTAGTTTTCTTTTGCTAGTGTAGTGATGACAGAAGCTTGGAATATGGCAAAAGCAAATAAAGTGATTGTCATCATTTTTAATGACATATACAGACATTCCTCCTTAAGTATTAGTTTTAGTAAAATTAAATAAACAGAAAATTTTGAATTGTTACACTAATAGTGCTACAACCCGCTATTCGCCGCTTTCAAATAAAAATGTAGCACATAAAAAAAGAGATAGCAATGTGTTTTTACTGTAATTAAGTAAAATTTTACTAAAAATAAGTAAATATACATAAAAGAATAGCAACATGACAGGTCATCATCCTGTACTGATTATTTGTTATATTATGGTGAGTAAACAGGGAATACTAAAGTAGAAGGATGTTTGTAATAGATGGTTCATTCATTATCACAGTATATTGAAGCATATAAGGAGGACTCTCGTTAAAATGGCAGAGCGTTTAGTAGGTAAACCTGCTCCTGATTTCACCATGGAGACAGCATTAGGAGACGGACAAGCATTTGGACAGGCTTCATTATTTGATTACAAAAGCAAGTGGTTCATTATGTTTTTCTATCCACTTGATTTTACTTTTGTATGTCCTACCGAAATTACAGCTTTAAGTGATGAAGCAGAGATTTTTGAAGATCTGGAGACGGAAATTTTAGGCGTGAGCGTGGACAGCAAATTTTCTCATCGTGCATGGATTAACACACCGCGAGATTCCAATGGACTGGGCAATATAAAGTTTCCATTAGCAGCAGATATAACGAAATCAGTTGCACGTGATTATGGCGTTTTAATTGAAGAAGAAGGTGTCGCACTCCGTGGATTATTCATTATTGATCCGGAAGGGGAAGTGAAATATCAGGTCGTCAATCATAACGATGTGGGTAGGAGTGTGGATGAGACGGTTCGTGTACTTCAAGCATTGCAATCTGGTGGACTATGTCCAGCCAATTGGAAACCTGGAGATGACAATTTAGTATCAGGCTGAGATACTTTATCATATCGTACACTCTCCTTTCATGGAGGGTGTTTTCCATTTAATATAAGTAAAATGAACTTTTTGAAAAGGAGTTGAACAGGATGCCAATGCGATTGCGGTCTGAACTTCCTGCTTTTGAAGGCGTAACCGAATGGATAAATGGGGAAGTTTCCAAAGAAGATGTACAAGGAAAACCCGTTCTCATTCATTTTTGGGCAGTCAGTTGTCATATGTGTAAAGAAGGTTTACCACTAATCAATGAATGGAGAAGTAAATACGAACAGGAATATGATTTACAAGTCATCGGTGTTCATATGCCTCGGTCAGAGAAAGATACGGATATTACCGTTGTCAAAGACGTCATTAAGCAGTATAATTTGGAACATCCAGTAATGGTGGATAACAAACATGTCGTTACGGATGTATTTCAGAATGAATATGTTCCAGCCTATTACTTGTTTGATGGTGAGCAAAAGCTGAGACATTTTCAAGCAGGTGAAAAAGGTTTAGCCTTGGTGGAAAAAAGATTACATAAAGTATTAGGTGTAGAAACATAGGAGGGATAACCATGAACGTACCAAAAGAGTATAAATATAGTGATGAGCACGTATGGGTAAAAGTAGAAGGTGATGTCGTCACAGCAGGGATAACGGAATTTGCGCAAAATGAATTAGGCGAGATTGTATTCGTAGAGCTACCTGAAGTAGGGGATACAGTCGAATATGCTGAACCATTCGGTAGTTTGGAATCTGTAAAAACAGTATCCGAACTGTATGCTCCAGTAACTGGTGAAATTGTAGAAATTAATGAAGCGTTGGATGTATCGCCTGAATTCGTCAATCAATCTTCATTTGAAAAAGGCTGGATGATTAAAATTAAAGTGTCTGATACTGCTGAATTGGACAAACTATGGACAGCTGAAAAATACGTAGAAACATACAGTACAGATTCTTAATAAAAAAATATAATTTCTTTTTAGTATCGTGCAACCTATATAATAGAAAGAAAATTCTAAAATAAAAAGAAAACACTCATTTACTTCAAAGTAGAACATGTACAAACCTTATGGTATAATTATCTAGAAAAAGCCAGAGAATGAGATTCTCTGGCTTTCTTTTTCAATGTGAGAGTGTAGGGGTGAAGAGAAATGGAACATGGAACAGAAACATCACTCGTATCTTTAATGATCGTAGTGGGTGTAGCTTTTATCGTACCAATTATATTACATCGCTTTAAATTAAAAATGATTCCAGTAGTCGTAGCCGAAATTATTGCAGGTTTATTGCTGGGTAAAAGTGGTCTTGATATTATCGCGGAAGATGAATGGTTGACTTTACTGTCGACATTTGGCCTCATTTATTTAATGTTTTTGAGTGGATTAGAAATTGATTTCAAATCTTTTAGTAATAAAAGAAATAATAGTAAGGTGAAGGTCAATCCCATTACGCTATCCATCGTGATATTTATTTTTATTCTAGCTATTTCATACGGGCTTGCACTGTTATTAATGCTAGTGGGCGTCGTTACCGAACCTTATTTAATGACGATAATTATATCTACCATATCATTAGGTGTAGTCGTTCCCGTTTTGAAAGAAAAGCGTTTGCTGGAAACCCCATTGGGACAAACCTTACTCATGGTGACAGTGGTTTCAGATTTTGTGACGATGATTTTACTCGCTTTCTTTATTAGCGTATCTTCGGAGAGTAGAGAGCAAATGTTTTATTTGTTACTGTTTTTCGTCGTCGTTATTGGTGTCTTTGTATTTATTCGTCGAGTGATGCGTGGGAAAGTGCTGGATGCATTAAAAACAGGGACAGTACAGATGGGTACGCGAGCCGTGTTTGCGCTTATATTATTGTTCGTCGTCTTGTCAGAAACGCTGCAAGTAGAAATGATTTTAGGTGCATTTTTAGCGGGAGTCATTGTATCTGTAGTGGCACCGAACAGAGAATTCATACATCAATTAGATTCATTTGGTTATGGTTTTCTCATTCCGATATTCTTCGTCATGATTGGAGTCAACATGAACGTATGGGAGTTATTAACGGATGTTAAAGTGCTATTCTTTATCCCGTTACTCCTTGCTGCTATATTTATTTCTAAGTTTGTACCTGCATTAATATTAAGGTTCTGGTACTCATGGAAAGAAGTGCTCGGTTCTGGTATCTTACTATCTTCAACGTTAAGTTTAGTTATTGTCGCAGCAACGGTTGCTGTGGATGTTGGCATTATTGATGAAACGATGCAAGGCGCACTCATACTTGTTGCCGTGTTATCTTGTTTAATTGCTCCCATATTGTTTAATCAGGTATTCCCTGATGTAGAGTCTAAGCAAAAAGTTATTGCTATTGTCGGAGCAAATCATATTACACTGCCTGTATCTCAAGATTTAATACATGAAGGTTATAGTGTAGAAATGTATAGTGCACACCCACTAGAGGATGATGGGAAAGGGGACAAGCATAGTAAATTCCCACTAATGGAAGTACCATCGTTATCTGTGGATGTGTTAACGGAGCAAGGCGCATTTAATGCCGATGTGATTGTATTTGGAACGATGGATGATGATGTCAATATTGCTTTAGGTAATCATGCTAAGTCATTGTACATGGAACAAGTTATTGTACGTATTGAAGATCCTGCCAAGCTGGATGAAGTGCAGCAGGGGGTAACGACGATGTCCACTCTATATGCTTCTCGTATGCTGTTGAAAGCCGTGATAGAGCATCCAAGTGCAGTCAAGTTAATGACGGATCATGATGATTCTATACAGGAAGTCGAAGTGAACAATGGACTGTATCATAATGTATATTTGAAAGACTTACCTTTCTTAGACAACACATTGATTTTGCGTATTTACCGAGGAGATTCATTCATTATCCCTCATGGAACATCACAAATACAAATGGGTGATCGATTATTAGTAAGCGGAGATATTGAACCGATACAAGAATTAAAGCTAGCATTAGAGTAGCAGAAGCTAACAACTCATCCAATAACTTTCTCTTGCATATGGTGTGTGAAGGGATTACAGTATAACCATTATGCATGAAGTAGATGAAAGGGAGCAGGAGGAGTAGCATATGAGTTTTTGTTGTGGAGCTAGTATGATTGGAGATACAGGCAATTTACGTTATAACAAGACACACATTATTAATGTTCCGATGCTGTTTTGCCCTGTTTGTAAAAGGACAGAAGTGCATCATCGAGTGCAACAAGAGTTCGAGATTCTTGCAGAATACGCACAGGATGATCTTGCAATAGAAGTAGATTTTCAGCAGTACTTTCATGCAGAGAAATTGGAACATCTTTACGATAATTGTGTGAATACCGAATCCGATACGGAACAAAACATCGTTTCTGATCAGATTAATATAGCGTTAGATTTGTTATTGTTTGCTCAGTCTATTCAGGATAAAGATTGGGAAGGTAAGTTGAAACATCGATTGCAAGTGTTAAGTAACAAAAAAGCCAGTTTACACAGAGAGCAATACACTAGATTGACATGAACATGTGACATAGCTGGAAATGGTAAAGGTATTGTATTTCTCAGTCTAGGGTAACGTTACATTTTGTGTTTAAAGGTACACCATAGGTTAACGGGAAAGGCTATCGCGATATTGCGTTAGTCTTTTTTTGCGCAGTAGTTTGCGTAATATGATAAAATTGGAAATAAATGCTTGGGGTATACAATATCAGCACAAAACGTTACTACCTTAAATGTATGCAGAAGACAAAAGTAAAAGAAAAGGAGTGTTGATATGAAAAAATGGTTGGTGATTGCGGCGGTGATCGTTTTGTTTGCCGCGGGATATTACGTATATGAGGATGCAAAATGGACTTTTGAAGAAGAGAAAGAAGATGTATTGCAAAAGCAAAAAGAAGGTTATGTAAAAGAAAGTGATATGTTTGAAATACAAGTATCTATTAGTAGTAGCAAGGATGAAGGTTTACATTATTCGCTGGATTTAGACAATGCAAAAGAAAGAATGTACGATGTTGAATTAAGTATGGCATTGCATCAGAGTATTGTGGAGCGATTTTATTTTTATAGCATTAGCAAGTTTACTTCTACTTTGATGGGGGACTGGGATGTTGATATTGTCCCGAGAGAGTTAAAACAAGGCGATGAAGCACCAGGTATGGTAGTAGGAACTTCTTTCGGTTTAAGTGAACTAACGGTGGATGACGTTTTCCTGGAAGATTATAAGAAAGTATACGTTAAAGTCACATGGGATTCAGAAGATGGGGAAACACAATACGCTTACATGAATCTAATCGCTAATACGGATCAAGAGGTGGAAGATTTCCTCATCGCATCTTTAAAGGAATAAATATATTGCATTGAATAACCGTCTATTTGCTTTATAATGAAATAAGGTAATAGAAAAATGGAGGGTTAATGGATGAACGAAAATATGATAACTATACATCTGATTGAAGATGAAGCATATAAAACAGCAGTAACACCGCAAAGCGCTTGGATAACAGTAGTACAAGAGGGAACGTCTGATTTACCTTCTATTCATCCGCAGCTGGATCAAGCGATCGTGGATTTGCAGCAAAAAAAGATGTTTACAGGGAAGTTAAAGCAATTTCGTCTTTTCCCCACTTACGGCCTTATAGCAGCTGATTCCATTGTATACGCAGGCATAGGTTCTGACATGATGGATACGCACGCTTGGAGAATGATAGGTGTGAAAATGGGCAGGGAGGCAATGCAGCATGAATTAACAACATTGCAAGTGACTGATCTTTCTCATTTGATGAGTCAGGCAACAGAAGAGATCATCCCGATGTTAGCTGCATTTGTAGAAGGGTTGCAATTAGGACAATACGAAATTAAATCGTATCAGAAAGACGCTTCACCGTCGGTTAAACTACATACAGTGACCATAGATTTGAGCGGTAGTACACACGATAAAGTAGCCTTGGAGCAGAAGCTGACCTATGCACTGACATTAGCAAAAGGTACGAACTATGCGAGAGATTTAACCAATCTACCGGGTAATAAATTTACACCAGAAATGTTTGCAGAGGAAGCAGTGAGATTAGCAAAACAGCACAACTTCTCCTACGAAATTTTAGATGAACAACAAATGAAACAAAAGGGCATGGGTGGTGTGCTTGCAGTGGGTCAAGGTAGTGCGAATCCACCGCGTATGATTACACTTCAATATCAAGGTGACCCAAATAGTGATGACGTCATTGCACTTGTGGGAAAAGGGATTACGTTTGATACAGGTGGTATCTCCATTAAACCTAATGCCGGAATGGCAGAAATGGTTAGTGACATGGGAGGAGGCGCAGTTGTTCTTGGTGTCATGGATATTATCGGAAAGAGTTTGCCGAAAAAAAATGTCATTGCCGTCATTCCAGCTGCTGAAAATATGCCTTCAAGTACAGCGTATAAACCGGGGGATGTAATTACCACATTAAGCGGTAAAACGATTGAAGTGCTCAATACGGATGCCGAAGGTAGAATTGTATTAGCTGACGCTATGACGTATGCCAAGCAGCTTGGCGCAACAAAAATTATTGAGAACTCCACCTTAACAGGTGCTGTGCTTGTACTATTGGATCATGTAGCAACGGGTGCAGTAACAAATAATGAAGCTTTTTGGCAAGACTTCCATGAAGCAACAAAGTATAGTGGTGAAAAAGTATGGTTGATGCCATCGTACGAAGAGTTGAGAAAAAAATTAAAGAGTGATGTGGCAGATATTAATAACAGTCCTGGCAGGGGCGGTTCTATGATTACAGCTGGTTTATTTATTGGAGAGTTTGCTGAAGGAACTCCTTGGATTCATCTAGATACAGGCGGATCATCTTGGTTGAATCAACAAAGCGATATTGATCCGAAGTATGCTACAGGCGCGATGGTTAGAACGATTGCGGCATTTATTCATCCATAAACAAGAAGGAATAGTGAGCCCCCTATGGTGAGTAAGAGCATAGGGGGCTTTATCTTTTTCCGACAGAAGACTCCCACTTCAACGGTGAGAAGGGCGTAGCCCCATGAGTAAGTAGGAGATGAATGTCGGTAGGCGTAGCCTAAGATTGTTTGTTATAATTTAGATATTGCTAGAAAGTGAGGTGATAACAATGTTAGTCAATAAAGCCTATAAGTTTCGTATCTATCCGAATCAAGAACAAGAAATACTAATTGCCAAAACAATCGGCTGTTCTCGTTTTGTGTTCAATAGGTTTTTAGCACTTTGGATTGATACTTAC
>NZ_QXJP01000019.1 GCF_004115085.1 Longirhabdus pacifica | reverse complement strand
CTAGGTCTTTATCTACAGGTTTTAAACAAAGTTTAAAACCACTTCGTAAGCAAGAGGAAAAAAGTGAAACGCAGTTTCACTGATCCGGGCTAAAAGGTTTACCTTAAAGCAACGCTACGAAGAAACAACGAAACACTTCTTCTTTCACTTTCAGTTTTGAGGGTGTAATACTTAGCTGTGGAGAGATACCCAAGAGGCCGAAGGGGGCGCTTTGCTAAAGCGTTAGGGTGTAACAGCCGCG
This sequence comes from Longirhabdus pacifica, assembly GCF_004115085.1. Lineage (GTDB taxonomy): Bacteria > Bacillota > Bacilli > Paenibacillales > DSM-105158 > Longirhabdus > Longirhabdus pacifica. The sequence goes on along the minus strand of NZ_QXJP01000019.1, from coordinate 74,046 downwards.
AGGGTTCGAATCCCTCTCTCTCCGCCAGACTTACACATGGCGGTGTAGCTCAGCTGGCTAGAGCGTACGGTTCATACCCGTGAGGTCGGGGGTTCGATCCCCTCCGCCGCTATATTAAAAACTTTTTAAAAAAAGTATTGACAAGCCCTTGAAAACATGTTATAATAATTAAGTGCACAGCACTTGGACGCTTAGCTCAGCTGGGAGAGCATCTGCCTTACAAGCAGAGGGTCGGCGGTTCGATCCCGTCAGCGTCCACCATGAACTCATAACGCGAGGTGGAGCAGTCTGGTAGCTCGTCGGGCTCATAACCCGAAGGTCGTAGGTTCAAATCCTGCCTTCGCAACCAATTAATTTAATACGGAGCTGTGGTGTAGTGGTCTAACATTCCCGCCTGTCACGCGGGCGATCGCGGGTTCAAATCCCGTCAGCTCCGCCATTACAATTTTATGTTATTGCCTAAGGGCTTCGAATGAAGCTTTTTTTATTTTCTAGGTTCGGTAGCTCAGTCGGTAGAGCAGAGGACTGAAAATCCTCGTGTCGGCGGTTCGATTCCGTCCCGAACCACCATTTTGGAGGATTAGCGAAGTGGCCAAACGCAGCAGACTGTAAATCTGTTCCCTTACGGGTTCGGTGGTTCGAATCCATCATCCTCCACCACTTCTTATATTTGAGCCATTAGCTCAGTTGGTAGAGCACCTGACTTTTAATCAGGGTGTCGGAGGTTCGAGTCCTCCATGGCTCATTTGATATATGTGATATAAAATGTTAAGCTATCCATTCACAGCGTACATGTTGTGATTGGATAGCTTTTATTTATATATGAACAAATGTAAAATAGATGATGAAACAGGCGGGAGTTGAGTGATTTGAAGCAGCTTGATCTGAAAAAATATATAAATGAGATTATGCATGATGCTGTGGAAGAGATAACGGTGGAACATGGATATTGGTTGTCGTTAGCTCTAGCAGATAATCATCATATAAGAAAATATCGTTACGATAATGACCATACATACTTTTGTTTGGAGAAACAGGAACATAACGTACTGCTTATTAGAATACCTAACGATGTAATCACATCAAAAGAAGCCGATTTAATTGATTTAGCTATATCTGTTTATACAAATGCGCATTCAGTTGCAGATACAGAAGAAGTTTTGCTGGAACTAGGAGCTTGGCTTCATCAACAGGTGGAACTTGGCAAACTAAATGAATCCATACCTAAACAATTACTGCAAGGACTAGGCATGAAAGATTATCATATGGAAATGGGTTTTATTCCATTTTTACTTACGATGACTGAAGAGAATGATTTCGCTGCTACATACACTGAGCTTAAAAAAATATTAACTTCTTTTTTTGAAGTAGATGTTATTGTGATTCCGTTGAAACGAGGAAAATCACTTATTTTAGCTCCTAAAACAACACTACATCATGTAGAAGAAAAAGAAATAGAGTCATTAACTTCACTTTGTTTTGCTCTACACGAAATGATCACGATGGATTGGATGGAGGATTGTATGCTTACAGTCGGAGAGGCCATTTACAAGGAAGAAGAAATCCTAAAAACGTTGAATCAACTACAAAAAACAATGGAAGTAGGAGTCTCTTTTTATAAAAAAAAATCTATTTTCTTTTCATGGGAACTTGCATTAGAAGAAATAGTTTGGCACATGAACGAAAGTGATTTTTTGTTTAGTGATCATTTGCATCAACTAAATCATGTAGACAGCGATTTATTTTATACGATGGAAAAGTTTTTCGAATGCAACTGTCATGTAGGTGAAACAGCAAATGCGTTGTTTATTCACCGTAATACGTTACTGTATCGATTGGAGAAGTTTAAAAATGAAACGGAATTAGATCCTAGACAATTCAATGATTCTGTTTTTATTAAATTAATGATGCTTATGCACAAATTAGCTAAAAACTGATCTTTATTTTTGTGCATTTTATGTATAGTGAAAACGCTTTATTTTCGTTAAGATAATACTATAGTGTTATACAAGTTTAATACAAGTTATGTTGTACAAATGTTAGTGCAAAATTTTAATAAATAAAAGTGTATAGTGGAGGAGAAATATATGGCTGGTTTAAGTTTGAAAAACATTGTAAAAAAATACGATAATGCAAAAGAAGCAACGGTTAAAAGTTTAAACCTTGATATTAAAGATAAAGAATTTCTTGTTCTTGTAGGACCTTCTGGTTGCGGTAAATCTACAACGTTAAGAATGATTGCTGGCCTTGAAGAGATTACAGATGGAGAACTATATATTGGTGATAGACTAGTAAACTCAGTTGCACCAAAAGATAGAGATATTGCTATGGTATTTCAATCTTATGCATTGTACCCACATATGAACGTGTATCAAAACATGGCATTTGGGCTAAAGCTTCGTAAGTTTAAAAAAGAAGAAATAGACAAGCGAGTAAAAGCGTCTGCTAAAATATTAGATATTGAACATTTGTTGGAACGTAAACCAAAGGCACTTTCTGGTGGACAGCGTCAACGTGTTGCTTTAGGAAGAGCAATTGTAAGGGAACCTCAAGTATTCTTAATGGATGAACCTTTATCCAACCTAGATGCAAAATTACGTGTACAAATGCGTGCAGAAATAAGTAAACTACAAAAGCGTCTTGAAACTACTGTTGTTTATGTTACGCATGACCAAACGGAAGCAATGACGATGGGTGATCGTATTGTTATTATGAATGACGGTATTATCCAACAAGCTGCATCTCCGGAAATCGTGTACAACAAACCTAAAAATATGTTTGTAGCTGGTTTCATTGGATCACCATCCATGAACTTTATCAGTGGATCCCTCGTTGAAAGTAACGGTGAGCTTCATTTGAAAGATAATAACTCTCTTGAAATTACTATTCCACAAGGAAGAGCGAAGGTTCTGCGTGATAAAGGATATGCAGGTAAAGAAGTTGTATTCGGTGTAAGGCCAGAAGACATTCATTCAGAGCCTGTTTTCTTAGAAGCTTCACCAAACAGTGCTGTAGAAGCAACGGTTGAAGTAGCAGAGAATTTAGGTCATGAGATGAACTTATACTTAACTGGAATTGGTGGAGATACGATTATAGCTAGAGTAGATGGTCGTATAGGAGCCAAGGAAGGTAAGAAAATTAAGCTCGCATTTGATATGAACAAATGCCATTTCTTTGATAAAGAATCCGAGCTAAATATATTTGAGAATTAACTACAAGCTTTAAACAACGTTTAAAGCAGCATCGTAAATAAGCAACAAGCTTTTTAAAACTAATAAGCCACAATCTTAAAATATGTATTCCAGGATCAGTCTTGACTCCAAGATTGGTCCTTTATTTTTGATTATAAGATGTATTTATGAAACGGAAATGTTATAATGGCTCCATATGATTATAGACATTTTATGATGAATTTTTATTACATGTATATGTTGAATAAAATGGAAGAAAAATCAAAAGCATTATGATATGAACAATATGCAAGTAACAAGAATAAAGGAGACCGAAAGATGGCTGTCAGTGTAAAAGTAGCAGAACTTGTAGAACAATTTAAGCTTCATGTCATTGTAGGTAATCAAGGACTACAGCGCAACATAAAAGTAGCAGATCTTTATCGTCCAGGTCTTGAAATGGCAGGTTATTTTGCCTATTATCCAGAGGAAAGAATTCAGATTTTAGGTAAGACAGAAATGACTTTTTTTGAGCAGCTGACAGAGACCGAACGACTAGATAGAATGAATAAATTATGTGCAGAAGAAACGCCATGCATTTGTATTACAAGAGGATTAGAAATTCCTGAAGAGTTGAAAAAAGTAGCTTCTGAGCGGAATATTCCAGTGTTGGGTAGTTCCGTATCTACGACGACGCTGGCAAGTCGAATCACTAACTTTTTAGAAAATAAATTAGCTCCCACCACTACAGTACACGGCGTACTTGTTGATGTATATGGTGTAGGAGTATTGATTACAGGTGGTAGTGGTATCGGTAAAAGTGAGTCTGCACTGGAACTCGTAAAAAGAGGACACCGACTGATTGCAGATGATGCTGTGGAAATTCGCCAAACAGCAGATAATAAACTTTATGGTAATGCCCCTGATTTAATCAAACACCTTCTCGAAATTCGCGGTGTAGGCATCATCAATGTAATGACACTATTCGGAGCAGGTGCTGTCCGTAATTTTAAACAAATTACTTTAGTGATGAGGCTGGAAACATGGGGACAGGACAAGCAGTATGATCGTTTAGGTCTTGATGAGGAAACCATCAAAATTATCGATACGGAAATTCCACTCATGACAATACCTGTAAGACCCGGTAGAAACCTTGCGGTTATCATTGAAGTGGCAGCGATGAACTTTAGATTGAAAAGAATGGGATACAATGCTGCTTTACAGTTCACCAATCGCTTAACTGAAACGATAGGTGAAGATATGGATGATATAGAATAGTGCAGTACTCATGCTAAGTTCTAATTACAATAATAAACGTTGTTTTACATGTTCAACAGCATTCCATGATATCTATATAAAAGTAAAGCAGATTAAAGGAGTTGAAATGTTTTGTATTATTACATAGATCCTGTTCTATTTAAAATTGGACCTATAAGCGCGACTTGGTACGGACTTATACTTGGCGCAGCAGCACTAGTAGGGTTGTTCCTAGCAGTGAGAGAAGGAAAAAGGTTTAACATTCCTTCTGACTTCTTCATGGATTTATTACTTATCGGAGCGCCTTCTGCCATCGTTGTTGCAAGGTTATATTATGTCGCTTTTGAATGGGAACATTACAGAGATGATCCATTGTCGATCATTCAAATATGGAATGGTGGTATTGCCATACATGGAGCCTTAATTGGAGCCATTATTGCTGCTGTCATTTATACTAGAATAAAAGGTTATTCTTTTTGGAAAATTGCAGATATTTGTGCTCCATCGTTACTAATAGGACAAATTATCGGTAGATGGGGTAACTTCGTGAATCAGGAAGCACATGGCGGTCCAGTATCACTTGATTTCTTAGAAAACACATTACATCTTCCAACGTTTATTGTTGAGCAGATGCAAATTAATGGGATATATTATCATCCTACCTTCTTATATGAATCGCTGTGGAATGTTGTAGGACTCATTCTATTGATTATACTGAGACGTCGCTCCTTTGTTCGAGTTGGCGAAGTATTTGCTTCCTACTTTATATGGTATTCAGCAGGTCGCTTTTTCATTGAAGGATTACGTACAGACAGTTTATCTTTCCAAGGACCGGAATGGTTGGCATCTTTTATGAATACACTTTGGACGCCAATGACGTGGGTGTTTGGTGAGGCTGGTTCGATGGATGTAGGAGAAAATATTAGAATGGCGCAACTGATTAGTTTAATCATTATACTTGTTGCTGTCTTGTTTATTGTGATTAGAAGATGGGGTGGATTCGCCAAAGAAAAATATGGTGATCCAATTACACTTCAAAAGTAACAAAAATAAAACAAAAAAAGTGTAAATAAATTAAAATGACACCCAAAGGATGCTCAGCAGCAGTCTTTTTATGATAAAAGAATGCTTGTTTGAGCATCATTTGTATAAAGGAGAGAACACAGGAATGATAAAAGCAGTATGCTTTGATCTTGATGGCACTATTATTGATACAAATGAATTGATTATCCAAAGTTTTCAACATGTATTTAAAGCGAAAAATATGCCAAGAGAGTACATTATTGAGCAGATGGGAAAGCCTTTATCAGAGCAAATGCAATTTTTTTCAGATAGAAAAAAAGAAGAAGCAGTCGATGATTTAATTAAACAGTATCGCACGTTTAATGGTGAGCAACATGATCATTTCGTGACAGCATTTCCGAAAGTGAAAGAAGTTATTACTGCATTGCAGGAGCAATCTATAAGATTAGCGGTAGTCACGTCAAAAATAAGAATGACCACGGAAAGAAGTTTGACATGGTGTAAATTAGACGGCTATTTCGAATCTATCGTAACAATTGATGATGTGACACATCCAAAGCCGCATCCTGAACCGGTTCAAAAAGCACTAGCAGCATTAAATTTACACCCAAGTGAAGTCATCATGGTTGGCGATAGTCCTTTTGATATACAATCGGCAAAAGCAGCGGGAGTCATTTCTGTGGCGGTCGGCTGGTCGCTTAAAGGTACAACGTTATTGAAACAATATGAGCCTGACTACGTTATCGATCACATGGAACAGTTGCTGGAGGTAATGGAGAAGGAGAATGCAAGATGAGAAACACTAAGAGGTATCCAGTAGAGGGACCCAATGCTTTATGGCAAATCTACAAGACAGTGAACAAGTGGAAATCAGTACGGAATTTTATTTTTATTCAAGTAGCTAGATACAGTCCTTCCTTGAAATTTAAAAACTGGATATATCGCAAAGTGTTGAAGATGAAAGTGGGAGATCATACTGCCTTTGCATTAATGGTCATGGTAGATGTATTTTTTCCAGAAAAAATTTCAGTAGGACGCAATTCTATCATCGGATATAACACGACGATACTTGCACATGAATATTTAGTAAAAGAATATAGATTGGGCGAAGTCAACATTGGCTCTCATGTCATGATTGGTGCAAATACGACGATTCTTCCAGGTGTTACGATCGGAGATCACGCCGTGGTCGGAGCTGGTTCCGTTGTAAATAAAGACGTACCCCCGTATACGTTTGTAGCTGGCAATCCAGCGCAGAGGATAAAGACCGTGGAACCAGAAAATAAAGATTGACTATAATGAAATACCCATGATAAAATATGGATTAATTTAATAGCTTTAATTTGTTAGCATATTATCGTACTAAAGCGAATGGATTGTTAAAATGGTAAACCACTCGTTTTTTTATATATTATTTACATCATGTAACACCCATTTAAAAACATTCGCTACAAAGGAAGAATGGGACGAATGATTTCAAATGAATGATTTTATGTTTCAAAATAGAAGATGATATGGATCCATATGATTAGTGGATGCGTTCATGTTGAATGGTAACGCTGAATGATTTAGGGGTTGAATAAAATGAATAAACCAGAAGTATTTGAGAAACCGGTAGGCTTTAAAGACTACTTGCCCGAAACAGTGACTCAGCTTAGAAAAATAGAATATCGCGTATTGCAATGTATAGAGCAATGGGGGTATCAGTCCATTATGACCCCTACACTGGAGTATTACGATACGGTAGGTGTTGCTAGCTCAACATCAGATTCTAAACTATTTAAATTATTAGATCGCAACGGTACGACGATGGTATTACGATCGGAGATGACGACACCTATTGCTAGAGTCGTTTCCTCCTTGCTAAAAAAACAGCCTTATCCGATTCGTTTATCTTATCATGCTAATGTATTTAGAGCGATGGACGATGAAGCAGGTAAAGAATCTGAATTTTATCAAACTGGTGCTGAATATATTGGAGATGACTCCGCAGAAGCCGATGCCGAAATTATTGCTTTGTCCATTGCTTCATTAAAAGCAGCGGGTATAGACGAATTTAAAGTTTCATTAGGTCATGTCGGTTACTTGCGTGGTTTGTTTCATGAAGCGCTAGATGAAGATACAGATCAAATTTCGATTTTAGAGCAACATTTATTAAATAGAAATTATGTAGGGTATAAGTCAGCTGTACGTGACTTTCAAATCCCCTTAGAGAATAAAAAAGCACTGGAAGCCATTTTACGTTTGCGTGGCGGTAAGGAAATATGCAATGAAGCGATGAAATACGTGCAGTATGCACCAACGAAGGAAGCATTGTCGCATCTGTGCGATGTGTGGAATGTGCTTGAAGATTATGGTGTAGCAGATTACGTCATGATTGATTTAACGATGATCGGTGATTTTTCTTACTATACGGGCATGACATTTGAAAGTTATGCTAGTGGCTTAGGCTTTCCGGTATGTAGTGGTGGAAGATACGATAACTTGCTTTCTCATTTTGCTAGACAGGCTCCTGCAACGGGTTTTGCCTTAAAAACGAATCGTATACTAGAAGTCATACAGCGTGAAAAAGAAGATGATCAAAAACGAACGTTGATCCTATACGACCACGTTCATCGTAATCAAGCATTGCAATTGGCGGTACAGCTAAGACAAGAAAGCCATCATATTGTAGAGACGGGGCAAATAAGAAACGGGGAAAGTGCTCATCAAGTCGATACAAAAGAACAATGGTTACAAGAAGAGGGAACGTACAAGTACAGGAATAAATGTTATGAAGACGTCATTTTGTTTTTGGAACAGGAGAGCTGATCTAATGGAACCCATTTTAAGAATAGCAATGCCGAAAGGAAGAATTTATAAGCAAGCCATTGAACTCTTTTCAAAGGCAAACATTCCTGTACCAGAAATGTTAGATACATCGAGAAAATTAATTATACCTGTTCCAGATGCATCGATGGAAATTATTATGTCCAAACCAGTAGATGTACCGAAGTATGTGGAGTACGGAGCTGCAGATATTGGTATCGTGGGAAAAGATGTGTTAATGGAAGAGCAGCGGGATGTATTTGAATTACTGGATTTAAACATCGCGAAATGTCGCATGTCGGTGATTGGAATGCAAGATAATTCAGGAGAACTGAATGCCAAAGTGGCGACAAAATACCCTAAAGTGGCTGCAAAATATTTTCGCGAACAAGGGGAACAAGTAGAAATTATTAAATTGAATGGTTCTATAGAATTAGCTCCCTTAATTGGGTTGTCCGATCGTATCGTGGATATGGTGGAAACAGGGGCAACGATTCGCGAGAACGGTTTAGTGGAGATCGATAAGATTTTCGATATTACTAGTCGCTTGATTGCTAATAGAGTCAGTTACCGCATTAAGCAAGAACAAGTACAAGGTATTTGCGATGCATTAAGTGCGGTGATAGAGGAGGGTAACGATGAAGATCATTACAGGCAATCAATATAAAAATAAACAAATAGCACAACAAAGCACGGAAAAAGAACTTTTAATGGTAAATCAAATTATAGAAAAAGTCATCAAGGATAAAGACAAAGCACTGTTTGAATTAACGCAAAAGTTTGATGGTATTGCACTAGACAGACTTGATGTTACAGAAGATGAGCTGCATATGGCCTATGCAAAAACAGATGATACTTTCATGGCAGCGTTGCGTTTAGCCGCAGAAAATATTCGTGCTTTTCATGAAAAGCAAAAAAGAACAAGCTGGATGGAACCGCATATGGACGGTAGTGTGTTAGGTCAAATGATCTCACCACTGCAAAGAGTAGGCGTTTACGTACCTGGAGGAACCGCGGCATATCCTTCTTCTGTTTTAATGAATGTCATTCCGGCATTAGTTGCTGGAGTAGAAGAAATTGTCATGGTTACCCCTCCTGGATCAGGTGCAGCGCAGCGTATTCACCCTAACATCCTTGTGGCAGCCAATGAATTGGGAATTAAAGAAATTTATAGTGTGGGGGGCGCGCAGGCCATTGCTGCACTTGCATATGGGACGGAGACGATTGCGCCTGTGGATAAAATCTGCGGTCCAGGTAACATTTTTGTAGCATTAGCTAAACAACAAGTGTATGGGACAGTGGATATTGATAGCATAGCGGGACCTACCGATATTACCGTGATTGCAGATGAAACTGCCGATCCAAGCTTCATTGCGGCTGATTTATTATCTCAGGCAGAACACGATGAATTAGCGACGGCTATTTTCATTACGGATAGTAAGACTTTAGCAGAGAAAGTACATCAACAAGTGTATGAGCAGCTAGAGACATTGCCAAGAAAACAGATTGCTCAAACATCATTGGAACATAACGGGCAGATTATTATCGTAGAATCCATGCAGGAAGGGGTAGATATCGTCAACAGAATTGCACCAGAGCATTTGGAATTGATGATGGATGAGCCGATGCAATGGCTTGGGAAAGTACAGCATGCTGGTGCTATTTTCATCGGCCCGTATAGCTCGGAGCCTGTAGGAGACTACTTTGCAGGCCCGAATCATATTTTACCTACGAACGGCACTGCTAGATTTTCTTCTCCATTAAGTGTAGATGACTTTGTGAAGAAATCCAGCGTTATTCAATATAGTAAACAAGCACTGTTTGATAGCGCTCCTTATATTACGAGCTTGGCTAGAGGCGAAGGTTTAGAAGGCCACGCTAGAGCGATTGAAGTCAGATTGCAAAAAGAAGGTGAAAAAAGATGACAAACTCCAACACAGATCGATACAGTGAAATCAAGCGTAAGACCAATGAAACGGATATCGAGTTATCATTTAACATCGATGGAAGTGGTAGAAGTGACATCAAAACAGAAGTTCCATTTTTAAATCATATGTTAGATCTATTCACCAAACATGGACAATTTGATCTTCAAGTGAAAGCAGATGGGGATATAGAAATTGATGATCATCATACAGTAGAGGATATTGGGATTTGTTTAGGTCAAGCCATATATGAATCTTTAGGCACAAAACAAGGCATTAAACGATATAGTAGCGTGTTCGTCCCGATGGATGAGGCACTAGCACAAGTGGTGATTGATGTAAGTAATCGACCACATTTGGAATATCGTTGTGATTTCCCAAGTGGAACAGTAGGTACTTTCTCCGTAGAGTTGGTACATGAATTTTTATGGAAACTGGCTCTTGAAGCCAGAATTACGTTGCATGTCATTGTGCACTACGGTCACAATACGCATCACATGATAGAAGCTGTTTTTAAAGCATTAGGTCGTGCTTTGGACGAGGCTACTTATTATGACGACAGGGTAAAGGGAATTCCTTCTACGAAAGGAGTCCTCTAATGATAGCCATTGTAGATTACCGCATTGGAAATGTTCATAGTGTGCATAAAGCGGTGCAAGCACTAGGATACGATGTCATCATCACGGATGATCATCAGCAACTGCTCAACGCCGATGCATTAATATTACCGGGGGTTGGCGCGTATCAAGATGTGATGAAGTTTTTGCATGAAACAGGGATGGATGAAGTGATTTACCAATATGTTCAATCGAACAAGCCTATGCTTGGTATATGTCTCGGTATGCAATTGTTATGTACAGAGAGTGAAGAATACGGTATGCAGCAAGGACTAAATATCATTCCTGGTAGAGTGACTCGTATGCAAGATAAACCTAAGATTCCGCACATGGGGTGGAATAAACTACAATTTAAACAAAACGAATGGGTGCAATCTTTAGAAGAAGGACATGTTTACTTCGCTCACTCATATCATGTTGAAGTAGAGAAAGAGGAAGATGTTCTTGCTACGGTTAACTATCACGGACCTATCACGGCAATGGTCAATAAGGGGAATGTGTTCGGCATGCAGTTTCATCCAGAGAAAAGTGGTACGACAGGAAAAGATCTATTGCGTCATTTTCTAGCACTTACGGAAAAAGTCATTGTTTCTTAGATAAGATGAAGAAATGATAAGACTTCATATCAAGATAGCTTTTAATACGGGACTCTAATTATGGGAGTTTAAATACAGGAGGTTGCAAATGTCTTCATTTATCATTTATCCTGCTATTGATTTGCGAGGCGGGAAATGTGTACGTTTAAAACAAGGAGATTATAAACAGGAAACCGTGTTTCATGATGATCCTATTGTCGTAGCAAAACAATGGGAAAGTGAAGGGGCAACGTGGTTGCATGTCGTTGATTTAGATGGAGCAAAAGAGGGAAGTTCTGTTCAAGCTGATTTGGTCATTGAAATCGCAAAAGCGATAAACATACCGGTACAAGTAGGCGGAGGATTAAGAACGATGTCCTCTATTCAATATATGCTTGATGGCGGGGTTGCGAGAGTCATCCTTGGCACATCTGCCGTTCATGATGAGCAGTTCGTGAAGGAAGCATTATCTACTTATGGCAATCGTATTGTCATTGGAATAGATGCAAGAGATGGGAAAGTCGCTACGAGCGGGTGGTTAGAAACGTCGGAAATGGAAGCAGAGCAGTTAGCCATAACGCTAGCAGGGTACGGAGCAAAAACCATTGTGTTTACCGACATATCTAGAGATGGCATGATGCAAGGGCCTAATGTAGCAGCCATTAGTCAGTTGGCGAAAGCGTCCGGCTGTGATGTGATTGCTTCTGGCGGTGTGAGTCAACAATCTGATTTAACGGAGTTAGCGCAACATCAAGGTGATGGTGTATCGGGTGCTATTATTGGAAAAGCGTTGTATACGGGAGATATTAAACTTAGCGAAGCAACGAATCGTTTTGCATAGTTTTGACCATGATGACCATGCATGAAACGTATAACTAGCAATAGAGGAGAAGGAGGATGGCAACCATGCTAACAAAGAGAATTATCCCATGTCTAGATGTAAAAGATGGTCGCGTTGTCAAAGGAGTCAACTTTGTTCAGTTAAAAGATGCAGGTGATCCCGTTGAACTCGCTTCATTTTATGATGAGCAGGGAGCAGATGAACTTGTTTTTTTAGATATTTCTGCATCCAATGAAGGTAGAAAAACGATGGTGGACATTGTTGAACAAACAGCGGGTAAATTATCTATTCCTTTAACCGTTGGCGGCGGGGTTTCCACCGTGGATGATATGCACAATCTACTAAGAGCAGGAGCGGACAAAGTAGGGGTCAATACAGCAGCTGTGCATCATCCTGAGATCATCGAGTCTGGAGCAAAAGTATTTGGATCGCAATGTATTGTCGTGGCCATAGATGCAAGGTACAACGAACAATGGAAGGACTGGGAAGTGTACACACATGGAGGCAGTAAAGCGAGCGGGCTAAAAGTTTTGGATTGGGCAAACCAGGTCAAAGAGTTAGGAGCAGGAGAAATATTATTGACGAGTATGGATGCGGACGGGACGAAGGACGGCTTTGATATCCCGTTAACGAGCCGTGTTTCCAATGCTGTGTCAATTCCTGTCATAGCATCCGGTGGCGCAGGTGAAATATCACATTTTTATGATGTGTTTCAAGAAGGGCTAGCAGATGCGGCACTGGCGGCTTCTGTTTTTCACTATAAACAGTTTACCGTCGAAGAAGTAAAGCAATTTTTACAGCAGAATGGGGTGGAAGTAAGATGAGTGATCATAAAGTAGAGTCATTTACATCGTTAGTCGAATCTATTGTTTTTGATGAACAGGGGTTAGTGCCTGCTATTGTGCAGGATGATCAGACCAATGCAGTGTTGATGTTAGCCTATATGAACAAACAATCATTAGCATTAACGTTAGAAAAGAAAGAAACGTGGTTTTGGAGTCGTTCCAAACAGAAGTTATGGAACAAAGGAGAAACATCAGGCAATAAACAAACGGTCACTTCTATACATTATGATTGTGACGGAGATGCTCTGCTTGTGCGTGTGAAACCGAAAGGTCCTGCATGTCATACGGGGGAAACGACGTGCTTTTATACTCCTATGTTACAAGATGCGACATCCACAGTCACAGAGAAGGAAACCAATACCAATACGGTTCTAAACATACTGCATGATTTAGAGCAAACGATAAAGCAAAGAGAAGTGGAAAGACCTGAGGGCGCGTATACGACATACTTGTTTGAACAGGGATTAGATAAAATATTGAAAAAAGTAGGCGAAGAAGCGGCCGAAGTCATTATTGCTGCTAAAAATAGAGACAAGGAAGAACTTACTTACGAAACAAGTGATTTATTATTCCATTTGCTAGTTTTATTAAGAGAGCAAGAACTACCTTTTTATGATGTATTAGAGGAACTGCATAGCAGACATACCAAACAGTAAGTGTGAAGGATGGTGGACATAACATGTTCGTTGATTATCATACGCATCATGAACGATGTGGTCATGCCGAAGGGACATTAGAACAATATATTCAAAAAGGCATAGAGATTGGATTAGAGCAGATTGGGCTTTCTGATCATATGCCTCTTTTGCATGTGGACCCAGCAAACTATTATCCAGAAATGGCGATGTCTTTCGAAGATTTGCCTTATTATGTAGAAGAATGTCTACAATTAAAAGAAAAGTATGCAAAACAAATCGATATTAAAGTAGGGTTAGAAGCAGATTATATCGAAGGATATGAAGAGCAGATTAGCGCTATCATACAGCAGTATCCGTGGGATTATGTTATCGGTTCCGTCCATTTTATAGGGGAATGGGATATTACAGATTACAGACAAACACATGAATGGAACGGGAAAAATATAGATAGCATATACGAAACGTACTATAAGCTATTGCAACAAGCTGCTGCTACAGAGATGTACGATATCATCGGGCATTTTGATGTCATTAAACGTTTCGGCTATAAACCGGAAATGGATACAAAAGAATTGGAGAACCAGACCTTACATGTCGTAAAAAAGCATGACATTGCGTTAGAATGCAACACTTCTGGTCTAAGAATGCCTGCAAAAGAAATGTTTCCATCGGAGCGTATTCTACGGTATGCAAGTCAATTAGGTATTCCCATTACACTCAGTTCAGATGCTCATAAACCGAATCAACTAGCATATGCGTTAAAAGATGCTCAAAAATTATTAAAAACGGCTGGTTTTCAACAAATTGCAACATTCCAAGCGCGAAAAAGAATCCTGTCTGATTTTAATTGTGAACAATAAGTTGTATAATGAATGTAAAGGGCAAGTAAACTATACTTGCTTGTAACGTTATGATTAATTTTTAGGAGGATCTTATGGGCTGCAGTGACAATATAAAAATATTCTCAGGTACATCCAATACTGAGTTGGTTGATAAAATTTGTAATGAACTAGATCAACCATTAGGCAAAGTGAACATATCTCGTTTTAAAAGTGGTGAAATCTATGTTCATTATGAGGAGACGATACGTAATTGTGATGTATTTATCGTCCAATCCATTTCCCACCCTGTAAATGAGAATTTAGTGGAATTACTCGTGATGGTTGATGCAGCAAAACGTGCATCTGCAAGAACCATCAACGTCGTATTGCCTTATTATGGATATTCTAGACAGGAAAGAAAATCAGCTCCTCGTGAGCCAATCTCTGCTAAGTTAGTAGCAGACTTAATTACAACAGCAGGTGCAAATCGAGTTATTACGATTGACTTACACGCTTCTGCTATTCAAGGCTTTTTCAACATTCCTGTTGATCACTTAACGGCATTAGATCTGATTACGAACCATTTGAAAGCACAAAATATTAAAAATCCGATCGTAGTTTCACCTGATGCAGGGCGCGCTTCTACAGCTGAGAAGTTAGCTAACTACTTAGATTCGCCTTTTGCCATCATGATCAAAAAGAGACCAAAGCATAACGAATCTGTCATTACGCACGTTATTGGTGATGTAGAAGGACAAACACCAATTATTATAGAAGATATGATTGATACGGGGTCTACGATTGTTAACGTTGTTGAAGGATTGAAAGAACGAGGAGCTAACGATGCGTATGTTTGCGCTACGCATGCTGTTTTTTCTGGAGAAGCTTTAACAAAACTAGATCACCCTAATATAAAAGAACTTGTTGTGTGTGACTCCATCAAGTTACCGGATACATGTCCTGAACGTCTGACCATCATCTCTGTTGCAAATTTACTTGCAGATGCCATTCGCATCATCAAAGAAGGTGGCTCCATCAGTACGTTGTTCAAATCCGGTGGAGTGTAAGCCGCCATCGATAGCAACTAAAGTGCAACTATGATATACTGTGAATAATTTACGATAGAGGAGGTGCCTTATTCATTGGAAAAGAGTCAGTTAACGTCCACGAATAGAAATGAAAAAGTGCTCCGATTAACTATGGACGCCAATTTCTTTTTCGAAAAAGCGATGAAGTGTCTGGACCAATATCGCTACGATAAGGCGCTAAAATATTTGCAACGAGCAGTGGAATACGAACCCCTCAATCCAGTCAATTATTGCAATATAGCAGGAATCTACTCTGAGCTTGGAAATTATGATGAATCGAACAATGTGCTAACCAAAATTATCACAGATATCGATTCTTCCATGACAGAATGTTACTTTTATATGGCGAATAACTACGCTAACATGGATCAATTCGAATTAGCGGAGAAGGCACTTCTTCAATATTTAGAAGAAGATCCCAAGGGAATATATCTCGAAGAAACAGAAGAAATGATTGAGTTTCTAAGCTATGAACTCAATCGACCAATGGAAATTAAAGCGGTCAAAGCGCGCGAAGTATTCTTGAAGCATGATCATGCAAGAAAGCTACTAGAAGAAGGGGATTTTGTTGATTCTATTCAAGAGTTAGAAGCACTGATTCAAGATTACCCTGATTTTCTATCTGCGCGCAACAACTTGGCACTCGCTTATTTATATGTAGGTAATGTAGATAAATGCATGAGCTCTATTCAATATGTTTTGCATGAAGACGCTGGGAATTTACACGGACTGTGCAATTTAGCCATTGTATATAAGCAGACACATGCGACAGAAGAATTAGCGTTATTGCTGGAGCAATTAAAGAAAGTATATCCATATCATCAGGAACATGTATATAAGCTCGCTTTGACACTCGGTATTCTAGGTGAACATGAACGAGCATATCATCATTTTAAGCGATTGATGAAATCGGAGGAAGCAAAAGCAGATCGTAATTACTTACACTACTTCGCTATTGCTTCATTTAATAGTAAAAGATTTGATGTCGCCAAAACGATATGGATGAAGATGTTGAATCTGGATCACGAGTATAACGTCGCTGCATATTTTATAGATCATTTCGATGCGTTAGTAAGCGAAGATCGCACATTTAACTATCATTACGTGCTTCCTTTTGAAGAAAAGATAAAGGAATTAAGTGATCATGGTAAGAAGAAACATGTTATAAAATATACACAGGACATCGTATTTATGACTTCATTGCAATGGGGACTCTTTAACGGTGACGACAGCAACAAAGTGAGAGCAATACAAACGATGAAGTTGCTAAAGGATGATCAGTCCAAAGAGACGTTACGGGAGTTTTTATTAGATCCTGATCAGAAAGATTATTATAAGAGATTAGCTATCTTTGTCTTAAAATCGTTGGGGGAAAAGGAACCCTTCGTTAGTAATATAGATGAAACGCTATCTGTAACGCCGGAACGATCCGTATTGCCTTCTTGGAATGAAAAATGGCAGCAGATTATCGATATTGCAGTAGAGAATATGGACGGAAGGTATGATATATTACAGCAACACGATGTACAAGTGCTGTGGGTAGAATTCCTCAGCCGCGCTTATCCCGATATTCCTCGCATTCAAAAGCTGGAAGGTTGGGCAGCAGCACTAGAATATATTATTGCATTTCTGCATAGTGTTTCTATTAGTTTCCAAGAACTATCTGATCGCTATGGCGTTTCCCAAGCAACGATTAGAAAACAAGTGAAAAAGATGGATGAAGTTTGCGGGTTGTGGGAGAAAGTTTCGGCCATACTCCCAGACATATCAAATAAAATAAATAAGGAATAAGATAGGAGGAAAATTTCATGTATAATACAGTTGTGATTGGAACAGGACCAGCAGGTTTAACCGCTGCTATATATTTAGCAAGAGCAAATTTAAAACCATTAGTTATAGAGGGCCCAGAACCTGGAGGACAATTAACGACAACAACTGATGTCGAAAATTTTCCTGGCTTTCCTGACGGAATTATGGGGCCTGAATTAATGGATAACATGAGAAAACAGGCGACTCGATTCGGAGCAGAATTTAAAACTGGTTGGGTGAATGAGATTAACTTTGATCAAAAACCTTTTAAAATGACAGTAGAAGGCATTGGTGAAATCGAAGCCAATTCTGTCATTATATCAACTGGAGCATCTGCGAAATTGTTAGGTATTCCTGGCGAGAAAGAAAACATCGGAAGAGGCGTTAGCACTTGTGCAACGTGCGATGGGTTTTTCTTCCGTGGTAAAAAGATTGTCGTTGTTGGTGGCGGTGATTCTGCAATGGAAGAAGCAAATTTCTTAACCAAATTTGCTTCAGAAGTCACGATTGTTCATCGCAGAGATACACTGCGTGCATCTAAGATTATGCAGGATCGTGCTAAAGAAAATCCTAAAATTAAGTGGAAGCTTGACGCGACACCGTTAGAAGTCATGGCGGGCGAGCATGCTGTATCTGGTCTGAAAGTGAAAAATAATGAAACGGATCAAGAGGAAATACTGGAAACCGACGGCATCTTTATCGCCATTGGCCATAACCCGAATACAGCATTTTTACAAGGGAAAGTGAACACGGATGAAATAGGGTATATTGACGTTATACCTGGAACGACAAAAACGAATATTGAAGGTGTGTTTGCTTGTGGTGATGTACAAGATAAGCACTACAGACAGGCAATAACTGCTGCTGGTTCCGGTTGTATGGCTGCACTAGATTGTGAAAAGTATCTAGAAGGGCAACCTGTACATGACTGGAGTCAAGCGCTATAATGCAACATAAGGACCATAATGACGAACATGAAACGTGGAATATATATTCCACGTTTTAGATTTTTTTTTAGAGAGGTGTTCTATACGTGTCTGATAATATATACATCGGAGTAGATTTAGGTGGTACAACAATTAAAGTAGGACTATGTAATGAAGATGGAAAATTGCTTCATAAATATGAAGGCCCTACGGAAGCGAATCAAGGTCCTGATAAAATAATCGACAACATCTATACTTATGTTCATCATATTGTAGAACAGTCACCATTTGACTGGGAACAAGTAGCTGGCGTAGGAACTGGTGTTGCAGGTTTTTTAGATATGGAAAACGGTATCGTTAAGTTGGCACCAAATTTAGGACTTACTCAGTATGCGATGCGTGAAAAATTAGAGCAAAAGTTAAATAAAAAAGTAGTTATCAATAATGATGCCAATGTAGCTGCACTTGGTGAAGTATGGGCAGGGGCTGGAAGACAATTTAAAAATGTCGTGTGTTTTACACTCGGAACGGGTGTTGGTGGCGGCATTATTATTGATGGGAAAATCTACGAAGGAAACGGTATGGCTGGTGAACTAGGGCATATCACAATTGTACCAGAAGTGGAAGCGATTACTTGTGGTTGCGGTAAATACGGTTGTTTAGAGACAGTATCATCGGCTACAGGCATTATTAATATGGCTAACGATGCATTGGAAAGAGGGAGTAGAACCACACTTTCCCGTATCGAAGGAGACATCACAGCGAAAGATGTTTTCGATGCAGCTAAAACGAATGATGAAGTAGCTGTGCGTATCGTACATCGCGCTGCTTCTTACTTAGCCAAATCCATGGCTATCGTGGCTACTGTTTTAAATCCACAGTTATTTGTCATCGGTGGAGGAGTTTCTGCTGCTGGAGACATTTTATTTGATGCATTAAAAGAAGAATTTGCGGCATGTGCATTGCCTCAATTACAAGAAAATGTAGATATCGTGCCTGCTCAGCTAGGAAATAATGCTGGTATTATTGGTGCGGCAGGTCTGCTCATTCATGGTAAATAGACAAAGAAAAAAAGATTGACACCGTTTCATGGGAGTCCACTTATAACGCAGTGATCATGGACAACGCATCTAGTGTATAGTGCTAAATTTAAAGGAGTGGTTTTAAATTGGAGAAACAGATTACAAGAATGCTGATTATTACAGGCATGTCCGGGGCAGGGAAAACGATAGCTGTACAAAGCCTTGAAGATTTAGGTTTTTTTTGTGTGGATAATCTTCCTCCAGCTTTAATACCGAAGTTTGCAGATTTAGTAGAGCAATCACATGGGAACATTGCAAAAGTGGCGTTAGTCATCGACTTGCGTGGTAGAGAATTTTTTACTAACTTAACAGAAGCGTTAGAAAATCTAAGGAAAAATTATTCTCTAAAATATGAGATTATATTTTTAGATGCGACAGATTCCGTGCTCATACAGCGCTACAAAGAAAGTCGTAGAACCCATCCATTAGCTTCTGAAGGGCTTCCGTTAGATGGTATAAAGTTAGAAAGAAAAATACTAGAAGAACTAAAAGGTGCTGCAACCCAAGTGATTGACACCAGTAGATTAAAACCAAAGCAACTAAAAGAGAAAATAACGGCTAGATTTTCAACTTTGAAAATGAATAGCATCTCTGTCAACGTCATGTCTTTCGGTTTTAAATACGGGATCCCACTTGATGCAGATATGATTTTTGATGTTAGATTTTTACCGAATCCGCATTATATAGACGAATTGAGACCGCTGACTGGGCAAGATGATGATGTGTACAATTATGTCATGAAATGGCCAGAGACTACAGCCTTTTTGACAAAATTATTAGATATGCTTCAATTTTTGATTCCGCAGTTTATAAAAGAAGGAAAAAGTCAGATTGTGTTAGGTATTGGCTGTACGGGTGGTAAACATAGATCGGTTACCATTGCAGAATACTTAGGTAAAATGCTAGGTAATGATGAAAGTGAAATTGTCCGAGTTAGTCACCGTGACCATGGGCGGGAATAAATCATATGATGTGTTAAATGGATAAAAGGTTTAGAGGTGAACGGATGACGCAAACGGGGGAACAACGCAACATTGTCGTAATAGGTGGTGGCACTGGACTGTCCGTTATGCTTCGTGGTTTAAAGCAGCATAACTTTGATATATCTGCCATCGTAACTGTGGCAGATGATGGTGGAAGTTCAGGTAGATTAAGATCAGAGATGAAAATCCCTCCGCCTGGTGATATTCGCAATGTCATTAGTGCACTAGCAGATGTAGAACCGATGATGTCACAACTATTACAATATCGTTTTAAAAATGGTAATGGACTATCTGGGCATAGTTTAGGTAATTTAATCCTGGCGGCTATGAATGACATAACCGGTGATTTTGTCACGGGAATAAAACAGTTAAGTAGAGTATTTGCGGTGAAAGGAAGAGTACTTCCTGCAGCAAACCAAGCGATGGTACTCAAAGCAGAAATGGTGGACGGTACCATTGTCGAAGGGGAATCCAACATACCAAAAGCGGGAAAAAAGATAAAAAGAGTATTCATTGAGCCTGCTGATTTAGAGCCGTTGCAAGAAGCGCTAGACGTACTTCATGAAGCGGATGGTATTGTCATAGGGCCAGGAAGCTTGTATACGAGTATACTACCCAATTTAATGGTTCCCAAAATAGCATCAGCAGTGAAAAACAGCAAGGCCAAAAAAATATTTGTGTGTAATGTGATGACGCAACCTGGTGAAACGGACAATTATACGGTAAGTCATCATGTGAATGCGGTACATGAACATATCGGAAGCTCATTATTTGACTATGTCATTGTAAATGAGGGGAATGTTTCTAGCGATATCCTTCATCAATATGAGGCAAAAGGTAGTAGCGTCGTTCAAGTGGACGAAGATGCTGTTCGCTCTACCACATATAAAGTGATATCTGATAGGCTTATTAATGTACAAACGTATTTACGCCATGATGCCGAAAAATTAAGTGAGCATATCGCGCAATTGTTACTTTAACAAATGGTGAGAAAGGAATGATATCATGTCTTTTGCAGCAATGACAAAAAAAGAGCTAACGATGATTGACACGCATTCGCTATGTTGTGCTAAAGCTGAACTTGCTGCACTGATACGAATGAATGGGACCATACAACTTTCTCATCAAAAAGTGATATTGGATGTGTCGACAGAAAATGCGGCCATTGCTCGACGAATTTATACATTATTAAAAAAAGTTTTTAACATTCACGTTGAACTTTTAGTAAGAAAAAAAATGCGATTGAAAAAAAATAATGTGTATATTGTACGTTTGCCGAATCAAGTACAACACATATTGAGTGAGTTGTTTATCGTGTCAGAGGGGTTTCAATTTACTCCCACGATCAACGAGAAAATTATACACAACAACTGTTGCAAACGTTCCTATTTACGAGGCGCTTTTTTAGCTGGAGGTTCTGTAAACAATCCAGAAGGAACATCGTATCACTTAGAAATCTCCTCTATGTATGAAGAACATTGTCATTCTCTGAATGAACTCATGAACACTTTTTCTTTAAATGGTAGATGTATAGAGAGGAAAAAAGGGTATGTGGTTTATTTAAAAGAGGGTGAAAAAATCATTGAATTACTCAACATCATTGGTGCTCATCAAGCGTTGCTTAAATTTGAAGACATTCGAATTATGAGAGATATGCGTAATTCTGTTAATCGTCTTGTAAATTGTGAAACAGCTAATTTAAATAAGACCATTAGTGCTGCTATGCGGCAGATTGAAAATATTAAATTCATACAAAATACAGTGGGATTAGATTACTTATCTGAGAAATTGAAAGAAGTAGCTGAAGTGAGGTTGATTCATCCTGATATTAACTTAACAGAACTAGGACAGTTACTGAACAGTAAAGTAAGTAAATCAGGTGTAAATCATCGCTTAAGAAAAATTGACGAGATAGCGGAAAAGTTGAAAAAAGCATAACATATTTATATATTTTTTATGTTTTATGTTGTATTTTCATGGTTTGTATGATGTAATCAATAAAACAAAGTTTTTGTATTTTTATGATATAAATGAAACTTTCTACTTAAGCATTCGTATTACAACTACTTATATTTTGTACAAGGAGGGGAAAAAGTTGACGGAACAACAAGTAACCGTGAAATTGCATGCCGGTCTTCATGCTAGACCAGCGGCATTATTCGTACAAGAAGCAAATAAATTTTCATCTGATGTTTTCATCGAAAAAGATGATAAAAAAATTAATGCTAAAAGTATTATGGGAGTCATGAGTTTAGCCATTAGTTCTGGCACTTCCATTACAATCAGTGCAAATGGGGCTGACGAGGAACAAGCGGTAAGCGCTTTATTGGAAATTGTAGGGAAAGAAGACATTGAATAATAACAACATACACAAAAAACAGTGACTGTTATCTTCATAAACAGTCACTGTTTTTGTTTGCTTTTACGTATTTTTTTCGTATTTCGGAATCTATGTCATTTCAAAGCTTTGAAAGTATGGACGAACGATATCATGTTGTACAGCTTTTAGACTTTCTCTATGACTTTGTCAATAATACCATAAGATAATGATTCTTCTGCACTCATGAAATAATCACGATCTGTATCTTGTTCGATTCGTTCCAAAGCTTGACCAGTACGGTCAGCTAAAATTTGATTCAGCTTGTCTCTCATTTTGAGAATTCGCTTTGCACGAATTTCAATGTCAGAAGCTTGCCCTTGTGCTCCCCCAAGAGGTTGGTGAATCATCACTTCACTATTTGGTAGGCAATAGCGCTTTCCTTTTTCACCAGCTGTTAATAAAAATGCACCCATAGAAGCAGCAAGACCGACGCATATGGTAGATACATTAGGTTTAATGAACTGCATCGTATCGTAAATAGCCATACCAGCAGTAATAGAACCACCAGGAGAATTAATATATATAGAAATATCTTTTTCTGGATCGTCTGCTTCCAAGAATAATAATTGTGCGATAATGGTATTGGCTACAACATCATCAATAGCACTTCCAAGGAAAATGATGCGATCTTTTAGTAGGCGTGAATATATGTCATAAGCTCGCTCACCACGATTTGTTTGTTCAACTACCATAGGGACTAAACTCATATTGAAAAAAACCTCCTTTTAAAATTCATTGTAAACATTATGTAACTATATCATACATAAAAGAGACCCAAAGGTCAATAAAGGTCAAATTATTTTTAAAAAAAAGCATAACACTGCATATTTGATTTCAAAAATGTGGCGCGCCCGCGAGGGATCGAACCTCGATCTCAGGCTCCGGAGGCCTACGTCATATCCATTGGACCACAGGCGCATAAGGCAAATGTAATTATAAGTGATCATTCATGAAAAATCAAGTAATAGTAAATGATAAATAGGACTTGAAATTATAAAGATAAAGCAATACAATAGAAGTAGGCAGTGGGACAAAAAAAGTATTACGGGACAAAAAACGTCCAACAACGCAGTTAGTCAATCTGGAGTGGAGCAAATGGAGAAAATTATTCAGTTACATAAACAGCTTATTCCCGATCTAACGGAAACACTGAAAAAAAGATATGCTATTTTGGAACAAGTCATGATAACAGGAACCATTGGTCGTAGAAATTTGGCTACCTCATTGAACATGACAGAAAGAAGTTTACGTTCTGAAGTGGACTTTCTGAAAGAGCAGGATCTTTTAAGTGTAACTAGCGCAGGTATGAGTATTACAGAAGCAGGTAAATTATTAGTGCATGATCTTGAACCTACAATGAAAGAATTAATTGGCTTGACGAAAATCGAAAGAAAAATTAAGCAGGCCTTTGGAATGAAAGAAGTCATTGTAGTTTCTGGAGATAGTGACACTTCTATGAATACGATGCAGCAACTAGGGAGAGCTGGGGCTAATATACTGAAGAAGTACGCTGCAAATCTAGATGTTATTGCTGTTGCTGGAGGTTCGACGATGGCAGAGGTGTCCAGTCGATTGTCCGTATCTACACAGCTGAAAGGCTGCTTGTTCGTACCTGCTAGGGGTGGATTAGTGGAAGATGTAGAGCTACAAGCAAATTCGATTGCATCTACGATGGCGAAACGTACTGGAGCAGCTTATCGACTATTACATGTACCCGATCATTTAGGAGAAGAAGCTTACCAAACGTTGATGCAAGATCCAAACATTAGTGATTTGGTACAAGTTATTCGAAATGCAAGAATGATATTTCACGGTATTGGTGAAGCTATAACGATGGCAAAACGGCGAAAAGTCCATGAAGGGGATCTAAATCAGATTGCTGAAAAAGGGGCACTAGCCGAAGCGTTTGGCTATTATTTCGACAAAGAAGGAAATGTGGTGCATGCCGTTACCACCGTTGGCTTAAAGTTGGAAGATGTCAATTCCAAATTAACGATTGGTGTAGCAGGCGGTAGTAGTAAAGGCGAAGCAATAACCGCTGTCCTTCGAGCTGGTTATTCCGATGTGTTAATCACAGACGAGGGAGCAGCAATGGAAATCGTCAAACAGTGTAATTTACACTAACTTTTCCTATAAAGTATGTTTCAACAATGACTACAATGCAAGAGAATTGTAGTAACGCAAAACAATGTAAAGTAATGTAAAGCAATTCAATATATCGTATTCTCGATGATTTTATATCATCTTGAAATAAATAAATGAGATCACTTAGGAGGAATCACTGTGGTTAAAGTAGGAATTAATGGTTTTGGTCGTATAGGTCGTAATGTATTTCGTGCAGCATTAAACAATCCTGAAATGGAAATCGTTGCTGTTAATGATTTGACAGACGTAAAAATGTTAGCACACTTATTGAAGTATGATACGACTCACGGAAAATTAGACGCAACAGTAGAAGTGAAAGAAGGCGAAATCATCGTTAATGGTACTTCTATCAAAGTCTTCGCTGAGCGCGATCCAGCTAACTTAGCATGGAGCGATTACGGTGTAGAAATGGTAGTAGAATCTACTGGTATTTTCACGCAAAAAGAACAAGCGGAAGCACATTTAGGTGGAACAGTAAAGAAAGTGGTTATCTCTGCTCCAGCTAAAGACGAAGATATTACGATTGTAATGGGTGTTAACGAAGATCAATACGATGCTGCTAATCATCATGTTGTTTCCAACGCATCTTGCACAACAAACTGTCTTGCTCCATTTGCTAAAGTATTAAACGATAACTTCGGCATTGTAAAAGGTTTAATGACGACTGTTCACTCTTACACGAATGACCAACGTACATTGGATCTTCCACATAAAGATGCAAGACGTGCTCGTGCAGCTGCTGAAAATATTATTCCTACAACAACAGGAGCAGCAAAAGCAGTTTCTCTTGTTTTACCTGAGCTAAAAGGTAAATTGAATGGTTTCGCAATGCGCGTGCCGACTCCTAACGTATCCGTTACGGATCTTGTAGTTGAACTAGAGAAAAATGCAACAGTAGACGAAGTGAACGGTGCGCTTAAAGAAGCTGCAAACGGACCTTTAAAAGGAATCATGAACTTCTCTGATGAGCCATTAGTATCTAGCGATTACAATGGTGACCCAGCTTCTTCTACTATCGATGGATTATCCACGATGGTTGCTGGTGATAACTTGGTTAAAGTTGTATCTTGGTATGACAACGAGTGGGGTTACTCCAACCGTGTCATCGACCTTTGCTTATACATGGCTAAAAAAGGATTGTAATCATATAGAGATGAATAGATGCATCACAACACGTTAAATCATCAAGACAGCATCTGTCATCTCATCCCATAGGAGTATGTCTTCCACATTCGAGGACATGCTCCTCATTTTAACACGACCTTTATGGTAATGGTTGGATTGAGGAGGAAACATAATGAATAAAATGACGATTAAAGATGTTTCATTAGCAGGCAAACGTGTCTTTGTTCGAGTTGATTTTAATGTACCACTTCAAGACGGTGTCATTTCTGATGACACAAGAATTCGTGAAACACTACCTACAATTAAATACCTTGTTGAACAAGGCGCTAAAGTAATTTTAGCTAGTCACTTGGGCAGACCAAAAGGGAAAGTAGTAGAAGAGTTAAGACTAACTCCTGCTGCGACACGCTTATCCGAATTATTGGATCAACCCGTGAAAAAAATAGATGATTTATTAGGGGAAGCAACAACCAATGCGGTGAATGCACTGCAAAATGGTGAGATTGCCGTATTAGAAAATGTTCGTTTTTACCCAGGCGAAGAAAAAAATGATCCTGAATTAGCTAAACAATTTGCAGCATTAGCAGATGTTTATGTAAATGATGCTTTTGGTGCTGCACATCGTGCTCATGCTTCTACAGAAGGTATTGCGCACCACCTTCCATCTGTAGCGGGATTATTAATGGAAAAAGAAATCAATACACTAAGTAAAGCGCTTAGCCAACCAGAACATCCTTTCACCGCTATTATTGGTGGGGCAAAAGTAAAGGATAAAATCGGTGTCATCGATAATTTATTGAATATTGCCGATAATATTTTGATTGGTGGCGGTCTTTCCTATACGTTCTTAAAAGCACAAGGTTATGAAATAGGTAAATCGTTAGTAGATGACGAAAAACTAGACATGGCCACAGAATTTTTGAATCGTGCGAAAGAAAAAAATGTTAACTTTATGTTGCCTGTAGATGTTGTAGTTGCAGATGATTTCGGTGCTGATGCCAATACGAAAGAAGTGGCAATCGATAGCATCCCAGCGGACTGGGAAGGTTTAGATATTGGACCGAAAACAAGGCAGCAATATAAAGATGTCATTTTACAATCAAAATTAGTCGTTTGGAATGGGCCAATGGGTGTATTTGAACTACAACCATTCGCTGGAGGTACGCTTGCGGTTGGAGAAGCATGTGCACAAACAGAAGGCTATACCATTTTAGGTGGCGGCGACTCAGCAGCAGCAGCAGAGAAATTCGGATTAGCTAAGCAAATGAACCATATTTCTACTGGTGGAGGAGCATCATTAGAATTTATGGAAGGTACTCCGTTACCTGGTGTTGTAGCATTAAACGATAAATAAAGAGAGGTGACAACGGTCATGCGTAAACCCATTATCGCAGGAAATTGGAAAATGAATAAAACAGTCGATGAAGCGCTGAGCTTTGTGGAGGAAGTGAAGGGGAAAGCGGAAGTAAAAGGTGTAGAAGCAGTGATTTGTGCTCCTTTTATTACGCTACCTTCCATCGTGAACGCGGTACAAGGAACATCATTGAAAGTTGGCGCTCAAAACATGCACTGGGAAAAGAACGGTGCATTTACTGGAGAAGTTAGTGGAGAGATGCTAAAACAGCTAGGTGTAGACTATGTTATCATCGGTCACTCTGAGCGTAGAGAGTATTTCGCGGAAACGGACGAAACGGTAAACAAAAAAGTGCATGCAGCGTTTGAATATGATCTAGTACCTATCGTATGCGTAGGGGAGAAGCTTGAAGAACGTGAAGCAGGAAATACAAAAGATGTTGTGAAAACACAAACAGAAGCAGCATTAAAAGGTCTTTCTGCGGAGCAGGCAGCACAAGTTGTCATTGCATATGAGCCAATTTGGGCTATCGGTACAGGTAAATCTTCTACTGCGGATGATGCGAATGAAGTCATTGCTTATATTCGTGAGCAAATCAAACTTCAATTTGACGAGCAAGTGGCAGCACAAGTGCGTATTCAATATGGTGGTAGCGTAAAACCTGCTAACGTAGTAGAATACATGGGTCAATCCGATATTGATGGTGCATTGGTAGGCGGAGCAAGCTTACAAGGTGAATCCTTCGTTCAACTTGTTGAGGGGGCTAAGTAAATGTCCGCGCGTAAGCCAGTAGCTCTTATCATCTTAGACGGATTTGGTTTGAGAGATGAAGCAGCATGCAATGCAGTTGCACAAGCAAACAAGCCAAATTTTGACCGTTATTGGGACACTTACCCGCATACTGTGTTGACAGCATCTGGTGAAGAAGTTGGTTTGCCAGAAGGACAAATGGGTAACTCTGAAGTTGGTCATTTGAATATTGGAGCGGGAAGAACCGTTTATCAAGATTTAACTCGTATTTCAAAATCAATTCGAGAAGAAGACTTTTTCAGCAATGAGACGATTTTATCGGCAATGAAACATGCCAAAGAAAATGGAACCAAACTACATCTGTATGGATTGCTTTCTGATGGCGGTGTACATAGTCATATTAACCATCTCTTTGCTCTTTTAGATTTAGCGAAAAAAGAAGGACTGACAGAAGTCTACGTCCATGCTTTCTTAGACGGAAGAGATGTGGCTCCAGATAGTTCTAAAGGCTATATCGAAAGTTTGCAGAGTCATATCGATACGATTGGTGTAGGACAGATTGCGACCGTGCAAGGCCGTTACTATGCGATGGACCGTGATAAACGCTGGGATCGTGTGGAAAAGTCATACCGTGCTCTAGTGTATGGTGAAGGTCCACAATATACAAATCCAGTGCAAGCGGTTGTAGACTCTTATGAGCAATCCGTATTGGATGAGTTTGTTGTTCCGTCTGTTATCGTTGACGATGCAGAACAACCGGTAGGATTAGTGGAGAGCAATGATGCTATTATTTTCTTCAACTTTAGACCGGATAGAGCGATACAACTTTCTTTAGCATTTATGAATGAAGATTTCCGTGAATTTGATCGTGGGGCAAAACCACCGAAAAATTTACACTATGTATGCATGACATTGTTTAGTGAATCCGTTGGAGGATATGTCGCATACAAGCCGAAAAACTTGGACAATACGCTTGGTGAAGTGTTGGTGCAAAACAACAAAACACAATTGCGTATTGCCGAGACGGAGAAATACCCTCATGTTACCTTCTTTTTCAGTGGAGGTAGAGATAAGGAGCTAGAAGGGGAAACCCGTGTACTCATTAACTCACCGAAAGTAGCAACCTACGACTTGAAACCTGAGATGAGCGCATATGAAGTTGCAGACGCAGCAGTAGCAGAATTGGACAAAGATCAACACGATGTGATGATTTTGAATTTTGCTAATCCGGATATGGTAGGACACTCAGGTATGTTGGAACCTACAATTAAAGCGATTGAAGCTGTAGACGAATGTTTAGAGAAAGTCGTAAGTAAAATACACGAAAAAGGTGGAGTAGCCCTTATCACCGCTGACCATGGCAACTCCGAAACGATGTGTGATGCAACTGGAAACCCACATACTGCACACACGACGAACTTAGTTCCATTTATTTTGACTAAGCAAGGTGTTACATTAAAAGAAGGCGGAATATTGGCAGACATAGCACCAACCATGCTACACTTATTACAGTTAGAAAAACCGGAAGAGATGACGGGTAATTCATTGATCTAAAATCATGGATCTAAAAAATAGGAGAGTGTAAAATGATGACAATTATTTCAGACGTATACGCACGCGAAGTATTAGATTCTCGCGGAAATCCAACAGTAGAAGTAGAATTATATTTAGAATCAGGCGCAGTAGGTAGAGCAATCGTTCCTTCTGGTGCTTCCACTGGTGCTTATGAAGCTGTTGAATTACGTGATGGCGACAAAGATCGTTACTTAGGTAAAGGTGTATTGAATGCAGTGAAAAATGTAAATGAAATCATTGCTCCAGAACTTATCGGCTGGGATGCACTAGATCAAATCGGTATCGATCACAAAATGATGGAATTAGACGGAACACCAAACAAAGCGAAACTTGGTGCAAACGCGATACTAGCTGTTTCCTTAGCAACAGCAAAAGCTGCAGCAGAAGCTTTAGACGTTCCTCTTTACGTATACTTAGGTGGATGCAACGCAAAACAACTTCCTGTTCCAATGATGAACATCGTGAACGGTGGAGAGCATGCAGATAACAACGTGGACATTCAAGAATTCATGATTCTTCCTGTAGGAGCAGAAAGTTTCCGTGAAGCACTTCGCATGGGTGCAGAGATTTTCCATAACTTAAAAGCAGTACTAAAAGAAAAAGGTTTAAATACAGCTGTAGGTGACGAAGGTGGATTTGCACCAAACCTAGGTTCTAATGAAGAAGCTTTGGCAACAATCATTACAGCAATCGAAAAAGCTGGCTATACACCAGGAAAAGACATGTTGCTTGGTATGGACGTAGCATCTACCGAGTTTTATCGTGATGGTAAATATGAATTGTCTGGAGAAGGAAAATCCTTCACTTCAGCAGAATTCGTAGACTACTTAGCTGGCCTAGCAGAAAGATATCCTATCGTATCCATTGAAGACGGTTGTGCGGAGGATGACTGGGAAGGTTGGAAGTTGCTTACTGAAAAAATCGGCAACAAAGTTCAATTAGTAGGAGACGACTTATTCGTAACGAATACAGAGCGTTTATCCACTGGTATTGAAAAAGGTATAGGTAACTCCATCTTAGTTAAAGTAAACCAAATTGGTACATTGACTGAAACGTTAGATGCAATTGAAATGGCAAAACGTGCTGGATATACTGCAGTTATTTCTCACCGTTCTGGAGAAAGTGAAGACAACACGATTGCAGATATCGCTGTAGCAACTAACGCTGGACAAATCAAAACGGGTGCTCCATCTCGTACAGACCGCGTTGCAAAATACAACCAATTACTTCGCATCGAAGATGAGTTGGCTACAATGGCACAATATCAAGGAATGAACGTATTTTATAACTTGAAAAAATAATGCAATAAGAGTGGGTGACAGAAGTTGTTGTTACCCACTCTTTTTTTATGTTGTGAAAATATGTTGAGTATTCATTCATGCTATTATTAACGATTCATTATCATTACCGAATGAGAAAAATGAGATCCCAGTCTGAGTCTTGCTCCTGCAGTAACCCATTTAATACGGTAAATACGCCTGCTGCGCCATCTAGTAAGCCAGGTAAGTCCTGTCTATCTTCACCTTCACTTTCTTGGAAACCATAGCGCCTATCACTTTTCCAGCGTTGTAATACTTTCTGTACTAAATCATCTCTTAACGTTCCGATTATTTCATCGCTACTTTCTGAATACATCCTTTGTACCATTTGCAACAATCCAGCATATCCATGACATAGTGTATCCGATTGGATGTGCCATTTCTCTTCTGGTCTCACTGCAATTCCTCTATACGTTTCTATTGCAATCGTTTTCCATTCATCATTGTCCATCGCTACACCACTTAACCAAACGGCTCTTGCGACACCTGGACTTCCGTAACACCACGCTTCATGTGCAGTTAAGTTTTCAACTTTTCCTTGTTGATGCTGTTCCCAAGAAATCATCGCAGGCCAAACATGACCAAACTCATCCTTCCCTTTCCATTTCAGTAACCACTGTACCATGTTATGTATAGCATCCCTTTGCCCTTCGACTTCTACTCCTTGCGCTAATGCGATAGATAATAATGATAGAACGCCGGGTATGCCGTGTGACAAGCCACAATTAAAGTGACCATCAGGATAGTCTTCACGATTATATCCTGTATAGTTATCATAGGAGACAAACCATCCGGGTACATATAATCCGTTGTGGAGACGACATTCGCTTAGCTTAATACAGTATAAAATAATGTGTTCTAGTGCTTGTCTCATTTCTTGTTCATGGGAGAAACAAAGTACATAACGTCCAATTCCACTCAAACCTTGAATGACATCAAATTGATCTAATGCAGGGCCTTGTTCTAGTTGTGCATGCATATACTCCATCATGTCAGGAAAAGAGGATAGAAAAATGGAATTCAACTCACTGATAAAGTTTTCATACCTTTCTCCCTCCCTAGATAAGGATCTAGCTGCAATGACTACGCCAGCTAGTCCAGTCCAAAGGCTAAAACTTGGTATGCCATCCCTGTTTAAGGCTTCTTGTATTTCTTGTAAATATGCATGGCCAACATGATCCCAATCCTCGTTGGGATTTGCTCTATCTAATGCACCAAATAACACACAGAAACCACTGTATCCTCTTGCCAAGTCAATCGCTGACCACGGTATATAATCAGCTCCTTCTTCTTTCCGTTTGTTAATAAAGTCTAGCATGTTTTTTTGTATGAACTCAGGGCTTGTTAGTCTATTTGCTCCTTCATTCACAATACGAAGGATGTTATCTCTCATACGTTCCTCTGTTACGCTAGACCATGCCATAGCTTACTTCCTCCTTTTTTGAATGACGGTATGCTTCAAGTTGCATATTATATAGATAGGCATACATTCCGTCTTTTTTTATCAGTGCTTGATGTGTTCCTTGTTCGGCAACTTTTCCTTGTTCCATCATGATAATATGATCGGCATATTTAATGGACGTATAACGATGTGCAATGAAAATCCCAATATGATCGTCAATGAGTTCTTTGAACTTTTCAAACACTTGTAACTCAGATTCGGGATCCAACATAGAGCTAGGTTCATCCAGCACATATACACTGGCATTACGCATAAAGGCACGGGAAATGGCCACGCGCTGCCACTGTCCACCAGATAGCTGATAACCTTGTTCGAATAGCCTTCCTACTTGTGTGTCCAACCCGTGTGGTAATTGGTTTACTAAATGATCTATTCCAGCTCTTTTTGCAGATTGCATTATTTCCTCATCTATATCTAGTTTATCTACATTACCAAACCCAATATTATGTCGCATGTCTAGTTCATATTGCACAAAGTCTTGAAAGACAACAGCCATACGTTGACGTAATGCTTCCTGATCATAATGACGAATAGAGATGCCGTTAATTAAAATATCCCCTTCAAATTCATCGTATAGTTGGGTTAAAAGTTTCATCAACGTCGTTTTTCCTGATCCATTCCTACCTACAATAGCTAATGTTTCTCCTCGCTTTATTTTGAAACTGACTTCATGAAGGGCATATACTGTTTGATCCGGATAGCGAAAGCTTACATTTTTGAACTCTATCGTTTCTATTTGTGGAATGTGCTTATGTTTGGTTGCTTCGTTAAGTTTTTCGGCCGTTTTTAATATTTTTAAATCTAAAAATACAAACAACTGTTTAAGATAAAGGTTGTGTTGACATAAAGCTAACAATCCTGTAATCAGAGATTGCGAATTATTTTGTGTCATCGTGATTGCTTGTGTTAATGCAACGACGGTTCCAATGTCTATTTCACGAAGAAAAGCAGCTCTGAGTACAACTAACATCATTGCAGCATTAGCAGCGATATTGATGAGCTCAAATAGAATACCCGCATTAAATCTTTTCTTAGCGATGTCCCGTTCTTCGTGATAGAACCCTTTAAATAATGTATTATAGCCTCCAAGTAAATACTTTCCTAACTGAAAAAGCTTCATTTCTTTAAAATTCTTGTCGTTTGTCATTAAATGAGATAAATACCACGCTTTTCTCATCCTAGGTATTCGATTATATTGAATCAAAAACTCTTGTTGTCCGATACGAAGAAAGGAGTAGAATGACGATAGTGGTATGATCATTAAAATAAGCGCCATCCACCATTCAAATGCGATTAACAACCCTGCAGCAGAAATTAAGGTGACTACACCACTTAAGAGAGCTAGCATTTGCTGCATAATTTGGTACGGACGATGACCTGCTTCATCTTGTGCCATTTTCAAAGCATCTTGCACATGCGCATTTTCGAAATCTTTCAACGTGAGGGATACGGATTTTTCCATGATGATTCGATTCACTCGATTACTAAGCAGCGTTTGAAATAGCGTTTCTATGTAGCTATGTAATAAACTAATCAGTTGACTAATGAGGGTAAAACCGATTAATGCTGCAAATGCCCATAGAATAACTGTAAAATCCGTTGACCATGAAGCAGTAATAGCATTAATGATATTTTTCGTTAGAATGAGTACAATAATGGGTGAAATACCTTGAAATAAGTTTAAAATGAGAATCGTAATCAAACCTTTGGCGTTGGTATCCCATAACAAACGGATTACCCTTGGCCAGTAACGAAACGATTTTAATATATTTCTAAGTGAAACGATATTCTCATCTTTATCAAACGACATATTGTTTACCCCCTACGAATATATACTAAGTTGTGTAGCGTATGACGAGTTAGCGTAAGTACTCTTGTTTCATCTGTTCTATCAATTCCATATAATCGATTAATATGAAGGTGAATTATGCTGTGCATTGCATCCATTCGGGTCGTATAGTATGCATTACTTTTCTCTTGCTTCGCCAACTGCAATCCATACTCATGTAACAAAGGATTTCTAGCCTGAAACCCAGGGATGAGAATCTGTCCTACTTCATGATTTTTTAACTGTGCAAATTCATCTCTAGCATCTCCTAGCTTCATATAGATAGAGCGTTGCGGTCTAAATACATCTAAATATGCTTTGTAGCTGACCATTTTATTTAAAAACGCAAGTTGTTCATCAAAAGTGAATCCGAATTGCTCCATGATATGGATAATACTAATGACGGTGAGCAAGTCTTTATGTATTGGTAGCTGACCCTGCTCATGCAACATGATCCAGTCCATGACCATACTGCTGTCCATACAAAACCATTGCTCAGCCAATGGCATCAGATCTGGTCCGCCAAAACGTTCTATTTCTGGATCATACGTATCCATGGTCATGCGGGAAATGAAGCCTTGCTGTATACAATGATGTGCAAATTGATGTAGTTTTGGTAATAGTTCTCGCTGTAATGTTTCTGGATTACCCCAAAAACGAAGTCTTATATGGGGATCAGGATCAGCATATCTCATGAAAAAACTAGAATCGATCCATTTATTTTGTTCTGCTGCGACACAAAAGTCTCTTAGTTGGCCACCAATAAATTCTTCTACGTGCTGACCCACTCCATACCACTTAACAAACATCCACTCACTTCCTGGAAGTTTAACACGTTGTGGATCACGAATCGGTTTCATCGGCTTTTTAGCAATCGCCTTTCTCTTTTTAACATGGTCATTTTTTATGAGAGGGAATACAATCTCTGTAAAGTATTTATGCTTATTGCTAAGAGGAAGGTTGTCGATAGATTGTCCTACCTCTGTTAATGTTATTCCCGGTTCAGCACTTGGCTTCATACATTCACGACGTATTTCGTCTATATGTTCACTTTCATTTAAATCTAGCAATAAGCTGTTGTCTGATTGTGTCAAATAAACATACCGAGGTAATTTCCACTCTCTTTTATATTGCTGAAATTGCTGCATCCATTCCACTTTGTTTATCGATAAATCATTGGAAAAGGTTTGCTCGTTTAAAACCCATCTAGCAGGTGATAAAATACATCGCTTATATCGCACGCGAGGTAAAAAAGGAAGAGCATTTAGTTCTCCCCAATGGAACGGTTCTATATTTTTCTGTCTTTCCTGTCCGAGTTCTCTTAGAAATCGATAAACATTGGGTGCATGTGATGCATTGAACATATGGTTCGTAACGGGAATCACTTCTTTACCCAACTTTAAGGAACGTAAATATAGGCCGTTTTCATCAAAACCAACGACCAAATCAGATAAAGGAATGGAGTGTTCCTTTTCCTTAGAAGAAGTAGTTCCCATTATAATCTCGTAGTTACGGTTATGATGTGTTAATACGACATTGGCGGCTCTACCTTCAATTGGCAGATAAACTAATTCAGCCAGAATAGCGTCTGGACACATTTCTTGTTCTAATGTACCTATACGATGTAGCTCATCTCGAAATGATGATGGAAAAAGATCCGTAAAACGTCCAATCGATTTGCCTGCACCGTAAGAGATCGTACCTGATCCGCTAATCAGTCTGTAGTCTTCATCGCCTTCTCTCTCTTGCTCTGCATGCTTAACTAATGAAAAATATAATTCAAAAGAACGCGGAGCGTCAGCGCTATCCTCATGATCTCCAGCTAATTGTGCTATTTTATCCTCATCTAAAACAAGCTCTTGTTCTTCATTAAAGAGAACTTTTGTTACCCATTGGGATAATAAAAATTTTTTTTGTTGCTGAAATTCTGTTTGATGCGAATTCATTTTCCGTTTCGAAGGTGGGTATAGATAGGTTGCTGGTGCCCCTAATCCAATCTCTTCATCAAGTAGCTCCAACAAAGGAACTTCTCTAGCCATTCCGTACTTTTCTATAAAATCATTACTATAATCGCTCATGTATGATGTGGAAAGTTCATGATTACTGATACTCCAAAGTACATTTGCTACTTCTTCTACTTCTTCTTTTACGGAATATGGTAGAACGACGTCATCTGATTCTATTTTAAGATCCACTTGTAAAAAGTTACTACTGTGTGCTACTTCTTTCATTTTTTTAATGATCGTGCGATATAGTTGTTCGCCCTTTCCTAATACAACGTTATCGTACTTATCAATTAACATTGAGATTTCTTTCAATTTCACCTTCAACTCGGTCGGTAATTGTTGAACTACTTCTATTAAGTAATGTAGTGGGTTAACATCTACTAATGGAGGCCGTAAGTTCGAAATCAATAACTCTTGCTTTAATAAATCATATACAAATTGGCTTATTTGCTCGTGTGATGTATCGGGGTATTCACGTTGAAGCTTGGAAACTAATGTTTCTACTTTAATTGGCTCTGTTGCGAACTGAAGTGCTTGCTCCACAGCGCTTGTCGTAAGGACAGATGCACGTTGAATTTCATAAGCAGCGTCTCTTTCTCGTACTTCTCCTATTTGAGCTAAATAGGGAAGGTAGGTTCTTTCTCCTACTTCGTAAGCTAGAGTATTTTTCGTTACCCAGAGCTGCGGTATGATCTGAGGATCATTTTCTAACTGTGCAACGATTTGAAAGATCCAATCCATATCAGGCCGAGTACGCTTTTTATGCTGTTCTATACTTTCGAATGAAAGATTTAAATTTTCTCCGTATTTTCCATACGTCACCCCAGAAAATAAACCAAAAGGCGTTGGTCGTGTAGCCATTCTAATGACATAACGCAAAAAGGCGGTGCTAATTTGTTCCTGCTTACGAGCAGAACTATCAGGGGAAAGGGAGGTTAGAGCATCTAGAAGAGATAAGCTGGAAATCGCAATAGCTTCACGAATTAATGGATTTTGCATAAGATCCTTTACTTCATCTAAAATAGGCCCTTTAAAAGATGTGAGTTTTTGTTCAAATACATTGGCTGATAGAACTGGAGCTCGTAATATGTAATGATCAAGCGCTTTGAATGTACTTTGGGTCGTCATAATATTCCCCTTTCATCTTGCATATGATAGTGTTCGTACGTAACTTTTACATTGTGATCTAACGGTTATAGCGTCAAAAAACATCGTAATAGATGTTTTTTGACGTAAAACTACTTAAATGAACTATTATTTTTTAATGTTTTAACAACTTGAAGAATGTGTATATCCGCACATGTTTTGCCCTGTATAACACTTTGAAGTATAACAATTGGAAGTATAGCATCGAGAAGTATAACAAGTGGATGTATAACAAGTAGATGTATAAGCTGCAATCTTGTTTGTTGGAGCACCATTTACTTTATCTACTTTTAACTGTAAATCGAAAGGATTTTTAGCCATTTTACATCTCTCCCTTTTTAAATTAATTAATTAATTATAAGTTTGTTATACAATACAACGATGATGTGGTTTTCATGTTAGCATCTTGAAGTATATCCGCATCTGTTTTGCCCAGTATAACATCTAGAAGAATAACAAGTAGAAGAATGGCAACGAGAAGTATAACAACTGGAAGTAGGACAGTTAATAGTATAATTTGCAGGTTGAATAGTTGATCCGCCACTTACTTTATTCAATTTTAATTGTAAATCGAAAGGATTATTAGCCATTGTGTATTTCCCCTTTTTGGTTTAAATTTAAAATAGTGTATTTGGTTGATTGAATACTAGTATGCATCTAGCCAAAACATGACCAGAACTAATTTTTGGCTGGTAGAGGTGTATAGCCACACATCTATCGGCCAGTGTAACTTTTTGAACAATAACGGAAAGGACAGAAGTATAACAAGTGGATGTATAAGTCTAAGTGTTGTCTTCGCTCCATTCACTTAATTTACTTTGCATGCTAATCATAAGGATTTTTATTCATTTTTTTCACCTCCTTTCGATATCAGATCATTGACATGTATGATTTTAAATTTATTTGTATTGCATATGTTTTAATTTTTTGGAATAAAGTTAGCAAATATAAATTTTGGAAATTTAATAAATACTATATTATCTAAAGAGAAAATATGGTAATGTGATCTAGGTCACATTATAGGAAAAGATACATTGGATAATTATTTATTTAAAATATGATGTGATGTACTTGAAAAACCATTCATATTTAAACCAGCAAAGGAAAAAACGTAACATTTTATTTTGCTTTCATAGCTATTTTTATTAAAAATATAATAAAAAAATATTTTTGTTATGGTTGAAAATTATTTTTATTCAAAGTTGAAATAGATATGGATGATACCTATTTTTTTGTAGTTAGCAGGATGAGTCATATGAGTTGTGAACAATTGAGAAGAAATATGACTGACTTCTTATGAGGCTTTTTGGTAAGCTTATTTTTTTGGGGTGGTAATAAATACACTCTTAATGGAGAATATCTTGTTTTTCCTCTGTAAATATGATAAGATCATATTGCTGTTTTATAATAAACACATAATCACAACAATTTTACATTAATAAGAAATACAATCTCTTATCATATATTACACTACATAAGCGATTGTGTGCTCGCTTAGGAGGTGCATTGGAAATGGATCTATTTTTAAAAATTGTGTTAGTTGTATGTAGTTTAGGATTAATACTCGTTGTTTTACTACAAGCTGGAAAAAGTGCTGGACTTTCAGGAGCGATTTCTGGTGGAGCGGAGCATCTTTTCGGTCAAAAGAAAGCAAGAGGATTTGAAAGGTACTTAGTTTGGGCAACCGTTATCTTAGGTTCTTTATTCTTTATTTTGTCCATCGTTGTATCCTATGTGCTTTACTATTAATTCAAATAAAAGATAAACAGCAGGGGAATGATCCTTGCTGTTTTTTTGTATTTTCACATTTACATACATGAAGTTAACTCCTTTGCATGCTAACAAATCGAATAGATGAAGTAAATTGCTTATATTGTAGGTGCTATAAGTAAATAATACAGTTGAATAACGAAAGAGATAGAAAGAAGGTTGTTATATTGATAACAGAAAAGCAATTATTAGAATTCATGCAAGAAGAAGCGTACAAACCGCTGACGTATCAAGAATTAGAAGAAGCGCTGCAGATAGAAAGTGCTGCAGAGTTTAAGGAACTACTCAAAACACTGAACCAACTAGAAGAGAATGGACAAATTATTAGAACGCGTTCCAATCGATATGGCATCCCAGAGCGTATGGATCTTATACGAGGCAAATTGCAAGTACACGCCAAAGGATTCGCATTTCTACTACCAGATGATGAATCGTTATCCGACATTTATATTCACGCTAATGATTTGAAAAGCGCTATGAATGGAGATATTGCCCTCGTACGTATTACCACGAAACCAGTAGGTGGAGGCAGGTATGAAGGAGAAGTCGTACGTATTGTAAAACGTGCACATACGAAAATTGTCGGTTTGTTTGAAGGTTTCAAAAGTTATGCTTTTGTTATTCCAGATGACAAGCGCATCGTGAAAGATATTTTTATATCTAAGGATAGTTTTGCTGGCGCTGTAGACGGTCAAAAAGTCGTTGTAGAGATCGTAAAGTATGCAGAGGGTAGATCATCTGCCGAAGGCAAAATTATTGAAATACTCGGACATAAAAATGACCCAGGTGTAGATATTTTGTCTATCATTCGTAAATATCAACTGCCAGAACAATTTCCTAAGGAAGTATTAGATGAAGCTACAGCTATATCTGAATCCATCTCAGAAGAAGATTTAGTAGGTAGAAGAGACTTGCGCGGGAAAGTAACAGTGACGATTGACGGAGAAGATGCCAAAGATCTCGATGATGCCGTATCGTTAGAACAACTTGAAAATGGGAATGTTAGACTCGGTGTACATATAGCGGATGTAGGATACTATGTCAAAGAAGGTTCTAGTCTAGATCAAGAAGCTTATGCTAGAGGATGTAGCGTGTACTTAGTTGATCGCGTGATTCCGATGTTGCCGCATCGCTTATCTAACGGCATATGCAGCTTAAACCCACAAGTAGACCGACTAACGATGTCTTGCGAAATGGAAATTGACGATAAAGGAAAAGTAGTGTCACATGACATTTTTCCAAGCGTCATTTGCACGAAAGAAAGAATGACCTATACTAATGTAAGAAAAATTTTAGCAGGTGAAGATGAAGCACTCTTGGAGCGTTATGCTGATCTTGTCGACCAGTTTAAATTAATGGAAAAGATCGCTATGCGTTTAAGAAAAGGAAGATTACAAAGAGGAGCAGTCGATTTCGACTTTCAGGAAGCGAAAGTCATTGTAGACGATGATGGAAAACCGATAGAAATAAAGAAAAGAGAGCGATCGATTGCAGAGCAAATTATCGAAGAATTTATGTTGATTGCCAACGAAACGGTGGCCGAGCATTTTTATTGGTTGAAAGTGCCTTTCTTATATCGTACACACGAAGAACCCGATCAAGAAAAGATGTTTCACTTTATGGAATTCATTACGAATTTCGGCTATGTTGTGCGAGGGAAATCCAATAAAGTTCATCCTCGTGCACTACAAAGTCTGTTAGAGGAAATTAAGGGGAGTAAAGAAGAAACCGTCATTAGTACGATGATGCTGAGATCGATGAAACAAGCGAAATATGATGCACAGAGCCAAGGTCATTTTGGTCTTTCTGCTGAATTTTATTCCCATTTCACATCGCCAATTAGAAGATATCCTGATCTAATCATTCATCGAACGATAAGAGAAGTCATTATGCAAGGGATTTTAGAATCAGGTAGACAAGAACATTTACAATCTAAGATGAGTGATATCGCTCAACAATCTTCGGAGCGAGAACGAATTGCTGTAGACGCGGAAAGAGATACAGAAGCGCTGAAAAAAGCGGAATATATGTTAGATAAAATTGGTGAAGAATACGATGGCATGATTAGTAGTGTGACCAACTTTGGTATGTTTGTCGAATTAGACAATACAGTGGAAGGATTAATTCGCCTTAGTCATTTAATCGATGATTACTATCACTTTGACGAGCGCAATTTAGCTTTAATTGGTGAGCGAACATCTAATATATATCGTATTGGGGATGAAGTCAAAGTCCGTGTGACAGGCGTTAACTTAGATGATCACACGGTGGATTTTGAATTGCTAAATCAACGCAAGCGAAATGATAAAGTTAGTGTCGTTGGTAAAAGAGCGAACAAAAGCAACAAGAGTGGAAAATACGGGGAGAAAAGAAGAACGAATAAGAATAGAAACAAGGGTTAACCTTGATTTTTCATGTTCACATTGATACACTTTGAGATACTTATGATGAAGAGAAGTAATGATATGATGCAGGGGGAGAGTTATCATGGGGAAGAAAAAAGATGATAATGTGTTAGTACAAAATCGTAAAGCTTCTCATGATTATTTTATAGAAGAAACGTATGAAGCTGGTATGGTACTAACGGGTACAGAAATTAAATCACTGCGAAATGGCAAAGCCAACATTGCAGAAAGTTTCGCAACGATTCGTAATGGAGAAGTGTTTATTCATAATATGCACATTAGCCCATTTGAAAATGGGAATCGATATAATCCAACGGACCCGACAAGAGCTAGAAAATTATTGCTCAAACATAAGGAAATTGCAAAGTTAATTGGGTTGACGAAGCAAGAAGGTTACACGCTTGTGCCACTTAAAATATACGTGCGCAACGGCTATGCAAAATTACTTCTCGGATTAGGAAAAGGGAAAAAGCAATACGATAAAAGACAAACAGCAGCAAAACGTGATGCACAACGAACGATACAGCGTGCTTTAAAAGAAAATCAAAAAGTAGCTAGGTGAGGTGAAATGGATGGACATCAATGGAATCAACCATCTGTTGTTTTCCGTTTCTAATCTTGACCGTTCCATTGCATTTTATCAGGCTGTGTTTGGGGCGAAGCTTCTTGTTAAAGGGAGAACATTAGCTTACTTTAACTTGAATGGAATGTGGCTGGCCTTAAATGAAGAGAAGGATATTCCACGCAACGAAATTGCTAATTCATACACACATATTGCCTTTACAGTACAAGAAAGTGAAATGGATAACATAAGACAAACATTGTTGAATCATGACGTTAACGTGCTCGCAGGAAGAGAAAGAGATGAACGTGATAAACAATCCATTTACTTCACAGATCCAGATGGACATAAGTTTGAGTTTCATACAGGCACATTGCAAGATCGACTGGATTACTATAAGCAAGCCATGCCGCATATGCAGTTTTTTGATGCATAGCATGTTCAGTAAATCGGAAATGTATCCTTGTACCAAACTTGCCAAACAAATAAGTTAGGAAAATAGAAACGAATGTGTTATAATAATTTTGCTGTCGGGATACACTATCTTTACAGTGATAATTACAGCATAGGTTTGTAACACATTTGACGCTTATTTATAGGCGATATATGGGGGCGTTTATGGATTCGACGGGGATAATTCGAGCATGAGTAGCGGGTAGTGGGGACGCGTCCACTCTAAAACGCTAAAGCCAATAATAACTGGCAAACAACAAACAAACTACGCTTTAGCAGCCTAAGAAACTGCGAGCGTGCTTCTACCTCGCATCTCCCATGTGCTAGGATAGGGGCTAACTTTAGTGGGATACGCCGTTTAGTCTCCGTCTGAGGCTAACGGAAGAAGACAATCAGACTAGCTTAAGTTGTAGCGTGTAACCTGGTGGCAATTTAGGCGAAAATATGACAGGCTACTACACCCGTAGAAGCTGATGTGGCGATATCTTCGGACAGGGGTTCGACTCCCCTCGCCTCCAAGAAAGTACAGATTCCTGTGCTTTGTTGGAAGCGAGGGAGAGATAAAAAAGGTGGGCTGATCCATGGATCATTCCACCTTTTTTATGATGTTCTCCATTTAATTAAAGTTCTAGTTCTGTTCAACAAACAAAACAAAATATTAGATAGAATTTTTTGAAAAAAATTTTGAAGAAAACAAAAGAAAATTGTTGAAAATCTAAATGTAATCAAGAATTTGATATGGTAAGTTATAAAGAAAAAACGAAGGAATACCTCTTTACATATTTTTCAGAAGCTGAGATAAGGTGCGTATATTCTGTTTTACTTGCTCTTTCTCCGCTTGTATGAATGTAAAATTCAAATCAAACAGCGTGTTGAAAAATTGCTCTGCACCTGTAATAAGGGCTTGAAAGATGTCATGTTTAGCCATCGTCCATTCTTCCTTTACAACACTTTGTTCTAAAAGAGATAAAAAGATGTTATGTTGTTGCCCTTCTTTCATGTGCAATGATATGGGTTGATAAATAAAATGTACACTTCCTTCACCGAGCTCCATGACCTGATGCAACATAGTTATAATGCCTAACCAAAGCCCATCTACACTATCGTGGTATTTTACCCCTATCAACAGCTGGTCACCATCATAAAGTTCAATTGCACCAGGATAGATAGGATCGAAAAGTGATAATTGCTTCTGTATTTCCTTTTTATCTTCAGCAGAAATAAAGAATTGGTTAACGTTAGCTTCTAACTGTTCTACTGGAGGTAATTTCATGTTCGCTTTCAAGAAGTAACTTTTTGCAGTAATCATATCCACACACACCTGACTTCATAAATGTTTTTGTTATTTAGAATTTATGTTATAAGACGTTATGAATGATCATATGTATCACACCATCTACAATGTAAAGTACAAGTTTT
Organism: Longirhabdus pacifica; assembly: GCF_004115085.1. GTDB lineage: Bacteria > Bacillota > Bacilli > Paenibacillales > DSM-105158 > Longirhabdus > Longirhabdus pacifica. The sequence goes on along the minus strand of NZ_QXJP01000019.1, from coordinate 29,939 downwards.
GAACGTTTTTTACAAGCCCTTTCTATGTTGTATTGCTATTTGCTATCTTAAATCTTCACCAATCCCCCATCCAGAAGAATACATCGTGATTACTTTTCCACCTTTAATGATTAATTTAACTGGATAAGCTGGATTGCCATATGCGTTTCCATATACAGCAGTACCAGAACTAGTAAATCCATATTGTAATATTTGATAAGCGTTTTCATACACAATTTGCTCTACTAAATTTTCATAATAACCAATAGAATATCCAGGGTTAAAGAATGATTGAATTCTGGTTACATTTCCAATAAAGTACTCAGGAACATGTCTAGACAAAATATGCGTCATCCCATATGTGGAGCAGCCTCCAAAATTCAATTCGACATATTTCCCAGCACCTACACTATAGCTTTCTATCGTTTGGTTAGCATACGTTGTAGGTAAGCGGAAGTACCCTTGTGTTGCATTATTTACTTGTCCGCAAGATTTGTTGTAAAAGTCTTGCCCAGTTGCTTTAAATTCTATAGAAGAAGAATAAATATTCCAATCGTACGAAGCTGCTTCTACTTCACTGAAAGAAGTTGGTAGTAAAGAAGCTGCCATCAAGAGTAAAGATAATAAAAATACGACATATTTTTTGAACATGAATTAACCACCACCAGTTGAATTTATTAGTATATTTTACTGTACATAATGAAAGGGCTTGTATACTAAGTTTAACTTATTTCAGTTCTATTTTATAGAAATTTGAAGACATATTAATATATGTTTTTTGTAAACTAGGCCTAATAAAATCACATTTTTACTTCTACTTATTAAACAGGGTAGATGATATTTTTCGTTTTGACTCAACCCATCTATTCTATCTGCTCGCGTTTCTTCTACTATTTCCTTCGACTTCATTATTTTCTGCTTGTTTCTTATTCTTCCCTTTCGTAGTACACACCATTTTTAATACACAACAATGGTTACATGTTACCCAATACACCACATTATATATGTCAAAAAACCCGAATATAATGTTGAATAAAGCAGTATTTCTTTCCATCCTTCTTGGTTTTTTGATACATTGTCGTTTTAAGACGAATAAAAGAATATTTATGTGATTAATATATTACAAAATCTATCAAAATACGTATATTTACACATATTATAATAACAAATATACTAAAAACATATGATAGTTAATCCATTGTTAACATGTTGAAGTAGAATCGTAGATTTGTTCAGACAGTATGATGTATGTATTAAAATGACTAACGATGTAAAACGAGGTCCTGTAGTATGAATCGTACTATATAAGTGGAATGAACTTGTTCAACCCACTTATTACTACTAAGCATAAGAGGGAGAAATCACTACATCAACCTTTACGTGTGGCTACTGATTTGTGAACTTGTATCTCACTATTTTTTCAGCTTATATAGTTTACTTTTATTATGCCGTAATGAAGTTCTAACGTTCCAATCACTACCTCAACTTGCATGCAGCTTACGGTAACGGGAGGTGGAAGTCTTTTTCCGCTGCATTAGAGGTTTGATTAATATGCAACAATTCTGAAAGGAGTTTTATATTTCATGAAACCAAAAAAAATTGCACTATTTGTTCTTATGTTTTTACTTGTGGTACCAAGCGTAGGTTTTGCTGCAGACAGCAATACGGTAGATTTGTCAGCATATGAGGGGTTGTTCAATGAGCTTTCTCATGAAACAATTGAGGAAATCATGTATGAAGATAATGATAAGGTCCGCGTTATTGTAGAGTTGGAAGAAAAGCCTGTCATGGATCAGTTCTCTACTCAAGGATTACTATATCAAGAAGCAAATGAACAGCAGAGAGCAAACATCGAAGAATCGTTGCTAAGTGATCAGAATGAGTTGATACGAACTATAGAGGATCGTTCTATTTCATTAGAAGTAGAACACCAATTTACAACTGTTTTCAATGGATTTAGTGGTGATGTCACTTATACAGAGTTGGAAACGTTGAAATCATTAGAAAATGTTAAAAGCGTTTACATTGCGAATGTATATGAAAGACCAGCGGAAGAAATAGAAATGGTAACAAGTAATGAGATGGTTGAAGCTTCTAAGACTTGGAGTGAGTATGGATATAAAGGGGAAGGCATGGTCGTTGCCGTTATTGATTCCGGTTTAGATCCTTCTCACCCTGATATGAGATTAAGTGAAGATACTGACCCTGCGTTAACAGAGAATATTGTAAACAACACGATACAGTTGCAAAAAGAACAAGGATACAACATGCATGGAAAGTATTTCACTGAAAAAGTGCCATATGGTTACAATTACTATAATAAAAATACAGAAATTTTAGATTTAGGCCCTGCAGCAAGTGAGCATGGTATGCACGTATCTGGGTCGGTAGCAGCTAATGCCGAAGATACAAGTGTAGGTATTAAAGGGGTTGCACCAGAAGCACAGTTATTAGCTATGAAAGTATTCGGTAATTACACGGAAGAAACGACAACATCAGGAGATATATATATTAAAGCAATTGATGATGCGATCAAGCTACAAGCAGATGTTATCAATATGAGTTTAGGTGCTCCAGCACAATTCGTAAATGAAGATGATCCAGAGCAACAAGCGGTGAAACGCGCAGTAGATAATGGGGTTATGGTTTCTGTCTCTGCTGGGAACTCACAAGCAATGACAGGTGGTTTCTATCCTAGAGCAGATCATCCAGATTACGGTGTAGTAGGTAGTCCTGGTATTTCTTATGACACAATTCAAGTAGCATCGATAGAAAATACGAACATACAGCTAGAAGAGTTTATAGCTGATATTGGTGGTACAGACTATTCTATCGCTTATAAAAAAGCAGATGCACCAGACGCGTTAGATGTCTTTAACAGTGAAATGGACGTCGTTTACGTTGAGGATGGACAAGCTGACAAATATGTAGGAAAAGATGTAGAAGGCAAGGTCGTTTTCGTAGTCAGAACAGGTAGCTTCTTTTATGCACAAATACAGGTTCAGGCGGAAATAGCAGGAGCTGCTGGTGTTATCGTGCGTGGTTTTGAAGGGCACGGTGATTACGTCAATATGGCTGTAAATGATCCAATTATTCCAATGGTTTCGCTAAGTATAGCAGATGGAAACATGCTTGAAGAAAAAGTGATAGAGAACGGCGGAGAAATGAAAGTAACATTTACTGGTGAGCGTTTAGAAGTAATTAATAACGCTGGCGGTGAGATGTCGACGTTCACCTCTTGGGGATTAACACCTAATTTAGACTTTAAGCCAGAGATTACAGCACCAGGAGGTCAGATCTATTCCACATTACAAAATGGAAAATATGGTGTCAACAGCGGTACTTCCATGGCTGCTCCGCACGTTTCTGGGGGATCAGCGCTTGTGATGGAGTATATAGATGACAAATTCAAAACTGAAGGAAGAGATAGAGTTTATTTGGCTAAAAATATGTTGATGAATACAGCACAAGTGGTATATACAGAAGAGGATTTACCTTATTCTCCTCGTAGACAGGGTTCAGGTATTATGCAACTTCATAAAGCACTATCTACTCCTGTCGTAGTGGTAGAAGAAGAAACAGAAGAAGCGAAAGTAGCGTTAAAAGAAGTAAGAGGCAATGTGGCCAGTTTCGAATTAACGGCTACTAACTATAGCGATGAGTCTGTGACGTATGCGGTATACAGTAACGTTCAAACGGATGCACCAGCTTTTGCTGGAGTGATGTACTCCCTTATGGAACCGCTTGCGTTGCCTGGAGCGGAAATATCCATGTACGGTGATGTGACCGATAGCGTATATGGAACGACGGTAACCGTTCCTGCAAGAGATTCCGTCTCATTTGATGTGGAAATTGATCTACGTGATGTGGATGAAGATATTGTTGAAATATTCGAGAATGGCTACTGGTTTGAAGGGTTCGTTCAATTGGTAGATGTGAATGGGGAAGATGGAGTACCGACATTGTCTGTTCCTTATGTAGGTTTTAAAGGGGACTGGAATGATGCTCCGATATTAGATAGTCTGATGTACGAAGATGATAGTTATGCTGTTTATGGTGTAGGTGGAATGGTAGGACAATCTATATATGGTTTATATTATTTAGGTGTTCACCCTCTAAATCAAGAGTATACACCGATTGCATTTTCACCGAACAATGATGGTGAATATGATGACATTACACCTTACTTATCTTTTGTTCGTAATGCCAAATATGTAAAAGGTAACATACTGGATGAGGATGGAAATCTCATTCGTGATGTAGGTAGAGCAGATGAAGTGTACAAAAACTACGACACAAGACAAGTTGCATTTTTTCTAAATGATTTAACGTGGAATGGTACAAAAGATGGAGAAGTACTTCCAGACGGTAACTATTGGTATCAAATAGAAGCGATGATTGATTACGAAGGTAAGGATGCACAAACGTTAGAAGTTCCAATCTTATTGGATAATACCGCTCCATCCACTAATATTGAGTACATCGGTGGGGAAGATAAGTTGATTTTTAACGGCGAAGATGGCGAGTTAGGTAGTGGCATTGCATATTACTCCTTAATCATAGATAGAGATGGTGACCCAGAAACACCAAACCAAAGGGCAACTGTATATGGTAGTGAGTTATCATACACGATGAGTGAAGGGCTTACTAAAGGTGCAGTGATCATTGCAAAAGCATATGATAATGCAGGTAATGTTTCAGCATTAGATTTCCACCTTGTAGAAGGATATGACCCAGACATCATTGAGTCTGTTACGGCTAATCCAGATAAGTTCGTAAAAATTAGTAATCCCACCACAATCAAAGCTAGTGCCAACCAAACTGGTAACTGGGAAGTAGAAGTGATGGATGTCAATGGTGTGGTGGAACAGTTACCAATGGCGACGGATACCAATGCTTATGAAGCAATCTACACTCCATGGATTGATGCACCGAGTGGAGAATATAAGGTAACGGCGATGCTTAAAGATAATACAGGCAAATTGTTAGACAAAGAATACGTGTCATTCTATGTCTACAATTCTCCTCTATCTATTAATATCAATTCCGTAACGATGTTTGAATCCGACGGAGGAGAGTATATAGAGAGTGAGACATTTGATGGTGTTGGCATGGCAAAATTAGAAGCTGTTGTAGAAAATATATCACAAGCACAAGTAGCCAATTTAAAGCTGACGATTCAAATAACGGATCAGAACAATCAACCTGTTCATAAGTCCTTTTTAACAGCAAATGAAATCTATGAAGGAAATACATTGAAATTTGGATCACACATTCCGCTATATCAACTACAGCCAGGAGATTATAACGTAGAAGTGTTTGTGTGGGAAGAAGGAACGCAGACTCCATATGCAGAAAAACATGATGTTACTAATTTTATCATTCAACAGTAAATAAACAGTAAAAAAAGCAAGTCAATGGGGAGGGAGATCATGTGTCTTCCTCCCTATACGGTTAAATATGAAGGGAGTTTGTGGAATGAAGAAAGCCTTATATGTCGTAATGATTTTAGCACTATTAAGCATTGCTATGCCAGTGTATGCAAATAATCAAGCTCTTGACTTATCTTTAACAAGCGATGAGGATATGAATCAAAATATTAAGGTACAAATAAGTTCACTACAAGCACAATATAAGCAAGGGGATACGGTGCAATTGGAAGCCTATGTGAAAAATGGTGACGATGCTGCATACGGCATAAATCCAACCTTGACGATTGTAGATGAATACGGTTATGAAGTATATACAGGTCAGTGGAGTGATAATGAAATAGGAACAGACGGGAAGATTACAGACATAATGAAACTTGCTGCTGATGTTGTGTTAGGAAAATATACGGTCACACTACAAGCTATGACAGAGAAAGCTGTAAAGTCATTTACTGTAGTTGAGCATTCAGGAGATCCTGACCCTGATCCAGGAAACCCAAGCAATCCTGGTAATGGTGGCGGTGGCAACGGTGGAAATGAAGATAAACCAAATAACAAGAGTAATAAAAACAAAAAAGATGATCACGTTACTGTCATTACAAATAAAGAATTAAAAGAAGCATTAAAGAACGCAAAAGACGATGAATACGTTTCGCTTGAACTTCATCAAGCAAGTAAAAATCAATTGACTTGGGAACTAAAAATGGATGCTAGCTTATTTGGTGACGTGCAAGAGCAGGGAAAAGCGTTAAAGATGCATAGTGATGGATGGTCCATTACGTTACCCAACACTATTTTACAGTCATTATCGATGGAAAAAGGAGAAATCTGTTTTGAAGTTCAACGCAGTGAACCTCCTAAAGGAGACCAGTATAGTACATGGCTCTCTCAACAATTTAGTTATAATGTAAAAGTAATAGATGGTAATAAAAATACTGCAATCACTTCATTTACGGATAAAGTGATGTTAGAAATAGAGTTGAATGAGGAAGTACAAGACAATCGCAAGGCAAGCGCGTTTTATTACAATGAAGAAACGAAGGAATGGGAATATTACGGTGGAGTCATTACTGGTGACAGCATGACGTTTTATAGTGATCACTTCTCTTCATTCGCTGTGATGGAAAAAGATAAAAAGTTTGATGATATGAAAGATCATTGGGCAGCAGATAGCGTGGAAGTATTGGCAGCTAGAACCATCATTTCTGGCATGCCTAACGGACAGTTTGAACCTGAATCATCTGTAACGCGCGCGCAATTTACAACCATGCTTGCGAGAGCACTAATGTTGAAATCCAACGAAAACATCAGTACGTTTCAAGATGTAAATCAAGATTTCTGGGCAGCAAATCAAATTGAAGCAGCCTATCGTGAAGGCATTATCAATGGCTACAGTGAAGGACAATTTGCTCCAGATGAGTGGATTACGAGAGAGCAGATGGCAGTGATGGCTATGAATGCTTTTGGCTATCGTGGTGGGGAAGTTTTTGCATTAGGATATCAGGATGTAACGTACAGTGATGCGGATATGATCAGTGATTATGCGCTGCAAAGCATTGCTTCTGCAAGTCAGCTAGGCATACTGCAAGGGGATGCAAATCAACGTTTTATGCCACAAGAGCAAGCGACTCGTGCACAAGCTGCAACGGTGTTAACCCTTCTACTTCAGAAGCTAGGAGAGTTTTAAGTTGTTTCGTTGGTAACACTTTTCATTTATACACTATGTGAGATAAAGACTGGAGCTGTCATTATGCCAGTCTTTTTTATGTTGCGCATCATTATAATTTTCATTTGTCCATTCATACTGTATTGTTCATGATGATGTAAGTTTTGCTGAGGGAACAAATGACTTATTTTAATCGAATATACATAAAGCTTATCTAGGTTTTCATACAAGCAAAACCATCTCCTACGGCATCTAATATAGAGAAAAACAAGAAAAATAGGCTAATGGAGATGATTGTTTTGATTCGGAAAAATCCATCTGTTCATCGAAAGACATATAAATTGAAGCAAGATGCTAGTAGCTGTCTAAATGAATTTTGCGTCATTATTTTTTCACCCTGTGATAGTCCATGTTTTTGTGCAGGAGCAATAGGGATATGTATCTTCTTTACTTCCATTTCTAATGCAGACATTAAAGTGGTTAACAATCGTATTGTACTCAAACCAAGTAAATATCTGCAAAATTCTGTTATAAATTTTAAAAATAATAAAATTATCATCCGAACATTTAAGTACCCTATTATTAATAGAAATAGAAGGGTTGCATTTGCACAAGGTTATGATAGAAAAAAAAGACCCGTATCTGAAAAGATATTTTTCAATAAAAAAGGAAAACAAATTAAACCATGCTCAAGGAAAAGAAAGTGTAAGTATTAATACAGATGTCTCTACATTTACATTCAATTTAATCATATAGAAGAATAAGTGGTTCATAAAAAAGAGTTCAATGGCATTAAATATTTACATTATAAAACATTAATGCCATTGATTATACAGCTGTCATTCATTCTCATTGATTATATTGTTGCTTTTCTGCTAATAATGCTTTAAATTCCTCATCTAACTGTTTATACATAGGATCATGTGGTGAACACAGGCTCAACTGGCTTAATACTGTTGTTAATTGATGTTGTATTCTTAATAATCTTTCTTCTTGTTTTTCTTTTGTTGCCGGCTCCGCGTTTTTAAGAGGTTGCTTATGCTCTTGCTTTGATTTTTGCACATATTCTTTAAAAGAATAAGGGAACTTTTTAATGTGTTTATGCTCGATTACAAGGACAGTGTTACATATTTTTTCTAGCATATATCGATCATGTGTGACGAGCAACAAGGTTCCCTTATAATGTTGTAATGCCTGTTCAAGTTGTTCCCTTGTATTCAAATCAAGATGATTTGTCGGTTCATCTAGAATAAGCAAATCGTGGTCTTCAAATAACAGTTGAGCAATTTTTAATTTCATACGTTCTCCAAGACTTAAAGAGCCGATGGATTGATGCAGCATATCTTTTTTAAAACCCATATGAACTAATTGGGAGCGAACAGTTGCCTCTTCTTGAGAGTTAGTAATATGGAAGAGGGAAAGCATATCGTCTTGTTCGTTCATATGAATGACATCTTGACTCAAGTAAGACATGCGCAAATGAGGATGAAACAGCAAGGTGCCCTCATCTAACGATTGTTGCTGTAATATGCATTGAATTAACGTCGTTTTCCCACTGCCATTTTCCCCGATCAGTCCGACTTTTCCCCCTCGCTGGATGGTAAAAGAACTTTTTTCAAATAGAATGTGGTTACCGTATGATTTACTAATACGTTTTGCTTCTAAGCTAAGTTTCCCTCTTTTCTCACCGTCATTAAAATGAAATTTAATGTGCTGTTCTGCTTGTGGTTTTGCAATGCCTTCTATTTTTGCTTGTTCTAACCTTTTAAGTTTAGATTGTGCCTGTCGATCTAATTTTTTTGATTTACTACGATAAAATGTTTTAAGTCCACAAAGCCCACCATTCTCGATTGCTTTCTTTCCTGAATTTTGATGCCCTTGATTAGCCCATCTACTTATTCTTTGTATATCCTCTTCTACTTTCTTGTTATATTTTTCTTGTTTATCGTAGGCGTTCCATTGTGCCTGAATAGTTTCCTCTTTTTGTTTTCTATAATCTGTGTAATTTCCTGTATAGGAATGCAGTTGATGCTGCTCTATTTCAATGATGCGATCTACTACTTGGTCTAGAAAATATCTGTTGTGAGATATCGTGATGTAAGTTCCTTGATAGGCTTGTAGTTGTTCAATTAACCACTGAATGCCTTGAGCGTCCATGTGATTGGTTGGTTCATCTAACAGAAGTAATGCTGGTCGTGCAGACCATATGGAAGCTAATTGCAGCTTCGTATGTTCACCACCACTTAACGTAGTCTGGTTGCCTTCTGCTTTGTAGATTTCTTTCGCTACGCCAAGCTGACTTGCTGTGAATAAATAATCCTTGTTGTTGGAAGACATCGTTTCCTCTTGTTCTGTTTCATCAATATAGGCTGAAACTTGTTTTAAATAGCCTATAGTGATAGAGGGGTCATGCCATATGAGCTGCCCTTTGTCTAAAGCTCCTGTATAGATGAGATTCATGAGTGTTGTTTTTCCAGTTCCATTACGGCCAACCAGACCTATTTTCTCGTTCACTTTAATATCAAAGGAAACGTTATCTAATATTTTTTTATCTCCATAATGTTTGTGTATGTTTCGTCCACTTAAAAGTATCGTCAATGTATACCCAACTCCTTCATTTATATTTTTGAAATAAATGAACTGTGTCGTTAGTATGTAAAGGGGGATACATGAGATAAGAATATAGCGACATGACATAAAACAGCAAAAAGGAGCTGCTACTAGAACATAGTCTAATAACAGCCCCTATTCATCAATCATCGTTGTACCATGTATGCATTCCATCATGTGAAATGCACGACAATATGGTGGAGTACCTGTAAAAGGTTACTTAAATCAAATGAAGTTGAAGGGTTATTATGCAAGTTTTAAGAAGTTGGTAAAGACTATAATCTTAGCTCGTGAATATCTCCCGCTAATCATACAACTAGCAGTCCAGATAAACATACTATGCAATTTGTGCACTAGCCAAGATTTTATTATCCATCGTCTTCTCCATTCTTCTCAATTAGAAAATATCAACATTATAACATAATTGATTGAAAGATGCAGTAAAAATTGCATAAACAATGATAAAATGAATAAAAAACCATGTTGTGGTTGACTCATACACTGAAGAACAAGAAGGGAAGTAGCGTTATGTATGGATTTTTTCTAATCATCTCAATCCTAGGCAATATCGTTTTTATGGTTATCATTGGATGGTTGCTTTATCAACTCATACGAGGTCCTAAAACCACAGCCATTTGGGTTGCAATGGTAATGCTCAGCTTCTTTCTATGCCTTTTTTTGTATCAAGGCTTTGAATTTTTCTCCTGTTGATACCAAACTAAAGCTGTTTTCTCCATAGCAGAAACAAAAGGTTTTTTAGCCACACTATATTCAGAAGTTGATTCATATTTTTGAGCTAGACTTTCTTTGAACTGACTATAACGTAAAGCTTGTTGTGGATGTGCTAGGAGATAGTCACGGAACACTAAGTGTCTTTCAATTTCAGGATGATCAAACGAATAAAAGTGAATATGATGTGTTCTGTTTTCCCCGCCCTTACGAAATAATCTTCTTCCTTCAATCCCCCATTCACCGGCTACATCGTATCCTAGTGATTTCATACGTTCGTTGTAAGTATCTATGATTGCAATATCATGTACCATACACATCATATCAATGACAGGCTTTGCTTTCATACCTGGAATGGCGGTGCTGCCAAAATGTTCGATCTTCATTATTGCTTTACCGAAGATGGTTTGAAGTAATGCTTCTTCTTCCGTAAACATTAATTTCCATGCATCAGTGTAAGGAGATAGTCTAACTTTCATATTGCACCACCTTTTCTCATCATATAAACAAACGGTTACGCAACATCATGACGAAACGTTAACGCGTGCAAAACTAAATGTATACATAGGAGCATGCCGGTTACCATCGTGATGAATTGTAAAGCTTCTGTATTTTGTAATGCTTGTACACTATCGATAACAATGTGATGAGGACTAGTGAGTATATCCCAGCTATTCCACCGTAATGTTCGTCCTAGATAAATGCCTATCCCACATAATATATGCACAACCAAGAAAAATGTCCAGCTTATGATGCTGCCATACCACCGTTTTAACAATGTTTGTATGTAAGATAGAGATAAAAATCCTAAAAATATACCCAGTATACTGTAGGAGAAAAACATGATCAGGTCAAACCATAACGAAATTTCTCCTTTGGTGTAATAAAAATGAATGATATCTGTTACCATATAGGGCGCATTAGGGAAAAAGAATAACCAGCATAACAGCAGGACAAAAAAAGATAAGGAAGCCTTTGCTCGCCTCGCAAAAAAGAAAGAAGCGATAGAGGCAACGACGAAGGGAATCCAAGCAAGAAATACATTCCACACCATAAATGCATATAAAAATGTATCTGTCTTCATGATGCGAAAGACAGTCATAGAAACACAGAATAGTGATAACAAAATGATGGTTAACATATGTAAACCCCATTGGCGATTTGACATTATCAATAAATTATCAGATAATTTCATATAAAACCTCCGTGCATGCAATATATAGCTAAAATGAATGCGATTCCAAAATCAGTACAATGACGCAAGAATAGTATTTCATTGACTTGTATACCAGTGTATAATTATAGTCATGAGAAAGCAAATATAACCTTGTAGGGTAGGTGGACATGATGAAAGAGGTGGAAAAACTCCTTATTGATCCTCAAGATATTCATATTCATGTATACCAGTGGCTTCCGGATGAAGTGAAAGAGGGTAAGATCATTTTATTGATCGCACACGGCATGGCGGAAACAGCAAAAAGGTATGAGCGATTAGCTTCCTTTCTAACGGAACATCAAGTGATCGTCTATGCACATGATCATCGAGGCCACGGGAAAACGGCCAAAACAACAGAAGAAATGGGCTATGTGGGGCGTAACGGCTTTGACTGGATGGTCAAAAATATGCGGCAAGTTCATGAGCAAGCGAAAAAAGACTTTCCTGACACCCCCATTTTTTTACTCGGACACAGTATGGGCTCCTTTTTAACACAGCAATATATGGCGGATTACGGTTATGATTTGCAGGGGGTCATTTTATCTGGCAGTAACGGAAAATTTGTTTCATTTCATGCAGGGCGTATGGTGGCTTCCATTGAACATGCTTTGCGGGATGAGAAAGCGAAAAGTCCTCTGATGGATAAGCTATCATTCGGCGGGTTCAATAAGCAGTTTAAGTCTGCAAAAACTCCTTTCGACTGGTTAAGCAGAGATGCTGACGAAGTGCAGAAATATATCGATGATCCACACTGTGGTGCTATATTTACAACGAATTTTTATAAAGAATTTACTACTTTTTTAACCAAACTACATCGACAGAAAAATGTGAGTAAAATACCAAAAAACTTACCTATTTTCTTGTTTGCTGGAGATCAAGATCCTGTAGGTCGAAATGGTGCAGGAGTGAAGAAGCTTTATCATATGTATCAAAATTTACAGATACAGTCCGTAGACATAAAGCTATACGAAGAAGGAAGACATGAAATGCTAAATGAAACAAATCGTGAAGAAGTCATGCAGGATATACACGATTGGCTTGAAAGACACCGATCGTTGTCCTATCATAAGGACGGCTAAAGGTTACGATATACATAACACATGATATCAACTGTGGAAATTACTGAAAATATTAATTTTTTATTGCATTTTCATTTGAAATAAGTATAATTGTCAGTAATAATAAGGATACCAGATGACCAATAATGTTTTATAGTCATAAAAGGGGGTGTGCAACATGACAGTAGACCGAAAACAACTTATCGTACAAGCCGCATTTAAATCATTTTCTTTGTTTGGCTATAAAGGAACGACCATGGAGCAAGTAGCTAAAATAGCTAAAGTAGGGAAAGGCACGATTTATACTTTTTTTCAAAATAAAGAGGAATTGTTTAATGAGATATTGCACAACGTGATTATGGAGATGAGAGATGTAGCGAAAAGCTCTATTGATAAAAATCGTACTTTTTTTCAAAATCTAAATCAAGTATTATTTAAAACTTTGGAATTCCGCCGTAAACACGAGTTAATGGTAAGACTTTATCACGAAGTAAAAGAAATAGGAACTCCTGCTGCTATGGACGGACTAAAGAAATTTGAAAGCGAAATTAGGAAGTTCATTGAAATACAAGTGGAAAAAGCAATTGAAAGAAAAGAAATTAAGCACTGTGATCCAGAAATTACAGCGTTTATCATTTTTAGGCTGTATATCTCATTCGTTTCAGAATGGTCCTCTTTACGCGATGAACTAGATAACGAAAAGATAGCAGAACTATTTCAATTATACCTTGCAGAAGGTTTGGCTATGTAATAGCCGTTTTTTTTATTTTAAAATGACTGAATGAACATATTAGTCATTAATTACTAGAGTGAGAAATATACATGATGTAAATATAAAAATCAAAATAAAGAGAAAGCAAGATAGTGGAGGGAAAAGAGAGTGAAGCAACAAACCCATATAAAAAGAGATAGCAACATAAAAAAGCATCATCATGTCATAGTGGAAGAGTGGTTATCTATTTGTAAAAATAAAAAAGTGTTGATACCGATGATCGCCATTTTGTTTATTCCGTTATTGTATAGTTTCATGTTTTTGTGGACGTTTTGGGACCCATATGAACGTATGGATGTTTTACCGGTTGCCATCGTAAACGAAGATGCTGGAGCAACGCTTGATGGGGAGAAAATTAGCGTTGGAGAGGAATTCATAGCAGAATTAAAAGAAAGTGATGACTTTGCTTGGAATTTTGTCAGTAAAGAACAAGCATTGAATGGGATGAGTGATAATGAATACTATATGACGGTACTCATTCCAGAACAGTTTTCTGCTCAGGCAGCATCCATTACGGACGAACAGCCAGAGAAAGCTCAACTCGTTTTTATGCCGAATGAAAGCTATAATTTTCTTTCCGCACAAATAGGGACATCGGCAGTAGGTGAAATAAGAGATGCATTATCAAGCCAGCTTTCTGAAGCTTATGTGGAAACCGTATTTGACAATATCAATGTATTATCAGACGGATTAGTGGAAGCGGCTGACGGTGCATCGAAAGTACATGAAGGGACAGTCAGTGTAGAAGAAGGTCTCCTCACTATGACCGCTTCATTACAGCAAATGGAAAGCGGAACTGCACCACTTGTCAATGGGACAGAGCAATTGATGCATGGTGCTTCGGATCTGACAGTGGGGTTAGAGCAATGGCATAGCGGTGCAGGAAGTCTCCAATCTGGGTTGCAACAGTTAGAAGATAGTGCGCTTACCTTGACTAATGGTTGGGAACAATCTACCGCTTCTTTAGAGGGAGTTGGATCAGGACTAGAAGAAACGCAGAAAGCTACGGTAGAAATGCAGGAGATCGCAGTACAATTAGCAACTGGCTTGGAACAATTATTAACAGATGAGCAGTTAGCGAATAATGAAAACATCCAACAATTGGCGTTGGTTGCGCAGCAGCTTTCTGGTGGTTTAGAAAATGCAGCAGTGGGACAAGCACAGCTAACGGCTGGCATGCAGGAATTAACTTTAGTGCAGCAACAACTGAATGAAGGGATGGATCTTTTTCAGCTCAAGCTAACTGAGGCAAGTAGTGCAAGTGAGCAGCTAAACGCCGCAGGTGGACAGCTGCTGGCAGGGAGTCAAACGTTACGGTCAGGACTTTCTGATTTGAAAAATGGCGTGGACGAGATGACGACGGGGACTTCACAATTAGCGAGTGGCAGTGTGCAATTGTCGAATGGGTTAACCGAATTAGTGACAGGTAGTGAGACGTTATCTGTACAATTAGCAGAAGCAGCAGATCAGACGCAGGAAAGCACAGCGACGGAATCGATGATGGCGATGATGGCGAGTCCAGTAGAAGTGGTGGATGATAAGTTTACGGAAGTGCCGAATTACGGTACAGGTTTTTCTCCGTATTTTATTTCACTAGGTTTATTTGTCGGTGCGTTGTTATTGACGATTATATTTGATATTCGGAGACCGGCTGTGCAACCGAAAAATGCATTGCACTGGTTCGTTAGTAAATGGAGTGTCGTTCTCATTGTAGGTGTTTTACAAGCACTTATCGTAGATGTGGTGATGTTGTTTGGGTTAGGTTTAGAAGTACAAAGTGTTTCACAATTTATCTTTAGCACGGTTGCAACGAGTATCGTTTACATGGTGCTAATTCAATTTTTAGTCACTGCTTTTCAAGATGTAGGACGTTTTATTGCGATTGTACTGCTTATCTTACAATTGACAACGAGCGCAGGCACCTTCCCATTAGAACTGATTCCTAGTTCATTACAATTTTTCAACACTTGGTTACCGATGACGTATTCCGTAGACATGTTCAAAGCTGCAATCTCCAGCGGCAGCACCGCACATTTCTGGAGTGCGATGCAATTCATAGGTATGTTCGCAGCGTCGATGATGGTGCTTACGTATGCGTATTTTGCCGTTGTTTTCCGTAAAAAAGCGGGAGAAGTGATAGAAATGAAGATGGCAGCGTGAGCGATAATGTAATAACTCGTATAATGCGAGTTATTTTTTTTGCATTCACTGTATGTTATGGCGTAATGAATGAGAAAATATGCAGCAACTAAGATGAAGCATGAACGTATATAACGTATAGTAATACTTAGTAAACCTAGAAAGAAGGATCGTAGATGCTGCAATTTAGAAATGACATATTAACGGTATACCAAAGTGCTTTATATCAGACTACAACGACGATTGTCCATACGAAAGACTTGATTTTGATTGCCGATCCGAATTTTTTGCCGCATGAAATAGATGAAATAAAACGTTACGTCGATACGATACGTGGTGGTCGAGATTTATATTTACTGTTTACTCATGGTGACTATGATCATGTAATAGGAAGCGGTGCTTTCCCAAATGCAACAACGATTGCAAGTCAAAGCTTAGCTGAGTGTTCCTATAAGCAAGAGACAGTAGACAGCATTCATCAATTTGACGCTAAATATTATATAGAACGTAACTATCCTGTTTCCTTCCCTAAAATAGACATCGTTGTGCAACATAACGGACAGCAGTTGCAAGTTGGTGAAACGATCCTTACATTTTATCTTGCCCCAGGGCATACGAATGATGGATTGTTTACGGTATTGGAACGTGAAGGAATATGGATAGCGGGAGATTATTTATCTGATTTTGAAGTACCTTTTATATACGATAGTGCAGTTTCATATTTCAATACATTGCTGTTGGCGGAGAAAATACTGCAAAAACATCCTATTTCCTATTTGATACCGGGACACGGTAAGATGACAAGTGATCGTGTTGAAATGGAACGAAGAATTGCTTTTTCTACAAAGTATCTTAACGATTTAAAGCACGATGTGAAGACAGATAATGAAGCGGCATTACACAAGTTATGCAATAATATGGCTTATGCATCAGACTTTACAAGACAGTGTCACGAAACGAATATTAATATGATGAAGAAAATGCTTTAAGAAACTTAAAACTCAAAAAGAAAACGAGAAGGAGAAAAACGATGAACTTTCACATCGGAAACGATTGGGACGAGTTATTGCAAGCCGAATTAAATAAACCGTACATTGGAGCATTATTCGAAACGCTACAACAACAATATGCGCAATACACTGTTTATCCGGCACAGTCAGAAATTTTCACGGCGTTACGACTCACTTCTTATGTGGATACGAAAGTTGTTATTATCGGCCAAGACCCTTACCATGGGAAAGGACAAGCACATGGACTTAGTTTTTCTGTGAAAAATGACGTCCGTATTCCGCCTTCCCTGCGTAATATTTTCAAAGAATTGGCGCAAGATGTAGGTGGGGAAATACCGACACACGGCTCTCTAGAAGGGTGGGCAGAGCAAGGCGTCTTGCTATTAAACACGGTGCTCACCGTTCGTGAAGCTTCACCTAACTCACATCAAAATATAGGGTGGGAGTTATTTACCGATTATATCATTCGATTGCTAAATGAAAGAGAGCAGCCTGTGGTGTTTATATTGTGGGGTAAACATGCTGAGGCCAAGCAACATCAAATTACCCATACGCGCCATCCTATGATTACTTCACCTCATCCTAGTCCGTTTAGTGCACATCGTGGCTTTTTTGGGAGTAAACTTTTTTCAAAAAGTAATGAACTATTACGTCAAATGAATGTGGAAGAAATAGATTGGAGCAAAACCTCTGCAATAGGATGAAAAGCAACCAAACTTTGCCGAGTGAGAAGTGTGCGATGGTGTAACAATAATAGATAAGTTGCATGAACTTGTTCAATCAACTTATTACCACAGCATTAAGATGAATGAACTTGTTTCATCAACTTATTATTTATTACCTTCATCCACGATATAGAGTGGGAGGACAGCCTATGAAAATATATTGCGCTATTCCATCACAATTTTCACTACGTCAGAGAAATGAATTGAGGGATCGTATACCGTTTATTTCGGAACACATCAATATGGTGAAAGTGAATACAAGTGAAAATAAAATCGTACTAGAGTATGAAGGAACTGAGGAAGAAAGTACGGTGCTGAAGAGTGAAATGAATACATTAATTGAACATATTGCGGCGACAAGGTGGATTGAAAAACCTGCGGTAAAAAAATACGAAACGAAACATCATCACTCACTACCAATAAAGCAGGAACAACAACACCCCCATCCTAAAAAAACAAGTGCATACTACAACGAGGTGGAGCTGGCACTGTTGGAGAAATTAGATGCCGAAATGCTTGCCATAGCAAAACAAGTAAAAGCCCAAATGCGAAGCTATCCTACCATACTGCATGAGCAAAACATGCAGCGAAATCAATATCATAAAAATTTTCCTCAACACATTTACGCCGTTCATCATATTCCACATCAACATAAAATTATCGAACAATTCAGAAAAAGTAACGAAGGTCAAGATCAATGGTTTACGCACACGGGGGACTACTTACAACCGTGTATTTGCTATCATTGTTACGAAGAATTAGGTAATCAAAAATGGGACAACCATCATATCTTCACTGCAAAAGGGCCCTGTTTTCGCCATGAAGTGGAGTGGAAATTAAATACTTTCCGTAAAAATGAATTTATGATGCGAGAAATTGTATTTGTAGGGGATCAGCAGTGGGTCATCTTCATGCGAGAGCAATTAATGCAAGCGGTCTGGACTTTATTTTGCAAACTAGATATGACAGGACATATTATCGCTGCACATGACCCTTTTTTCCACTATGATGATGTACAACAAAAAGCGATGTTTCAACTCGTCACCGATGCAAAATATGAGCTGGAAGTGAACGTAGGTGATGACAAGCACTATTCTATCGCTTCATTTAACTATTGTGAAGATGTCCTCTGTGAAAAATACAATATTACAGGACGCGATGGTCAAGCATTGTACTCTGGTTGTGTCGCCTTCGGGTTAGACCGATGGTTGGCCGCACTCTTTTATTATTACGGACAAGATATGAAGAAGCTTCCACTATAAATAACATGATTTATGCATGCTCCTCTTTTTTTATCGTATACATATAGTACGACGAAATAAGGAAGGAGTGTGTGCTTCATTGAATTGGATGACGATGCTTCAACAAGTAAACTTGTATGGCATGTTAGCGGCGTACTATAAATCTAAAAATCCAGAGTTATGCGAATATTATCATCGTGAGTATCGGGCTGCTTTGAAGCAGTTGGCCAATTGGGTAGAGTCATATGGAGACCCTTTCCAAATGACAGCGATGAAAACGGAAAATCCAGCTTACTATCAGCAGCAACAAGCGTATAACGGGTACTATGGGTATCCGCAAGCACCTACCCATATATCGAGAAGGGAATACACAAAAGTCAGAGCACTGCATGCTGCACCGAATGCACCTAGTGTAGATATTTTTGTGAATGGAGAGTTGTTCGCCAAAGGGGTCTCTTTTAAAGACATGACAGACTATGTAAAAGTCATGCCAGGCGAATACACGATAGAAATTTACACGACAGACGGGCAAACCTTAGTATTACAGCAGAGAGTAAGAGTACCGGAAGGTGCACATATCACCTTGGCAGCTGTGGAGAACAACGGGAATGGCATAGAACTATTACCTATATTAGATGAACCATTCGTTCCTCCTGGTAAAGCAAAAGTGAGAGCGATTCATCTTTCCCCTGACAGTCCAGCGGTAGACGTAGCGGTACAAGGTGGCAACGTGGTATTTTCCAACATTTCTTACAAAGATGTCACCCCATATATTGAAGTGGAACCTGGAAGCCTTCCGTTAGAAGTAAGAGTGGCAGGAACGAATAATGTTGTATTAGAAATACCTGCGATGGTGAGAAGAGGCGAAGCACTTTCGATTGCCGTCGTCGGATTATCACAAGGTGAACCAGCGATCAATTATATTGTATTAAAAGATAATTAAAATGAAATGACTCCCCCTATTGTCATGCATGATTTACGATACGTCATAATGAATGATTATATTTTCAAATTAATGAATTTTCATATTGTAAATATGATAAAATGACATCGTATGATAGATATTGTAGAAGTGACCTACTTTATGTTGTAGGTCAAGTGGTCAATCAATAGGGGGATGTTTATGAATTTTCGTAGAGAAAAGGATTTTTTAGGGGAAATGGACGTGAAAGGGGACGCTTATTACGGTATCCAGACGTTAAGAGCTGTTCAAAATTTCCCGATTACTGGCATACCAATACACCGTGAACTCATTATTGCATTGGCAGATGTAAAAAAAGCAGCAGCAAGAGCCAATATGGACGTCAAGATGATGAAGCCAACGATGGGACAAGCTATTGTTATGGCAGCGGATGAAATCATAGCAGGGGAATTATTGTCAGAATTTATTGTCGATTCTATCCAAGGCGGGGCCGGGACATCCATCAATATGAATATGAACGAAGTGCTTGCCAATCGGGCTTTGGAATTAATGGGCAAGCATAAAGGGGATTATTTTCAATGTAATCCGAACATCCACGTCAATATGTCACAGTCGACAAACGATACGATACCAACAGCATTGAAGATTGCGGCATATCGCTCTACACAAAAATTAATGATGACGTTGAAAAAGTTAGTCAGCGGTCTTAAAGTGAAAGCAGACGAGTTTGATGATGTTTTGAAAATAGGCAGAACACATCTACAAGATGCTGTACCTATTCGAATGGGACAAGAGTTTTCCGCTTACGCTAGTGTGCTGCAGAGAGATGTAGATCGTCTGCATACGGCGTGTGAGCTGCTAACGATCATTAACATGGGAGCAACGGCTGTAGGAACAGGATTGAATGCAAAGCAAGCTTACATCGATAAAGTGGCTATTTATTTATCTGAACAAATAGGTATTGAATTAAAAACGGCAGATAATCTAGTAGATGCGACGCAAAATACGGATGTTTATGCGCAACTATCTGCTGCACTGAAAGTATGCGCAACGAACTTATCTAAAATGAGTAATGATATTCGCATGATGGCTTCTGGCCCTTTTACTGGTTTTAGCGAAATTAAATTACCGACAAGACAGCCAGGATCTTCAATCATGCCAGGAAAAGTAAATCCGGTTATGGCTGAAGTGATGAATCAAGTTTCATTCCAAGTTATAGGTAATGATCATACGATAAGCATGGCTTGTGAAGCGGGTCAATTTGAATTGAACGTCATGGCACCCGTCATCGTCTTCAATTTATTGCAATCCCTAGATATTTTAAATAACGGCGTGCATGTTTTTTATGAATACATGATTAAAGACATGGAAGCGAATAGAGAGCAATGTAAAAGCTATGTAGAAAATAGTTTTGGTATTATTACAGCATTGAACCCACATCTTGGGTACGATACGGCAGCACAAATAGTAAAAGAAGCGCTGCACAGTGGTAAAACAGTGAAAGAAATTATTTTAGAACGAAGTTATTTAACAGAAGAAGAAATGAATGAAATATTAAATCCTTTGGAAATGACAACACCTGGTATAGCAGGAGAGGTGTTTTTATATAATCAATAAAAAAATTACAATAAGATGACATATCATTGGAATACCGAATTGGTATACCAAAGTACCCCACCTACAATAGCAACAAAGCTTAAACAAAGTGGCTTTCATAGGTGGGGTATATGTGTTGTCATTATGCGTTGTCATTAAAAAATACTGAGCTTGAATTGCTTGGAAATTTGCTTTAATAAATGTAATCCTCCGATGCTGTTCCCTTTATCATTCAATGCTGGACCAATGACACCTATGCCAAATTGATGGGGAACAAAACCAATAATTCCTCCTGATACCCCACTTTTAGCAGGAAATCCGACTTGAATAGCGAACTCACCAGACTCATTATACATGCCACATGTCACCATGAAAGTAGAAGCGATTTGCGCATATCTAGCGGGAAAAATTTCTTTCTTCGTGATGGGATCTACTCCTTGATTTGCCAGCAGCATCCCGATTCGAGATAAGTCATGACAGGTCACTTCAATAGCGCATTGCTTGAAATACACATCCAAATGCTCATCCACGTTCCCTTTTAACACCCCTACATCTTTTAAAAAGTAAGCTAGTGATCTATTGCGGTCTGCGGTTAATTTTTCAGATGCATACACTTTTTCGTTATAACTAATGTTAGTTCTTCCGCACAATTCCTTCACAAAATTGGATATTCGCTCATACTTCAAGGCAGGCGTATCCCCTTTGATTAAAGAAGTAATCACGATAGCACCTGCATTAATAAGCGGATTGAAAGGTTTGCCAGGAGGTACAAGTTCTAATTTAAGCATCGAATTATACACATCACCAGTGGGCTCCATGCCGACATATTCAAATACGACATCTTCACCATGATCCATTAATGCAAGGATCAGCGTCAATACTTTTGAAATACTTTGCAATGTAAAAGGAATAGAATATTCCCCTAGCTGTATGTTTTTGTTGTTTGTATCTAGAAGAGACAACCCAATCATAGAGCAATTCGCATGGGTTAATTCGGGAATATAGTCTGCCACTTTTCCTAAATCACAAAATTGTCTTGCCTCCTCTAAATATTGTTCTAATTTGCTGCATTCAGCATATATTTGTTCAAATAAGGGGCTATGCATGTCCTTTCCTGATCTCCTTCCCTATCCACGAATCACGTACATTTAGCAAACGTAGGTCATGGTGAAATAAAGTGAACACCTGAGTATAGTTGTATTCTACATCAAACGTTTTATATTACCAATGATTTAAGTTCGATGTTGAGTCATATGGAAGAAAAATAACAAAAAACAGGCTCATTTTCAAACACTTACCTATCCATAAAGTTATAAAATATGTTACAGTATTGGACGAGGAGGATATTTATGTTTAGAAATGTATGGAAAATATTTTTTGCAGTATGTATCTTTTGTAGTCTGTACCTCGTACCAGTGCAGGCAGCTACACCACTCATTGAAACAGAAATCCTATATGAAGATACTGTACTTGAGCTTTCAAACCACCCTGTACTGATCGAAGGGACAATGTACATTCCTATCAGAGTATTAGAACAAACAGGGATGGAAATGACTTGGAACGATCAAGATCAAAGTATCAACATGACCTTAGCAGAAGGAACTCCAGTCACATTATATGTAGATCAATTTAATATGAAATTAAATGATAATTTATATTTATTAGATTTTGCACCAATGGTAATGGAACATCAGATGTATGTTCCCGTGCGTTTCATGAGTGAGTTAATGAATATTCATCTTACCGTAGAAGATGAAATGTTAGAGACAATAAGCCTAGAAGCAGTTGCACCTTATGTTGTTCAAGAAGGTGACTCATGGCAAACCATCAGTGAATCACTACAGATAGATGAAACATTGCTTAAAGAGCGTAACCTTCATCTTGGTGAAGTGTTCGAACCTGGGGCGCTAGTGATTCAAACGATACCGTACTTTATGGAAGAACTTGTGACCAATCCCGATGTAGATGTATTAGCTAAATTAATACAACTAGAAGCAGGGTATGAAGTTTATGAAGGCCAGTTAGCAGTTGGAAATGTCATCATGAATAGAGTAGAATCTGATGTATTTCCTAATACGATTGTAGATGTGATTTATCAATCTGGTCAATTTAGCCCGGTCAAAAACGGGAAGTTAGATACTGCAGTAGCTTCTGAAAGTAGTATTATTGCAGCTAGGCAAGCTATCCTAGGTGAAGAAGTCGTTCCAGATGCGTTATACTTTTACAATCCAGCAGTAAGTAGTAATTCATTCTTTAATAAGTTAGAAATAGAAAAAGATATCGGTAATCATCGTTTCTTAAAAATAAAATAGTGGTATGAATGTAGAGGGAAACATAGAGCTTGCAATACAGGGCGATGTGTTTTTCTCTTTTTTAATTTTTCCAAATGTGCGGGGATTATTCAGATTTAGGCGCTTTATTGTTCTTACAGATCCTTGCAATTGCAGAACATTCATGTGAGTGAAGTGGTTTGCACTGATGAGTCGAGAGGGAAGTAGTGCCAAAAAAACCTGTTGAGATATCCTCAACAGGAAAAAAGTAATGGAAATAAGGTTGCTAATATTAATGTATTACGAATGTTTGCTATGATTAAGGAAATTAATTAAAGAAATGAAGGGAAAACTATTCTTTGAAAAATGATAATTTCTTATAATTTAATGAATCCGTTCCGTTCTTTATTACTTCTGCGCAATATTCAATAATTTCTCTCCTACGGATAATTCCAATAAAGGATTTTTGATCATCAACAATAGGAACAAAATTCTGTGCAATCGCTAATGTGAGTAAATCTTCTATTTGTGCATCAATATGTACTGCTTTATTGATGACTTTTTGTGGGATATCTTTTAATCTCGTTTGTTCAATTTTTTCTAAATTGAGATCAGGTGTATTTTTTAATTCCCATAAAAGATCTCCCTCTGTTAACGTGCCTATATATTTTCCATCTTCATCAACAAGAGGTACGGCGGAATAGCGATGGTATTCCATCCTTTCTAAAGCTTGACGAATGGTTGAATTCGGTGTTAAATACATAACATCTTTTTTTGGTAATAAGAAAAAGGCGATGTTCATTTGACAGCACTCCTCAGACATCATATCTATATATATAGATTAACATAATTAACATTTTATATATACGTGTTAGAGGAGAAAAGGTTGCATTTTTTTATTGTTTTTTTCATGTTTTAGTTAGAAGCAAATCAGGGGCATGATGGAATTAGAGAAGACGCGTCTCCATCTAATTCCAACCTCTTTATTTATCCCCGCGATCTCTGTGAAGTCGAGTTGGTGAGTTTTTGTTGTGATCATTTTTTAAGCTTTCGTTTGCAAATTCTACAAGTTCCCAAGTCGCCGTACCAAGTTGGGGATCAGAAGGAAAAGTTTCTCCCCGCTTTAATACTGTCTCATATCCCCATTCATTTCGGTATATTCCGTCCACTTCAACCGTTTCATTAGAAATTGGATTCATTCTTTCTTTGTGATCTTCTGACATGATGTAACCCCCAGTTGTCACGGAATCAAACGCCGTTATCATAACAAAAGAACCCCGAAGGGTTCCTCTGGTCGACGCAATTTGTTCAGTTCCCAAACGTGATTAGAATCAATTATGGGTTGCGTTGCTGCAATTCATATTCTTTTCCAACCTGATTAAAGGTTCTGATGAAATGGTGGAGAGTCGAAATCATTCAACGGTACCACACCTCTCTTGGTTGCATCGACAATAACAGTATGTGTCGAAATCATTAACCTTATACATACAAATTTAAAAAGAAAAAATTAGTTAATGATTCCTCTTTGCTATTTGATCACACTCATAAATATGTGTACCTAGTGAATGGTTACTTAATGCTTGTGTAATCATGGCTTCAGCTACTTGTTCGGCTTCAATAGGTCGATATTTCAACCATTTTCCTCTAAATAGAAATGTGAACGGTTTGGACACCCACTCTGTCAATTTCTCCATCAGGCGAAATTCTTTTCTGTTTCCAATCAATAAAGAAGGACGGAATATATGTAGAGGGAGTTGTAACTGTTGGAGCTCTTCTTCCATTTCTCCTTTTACTTGACTGTAAAAAACGTTGGATTGTTTACTAGCTCCTATACTGGAGATGACAAGAAATTGCTTCGCCCCAGCTCTTTGCGCCATGTTAGCTATGCGAACCGGGTACTCCAGATCCACTTTGCGAAATTGTTCTTTGCTCTTTGCTTTTTTGATCGTGGTTCCTAAACAGCAGTACACATCATCTACGTTAAAATGCGAAGTATAGGCTTCCATTTGATCAAAATCAATAACAAAAGATGTTAATTTTGGATGCTGTAAGTCCATCTTTTGTCGTGTAAAAATTTTAATTTTGGCATAAGATGAATGCGCTAATAATTTCTGAACTAAGTTGCTTCCAACTAATCCTGTTGCTCCGACGACAATCGCTGTTCTTGCTTCCACACTACAGTGCCTCCTAACATAGTAAGTATCCCCATTTTACAATACTTTTTGTTACGAAGGTTGGTTATCAGTTGATTTTATTTCCTTTAGGATCTAAGATGGAAGTCCCTAACAGCGTTAGGAAACCCATTGTCATTGTAATCAAAGCTATATACATCTGTGTAGATACAAACAAATTGAATTTATCTTTTTGCCACTTCTTCAATAATGGCAACCATCATTTTTACACATTTGCCAAACTCGGATATGGACAACCTTTCATGAGTTGTATGAATATCTTCATAACCAACCGCTAAATTGACAGTAGGTATTCCTAGTCCTGCCAAAATATTTGCATCACTTCCACCGCCCGTCCGTTGGCATTGAAAAGAACATCCAATGTGATCAGCAGCCTGTTTAGCAATTTGTACAACAGAATCTCCTTCATCAAATTGAAAGCCAGGATACACATACTGTACATCTATCTCTACTTGACCTCCCATATGATATGCAGCCATTTCAAAACCATTTTTCATCATCTCTACTTGTTTATTCAATTTTAGTGTATCCATCGACCGTACTTCCGCAGTAATTTGAACATAGTCACAAACAATGTTTGTTTCGCCAATACCTTGAAAATGACCAATGTTTGCTGTTGTTTCCTCGTCAATGCGTCCTAAACGCATCTCTGCAATGGCTTGAGATGCGATGGTTATCGCTGAAATGCCCTGTTCAGGTGCAAGTCCAGCATGAGCAGCCTTGCCGAATATCTCCACTCTCAACTCGGCTTGTGAGGGAGCAGCGGTGACAATGTTCCCTACTTGGCCTCCATGATCTAAGACATACCCATATTTTGCATTTATCTGTGATAAGTCTAGTGCCTTTGCACCAACTAGTCCACGTTCTTCACCCACAGTCAAAATAAATTGAATCGTACCATGTTGTATTTGGTTTTCTTTTAAAATTCGTATTGTTTCTAACATCGCGGCGATACCCGCCTTATCATCAGCACCTAAAATGGTCGATCCATCACTCACCACATATCCATCTTTAATAGAGGGCTTAATTCCTTGCCCCGGAGCCACCGTATCCATGTGTGAACAGAAAAAAATTGGAGTTGTATTCAATAGAGTACCTTTCAATGTGCATATTAAATTTCCAGCACCATGTCCGGTAGAGTGAGCTGAATTATCTTCTATGACTTTCAATCCATAAGAAGCGAACTTCATTTTCAATATGTCCGCTATTTTTCTTTCATTTTTTGATTCTGAATCTATTTGTACTAATTCCATAAATTCATTGATTAATCGTTGTTCTTGCATCATTCTCATTCCCCTACATTCAGATTTATGGTCTTTTATAAATGATTGGTGTAAAATATGTTGTACATGTAAGCTGTAATAGTTACATTCATTATGCAGTGTTTTATTCCTACTAAAAAGGGAGGATAATCAACTGTAACCCCCCCTTTTTTCTTATAACAGTAACTTCAATGCTTGTTGTTAAATGTAATGTTGAAAAGATAGGAGAACAGCATGAAGAGTTTAGATTACTTTAAAATGCGTGCCCACTTATATCCAAGAGAAGTGAACCTCAATGTGGAGTTTACACTTCAAGAGATGGAGAATATATGGTACTGCAATCGGAAAAGTGTGAAAGAAAAAATAAAAAAATTTGAGAATGAGGGGAAATATACTTATCTGCCTGGTAGGGGGAGAGGTCATTTTTCACGCCTTCATTTTTCCACACCACTGCAGGAAGAAATCGAAGAAACTGTGCTGTATTGTTTAGAAGAAGAACACATGGAGGATGTTTTTCAATTATTGCGACTTCCCATCCCACATGCATGGATCACGAATCTATCTAAAGAGATAAGAAGTTTTTTAGGTTTTCAAACCAATGAGTATGAAAAAGAAATTCTGAGACTAACGGTTGCAAAAAGAATCGTTACCCTAGATCCTACAGCATCAGCAATCAACTTTGAATACTACTTATTGCAACAATTAGGAAATACACTTGTAAGCTATAATCAAGAGACAGACACTGTTGTTCCTCAGTTAGCACATTGTTGGAAAGCAGAAAATAATCATCAGACATGGACATTCTATTTACGAAAAGGAGTCCAGTTCCACCATCAACGCATGTTGCACAGCGAAGATGTCAAATATACGTTAGAGCGTTTTATTCAACAGTCAACTTCAAAACATTGGCTTATTAAAGATATTTTGACGATAGAATGCTTGTCTTCCCATCACATTCGTATACAACTATCTCGTCCACATCCATTGTTTCTTCGCTATATGAGCCTCCCTGCACTGACGATTTTACCCAGCGATGTCCCTTTTCAGGAAGATAAATTCATCGGCACGGGTCCCTTCTTTTTAAAAAAGCGTTCGGATTCTGTCCTTGTGATAGAAGCGTTCGATTCTTACTTTCGTGAGAGGCCACTTATTGATGAAATCGAATTTTATTTTTTAGCAACCAACACCCTTTTGACATCATCTATTGAAGTGAAGGGAGAAACCGTCCATAAACCAAGACAAAAGAAAGAAGATGTGCTTGTTGGGTTTCGTTTTTTAATCTTTAATTTTAATCGACAGTCTATCATTCAAAATAGTGACTTTCGCTGTGCTTTGTTTCATCTATTGGATATGAAGCAAATGTGGAGCGATTTGGGAAGAGAAAATGTAGTAGAATCATCAAGTTTATTTCCGTGGAAGTCTGTATCGAAAGTAAGAGATAAGACACTTGTGCCCACATTATTAGAGAAATCAGGTTATCAAGGTGAAACGTTGACCATCTATACTAAGAATATTTTCGAAGACTTGGAAGTAACGAACTGGATTATAAAAGAAGCCCATTCTTTCGGGATTTATTTTCGTTGTATCACTTTTAATATGGATGATTTTTATTCTTCTCAATTAGAAGAACAGGCTGATGTGCTGTTTGCTAGTGAAGTTGCATCAAGTGATTACCATCTATCCTTCTTGGATTCTTTTTATAACGAAGCGAACCTCTTTCAAAGATTTATAGATAAGAAACGATTTTCCTTCTTACAAGATGGTCTTGAACAACTACAGTACGAACAAGATCATAGTAAAAGAGAAGCATGGATAGATAAGATAGAAGCATATTTGAGAGACGAACATTTCATTATCCATCTATACCATCCAATGATTAATCGCGTTGTGGATTCAGCTATTCAAAATACGTCGTTTGAACTTTGGGGTTATGATGACTTTAGAGCCTCTTGGATTGAGAAAAATTCTCCATAAACATGTTTTCATCAGACCCGTACTATCATGTACATTGCTTCTCATCATGTAGTACTACATTTCTGTTTCTTTCTCGAAATTTCTTTTGGTTGACGATAATGACACCAGCAATCACGAGTAAACATCCTACAATAGATAGTCTTGTTGGAAGTTCATTCAACCAACTCCAAGCTATTAGAGTCGCGCCAACAGGCACCAAATACAGAAATGTGGTCGCTATTGAAACGGAAAGTTTAGATAACACATATGCCCACAAAAAATAGGCAATGGCAGCTGGAAATACCCCAAGATAAACAATGATTAAAGTATTGAACATTGATGCCTCTTGGATTTCATTCACTAACCCTGCTCCAAACCATACCATGACAAACGTACCACTCCAAATTGCATAAGCTGTACATTCAAAAGGTGAATATCTTTTTGTTAATGGCTTTTGAATCGTGAACATGATTGCTTGCGTCATTGCTGCAAACAAAAGCACGAAGATACTAAAACCGATAGAGAAGTTTGTTTCAGGGCGAATAACAATAAACAGCACACCACAAAAACTAATCATAAAACCAATCCATTGATAGAAGGAAAATTTCTCTCTTAGAAAATACATGGAAAATAATGCGGAAAAAAGAGGCACCGTATTCACGAGAAAGCTGGCCACCCCAGCTTCAATCCTCTGCTCCCCATAATTTAATGCAAAGTTATACATCGCTATACCTATAAAACCAGAAAGGAAAATACGAAACATATCCTTCTTTTCTGGAATGCTTATCTTTTTAAAAAACGAAATCACAATAAATATAATTGAAGCGATACTAAACCTTATCAAGGCTAAATGTTGAGGCGAATAATCTTCAAGACTTGCCCGAATTCCAACGAATGCAGAGGACCATAATAGTACAGTAATTCCAATTGCCATCCATATTTTTATGTTCATATTAATCTCCACCTAATGAGTAATGGAAGTAATAAACTTCCTATTAACATTATGATGAAATTTTACAGAATAAAAAGGGGGGGATTTAGCAGAATTCACCCCTTTTATTTTTGTAAATACATAGCTTTAGATGTAAAGTAAATTAATGTGAACTACACGCCACTTAACACCCTTACGGGTCGTTTGAAGTGGATGCTTCTTGGGAAGTAGATACTTTT
>NZ_QXJP01000018.1 GCF_004115085.1 Longirhabdus pacifica | reverse complement strand
GTCTCTTAACCGTAGGGACTACGGGGATAGCCTAATAAACAATTGGCGGTTACGCTGATGTTCTTAGGAATCCCCCACTTCAAGCAACCCGAAAGGGTGATAAGTGGTGGGTCGTTCAAATAAAGATATTTGACATAATAGATATACATAATTCCACATACTATAACCCATTAATGTATAGTTTATATCTTTCCCCATTAATAGGGATAGCCATACAAGAAGGTTACATTTCTAGTATTAACGAGAAGGTTGCCTATTACTCTCCCAAACTTATAAATAAACAAACAGATATCCGAAAAAAAGAAATCACGATAGAGCATGTAAATGATGAGTAAGTCATAAAGTACTCCCAACCGACATATCATGTTTATCGCTGGTAAAAAAAGTATGAAATAAAGGAGAGAATACTTGTGCAAACATGGTATCAAAGAAGGGATGGGAGGCTTTATCTTAAGCTTCTTATGTGTGTGTTGTTTTTATTCATTGTTATTTTAGCAGGATGCAACAACGAGGACGAAATTGAAACGTATTGGCCTACAGAAGAATGGAGAACGACCACACCTGAATCAGTCGGTGCAGATTCCAATGATTTAGCAGACATGTTCGAACTTATTAAAAAAAACAACTTACCAATGGATGGACTCATTGTCGTCAAGGACGGTTATATTATTGCTGAAAAGTATGGTAATAACTACACCATAGATGATTTTCATGAAGTTCACTCCATTACAAAAACTGTGACATCTGCCATATTAGGTACTGTTATGAGGGATGGAATTATTAAAAGTACAGAAGAATATGTATTTGATTATTTAGATGAGAGTCCATTAACCAGTATGAAAGAAGAAAAAAGTAACTTAACGATTAAGCACTTCCTGACGATGACTTCGGGCATTGATTTTCCTGAAGTTACAATGGAAGATTTTTATAACTCAAAGATATGGGAACAATTTGTTTATGACAAGCAGCCA
Source organism: Longirhabdus pacifica (assembly GCF_004115085.1). Lineage (GTDB taxonomy): Bacteria > Bacillota > Bacilli > Paenibacillales > DSM-105158 > Longirhabdus > Longirhabdus pacifica. The sequence goes on along the minus strand of NZ_QXJP01000018.1, from coordinate 74,212 downwards.
CCCTACTATTATTTAAATCGTCGATTACGCGAAGATGCACCAGCTTGGAATTACAGTAGTGGAGATACCCATATTGTATCTACCGTCATACAAAAGGCATTAGGTGAACCAATAGATGAATATGCACAGAAATATGTTTTTGATCCCATCGGCATACAGGAAGTCAAATGGGAGAAGGATGTTTCTGGTGTTAGTTTTGGTGGTTTTTCCATGAGCATGATCCCTAGAGATATTGCACGTATGGGCTACTTATATTTGCAAGATGGGGTTTGGGATGGTGAACAAATTTTTGCTGAAGGATGGGTAGATGAAAGTACACAGCCGTATGAAGAAGTAAACCTCTTAGAAGATGGGCAATACGGTTACTCCATTTGGCTAAAGAACATAGCAGGCTACGATACTTTCATGGCAATAGGTTATGCGCAACAATATATGGTGGTTGTTCCAGACCTAGAACTTATAGTTGTGCAAACTTCCAACAATATGGATTTGCTACCACTACTAGAGAAATATATCATTCCATCTATCCAATCAGATGAACCTTTGCCGGAGAATGAAACAGCATATGAGAGATTGCAACAACTCCTAAATGGTTAGGTCATAAAGGTGGTTGGGTATACAAAGACACTTGCTCATGAGTAGTAAGTGTCTTTTTTGTTGTTATATCCTACTATTGGTATCTTTAGTTTTTACAGGTATATATTACCTTGTAATTTTTGTATAATATAAAAGAATATATCTTAATCAATTTAAAATTTTAAAAAAATAATTGAAAGGAGAATTCACATGTTGAAATCATCTTTTGGATTAATAATTTTTATTGTTTTGATAACAGGTTGTGTAGAAGAAAATGAGTCACAAAACTGGCAAGAGAGTAGTATATTTACATCGGAAATTGCAACGATGATTGGGGAAGAAGGACGTATAGGTGTAAGATATGATGATACTGAATTTGGTAGGTTCTATGCAAATGAGGAAGCGTTTAAACGTATGTGGCATCTTTGGGGCGATGAAGATGAGTTAAATGAAAAATTAAAAGTTATTGGCACTCACGAAAGTGGAGGTGATCCAATTACACTTGTTTCAGGGATAGTTATAGGTTCACCGAATAATGGGGCCGATGGGCATACAATATCAAGCCTCTTATTCCCACAAAGTGGGATGTGGAAGTTAGATGCATATACAGGGGAAAGTTTATTTGGAACAATCTTTGTAAGAGTGCATGATTAAGTAGGATACTTTACCAAACTTATGAGAGAAACAAAAACATCATCTCACTTCTAACTCTATCAACCAGCATGTCACACTTGCTCATGAGTAGCAGGTAAAGTAATAACAATAGTATGGATGTAAAATAAGACTGATGATGTGGAGGGTGGTATGAAAAAAGTTAATGTTAATGGATTGTGGAAGAATGCTGATTTCATGAAGTTTTGGACGGGTGAAACGTTGTCTATGTTTGGAACACAATTAACTGCGATTGCACTCCCTATTTTAGCAGCGGTAACGCTGAATGCTAATGCGATGCAAATGGGGGTCCTAAATGCTGCTCAATTTGCTCCGTATTTATTCGTTACATTATTTGCAGGTGTATTTATTGATCGGCATCGCCGTTTACCCATCATGATTCACGCCCATTTGGGTAGAGCGGTATTATTAGGATTAATTCCATTAAGTTTTTTCTTTGGTTTTTTGAAAATGGAATATCTATATATTATCGCGTTTCTCGTCGGTTGTTTGAATGTGTTGTTTGATGTGTCCTATCAGTCGTATCTTCCCTCCCTAGTAGATCGTAAAAATGTAGAGGAAGGCAATACAAAACTTGAGATTAGTCGTTCTGTTTCGCAAGTGGCAGGTCCAGGTTTGGGAGGGATATTGATCTCACTACTATCTGCTCCATTGGTTATTTTGCTGGATGCTGTTTCTTTTTTAGTCTCCGCTATTACTTTTTCATTCATACGTAAAAAAGAGACAATAAAGAAGAAGGTACAGTGGCATCAGAGTGTTTTCGTTGACATTAAGGCGGGTCTAAGTATTGTGTATAAAAATACATACTTAAGGGCGATATCTTTTGAAGCTGCAACGTATAATTTGTTTAGCCAAGTAACGTGGGCTGTGATGGTGTTATATTTAACAAGGAATTTAAACTTTAGCCCACAGCTTATAGGTTTTATACTAGCAGTATCCAGCGTAGGTTCATTAGTCGGCTCTTTTCTATCTCCATACATTGTAAAAGTATTTAAAACTGGGCCAACGATACTGGGAACGATGATTTTAGCATGCGCATCACCAATTTTAGTACCTTTAGCCGTGGGACCTCAGTTCGTTGTTGTACCTATTATTGTGATTTCGTTTTTCTTAGCAGGGATCGGGTTAGTTGTATCTAATGTACATGTAATAAGTTTGAGACAATCTATTACGCCAGAACATTTGTTAGGAAGGATGAATGCGAGTTATCGTTTTGTTGTTACGGGAACAGCTCCGTTAGGGGCCCTGTTAAGGCGGATGGTTAGGTACGATGATTGGCCTTCGTATGACTTTAATTGTCGGAGCAGTTGGAACAATTTCTGCGTTAATGTGGGTGTTTTTCTCTCCTGTACCTAAACTTACAGGTTTACCAGAACCAATTGAAGAAGCAAAGTTGTAAAATATGATAGTTGATGACACTTGCTAATGAGTAGCAGGTGTTTTTTATTGTTTTTTTTCAAATAGAAATTTTGTTAAATTAAAATACTGCCTATTTTTATAAACAATAATTATTTTTGTTTGATTATATTTAGATATTATATTATTATGTTTATATATTAACTTATTAAAAGGTAGGTGTATTCAACAATGCAGCAATCAAACAAATTTTGGAATGCAAGTATAGAACAACTCAAGCAAGGTTACGTTGAGGAAAAAGACACATTTGCATGTTTATTATGTGAGAAACAAATAGAGAAAGGTCAGATTTACGTAGATAAAGATAAATATTATGAAGCAGAGCGATACATGCAAATGCACATTGAACATGCGCATGAGTCTGTGTTCCATTCTTTAATGCAAATGAACAAAAAATTAACTGGGCTCACAGAACATCAAAATAAACTGTTGAGATTGTTTTATGATGGAAAAAATGATACGGAAATCAAGCAAGAAATGGGTGTAGGAAGTAATTCTACAATAAGAAATCATCGATTTTCACTAAAGGAAAAAGAAAGGCAAGCTAAAATTTTTCTAGTCATGATGGAACTACTTCATGAAAAAGATCAACATGCTCCACAATTTGTAGAAGTACACAAAACAGCGACGATGCTCGATGATCGTTATAACATCACCAAAAAAGAGCAAGAAGATGTATTGAAAAAGTATTTGGTTGACGGGCAACTAAAGCGTTTTCCAAGAAAAGAGAAATTCAAACTGATTATTTTAAGTGAAATAATACAAAAATTCAAAGTAGACAAAAGTTATATCGAAAAAGAAGTGAACGAAATATTAAAAACATTTTATGTTGATTATGTTACACTACGCAGATATTTGATTGAATACGGTTTTTTAGATCGCAAAGATGACGGAAGTCAGTACTGGGTAAAAACATGATACAATGTTTCAGCTTTTCGTAAACAAAGTATAGACACATCAAACACCTGCTCCCTACGCAGGTGTTTGAAAGATGCTCTAAAAGTGTAATATATTTATCATACTCACTAACAGCTAGTTATGATAGGAAAGATATTTTAGCAGTGTCTTCCATTGCAGAAATTTGATATATTAGAAGGTAGCAGATTTTACATATTACTTTTATGACTAATCATAAAATCGAAACAATCATTGAATGGTATACAATGCATCTGAAAACGAGGTTGAGGTGGGAATAGTGGAAGAATGGTTTTTTCATTACGATAATCAAGGTGAAAGTTCAGTTCGGTTATTTTGTTTTCATTATGCTGGTGGATCATCCAATACGTATAGGAGCTGGAATAGGGGGGAATTAAGTCCTTCTGTTGAATTAATAAGTATGGAGTTACCTGGGAGAGGCCGTAGATTTAATGAACCATTGTTGTCTACCATGGAGGAGGTAACGTCATCGGCACTAAAAGCCATTTTACCTTATAGGGATAAGCCGATGGTCTTTTTTGGACATAGTATGGGAGCGTTAATGGCATTTGAATTAGCTAGAGCATTAGAAAAAGAAAACATTAAATTAGCTCATCTCATCACTTCTTGCTTCTATGCACCACAGTTACCTCGTAAAGATAAGCAAATAACAGCATTGCCTGACGAACAATTTCTAAGAGAAGTACAGAAACTAAATGGAGTTCCGGATCTTTTAATGGAAAATAAAGAATTAATGGATTTGTATACACCGATTATGAAAAGTGATTTTAAAATAATTGAAAATTATACATATACCGACGGAGAAAAGTTGCATTGCCCTATCACGGCAATTACAGGGAAGAAAGATAAGGCGATAACGTATGAAAAAATAGTGCCTTGGAAAGAGCAAAGTCACTTGGCAACAGACTATCAATTATTTGAAGGGGATCATTTTTATTTAAATAAAGAGCGGGCAGAACTACTTTCACTTATCCAATCCATATGCGCTCCCATAATACGATGATCTATCTCATATGAATAAACACGGGCATAAAAGTTTACACCTCCGTAGCCAGACGTAAAGGTTGTGTTATAGAAATTTCTTCATCTTATGCATAGCGGAAATAAGTTGTCGAACAAGTTCATCCAACTTATATACATAGATTGGAGTACTGTTATACGTACTTTACTTGACTAAGTGTCCCACCTTACAACTAAATAGGTGCGACACTTTTTTACTATAATAGTAAATGAAGAATATAAACATGAGTATGAAAAGTAAAGTGACTATGTATGTTTATTTCGTTTATTCCAAATAGATAAATAGCATAATGGAAGGGCAATAAATGAACATAAAACATTGTATATTGTTTGTGCATGGGCGATTTGTGCTAAGGAATCATTGGAAAACCAAGCTGCCATATACCATAACAATGGTATGAGAGGAAAAAAGATAACAGCCCCTACTATATTAAGTAATACATGCGTCCAAGCTACGAAATAGCCACCGCGGCTTCCTCCTATGCTGGCAATTAAACTGGTTATACAGGTGCCAATGTTCACGCCTAATACGATAGCAATTCCGATTTCTATCGATATGGCTTGCATAGAAGCGAGACTCATCGTAATAGCAATCGCCGCTGTTCCGCTTTGTATAAGAGCCGTTAAAGCTGCTCCCGCGACTACTCCCCATACTAGACTTTGCTGTGCATGTTCCATAAACCACGTAAAAAGCCCTGCCGATTGCATTGCAGGTACAGCAATCTTCATGATTTCCATACCAAGTAAGATACATGCAAATCCTCCTGTAGCAAGTGAACCATAACGAACAAGATGGAAGAGTTGCAGTGAAACATAATGACGGTGCTGTAAAGGCGTTTTAATAGGCAAAAAGCTAATCATCCAAAGACATGAAGAGGTAATAAAAAGCGGCAAAGCAATCTCTCCAATGTTTAGTCCGATCAATTCCGTCGTTAGGCATGTACCAATATTCGTCCCCAAAATAACACCAATCGTACGACCATAAGATAGTAATTGTGCATTCACTAATCCGATAATCATCACAGTGACGGCACTGCTACTTTGGAGAATAGCGGTTACCATCGTCCCTATTAGCAAGCCACGTAAGGGCGTTTTTGTGGTAATGGCTAAAATATGTTCCATTTTAGAACCTGCACCTTTATGCAGTGCAAGCTCCATCACTTTCATGCCAAACAAAAAAACAGCAAGGCCGAGTAGTAGAGGAATAATCATATCATGAAAAATGATGGCTCACCCCTTTTCCAAAAATGTCTTCTTTTGCTGAAAAGTGATATGATAAGGAATAGAATAGCTGTTCGACCCAGAAAGTGGTCAGCAGAGAAATTGCTTCTCTATGTTAAAATGGAAGAGCTGTTTTACTGAAAAGTATCTGTCATATTAAAATATATGAGGAGATCAGACAAGCATGCTAACAAATAACGTGGATGCAAGGAGGATCATGGTTGGCTATTGTCATTTTACATAAGCAATGCAAAAGCTAATATAACAGAAAAGAGGGAACATCATGAAATTAGCAGGATACATCGTTGTAGGCATCGTATTAACATACGGTTTGTTTTTATTAGGAGCGTTAGGTTTATTAATAGCTATAGGTTCACTGTTTGGATTGGTTTACTATAACTTTAAAGAACTAAAAGAAATAAAAGCAAAACTGGAAGACTAAAGGCTTTGTTTTACAAAGCCACTTCGAAAGCCGAAGGCTTTGCATAGCAAAGCCACATCGAAAGCATGAGGAAAAAAAGTGAAACTTCGTTTCACTGATTCCCGAAGGCTTTGCTATGCAAAGCCACTTCGAAAGCATGAGGATAGAAAGCTAAGCTTGCTTAGCTAAATCCGTCCTAAAGGCTTTGTTTTACAAAGCCACATCGTAAGGATAAGTCTTTGCACGTAAAGCTGTGATTAGTATGATCAGAATGGTTTTCAAACAATAAAGTGATGTATAACGATATAAAGTGTAAGCTAGGGAGGGTGTTGGATGTCCGTACAATTTATGATCGGTCGAGCAGGTAGCGGAAAAACAACAAGGAGTATTAACGAAATAAGAGAACAACTACAAGCGAAACCGTTAGGTGATCCGCTTATTTATCTTGTGCCAGAACAAGGTAGTTTTGAAGCCGAATATGAGTTGGCATCCACAGAAGGCTTGTCTGGGATGCTGAGAGCACAAGTGCTTAGCTTTCGTCGCCTTGCTTTTCGCGTATTGCAAGAAACAGGTGGCATGGCGCGAATACCGGTGGATGATCTGGGTAAAAAAATGCTGATTTATCATTTGCTGCTTCAGCATCAAGAAACCCTCCCCAGCTTATCACGTGCATCACAGCAAATGGGTAGTGTACAGCAAATATTAGATACATTTAATGAATGGAAACATTATTGTGTGACAACGGATACGTTGGAGCAGGTTGTTGCTACTTCTAATGATCCACATGATTCTGAAAGTCAATCCCAACAACACCTGAATGAAAAGTTGGATGACTTAGGGAAACTGTTCTCTCGTTATGAAGCTTGGCTATCGGATACGTATATGGATGCCGAAGATTACTTGACGCAGCTTGCAGCACAGCTCATGCAATCGGAATATTTGCGGCACGCTGAAATATGGGTGGACGGATTTCATGGGTTTACTACACAGGAGTATGAAGTGCTTTTAAGCCTGATGCAAGTGTGTAAAAAAGTGACCATTGCGCTCACACTAGATCGTGAAGTGACAAGCATGGAGGAATTGTCCGATTTAGATCCTTTTCATCCTACGGCAGTCACGATGCGCACCATTGAAAATATGATCGAGACGTATAGTCTAGAAAAATTACCAACTGTACAGTTAAGCAGTAAAAAACGACCTAGTATCAGACACGAGAAGCAGCCGATGTTAAGTCATCTCGAAGCATACTATCATCATCGTAAACCTTTTTCTCCAACTCAGACGGTGCAATCTTCTTCCGCTCCTAAAACCATTACGTTGAATGCGGCAGTGAATAGGCAGGCGGAAATAGAAGCGATAGCGAGAGAAATTTTGACGATTGTTCGCGAAGATAGCAGTATTCGTTTCCGAGATATTGCTATGATGGCGAAAAATCGTGAAGCGTATCGGGATCATATCGCCCACGTATTTTCACAAAGTGGAATTCCGTTCTTCATGGATCAAAAGCGGACAGTGCTGCATCATCCACTAGTGGAGTTTATTCGTTCAGCGCTTGAAGTTGCTGCTTACCACTTTCGATATGAAGCGGTATTTCGTTGCATCCGTACCGATTTTTTACTACCAGTGGAACATGCTGAGCAAGCAATGGATGTGGTGGAGGAAGAACGTTTGTCACAGTGGCAAGAGAAAGATAGAGCGGCACGTTCATTAATCGACGAATTAGAAAATGTGGTGCTCGCTTACGGGATTCAGGGCGATAAATGGACGGAAAAGGCAGATTGGGACTACGCTATTCCACATATCGATCGCATCAATATGGTGAAGGATTGGATCTCCACTCCACTTCGTTCTTTTGTAAGGAAAATAAAAAGAGCGACGACGATTGAGCAGCAAGTAGAAGCGTTATATGGTTTATTAGAACAGAGCAATGTTGCGGTCCGTTTAGAACAGTGGCACGATCTCAGCGTGAGGGATGGAAAACCAGAACAAGCGAGAGAGCATGTGCAAATGTGGAACAGTGTGATGGATGTGTTGGATCAGTTAGTGGAAGTGCTTGGTAGCGAACAAGTGTCACTTTCTTCTTTTATCGGATTGGTCGAAACGGGATTACAAAGCATTCAACTAGCTTTAATTCCTCCAGCATTAGATCAAGTACTTATTGGAGATATCGATCGAACACGATCCAACAAAATTAAAGTCGCATTTATTATCGGTGTGAATGATGGCGTGTTGCCTAGTAAGTTTGCAGAAGAAGGCATGTTTAGTGAACAAGAACGACAGCTGTTGTCGGCGCAAGGGGTGGAGATGGCACCGAGTCTTACCCGTAAATTGTTGGACGAGCAATTTAACGTGTACATGGCGTTGGGACTTCCTAGTGAACGGTTGTCACTTAGCTATCCTTTAGCTGATGAAGAGGGTAAAAGTTTAATGCCTTCAGAAGTTATTCGCCGTGTACAAGCGATGTTTCCTATGTTGGAAACAAATTTATGGCTAGTGGAACCCGATGCGGAACAAGATTTGCAAGCGCAACTGTCATTCGTTCGTGATCCTAGGCAAACTTTATCTTACCTTGTTGTGCAGTTAAGGCAATGGGTAGCGGGAGAAGCGATAGATGACATATGGTGGGACGTATATAACTGGTTTTGCTCACATGCGTTATGGCGGGAAAAATTGCATCACGCATTGTACGGTCTATTTTATAGTAATAGAGAGAGAAACCTTAGCCCACGTATGACGAAGGCATTGTACGGCGCACAGCTAAGAACCAGTGTGTCTAGAATGGAGAAGTTCGCATCGTGTCCGTTCTCTCATTTCGCAGCAAACGGATTGAAGTTGCAAGAGAGAAAAATGTACAAGTTACAAGCACCCGATGTAGGGCAGTTATTTCATGAAGCGCTGAGTCATATCGCCATCGATTTGCAGCAAAATGAAGTGCATTGGGGCTCCCTCTCTCAAGAGGAATGTATTCAGTATGCGGATAAAGCGGTAGATGCATTGACACCGAAATTGCAGCGACAAATCTTACTCAGCTCTAAGCGATACGGCTATATTTCTCGCAAGTTAAAAACGATTGTGGGCAAAGCTTCGCAAGTGATTGGTGAACATGCAAAGCGTGGTGAATTTGTACCAGCGGGTGTGGAAATTGGGTTTGGCCCAGGAGAAGCACTTCCGGCACTAAGCTTCACATTAGAAAACGGAACGAAGATGGAAGTTGTAGGAAGAATTGACCGTGTCGATCTTGCCCCTATCTCTAGTGAGGCGGAGCATGGCTTATTTGTTCGTGTGATCGACTACAAATCTAGTCAGACCAACTTGCAAATGAGCAACGTATATTACGGGCTGTCTTTGCAGTTGTTGACGTATTTAGATGTGGTGGTCAGTCAATCTAAGGCATGGCTAGGACAAGATACGAAGCCAGCAGGCGTACTGTATTTTCACGTGCATCATCCGATGATTCAAACCCAACATGCGGTGGAAGAACAAGAAGCGAAAAAGCGTTGGTTCAAACAATACAAAATGAAAGGATTACTCCTTGCAGAACAAGAAGTGATTCAAAAAATGGACCATCACCTGCAAAAAGGACATTCAGATATTTTACCTGTCGCCATGAAAGCAGACGGGAAATTTTATAAATCAGCATCCGTCATTACGATGGAGCAGTGGCAGCAATTACAGCAATTTGTGCGCAGTAAAATGCAGCAAATAGGTACAGAAATCATGAGTGGTAATGTGGACATTGCTCCGTATGAAATAAAAAAGCAAACGCCTTGTCAATTTTGTGCTTACAAAGCGGTTTGTCAATTTGATCCGCTATATGAGGATAATGATTACCGTCATTTAAAAGTGTGCAGCCGTGAAGAAGTGTGGATGAACATGGAACAAGCACAGCATACAGCGCAAACGACGGCAACGCATACGCAGCAGCGAAAGGAGTACATCATAGATGGTGCCAACAAAACCGAACAATAGTCAATGGACAGATGATCAGTGGCAAGCAATTTATGCAAGAGATAACAATATTTTAGTCTCTGCTGCTGCGGGATCGGGAAAGACGGCGGTACTCGTGGAACGCATCATTCAGCGAATTACGGATGAACATCATCCGATCAATATCGATGCTTTGCTCGTTGCTACTTTTACGAAAGCCGCTGCGGATGAAATGAGAGAAAGAATACGTATCAAATTAGAACAACTGACAGAGGAAAATAACGGTAGTGAACATGTGAGACGACAATTAGCGCTCATTCATAAAGCATCGATTACTACGCTGCATTCGTTTTGTCTAGAAGTGGTGCGAAGACACAATCAAGTTTTAGGATTAGATCCGGATTTTCGCATTGCCAATGAGACGGAAGTACAGCTACTGAAAAAAGAAGTGATGGAAGAGCTATTTGAACATTACTATGCTACGGAAACAGAAGACAGCACATTTTGGCAATTGGTAGACAGCTACAGTTCAGACAAAAGTGATGAGCCCTTATTACAGCTTGCTGCTTCGTTATACGAGTTTTCAAGAAGTCATCCCGATCCACAGCAGTGGATGAAGCAGATGGCAGATTCGTTTTCACAAGAGCACTCAGATGGAATGCGAATGTGGATGCATGCATTATTGCAAGATGTAAAATTACAATGTCAAAGCGCGTTGCACGCACTTCAGCAAGCAGAGCAAGGGGCTTTGCTGGACCATGGGCCGCAAGCGTATGTACCGAATATACAGGAAGAGATGGCTCACCTTCATGCCATCCTTGATTTATGTGAGCAAGGCAGTTGGCAACCTGTACAGGAGAAATTTCAACAATTTACATTCGGTAGATTGAAGCCTTGTCGTGGCGATCAACTAGATAAAATGTTACAGGAAAAAGTGAAAAAGTATCGAGATGAAGCGAAAAAAGTAGTTCAAACGTTAGCAGAGCAGCTGTTCACTAGAACACAGGAACAATTTGGACAAGAGCTACAATCTTTATACCCTGTCATCCAGATGTTAGTGAGTATCGTCTCCACATTTTCGAATCATTATCAACAAATGAAAAAGGAAAAAAATATCGTCGACTTTGCAGATTTAGAACACTTTTGTCTGCAAGTGTTAGCTGATATCGACGAGTCTTCGGGAAAAATACAGCCGACAGCTGCGGCATTAGCATATCGCGAACAGTTTGCAGAAGTGCTATTAGATGAGTATCAGGATACGAACCGAGTGCAAGAGCTGATCGTATCTCTCCTATCCAGAGAAGCGCCAGGTAATCGTTTTATGGTTGGTGATGTAAAGCAGAGTATTTATCGTTTTCGTCTAGCAGAACCTGAAATATTTTTAGGGAAATATCAATCTTTTACGTCTTATCGCGTGGATAAAGCTAATAGTGAAGGCCATGAACGACATGACGCTGACGATAACAGTGACATCAATGCAACATCTGATGGAAGTGTAATCGATCTCGTGCGTAATTTTCGCAGCAGGCAAGGGGTATTGAGCGGTGTAAATTATTTATTTATGCAACTCATGAACGGTGGCATGGCTGAAATCAGCTACGATGAGCAAGCCCAGTTAGTTTATGGGGCAAATTATCCCGAAGTAGATCCATTGCTTGGCGAAGATGAAGCCATTGAAGTAGCACTCATAGACCGGAGTGAAGACTTGAAAGAAGAGGATAACGAGGATGAAAGTGAAGGTGGTGCAGAAACTCCATCGATGAACGAAGCGGAATTAGAAACCGTACAGATGGAAGCGAGAATGATGGCGATGTACATTCAGCAGTGGATGGGACAAGATCGTCAGCCGAAAATGGTGTATGACAGTAAGTTGAAAGGAAAGAGACCACTGCAATACCGAGATATCGTGGTACTATTGCGTGCTACGGCGGAGTGGGCACCTGTCATCATGGAAGAGTTCCGCCATGCAGGTATACCCTGCTATGCAGATTTGAATCGGGGTTATTTTGAAGCTGGTGAAATTGAAGTGATGATGTCCTTGTTGCACATTATCGATAACCCGCAGCAAGATATTCCACTAGCTGCAGTGCTTCGCTCTCCGTTCGTTCAGCTGAGTGCAGAACAGCTTGCACTGATAAGAAGTCAGGATAAAGAAAGTTCGTTTTATCATGCGCTAATGCAGTATGTGAAACGTCCAGACGCATCAGAAACGTTACTGCAAGCGAAACTAGCATCGTTCATGCAATTAGTAGATCAGTGGCGTGATGAAGCGAGACAAATGCCAGTTGCTGATCTCATATGGAAAATCTACAAAGATTCTGGCTACTATGATCTCGTTGGTGGGCTTAATGGCGGTATGCAGCGACAAGCCAATTTGCGTGTATTGTTTGAACGCGCTAAACAATATGAACACACCTCATTTCGTGGTTTATTTCGCTTTTTACGTTTCATTGAAAAAATGCGAGAAACGGGAGGAGATTTGGGTACGGCACGAGCGCTTGGTGAACAAGAAGATGTCGTCCGTATAATGTCCATTCATAAAAGTAAAGGATTGGAATTCCCTATTGTATTTGTTGCGGGAATGAATAAGCAATTTAATCAGCGGGATCTAAACGGATCTTTTCTCATGCACAAAGATTTAGGTTTTGGACCTAAAATGATAAATGTAAAGCTTCGCGTTAGTTATCCTACATTACCTCATTTAGCGATCAAACGTAAAATGCATCAGGAGATGCTAGCGGAAGAAATGAGAATATTGTACGTTGCGATGACGCGCGCAAAAGAAAAGCTCATTATGGTCGCAACGGTTCCGCAATTAGCAAAGAAATTGGAGACATGGCAATCTCACATCGATCCAGCACAGGTAGCTCTTCCAGAGGCGATACTGAGCAAAGGTCGAACGTATATGGATTGGTTAGGCCCAGCGTTGTTACGTCATCCAGATGCAAAGCGTTTACTAGATCTAGCTGACTTAGAAGATGAGATAGGCATGTTAACACATGAAGCACAGTGGAAAGTGAACGTAATTACTGCAGAGCAATTTGCACAGGCGGCAGCTACAAAAGAGCAGCGAATTGGCACGGTACTAGACAGTTTGGCAACAGCTACGCCTGTAGCGCATATGTCTAGTGACTTGCAACAGGAGATAACAGAAAGACTTTCGTGGCAGTATGGTTTTCAAGAAGCTACCACTTTATTTTCCAAGCAATCGGTCTCAGAGATGAAGAGGCAGTCGGATCAGTGGCATGCAAAGGCACAGGGTATCGATAACAATAGTATTGTGACGCAGCGTCCAGCAGCTCAAAAATTGTTGCGTAGACCCAAATTTATGGAAGATAAAAAATTAACGCCAGTAGAACGAGGTACAGCTTATCATACGCTAATGCAACACATGCCACTGCATGAAAATATAAATAAAGATACGGTGAACCAAACGCTAGATCATCTCGTACAAAAGCAATGGATGACAGAGAAGCAAAGAGAAGCGATTGATATCCAAGCGATTGTAGGTTTCTTTCAATCTCAGATTGGGCAACAAATGGTACAGGCAGAACAATGTTTTCGTGAAATTCCTTTCAGTTACGCCCTACCTGCTGCCAAAATGTACCCTCAGGCAACAGAAAACGTTGCGGAAGAACCTGTTTTAGTACAAGGGGTTATCGATGGCTTGTTTACGAAAGGAAATGGATTGGTGTTATTGGATTACAAGACGGACAGTATGCACGGTATGACAATAGAGCAAATAAAGCAGCGATATCAGTTGCAGATGAAAGTGTATGCACAAGCAGTAGAGAGCATTTGGCATAAACCGATAGTAGCAAAATATTTATATTTATTCGATACAGCAACCGTAGTAGAAATGGAGTAGAAAAAGGAAAGAAGATGGAGGAGGGGACACAGTGCGTATATTGCATACTGCAGATTGGCATTTAGGTCGTACGTTAGAAGGACGAAGTCGCTTGGCAGAGCAAGTTGATTTTTTAGATGAGTTAGTTACGATTATTCGTGATGAAAAGATCGATATCGTATTATTGGCAGGAGATGTATACGATACGGTCAATCCTCCTGCTGCAGCAGAACAACTATTTTATGATGCGATCGCAAGGATAACGGACGGGGGGAAAGTTCCTGTCGTTGCGATTGCGGGTAATCACGATAGCCCTGACCGATTAACAGCGAGCAATCCTCTAACAACAAAGCAAGGACTGACGATCGTAGGATTACCGACGACGGAGATGCAACAGATTGTCATACCTCGTACAGATGAGATTGCGACGATATACGCCTTACCTTATCCTTCGGAATCGAGATTAAATCAATGTTTAACTAGTGAAACGGACGAGGACAAGTTGCAACAAGCATATGCACAGCGAATAGCACAACTACTGAAACAGCAATCATCACATTTTCAATCCCACTGTGTTAATTTAATCATGAGCCATCTATATGTTTTTGGTGGTAAAGAAACGGATTCGGAAAGACCGATTCAAGTAGGAGGTGCATATACGGTTCCTGCATCGGTATTCGATGTAGGTGCACAGTATACGGCTTTAGGTCATTTGCATCGACCGCAATGTATCAAACCGACTGTTCGTTATAGTGGCTCTCCGTTAGCGTATAGCTTTTCGGAAAGTGGACAAACGAAGTCCGTCACGATTATCGATGCGTCACCAGGACAAGAAGTTACGCAAAAAGAAATTTGGCTTACTTCAGGTAAACCGCTAGTAAAATGGCGTGCCAAAAAAGGTGTGTCGGAAGTATATCCATGGTTGCTGGAAAAAAGAGATGCCAACGCATGGATCGATTTGGAATTAGAAGTAGATCAATTTTTAACAAATGAAGAAATTGCGAAAATAAGAAAGCATCATGAAGGAATCATTCATATTCGTCCCATTTTGACACAAGAAGAAGAGGAATTATCTAGTACGTACAGAATGCAAATGCCTATCGATCAACTGTTCAAGCAATTTTATAAAAAGCAAACTGGCGGTGCAGAACCAGACGAAGAAACGATAAAGTTATTTTTACAATTGGCATCACTAGATGAAACGGATCAAAGTAGAAAGGAGAAGGCAGAATGAAACCGATTCAATTGAGCTTGGCGGGGCTGCAAAGCTACCGGGAACGGCAAACGATTGATTTTACCTCTTTGTCGGAGGCAGGGATATTCGGTATATTTGGTCCGACTGGGAGTGGAAAGTCTTCCATACTTGATGCGATTACGTTAGCCCTATTTGGTAAAGTGGAGCGAGCAACAAATGGCACGCAAGGTATTATGAATCATGCGGAAGATAAGTTAGAAGTTTCGTTCACCTTCTCTTTAACCGTAGGCAAACATATTCATGCTTATCGTATAGAACGTCAGTATAAGCGTGCAAATGACGTATCTCTTAAAAATACAATCAGTCGCTTTATTGTTCATGTCGGAACAGAGCAAGAAAAAATCACCTCGGATAAACAACAAGACGTCAATGCTGCTGTCGAGCAATTGTTAGGCTTGACCATGCAAGATTTTACTAGAGCGATCGTATTACCTCAAGGAAAATTTGCTCAATTTTTGACGTTAAAAGGTGTCGAGAGACGGCAGATGTTGCAGCGGATTTTTTCACTAGAAACGTATGGGGATCGATTGCAGCAAAATATTAATGCAGAGAGTAAGGCAGCAGATGTGCAAATCAAGCAAGCGGAAGCAGAACAGATCGGTTTAGGAGACGCTTCTGTAGAAAGAATGGAACATCTCTCAGCACAATTGCTTGAGGCAAATGAGCGCGTGAAAAATGAGCGAGAACGCGTACATACTATCGGAATAGAAGTGGAAGAAAAAAAACAATGGTGGCAATGGCAACAAGAGCTAACCACATTGCAAAAAGAACAACACATGCTAGAAGAACAACGGCCTACCGTTCAAGCAAAGAAAAAAAGATTAGAGCAACTACAGCAAGCATTAGCATTAAAGCCGATTTGGCAAGAGCGAGTAGGTGTAGAACAAGCTTGTGAGCAACTGTCACAGCAGCTACAACAACGACAAACGGAAAAGCAGACTCACGATCAACAATACGAACAAGCAGTTAACACTTTACAGCAATACAAGCATCAATGGGAGCAAGAACAACCTGCTTTACAGCAACAATTACAGCAAGCAATGCAAGCGTTGGAAGTGGAGCAGGAGCTGTTACAACTGCAACAAAAACAGCAGCAAGCACACACAGAAACAGAAAAATTAACAGTGCAATGTCAGCTTCATCAACAACAATGTGAGCAAAAAGAAAGCCAGCATGAGCGAGCGTTGCAAAAACAACAAGCTTTAAAGCTTCAATTAAAGTCAACTCATATCCATCCTGATGAGCGAGCGCAGGTCACAAAAGCGCAGGTCATGAAAGATAAAATGCAAATGGTGCGGCAACAATTAGTGCAGGCAGAGCAAGAACTGGAAAAGAACAAACACCAATGGCAAGGGGAAAAACAACAACAAGATACATTGCAACTTCAAATGCAGCAATATCTCACCACGTTTCAAGCTCACTTTCAGCAGGTTGAAAAAATAGATCAAGAGTTGAGCATAGCCGTAGTAGATAGTGGGAAATTAGAAATGGAGCTAGATCAAACCATTGCACAATGGGATACGTATTTACATGGTCAACAACTAAAGCGTTATGCCGTGCAGCTAGCACAGCAACTAGAGGGAAATAAGGCCTGTCCTGTTTGTGGTTCTTCCCATCATCCCCATATCGTAGAGATGGAGAAACATCCTGAACATGAGCAGCATGATGTTCAGCAATTACAAGAGTTAAAAAGAACGTTAGAGCCACTACAGATGACATTGCGTCATGTACAGATGGATAGAGAACGCCAAATGCGTCACATTCAACAATTAGCGCACAACATCAATGCATTTTCTAAGCAAGAAGCACTTTTTACATGGCAAGCTAACGATCATGCCGTATCTGAAGCTGCAGTTACGACGATGAATACTTCCATATTCCATAAAGATAAAAACGGTGAAGATGAAAGTCACAACGAATCTCTTCCTCCTTCCCACAGTATAGTAGCTAAAATATCATCCAAGTTATCTATTCTGGAAAAATATATGGATCAAATCAAACTACAGCAAGAGAAAGTGATGTCTGCATTGCAACGTGAAATAGATGCAATGTCACAGCTCCAATCACAAATACAAACAAAACAGCTTCTTGCACAAAACCTGCAAGACACACTGCGTATGAACGAGCAAAAATATCATGATATCAACGAAACTTGGAATCAGCTGCAAAACGATTGGCAAAAGCAATTTCCAACGATAGCAATGGAGCAAGTAGAAGATGTGATTACTGCTTTAGAACAAAAAGAAGAGCAACAGCGTGAACTCAATGAACGAATAGAAAAAAGCATCACGTTCATTGAACAAGTGCAGCAACAAATACTTTCTATGCAAAAAGATAAAGTGGAAGCAGAAAAAAGTTTGCATAGCGCAAAGACAGCTTTAACACATCACGAGCAGGACATATTACAAAAAGAGTCCCAACTACAACAATGGTTAGGCGGTAAGCAAGCACGAGGTGTAAAACAGCAAATCGAAGAGACGTTACATGCACTAAAAATGCAACTGCAGCAAGCAGAGGAAATGGCACAGAAAGCACAAGCCAGTACAATACAAAGTGATAAAAATGTCACGTCAGTGGAACAAAAATTACAATGGAATACGACGCAATTACAAAAAATAGAGCAGACGTGGCAGCAGGCATTCACGGCTAGTTCTTTTCAACATGAAGACGATATCCAAGCTGCATATGAAGATGAAGCTTTAGTTCCTCAGTGGGAAAACGAACTACAGCATTACGAAGAACAAGTGAAGCACAATATCGTACAAATGAACCAATATGAAAGCAAACTTGCAGGTCATCACATTAGCGAAGAAGCGTGGCATGCATTACAGCAAAAAGAACTGGAAGTGAAGCAAGCGTTAGAACAGGCATTACAGTGGAAAGCAAAAGTGGAGCAAGAACACGAAGATATAACGCGAAAACATGAGCGTTGGCAGCAATTAGAAGGGGATTTACAAAGGCTGCGTGATGAATTTCAACGTTTACAGACGCTGCAAACGATTTTCCGTGGAAATGCTTTTGTGGAATTCATAGCAGAAGAACATTTGCTGCATATTAGTAGGCATGCTTCTTCTCGTTTAAGTCAACTATCTAGACAGCGTTACGCCTTAGAAATAGACTCAAATGGTGCTTTCGTTATTCGTGACGATGCAAATGGTGGCGTGAAGAGGCCGGTAACGACGCTATCAGGTGGGGAAACTTTTTTAACATCACTATCCTTAGCATTGGCTCTTTCTGCGCAAATACAATTGAATGGCCAGTACCCGTTACAATTTTTCTTTCTGGATGAAGGTTTTGGTACGTTAGATCCTGAATTACTAGAGACAGTCGTTACGGCATTAGAGAAAATACAATCTGACCAATTAAATATAGGCATCATTAGCCATGTTCCAGAGTTGCAACAACGACTGCCGAAAAAATTAATGATCATACCAGCGACGGATGCAGGAGAAGGAAGTACCATACGCATGGAAAGTATGTAGTAAGTGATATGCTATATGATGAGTTAAAAACATACGATAACACGGACAAAAAGGAGAAGCTAAATACTTCTACGATACTTCCTTTACGTTTCGCGAATTACAATTGTTGCAAATGAAAAAGGGGCTGTGGAGTTTGAAAAAATCTTTACTTATAGGTGCTGTTCTATCTGTCATCGTTATGATTGTTGCCGGCATAAAACAAGATATGCAGCTTATCCTTATAGGCAGTGGATGGATTGCTTTAGGAGCTATTGTGCTTTCAGGTATTTTGTTGGGTGCATTTATCTCAGGAGATCAGATTAGGGCCAATACTGCTGGAGAAAGCAGAGAGGACAGAAGAGAAAGAGTAAAGATGTCTATAAATATTGTATTCGTAGGCTTACCGAGTATTGTAATCTTTATCATCTATTTTGTTATCTATAATTATGTCTAATTTCTAGCATTAGTATATTTCATATAACAATGTTATAGTTTTTCATCGAAAAGGGTTTATGCTGCATACAAGCATAAACCCTTTTCGATGAAAAACTCTTTTGTTTTGCGGTAGTTTATATATTTTACAAATATGATTTTTGAATAATGGAAATGGTATAATAGTTTATGAAGAAGAAAGGTGATATTTTGAAAGAAAACAAATCAACATCGTATCTTATTCACCGAAATAATTATGATATTGTTTTTAAATGTATCTCAGAGTTATTTCAAGACGATTTTTTGCATGCGATAGGAATAGATGTCGGACATGTTGTGCAAATGATCCCAACTAACATTATTACTGTTGAAACTACGGATCTTGAAGTTGACTTTCTTTGTTTGCTTGATGACGATACGTATTTGCATTTAGAGTTTCAAACCACAAGTAAACAAGAGGACTTAGATCGATTTATGAAGTATGATGCATTACTATATGATAAATATAAAAAGCCAGTTCGCACTGCAGTCATTTATGGTGCTGACGTTCTATCTGCTAAATCTGAGTGTAACTACGGTTCCATCACATATCATGTAAGTAATATATTTTTGAATAATTATGATGGAGACATGATTACTGTTGAGTTAATGAAAAAGGCAGAAAACGAAGAAGAATTTTCGCAAGAAGAATTGGCAAAGCTTATACTACTTCCTTTGATGAAAACGTCCGAGTCACGTTCGGAAAGAGTTATTGATTCTGGGCAAATAGCTAGAAAAATAAAGAATGAGGAAATACAAAATAGAATATTAGCCATGATATTAGCAATGTCGCACAAGTTTTTATCCGATGAACAAATTGATGAATTTTTGGAGGTGATGGAAATGAATAAAGTGTTTGAAGCGATAGAGAAAAAAGCTTGGGAAAAAGGAATTGCAAAAGGAATCGAACAAGGAATCGAACAAGGAATTGAAAAAGGCATCGAACAAGGAATTGAAAAAGGTTTAGAAAAAGGAATTCAAGGTATTGCGGAAAAAATGTTAAAAGAAAATGTTGATATCAAAACGATTAAAAAATTTACTGGGCTATCTGAAGAAGAGATTAAAAACTTACAGTAGTAGATTTAACGAATTAGCGAATTAGAAACGATTCAAACTTTCATTCTATGTATTGTTGTTAAAAAAGGATTTATGCTTGTATACAGCATAAATCCTTTTTTACTTACTTCTTCTTGGATTTGGCCGTTTCTTCATCGTGTTGATTGCCCATTTGTTTCTGCTTAGCTCTGTTATTTGTGTTTCTAGACAAGTTCCTTCCTCCTTTTCATATTGTTAACCCACGCTATATTAACTTTAGCTTCCAAACCCATTGTATGTACATTTTTACGTAGAAAATATTAGTAGCCTTCTGCCTATAGATGAATATCTTAGAATAGGAGGTGTACTAAGGATGGACAATAAAGAACGGATGAAGAAACTGTGTGAAAAGTATATGCACCGTTATGTTATGGTACAAACAACAAATGGCGGTACTTATGATGGGATCGTAGAGAATATAGATGATGAGAATGTATACTTAGCTGTCCCAAACTGTGATGAAAATGCGACTCGTTCATTTAGTGGGAATTATCATGTGAATCAATTTTATCGTTATCCTTATGGGTTTGGTTATGGCTATCCTGGTTTTTTCTATCCACGTTTTCGAAGATTTTTCTTTCCGTTAGCAGCACTAACAGGCTTAGCCTTATTGCCTTATTACTGGTGAAATTGTTAAGGAAAAAAAGAGAAGCTCAATCGTTCGTCGAACTTCTCTTTTTTCTATATGACGTTTCAACAACTTGTACCGTCTTTCAACAGAACTATGAGCGAAAATCACGAGGAATTCTGCGGGCAACACCCGTATCGATCGCCGCTTGAATGACTTTTAGTCGAATAGATTTCACGACTTTTTTATTAAACACACTTGGTATAATATAATGCTTACTTACTTCTTCTTCACTAATGACCCCGGCAATCGCTTCTGCAGCAGCAAGTTTCATTTCCTCGTTAATGGTGGATGCACGGCAATCTAATGCTGCACGAAAAATCCCAGGGAAACAAAGCACATTGTTGATTTGATTTGGAAAATCGGATCTACCCGTAGCAATAACTGCAGCAATATCTTCGATCTCTTCTGGCATAATTTCTGGCACAGGATTTGCCATCGCAAACACGATAGGGTCGGTTGCCATTCGTTCAATGTCTTCTCTTTTTAAGATGTTTGCTGTAGAAACACCGATAAATACGTCTGCTCCCTTTAGCACTTCACTAAGTGATCCTTCATTTTCATTTGGATTAGAGTGCTGTGCGTACCAATTCCATACTGGTTGATCATAGGTTTTAGATTTCACTAATGCACCTTCACGGTCCACACCAATGATTTCTTTTACTCCACCTGCCATCAACATTTTGCTGCATGCTACTCCTGCAGCACCTATACCGCAAATGACAACTTTAACATCACTTAATTTTTTATTTACAGTTTTAAGTGCATTGATTAAAGCTGCGTATAATACAACAGCTGTTCCATGCTGATCATCGTGAAAGACAGGAATATCTAATTCTTGCTTTAGTCTTTCCTCTATTTCAAAACATCTTGGAGATGCAATATCTTCTAAATTAATACCACCGAATGTTGGGGCAATATGTTTGATTGTTTCGATAATTTTTTCTGTATCATTCGTGCTCAAACTGACAGGAAAAGCATCAACATCAGCCAATTCTTTAAAAAGCATAGCTTTCCCTTCCATGACCGGCATAGAGGCATGAGGGTGAATTTTTCCTAGACCTAAGACTGCACTCGAATCCGTAACAACAGCTACGGTATTTCTTTTAATGGTTAAGCTGTATGCCTTTTGAGGGTCATTTTGGATAGCCATACAAACTCGGGATACTTCCGGTGTGTAAACTCTCGATAAGTCATCTCGATTTTGAATTGCATTTTTAGATTTAATTTCGATTTTCCCACCTAGATGAAGAAGGAAGGTGCGATCTGAAACGTTGACAATTTTTAAACCTTCCATTTTTTCCAATTCATTAACGATTAGATCTATAATATTTGTTTTTACTGTTGTTACGGTTATATCTCTAATGGTTGTAGTTTGATATGTAGAAATCACATCAATGGCAACGATATCTCCACCTAATTCAGAAATAGCTGTGGCCATTTCTGCAAACTTCATTCCTACTTTATCCATTTCTACGCGTAGAATGAAGCTTTTCCCACTTAAAGGATTCATGATTATGCCTCCTGCTGAATGTATTTATTCATATAATATAAATATAATGTTAAATAAGTTGTTCAATCAACTTATTACCGCTATGCATAAGATGAAGAAATTTCCATATGACAACCTTTACGAGTGGCTACTGAGTCGTAAACTTGTAACCATTATTCCTTTATCTTATATAGTCTATTTGATTGTAACATAATTACACATAAAAAAAGGATGTAATTGTATTTAAAATACAAGGAATGAGTTGTACTCATTTACCTCATTTTACTGATAATAAATAAGTTATCTTTTTCATCGTTAGTATAATACCAAAAAAGTCAATTATAATGATATAATGTTAACATACTATCACATCACATAAAGTGGTATAGATATGGAATACATATAGATTGGGGGGATAACGGATGGATTGTATTTTTTGTGCTATTCGTGACGGTCAACTTCCTTCAGATAAAATTTATGAAGACGAGGACCTCATAGCTTTTCATGATAAATTTCCGAAAGCTCCAGTACATGCCTTAATTATACCTAAACAGCATATAGCTACTATGAATGATTTAACAGAGGAGCAATCGCCACTTATCGGTAAAATGATGCTGGCTGCTCAGAAAGTAGCCGAGAAATTGGGCGTGAAAGAAAGTGGATATAGGCTAATCAATAACTGTGGAAAAGATGGACGACAGGAAGTATTTCATATTCATTTTCATTTGTTAGGTGGAACCAAATTAAGCGTATAACTAGTTAGATAGTTGACACGTATACTGGGATTACATATAATGTTCTTGGAGTCTGTTTTTCGGACGGTCTGCTCGGAGGGAGGGAAAGCTGGTGTCTGAAACTAAAATTCGCAAGAACGAAACGATTGATACTGCATTGCGTCGTTTTAAAAAAACGATTGCCAAGGATGGTGTCTTGGCGGAAGTTAAAAAACGTAAACATTACGAAAAGCCAAGTGTGAAACGCAAGAAGAAGTCAGAGGCTGCACGCAAGAGAAAGTTCTAGGAGGATATTAGATGAGCTTGAATGAGCGTTTAACGCAGGACATGAAATTGGCGATGAAAAGTCAGGACAAGTTTACGTTATCTGTAATTCGCATGCTCCGTGCCGCTGTAAAGAATGTAGAAATCAATAATGGCCAAGGGTACGTGCTGACAGACGATGAAGTGCTTGATGTTTTAAATCGCGAATTAAAGCAAAGAAAAGAATCTCTCCAAGAATTTGAAAATGCTGGTAGAACTGACCTTGTAGAAAAAATAACAAAAGAGCTTGATATCATTACCCAGTACCTTCCTGCACAGTTGTCTGAAGAAGAGATTAAGGAAATTGTACAACAGACCATCCAAGGACTTGGTGTTTCTTCTAAGAAGGAAATGGGAAAAGTGATGAGCGCACTTATGCCTAAAGTCAAAGGACGCGCTGATGGAAAGTTAGTAAATCAATTAGTACAACAACATTTACAATAAATAAACAAGCACCCTGTCAAAAGGGTGCTTGTTGTGCATTTCATTTTTTTAAAATATGATAAACATTTAATCATTTCATTCATTTTATAGAAAAATGAAACCTTGTTTTACCTTATCCGTACATATACTTATGATGAAGAAATGTTATGGCGGTTTACGATGTGGTTGGTCGTAGAGTCATTATTCTTCTAATTTTCCCAATTTATGCATAGTGGTAATCGTTTACATTCATAATAATTTTATTCCATTTAAACCGCAAATTACTGTGCATAAAGTTTTGTAAATGAAAGGGTGAATACATGATGAGATTAATGAACAAGGGGAAATTTGCATTTGGAATGATGTTGTTATTACTACTAAGTACAATAATGATTATCCCCGCAACAAACGTGGAAGCTCAATCTGATGCTGTGTATGTCATTGCCATCGAAGGTACGGTGGACGGAGGCTTAGCAGAGTATGTCGATCGCGCCATCTCCAAAGCGGAGGAAAACGATGCAGAACATATCATACTTTCAGTAGATACGTTTGGTGGAAGCATTGAAAGTGCTTATGCTATTGGAGAACGAATTCGTTCCAGTACTGTACCAACGACGGCTTTTATAAAAAAAGCACTCTCTGCAGGAGCGTATATTTCGTTAAATGCGACAAACATTGTGATGGAACCGGGTTCTACAATAGGTTCAGCATCCATTGTTAATGGTTTGACGGGTGAAAGTATTGACGATCCTAAGACCGTATCTGCTTGGCTTAGTGCAATGACTTCAGCTGCAGAACTAAGAGGTAGAAATCCAGATTACGCAGCAGGTATGGTAGATAACGAGCTTGTTGTGGAGTCTCCAGAATTAAATAAAGTATACGGTCAAGGTATACTAGTGAACTTAACTGCTAATGAAGCTAACAAAGTAGGATATGCGGAAGCAGAGTTATCGACACTGGATGAAGTAATCGAATTTTTGCAGTTAGAAGCTGCAGAAGTCGTTGAAGTCGATAAAAGTGTAGCGGAGAAGTTAGCTGGATTATTGAGTGAGCCATTCGTCGTTACACTGCTGTTTATTATTGGCTTAGGCGGTATTGTGTTTGAATTACTTGCTCCGGGATTCGGTGTACCTGGTATTGTCGGCGTACTTGCATTTGGATTGTATTTTTTCGGCAATTACATTGCTGGATTTGCTGAAATCGAACACATTATTTTATTTGTTGCTGGTATTTTACTACTCTTAATTGAAATATTTGTTCCAAGTTTCGGCATACTAGGAGCTTCAGGTGTCATTTCCATTATTGTTGGCGTGATGCTTGCGGCACAAGATCCTCAAGTGGCATTTGTATCGTTAGCGATTGCTTTTGGAGTTTCTTTAATTGTTGCAGCTATAGTATTTAAGTATTTTAAACATCGAGGTATTTGGAATAAATTTATTTTACGCAACAAATTTACGAGTGAGGAAGGTTACAGATCTCAGCCTGTCATGACGAATCTCATTGGCTCAGAAGGTGTTGCTTTAACGACGCTACGACCTGCTGGTACAGCTAAAATTGAGGATCGTAGAATTGACGTCGTTACTAGAGGTGAATTTATTGCATCCAATACGCCTATTGTTGTTATTGAAGTAGAAGGCACTAGAGTAGTTGTAGAACAAAAAAATAATTAAATTTGGAGGTTTTATTTATGGATCCGTCAACGATTACAACGTTAATATTTATCGGACTTGGTGTTTTAGTTTTAAGTGTATTTTTTAGCTTCTTTCCATTCATGCTCTGGATTGCAGCATTAGCATCAGGAGTAAGAATTAGTATCATTCAATTAGTTGCAATGCGCTTTAGAAGGGTTATACCTAGCCGTATCGTTAATCCAATGATTAAAGCATCAAAAGCTGGACTAGGTTTAACAACAGATCAACTGGAAAGTCACTTTCTAGCTGGTGGTAATGTTGACCGTGTGGTTAATGCGTTAATTGCAGCACAGCGGGCAGACATTGAGTTGAGCTTCGAAAGAACAGCAGCCATCGATTTGGCTGGTCGTGATGTGTTAACAGCCGTACAAATGAGCGTTAACCCTAAGGTCATTGAAACACCAGTCGTTGCTGCAATGGCAAAAGACGGTATCGAAGTTAGAGTTAGAGCACGTGTAACGGTGAGAGCAAATATTGATCGCCTTGTCGGTGGTGCGGGTGAAGAAACCATTATCGCTCGTGTCGGTGAAGGTATCGTTACAACGGTAGGTTCTGCAGACGCACATAAAAAAGTGTTAGAAAATCCAGATGATATTTCTAAAACGGTATTAGGAAAAGGATTAGATGCAGGTACAGCATTCGAAATTCTTTCCATTGATATTGCGGACGTAGACGTAGGTAGAAATATCGGAGCTACATTACAAACGGATCAAGCGGAAGCAGATAAAAATATTGCACAAGCAAAAGCCGAAGAGCGTAGAGCGATGGCTGTAGCGAAAGAACAAGAGATGAGAGCGAAAGTCGAAGAGATGAGAGCGAAAGTTGTGGAAGCGGAATCTCAAGTTCCACTTGCAATGGCAGAAGCATTGCGCACTGGTAATATTGGTGTAATGGATTACATGAATTTGAAAAACATTGAATCGGATACAAAAATGCGCACGTCATTTGGAGAGGATGCAGTAGATAATAACAATTTAGACGGTGATCAGTAATGACGATAGAGATGGCAATTGAAATTTTGATTGAATTAGTCGGAGCATTGTTTAATTCTCCATTTCTGTTTGTGATTATCGCGGTCGTTATTTTCAATATGTTGAAGAGGAAAGTAGTACAATCACAACAACAGCCATCACGATCACAACAGGAAGCTCAACAGCGCAATGAACCTACACAGCATCAACCTTCTAGAGTTGAAGAGGTGTTAGAAGAGATTGAAGATGTGTTAGAAGATCTAAATCCTTTTGGTGAAAATAAAAGCACAACGGAAGAGGCTGAATTATCTAGAGCATATACAGAAAGAGTGGAATCTAGAGAAAATGCATACAAACCATTAACTAGTGTGCTGGGTGACAATACTTCTATGAGCGGACGTGGGCAAATTACAATGAACTCGAGAATACAAAAACCGGCAGTTCAAAGAAATGAAAATACGTTGTCACCTGCTGAGGGATTAAAATGGAAAGAGATTTATGGTCCTCCGTTAGCAAAAAGAAGATGGCAAGAAAGAAGATAAAATAATATAGCAGGTAGAAAACCTTCCTTGAATAATCAGGGAAGGTTTTTTTATTATACATATGTCTTTCGCCCCTCGCGTACCTTTTTATATAACTATTTTAATGTTTTAAATTTTTAAATTAACTTGCGAGCATCCACATAAATGTAATAACAAAAGCATATTTTTGTATAGGCGTATTTGTATGTATTTTAGTATAGGGGGCTCTATATGCGCCAATTCAATAAGAAATTTAAAAAAATGACAACTCGGCTGCTTGATTTACCGGAAGATGTAGTGTTTGACTTGCCAAGAATAACCATGATTGGAAACATGCAATGTTATATCGAGAATCACGAAGGTATTATTCAGTTTACTTCTAATAAATTACTGCTAAAAATTCCTAATGGAAGAATAGAAGTTACAGGAGAAGATTTAGTAATAAGAACGATTTTAAGCGAAGAAATGATGTTAGAGGGAACAATTGAAGGTTACCGTTATCTTGATAGCTAATGGGGGAGTAGCGCGATGATAAACAAAATATACAAAACGATAACAGGATATATAGAGGTCGAAATTAGCGGTAAATTATTGGACGTCCTCATTAACGAATGTGTGAGATCCAATATTTCCATTTGGAATATTAAGAAGATTGCTCCAGACAAAATGAGATGGCATATGACCCCATCTCAATACAAAAACATTCGCATGCTCTTAAAAAAGACAGGCTCTCGCTCACGTATTATCAAACGATCTGGACTCCCTTTTACTTTGCATAAATGGATGAGAAGAAAATTTTTAATGGTGGGAGTAGCCCTATTTGTTTTAGGTATATATATTAACTCTGCAATGATTTGGAATGTTGAGGTCAATGGGAATGAAAACATACATACAGATCAAATATTAGAAGCTGCTGATGAACTAGGTTTACACCGGTATCAGTTTAAATTTAGATTAGATGATGTGAATGAGATTGCTGCTCAGCTTATGCAAATGCTGCCAGATACCAGTTGGATCGGTGTAGAGATGAAAGGGACAAAGCTCAAAATAGAAGTAGTGGAGTCCATTTTGAAAGAACAAAAAGAACTGAAAAACCCCCGGCACTTTGTAGCGAAACATGATGCAGTTATTACAGAAATTTTTGCGGAAAGAGGATCGCCTAAAGTGAGACCTAATATGAGAGTGAAACAAGGGGATATACTTATTTCTGGTGTGCTGGGGGATGAGGAAAACAATAAAATTGTAGTTGCTGAAGGAAAAGTGAGAGGATTAGTATGGTACGAGTATGATATTGCCATTCCTCTTGAACAAAAAGTAAAAACATACACAGGAAACAGCGATAGTAATAAATACGTGAGGTTTGGAGATTGGACATTAAAAATATGGGGTTTTGGTGGAGATGAATTTAAAACATATGAAAGTGATTTGGAATATAGTACACTATCGTGGAGAAATTATTCGCTTCCATTTGGTATACTAAATGAAACGGTAAGAGAGAGTCAATCCACTAGTAATAAAATATCATTAGAGGAAGCGCGTGAACGTGGATTGCAAGAGGCAAAAGCGGAACTCATACAATATGCTGGTACAGATGCAGAAATTATTACACAAAACATTTTGCATCAAAAGCAGGACAATGTTAAAGTTTATATGAAAGTATTTTTTGAAGTCGAACAGGATATTGTTGTGGAACAAACGATCATTGAAACTACGCCAGAGCAAGGAGAATGAAATTATTTGAAGAATTCGCTACAAGAACAAGAGAAAATTAAAATAGAACTCACCAATGTAGAAGAAGGACTAGCGCTATTTGGTCCACAAGATAAGTTTATCAAACAAATAGAACAACATACACAAGTGTCCGTGCATACGCGTGAAGAGGAGCTTGTTATTGAAGGTAATGTGGAAGAGGCAAATCAGTTAAAGCAGTTATTTGATGTATTGCTGGAGTTAATTAGAAGAGGCATTACATTGAAAGAACGAGATATTGTGTATGCGCTTCAACTTTCGCAATCAGGCCAAGTAACACAACTGTTGGACTTATATGAACAAGAAATAATGAAAACATATAAAGGGAAAAAAATTATTGCAAAAACATTGGGACAAGGCCATTATGTGTCCACCATCTTAAAAAAAGATATCGTGTTTGGCATTGGTCCAGCGGGGACAGGGAAGACATATTTAGCGGTAGTTCTTGCTGTTCGTGCATTAAAAGAAGGCAGGGTAAAACGCATTATATTAACGAGACCTGCAGTAGAAGCAGGAGAAAGTTTAGGTTATTTACCAGGAGATTTACAAGAGAAAGTAGATCCTTATCTGCGCCCTCTTTATGATGCATTGCATGAAGTACTTGGTGTGGAACAAGTGAAGAAGGCCATGGAGCGTGGTATTATTGAGGTTGCACCACTTGCTTATATGAGGGGGAGAACATTAAACGATTCCTTCATCATCTTGGATGAAGCACAAAACACGACCCCAGAACAAATGAAAATGTTTTTAACTCGTCTAGGATTTGAATCAAAAATGGTCATTACAGGCGATATTACACAAATCGATCTACCAAGAAATCAGTTTTCAGGGCTAGTGGAAGCGGAAAAAGTGTTGAGGACGGTAGATGAGATTGGTTTTATTACTTTCACAGATCAAGATGTAGTGAGACATTCATTAGTACAACAAATTATACAAGCATACGATACGTTTGAAAGATGAGTAAAGAGAGGATTGACCTCATATGTTAAAACGTTTTTCATTACCAAAAATTTCTCAGTTTCAGGGCTGGAAGCAAAGCATATTACTTCGTATTGTTTTATTTTTCGTTATAGGATTAATGTTCTATTTCACTTTAGTTGGACATACCGTCCCTTCTACATATGAAATTGATCCGAATACGGTTAGCACTATGTCGATCAAATCTTCTACGGATTTAGAAGATGAGACGGCTACAGAAAGGGCGAGAGAAGCCGCTGCTGCAGCTGTGAAAGAGCAGTATACGACGTTATCGATTTCGGCTAATGATTTTATAGAAGAAATTTATGATCAATTAGAAAAAGTAAATACAGATGAAGCGTTTACGCGTGATGATAAACTGCTCATTTATCAAACGTTTTTTGATGAGCACTACGAGTCGGTGTATAAAAAGTCGATACGAAATAAAATTAGTGATAATGTTCAGTTAGATGAACAAGTTTCTGCTCAATTGACAGAAAGCAAGTATTTAATTACAGCGGACGTGTATTTTAAATTTCTTGGGTTAACAGCTGCGGAAATAAACGATATGGAATTAGTGACAAAAGATATTGTGTCGAAATTACTTGATGATCAAATAAGATTTGAAGATGTCGATTCTGCTAGAGAAGAAGTAGCTGAACTTGTCAACGCTTCAACGTTGTCTTTTGCAAGTCAACGAGAGCTGGTGCAAGAGATAGCAAGATTTGCTATTGTTCCTAATACGTTTTATGATGAACAGGCTTCTATAATCGCAGTGGAAGAAGCACAGAATAATGTGGAGCCAGTAATGATTAAAAAAGGTGACATTATCGTGAAAGAAGGACAAGTCATCACAGAGGAAATTTACAGACAACTTGCAGCGTTGGATCTTTTAAGCAGTGATAAAAACTATTGGTCTGAACTCGGTCTATTCATTGTTGTTGTGTTGTTTGTGCTTGCTTTTGTTTTCTTCATTAGACAAAGCGAACTTCCTATTCAATCCAACAATGCTCAACTTCTGATGCTCGTTCTTATTATCGCTATCAATCTAGTTATTATGAATATTGTAGTAATTGGACAATCTATTAATAACTATACGATAGGATTTATTGCACCTATCGCAGTGGGTAGTATGTTAACGACGATATTAATTCATCGATCTTTAGCTTATATTACTGCCATTTTATTCAGCATTACTGCTAGTATTATCTATAATGTGAATCCAGAAATATTGATTTTTGATTACCGATACGGATTTTTAGCTATGGTGGTTAGTGTGGTTTCTATCTTTTGTTTGCACAAAGCGATGCAACGTTCCGCAATACTAAAAGGTGGATTATGGATTGCTTTTTTCGGAGCAATGACGACAGCTTCTATGGTCATTATCGGTTCTGATTTTACAACAGAAGAGATTATACTTGCGGTGACATTTTCATTTGCATCTGGTATTATTACCGCTGTACTTGTGATTGGTTTGATTCCGTTTTTCGAGATATGTTTTGGTATCTTATCTACTTTACGATTAGTAGAATTGTCTAATCCGAATCATCCATTACTTAGAAAATTGCTCACCGAAGCACCTGGAACGTATCATCATAGTGTGATGGTAGCTAATTTGTCTGAAACGGCAGCGGAGGCAATAGGTGCGAACGGATTGTTATGTCGAGTAGGCTCATTTTATCATGATGTAGGTAAAACAAAACGTCCAAGCTATTTTATAGAAAATCAAGTGAATATTGAAAATCCCCATGACAAAATTGAACCAGCATTAAGTAAATCCATTATTGTATCTCATGCTAAAGATGGGGTGGAGATGCTAAAAGAGTACAAATTGCCAAAACCAATTTGTGATATTGCGGAGCAACATCATGGTACAACACTTTTAAAATATTTTTATCATAAAGCGATAAAAGAGCAGGAGAAACTACCTGAAAGTGAACGAATTGAAATTACAGAAGAAGAATATCGTTATCCAGGACCAAATGCACAAAGTAAGGAAGCAGCGATCATCGGTGTTGCAGATGCGGTGGAAGCAGCAGTTCGTTCCTTACGTAATCCATCTATGGAGCAAATAGATAAAATGGTCGACAGCATTATTCAATTACGCTTAGATGACCATCAATTTAACGAATGTGATATTACATTGAAAGAATTAGATCAGGTTGGGAAAACTTTAAAAGAAGCACTGTTAGGCATATTCCATTCAAGAATCGAGTATCCTGAGTTGCCGAAAAAAGAAAAAATTCAACATAAGGGAGTTCAAGTTCAATGACGGTCCAATTAGAATGGAACAATAGTCAAGAAGCTATAACCATTGATGAGAAACTAATAGAAATGTGCAAAACGTTGCTGCACATTGCTGCAAGTGAAGAAAGCATCAACGATGGAGAAGTGGCACTTAGTTTTGTTGATGACGATACAATACATGAATTAAATAAACAGTATCGTAATATAGATCGCCCTACCGATGTGCTATCGTTTGCGATGGAGGAACAAGGTGAAGAGGATATAGAACTTATATTTGATGAAGATGATCAGCAGGAAGAGTCTACATTATTAGGAGATGTTATTATCTCTGTTCACACTGCAATAAGGCAAAGCGAAGAATATAATCATTCATTGCAAAGAGAAATCGGCTTTTTGTTTGTACATGGTTTTTTGCATCTGATCGGTTATGATCATGAGGATGAGCAAAGTGAAAAGTTGATGTTTGCAAAACAAGAGGCTGTGCTAACCAAGGCTGGTATCACTAGGTGAAATCATGAAAGCATTTTTGAAAAGTTTTTTTTATGCTTATGTGGGGCTGCTTGCTGCATTGAAGCATGAGCGCAACCTGCGCATCCACTATATCATCGCTTTAGTGATGTTATGGGTATGTTGGTGGATTGGTGTATCTACCACACAGTTGATGGTGGTGGTCATCATCATTAATGTGGTGATATCATTTGAATTAATCAATACTGCGTTGGAAGCTGCCGTTGATTTAGTAACAAAGGAATATCGTGCTTTAGCTAAAATAGCAAAAGATACAGCTGCAGCTGCAGTCCTTTTTAGCGCAATCATTGCGATAGGTATTGGCATTCTAGTTTTGTATGAACCTCTTAATCAATATTGGCTATATAAACATCGAAACGAAGTACCGTTAACGGAACAACTCGTCATTTTAGGAATGATCTCTTTTCTTGTTTTTACTTTTAGCCATGCCATGTGGAGTAAATTTAAACAAAATAAACAAAAATAATGATACATCTTTAATGGGTTAAATAGAAAATGACATAATAAGGAGACTACATAAATGAGTATAAAAAAAGAAGAGCTCATGCAGCAAGCATTAACTGCAAGGGAAAGAGCGTATGCTCCATATTCAGAGTTTAAAGTAGGTTGTGCATTACTCACCAAAGATGGAAAAGTGTATTTAGGATGCAATGTGGAGAATGGCGCTTATGGGCCTACGAACTGTGCGGAAAGAACAGCATTATTTAGTGCTATCGCAGATGGATATACCGTTGGTTCTTTTGAGGCCATTGCCGTCGTTGGTGCAACAGAAAATCCGATTACACCATGTGGAGTATGCCGACAAGTGTTAGTGGAGTTATGTGATAAAGACATGCCGGTCTATATGGGTAACCTGAATGGAGACACCAATCAAATGACAGTATCACAATTGTTGCCAGGTGCATTTACGCTCGAAGATTAATGATAAAAAAACAACTTAAGAATAAAGGTGAGAGCTTGAAAAATAATTGTTTCAAGCTATATTTAGGAGGAAAATAATGACTGATTTTAAATCAGGTTTTGTTACATTAGTTGGAAGACCGAATGTAGGGAAGTCTACATTAATGAATCAAATCATAGGTCAAAAAATTGCGATTATGTCAGACAAACCACAAACGACAAGAAATAAAATACACGGAGTATATACGACAGACGATACACAGATTGTATTTTTAGATACACCGGGTATACATAAGCCGAAATCTAAACTAGGTCAATTTATGATGGAATCTGCTCGCAGTGCCTTTAATGAAGTAGATACCATTTTGTTCGTCATCGATGTGACAGAGCAGTTTGGAAAAGGTGATCAATTTATTATAGAGCAGCTTAAATCAGTGAAAACACCAGTATTTCTTATCCTGAATAAAATAGATCAAGTACACCCAGAGCAACTACTGCCTATTATTTCAACTTATAGTGAGCAATATGACTTTGCTGAGGTTGTACCTATTTCCGCCCTGCGTGGGAACAATGTACAGGAATTGCTGAACACAATCGAAAAATATTTAGAAGAAGGCCCTCAGTACTATCCAGATGATCAAATCACAGATCATCCTGAACAGTTCGTATGTGCGGAGCTTATTCGAGAAAAAATATTAAACTTCACTCGTGATGAAGTACCTCATTCGACTGCGGTGTATATCGAGGACATGACTGCAGATAAAAAAGGTATCGTACACTTGTCTGCTGTCATTCTTGTGGAACGGGATTCACAGAAAGGTATCATTATAGGGAAAAAGGGTGCTTTGTTAAAAAAGATCGGAGAACTAGCTAGAAAAGATATGGAACATTTGTTAGGTTCTAAAATATTTTTGCAACTGTGGGTGAAGACGAAAAAAGACTGGAGAAACCAAAATAGAGTGCTGCATGATTTAGGTTTCAATATGGAATGATGACTTTACGTATGCTTTTCTGTTCCAATGTTTACATAGCATAGATTTTGCTTCTTTTACCAAGCCTAAGTAATGCACGACATAAGTGAACTTCACTACAGCGAAAGGGGATATGTTCAATGAGTGATTTCTGGTGGAACGTATTTTTAATGACTGGAGATGTCGATGCCTACGTGCTATCAAAACAGAGTGATATTGGACATAGAGAAAGAGAAGAGGATACGATAAGTGAGGAGTACGAGGAAGCATCAGATCTAATTCAATATCATTGATTTTAAAGTTGGGGATTGAGGATTGTGATACACAACGTTGAGGGGATAGTAATTAGAACAACCGATTACGGAGAAGGTAATAAAATTATTACCATTTTAAGTGAGCAAGGGGAAAAAGTAAGCTTGATGGCGCGAGGTGCGAGGAAATCAAGAAGCCGATTATCCTCTGTGACCCAACTATTTACGGAAGCGACATTTACTTTTTATAGATCAAGTGGTATGGGAACATTAAAGCATGGTGAAGCGATACAGCATCATCATGCTCTTCGTGCTGATTTATATGCTTCAGCCTACAGCTCTTATATCGTCGAATTGTTAGATCGATTAATGAATGACGAAGAGGCAAGTGCCTATCTGTATCAACAATTACAATTAGCACTGCAAGCTATTGAGCAGGATAAAGATCCTGTCGTTATCACCCAAATTGTAGAATTGAAAATGCTCAAATTTGCAGGGTATGATCCCGTCCTTCATCATTGCGCTAGATGTGGTGAACAAAAGCCACTAATAAGTTTTAGTCCCTCAGCGGGTGGTGGCTTGTGTAGTTCATGTAGTAGTCAAGATACATATACCATCAAAGTCACAGAAAGAACATTGAAAATGATTTACTGGTTACAGCATATTGATTTAGGGCAAATCAATAATATCAATGTATCTCAACAAATGAAAGATGAAGTGAGTTTATGCATTCGTCATTTTTATGATATGTACATCCCTATAAAATGGAAAGCAAGAAATTTCATAGATCAGTTGAATAAATGGTTGTAAAACGTTGAAAATATGATTGGGATGTGCTAATATTTAAATTCATTAATGATACGTTACGGTGATGGAAATGAGTAGCTATTTTTCAGTTGGCTAGCGAGTCAGGGGTGGTGGAAGCCTGATCAACTCAAATAGTGAACGGCCTTCCTGAGTACATGCAAGATAAAGTGGATAGTTATAAGCTTTAACTATCAAATAGGGTGGAACCGCGGGAAACCTCTCGTCCCTATGTCAACATTACGACATAGGGATCAGAGGTTTTTTTGTATACATATATCCCTATGCCAAAGAGGAGGATATTGTATTGAACTTTCAAAAAATGATTTTTACTTTACAGCAATTTTGGTCTGAGCATCATTGCATCATTGTACAGCCCTACGATGTAGAAAAGGGTGCGGGAACGTTGAATCCGATGACTTTTCTCAAAAGTATTGGTCCTGAACCTTGGAATGTAGCTTATGCAGAACCTTCAAGAAGACCTGCTGATGGTAGGTATGGAGATAACCCGAACCGATTGTATCAACATCATCAATTTCAAGTTATCTTGAAACCATCGCCAGATGATATTCAGGAAATGTATTTGGACAGTCTACGTGCACTTGGTATCGATCCGTTGAAACACGATATTCGCTTCGTAGAAGATAACTGGGAACATCCAGCTTTGGGCGCATGGGGACTAGGATGGGAAGTGTGGTTGGACGGAATGGAAATTACCCAATTCACCTATTTTCAACAAGTTGGTGGTATTGATGCCAACCCAGTATCCGTGGAAATTACGTATGGTCTAGAAAGATTAGCTTCTTACATTCAAAATAAGGAAAGCGTGTATGATTTGGAATGGTCTGACGGTGTGCGTTATGGTGATATTTTCCATCAAGCAGAATTCGAACATTCTAAATACACCTTCGAACATTCGGACACTAAAATGTTGTTTACGCTATTCAATATGTTTGAGGAAGAGGCTAAAAACGCATTAGAGGAGTCATTAGTGTTACCGGCCTATGATTATGTCCTCAAATGCTCCCATACGTTTAATTTGCTAGATGCCAGAGGCGCAATCAGTGTGACTGAAAGAACAGGGTATATTACGAGAGTGAGAAAATTAGCAAGACAGTGTGCGAAAAACTACCTCGAAGAAAGAGAACGACTTGATTTCCCATTATTAAAAAAGCAGGGAGGAAACATGAATGACTAAACATCTATTAATTGAAATTGGAATGGAAGAAATTCCTGCTAGGTTCGTACGTGGAGCAATAAATCAATTTCATGAAAAACTTGATGCGTGGTTGAACGAGTCACGTATTCATTTTTCCTCCAGTAAAATATATGCAACACCCCGCAGAATTGCGGTGATGTTTCATGATGTTTCGGATAGACAAGAAGATACAAGTGAAGAAGTAAAAGGTCCTTCTAGAAAGATTGCAGAAGATGAGAACGGATCTTGGACGAAAGCTGCACTAGGATTTGCCAAAAGTCAAGGTGTGAATGAAGAAGCGTTATTTTATAAAACGATAAAAGATGTAGAGTATGTGCATGCGGTAAAGAATACAGAAGGTGTAGACACTTTTGAATTATTATCCAAACATTTGAAGGACATGATTTTGTCTTTGCAATTTCCTAAAAACATGAGATGGGGCAACTATAACATCAAATTTATTCGTCCTATCCGCTGGATGACAGCAATGTATGGGGAACAAGTTATTCCTTTTGAAATTGCAGGTACTACGACTTCTAACAGCAGTAAAGGGCATCGCTTTTTAGGTCACGACATTGAACTCCGTGATGTAAACGAATATGCGGAAAAATTGGAGCAGCAATTTGTCATTGCCGATATAGAGAAGCGTAAGCACATGATTGTGGAGCAAATTAAACAGCTAGAAGCAGACAACGACTGGCATATTCCAATCGATGAAAGCCTTTTAGAAGAAGTGTTGTTCTTAGTGGAGTATCCAACAGCATTAGCAGGACAATTTGAAGAAGAGTTTTTAACGATACCGAAAGAAGTATTGATTACATCCATGCGTGAACACCAACGTTACTTTCCTGTATTAAATAAAGAAGGAGAGTTACTGCCATTTTTCGTTACGGTTAGAAACGGAAATGAAGATGGAATAGAGCAAGTCGCAAAAGGAAATGCCAAAGTGTTAAGAGCAAGATTGGCTGATGCTCGCTTTTTCTATGAAGAAGATCAAAAAATGTCTATCGATTCTGCTATTGCTCGCTTAGAGAAAATAGTTTTCCACGATGAATTAGGTACGATTGGTGATAAAGTGAGAAGAATGAAACATATCGCTGAATCGTTATCCACTCATTTACAGTTGGATGAACCAACGACTGAGCAAGTGAAGAGAGCGACTTGTATTTGCAAATTCGATCTTGTTTCTCAAATGGTCGGTGAATTTCCAGAACTGCAAGGTACGATGGGAAAAGACTACGCGCTTAAAGCGGGAGAAGATCAAGTGGTAGCAGATGCTATTTTTGAACATTATCAGCCGAGATTCGCTGGAGATGCTACACCTAAGTCCATCGTTGGTGCTGTCTTAAGTTTGGCCGATAAAGTGGATACGTTAGTAGGATGTTTTTCTATTGGAATTATTCCTACAGGATCACAAGATCCTTATGCACTTCGAAGACAAGCAGCTGGAATCGTGCAAATATTAAAAGATGCAAAATTAGACCTATCCATTTCAGCATTATTACAGATTGCAGTGGAAGCGCACAATAGAGCAAACTTATTGAAAAAAGAAGCTAACAAATTACAGAGTGAATTAACTCAATTTATTGCGCTTCGAGTGAAGAATACGCTTATGGATATCGCTCGTTATGATATCGTAGATGCCGTAATGGAAAGTGGTTTTGATTATATTGAACTAACGATGAGCAAAACGAATACATTAAAGCATTTCATAACTGAAGAAGTGAAACCAACAGTGGAAGCATTCAACAGAGTTTCTAACTTAGCAGAAAAAGCAGATTCCGATCAAATTAATGTACAATTGTTGGAGGAAGGGCCAGAAGCACAGTTGCATCAGATGCTTATGGATGTCGAAAGTAAAATGGAGGAAGCCCTTCAACAAAAACAAATCGAAAAAG
Organism: Longirhabdus pacifica; assembly: GCF_004115085.1. Classification (GTDB taxonomy): domain Bacteria; phylum Bacillota; class Bacilli; order Paenibacillales; family DSM-105158; genus Longirhabdus; species Longirhabdus pacifica. The sequence continues at coordinate 35,628 of NZ_QXJP01000018.1, read as the reverse complement.
CGCTGCAGTATTTGACAGAATTAGAACAACCTATTACTACATTTTTTGATCATGTGATGGTGATGGTAGATGATGAAGCGTTGAGAGTGAACAGATTAGCATTGTTACATCGTGTTGGCGCATTAATTCATAGCTTTGCTGATTTCAAAAAAATAGTGTGGTAAGGAAGGACGTATCTTCATGTCAACAAGTGATTCACTCATTGTGTATGTGATATCGGATTCAGCTGGTGAAACAGGTGAATCCGTGGTGAAAGCGGCAATTGCTCAATTCACTTGTAGAAATTTTGAAATTCAGAGAATCCCTTTTATAAAAACGAAAGACGACATTGATCAAGTGATGAGAACAATAAAAGATACAGATGGTATGATCGTATTTACGCTCGTTATTCCCAGTCTTCGAGATCATGTATTGAAGCAGTCGAGAGAGCTAAATATAGAATGCATTGACATTTTAGGTCCTATTGTTGGAAGTTTAGAACAAAGGCTGGGAGAGCCTTCAAGGCGAAAACCAGGTGTCATCCATCGACTGGATGCAGGATATTTTAAACGCGTGGCTGCAGTTGAATTTGCCGTCAAATATGATGATATGAAAGACACAAAAGGGATACTTAAAGCAGACATCGTATTAGTTGGTGTTTCTCGTACTTCCAAGACACCGCTATCCATGTATTTAGCTAATAAAAAGTACAAGGTAGCTAACGTTCCATTAATACCAGAGATAGAACCACCGAGCGAGTTGTTTGAGATTTCTCCTGACAAAGTGATTGGCCTCGTTATTCAAAATGAGGCACTAAATGTAATCAGGAAAGAACGGTTGAGAGCACTTGGACTAAAAGAAGATGCCAAATATGCTCAGATGGATCGTATTGAACAAGAATTAATATTTGCTGAAAAAGTGATGGATAAAATAAAATGTCCTGTTATTGATGTTTCCAATAAGGCAATAGAAGAAACAGCAAGCATCATTTTAAACTTAATGAATTAATATAAGATATGACACGAAGGTAAGCCAAAAAAAGTAGAAACTTACAGTAGCTAAACACGTATAAAAACTAAGTTTCCAAAAAAAATCTCCAAGTAAATCGGTATGTTATATAGATTTATTAATATTTTTCATTTCGTGAGCAGGATTTTTTATTTTATTATCGTATATAATAACGTAAATACTTATATTATGGTGATAAAAATAGAACAAAACAGTAGTATTATCATTTATGTCGACGCAGACGCTTGTCCTGTTAAACAAGAAATCATAGAGACAGCTCAGCTTTTCAGTGCTACGGTTAAGATGGTAGCCTCCTATAATCATTTGTTGGAGGCTTCTCCTCATGTAGAGTTGATTCAAGTTGATGCAAGTGATCAATCCGCTGACTTGTATATTGCAAATGCGGCAAACAAGCAGTGTATTGTGATTACACAGGATTTAGGCTTGGCAGCTTTGGCTATAAGCAAAAAATCACAGGTTATTTCTTTTCGAGGTTCACTTTATCATGTGGATAATATTGATAGGCATTTAGTATCAAGACATGAAAAAGCGAAGTTAAGAAGGAGGAAAATATATACAAAAGGTCCCAAGCCCTTTGATCTAAAGGACAGAATAAATTTCCAACAATCTTTGACAAAAGTTTTAAAAAAAATGCAGGAAAAAGAGTAAAAGAAGCGAATAATAACATACAGATATTAAAGGTGGTTTGTCATGAACAATGATGCTAGTCATGATAATTTTGTACAATCCGTACTAAAGCATCATAATATCGTAGATATTGTTGGGAAATATGTATCACTTTCAAAGCAAGGTAAAAACTATATAGGTCTGTGTCCATTTCATTCTGAAAAGTCACCATCGTTTCATGTTTCACATGATTTGCAGATCTTCAAGTGTTTTGGTTGTCAAATCGGTGGGGACGCCATTAAATTTTTAATGGAAATTGAAGGTTACAGCTTTCGTGAGACGATGACGTTGTTAGCGGAAGAAGCAGGCATTGCTGTACATCTGCAAAATGAGTCACAATCACCAGAGCAAAAACAAAAGATAAAAAGCTTGGATGCAAACGAACAAGCTGCGAAATTTTTTGAAGCGGTATTGCACCAAACAGATCAAGGTAAATCCGCTTTGCAATATGTAAGTGTAGAAAGAGGTTTCACAGCAAAGGCCATAAGAGAGTTTCGCTTAGGTTATGCACCAACTATGCGCTCTTCTTTGAGTGAGTATTTACAGAAAAGAGAGTTTAACCTAAATGAATTAACAACTTTAGGATTGATAAAAATGGTGAACAATCAGCCTCTTGATGCGTTTCGTGATCGGCTTATGTTCCCTATTTGTAATGCATCAGGCAAGGTTGTCGCATTTGCTGGAAGGTTGTTAAATCATGGTAATGGACCTAAATATATTAACACCATCGAAACAAATCTTTTTAACAAGAGTAAAACATTATATAACTTGCACTTAGCACGGTCTGAAGCCCGAAAAAAACAACAATTTGTGCTTTTCGAAGGTTACTTTGATGTTATTCGTGCTTGGGAGGCTGGAGTGCTCAATGGTGTTGCAGCTATGGGCACATCGTTAACGGAGTATCATATCTCATTGATGAAAAGATATGCTAAAGAAGTCATATTATGCTATGACGGGGATCAAGCCGGAGTTAACGCTGCAATGAAAAGTATGACAATGTTAGAGAAACAGCAATTAGCGGTGAAAGTGGCAATATTGCCTGAAGCTCAAGATCCTGATGATTTTATTGTTTCTCATGGTCATTCCACATTTACGAATGAAATCTTAAGTAATGCATTGCCATCAACTGACTTCAAGTTGCATATGCTAAAGAAACAGAGTAATTTAACGCATCGAGACGGAAAGCTGAAATACATTCGTTCATCACTTCAAATCATTGCTAATCTAACTACACCGACACAACGAGAGGTTTATTTAAAACAATTGTCTCAAGAACAAGACATACAGTTTGAAACACTGAAACATGAAATGTATGAAATAAGGAAACAATTAGAAAAAAACAAACCTGTCGGGGATAATATACAGAAACCGTGGAATAATGTTACGAATGAAAGAAATATAGGAAAACCTTCAACTATGTTAACTTCCTATCAAGTTGCAGAAAAAAAACTTCTTCAATTAATGATGCAGAGTAAAGAGATTACTTCTTATGTACAAGAGCATTTAGGTTCCCTTTTTTACGTCGAAGTTCATGCAGCAATAGCTGCACATTTATATGCTTATTTTGCCGACAATGAGACTATGGAGGCAAACAAATTTTTATCTTCATTACAAGAGCGTCAATTAGAAAATGCTGCAAGTTCGTTATTAATGGAAAGTGAAGGGGTCACTAGTTCTACCGCTGTTATTCATGATTATATTAATGTTATAAAAAAATATCCACAACAGCAACAGTTAGAGCAAAAAAAACAAGAATTGATGAAAGCAGATAAAGCTGGAGATCTAGAAAAAGCGGCACAGATTGGAATCGAAATAATAACACTTAGTAAACAACTCAAACAAAACGTGACAGAATAGTGTTTGCTGTTCTGCACGTTTTAAAAGTGTTATGTTGCAATGTAACAAGTTTTGGATACAGTAAAGTGAAATATTTCCCTAGTGAAGAGACTTACATCCTGTTCATAATGAAATGTAACAGCTAGACAATCTTCATTTAGGGAGGAGGGAGTTGGACGTATGACTAAAGAACAGCATACTGACATAGAATCAGAATTGAGTTTGGAACAAGTAAAAGAACAACTGATTGAGCAGGGTAAAAAGCAAACGACACTGACGTATAAAGATATTATGGAAAAACTGAGTCACTTTGATCAAGACCCTGATCAAATCGATGATTTTTTTGAAACCCTTTCTGAACAAGGGATAGAAGTGGTTAATACGGACGATAATATCATCTCATCAAACAATGATAACGATGATAATCAAGACTTCAATATTGGTAGTGATATTTTATTACCACCAGGAATCAAAATCAGTGACCCTGTTAGAATGTATTTAAAAGAAATTGGTAGGGTTCCTCTTTTATCAGCTAAAGATGAAGTGAGTTTGGCAATTCGAATTGAAGCCGGAGATGAAGAGGCGAAAAAACGATTAACCGAAGCCAATTTACGTCTAGTCGTTAGTATAGCTAAACGTTATGTAGGTAGAGGTATGTTGTTTTTGGACCTTATCCAAGAAGGAAATATGGGTCTAATTAAAGCGGTGGAAAAGTTTGACCACACAAAAGGGTATAAGTTTAGTACATATGCGACTTGGTGGATTCGTCAAGCGATTACGAGAGCAATCGCCGATCAAGCTAGAACGATCCGTATTCCAGTTCATATGGTCGAAACAATCAACAAATTGCACAGAGTATCTCGCCAATTATTACAAGATCTTGGGCGTGAACCAACACCAGAGGAAATAGCGAGTGAAATGGAGCTTGGTGTAGAAAAGGTAAGAGAAATATTGAAAATAGCACAGGAGCCAGTTTCATTAGAAACTCCAATAGGGGAAGAAGATGATTCACATCTTGGAGATTTTATTGAGGATCAAGATGCTTTAGCTCCTTCAGATGCTGCAGCTTACGAATTGCTACGAGAGCAATTAGAAGGTGTATTAGACACGCTAACAGAGAGAGAAGAGAATGTACTTCGTCTGCGTTTTGGGTTAAACGATGGAAGAACAAGAACGTTAGAAGAAGTCGGAAAAGTTTTCGGTGTTACAAGAGAAAGAATTAGACAAATTGAGGCGAAAGCACTTCGTAAATTGAGACATCCAAGTCGAAGCAAAAAATTAAAGGATTTCTTGGAATAGGTCTTTTAATTTCAGCTTAGCACTTTACATGTGATAAAATTATACATTGCTATGCATAATGTTACATCAGTTATTTCATCATTATATCATTTGTACTTATTTATATCCGCATAAAAGCTTCGTTAAGAAGCTTTTTTTGCAGTTTTCAACATGAAATGATTCACTATATTATGCATAGTATTGTATTTGTAAAGATATGTAATGGAATCTTTATACTGTTATTTTATCTCTTTTTAATTTTGAAAGCAAATATAACATAAGTTAATTTTTACGTTAATTGATGTAATGATTAGGTGAGGTTGAATGTGATGACAGTTCTTATTTCGAAAAGGCTGCAAAGAATTGCAGCGCAAATACCATATGAATGTTCCGTTGCTGATATTGGTTCAGATCATGCCTTGTTACCTACCTATTTGATTCAAAAAGGCATTGCTTCTAATGCGGTTGCAGGAGAAGTAAACAAAGGTCCTTTCGAAGCAGCAGCTAGGCAAGTGAAGCAAAGTAAATTAGAGACTCGCATTGATGTCCGTCATGGGGATGGTTTAGATGTAATACAAAAAGACGAGGTTGATGTCATTTGTATTGCAGGGATGGGAGGAAGCTTAATTGTTTCCATTCTTTCTGCTGGTATGGACAAACTTCATGGTGTCAAAAAGCTTGTTCTTCAACCGAATGTCGCAGAAGAAAGAGTAAGAGAATGGCTAGATGATCATGGATGGTTTTTATCTGGAGAAGAAGTGATAGAAGAAGATGGAAAATTTTACGTTATTCTCGTTGCGATACCGAATCCACTAGTGGAAGAACATATGCAGAAAGAGCTTTATCCTGCAACATTGCATTTACCATGCGGGGTACTTGTTCAACGACAGTACATTATGTTAATGGGCCCTTATTGTCTCCAATATCCAACTTCTGATTTTTTTAGAAAATGGGAATGGGAAATGGCTAAGTTGCATAGAGTTGTTTCACAATTAAGTCAATCAGAAAGAGAAGATGCAGGCAAAAAGAAAGAAAGTATTGTGCAGAAAATAAAGGATTTGGAGGAGGTTTGTTTATGTTTGCAAAAGGCGCAACCATAGCACAGTGGATTGAACAATTTGCACCAAAATCATTGGCAGTGCCAAACGATCCTATTGGGCTACAAATCGGCTCATTCCAGAAGGAAGTCAAAAAAGTACTGGTGACGCTGGACGTAACAGAAAAAGTAGTAGATGAAGCAATTGCTATGGGAGTTAATTTTATTTTTGCTCACCACGCTGTGATGTTTAGACCGATGAAGCATATTCAAACCGATACGCCTTCAGGCAGTTTAGTCGAGAAATGTATGAAACATGATATTGCTATTTATATTGCCCATACTAATTTAGATATTGCGAATGGCGGTATCAATGATATGCTGGCTGATGCACTATCTTTACAACATGTCGGAATTTTACATACTACCTTCACAGAATCCATTTATAAATTAGCTGTATTCGTGCCAGAAGAGAACAAAGAAGAAGTGTTTAACGCCGTATGTCATGCTGGTGCTGGATCTATTGGAGATTATAGTCACTGTACATTTCAGAGTGCTGGGCTCGGAACTTTTTCTCCGCTAGCTGGAAGTCAACCATACATAGGGAAGCAAGGTAAGTTGGAAACGGTAAGCGAAGTAAAGCTAGAAACCGTTGTACCTGAGAGTAAATTAAAAAAAGTGCTGCATGCCATGAAAAAAGCACATCCGTACGAAGAAGTCGCTTACGATTTATATGTGTTAAATGTTGAGGGTAAAGCGTATGGTTTAGGGCGTGTAGGGAAATTAGAGCAACCTTTAAAGCTGGCTGATTTTGTTCAAATGGTAAAACAACAATTCGATGTACCTATGCTGCGTGTTGTAGGAAATATGGAGCAACAAGTACAAAAAATAGGTGTATTAGGTGGATCAGGTGCGAAGTATATGTCCGATGCTATTTTCAAAGGATGCGATGCTTATATTACAGGAGATATTGACTTCCATACGGCTCAAGATGCGCTTGCAGCAGGATTGATTTTGATTGACCCTGGTCATCATATTGAAAAAATTATGATACAACAGATGGCAGCATATCTGGAAGAGCGGTTGTTAGAACATAAAAGTAATACAAAAGTAGTGGGTACAGCACAAAATACAGAACCATTTCAGTTTGTATAACGTTCCGAGTTGCGGAAAAGCGGCAAATAAGATGGGAGATTTAGCAATATTTTAAGGTTGCATATTGCGACTAATATGTGTATACTTTGTAACTGTTAGAAAGTTTGACGGACAATCGCTGGTGAATTTCACGAGAGGAAAGTCCGGGCTCCATAGGGCAGGATGCTGGATAACGTCCAGTCAGCGCGAGCTGAAGGATAGTGCCACAGAAATGGACCGCCGATGGCGTGTATACACGCACAGGCAAGGGTGGAACCGTGGTGTAAGAGACCACGAGGGGATATGGTGACATATTTCCTGGTAAACCCCATCTGGAGCAAGACCTAGAGTAACGCAGTATGATGAACATACAGCCTTGACCCGAGGTGCGTAAGGTTGGTCGCTTGAGCGATATAGCAATATATGGCCTAGATAGATGATTGTCTCTTCGATGGTGGGAGGATGGTTTCCGCTTGTACCACTGGAAGAACAGAACCCGGCTTACGGCAAACTTTCTATAACCTTATATTGATAAAGGGCAGTCCTCATCGGGCTGCCCTTTAAGTTTTACTACAATTTTTTATTATGGATGAGATGAGGCGTATTCTAAAGCACGATTGACATTAATTTGACCGTAGCCAAAATCTTTGTCTTTTCCCTCACTTCCTAAGTCATCACATGATTGGCGAATAATATTCATGACTTCTTCATTTGTAAGATCTGGACGATTAGATAAAATCATCGCTGCTAGTGCAGTCACATGTGGACTAGCCATCGATGTACCAGATAGAGAAGCATATTGATTGCCAGGATACGTGCTTGGAATGTTTTCTCCAGGAGCAGTGATATCTACATAATCGCCAAAGTTAGAGAAAACAGCTCGATTTTTTTGTTCATTCGTAGCAGATACAGCTAAAACTTGTGGGTAAGCCGCGGGATAGCCCGGTTGTTCTGTACTGTCGTTGCCTGTAGCAGCAACAAGGACAACATTTTTCTCGTAAGCATACTGAACGGCATCTGCTAAAAATTCACTCTGAGCATAATTACCTAAACTCATGTTAATCACACGTGCCCCGTTATCGACTGCCCATATAATGCCAGCTGCTACATCATACGAACTCCCCATTCCTGAATCATCCAATACTTTTACAGGCATAATTTTGTTATACCAACTCATACCAGCTATACCTTCTTCGTTGTTGACTAAAGAAGAAATGATGCCAGCAACATGAGTTCCATGACCTACCTCATCTGATGGTTGCTGATTTTCGTTCAATACATTTTTTCCTTCTAAAAGTTTCCCTTGCAAATCAGAGTGATTTAAATCTACACCCGTATCGATGACAGCAACTTTAATTTCTTCACTGCCTTTGGAATAGTTCCAACCTTCAATCGTATTAATAATCGGTAAATTCCATTGATAACTGTCAAACAAAGCATCATTTGGAATGTTTTCAGGGTTTGTTTTTGTGTTAGAAGGCTCATAATCATCAGTAGGTGTTGATTTTTTATTGAATCCAAAATTGGTGATATACAAATAATGAGGCTCTGTATACAAGATGTCCCAGTTGTTTTCAAAGTAACTTTTGAGTTGTTCCATCTCCATCGTTTTAGATTGAAATACGTAGGTGTATCCTATTTTTTTAGCCGTTGTCGCTTGAATGTCTTGCTTCATCTTTTCCAGTTCATTTTGGGATATCGTAGAAGCAAATTTCACTACAATTTCTTGCTTATGGAAATGACTTACGCCTTTATTCTCTTCGGCACTATCTACTTTTTTTCTTTCTAATGTCTCCCCATCAGCTGATTGAATATTGTATTGATTATCTTGAGGAAATTCTTTAAGTTTTAAATTTTTATTTTGATGTGTTTCTACTTCAGAGCCTGTTTGAAAATTGATGAGCCCAATGAGAGAGTAATTGGTGCCTGGCATGCCTATGACCATACAATCACTCTGATCAATTGGAACAATCGGAGAAGCATACCTTTCCTTTCGAGCTAACGCTTGTCTTGCTTGCTTAATGTACGGTTGCAGCTCTCTACTATTTAGAAGTGGACTAGAAGATGGTGCTGTGCTATTTATATATGGTCTGGTTGTAAGTGAATCGTTTTTTAACGCAATAATTTGCTTCACATTTGGATTTGTTTTTTTAAAGTTAGTTATTTTTTTACTTATGTTTGTTTTGCCTTCATTATTTTGATCAAAATCATACATTAAAGTTTGTAAAGACTTTTGGTACTGTAACGTAGACATTTGAATGGTCATCTCTTTATCTTTTTCTACAATCAGTTGCTTCAAATAACGTTCTTCCTCTACCGTGTTTTCATCCTGGTCCCGGTCCATAAAAAGAAAAAAACTAAATAAAACAACGACACCAATTCCAATGATTAAACCTGATTTTTTCATGTTATCACTCCGCTTTAGTATGTTTGCTTACATGAGACATCGTGTTACTATTAGATTGAGAAATGTGGTGATGGATTATTCATAAATTTAATTTTTGTACCTTTTTTGCATCGTTTTGTGATAACATGGACTTGTAATTTAATCCACTCTGTATGGTGTGGAAACGAACTACGATGTGGGGCGTTGTTTATTTAAGGAGGTCAAATCAGAACATGGTAGAGAGTCAAGTCAAACAGTTATGTAAAGAGACAAAAGAAAGTTTAAAACAAGTTATTTCTTATACTGAAACATTTTTAAATCATCATTCATTGAAAGATTTAGAAAAGAATGGGGAAACAGAATTAGAGCAATTTTACAGTGGATATTTATCTGATTTGCGTCATTTACTTGTATTTTCCGAAGTGGAATATGAGAAGTTAGGCATTGCATTAAGAAGACCAGAATTTAACTTAAAACGTTCAGAAAAAATATTATATAATGTATATCATCGTTGTGTGAACAACTTCTTCTATCCCAAACATGAAAGTTACGCCGAAGATGGAAGATATGCATATACTGGGCAAGATGCAATTTGTTTTCGAAAAAAACCAGATAAAGATGCAAAAGAGTTAACACTAAAGTTATCAAGCATATTTGAAAACATGCGTGAGTCGCTGGCATATTATGAAAATGATTATGTGACACAAAAAAGACTCCAAGGTGAAAGTGTATAACCAATAGTATTAAACATAGAAGTTCTGTATACAAAATGACCACAGCTGTTCTTTGCAACAGCTTTTTTGTGTTGCTTTACAAACGTATATAAACGGAAAAGGAGGGGATATTGTTAACAGGGGGTGACACTATGCCATCAGTGAAATGTGCAGTTTCCAATTGCGTATACCATCAAGTAGGAAATCTTTGTGGTGCAGATACAATTATGATCGACATCGATGAACATGCTAATGCTTCTTATGATCAAGAGTTTGCTGGAGAAAACTTTAGTGATAACCATAAAGATACTGCTAAAAATGAATCGAACACCTGCTGCCATACATTTAAACCAAAGAAAACAAGTTAAGCTAGAACTACGTGTATAGGCAACAGGAGGTTGAAGATGGACAAAGAGCAGAGAAAAGATGAAGAAAATAAGTTAGATGATTTTAATCCTTTGCACCGAGATTTATTTGAAGAAAATGAGGAGTTCTCTGCAGAAGTGATACCAACAGATGTTGTACCAACAAATCCGAGCGACAACATCGCCAGAGAGCAGGGGCAAGAAAGCTCCAATATGATCGGGCTAATTGCGATTATATTGTCAATCTCCTCCTTCTTTATGTTTCCAGCTGTTTTAGGACCAGCTGGAGCTGTGGTAGGTCTAATCACTTATACACAAGGCAATGTTACCTTAGGTATATGGTCTATCGTGCTAGGGTTGACTTCATTTGTAGCTTATTTTATTTTATTACCGCTTTTTATTTAACTTGTTATCAAGCAGTCAAGTTTCATTCAAGTAAAAGAAAAGTAATACAAGTATTAAAGGGTTAACATTTGCCGTCCTTTCAAGGGCGGTTTATTTTTTTGTAATACCATATCATCCATAGGATCACCATACATAAAATCCATTCAGTATTTTGCTTTAATACAAATATTTGGATCAAGCAATACGATAAAAGTAAACTATATAGAGGAGATAAAATCCATACTTTTATAATTTTTCGAATGACAGGTTGATGTCGAATTTCCAGTCCAATTTTTTTGCTTTGAATACCTATAATGCCCAGCGTCGTTGTTTGTGTTAAAGGTACAGGGATACCAAATATAGACGCAGTTAAAATAAGTGTGCCACTAGTGATGGATACGATACTGCCTTGTAGTAAAGATAATGAAGTTATTTTTTTTCCTGTCGTTTCTAATACTCGAAAGCCCATCGTCAATGCGCCTAGTGCCATGAAAATAGAACCCCAAAAAACAGCCGTAGTCACATTCATCATATCTAAATTCATCAAGGGACCAATTGCGTTTGCTACATTGTTCATTCCAGCCGAAAATGCTTCATAACAACCTGAAAAAATAACTAACACAATAAGAAACTTTTTCATTGTGGTTGGATGTTTAATCAGCCATTTTTTTTCATGTGCCGTGGTATAGTGGTTTAATGTATAAGATAAAACAAGAGCTAAAACAGGAATGATCATCCACGTCATTATAATAATAAATAACATATACCAATGAATGACACCATATACGATGCCAACCCCAACAATACTGCCAACTGTTACTTCGCTAGTAGACAAAGGAATGCCCACTACATTTGCGATGAAAAGTGTCAAACAGGCTGACGTAAGAATGATAGCAGTAAGAGGTAAATTAATAATGGATTCTGGCACAATTCCTTCACTGATCGTTTTGACTACCTCAAAACTACCTATATTTGCTCCAAGAAAAGCAAATATTGCTGCTAGAGAAACTGCTAAGTATTTACTTTTCACTGCACCTGATCCATAAGCTGCTCCCATGGATGCGGCTGTACCACTTGCTCCTATATTTGCAGCGAAAAAAAGTGAAATTATAATTGTATACATTACCACTAAAGCTCACCTCTCTGCAATTAAGTTATGGATAAGGGATAGGTAACGTGCATGGATAATATAAATGACAATTGACAATTGCGCTACATAATGGAGAGGTGTAAAATGATATGTTGGAAACAATAAAAATATAGGCTGAAGATGTTGATGTGTTCATTACATCATGCATACATTCATGAGCAGGGGAAAGGTGGGCATACAGTATGTACTACTTCGACCATAGTGCATCTACTCCTCCATATAACGAAGTTGCTGAAGTGTATAAGGAGATTATGGGAAAATATTTCGGTAATCCTTCTTCCATACATCATTTGGGAGTAGAATCTGAAAAATTGCTGAACAAAGCAAGAGAGGTTACTTCTCGTTTATTAAATATAAATACAAAAGAGGTAGTGTTTACTTCTGGAGGAACAGAAAGTAATAATTTAGCGATTAAAGGAATCGCATATGAGTACCAACATCGTGGTAAACATCTTATTACAACCATGATTGAACATGCGAGTGTGTATGAATGTTTCAAGCAACTTGAATCGCAAGGATTCGAAGTCACCTATTTACCAGTAGATGAGCGAGGTTTAGTTTCGTTACAACAATTAAGTGAAGCATTAAGACCAGATACCATTTTAGTCAGCATCATGCATGTCAATAATGAAATGGGAAGTATCCAAATGGTGGAGGCTATTGGAGAATTGTTGCAATCGTTTCCTCATGTTTTATTTCATGTTGATGCGGTACAAAGTATTGGGAAGGTGCACGTTGATCTTCAAAAGTGGCAAGCGGATGCTGTTAGCTTTTCTGCTCACAAATTTGGCGGTCCAAGAGGAGTGGGCCTGCTATATAAGCGCAGTAATGTACAGCTGTCACCTTTATTTGTTGGAGGTGGACAAGAGCACGGTTTTCGTTCTGGTACAGAAAATGTAGCGGGAATAGTGGCCATGACGAAGGCACTTCGTATTTCACTTGAACGACAACCCAATGCATATGATCATATTACAAAGCTAAGAGAAAGATTGCTCCAATGGTTAGGACCATGTGCTGATGTTATGCTGAATACACATGAACAAGCGTTGTTAATGGCACCACATATTGTTAATTTTTCTATACCGGTGACAAAGGCAGAAGTTTTTGTGCATGCATTGGAAAAACATCACATTTACATTTCTACCAAATCAGCATGTTCATCGCATGAAAGTAAACCAAGTCGGGTTATTTTAGCCATGTACCAAGATACCGTACGGGCTAGAAGTGCATTGCGAGTCAGCCTTAGTGATGAACATAGCGAGCATGATATAGATAGGTTAGGCCAGTGCATCAAAGAAACAATAATACAATTCAAAACAGACTTAATTCGAGGGTGAATGACATGATACCAGATCAAATATTATTACGCTTGGGAGAGCTAACTTTAAAAGGAAAAAACCGTTCCAAGTTTGAAAATAGAGCGTTAACAGAAGTTAGTCGAGTCATGGAGGCTTTCCCAAAAACAAAAATAACAAAAACGTTTGGCAGAGTTTATGTGGAGCTGCATGGAGAACCGTATGAAGATATTGCAGATCGTTTGAAAAAAGTGATAGGGATTTCTTCTTTTAGTCCTGTCTATGCTGTTCAGTCAGAGTTGAAGGCAATACAGCAAAAAGCGTTAGAAGTGATGCAGCATTTGAAACATCAACCGAAGACGTTCAAAGTGACGGCCAAAAGAGCGCATAAGCCATTTCCACACGGTTCACAAGAAATGAACCACTTGGTTGGTGGCTATATATTACATCATACAGAATACTTAAAAGTGGATGTACATGAACCTGATTTAGAATTGAAGGTCGAAGTGCGTAAAGAAGGTACCTTCATATTTTCTGAAATCATTCAAGGGGCCAAAGGATTGCCTGTTGGAAGTAGCGGTAAGGCGATGCTCATGTTGTCAGGTGGTATTGATAGTCCTGTTGCAGGTTACTTAGCGATGAGAAGAGGAATAAGAATAGAGGCTGTCCATTTTCATAGCTATCCTTATACTAGTGAAAGAGCAAAACAAAAAGTTATCGACTTAACTAGGAAACTTACTTGTTATACACGTGAAATTCGTCTCCATCTTGTTCCTTTTACAGACATTCAAACGAAGCTTGCACAAGGTGGAAGTGATAACTTGCTGATTACCTTTATGCGAAGAGCAATGTTTAGAATAACGGAAAAATTAGCACATAAAAACGAGGCGATGGCGATTATTACAGGAGAAAACCTCGGTCAAGTTGCTAGTCAAACGATGTCCAGTATTTCAGTAATCAATAAAGTAAATACGATTCCTGTACTTCGTCCACTTATTACGATGGAGAAAGCAGAAATTATTGCAATGTCAAAACAGATTGATACGTATGAGACATCTATTTTACCTTATGAAGATTGCTGTACTATATTTTTACCAAAAAGTCCAGCTACAAATCCTAGTTTGAAAGTCGTGGAGAAACAAGAATCATGGATGAAGTGGCTTGACGAAGAAATTGAAAAAGCAGTGGAACAGACCGAAGTCATTTCCATCAAAGAAGAACAGCCAAGTGAATTGGACTTATTTTAAAACTTCATAAAAAAAGAGATCACATCGTAGTGATCTTTTTTTTCAATATATCATGCTGTTGTTCATATTATGATTGTGTTGGTACAGAGGATTTTTTACTATTCACAATTTTGCCCGTTAATAATACAGTAACTAAACAAATGCCGATCACGAGCCACTTTATCCAGCTTTCGTTGAAAATACCAGCTAATTTTTCTTCCTCTGTAATCATTTTCGCTGCGGTTAAAGCTAAAATACCAGAACCTATATAAATGATGATCGGGTAACGATCAATTAATTTAAGGAATAATGTACTACCCCAAATAATTACGGGTATACTAATGAGAAGTCCTATTACAACTAAGGTGATATTTCCACCTGATGCACCACCGATAGCGATGACATTGTCTAATCCCATCGCTGCATCCGCAACAATAATCGTGCGAATAGCTGAGAATAAGCTGCTGCTTGCTTTGATATCATGTTGTTCATTATCTTCAGTGAGTAGCTTGATAGCAATATAAATAAGAACTAGTCCACCAATAAGCATTAAGTAAGGAATTTGTAGTAAGTATACTACGAAAACAGTAGCGATAATTCGAATAACAATCGCACCGATCATACCCCAAAATATCGCTGATTTCTGCTGCTCTTTTGGTAAGTTTTTTGCAGCTAGTCCGATAACGATAGCGTTATCACCAGCTAATAAAAGATCGATAGCGATGATCGCTAATAAAGCAATTAAAAAATCATTGGAAAAAATCAAGTCCAATGTCTCACACTCTCCTTTGAATCTGCATATTATTTTATATAAGTTGTATGAACAAGTTCATTCAATTTATATAGTATGGGAAAACAAGAAGCAACTATATGTATACACGAATGAACATATGGTATACAGTAAAAAAGAACGTAAGCCTATTTCAACACAGCATGTGTTATTTGTATATGTGCTGAAGTGTCCTGAATTAGGCGAACTACACTATTATGACAAAATTCAACGACAAACGCAACGATGTTTGTTTTTTGTTAAGGAACAATAATTTATGTAATTGTTATTGTGCTTTTCGAAAGTTAATCATATAATATTAATATTGTATGTAGCGTCGGACAAACTATAACACCGGGGCTTATTTTTGTGTGGAAGGGACCAAAACTGAATGTATTCAAGAGATAAAGTTAGAAACGTGGCAATTATTGCCCATGTCGATCATGGTAAAACAACATTAGTGGACCAGTTGTTACAACAATCTGGTATTTTTCAAGAGCATGAAACGGTGCAAGAAAGAGCAATGGATTCAAATGATTTGGAACGTGAAAGAGGTATTACGATATTAGCCAAAAACACGGCCATTTCATATCAAGATTATTTCATAAACATCGTGGATACGCCTGGTCATGCTGATTTTGGTGGAGAAGTAGAACGTATTATGAAAATGGTCGATGGTGTACTGTTGCTAGTGGATGCATTTGAAGGATGTATGCCGCAGACTAAGTTTGTGCTACGTAAAGCATTGGAACAGCAACTGACTCCGGTTGTTGTTGTGAACAAAATAGATAGACCTAATGGTAGACCAGATGAAGTGATTGATGAAGTATTGGAACTATTTATGGAGCTTGACGCATCCGACGAGCAATTAGATTTCCCTGTCGTATTTGCTTCGGCTATCCAAGGTATTGCCAAGAAGGATCTTAATGAAGAGACGGATAATATGAAGGCGTTGTATGAGACGATTGTTGACTCTATTCCAGCTCCAAAAGACAATCCGAATGAACCTCTTCAATGTCAAGTCACGCTATTGGACTACAATGATTATTTAGGCCGTATTGCTATCGGAAGAATTAATCGTGGTTCCGTGAAAAGAGGACAATCCATCACAGTCATGTATGACGAAGGAAAGAAAAAGCAAGCGAGAGTAGAGAAGCTGTTTGGTTTCAAAGGATTGAACAGAATTGAAATAGAAGAAGCACAAGCAGGAGATATTATCGCTATTGCTGGGATTAAAGACATAAACATTGGAGAGACGATTGCCGATCCAGAGCAACCAGAGCAATTACCTCTTCTCACTATAGATGAACCTACTATGCAGATGACATTCGTGGTTAATAACAGTCCTTTTGCGGGCCGTGAAGGGAAATGGGTGACATCTCGCAAGTTACAAGAAAGACTGTTTAAAGAAATGGAAACGGACGTAAGTTTGAAAGTCATCGAAACAGAAAGTCCTGATGCATTTATCGTTTCCGGAAGAGGAGAACTGCATTTAGGTATCTTGATCGAAAACATGCGAAGAGAAGGCTATGAATTGCAAGTGTCCAGACCAGAAGTCATCATAAAAGAAATCGACGGTGTGTTGATGGAGCCATTAGAGTACTTGTTGATTGATGTTCCTGAGGAATCCATGGGCGCAGTTATGGAGAGTTTGGGAGAAAGAAAAGCGGAAATGGTCAATATGATTAATAATGGTAATGGTCAAGTTCGCCTAGAGTTCAAAATACCAGCTAGAGGACTAATTGGGTATCGAACTGACTTTATGACGATGACAAGAGGTTACGGTGTCATGAATCATGCGTTTGACTCCTATGCACCATATTCACCGGAAGGACATACCGGTAGAAGACAAGGTGTTCTTGTTTCCATGGAAAGTGGTCCAGCTACGATGTATGGTATGCTTTCTGTAGAAGATCGTGGAACGTTATTTGTTACAACAGGAACAGAAATTTATGAAGGTATGATCGTTGGGGAACACAATAGGGAAAACGATATTGTAGTTAACATTTGTAAGGAGAAACATTTAACAAATGTTCGCTCAGCTAACAAAGATGATACCGTGAAATTAAAAACACCTAGAATCATGTCACTTGAAGAAGCGCTGGAGTATCTCGAAGACGATGAATATTGTGAAATTACTCCTGAAGCGATTCGATTACGAAAGAAAGTATTGAATAAAAGTGAAAGAGAACGGGTAGAAAAGAAAAAGAAATTAGCTAATCAAAAATAGGCATTCAACAAAGAGTCTCTCTAACAGGAGACTCTTTAAATTCGTAACCATACTAATAGAATTCAAACAAACATAACAAACATAATAAACATAAAGAAGTGCTTCCAAATAGGGGAGATAACAGTTAAAATTAGTAGAGAGAAGATTTGGGGGGAGGAGCTTTATGCACATAGCAGCCAATACAGAAACAGTAGAAATACCGAAGTTTGATTTCGTAGATTTTTTTAGTGGCACCGATTCATTATTTGGTTTACAAATTTGGAACTGGGTGATTTATCTCATTATTTTTATCGGTGTTAGCTATATATATAACAAAGTGTTTCGTACACGTAAACTTCCTATATTGAAAAGCTTGATCGTATACATCATATTAGCAATGGGTTCGTTCTTATTATTAGTTTTTCAGTATGATGCTAACATCCCCATTGTGTATAGTATACTTGTAGCCATAGGACTCATGCTTTTAGTTAGGATAAGATATTTTGTAGAAGAGCGAAGAGAGAACAAGGTAAAGAAGGGATAGATTCCTGTTGGATTTAAATCAAGCGATATACAATTGGTTACAAATGAAGATTGTGTATGCAGCTCGTCCAGACGATGTATCTGCGTTGAAAACACTGCAATTTTTTGAAGAAATTTTAGTTGAAGATCATGTGGTAAAAAATTTAGATGTTCATTTGCTTGATGACGAATATATAGTTCGTTTTGAAAAAGACAGCACGCTCAGAGAGGAACATATAGATAAAGATAGGGCTGAGCAGCTGTTAGCTGACATTCAAGACAACCCCAAATACAATGAACAGTAAAGCCTAATCCAATTGGATTGGGTTTTTTTATTAATATTTGAGGAAGACAATAGTATAAAAAAGATACATCGGCTTTACTCATAAACAAAAAGCATACAAGTAAGTTTGTAATCATAATGTACAATAACGCATTTCCTTATTTTTATCAGTTACTTCTTACACCACGAGATGATGTTTCCAATAACCAAGCTTCAAATTCAGGAGGGTGTTAATTTGACAAATACAAAAATAGTGATATTGGATACCAACGTTCTTCTTCATGATCCAAATGCTATTTATGCTTTTCAAAACAATGAAGTCATTATCCCTGCAATCGTATTAGAAGAAGTAGATTCAAAAAAAAGAAATGTAGATGAAATTGGCAGGAATGCAAGATACGTGGCACGCTTATTGGACCAGCTAAGAAAAAAAGGTAAAATTCATGACGGAGTACTGTTAGATAATGGGGGAATGCTGAAAGTAGAGCTTAACCATCGTAGCTTCAGCAAATTACAGACCACTTTTTCTGAAATGACAAATGATAATCGCATTTTGGCTGTTGCCTTGAATTACCACCATGAACAATCTGAAAAAAACAATCCTAAGCCCGTTACATTAGTAAGTAAGGATACACTTGTAAGAATTAAAGCGGATGTGCTTGGTATTACGGCAGAAGATTATATGAATGACCATATTACCGAAAGATCTCAATTTTTCTCAGGTTATACTACACTTACTGTTCATCCTTCTGTTATCGATGAATATTATTCTTTTCGTAGCTTAAAGGTAAATCAGCTAAATTTAGATATAATTCAACTGTATCCCAATGAATTTGTAATTCTAAAAGATGAAGGAGGATCAAGTAAATCAGCTCTGTTAAAAGTAAACAGTAATGGTGATATGCTTGAGCCTTTATATTTAAGTAATGATCCAGTGTGGGGAATATCCGCTAGAAATGCACAACAGAGAATGGCACTAGAATTGTTGCTAGACAATACGATCCCTTTGGTCACCTTAACGGGAAGAGCGGGAACTGGAAAGACACTACTTACACTTGCAGCAGGATTAATGAGAGTGGAAGATGATAGATTATATAAAAAACTGCTTATAGGTCGCCCTGTAGTCCCTGTAGGGAAAGATATTGGTTATTTACCAGGAGAAAAAGAAGAAAAATTAAGGCCATGGATGCAGCCTGTATATGATAATTTAGAATACTTGTTTAATACGAAAAAACCAGGTGATATTGATAAAATATTAGCTGGATTAGGCAGCATACAAGTAGAAGCCCTAACTTACATACGAGGGAGATCGATTCCCGAACAATTTATCATTATTGATGAAGCACAAAATTTGTCCAGACATGAAGTGAAGACGATCGTTTCAAGAGTGGGTGAAGGAAGTAAAATCGTGTTGATGGGTGACCCTGAACAGATCGATCATCCATATTTAGATGCTGAAAGTAATGGACTGACTTATGTAATAGAATGTTTCAAGCAAGAGAAAGTTAGCGGCCATGTTACGCTAAAGAGAGGAGAAAGATCTCATTTGGCACAGCTGGCCACAGACTTACTATAGTCTTTCAAGAACGTAGCAGAATTAAGATTGAAAAAGGAGGCTGGATAGCAAATGATGTGCTATTTAGCTTCCGCTATATTGTATTGAGAATATATGTCCATAGGTGATAAGGAAATACATTCACATTGAGTTCGTTTTTTGCTAACATAAAGACAAGAGGTGTGGAAGATGAATTCACTTTCAAGATGGATATTATTTGTTATTTTAATTTTTTGTTTATTTTTCATCGTGTATCAAGATGAGCAGGGACAATCCATACCTGTAGGAACTTTTGAAGTAGACTTAGATGATGCAATGAATGTGAGTACAATGGATGAAGTAAAACAACTTTCCGTTACATTGTCTCTTTCAGTAGAAGAGTTTGCTGCATTACAAAGCATAACAGACAATTTTATGCTTGCGAATAACGATATACGTGTTGAATTAATTAATCTTGAACAAGTTGATGTATATGAAAAAATCAAACAAAGCCTTCTGATTCAAGACACCTCAGATATTGTACTGCTAGAAAATGATTGGATACGTGAATTTGCTTCTCTTGGTGTACTAGCGGATGCAAACGCATTTGGTTCTTTAAGTGATCTCATATATTCGCCTTTATATCCTTCTATTCAATGGAATGGGTACACTTGGGCAGTGCCAAAAAATATGGATCCTTATGTTCTTGTACTGAACGAAAGTAAGTCTCTGGAGTATGACATACCGCTTCCTATAAAAAATGCAGATGACTTTGTTAAAGTGTATACCACACTGCGAGAAGAGGAAGTTTACAAAAGTGGACTTTACGTTAATATACAATCTCCCTATGAACTTATCACATTTCTATCATTAATGGATAGTACAGAAGGAAATTTCAATCCATTTATTGAGCTCATAGGAGAGCAACAAGAAAACATCATCAATATGGAATATATGGCAGTAAATGATGTCTTCTCTTCATCAGAAGATGACGAAGTCCCACTACAAAAAATTAAAGATGGTACATATATGATGCAGTTCGTCCCTTTATCTGATTATATTAGATACGGCCAAGGAGATGAAAATGTGGTGATGCAGCCTGTTCCTGTATTTACATTGTTGGAAAATGAAATAGCTGGGTTTATGCACGGAACCAGTTATAGCATTTCTTCTTCTTCGTCAAATAAAGATGAAGCGATGGAATGGATATCCTATGTCACATCATCTACCTCAAACGGAGATTTATCAAATGTTGATTTCACACTTCCCCCAACTTCTTATACACCTTATGTGATGAAGTGGCTGCCTGATGAAGCAAACGTATTGATAGAGAGCATAGAAGAAATGGTAATGTTGCAGTCAGACCCCTATTTGGAAAGTCAAAAATACCAGCTACAAATGCAATTGCAGACAGCATACCGTAATAATGATGAAAGTGAAGAAGTTTGGAATGAAGTATTTAGATTATTACGTGAAGTACATTCTACATCATTTTAAATATTCCAAAATGTAAGTTTTTCTAAAATAAAATGGTTCCATCAGATATGAGGGTGTCATGCATAACCTATATCCGATGGAACCATCTAAAAGAATAAATCCTTCCAATCCATATTCACAGTAATGGAGAATGAGCCTTTTTCCATTGTGATGTTCGTGACAACAATACTCTCAACAAAAACTTGAGGATAAAAACTAAGGTCATATTGTGAAGTGAAATTTTCAGCTGTAACAGCAGGTAAAATGAAGTCGTTATATTTTATTTGTATGGCCTGAAATTGGACTTTATGAGTAGGCTCTTCTACAATGACTAATTCCCCTTCTAAGTACAATTTTACCCCTTGATCTTCTCCTTGAGCTATTAACTTATTATCAGAAAAACTGAATTGTAAGTTAGAGAAAATCTCATTTTTCGAAATAAAATATTGTTGCAGCTGATCCTCAGAAATGGTAAATGTAATTTCATTCCCATCAGTCTCTATACTGTCTTTATGTTGAAAAATTAATTCGCTAAAATCATTCATTGCGATAGAGAGTTGCTTGAAATAAAATCCAAACAAAGGTAGTCCTTGGGTTTCCCAGTTATGAATGACTGTATCCATATCTTTTAGAAAAGCTTCACTGTCTTCTAATCCGGAGACCTGAGAAGAAAATTGTTCTTCAAGGGATTGTTTTATTCGTTTTTGAGTGATGAGTTGTTCTTTTTTTAATGTGATTTCGTTATATGTAGTAATAAGTTGCTCTTCCATTCCTTCAAGTTCAGTTTGAGCCGTTTGTAACTTGTTTATTTTACTATCGTCATGTTGTATGATTTGTGAAGTGAATAGTAGGGTTTGAAAAGCTTCCGTTATGGACCCTGAAGATAGAATAAGTTCAAGGGGAGAAGGGCGATGACCCATATAATAAGCCCTCAAAATCTCTCCCACTTGTATGTGCAATTTATCTAGTACCTTTTCATGCTTATTCATTTTATCTTGTATAGTGACAATATTTTTTTCTGCTATGGTTTGTTCTTCACTTAAATTTGTAATTTCTCTTTCCATTTCATATATACTTAGTCCTGCTTCAAATAGATTTTCGTAAGACTCATCTGTAGGGACAGGATCAGTATATGCCATGTTCCTTTGTTCCAAAAGATCAGCAGTACTGTGTGCAGATGGAAACACGATTAGGAATATAAGAAGCAAGATGAGTCGTTTTAAATTATGCCGCTTCATACTTTAACCTCCAACATCACCCTTACTATATAAGTTGAATACATTTTTTTCATTTTTCTATTTTAGTAACAACAATATTTTTTCCCATGGCGTGGTTTGTTCTGGTTGTTTTATTTCCGTTAGCTTGATTTCATTTATGTTGGAATATGTTTGCTTCCAATTTACAAGCTGTTCTGTATTGTTATGATTAAAAGAAAGGCTGACTTCTTCGTTTATGACGTATCCTTCTTCATTCCATTCTAATGTGATCTGAAGTGGAGAAAGGAGTGAGATGTTGATCATACTTTCACTAAACTCCGTCATCCATGCTTGATCCAGCAAAGACACTGCAGGGTGATCCGCAATAGCTTCATCTGTTTTAAATTGTTCCATTGAAGTAGAAATTTGTTCTTGAAAGCTTGCAATAAACTGTGCCCACTTTTCATCTTTGACTTCAATTAACATTTTTGTTGTTGTCCTCTCTTCATTGCTGACTTCTGTGAATGTATACCATTCGCTAGGACTAGATTCTATCCATGATAACAATAACGAGGTAGATATTTTTTGTTGCTCCCTTAAAGGAGAGGCATCGTTCAAATAGGTTGAAAAATATTCTTGTTCCTCATTTAGAATTGGAAGTTGGAAATATAGTGCTCTATCATCTAGTAAAATATGAGCACGCTGTTGCTCAGTACTCGACGCTGCATTGACTATAGTAAAATCAGTATCTAGCCTATTTTCAGATAGATCGACGGTTCCATTCCAATTCGTTGTACTTTTTTCAACAAATTGCATCATTTGATAAGTAAGAGGTTGATTACTTTCGTCAAAAAGAGTGGATAAATTCGTTTGTAAAGTTAGCTCACCAAACACTTCATAACTAGTAGGTTGTTGTAAGTCTTCTAGAAACTGTAGTTTCATTTCTTCTTTTTTCTCCTCATCGCTTACACAACCACTGAAAAGAATAAAAGATATTGTTGCTAACATGATTAGTTTTGTGATTTTAGTTAATGTCATATGTAGTCTCCTCACTTTTGTATCCATCACGTTACATCATCATGTAAAAGAAATGACAGTCAGCATAATCATCATGTCATCTTATTCGTATATAAAATGAACAACTTCTTTCACTTTATATATGTTAATTATGATAAAGTATGTATGGAAATATAATTCAAAATGTAAAACACAAGATTGCATGCACATTTCAATACAAACCATGAAACATTATTTAGTGAATTTGAAATGTAATCATGAATCTTACAGTAAGTTTATTATACTTATTAACTTAGTCCATGAAAAGGGTGACGATGAAGATGGATGTTAAATACAGTAAAGAATTACAGCAAGTCATAAAAAACAAAATAGAGCAAAGTAATGGGAAGGCGATTTCTTTTAAGGATTATATGGATATGTGCCTATACCATGAACAATTAGGATACTATAGAAGAAATAAAATCAAAATTGGCAAAACGGGCGATTTTTATACAAGTGCCAATATAGGTGATGTTATGGGCAAAGTTCTAGCTAATATGTTTATCAGTTACAGCCACACCAATAACACCAAACCACTTCATATTATAGAGTGGGGAAGCGGTAATGGTAAACTAGCATACGATACGTTATCTGCTATAACAAGATTAGGTAGTCTTAACATAGTGTATCACGCAATTGAAAGTAGCCCATATCATCGACGATTGCAAAGGGATCAGTGCAAGGATTTTTCTAATTTCCATGTATATGACGAAAGTGAGTTTCTAGAACAACATCCAGCTATTGAAGGTGTTGTGATATGTAATGAATTGCTAGATGCCTTTCCTGTTCATGTGATAAAGAAAAAGCAAGGGGAAAACGTAGAAGTTTATGTTGCATGGGAAGATGAAGCTGGTTTTGTAGAAGTATACAGACCAATACAGAATGAGATTTTACGGTCAAAAATAGAGCACATTCATCTTATGGAGAATCAAAAGATAGAAATCAATCTCGCTGCTGAAACATGGATAGAAAACATAGGTAAGATAATGAAGTCTGGTTCGTTAATCATTATTGATTATGGGGATTTGCAAGAGCAGATCATTAATGAGGATAGAATGCAGGGTACCTTACTTTGCTATAAAGATCATATTGCACTGGATGAACCATATCAACATGTTGGTGATCAAGATATGACTTCACATGTGAATTTCTCACAATGTATGGATGCTGCAAAGCGAGCAGGTTTTATAGACCAGCACTATATGACGCAAAAAGAATTTCTTGTAGAGAATGGTGTACTGCAGTTATTGCAAGATCACGATGCTAGAGATCCTTTCAGCGAACAATCCAAACAAAATCGAGCCATCAGACAATTATTGTGGAGTGACCAAATGAGTGAATTGTTCAAGGTACTTATTACACATAAAAAATAAAAAGACTCGACACGATGTCGAGTTTTTATTTTTAGCTATACCATTCCAATGAACGTCCAATACGTAAAACCCATAAATGCAACGATCAAGTAGCTCCAGTAAATTAAAACATAAGCTTTTTCAGATAAATTTAAATATCCTAAGAAAACGAACGCTGCTGTTTGGAAAAAGAATAGCAAGGCCATCTCCGTCATATGTCCTGCCAAAGCCATTAAACCAATGACAAGGGTCCAAAATCCAAGCACTCTAAACATACGTGCCATGCCGCAAGCCCCCTCTCTAGCATGTATACAGTATTACCTACATTATACATATCGATGATCTACCTGTAAACGATACACCTTGACGAAAACATGAACTTTTTTAAAAAAACTATATAAGATCAAGAATGATATACAAGTTTACCCTCATCCTAATGAATAGAAATCGAAAAATAAAGCAAGCTATCTAATTTTGTCATTATGAATCTTTATATGATTACATTTTAGTTTTTAGGTATGATTAATACCCAATATGGAAATAAAAAATAGTATGAAGAATATATTCTATGAATTCTATCATAGGCATACAAATAACATAAAGAGTTTAGCGCAATGAATAATGTACTAAAGAAATAGGAGGTTTAATTTATGGCAGTAATGAGACAAGACGCCTGGACTGCAGATGATGATTTAATTTTAGCTGAGACAACATTAAGACATATTAGAGAAGGCGGAACACAACTAAAGGCGTTTGAAGAAGTAGGTGAAAGACTAGGAAGGACATCCGCCGCTTGTGGTTTCCGTTGGAATAGTTTCGTAAGAAAAACATATGACACGGCGATACAAATTGCTAAAGCGCAAAGACAGCAGCTAACAAAATTAAAGAAAAAGAAACCAAGTCAAAAACCAGCGGTAATGTTCGAGACTATGAATCAGCCGCAAAAAAGAAATCCAGTAGCGATAGAAGAAGAACATTTAACAGAGGAAATGATATCTGTAGATGCAGTTATACGATTCCTCAAACAGTGGAAAACGATGCAAAGTGACCAAGCTAGAATCGTTAAACAATTAGAGAAAGATATCATGCAGATAGAAAAAGAACGTGATGAATATAAAAAACATAATGAATATTTGCAACAACAAGTAGATAATGTACAAACGGATTACAGAGTGGTGAATGACGACTACAAAGCGTTAATTCAAATTATGGACCGTGCACGTAAAATGGCGGTGCTTACAGAAGAAACAGATAATAACAAACAAAGATTTAAGATGGACGCAAACGGAAATTTGGAGCGCATAGAACAGTGATGGTACTCCATCCAATTACCCTTAAAATAATTGGATATAATCTTATAGCATTCACATAAAAAGCTTCATATTTGAAGCTTTTTTATTATGTTGTTATTAACCTATGAAAGAAAAATAAGTATGTGTTTTAATAGAAGAATAAACAGACGTTCATTTTTGTTAATGTGGCATTGCAGATGCACTGGTAATCCATTAAAATGATAAGAAAATAACTTCATACATAAGATGAAGAAATGATTAATACAAGTTTATGAAAAAACCATTTAACTTATATAGTAAATAAAAAGCAGGTGGCAATAATGAAAATTGCAGTTATTGGTGGTGGAGCGGTCGGGTTATTTTTAACTGCAAAACTATCAAATGTAAACGAAGTGGATGTTGTTTTAATTACAAGGACAGAAGAACAAGCTGCATCTATTCAACATAATCAGCTTGTTTTTCAACATGGAAATCAACAAACGCATCTTCATATCAACACGTTACCTATAAGTAAAGCCTCCTCACTAAATGTGGATTGGATTCTATTAGCTGTAAAACAGCAACATATGACCCCAACATTCATAGAACAGTTAAAATATTTAATGCAATCACAAAGTAAATTGTTGTGCTTTCAGAATGGCTATGGACATATAGATTTATTAAGTGAAAAGATAGACGTAAACTCCATTTATGCGGCCATAACAACAGAAGGTGTGTTAAAGAAAAATAAAAATCAAGTTATACATACTGGATATGGGAATACGGTATTAGGACACTACATCAATAATAGTTTGAATGATGTATATCTAAATAAAATGAATGACGTACTTTCAGCAGCAGGAATATCTTCTTCGCTGTCGAAAAATATTAGGAAAGAAACTTGGCAAAAACTCATTATAAATGCTGTCATTAACCCACTTACTGGTATGATGAAAATAAAAAACGGTGATCTACTGACCAATCCATATGTTCACACACTAATGAAAGGTGTGTTCAACGAGGTGATGGTTGTTGCACAGCATCAGTATGCAGATTTGGAAAGAGATAAAATGTGGAAAAAATTAATTACTGTATGCAGCAATACTAGAGAAAATAAGTCCTCAACATTACAGGACATGTTGAATGGAAGACAGACAGAGTTGGAATGGATTACAGGCGTCATTATAAAATTAGCAAAATCCCACGGGATACAAGTGCCGATGAATGAAATGTTATATTGTATGATTAAAGGACTGGAAGCAGAACATCTTAGGTAATTTACCTACGTTGAAATAAAAACCAATTGAAATGTTTTTATATATGACATGAGAAATCAGTGGATGATGGTATTTATTAATAATAGTGCAAATATTTTGTTATTTATTTTGCAGCACATAAATGAAAATATGAAGGTGATTACATGAATTCTTTATTAGAAGCAGCAGCAGTTTTTTCAGTAGTACCGTTCATTACCTTTTTCCTCATTTGGGGAGGAATGTATTTGTGGAAAAGAGATGTTAAGAAAACTTTCATTTTGTCGATGGACATCACAACAGCTTTCCTTATTTTATCTGTTTCAGCACTTATTAACAAAGTTTATGATACTCCGGCGGGTATTTATATTATTTTCTTTATCCTGATTACCACATGTGCAGGGTTAGTATATCTACAGAAAAAAGTAAGAAAGAGTATAAATATAAAAAAAGCAATAAAGAGTGTTTGGAGGTTAAGTTTTGTTATTTTGACTGTAGCCTACATTATTTTGCTAATACCGGGAATTATAATAGAAATTAAAGCAGTATAAACATTCATCTCGGTGTAATGAGAGAAAATATGACACTGTTTAAAAAAATTGTCTTGTTTTTTTGGACTAATGATTATATAGTAAATGAAGAGTAAATTTTCAATTGTGGTCGTTTTCATTGACAACGATCAAAAATCAAATGTTTAAAGGGAGGAAATAGAATGAAAAAGGGGATCAGAAAGACATCTTTATTGCTTTTAGTCTTCGTATTAGCTTTTGGAACTTTTCTAGCTGCTTGTGGTGGTGATGAAGAGGAGAACGAGACAACAAATGAACAAACAGAAACTGAAAATGGAACAGAAGAAACTAACAACGATGAGACTACAGATGAAGGAAACATGGATAGTGACCTAGCGGAAGATCAAACGCTAAGACTTAATTTGGGTGAAGAGCCACCTACATTAGACCCTGCATTAGCTACAGATAATTCTTCAGGTAGTGTTATATCCAACGTATTGGAAGGTCTAACTGTATTAGATAAAGATGGCGAGCCACAAAATGCAATGGCATCTGATATTCAAATATCTGATGACAAAAAAACGTATACGTTCACTATTCGTGAAGGTGCAACATGGACAAACGGTGATCCAGTGACTGCAAATGACTTTGCTTACGCTTGGAAGAGAGTGTTAGATCCGAGTTTCCCATCAGACTACGCGAGTCAATTGTACCCTATTTTGAATGCTCAAGCTGTTAAAGCGGGAGAAATGAGTATAGATGAGCTCGGTATTACTGTAATAGATGAAAGTACTCTTGAAGTTAAATTAGAAAATCCAACAGCTTACTTCCTTGAATTAACGGCATTCTATACTTTCTTGCCAGTCAATGAGAAGGCAGTGAGTGAAAACGGTGACGTATGGGCAAATTGGACAGATGATGAAGGTCAATTTTACGTAACTAATGGTCCATTTAAAGTAGCTAGTTGGGATCATCAAAATAAAATAATTTTAGAAAAAAATGATACTTATTGGGATGCAGATTCTGTTAAGCTTCAAACGGTTGAAATGCTTATGATTGCAGACGAGAACACAGAGTTAACAATGTTTGAAACTGGACAGTTGGACTGGGCAGGTGCTCCTTATAGTGCGATTCCAACGGATGTACTTCCTTTTAAAAGAGATGAAGGTGTGCTAAATACTATTCCACAGGTTGGTATATACTGGTATAAGTTTAATACTAGTCAGCCACCTTTTGATAATGCTAAGATGAGAAAAGCTTTTGCATACACTATTAACAGACAGATGATCGTAGATAATGTTTCACAAGGCTTACAAACTCCAGCATTGGGTGTTTTACCTGAAACAATGGAGTTGAAAGCAGGAGGATACTTTAAAGATAATGATATTGAAACTGCAAAAACATTATTTAATGAAGCTTTAGCAGAAATGAATATAACTGCAGATGAATTACCTCCAATTACATTAAGCTATAACACAAGTGAAGGTCATAAAAAGATTGCTGAAGCAATTCAAGATCAATGGAAACAAGCACTAGGTGTTGATGTTTCTTTGCAAAATACAGAGTGGAAAGTATATCTTGAAGACATTAATAATGGTAATTTCCAAGTAGCTCGATTGGGTTGGATTGGTGACTTCAATGATCCTGTTACATTCCTAGACCTATATAAAGAGCTAGGTGGTAATAATGATACGCGTTGGTATAATGAAGAGTATACTACTGCTTTAGCTAATGCTGCTGAAGAGCCAGATGAAGCAAAACGCAATGAATTTTTAATGCAAGCAGAGCAAATTTTAATGGATGAAATGCCAATTGCTCCAATTTACTTTAGTACTCAAAATTGGTTGCAGCAGCCAACTGTTAAAGGTGCTTCTTTATCTGCTTTAGGTAGTTTGAAGCTGAAAAATGTATATAAAGTAAATGAATAAAATGAATTTATAAAAATAAAATACTTTTCAATCATTGAGGTATATGGATAATGGTCCATATACCTCAAAAATTGTATCTGAAGTGTTAGTAATTAATGGGGGTGTAACGTTTGGCAAAATATATATTACAAAGAGTGGTTATGATTTTCATCTCCCTTTTTATTATAGTAAGTGCTACTTTTTTTATGATGAAAGCTATTCCAGGTGATCCTCTAACAAGTGAACGTTCCGTTTCTGAGGAAATTGAACAGCAGTTACGTGCCTATTACGGATTGGACGAACCTCTATTTATTCAATATGTAAAGTATTTGAAGTCAGTAGCTACTTGGGATTTTGGGCCGTCCATGAAATATAAAGCTCAGACTGTAAATGATATTATTAATGATGGTTTTCCCGTATCAGCTTTACTAGGACTAGAGGCCTTGTTTTTAGCTATTGGGATGGGAATAATTTTAGGTGTTATTGCAGCCATGTTTCATAATAAAGTACCAGACTACATTAGTATGATTTTAGCCGTAATTGGCATGTCAGTACCCAACTTTTTGTTGGCGGCATTGTTCCAATATTATTTCTCTTTAAAACTAGGTATATTACCAACCGCAGGATGGGGAGACTCATTTGAACAAACTATTTTACCAGCATTTGCATTAGCTGCTTTACCAACTGCTGTTATCGCTCGTTTGACTCGTTCGAACATGCTGGAAGTATTACAACAAGACTATATGAAAACAGCGAAAGCAAAAGGTTTGTCCAGATTAGTGTCCACATTTAAGCATGCACTCCGAAATGCATTACTACCAGTTATAACTTATTTAGGGCCTTTAATTGCAGGTGTAGTAACAGGTGGATTTGTTGTGGAGAAAATTTTTGGTATTCCTGGACTAGGGATGCAATTTGTAACAAGTATTAATAACAGGGACTACCCACTTATTATGGGTACAACCGTATTCTATTCCATTATATTGTTAGTGATGGTGCTCATCGTTGACTTATTATATGGTGTAATAGATCCAAGAATTAAAGTTTCTGGTAAAGGTAAAGGAGGCGAGTAAGCCATGCAAAAAAATCCACATAAAGCTACAGACTTTCAGCCATTGACTAAAAATAAAGAATTAGATGTAATTAGTAGACCGAGTGTGTCTTTCTGGAAAGATGCATGGCGAAGATTACTAAAAAATAAACTTGCAATGGCAGGATTGATCATTATTGCTCTGCTAACTTTCCTTGCTATATTCGGTCCTTTATATGGTTCGTATGATCATAGAACTACTGACTTGGAAAATAAAAATTTAGCGCCGTCTTTTGAATCTCAACATTTATTTGGTACAGATGATTTAGGAAGGGACATGTATCAACGTATATGGTATGGTATGAGAATTTCCTTATTTATTGGATTATCTGCTGCACTAATTGATTTAACGATTGGTGTGATATATGGTAGTATCTCTGCTTTCTCCAGTAGAACAACGGATAATGTGATGATGCGCTTTGCAGATATTTTATCTTCTATTCCATATTTACTTGTTGTTATTTTGTTGATGGTTGTTCTGGGGGATAGCGTAAATAGTATAGTCAGGATAATAATTGCATTATCTATTACTGGATGGATTCCGATGGCTAGGATAGTGCGCGGTCAAATTTTACAATTAAAAGAGCAAGAGTTTGTTCTTGCAGCACGTGCATTAGGTGCTAATACAAAACGCTTGATTTTCAAGCACTTAATTCCTAACGCAATGGGACCAATTATCGTTACGATAACACTTACCATCCCATCTGCAATATTTGCAGAAGCATTTTTAAGTTTTCTTGGAATTGGTGTTGAACCTCCGGCTGCAAGTTTAGGTTCAATGGCAAATGATGGTTTATCTGCGATGAGATATTTTCCATGGAGAATGTTATTCCCAGCTTTGTTTATTAGTTTGATTATGTTTGCTTGTAATGTTCTAGGAGACGGTCTTCGAGACGCATTAGATCCAAAAATGAGAAAATAGGAGGTGGATAGCATGGGAAAATTATTAGAAGTAAATGATTTGGAAGTTTCCTTTAAAGTACATGGAGGGGAAGTAAAGGCTGTTCGTGGTGTAAAGTTTCATGTGAATAAAGGAGAAACAATTGGCATTGTAGGAGAATCAGGTTGCGGAAAGAGTGTAACGGCTCAAACCATCATGCGTCTTATTCCACAGCCTCCTGCCCGAATTAAAAATGGTTCTATTATGTTTAATGGTGAAGATTTACTGAAGAAAACGGAAAGAGAAATGCAAAAAGTTAGAGGGAAAGAAATTGGCATGATATTTCAAGATCCAATGACATCTCTTAACCCTACTATGACGGTCGGTGCACAAATTATGGAGCCGCTCATCAAACATCAAAATCTAAGTCGAAAAGAAGCGACAAAACGTGCAGTAGAAATGTTGGACTTAGTCGGTATGCCTAACCCAGAAAAACGAATAAAGCAGTATCCACATCAATTTTCTGGCGGGATGCGACAACGTGCCATGATTGCCATTGCACTTGCTTGTGATCCATCTTTACTCATCGCCGATGAGCCTACTACAGCACTAGACGTAACCATTCAAGCGCAGATTTTAAATGTAATGAAAGATTTACAAAAGCGCTTAAATACTTCTATTATTATGATTACACATGATCTTGGTGTGGTAGCCGAAGTGTGTGATCGTGTTGTCGTGATGTATGCTGGAAAAGTAGTGGAAGAAGGAACGGTTCAAGAAATTTTTAAAAACCCACAGCACCCATATACAAAAGGGTTACTAAAATCTGTACCTAGCTTAGATCAGGATAAAGATAAGCCGTTAGTACCTATTTACGGAACTCCGCCTGATTTATTCAGCCCTCCACCTGGTTGTGCTTTTTGTGATCGATGTGATTATGCGATGAATATTTGCAATAAACAAGATGCAGATAAGTATCATGTTAGCGACACACAATATGCACGTTGTTGGTTGTTAGATCCTGTAGCACAAGAGGTGAGATCAAAATGAGCAAACCATTAGTAGACGTTAAAAATTTAAAAATGCATTTTGATGTTGGCGGTGGTAGCTATTTGAAAGCTGTCAACGATATCAGTTTCCATATCAACAAAGGTGAAACGCTTGGCATGGTAGGTGAATCTGGTTGCGGTAAGTCTACGGTTGGTCGTACGATGTTGCGTTTGTACGAACCTACTAGTGGAGAAATGATATTTGATGATACGGATATTTACTCTCTTTCCAAGAAACAAATGAAAGATAAACGCCGTGATATTCAAATGATTTTTCAAGATCCTTATGCTTCGTTGAATCCAAGAATGACCGTGCTAGACATTATTGGAGAGGCATTGGATATCCATAATCTTGCTGCCAATAAGAAAGAACGCAAAGCGAGAGTAGAAGAGCTTTTGGAGCTGGTTGGGCTTAACGCTGAACATGCTAATCGTTACGCGCATGAGTTTTCAGGAGGTCAACGGCAGAGGATAGGTATTGCAAGAGCATTAGCAGTTAAACCTAAATTTATTGTTTGTGATGAACCTATTTCAGCATTAGACGTTTCTATTCAGGCACAAGTCGTTAACTTGCTGAAAGACTTGCAGCGCAAATTTGACTTGACGTATTTATTTATTGCTCATGATTTAGCCATGGTAAAATTGATTAGTGACCGTGTTGCGGTTATGTATTTAGGAGAAATCGTAGAGATTACGACAAGTGATGCATTGTATGCAAATCCTCTTCATCCTTATACGAAAGCGTTGATGTCAGCTATTCCAATACCTGATCCAGACGCAGAAGCAGATCGCGATCGCATCGTGTTAAGTGGTGACTTGCCAAGTCCTATTAATCCACCTAGTGGGTGTACTTTCCGTACGCGTTGTCCGATGGCAACGGAAAAGTGCGCAGAAGAAAAACCGCCACTTGTAGAAGTGAAGGAAGGTCACTGGGCATCTTGTCACTATGCCGAATAACATAAAATGGATTAAAATAAAATCGCCCTTGAGAGGCGATTTTATTTTTTCTCTTTGACTAACGGTTTGAAAACCATGTAAAATTATGATAAAGATGAATGAACACTTTACGATGTATATACCTTCTTAAAAAGTTATGATTATAAGTGTTTAGACAAAGGGGATAAAGATGAATACTGAGTATTCCATAAACGTTACAAAAAATAAGCTGGCAGAAGCCTATATTCATAATTTTTCCAATGTTGAATCGTTCTATGAATATAATATAAAAGATGCAGCGCATCTAGAGGAACGAGCAAATTGGCTTGATCAAGCCGATCACAAAAAGGCAGATCGAGATATGCTGGTGAAGGCACTACTTGCCTATAATACATTTGTAGACAACGAAGATGCAGCACTACAACATATACATGCATTAAAACAACATGATGCACTTGTTGTCATTGGTGGTCAGCAAGCAGGATTATTTACCGGACCGATGATGGTAATGCATAAGGCCATTACCATTATTCAGCATGCAAGAGCAGCAGCAAAAACATTAAAGAGACCCGTTATTCCAGTGTTCTGGATTGCAGGAGAAGACCACGACTGGGCTGAAGTGAATCATACATACGTAATGGATAAAAGTCAGCAACCATGTAAACTAACTATTGCTAAAGAAGACGAAAACAATCACAGTTCTATAAGCTACGTGGACATTCATGAAAATGAGTGGCATAAAGTCATAACAGATCTAGCGGATATTTTGCCAGAAACAGACTTTAAAGATAGTATATTGGATAAACTTTATACTTTTTCTAAACAATCTACTAACTTATCTGATTTTTTTGCTCGTGTCATGAGTTGGTTGTTCGGAAAATATGGCCTAGTGTTAGTCGATGCCGCAGATCAACAAATGAGATCACTACAAACAGAAATGTTTCTCCCTATGATACAACAGTCTAATGAAGTGAATGCATTGCTTTCACAAGTTCATGACCAGTTACAAGCAGCTGGCTTTCAGCCGGAAGCCAGTGTACAAGAACAAAGCATGAATATGTTCTTCGTAAAGGATGGTAAAAGGAAATTATTGTTTAGAGATGGTAAAGACATTTTTGATAAAAAGAAACAATGGCATCTAGACATAGCGCAGTTAGAGAAATATGCGACGCATGAACCATGGCTGCTGAGTAATAATGTCTTCACACGGCCTATCATGCAAGAATACGTATTCCCAGTGCTTAAAACTGTGTTAGGACCTAGTGAACTAGCTTACTGGGGCATGCTAAAAGATGTATTTCAGCAGTTTCAAATGAAGTTGCCTATTCTGATCCCAAGACAAGAATATACGATGGTGGAAAAAGCGATTCAGAAGCACATGACCAAGTATGACCTTACTGTAGAAGATGTGTTTTTTCATTTTGATGAGAAAAAAGAGGCATGGTTACGTAAAGAAGATACGTTACAGTTACAAGAAACGTTCGCTTCCATTAAAGCACAGTTTAGCGACTTGTATAACCCGGTAGTAGAAAATTTACAGCAAATTAATGAAGGTATTTATAAATTAGGACAGAAAAATAGTCAAAAAATTATAGAGCAGATAGATTACCTTGCTTCGAAAGCATATCATGCACAGCAGTCACAATCAGAGTCCTCTATTAAACAATGGAATCGTATACAAAACTCATTAATTCCTATGGGAAAAAAGTGGATCGGCTACACTTAGCTAGACAGAAAAATTAAGGTCAAGTAGACTAGAATTAATATATTAGAGGAGCGAGTTCTACAATGACCAAAAGAACAAGAAGAACATTTACACCTGAATTTAAACAACAGATGGTAAAACTTTATGAGAGTGG
>NZ_QXJP01000017.1 GCF_004115085.1 Longirhabdus pacifica | reverse complement strand
GCACATGGTCTATGTTGCTTCATTCTTACCATGGTTTTCAATTTTGGTAGTTTGATATAACCGTTTTCGATGCGAACCGTTCCTTTTTGGTTGTTGGTAGTATAACGGTGGTGATTGTCTTTTTTGCTTTTGAACTTTGGAAATCCAGTTGACTTATCACGAAAGAAATTAGCGTATGCTTTGTTTAGATTCATTTGTGCGTTGGCTAAAGCAAGGCTATCCACTTCCTTTAGAAACGGAAACTCAGCTTTATATTGTGCGGGTGTAGGATATTGGATAGATTTATCCACGCTTTCTTGAGATGCTTTATAAGCATGGATTCTATCAGCAAGCATTTTGTTATACACAAAACGTACGCATCCAAATGTTTTTGCGAAGGCTATTCGTTGTTCTTGATTTGGATAGATACGATACTTATATGCTTTCAACATCACTGACACCTACTTTCTTCCTTTAGAAACGTTGATCATTCGCTATTAGGATGTGCCTTGAACGATACGATATTTCACTACCAAAACAAGGTGATAATGCAGTGAGAAAACTGAGTGATTATTGTTATCTAACTTCATTGATATAACAACCTTTCTACTCACTAGTACTGATTATATCAATGTTGAAAATAACATACAATAATTTTGGCTAACGCCAATCGAAATTCATCTCCACCTTATCGTTGGGCCTCGCCCTTCACACGCTTGAAGATGGAGACTTCTTTCAGAAAATGTTAAAATAATGAGAAACCTATGCTATATTGAATGCATTAGAGATAGATGAGGATGTAAGACTGTACATACTTATTTTTGCGATGACATAAAAATGTATCAGGAGCATAATATGAAGATTAAATCTTCAACATATCCCCCTCCTAAAGATATCCTATAGTGCTTGATCGTCTATGCTGTCCAAATAAGCTTCTGCTTCCTTCACAATGTTTTCCAAGCATCCATCTTCAAACGGAGATGTGAGATTGGCAACGTCTAGTAGTTCAAGAAAAGATTTTCTACCGCCTTGTTTACATAGATTTACGTAATCTTCCCAAGCACTTTCCCGATCTTCCTGCATTTTTTTCCAAAATTGTAGAGCACATACTTGAGCTAATGCGTAATCAATATAGTAAAACGGGCTAAAATAAATATGTCCTATTTTATGCCAATAACCACCTGAAAGTAAAAATGAGTTGTCATCATAATCGACATGTGGCGTATATTTTTGTTCCAATTCTCTCCAAACATCTTTTCTTTCCTGCGGGGTCAACTCTGGCTTTTCGTAGATGATATGCTGAAACTCATCAACTAATGCTATATGAGTCAACACGGTGATGGCTCCGGTTAGATGAGCATATTTATATTTATTTGTATCTTCTTTGAAGAAAAGCTCCATCCACGGCCAAGTGAAAAATTCCATGCTCATGGAGTGAATTTCACAAGCTTCATAAGTAGGGACAATATAGTCCATGTTATAGTGGCGGCTCATATAACACTGAAATGCATGGCCAGCTTCGTGGGTGAGTACGTAAATATCATCTGAGGTATCACTAAAATTGGCAAAAATAAATGGTGCTTTGTAGTTGGGGAAAAATGTACAGTAACCACCTTGCTGTTTACCTGGCTTGCTCTCTAAGTCCATCAACTGGTTTTGTTTCATAAAGTTGAAAAATTCATGAGTTTCTTCAGAGAGCTCTTCGTACATTTTCATTCCGTTGTTGATAATCCATTGTGAAGAACCTTTTGGTGTTGCATTTCCACTTTTAAATCGGTAAGGTAAATCGTAATATTTTAATTTCTCTATGTCTGTTCTTTTTCTTTGTTTTTCATAAAGTTTCGTCACAAGCGGCACAACGTTATCTTCTATTTGCTTCCGATACTTTGCTACCCTGTCAGCATCGTAATCCGTTCTCTTCATTCTGTTATATCCTAGTTCAACGAAATTTTTATATCCTAGTTGCTTCGCCATGGAAGTACGTAATTGAACTAGTTCATCAAACAGGCTGTCGAATGTTTCTTCATGTTGAGCATAAAATTCAAATCTTGCCTGAGATGCTTTTTTTCTTATGGAGCGATCTGGGCTTTGTTCAAATGGTATGAGTTCCGACAAAGTAAGCTCTTTACCTTCCAAAGATATTTTAGCGGAAGCGATTAATTGATGGTAATCGTTAATTAATTTATTTTCTTGTTGTAATAGAGGGATAATCTCTTCCGACGTCGTATTGACTTGTGTTTGTGCCAATCGAAAACGTTGTTCCCCAGTTGTATGTATTAACTCTTCTTTATATGGTGTGTTGCAAAGAGCGGCAGAGAGCTTACTTTCAAATATGTAGTATACAGCTATAAATGTATTCATGTAATCTTGTTCTTCTTTGTAAAAGGCATCTTGTGTATCGATGGAGTGGCGAGCAGAACAAATGGAATACATAGTGAAAGCATGGGAACGAATTTGATCCAGTTTCTGTAGCCACTTGCTCTGCTCATTTGCACTTGAAGCTTGTTCAAAGTTTTTCAAACATGAGTTACATTGTTGTTTGTAATCTTCTTCCGAGGGCCTCTGGTATTTGTACTGAGAAAAATTCATAAGAATCTCCTTTGTTTGAATTTTCAATAAAATATTTTAAGTTTTTATCTTTCATGAATAAGTATGTGATCACTACTATACAATATCGCTTTTATATATTGTGATTAGTAAAATATGAGAAACTTATTTCAGTACTCCCCAAAATATTTAACTACCTCGGAGTGATTTGCTTTTCATCATATCAAGTAATAAATCAAAATTATCACTTTGTTTATCATTCAAAGCTGCTTTATTTATACCGATTTTCCCGCATTTTTTGCATTTGAAAATAATCTGGTATCCTTTTTTACTTGAAACATCAACATCTATTGGATACATGATACCTTTACAATCTGATGCTCTATCACCTGGTTTATATTTGTCTAGATGAAGTGAATGTAAACACACTGGACAGTGATTTCTATAACTTCCATTAGTCAGAGGTAGAATATAAGAGTTACAATGCAAACAAATAAAATCAGAATTTTGTAAATTTTTTTTTGCCATTTCAAACCTTCTTTTTAATTTTGTGTAGTTAAATAAATATAAAGTATAAATATTACAAGTTTGAAACCAAGAGTATGAAGCCTTGCTTCGTATTAGTAGAGGCTTGAAAGCTTCTATATGGAAACGAGCGTACATTTAGATAGCCACTTTTGTTTCCGTTTTAACTTTTTGGCTCATTCATGAAGAAAATATTATTAGAAAATTCAAACTATATTTACGAAACGATATTTTACTACAATGTACTATTATGTGACAGTAAATTTATGTAAATTATATTTTAGTTTGAGAGTCACTGCAGGAATCGTTACGCTGAAGAAAGCGAAATAGACTGTAACCCTTTGACTAAAAGGTAAGGAGTTGAATAGAGGGGATTTGAGAACCTAATGCGAAAGGATAAAGAATTTCAGGTTTAAAGGTGGATTCTGATACTGCATATAAATATATGTATGTTTAAACTATAAAGAAAGAGAGGGGATAGTATGAAGATCAAATCTTCAACATATCCCCCTCTTACAAGATAACTTATAATGCTTTATCGTCTATGCTGTCCAAATAAGCTTCTGCTTGCTTCACAATGTTTTCCAAGCATGCATCTTCAAACGGAGATGTAAGATTGGCAATGTGTACGAGTTCAAGAAAAGCTTTGCTACCGCCATGTCTACATATATTGACGTAATCTGCCCATGTACTTTCCTGATCTTCCTGCATTCTTTTCCAAAATTGTAATGCACAAATTTGAGCTAATGTATAATCAATATAATAGAACGGTTGTTGATAAATATGTCCTTGTCTTTGCCAGAAACCACCTGATTCTAAATATGGTTGATCTTCATATTGGAAATGTGGTAAATACTTTTGCTCCAATTGCTTCCATACATCTTTTCTTTCTTTTGGAGTCAATTCTGGTTTTTCGTAAATGATATGCTGGAACTCATCGACTGCAGCCCCATATGGCAAAAAGATGATAGTATCTGATAGATGAGCATATTTATATTTATCTGTATCCTCTTTAAAAAATAGCTCCATCCACGGCCAAGTGAAAAATTCCATACTCATGGAATGTATTTCACAAGCTTCATAAGTAGGAACGATATAATCTGGTTGTAAGTGACGACTCATATAATTTTGGAATGCATGACCAGCTTCATGAGTCAGTACATCAATATCACCTGAAGTACCATTAAAGTTGGCAAAAATATAAGGTGCTTTATGTGTTGCGATAAAAGTGCAATATCCACCTTGTTGTTTACCTGATTTGCTTTCTAAGTCCATCAAATGGTTTTGTTTCATAAAGTTAAAAAATTCATGTGTTTCTTCTGAAAGCTCTTCGTACATTTTCATTCCGTTATTTATGATCCATTCTGGAGAACCTTTTGGAGTTGCATTTCCACTTTTAAACCGGTAAGGTAAGTCGTGATATTTTAATTTATCTATGTCTGTTCTTTCTCTTTGTTTTTCATATAATTTCGTTACCAGTGGTACAACGCTATCTTGAATTTGCTTTCGATATCCTGCTACCATGTCAGCATTGTAATCCGTTCTCATCATGCGGTTATACCCTAGTTCTACAAAGTTTTTATATCCTAATTGCTTTGCCATGGACGTGCGCAATTGGACTAATTCATCAAACAGGCTATCGAGTGTTTCTTCATGTTGTGCAAAAAAATCGAACCTTGCCTGTGAAGCTTTTTTTCTAATGGAGCGATCTGGGTTTTGTTCAAATGGTGTAAGTTCCGACAAGGTAAGTTCTCTGCCTTCAAAAGGTATTTTAGCGGAAGCGATTAATCGATTATAGTCACTAATTAATTTGTTTTCTTGTTGTAATAGAGGGAAAATTTCATTTGACGTCGTATTGACTTGTGTTTGCGCTAATCTAAAACGTTGTTCACCGAAGTTATGTATTAATTCTTCTTTGTATGCTGAATCGGAAAGGACAGAGGCAAGTTTGCTTTCTAATACTTGAAAAGTAGCTAGAAATTGATCCATAAATTGTTGTTCATTTTTGTAAAATGTGTCGTTCGTATCAATAGAGTGTCGGATATAGCAAATCGCGGACATAGAATAAGCTTCAATACGGATTTGATCCAATTCATTTAGTATCTTTACTTGTTCCTGAGCGTTGTCTGCTTGTTGAAATGCTTCTAAACATTGATTAAATTGTTCTTTATACTGTTCTTCCGAAGGTCTTTTGTATTCATAATCATTAAAATTCATACCCATGCTCCTTTTTCATATAGTTTATCCCAGCGTACTAGGGCTATTATACTATTAATGGGAGTTTAAATATACTAGAGAACGTAGAGAATTGAATTCTATTTATTCCTATCGGTACATAAGGTAATATGATGACAGAGATATGAAGAAGATGCTGCAAGTTCTTTTTATGAATGGACAACTAAGTTTCATTCTTAATAAAAAATTATTCTAAATAATGAAGCAAGTATAATTGACTTTTAAAGAGGATATAGATAAAATATTAATGACTGACCAGACAGTCAATTTCGGGAGGAGTGTAAACATGAAATTTTTAGCACGTTTTAGTTTGAAAAATTCAGCAGCCATCATCATTATTTGTGTACTGCTTATGGCTGGTGGGGTATATTCTTTTACAACAACAAAATCAGACTTATTGCCGGATATTGAATTTCCCCAGCTTTCTGTTTCTGTCGTTTATCCAGGAGCATCACCAGGAGATGTGGATACGCAAGTCACCACATTGTTAGAGGAACAATTTAAAAATCTTCAAAGCTTAGACACGATGACGAGTCAATCGTTAGAAAGTGTAGCCTTAATTCAGTTGTCGTTTCCTATTGGAACGGAAATGGAAAAGATAGAGCAAGAAATTAATGATGTTTTCAATGAGACGAATTTACCAGAGAATACAACATACAATGTAAATCGTTTCTCATTTGGAGCACTTCCTATTGCAAGTATGGCATTATTCCCTGCAGGAGATGAGCCTATTGATAACTTTGCAGAAGAAGTATTAAAGCCAGAATTAGCAAAAATTGAAGGGGTAAACAGTGTTGCCTTATCTGGATTACCTGAGCAATACATCTCCATTACAGTAGATAAAACGTTAGCACAACAAAACGGAATATCCATTACGCAAATAAACGAAGCGATTTCAGGAGCTTACTTTTCCTTTCCAGCGGGGACGATAAGCCAAGATTCCGTGCTTGTTCCTGTTCGTATTGATGAGCGATTAGAAACATTGGAACAACTGGAGTCTATTCGCTTTACTTCTGTAACCACGCAACAATCCCTTACACTAAGTGAGATAGCTACAATAGAACAAGTGGAAGAGCTAGTGGAGTATGCAAGGTTTAATTTGCAGGAAAGCCTTTCCCTTCTTATCAATAAAAAGCAAGATGCAAACACGGTGGAAGTTGCCGAAAAGCTATTTGAAACACTAGAAAAATACGAAGATACAGTGAAATATGAACTGAACTTCGATCAATCAGAAGGAATTAATAAATCTATAGATGGTATGGTGGAAAAAGGGATTTATGGTGCGATATTTGCTTCCATTGCTGTTCTTATCTTTTTGCGTAACTTTAGAGCCACGTTAATTTCCATTATATCTATTCCGTTATCTTTACTTATTGCAGCTATTTTCTTAAAATGGTTAGGCTATACATTAAATATCATGAGTTTATCTGGAATGGCAGTTGCTATAGGTAGAGTCGTGGACGATAGTATTATCGTTATTGAAAACATATATCGTAAAAAACGTTTAAATCCAGATGACGATAACAATGCTATCACGCTTTCAGGTACGATAGAAATGATTAGTCCAATCTTATCGTCAACGATAGCAACGATCGTTGTTTTCTTGCCACTGGGACTTGTTGGCGGTATCACAGGTGCATTTTTCTTACCATTTGCATTTGCGGTTGTTGTGGCACTTGTAGCATCTTTATTTGTAGCCATCACAATTGTACCTGTATTAGCTAAATTCTCATTCGGAAAAGGAAAAGCAAAACATGTAAAAAGTCATGAAGATAAAGAGACTTTTTACGTTCGTTGGTATGAGAAAGTAATTAGATGGTCTTTAAATAAAAAAGCGTTGGTTATTTCGCTTGCAGTAGTTTTGCTTGTAGGTTCCTTAGCTTTACCAATGGTAGCGGGACTCGGATTTGTCTTTTTACCAAATGAAGAGCAAAAGCTGATGTTAGTAGAAGTAAAATTACCTGCTTCAACAGATTTAGAGATTACGAATACTGTTTCATTACAAATAGAAGAAAGTTTAAATGAAAAAGTGGATGATTACCCTAAAGTCTTCTCTGCTGTAGGTGCATATGATTTCACCACTGGATCACAACAAAGTAACCGAATGCAGTATTTTATTGAACTGGATTCTAAGTTAAACGTGGACGAACAAATACCAGTAGTGGAAGAAATAATATCTGCATCTCTTGGAGATGAATATATCGACACAACCTCCATTAGTGTACAAGAGCTGCAAACGAGCGGACCACCAACGAACAACAACGTAGATATTAACTTGTTCTCCAATAATCAAGAAGATTTAATGAAAGCTGCAGCGATGGTGGAACAACTGATGCTAGAACAATCAGATTTGAAATATGTAACAAATAACATGAGTGAAAAACAAGAACAGTGGACCGTGCAGCTCGATTCAGTAAAAATGAGAGAGTATAATGTAAATCCATTCGTTGTACTCGGTTTAGTCAGTGATCAGACGAGAAGCATAGACGTTGGAGAATATAACTTAGATGGAGAGCTGAAACAAATTAAACTCCAATATGATAGAGATGTTGCGAGTCAAGAAGAATTAGAGAATATCCTTGTATTTACTGAACAAGGTGTTGTACCATTAGACGAGATTGCCGATATTAATCAAGAAGAAGTGGTAACGACAATACAGAAGTTAGATGGCAAAGTATATGCACAAATTACGGCCCAAATTAAAGGGGACAATACATTAGAAGTAACCAATCGCATTAAAGAAGAAGTGGATGCATTAGACATACCATCATCCGTTAGCCAAGAAGCAGGTGGTGGAAGCGATGAAACATTGCAAATCGTGTACGACCTTCTCGTTGCTATTGGTGTTGCCATTGGTTTAGTGTATATCACATTGTTGATCTTCTTTGGTAAAGCAAGAACGCCTTTTATCATTCTTACTTCACTTTTATTTGTACCAATTGGATCTATCGTAGGCTTAATTATTGCCGATGAACCAATATCCATGAGTGCGATGATTGGATTGCTGATGCTAGTTGGTATAGTGGTAACGAATGCGATTGTACTCATTGATCGAATCAATCAAAATAGAGATAAAGATGTCACGATCCGTGAATCTATCGTCGAAGCTGGTAAGACAAGAATACGTCCTATCTTAATGACAGCTTTAGCAACGATTGCTGCATTGCTTCCTCTTGCATTCACTCCACCAGAAGGAGCGATCATCTCAAGAGGCTTAGCCGTTGTTGTTATCGGTGGTTTAACCACATCCACGTTCCTTACGCTGATTTTCTTACCAGTGATATACGAAATTGCCTTTTTCAAACAAGCGCGTAAAGAAAGAATGTCAAAATAAAAAGGTAATATAATGTAGATACATTTCTTTTTACACAATCAGATGGAAATTTAATCCATCTGATTGTGTTTATTCATTGATGACCATAAGCTTGTGATGTAAATTTAAATCATAAACTTCATGTAACATGTAGAGTTTATAAAGAAAGGGGATTTTAGAATGTCCCAATCCAATGAAAAAACAGACAAAATTTTAAAAGCTGCATTTGAGTTGTTCGGCACAAAAGGGTTTCATGATACGAAAATGTCTGATATCGCAGATGCTGCAGGCATTGCCAAAGGAACATTATATTTGTATTTTTCTAGTAAGGAACAGCTTTATGAAGCAATGACGAAACATCATTTTGAAACGTACTTATCAGAAGTAAGGAGACGGGCTACTCAAAACGATACGTTTGATACTCGTTTACGTGCTGTTGCAGAGTACCATTTGCTTTATTATTATGAACATAGAAAATATAAGCAAAACTTTATGCAAGGCAATGGACCACACATGATGGAGTTGTTTCATTTTTTC
This sequence comes from Longirhabdus pacifica, assembly GCF_004115085.1. Lineage (GTDB taxonomy): Bacteria > Bacillota > Bacilli > Paenibacillales > DSM-105158 > Longirhabdus > Longirhabdus pacifica. The sequence goes on along the minus strand of NZ_QXJP01000017.1, from coordinate 74,543 downwards.
ATCACCAATTATATTCAAATTGTAGAAAACATGATCGCGGATGAACAAGTGAGAGAGCCTCTTCTAAAGGCAAAGGGTTTTATAGGTATGTTAGAAATGTACAAAATGGACATACTGTATAACGAACATTTTAAATATGAACAAATACAATTACTCGTAGATGAGTGTGCTTCCTTATTCATACAAGGATATAAAAGATAATATATCCTGTTATGTAAAAAGTTAAAACAATGATCAAAAATACACCTAAAAGTGTATATATATAATTTAACGACTTGACTATTTTGAAAATAACGTGGGATAAGGGTTTTTATTTTGATGAAAGCGCATAACACTTTTTTTTCATCATTTTATACAAAAAAATAGTTGCAATTCACCTCAATAGATGTTATTTTTATGTTCGTCGAATATCATTGTTAAAAAAATAGGAACCAGGATTCACTCAGGATAACGCGAGAGATTGATTCCCTCGAAGTAGTGAATGACGTAGGTCCTAGCGGATGAAATCCAATACATTTTATTCCTAGGAAGGGGGATGCCGGAAGATGGAATACTCAACTTTCGGAAGACACGTTGCTGTTGATACTTGGGGTGTGGACTTTACTGCCTTGAATGACGAGAAATGGTTGAAGAGAGAAATGATTAAAGCTGCGGAGTGTTCAGGTGCAACAGTATTGTCTGTACAATCGAAGCAATTTGAACCACAGGGGGCGACGGTACTTGTGCTGTTGTCAGAGAGTCATATTTCCATTCATACGTATCCTGAGAAAGGTTTTGCAGCTCTAGACTGCTATACCTGTGGTGATACGGTGAACCCACAAGATGCAATTGATCATATGATCATGGCATTAAAGCCTACGAAAGTACATGCTAAAAAGTTAATCCGTGGTATTGGTGAAATGCAAGTAGAAACACCAAACATGGAATTAGAAAAAGTATAATATGCATTCTAAGATGAAGAAACAATGGAATACCATTTTCGCCTCATTAACCAGGCGTAAAGAAAGTAATGGTGTAGTTTCTCTATCTTATGCTAGTGGTAATAAGTTGGTTGAACAAGTTTATTCAAGCAACTTATATAGCAGTGAACAATAGTATAAATATATAACGAAATAACCATGGATGAGGATGATATCTATGGTTATTTGTTTGTCTTTTTTCCCATATGATGAATAATATATAAGATGAAGAAATGATGGGATAAAAGTTGTATGAAAACATTCATTCAACTTATATAGATTGTTTCATTTGGGGGATGACTATGAACCAGTGGTTAAAAGGGTGGCTTTTGTTTTGTGCTGTTGTGCTCGTTGTTATTTATCCTGTTTATCAAATATGGGATCTTGTACAGGAAAATAAACAAAAACAGTACAGTGAAAAAATGTTGTATCAAGTGTCGTTACTTCAAATGGATTGGCTATACCGCCACTTGCAGGAAACGTCACAGGCATTGAACAGTCAACAACTAGATCATTTAAAGCAAGCCATATACATGGCTAATTTTACACATGAACGTTTTAGTAGAGCCGTAGGTAGTGGTAATGTAACGACATTGCCTTCTCTTTCCCACATGATGGACTTTGTGCTTAGAATGCAGATGAGTGGGCATACACAATTGAAAGAATCTGAAGTGGATGCATTCCAGAAGATGACGGAGACTTACGGTGCACTGTTACTTGTGTACGAACAGTTATATGCATCAAACGGAGAAATTTTACGATCACAAAATGATCAATTAAATGAATATGATAACCAGATTTCATCTTTATTGAGTCAATTGTGGTTTGATTCTTAGTTTGCTTTCATTTCCTCTTTACAAAGAAAAAATGTTGATATGAAGTATTTTCAAATATTATTCATAATTTTATTTATATGTGTCCATTCTTTTATGCTATAATCGACTTGTTGAACTTCGTGAGAAAGTGGGTGATCGAATGCACATTTTAGTTGTGGGCTTAAACTATAAGACAGCTCCGGTAGAGGTAAGAGAACAATTCTCTATGTCGCAATCAGAGCTGCCACATGCATTGCAAAAGTTAAAAGTCACAAAAAGTATATTGGAATGTGTCATTTTGGCGACTTGTAATCGTACAGAATTGTACGTTGTCGTTGATCGTCCAAGTGTATGTGGGCACTATATTCGATCCTTTATGGAAAAATGGTTTAAAATGACCAGACAATCATTCAATCAACATTTATATATAAAAGAAGATCGTGAAGCAATTGATCACCTATTTAGGGTAACTTGTGGGCTAGACTCGATGGTACTAGGTGAGACCCAAATCCTTGGACAGATGAGAGAAGCTTTTTTAACTGCTCAAAAATTTGATTGTACCGGAACGTTATTTAATGAACTATTCAAGCAAGCGGTTACGTTAGCGAAGAGAGCACATGCAGAAACCTCCATCGGGGAGAAGGCGGTATCTGTCAGCTATGCAGCGGTTGAGTTGACGAAACGTGTGGTTGGTTCATTGAAAGACAAAAACATCATGATTATTGGTGCGGGAAAAATGAGCGAGTTAACTGGCAAGTATATAAGCGAGTTAGGCGTTCGTAATATGATGATCATGAACAGAAGTATGGACGGAGCGATGAAGCTAGCGAAATCGTTTCACGGAACACCTAATACACTAGATAAGCTAGAACACCACTTACAAGATACGGATGTTGTCATTAGTTCTACAGGATCACCAAATCTAGTGTTAACGGCAGAGCAAGTATCAAATATGATGAAAAATCGCCCAGAGCGACCGATATACATGATTGATATTGCGGTTCCAAGAGATCTTGATCCACAAATAGCCAACATAGAACATGCTCACTTATTTGATATTGATGACTTGGAAGGTATCGTGGAAAGCAATTTGAATTCACGCAAAAATGAAGCGTTAAAAATTGAAAAAATGATAGAGCAAGGGATTAGTCAATTCGATCAGTGGTATAAAACATTAGGTGTCAGTCCTGTTATCCAAGCATTGCAAGGGAAAGCTGCAAAAATACATGCAGAAACCATGCAAAGTTTGTTTAACAAACTTCCTGATCTGGATGAAAGAGAAACAAAAGTCATTCGTAAGTTAACCAAAAGCATTTTAAATCAGATGTTGCATGATCCTATTTTAAATCTTAAAGAGTTGGCAGTGGAAGAGAACGGTCATGAAGTAATGGAACAGTTTGTGAAAATGTTTAACTTGCAAGATGAACTGGATCAAAATGAAAAATCAGCATTGGAGGAAGAGGAACGAAAGACTTCCCCATCTATGGTTATTTAAAATAAATATTATCATTACAAATCATTACAATAGAGCATAATTGGAATAAACCAACCCAGGAAACTGGGTTTTTTTATGTTCTCTTCATGACATGCACACCTGCTTTGTGGGATAATAAAACTATAACCACGTTACGTACGGTACACAGAATGTGAAAGAGCATTACAATGTAGTTGCGAATGACATTATGGTATACAACATAGTTGGGGAAGAGGTGTATAAGTGTCTTCATATTATTCAATAATGCTGGATATAGAGGATAAAATATGTGGTGTTATTGGCGGCGGAAAAGTGGCGGAACGAAAAATACGTTCATTATTAGATGCCAAGGGTAAAGTAACTGTCATAAGTCCTGAACTTACTCCTTCTATACAAAAGTGGGTGGAACAGAAGGTATTGTATTTTGTTAAAGACGTTTATAATAGTAAATATTTGCAAGAATTAGATCTTGTTTTTGCATGTACGAACATTAAAGAAATAAATAAACATATTGCTTATGATGCGAAACAAATGGGCAAGTGGGTAAACGCAGCAAGCCCCGGTGATGCAGGAGATATGATATTACCAGCAACGTTAAAGAGTAATCATGTGCAACTTTCACTGTCTACTTACGGTAAAAGTCCGCTGGCGGTACATATGATGAAAAAACATTTAACGCATCAGCTAGAAAAATATGAACAAATGGCAATGTTTTTATATCAAATTCGTGAACAACTTAAGCAAAGTCATTTATCCCAATCTGAAAAGGGTATAATTAATGAAACAATAAAAACATTAGACATATTGTCCATGATGGAACATGAGGGTTTTTCTGAATTTCAGACAAATGTCACACAAATGGTTGAAAAGCTCGTTAATTATTCGTTAACTATTGATGAGTTATTGCAATACCTTTACAATGTTGAATTAGAATCATACTAATGACGAAAGTATATGGTGGGAGATGTAATGCGTAAAATTATAGTAGGAACGAGACAAAGTAAGCTAGCATTAACACAAACAAACTGGGTCATCAAACAGTTGGAGCACTATTGTGAAAAGCACGGATTGCCCTTTACATTTGAAACAAAAAAGTTAGTAACAAAAGGCGATCGTATATTAGACGTTACGCTGTCTAAAGTAGGCGGTAAAGGGTTATTTGTGAAAGAAATAGAAGATGCCATGCTGCAAGAAAATATTGATATTGCGGTACACAGCATGAAGGATATGCCATTCGTTTCTCCAGATGGTTTAATGATCGGTGCGATTCCTGTTAGGGAAGATGCACGCGATTGCTTAGTGATGAACAAAGGGCAGAATCTAGACGACTTGCCAGAAGGAGCTTTGGTAGGTACAAGTAGTTTGCGTCGCACCGCACAACTGAAATTATTGAGACCAGACTTAAAATTAGAATCTATTCGCGGAAATATTGATACGAGAATGAATAAAATTTCTACAGCATCTTTTGATGCTGTCGTTCTTGCTGCTGCAGGATTACATCGTATGGGTTGGAAAGAGCGGATTGGATTGTACTTATCTACTGACGATTGCATCCCAGCTGTAGGACAAGGAGCATTAGCTATCCAATGTAGAAGTGAAGATGCTGAGGTGAAAGAACTACTCCAATATATTCATCATCAAGAGACGGCACGTGTTGTAGAAGCAGAACGAGCTTTTTTAGGCAAGTTAAACGGAGGCTGTCAAGTTCCTCTTGCTGGCTATGCACAATGTCATGACGATAGCACCAAGATCAAGATGGTTGGTTTTGTAGGTTCTCCAGATGGAGAAACAATATATAAATATAGCTTGGATGGAGAAAACGGATTGGAGTTAGGGGAAAAAGTCGCGCAAAAATTACTGGATCAAGGAGCAGAGGAAATCTTACGGGAATTTAGGGGATGATTCGTATGGAAAAAGGAAAAGTTTTTTTAGTAGGTGCTGGACCGGGAGATCCAAAATTAATTACGGTTCGTGGGCTAGAAGCGTTACAAAAGGCTGATGTTGTCGTTTATGACCGATTATCTAGTCCTGTATTGCTGAGAAAACTAAAACCAGGTACGGAATTAGTTTACGTTGGTAAGCGTCCAGATCGGCATACGATGAAACAGGAAGATATCAATCAATTACTCGTCGATTTAGCTTTAGAAGGTAAGACAGTTACTCGTTTGAAAGGTGGAGACCCGTGCATTTTTGGCAGGGTTGGAGAAGAGGCACAGCTACTCGTTGATCACGATATTACGTTTGAGATTGTGCCAGGTATTTCTTCTATTACCGCCGTGCCTGCATATGCGGGTATTCCGATTACACATCGTTCTTATAACTCCTCTTTTGCTGTTGTTACCGGCCACGAGAAAGAAGAAAAATTGGATTCAACCATACAATGGGATCAACTAGGAAAAGCCACAGAAACGATTGTCTTTTTAATGGGAGTAGCAAAAATCGCGTATATTACAAAGCAGTTAATTAAACACGGTAAAAGCAAAACAACTCCGGTGGCCCTTATTAGATGGGGAACTAGAGTGGAACAGGAAACACTAGTGGGTACACTGGACACGATTGCTGCACAAGTGGAGGCGCAAAATTTCAAACCCCCAGCAGTGATACTCGTCGGTGAAGTAGTAAAACTGAGAGCACACCTTCAATGGTATGAAAAGAAACCACTTTTCGGAAAACGAATTTTAGTTACTAGAGCGAGAGATCAAGCAAGTCAACTTGTTGAACGTATAGATGAATGGGGCGGAGAGGCATTAGAATTCCCTGTGATAGAGACAAGATTAAGTGAAGAGAAGCAACATGTACACGAGATTAAACAAGCATTTGCAAACCTTTCTTCTTATCAACGCATCATATTTACATCGGTTAACGGTGTAAAATATTTTTTTGAACTCATGTTTTCACATCAATACGATATCCGTTCTTTATATAACATACAAATAAATGCTGTTGGAGCCAAAACAGCAGAAGTATTAAGAGAAAAAGGTCTCTTCGTCACTCAGTTGCCAGGTAAATATCAACAAGAAGGCTTGCTGGAGCAAGTAGTACTCGAAAGTGATGGAAAAGAAAAGATTTTATTCCCGAGATCTTTAATCGCAAGGCCATACCTTATACAGCAGTTACAAGATCAAGGTCATGAAGTTCATGATATTCCTATTTATGACACCATTAAACTAGAACAAAATGCCGAAGACATCGTACGTTTACTGCATAAAAAGGCGATTCATATGATTACGTTTACCAGTTCATCTACAGTGACAAACTTGATGACGATATTACAAAAATATGAAAATGACCTCGCCACTCTGTTAGCTGGTATTCAAATAGCATGTATAGGTCCCATAACAGCCGAAACGGCAGCATCATTCGGACTACATGTAGATGTGATGGCAAAAGAAGCAACCGTAGCATCATTACTTGATGCGATATTATCATTATCTATTAAGGGGGAATAATAAACATGATACAACGTCATCGTAGGTTAAGAAAAAGTCAAGCTATGCGAAATATTGTGAGAGAAAACCATCTGCAATTACAAGATCTTATTTATCCTATTTTCGTTACACATGGTAATAACGTACAAAATGAAATAGAGTCCATGCCAGGAGTATATCATCTTTCGCTCGATCGCTTACATAGTGAGGTGAATGAACTCGTTCAATTAGGCATTCAATCGGTTATTATTTTTGGTGTGCCAGATGAAAAAGATGAAGTGGGCAGTCAAGCATATGCGGAGGAAGGCATTGTACAGCGAGCGTTAAAGCTGTTAAAAAGATGGTATCCTCAATTAGTTGTCATTGCGGATACATGTCTATGTCAGTTCACGGACCATGGACACTGTGGAGTAGTGTGTGACGGAGATCATGGGCCAGTTGTAGATAATGATCAATCATTAGAATTGCTAGTGAAAACGGCAGTATCCCAAGCAACAGCTGGTGCAGATGTCATCGCTCCTTCCAATATGATGGATGGTTACGTTCATGCTATCCGTCAAGGGTTAGATGAAGCGGGATATGAAGAAATTCCTATTATGGCCTATAGCGTAAAATATGCTTCTGCTTTTTATGGACCGTTTAGAGATGCGGCAAAATCGACGCCACAACAAGGAGATCGTAAATCGTATCAAATGGACCCAGCAAATGCAAGAGAGGCATTAAGAGAAGCCCAGTCTGATTTAGAAGAAGGCGCAGACTTCTTAATGGTCAAACCAGGACTAGCATATATGGACATTATATATCAATTGAAACAAAATTATGACTTGCCGATCGTTGCTTACAATGTAAGTGGGGAATACTCGATGATAAAAGCAGCAGAAGATAAAGGATGGATTGACGAAAAGCAAGTCGTATTAGAAATGTTAACTTCATTCAAACGTGCAGGAGCAGATATCATTATTACTTACTTTGCAAAAGACGTAGCGCGCTGGATGAGAAGGGATGAAGAAAGATGACCACATTCAACCAAGATAAATCACTACAAGCTTTTGAACAAGCGAAACAAGTCATACCTGGGGGAGTGAATAGCCCCGTTAGAGCCTATAAATCTGTAGGAACAACACCTATTTATAGTGAAAAAGCATCCGGATCGAAGTTGTATGATATCGATGGCAATCAATATATTGATTACATCGCTTCATGGGGACCACTCATTTTGGGACATAGCCATCCAGAAGTGGTAGAAGCGATAAAAAAGACAGCGGAAAAAGGGACGAGCTTTGGTACACCTACGGAATTAGAGACAGAAATGGCAAAGCTTGTCGCTGAACGTATGCCATCTGTAGAAATCGTTCGCATGGTTAACTCTGGAACGGAAGCAACGATGAGTGCTATCCGTTTAGCAAGGGGATATACGAAGAGAGATAAAATATTAAAGTTCGAAGGTTGTTACCACGGACATACCGATTCGCTTCTTATAAAAGCTGGTTCGGGCATTGCGACTTTAGGATTGCCAGATAGCCCAGGTGTGCCAGTGTCGACAGCTTCAAACACCATTACAGTACCGTATAATGATTTGGAAGCGGTGACGTATGCCTTCGAACAATATGGACAGGACATCGCATGTATCATCGTAGAACCTATCGCTGGAAATATGGGTGTTGTGCAGCCTCAACCTGGTTTTCTAGCAGGATTGCGTACATTAACGGAGCAGCACGGATCATTACTTATATTTGATGAGGTCATGACAGGTTTCCGCGTTCATTACCATAGTGCGCAAGGACTTTTCGGTGTGACGCCAGATCTAACTTGTATGGGCAAGGTCATAGGTGGAGGTTTACCAGTTGGGGCATACGGTGGCAAAAAAGAGATCATGGAACAAGTTGCACCTATAGGACCAATCTATCAGGCTGGAACATTGTCTGGTAACCCACTTGCAATGGCTGCTGGATATACCACGTTAACATTGCTTGAACCAAGCGTTTATGAACAACTAGATCATAAAGGAAGACAATTAGAAGCAGGATTTATAAAAAATGCTGAAGAAGCAGGAATAGCTTGTCAAATCAATCGTGTAGGTTCAATGGTTTGTCCTTACTTTACAGATGAAAAAGTTGTGAATTTTGCTACAGCAAAAACGTCAAACTTACAACAATTCAGCCAATATTTTTCACACATGATGAAACGTGGTATTTCACTTGCTCCTTCACAATTTGAGGGTATGTTTATTTCCGCTGCGCATAGTGATGAGGATATTGAGCTTACGATTGAAGCTCATCGACAATCTTTAAAGAATTTGTAACATATATGTATGCTAATTGTGATCAATGTCATCGTATTGTTAAAAAGTATTGTTCTTTTGCCGTTGTGGTAATGTAAAAAAAAGAGCATAATGAGGAATGTACCCTATTGTTTGGAAGGAGTATAAAGAACTTATGAGCTATAATGACACGTTTTTACGATCATGTCGTAAACAACCTATATCCCATGTGCCAGTATGGTATATGCGACAAGCTGGTCGATATGATCCAGATTATCGAAAAATAAAAGAGAAATATTCTTTGTTAGAAATATGTAAACAACCAGAACTCGCAGCAGAAGTTACGATGATGCCAATAAATAAACTAGGTGTAGATGCAGCGATTTTGTATTCTGATATTATGAACCCTGTTCAATCTATAGGGATAGACTTCGATATCGTGAAAAATGTAGGACCGGTTATTTATAATCCTATACGCTCTAAGGCAGATGTAGAGCGTTTAAAACCTATCGATGTCGAAGGTGATCTTCCTCACATACTAGAAACGATTAAAATTTTAGATAAACAATTGGAAGTTCCACTTATTACATTTGCAGGTGCGCCATTTACGATAGCAAGTTATTTAGTGGAAGGTAAGTCTTCTAAAAATTACTTGAGAACAAAAGAACTCATGTATAATGATCCTGCAACATGGCATTTATTAATGCACAAACTCGGCGATATGGTTATCACTTATTTGAAAGCGCATATCAAAGCGGGTGCCAAAGCTGTTCAATTATTTGACAGCTGGGTTGGTGCATTGTCTCCATCAGATTTCAAGCAGTATGTATTGCCTACGATCACACGTATATTTGATGAGTTAAAATCATTCTCTGAAGTTAAAATCTACTTCCCAGGCGTGAGCTCGGGTGAACTGTTGCCTACTTTACAAAATCTACAGGCAGATATGATTGGTGTGGATTGGAGAGTATCAATACGTGAAGGACGCAAGCGCATCGGAGACAAATTTAGCATTCAAGGGAATTTAGACCCTACGATTTTGATGGGCCCGCAAGAAACCATTCATGAATATGCAAAACATATTATAGATCAAGGACTAGAACAACCAGGATTCGTATTTAATCTTGGTCATGGTTTATTTCCTGAAGCTTCATTAGATAAACTAAAGCAACTAACAGCTTTTATACATGAATATTCAAAGAAAAAATGTGCTGAAAACGCTCATAGGGGGAAACTTCATGTCTAATAAAATTGGTGTGCTTGTCTTATCATATGGAACACCTGAAAGCATAGAGCAAATTGAAGAATATTATACCCATATTCGTCGTGGTAAACCGCCTACTACCGAACAATTGAATGAATTGAAAGAACGGTATGAGGCTATATTTGGAGATGGTGTCTTCCCGCTAAGGGAAAATACGAACTCGCAAGTTGCCGCTATCCAAGCAGCATTAAATGATAAGAACAGTGATACACAGTTCGTATGTTACCAAGGTTTAAAACATGCTTATCCATTTGTTGAAGATGGAGTAGAAGATATGGTGAAAGATGGCATAACGGAAGCTATTGCTATCGTATTGGCACCTCACTACTCTACGATGAGTGTGGGCAGCTACATGAAGCGTGCCAAAGCTGTAGCGGACGAAAAAGGAATAAAACTTCATACGATTGATAGCTATCATCTACATCCAAAGTTAATACAATGTTTTACACAAAGAGTAGAGAAAGCATTACCTACATTCGGTGTGGATCAAAATAAAGTAAAAGTTTTTTTTAGTGCGCATAGTTTACCAACAAGAATTTTAGAAATGAATGATCCTTACCCAGATCAACTAATGGAAACGTCCAAAGCCATTGCTTCACAAGTAGGATTAGAACACTGGGATTTTACTTGGCAGAGCGCTGGACAAACGAATACGCCATGGCTTGGACCAGATATATTAGATACATTGAAAGAAGCTCAGGCAGAATGGGATCATATTTTAATTTGTCCAATAGGATTTACTTCGGATCATTTGGAAATATTGTATGATATCGACATAGAATGTCAGCAACTAGCAGAGGAATTGCAATTTAACCTTAAACGGGTGGAATCATTAAACGATGATCCTTTATTTATCTCATGTTTGGCTGATGTAATATGGAACACATACAAAGGGGAATGATGGCATGGAGCAGCCAACAAAACATATCGTCGTCATCGGTGGAGGCATTACCGGTTTAAGTGCGGCTTACTATGTACAACAGTTGGTAAAAAAAGAAAAACTTCCTTATCGCATTACACTGTTAGAGAGTAGTGATACATTTGGAGGTAAAATTAAAACGTTATATCGTGATGATTTTATCATTGAAAAAGGACCGGACTCATTTTTATCACGTAAACTACCTATGATTACATTAGCTAAAGAGTTGGGAATTGAAGATCAATTAATTGGGATGAATCCAAGTACAAAAAAATCATACATCTTACACAAAGGTCGATTTCATCCTATTCCAGAGGGTTCTATGTTTGGGATTCCAACCAAAGTAGCTCCATTTGTTAAGAGTGGCTTGATTTCACCCATCGGTAAATTGCGATGTGGATTAGATTTTATTAAGCCGAGAAATAACAGTATGGAAGATGAATCTATTGGTCACTTTTTAAGAAGAAGGCTAGGGGAAGAGGTTGCAGAACAAATTGCAGAGCCTTTATTGGCAGGCATATACGCTGGTGATATTGATCAATTAAGTATTCAAGCAACATTCCCGCAGTTTTTGCAATTGGAAAAGAAATATCGCAGCCTCATCCTAGGTTTAGCGAATAGCAAAAAGAACACACAAGCTTCACAAGAGTTACCGGAATACGCCAAGAAAAGTGTGTTTCTTACTTATAAAAAAGGTTTGATGACACTAGTGGATGCACTCGTATCTCAGCTAGATGGTGTGCAGTTAAAAACAAGTTGCACGGTTTCTTCTATTCATAAAACAGATAACGGAACACGCTTGGAATTAGATGATGGAAGTAGCATGGATGCAGATGCAGTCATTACTACGATACCAGCCAACCATGTGACGCATTTATATGGTGATGTTCCATCTATTGATCAATTAAATCAAATTAAGTATTCGTCTGTAGGTAATATCGCATTAGCTTTTAAAGCAAAACATATACATCAGTCTTTTGATGGTACAGGATTCCTTGTACCACGAAAAGAAGGAAGGTTTATTACAGCTTGTACATGGACATCGACGAAATGGACTCATGTGGCCAGTGAAGATAACGTACTCATGCGTTGTTATGTCGGTCGTTTGGGCGATGAGAGATTTATGCATATGAATGATGCTGAAATTAAAGCGAAAGTATTGCAAGAACTTGAGGAACTCATTGGTGTAAAGGCAAAACCTATGTTTGTAGAAACAACACGCTTATACCATTCGATGCCTCAATATCCAGTTGGTCATACCCAACTCATTGCTGAAGTAAGAGAAAATGTACGAGAACATTTTACTGGTCATTTTTTAACGGGAGCCTCTTTTAAAGGAATCGGTCTTCCAGATTGCATACAGCAAGGTAAGGACACGGCTAATGATGTGATGCATTTTTTAAAAGAAATGAAATAACAAAACGAATACAATAATTTAACGATAACCCTTGTCATCTCATGATAAAGGGTTTTTTCATGTAAAAAAAATGGTATGCAAATCCACCTCCCTCAATATATATATTAGAGAATCAAGAAGGGAGGTTGTCATGATGTCGAATACTTCCAAAGGAATTCGATTCGATATTCAGGAACAAGTACATTTAAATAATGACATACATCAGATTACACAATTAGAACAGCTAGAACTTACCCCTCGCATTAAAGTAATGGCAAATGAAGAACAAACATTGTTGAAAGGACATTTATTACTTTCTGGAGTTTATAATGCTTCCGAGCAAAGAGATGCAGAATCGTTTGAGTCGTTTGAGCATTATATTCCTGTTGAGATTACTCTCCCTATGGCACGGATCCAACAGTTTGATAATATAACGGTTGATGTCGATCAGTTCGATTTTGATTTTGTATCCTCACGGAGTTTAAGTGTCTCTGGAGTATTGGCTATTCAAGGTTTGGAATTAGTACAGCCAACTCAACCAGAAAAGGATAGTCATGAAGAGCAATCAGAAGTGATTACGTATGATTGGGTTAAGAGTGATACAGATCCTGCAACAACAGAAAACGATGAAGAAAAATTGGACGTGTATGCTTTTGAGTATAGGAAAGAGAAAATGCAAGGTAAAATGCCTCCACCTTCTCCTCCACCTATAAAACCAAAGAAAAAAGAAGAAGAGAAGATGAAAGAAAAGCCGGAAAAAGAAGTGAATGAACCCTTAAATGTAGAGGCACAGGAAACAGAAGAACCTAAAAAGGTGATAGAGCCTAAAGCAGAAGAGAAAAAGAAAGTAAGTCCAGCTAAAGCAGAAGAAAAAGTGAAAAAAGAGCAAAAACCTGCAGCAGAACAAAAAACAAAACCATTGAAAAAGCAGAGTGAACCACAAGAAAATATTCAAGCAACCCCATCCAATGAGGCTGCACAAAAAGAAAAAGCAAAGGAAAAGCATCCAAAATCGTCAGAAATAAACCAACAGCTAAAACAGCAAGAGAGTATAAATGAAGAAGCCGAAAATGTAGAGGCTGATTTACAAGCTCAACAAAGTGGTGAAGAGGCCACATCACAAAAGAAAAGCAGCTTTTTATCTAAGCTTCAAAAAGAAAGAAAAGAAAAGTTCAAACCAACACCGTTGCAAAAAATTAGTGAGCCAATAAAGGAAGAAAAAGAAATAGAAAAGAAACCGATGGAAGAGAAGAAAAAAGAAGAGAAGAAGAAGGAAGAAAAGAAAAAGCTAAAAGAAATGAAGCCAGGGAAAAAAGAAAAAGCAAACGAAAGCGCGAATAAAGCAAATGAACCAAAAGAGAAAAAAGTGAATGAGCAACTTAACGAGCAGCCAGAAAAAGCCAAAAAAGAAATGAAAAAGGGGAAGAAAACAGAATCTAACGTTGAGCCCCTTGCAGCTGAAAAAGAATCCAATGTTGAATCGCTTACGGCAGAAAAAGAATCCAACGTTGAACCGCTTGCAACAGAGAAAGAGTCCAGTGTTGAACCACTGACAAATGAAGAGCTGAATATTACGATTGAAGAAGATGAGGAAGCAGCAACAGATAAAAAAATGAAAATCGCTCTTCAAAATGAAAACGATGACGAAGATGCTTTTGAGCATGTAGAGTGGAAAAATCTCTTTTTGAATCAAGATGAAGAGGAAGAGCAAAGAGCGCAACAAAGTGTAAAGTTATGTATTGTACAAAAAAATGAAACGATCATCACGATTGCAGAGAAATACAGTGTATCAGCAAAGCAACTGCAAATGTATAACCGATTAGAAGATGATACATTGGAAGAAGGAAATGTTTTAACGATTCCAAAAACATAAATGTTAAAAAGGTACTTTTCTCTTTTTCCGAAAAGAGGAGTAGTACCTTTTTTTGCTTTGCAATGTATGAAACTTACATATATAGAATGGAGAAACAATGAAATAAAAGTTTGCGCCTCAGTAGACAGGCGTAAAGGTTGATGTATAAGATGAAGTATTCAATATATTTTAAGTAAGAAACCTAAATAAGCGACGAATAATAAAAACAAGATGAACACATCAAAAGGCGTAGGCAAAAGCAGCGTACGAATAAATTGAATGCAAATTAGCGGAAAAATAACAGCTCGCACCGTATGTCTTATCTTCCACCAAAACTGCTGCATAAAAAAACCTCCCTCTTTCATTTTTTGCATAATATATGTGTATGTTCCTTCGTTTGTTGGTTATGCTGAATTTATAACAAAAAATATTGACTTTAAAATATTTCCTCGTTATCATTAAATAAGTATATCGTAAAAAAATGATGAATAGGAATAGTAAGCAAAATACCCTACAGCGAGTGAGACGAATTGGTGGAACGTTTCATAGGATGTTATTTGCTGAAGTCGCCTTGGAATTGCTCTAGTGGTTAGCTAAAGCCGGTAACAGCCGTTATTTGTATAAAGTGTCACAGTATATTTACTGTGAAACAAAGGTGGTACCACGGAAGTATAACAACCTTTCGTCCTTTGGGACGAGGGGTTTTTTGTGTTTTATTTTACTATTTTGTTTTATTGTACTATTTTACTTTTTTTCTTTACGTTAAAAACGAGAAGGGGGATAAACAGATGAAAGAACAAAATCAACAACCATCTATATCCATGTCTACGACATATGATCCAAAAAGTATAGAAGAAAAATGGAATACATTTTGGCATGACGGTAAATATTTCGAAGCAGGAAAAAGACCAGACGCAGAAACGTTTACCGTTGTAATTCCACCACCTAATGTAACGGGCATGCTGCACATTGGTCATGCACAAGACTGTTCCATGCAGGATCTTATTATTAGAACGAAGCGTATGCAAGGTTTCGATACACTTTGGCTCCCAGGTACGGATCACGCTGGTATTGCAACGCAAGCCAAAGTCGAGCAAAAATTAAAGGAAGAAGGCATTAACAAATACGATCTCGGTCGCGAGAAATTTTTAGAACAAGTATGGGATTGGAAAGAGAAATACAGTGAATCCATTCATGAACAGTGGAGAAAATTAGGTCTTTCTTTAGATTATTCAAGAGAGCGCTTTACACTGGATGAAGGATTATCTCGTGCAGTTAGAGAAGTGTTTGTCAAACTATATGAAAAAGGGCTTATTTATCGTGGCAACTATATTATTAACTGGGATCCACAAGCGAGAACAGCATTGTCAGATATTGAAGTCATTTATAAAGAAGTACAAGGTAAGCTATACCACTTAAAATATCCGATCAAAGATAGTGATGAATTCCTAACGGTAGCTACTACTCGTCCAGAAACGATGCTTGGTGATACGGCTGTTGCTGTTCATCCTAAAGATGAACGTTATCAACATTTAATTGGTAAAACGATTATCCTTCCGATTACAGGAAGAGAAATTCCGATCGTTGGGGACTCCTATGTAGAAAAAGAATTTGGTAGTGGTGCGGTTAAAATAACACCTGCTCACGATCCTAACGACTTTGAAATAGGATTAAGACATGATCTGCCGCAAATATTAGTAATGGATGAAAGCGGCACGATGAACGAAAATGCTGCTTCTTACAACGGTATGGATCGATTTGAATGTCGTAAACAGATTATTGCGGATCTCAAAGAACAAGGCGTTCTCATTCAGATTGAAGAGCATACGCATCAAGTCGGTCACAGTGAACGGACAAACGCAGTAGTAGAACCTTACTTATCTACGCAATGGTTTGTAAAAATGAAGCCACTCGCAGACCGTGCGATTGAAGCACAGAAAAATGAAGACGGGGTAAACTTTGTTCCACAGCGTTTTGAGAAAATATATTTAGGTTGGATTGAAAATATTCGTGACTGGTGTATTTCAAGACAATTATGGTGGGGACACCGTATTCCTGCTTGGCACTGTGCAGACTGTGGTGAGATTACCGTTTCACAAGAAGAAGCTTCAACATGTAAGCATTGTAACAGCAGTAACTTAAAACAAGATGAAGACGTGCTGGATACGTGGTTTAGTTCTGCTCTATGGCCGTTTTCTACGCTAGGATGGCCTGAAGAAACAGAAGATATGAAGCGATTTTATCCAACCAGTGTATTAAGTACTGGGTATGACATTATCTTTTTCTGGGTTGCTAGAATGATCTTTACTGCCTTGGAATTTACAGATCAACCCCCATTCAAAGATGTATTGATTCATGGATTAGTACGCGATGCAGAAGGAAGAAAAATGTCAAAGTCACTAGGCAATGGTGTAGATCCTAGTGAAGTTATTGAGAAATATGGAACAGATGCCATGCGTTTTATGCTTTTAACAGGAACAACGCCAGGTCAAGATTTAAAGTTCCACTGGGACAAAGTAGAGCAAGCACGTAACTTTGCCAACAAAATTTGGAATGCATCCCGCTTTGTCTTGATGAACATGGGTGAATTCCGTTATGAAGATATCGATCTAAGTGGTCCATTGGAGACAGCGGATAAATGGATATTACATCGTCTGAATGTCACGATTGAAGAAGTTACGCGTTTACTCGATCGTTACGAATTTGGTGAAGTAGGTAGAATTTTATATAACTTTATTTGGGATGACTTATGTGATTGGTATATAGAATTTGCTAAAATCAATCTTTATGGAGACAATGAGACTGCAAAAGCTACAACCATGTCCGTTTTATCATATACATTAGAACAAACGATGAAGTTAATGCATCCATTCATGCCTTACATTAGTGAAGAAATATGGCAGCACTTGCCTCATCAAGGAGAAACCATTACCGTTGCTCCGTGGCCAGAACAAAATGAACAGTTCCATTATGCAGAAGCAGCAGAACAAATGGAATTGTTGATGGATATCATTCGTACGGTAAGAAACATTCGTGCAGAAGTTAAAGCACCAATGAGCCGTAAAGTAAACATGAAAATGAATGTTTCAGATGAAGCGCTTCTCTCTACTATCAAGGAAAACCAACATCTAATAGAGTATTTCTGTGGGACAGCATCACTACAAATTGGAACGGATATCAAACCTACGGAACAAGTGATGACAGGCGTTGTGACAGGGGTCGAAATGTATTTGCCACTCGCAGGATTAGTCGATGTAGAGCAAGAAATAGAAAGACTAGAAAAAGAGTGGACGACACTGAATAAAGAAGTAGAAAGAGTAGAGAAGAAACTTGGAAATGAAGGATTCGTTGCGAAAGCGCCACAACATGTGATTGATGCAGAGAAAGAAAAACAGATCGATTACACCATGAAGAGAGAAAAAGTAACGCAAAGACTAGAAGAAATGAAAAAACTTAGATCATAACGAATACACTAGCTTGGCAAGTGAAATGGAGGATCAGAGCATGTTCCAAAATTATCATGATGCGGTTGAATGGATTAACTCATTAAAATCATTAGGTATGAAACCAGGATTAAAGCGGATGGAGGAACTCTGTTCTCATTTTAACCATCCACACCAAAAGTTAAAGTTTATTCACGTGGCTGGAACCAATGGCAAGGGATCTACTTGTGTCATGATGACAGCAATGCTCAGAAAATCAGGATATGATGTAGGTTTATTTACTTCACCTTACATTACTTCTTTTACGGATCGTATCGTTTACAACGGTATGCCGATTCCAGAAGAAGAAGTGCTGAGGTGGAGTAATGAAATAAAACCGGTAGTGGAGCAAATTGCAGAGAGTGAATTAGGCAGCCCGACGATGTTCGAAGTGGTCACCTTACTCGCTATTCTCTATTTTGCTCGCACTGCATTTCCCGATTTCGTCGTTTGGGAGACAGGACTCGGTGGGAGATTGGATTCGACGAACATTGTTCATCCACTCCTATCGATTATTACAAACGTGAGCGATGATCATATGGATGTATTAGGACCGACTATCTCTTCTATTGCAAAAGAGAAGGCAGGAATTATAAAAGCGGGTGTTCCTGTCGTAACCACAGCAGAACAGGAAGAGGTATTAGAAGTACTAACGGAGACAGCTAAGCAAAAGCAAAGCACCATGTATACGTTAGGACAGCACTTTCATATACAACATATACATCAACAACCAAATGAAAATAAACAACGTTTTGACTTTCAAGGTCCGTTTCAAACCATAGCTCCAGTCACTATCCAACTGCATGGTGAGCATCAAGTGAAAAATGCAGCGGCCGCATTAATGGGGATAGAAGTGTTGAGACAGTATTACGCTGTGGTGATAGATAAAGAACAGATTGACGAAGCACTCCAACAACTGCACTGGCCAGGGAGGATGGAACTAGTGCAGAAACAACCACGTATTTTTGTGGATGGAGCGCACAATCCTGATGCTGCTAAGGCATTGAAACATACGATGATTAACAACTTTACGTATAAAAAATTACATATGATGGTTGGAATGTTGGAAAACAAGAATCATGATAACTACTTTGAACATATACTACCTATAGTAGATACTTTGATTATTACAGAACCTCAATTTCCTTATCGTATGAATGCGGAAGATTTATTTCATATTGTGGAACAATGGATGAAAGAAAACAAAAGAAACATCACATGCTACGTGGAATCAGATTGGGAAAAAGCGTTAGATATATTAGAAACACTGCATACAGATGAGCAGGATCTAGCTGTTATCTCAGGTTCTTTATATTTAATATCTGATATACGTTCGCAACTATTAGAAACTGAAGCTGAAAAAGGTTGGTGAGTTCACCTTGACAACTGCTGAACATGTACACTTTATTGGTATCGGCGGGTATGGGATGAGTGCGATTGCTCGTGTCATGTTAGAAATGGGATACACGGTAAGTGGATCAGATGTAGTGAGACAAGAATTAACGGAAAAATTAGTGGAAAAAGGCGCTCAAGTTTATATTGGACATGAAGCTGATAATGTAAAAGGAGCAGATTTGGTCGTTTTTTCAACGGCTCTAGCTAAAGATAACGTAGAAATAAAAGCGGCCGAGCAATTAAATATACCGATCATACATCGCTCTCAAATGCTTGCGAGATTAATGAATGAAAAACAAGGCATTACGATTGCAGGAGCGCATGGGAAAACGACCACTTCATCGATGATTGCACTGGTAATGGATCGATCAGATCTTGACCCTACGTATATTATTGGTGGAGAAATCATGAATATAGGAAACAATGCAAAGGCTGGAGAAGGGAAATTTGTAGTAGCGGAAGCCGATGAGAGCGATGGGTCATTTTTGCAATATCGTCCTGCATTAGGCATCGTAACCAATATAGAAGCAGACCATCTAGAAAATTATGATGGTGATTTCAATCGATTGAAGCAAGCTTATCTTCAATATATGAATCAAGTCAATCCAGACGGTGCTGTTATCGTATGTGCAGATGATCCATATATTAAGGAACTTATTCCTGATGTGAATCGTGAAGTCATCACCTATGGTATTGAATCAGAAGCAGACTACACTGCAACGGATATTCAACTTGGAGATCGTAAAGTGGTGTTTACGGTGAATGAGAAAGGTACAGCACTCGGTAAAATGGAACTTTCCATACCTGGCACATACAATGTGTACAATGCTTTAGCGACGTGTATCACTTGTTTAAAAGCTGGATTGACGTTTGAACAGATTGCTACTGCCATCAAACCTTTTAGTGGAGCAAAGAGAAGATTTCAAGTGTTGGAAGAAAAAAATGATATGATCGTTATCGATGATTATGCGCATCATCCAACAGAAATACAGGCAACGATCACGGCAGCTAAAACAACAAACAAACGAATTATTGCTATATTCCAGCCACAACGTTACAGCAGAACCTTCTTCTTGCTAGAACAATTCAGCAAATCATTTCATGAAGCGGATGAAGTGATTTTGACAGATATATATTCTCCAGCAGGAGAAAAAAAGATTGAAGGAATTAACTCTGAACGATTGATGGAACTCATCAAACAAAATAGTAACCAACAAGTTTCTCATATTCCAACGAAAGAGCAAGTATTGGATTATTTAAAACAAAATGTGAAGCCAGGAGACTTAGTTATTACAATGGGAGCCGGAGATATTTGGAAAGTATCGCATGATTTTGCATCTTATTTATCACAATTAGAAGATCAGACAGAATAAACTGTCTGGTCTTTTTTTTCATTCATTGCAATTCTATCATTTTTTCTATCATATTTTTATTTTACGCTCATAAATTATAGTACAAGGTTGTAAGGGAGAGAGTATAATAATGAGCGAAAATAAAAAAGCTACGATTACGTATCGGTTGAACAACGTACATGAGCCATCTTCTGTTCAAGCATCTGATTTAAGTGTCGAGGAAGAAATAAAAAAGCAAAGAGATGAAAAAAAATTAGTAGAATCCAACCACATACAGCATAATCAAAATGAAGCTATTCAAGACCCATTGTTGGATGCGAAAAATAAACAACTTCCTACAGAGGAAAAGGGAAGTGACGAATTTAAAAAAATAGTAGATACACAACCTTTAAATCAATTTACAACAGATTTTGGTGCATGGCAGAGTCCATATGAAGAGGAGCTCCATCGCATTGAACAAATCATTAGGGAAACAGATCAACAGCAGTATGAGAAACTTGAACAGGTCAAGCAACGTAACGAATATGAAACTTATCGAGGTCCTATTATTAGTGAAGAAGTACTAAAAGGCGAGGTAAGCTATCATAATCATAATATAAAAGCCCCCCCTTCCTCTATCCGGTATAAAAAAACAAAAAAAACGTCGTGGCTAAAAGTGACGGGAGCTGTTTCTTCTGGAGTTATTAGTGGTGTTTTTTTAGGTTACGTCGTATTGTCCTTTTTTTCATCGACGGAACCGTTGACCATTTTACCAGGAAATAGTGGTGAGGAAACAGAAGCACAGTCTAATGGTGAAACTTCTAATTTGGAAACACCGTTTCCTATTCCCATGGGGAATGAAAACACTGCTAGCTTGCAAGATGAGGGAAATGCAGAGGATACAACATCGCTATCCAATCTGCTTGTGGCAGATCCTTTAAATACAGATACATATTATGTGTTGCAACATGGGGTATTTAGTTCACTGCAAAGTGCTCAAGCTGCGATGCAGCAATTAACAAATGAAGGGTTTGCTTCCGTCATTGATATGCAGCTTCAAAATCAATATTTCGTGTTCACAGCGGCAACGCAAAGCGAAGAAGATGCTGGACTATTGAGTAATGTACTCAATGAAGCAGGATTTGAAACGTATATCAAATCGGTACAAATTCCACAATTTCAAACCGCTTCTAGTGATTCATTAAGCCAAGTGACGGAGTCTTATTTTACTGAAGGAGATAAACTAGTAAGGATGCTAAGCGGCATCAGTGCTGTGCAGTTACAAGAAGATACAGCAGCACTAGAGAAGCAAACCATAGATGCCATTAAAGTGCAGTATCAATCGTGGAATAACGCTGCTGCGCAACTAGTTAATACTGGGGAAGTTTTAAACAGTACATTTGAAGTGATGAATAGTGCGTTGCAAAGGAGCATGACGGCTATGGAAGGATATGAAAAAGATCCTTCACCCTCTTACCTCTGGCAAATACAAAGTGCTATTTTACAATATATCATCACGAAGAAAAATATATAGCCTTCATACAAGTGAGCACGTATGATGGTGAAAGACATCCACCATGCATACGTGCTTACTGTGAAAAAAGTAGCATTAAGGCCTTAGAAGATATCGTGATATGACACTTGCTGCTTCAGCCCTTGTCATGGGCTTTTCTGGTGAAAAAATATGTTGTGAGGTTCCTGTAAATAACTTTGCTGACGTAAGTGAATAGATAGCCTCTTCATACCAACTTCCTATCATCACATCTTCATAGTATATATCGCTAGGTGATAATGTTTCATTTTCCCATATGGAATCAAATAAAACGGCAACTTCCGCTCTTGAAATGACCTGGTCTGGACGATATGTTCCATCATCATAACCGTTAAGAAAACCAAGTTGTACGGCTTTTTCTATTTCAGTATAAGCCCAATGATTTTCTGGTACATCTACCAAGTGTATATCTTCATTATCTGCATCAACTGCAATGTTTTCATCCACGGTATCTACTACATCATTTGCAATGTCTTCCACAACAGAATCGACTGCGTCATTTGCAATGTCTTCCTCAACAGAATCGACTGCGTCATTTGCAATGTCTTCCTCAGCAGAATCAACTACGTCATTTGCAGCGTCTCTCTCAGCAGAATCAACTGCATCATCTGCACTGTCTTCCTCAACAGAGTCGACTGCGACATTTTCATTGTCTTCCCCAGCAGAATCAACTACATCTTCCCCATCGTGCACATCCGTAGATGTAAAGGCAAAGACGTTATTTAATAGCGTAATATACTGAGCTCTTGTCAGATTACCATTAGGTTGAAATTGAGTAGCTGTGATTCCTTTTACAATATTTCCTTCATGTAGAAGCTCAATGTCTGATTGCGCCCAATGACCTTGTATGTCTAAAAAAGTAGGAATATAGTTTACAATGCCTTTGGCAATGCCTGTAGCTGCTTTTTGTCTAAAAGAAGGTTGCTCTAGTAACATAGCATCGTGTTCATTACTCAAAAATCCTGTCTCTACTAAAATACTAGGAACACTCCCTGTTCTAATGACGTACATAGAGCTAGGGATAATACCAAGATGATTTAAATTTGTCGTTTCTACCAATTGTTCTAATACTTCATGTGCTAGTTGTTTGCTCAATGGTGTCAGCTTTCTCATTTCCAAACTAGCAGGATAATTTGCATTAGGATACTGATCGTCGTAATACAAAACCAAACTCCCTGAATGTATAGGGGAAGAGTGGGCATTGCTATGAATGGAAATAAATAAGTCAGCTTCATGTTCATTTGCGATTTCCACTCTGCGTTGCAGTGATACAAATACGTCTGTAGTTCTTGTCATCACTGTCTCGTAACCAAGTGTGGCTAATTCCTGCTGTAATTTTTGAGCTATGTCTAAATTGACTTGTTTTTCTTGCAGCCCATTTACACCTATTGCTCCTGGGTCGTATCCTCCATGACCAGGATCAATGACAATTTTTTCAGCATAAGCAGAATATAACGGAATGAAAAAAGATAAAATAAAAGTGATAAAAAATAGTGAATAATTTCTCATATCATTTGTCCTCCTACCGTTATTACAAGAAAACAATAAAAAAGTTTCTTGGTACTGTTATCCAGATTGTATTATCACTTCCAACGACGTATAATAGAGTAATATACTTATTGCTTGCGTGTGTACAACATTGTCGAATCATGACTACACTTGACAAAGTAATAGAGGACAACCTATACCAAGTCTTGTATTGTCGTAACATTCACATGAAGACTTACACTTTAAAGACCCAGGAGGTTGTGTATAGCATGCATCAAAAAAAAATCATATTAGCTTCTGCCTCTCCGAGAAGGAAGCAGTTATTAGATATGTTAAAGATTCCTTTTGTTGTTAAACCTAGTGCTGTAGACGAACAAACAGACCCTGGTTTAACGCCGCAACAAGTGGTGGAACATCTTGCTGAGAAGAAAGCGAATTTTATTGCAAATCAAATAGAAACAAAGCGTAGTGGTGGTATTGTAATCGGTGCGGATACAATTGTCGTTATGAATGATGAGATTTTGGGAAAACCGTCCAGTAAGCAAGATTCATTCACAATGCTCAAAAAACTGCAATCCAAACAGCATGTCGTTTATAGTGGTGTTTGCCTTATAGACATAGAAAATAACAAACAATTGATTTCTCATCAGGCTACGAAAGTGACATTCAAACCTTTATCAGATGATCTTATATGGCGATATATTGAAACCAATGAACCAGAGGATAAAGCGGGTTCATATGGTATTCAAGGTTTCGGAGCAACGCTCGTTGAAAGTATGGATGGAGATTATTTTAATGTGGTAGGGTTACCGCTTTCGTTACTAGCTGATTTGTTGATGCAATTCAACGTGGAAATATTTTAAAAAGATACAGTTTGAGGGGATATAATGAAGGCTAATGCTTATAAAATAAGCGATATTCCCAACAGTGATAGACCGCGTGAGAGAATGCTTCAGTTTGGGTCCGAAGTGCTGAGTAATGCAGAGTTAGTTGCTATTTTGTTACGTTCAGGCACGGTTTCTGAATCTGCTATACACGTAGCGCAGCGTTTATTGAATGAATGTGGAGATTTACAACGTTTAGCGGATATGAGTGTAAAGGAAATTACACAAACCAAAGGAATAGGAAATGCAAAAGCGCTGCAAATAAAAGCAGCTGTTGAATTAGGCAGAAGGTTATCCAAAAGTAGGATGCAGCATAAAATTGCGATCAACGCTCCAGAAGATGCAGCTAACTATGTGATGGAAGACCTCCGATATTTAAAGAAGGAACATTTTGTGTGCTTGTTTTTAGATATTAAACATCGTATTATTGCTGAAGAGACATTATCTATAGGAAGTCTAAATGCTTCTATTGTTCATCCTCGCGAGATATTTAAAGCAGCTATCCAAAAAAGTAGTGCCGCTATTATCTGCGTACATAATCATCCCAGTGGAGACCCAACCCCAAGTCCTGAAGACGTTGAAATCACACATCGTCTAAAAGATGCTGGAGAAATATTAGGAATACACGTGTTGGATCATATTATTATCGGAGATGGACAATTTTATAGTTTGAATGCCGAAGGACTCCTGTAATATAATATAAAATATTCGTAAATTTAGATGCTATATAAGTTGCATGAACTTGTTCAACCAAGTTCACCCAACTTATTACCACATAAGATGGAGAAATTTTAACATCAACTTTTACGCCTAACAACTGAGGCGTAAACTTGATTCTCATTATTTCTTCATTTTATATGAAATGAAATTTGAAAATGAATTGTAAAACATGGATCTTAAAAAATTGAAATGAATTCTATCAACATAGTACTGCTATGTATATGTTGATAATGAAAGTATATTTGACATCAATCGTGTTGCTGAAGATGAGAAGGGAGAACGTTATGTTTCGGGGATTTACAAAAGAATTAGGAATTGATTTGGGGACAGCGAATACATTAGTTTACGTAAAAGGAAAAGGAATCGTACTTAGGGAACCATCTGTGGTGGCGATACGATCAGACAACTCTATTGCAGCTGTAGGTGAAGAAGCAAAAAATATGATAGGTAGAACACCTGGGAACATTAGAGCACTGCGTCCTATGAAAGATGGTGTTATTGCCGATTTTGATACAACTGCAACTATGATTAAACACTTCATTAATAAAGTGCATAAGAAAAAAACTATACTTCCTTTTCATCCTACAGTGATGGTTTGTGTTCCGTCTGGTATTACAGCTGTTGAAAAAAGAGCAGTAGAAGATGCGACAAAACAAGCTGGAGCTAAGGAAGCTTTCACCATTGAAGAGCCGTTTGCAGCTGCTATTGGTTCAGACTTGCCTGTTTGGGAGCCAACTGGCAGTATGGTTGTAGACATCGGAGGAGGCACCACAGAAGTGGCAGTTATTTCTTTGGGAGGCATTGTAACGTGCCGTTCTGTGAGAGTAGCTGGAGATGATATGGACGACGCTATTATTCATTATATTAAACGTAAATACAATTTATTGATCGGCGAACGAACTGCAGAGCAAATTAAATTGACGATTGGTTCAGCTCTACCATTAGATCAAGCAGAAAACCTGGACATTAGAGGTCGGGATTTAGTCACGGGGCTGCCTAAAACGTTGCAGGTAGGTTCAGATGAAATAACAGAAGCATTATATGATACATTAACGAGTATTGTAGATGCTGTTAAAGTAACACTCGAAAAGTGTCCTCCTGAACTTTCAGCGGATATCATGGATCGCGGAATTGTGTTAACTGGTGGTGGCGGATTGCTCAAAAATTTAGATAAATTATTGTCACATGAAACAGGCATGCCAGTTATCGTTTCAGAAAATTGTTTAGACTCTGTTGCTATTGGCACAGGAAGAGCTTTAGAAAATATTCAACTTCTTAAAAACAATCAAAATCTTTCACCTACTAGAAAATAACACCGTTGAATATAGATAAGATGAAGAAATACTATTACAGCTTCTTTACGGCTGGCAACTGAGACGTAAACTTGTATTTCATTATTTCTTCATCTTATAGTAAGTTGAATGAACTTGTTCAGTCAACTTATTACCGCTATTCATAAGATGAAGAAATTACTATCACATAGCCTTTACGGCTGGCAACTGAGGCGTAAACTTGTATTCCATCATTTCTTCATCTTATAGTAAGTTGAATGAACTTGTTCAGTCAACTTATTACCGCTATTCATAAGATGAAGAATAGCAAGGATCTAATTAAGTGAAAGTGGTAGGTGTTTACCTTGTTCAAAATTTTTGGGGATAAAAGATTATTCTTATTACTTTTATGTCTCATTATATTTATTAGTATTATGGGGATTACATATATCAAACGAGAAGAAGTAACATGGCCTGAGAAAATAAGTGATGATACAACTTCTTGGTTTCAGCAATTGATGTATAAGCCTGCTTCTATGATAGCGGGTTTCTTTGGGAATATAAATGATGTAAGCACCGTATACGAAGAAAACCAAGCATTAAAACAAACGCTTTCTTTTTATGCGCTAGATCGTGCTAGATTGAATTCACTAGAAAAAGAGAACGAACGATTAAAAGAAATGCTGCAATTTACACAATTACAAAAAGAACAAAATAATTATACATATCGGATCGCACAAGTCGTTGCAGTAAGTCCAGATTTATACAACAAAACGATTAAAATTAATCTTGGTTCAGAGAATGGAATAAAAGAAAATATGGCAGTAGCTACGGAAGATGGTTTAATCGGAAGAGTAAACCGTGTCACACCATTTTATGCGCATGTTGAAATGGTGACGAATTTAAGTGAAACTGCGTTAGATTCTATCTTAATTCATGCTGCCGTATCTTCAAGTGAAGAATTTGAAACATATGGAACCATCACTAGTTTTGATCCGATAGAAGAAAGGTTATTAATGACCAAGATTGATCCGAACGATCCTATTGCAGAAGGAGATCTCATTGTCACCTCAGGATTAGGTGGTGTATTTCCGAAAGATATTATCATTGGCACCGTAGATAAAGTAGAGGTAGGAGAATTTGGTTTAACCAACGTTGCTTATATTAAGGCTTCTGCTGACTTTAAACAACTGCATGAAGTGTTTGTCATCGAAGTACCTGAATGATGGGGAGGAAATATGCAACTAAAAATTTTAAAGATAGTAGCCATCATTTGGGTTGCATTTTTAGCTGAAGGTACACTGACTGTATGGATACTACCGAGTCAATGGGATATCGCTCATCACTGGACATACGTGCTTATTTTGATGGTGGCACTATATCAACACCGCTATTTTGCTATCGCTTTAGCTTGTTTCTTTGGTTTTCTACATGACGTGCTTTATTATGGACACATGCTTGGTACCTATACTTTCGCTATGGCCATAGGGACGTATTTTATAGGATGGTTTGCTAACAAAAAAAATGTAACATTTTACTTTAGAAATTATTTATTGATGGTTGCAGGTATTATTTTTATTACGATATTTCTTTTCTTTCTATATAAATTGTTCCAAGTGCATCATCTGCCATTTTATTGGGCAGTGGGTCACTATATACTTCCGACCGTTATATACAATGCATTATTTGCTGCAGTGATTATGGTTCCGTTTCGAAACCTCCTTGGTCCATTTCAACAACCACAGGAAAATACCGATAAGTAATTTATGATCGGATGCAGGATTTAACATTGATGAGGCAGAATTGTTTACAGGGAGGTTGGCATCCATGGCAGTGAAAAAGAATGTAGTTACGATAAAAGGAGTGAAAGATGGTCTTGTTTTCTTAATGAATGATCAGTGTGCATTTGAAGATCTTATTGCAGAGCTGAAACATAAGTTAGAGAAAACACACCATCAATTTTTAGCCGGCCCTCTTGTCCAGGTGACGATTCAATTTGGAGAGAGAAAATTAAGCGAAATACAAAAAAATATTATTGCCGAAATTATAAAAAATCACGGTAATCTCGTTATTCGCTCAATGGAAACAAAAGAAGAAAAAGAAAAATCAAGAAGCAATCTTAAAGTGATAAAAGGTATTGTGCGTTCAGGCCAAACGGTATCGCATGAAGGGAATATGTTATTTGTTGGTGACGTTAACCCAGGTGGTATCATTACCGCAACGGGAGATATATGGATTATGGGTTCTCTTAGAGGAACTGCACATGCGGGAGCAAAAGGGAATATGGAAGCGACGATAGCTGCTTCCTATCTAAGACCGACGCAGCTTCGCATTGCTAATGTCATTAGTCGCCCCCCTGAGGAATGGGGAGTTCAACAGTCTTATATGGAATTTGCTTATTTAAATAATGGAACGATGGAAATAGATAAGATGGTTTATCTCCATAAAATTCGGCCCCAATCTATGCAATTTAAAGAGGAGTGAAGCGAAATGGGAGAGGCAATAGTCATCACTTCAGGTAAAGGTGGAGTGGGTAAAACAACCACGACAGCCAATATTGGGACAGCACTAGCCTTACTTGGTAAAAAAGTGTGTATGGTAGATACGGATATAGGTTTGCGTAATTTAGATGTTGTTTTAGGATTGGAAAATAGAATCATTTATGATTTGGTCGATGTGGCAGAAGGGAAATGCAAATTAAAGCAGGCATTAATCAAAGATAAACGTTTTGATGAGTGTTATTTGCTTCCAGCAGCACAGACGAAAGATAAAGATGCGGTATTGCCAGAACAAGTACGAAAAATGGTAGAAGAGTTGAAGGAAGATTTTGATTATGTCATTATCGATTGCCCAGCAGGGATAGAGCATGGCTTTCGTAATGCGATAGCAGGTGCAGAAGAAGCTATTGTCGTTACAACGCCAGAAAATGCGGCGGTTCGTGATGCTGATCGAATTATCGGCTTGCTTGAGGCAGAGCATATTAAAAACCCTAAGCTTATCGTTAACCGCATTAGACAAAATCTGGTGAAGAAAGGCGAGATGCTGGACATTGATGAGATATGTGCGGTACTAGCCATTGATTTAATTGGTATTGTTCCTGATGATGAGCTTGTGATTAAGGCAGCAAATGAGGGAGAGCCAACGGTCATGAACCCTAATTCTAATGCCGCTATAGCATATCGTAACATTGCAAGGCGTATGCTAGGTGATACAGTGCCGCTCATGCAGTTAGATACGAAACCAAATTTTCTGCAAAAGATTAAGAAGCTTTTTAGAATAGGATGAACCAGCCATGTTAGTGAAATTAAAACGAATGGACTGGGCTGTTGTTTTTATATTATTGCTCTTTATGGGTATTAGCCCAATTCTCATTGAAAGTGGGGTAGAGGCTACCCCTTTTTTTGCAGAAAATGTAAGTAAAACAATTCAATTTTACGGGCTAGGTATTTTTGTTTTTTTCTGCGTTGCTTTTTTTGATTATAAGATATTGCTAAAGTTCTCTCTTTATATTTACATTCTTGGTATCATACTGATTATTGCAGGTATGTTCACCAGAGATGTCAATGGAGCAAGAGGATGGTTTGAACTAGGTGTTGCAGGATTAAAATTTCAACCAGCAGAATTAATGAAATTTTGTATTATCCTTTATACCGCGCATATCTTAAACAAATTAAAAGGAGAGCCGCTGTCGTTAAAAAATATTGCCATATTAATTTTAGTAGCGCTTCTTCCTTTTGTTATCGTCATGCTTTATCCAGATTTAGGGAATGCGATTATTTTCATTATTATTTTAGTCGGTATGTTATGGATTGGAAACTTAAGAGCGAAACATGCCATCATTGGAATAGGGATAGGCATTGTTGCTTTATATAGTATGTATTTCCTTTACAACACATATCACGATCCCATTACGACGTTTTTAGAGGAACAAGACTTGGAGCATTGGACATCGAGAATAGACACCTTCTTGTATCCTGAAAAAGTTGCTGCAAATGACGATGGTTGGCATGTGAATAATGCTATGACTGCGATAGGATCAGCTGGATTGTTTGGAGAAGGGTATAATCAGGGAGAGTTTATTAATAACGGATTTGTACCGTTTCCGTATACGGATTCCATTTTTGTGGTACTTGCAGAAGACTTCGGTTTTATTGGTAGTTCGTTGTTGCTGCTGTTATACTTCTTCTTTTTGTATCGTATGATTCTTATTGCGCTGCAATCGAAAAATCGTGGCGGATCTTATTTGGTTATCGGCATTATTTCCATGTATGTATTCCAAATTTTCATCAACATTGGGATGCTAATGGATCTTGTACCCATAACAGGTATTACCTTACCTTTTATGAGTTACGGGGGAACTTCACTCTTAATTAACTTCATGTCTATTGGCATGGTAATGAGTGTGAAGATACATCAAGAACAGAATGCTTAAGGAATATAAACAGTCACAAACAAGGTAGTACGATTTCATGATCATACTTCCTTGTTTTTTTGATGTTCTTTATTTTTAGTTTCTTCATTTCTAACCTCATCATCTTTTATCTATAATGTCCTACATTCTAATCTTCCTGTATATATGAACGTTTTCCATTGTCTGGATTGAAGTACACTCGATATTTTTTTCCGTCTTTTGGATCAATGAATATTTCTTTCGTTTTAACTAGATTTTCATTGTATTCGTTCGTGTTCTTTTCCTCTGCTTTATATCTTTTATCATATACAGCATACCCAATAATACAAATAATGATGATGATCGAGATATTAATCATTAACCATAGTAGACTAAATTCGAATTCCATTTAGACCTCACTCCTTCCTCAATATCTCTCATTCCACTATTTTTCTTATTTTTACAGCAGTACCATATGCAACGACCTCACTCATATTACTTCCCACATCACCACTATCAAAACGCATCATCGTAATGCCATTTCCACCCATCTGAGCTGCATTTTCAACCATGCGATCGATGGCTTGCTTTCGAGCGTCTTCAATCATTTGGGTATATTGTTTGATCTCTCCACCAAATAATCCTTTAATGCTTGCTGTAATATCTCCACCTAGTCCACGTGCTCTAACGACCACACCAAACGTGGAACCCAGCACTTCCGTAACTTCATAACCTTTCATATGTTCTGTCGTTGTTATCATCATAGTCTAATCCCTCCAATTTAATATATTGGATGAAGAAATAATGGAAATCAAGTTTACGCCTCAGTAGCTAGGCGTAAAGGTTGTAAAATTGTGATTTCTCCATCTTATGAATAGTGGTAATAAGTTGATTGAACTTGTTTCTTCAACTTACGTATTTCAACAACCTTTTAGCCAAGTCATATCTCTCGCTTCTCCAACATAAGAATGAAACAAGCAGTGAAAGGTAATGAACGTTGAACATTTTATTGTATGAGGTGAAAGAAGAGATATGAAAAAATCGATACAAAACAGAAGACGTCATCGTATTGAACAAATTTTAAATGAAAGTCATACTTTCAATAAACAAGTCTCTCCCTCTTATTATAAGGTAAATGTGGACAATCAACTCCATGAAGATCTAGAAAAAAAAGCACACAGTGAGTCATCAAGATCTAATGATCCAGAATGGCAATGGAAACAAAAAATGAAGGAATGGGGCGAAGTGAAAGATCCACACCATCATTGGTTTTCATTTGTTACAAGAGGAATGAAGTATAGATGGTTAGTTAGTATCTTTTTATACGGAATCATTTGGATAATGTTTCAATTTTCTACTCCAATAGCGATGATAGGGCAAAATACAGTAAAAAACGTACTGTATGATGATGGGGACTTGCAGCGTGTGACGCTGTGGTATGAGCAAACATTTGGTAGTGCACCGAGTATTTTGCCAGTTTATCGTAAGGACAGTGAACCACAAAAAGTCACAACGAAAACATTAAATGAATGGAATTTACCTGTCATCGGCAGTATTCATGTACCTTTTTCGAAACATCACTATGGCATTGAAATGGTGGAAATGTTGGATGAAAAGGTGAGAGTCGTAGACGAAGGAAGAGTGCTGTTAGTGAATGATACAGTAGAATGGGGCAACACGGTGGTTGTCCAGCATAGTGGTAATATACAAAGTATTTATGGTTATTTAGAAGAAAGTAATTTAAAAGTTGGGGATTGGGTAAGTGGAGGGGATGTTATTGGCACCCTAAAATATGATGGACAAACGTACGGTCCTTTATTTATTGCCATGAAGCAGGACGAAACATTTATTGATCCAGCGGGCGTGATACCATTTGATTAAAATATTAGGAATTCAAGTGCGCTTACATCCTCTTTTTGTATTTGTGATGGGTGCTTCTCTACTCACAGGGTATTTTATAGAGTTATTTACGTTATTTTGTATTGTGTTTGTACATGAATTAGGTCATGTATATGCTGCAAAAAGTTTCGGTTGGAGAATAAAAGAAATAAAGATGTTGCCTTTTGGTGGCGTCGCTTCTATGGATGAGCAGGCCAGTATCCCGCTTTGGCAAGAAATTGTAGTAGCATTAGCTGGTCCACTGCAAAATGTTCTGATGATCGTTTTTACATGGTGTATGATGACGCTCGGTATATGGGAATCAGCATGGTCACAATATTTTATTTATGTAAATGCGATGATTGCTATATTCAATTTAATCCCCATTTTACCTTTAGATGGTGGGAAGATTGGACAAGCATTACTTAGTTATTACCTGCCTTATTTCCGTGCCGTTTATTGGTCGCATTGGTTTAGTATGATACTTAGCGCCGCATCGTTATGTTTGTTATTTTTTCCGCATCCTTTCTTACAATGGAACTTCAATATTTTTATCGTCTCTTTGTTTTTAATTTATTCTAATTGGCACGATTATAAAAATATTCAATATACGTTTTTTCGTTTTTTAGTACATAGGGAACTACGAAAATATGATGCAGAAACAAATAGTAAAGATAGCCATGGTAAAATGCATCCTTTGTATGTGAAGCGTGCAGCTTCCATTCAACATATTGCACGATGTTTCCGAAGAGATAAAGAACACTGTATTTTTGTCGTCAATGAAAGTGGAAAAGTAGAGCAGTTTGTTACGGAAAAGCAAATCATACAATGTTTTTTTAGTAAAACAAAGCGGAAGTGTGCAGTATCTGATCTTTTCATGTAAAATAAGTTTATAATAAAAATCAATGTATGTCTGGAGTGATATGAGGCACAAAGTCTCCACTCTACATCATTAGATTAGTGCTTATGGGGAGGATGTATGAACAGAATAATCATCCATAGCGAACATCATATGTCGAAAGCTGCGTTATTACACGATAAGCAATTAATAGAATATGATTACGAAGTAGATAGCCATAA
Organism: Longirhabdus pacifica; assembly: GCF_004115085.1. Taxonomy (GTDB): domain Bacteria; phylum Bacillota; class Bacilli; order Paenibacillales; family DSM-105158; genus Longirhabdus; species Longirhabdus pacifica. The sequence goes on along the minus strand of NZ_QXJP01000017.1, from coordinate 40,705 downwards.
ACATATAGTAGGAAATATTTATAAAGGAAAAGTCGTCAATGTTTTGCGTGGGATGGATGCTGCTTTTGTGGACATTGGAGTGGGTAAGAATGCCTTTTTGTATATTAATGATATGTTACCCGCTAATTTCGAGCAACAGCCTAAGGAGAAACCGTCGATACATGAGCTAGTAAAAGTTGGACAAACCATTGTGGTGCAAGTAGTGAAAGAAGCTTTTGGAAATAAGGGAGCGAGGGTTACAACACATTTCTCTATCCCAGGTAGATGGCTAGTGTACATGCCAGCTGCAAATTATATTGGTATTTCCAGAAAAATAGAAGATGAGTCCGAAAGAACGCGATTAAGAGATTTGATGAATGATGCAACACAAGACGGTGAAGGCATTATAATTCGAACTGCCGCAAAGGACGAAGATGAAGAAGCGTTGTTACAAGATCTTTTGTACTTGAGGCAGCTTTGGAAAGATATGAATGACAAAAAAGAGCACGTAAAAGCACCTACGATGATTTATCATGAACTAGATCTCATTCCACGTTTCGTGAGAGATTTATATACAGAACACATTGATGAACTGATCGTTAATGATAAAAAAGTAAAAGAAGAAATACAGCGGATTTGCTCTTTTTTCTCAAAAGATTTGGAAAGTAGAGTAAAATACGAAGAGCATGAAAATTTGTTTCAGTATTATGGAGTTGAAGAACAGATTCAAAAGATGTTTTATCGTAAAGTTTGGTTAGAACAAGGTGGTTATATTGTCATTGATCATACTGAAGCGATGACAGTCATTGATGTCAATACTGGAAAGTTTACCGGTTCAAAAAACTTGGAACAGACGGTATTTCAGACAAATATGGAAGCAGCATCTAAGATCATTACTTTACTTCGGTTAAGAGATATTGGTGGCATCATCATTGTAGATTTTATTGATATGGAAGAAGAAGATCATATCCAACAAATTACTTTATTATTAGAGCATGGTTTACAGCAAGACCGAACGAAATCTGTAGTGATTGGCTGGACCAAATTAGGTTTACTAGAAATAACACGCAAAAAGGTAAGAGATCATTCATTCCAAGATCAAGTTAGTGTGTGCTCGACATGTAATGGAACTGGAAGATTGACGAGGTAACAGTATCGTGTTGAAGTATTGATTTAATGAATATAGTATGGTATTATCAAGGTTGTGTGTGTTAGCCACATGCGGTAACCGCTCTAATTAAGGTAAAAAGTAAGCTTTATCGCTTCACCTTAAAAGGCGAGTCTTGGACATGAGGAGGTGCAACAATGTACGCAATTATTCAAACTGGTGGAAAACAATATAAAGTACAAGAAGGCGATGTGCTTTTTCTTGAAAAGTTGGACGTTGTAGAAGGAGAACAAATCACTTTCGATAACGTATTGGCTGTTTCTAAAGAAGACGGATTAGTTGTAGGAAACCCTAGCGTTTCTGGAGCAAAAGTATCCGCTAAAATTGAAAAGCACGGTAAAGGCAAAAAATTAGTTGTATTCAAATACAAACCAAAGAAAAATTACAGTCGTAAACAAGGTCATCGTCAACCTTTTACGAAAGTAGTGATTGAGAAAATAGAAGCATAATTCATGATTCATATTTCTATTTTTCATGATAGTGCATTAGATCGTGTAGAAGGTTATCATGTTGAAGGACACGCTTATTATGACGATCCTGGAAAAGACATCGTATGTGCAGGTGTATCTGCTGTAGTGGTAGGCACAGTGAATGCGATAGAGCATGAACTAAGCTTTGAACCTGCGTATAAGATGGAGGATGGGCTACTGCAAGTGAATGTGTGTCTGCTTAGTGATAAGCAACAGGAGCACAATTTGCAGGTTATCTTTCGCACGATGATTTCCATGCTACAAACGATTGAACAGTCTTATGGTGACTTTATCCATATTAACGTTATAAAAAGAGGAGGTGCTCCAGAATGATCAAATTGAATTTGCAGTTGTTTGCATCCAAAAAAGGGGTAGGTTCGACGAAAAATGGTCGTGACAGTATTTCTAAGCGTCTTGGTGCAAAGCGTGCTGACGGACAATTCGTAAAAGCGGGGAACATTTTAGTAAGACAACGTGGTACTAAGATTCACCCAGGTACAAATGTTGGTATTGGATCTGACGATACTTTGTTTGCAAAAGAATCTGGTGTTGTAAAATTCGAACGCTGGGGACGCGATCGCAAAAAAGTAAGTGTATATCCTACTGAAACTGCCGCTCAAGCATAGACTCCACAAAAACCTGGCGAATCTTTCGCTAGGTTTTTTTAAATGAATTTCAACACACTAATTCTGTTATGTTTCGCATTAAAACTCATTTATTAGTACACTTAATGGGAAGGTTCTTATTTAGAAGACTTCTCTTTTTCAATTTTCAATTACATACAATAAGAAGTAATATACTGTTTAGATATATTTTAAATTACTTGTTGACTTCATCTCATTTATATAGTAGTGATGTATATAAGTAAGTTAGTTATATTAGGACGGAGTAATGCTATGAATGATAGTAAACATATTAACCAACATTATTTCTTATTATTTGTCGTATTTCTGTTTCTGTTTGTATTATATATTTTTATTCCTCTACCTTCAGTTTTACGTATTATTTTTGGGTTTGTTTTTATTGTTCTAAGTATGATGGGATTGTACAATTATAAACATCAATTAGAACATCAAGAGCATGCCTTAAGAGAAGAAAAAGATACTTTTATTGTGGAAGTATTGAGGATGCAACGTCATGATATGCTAAATCAGGTGCAATTACTGCAAGCCTATTTACAGATGGGCAAATATGATAAATTACAACAATGTGTAGATAATATTAATGATTTTGCGGAAGAAAACAGGAAGATTTTTAGCATTGGAATCAATAGCATCATGGTGAAAATTTTAAATGCAAAAGCAACGTGGCATACTACAAAAGTAACTGTAGATGTAGACCCATTGCTTGAAATACAAAAATTTAAAGTGGACGTTGGGCAATTGGACTATTTAATCTGTCGTACATTAAAGAAATTTCAACTGTTTGAAAAGTCTAGTGGTGAGCCTAATGAATTGCAAATTGGATTTCATGAACATCAGGAGAAACTGCTCGTTGCGTTTGAATATGATGGTCATTATGATACGATGGAGTTTCGAAAACAAATACAAGAAATACAACAGGATGTAGTGTTGAAGCATCACTTTCAATTTTATTTTCAGCTAGAGCAAGATTGGATTTACTTGACAGCATCCGCCCTTAACAACAAGGAGAAAGAGCAGTAGTCCAACTACTGTGACGAGGTGATAACATGTTTGTAGATAAAGCAAAAATATTCGTAAAAGGTGGAGATGGCGGAGACGGCATTGTCGCGTTTAGACGTGAGAAATATGTTTCTGAAGGGGGTCCATTTGGCGGAGACGGTGGAGATGGCGGAGATGTCATTTTTCAAGTAGATGAAGGGCTAAGAACATTAATGGATTTTCGCTACCAAAAACATTTTAAAGGGAACAGAGGAGACGCAGGTCGAACAAAAAATCAGCATGGTAAAAATGCAGCAGATTATATTGTTAGAGTGCCTCCTGGAACAGTCATTGTAGATGATGATACAGAGCAAATTATTGCAGATTTAACCAACCACAAGCAACAAGTGGTAGTCGCAAAAGGTGGAAAGGGCGGAAGAGGGAATAGCCGCTTCGCTACACCTAAAAACCCAGCCCCATACATTGCAGAAAAGGGAGAAAGCGGAGAAGAACGTTGGGTCACGCTAGAATTAAAATTAATGGCCGATGTTGGCTTGGTAGGTTTTCCTAGTGTCGGGAAGTCCACTTTGCTATCCGTAGTGAGTGCGGCCAAGCCAAAGATAGCTTCATATCATTTCACTACCCTTTCTCCGAATCTGGGCGTTGTTAGTATAGAAGAAGGAAAAAGTTTTGTTTTAGCGGACTTACCAGGATTGATTGAAGGTGCATCCGAAGGTGTGGGCTTAGGTCACGAATTTTTACGACATGTAGAAAGAACAAAAGTCATTGTACATGTTATCGACATGGCATCGACAGAAGGCCGAGATCCATTTGAAGACTTTGTAAAAATTAATGAAGAGTTAAAACAATATAACGAAAAGTTAGCGGAGAGACCACAAGTGGTTGCTGCAAACAAAATGGACATGCCTGGAGCAGAAGAACACCTTTCTGAGTTTGAGCAGAAATTAAAAGAACAAGACATCGATGTGAACATTTATCCTATCTCTGCTGCATCTAATCAAGGGTTAGATCAGTTAATGTACAAAGTGTTTAACATTTTAGATACATTACCTCAAATTGCACCAATAGAAGAAGTAGAAGAAAAAGAAGAGCGTAAAGTATACAAATTTGAACCTAAAGAAGATGAAAATGCATTTACCATTCGTCGTGAAAATGATACGTTTGTTGTCGAGAGTAAAAAGCTGGAGACGCTTTTAAAACGTTCTAATATGAACTATACTGATTCCGTTACGCGCTTTACACACATTATGCGAAAAATGGGTGTAGATGATGCATTGAAACGGAAAGGTGCCGCAGACGGCCACACGGTTAGAGTTGCAGATTTTGAATTTGAATATGTGGAATATGAATAAGAAGTAAGATGGACAAAAAGATCGCCCAAGTAGGCGGTCTTTTATTTTTGTGTTGCTTTCTGGTGTTTGTTTTTTGTATAATGTCTACTATATAAAAACAAACGTCTACTGTAGGAGGATGATATGTTTGTCTTCAAGTGACAAATTTTACTTAGTACGTGAAGATGTTTTACCTGACGCAGTACTAAAGACTTATGAGGCAAAGATGCTCCTTGCTAGTGGAGATATGAGTACGATACATGATGCTGTGAAGAAAGTAGGCATAAGTAGAAGTGCTTATTATAAGTATAAAGATGGTATTTTTGCTTACGAACAGTTACAGAGAGAAAAGATGGTTACTTTATCCATGAATTTATGGCATCAATCTGGTGTATTATCTCATGTACTAGTCAAAGTGGCTGAAATGGAAGGGAACGTGCTAGCCATTCATCAGTCTATTCCTTTACAAGGTATTGCTAATGTTGTGTTGACGGTGGATAGTTCAAAACCTTTGGAATCGTGGCATGAATGGATACAATCGTTAAAACAGATGGAGGGTGTACATAAAGTAGAAGTAGTAGGTCAAGGTTGATAATGAGAGGGAGTGGAGATATATGAATAATACAATACAAGTTGGATTGTTAGGATTAGGAACAGTAGGAACAGGAGTCGTAAGGTTAATAGAAGGTCATCAGGAAGATTTAAAGAGTAAAATAGGTGCCAACATTCATATTAAAAAAATATTAGTAAAAGATATAAATAAAGATCGCAGTATTGAGATTGATCAGGACAAATTTACAGAGAATGCATTGGACGTGATTGAAGACCCGGATATTGACATTGTCGTTGAAGTCATGGGGGGAATAGAAGAAACGAAAGCATATATGATAGAGGCTTTGCGACGTGGTAAGCATATTGTTACAGCCAACAAAGACTTAATGGCATTGCACGGTGCAGAAATTCTACATGAAGCAAATGTTAATCAATCCGATGTTATGTACGAAGCCAGTGTAGCAGGTGGCATCCCGATACTACGTTCTATCTCAGAAGGTTTTTCCTCAGATCGTATTACTAAAATGATGGGTATTATTAATGGTACGACAAATTATATTTTATCAAAAATGAGTGAGGAAGGCGCAGATTTTGAAGATGTTTTACATGAAGCGCAGCAATTAGGGTATGCAGAAGCTGACCCAACGTCCGATGTCGGTGGATTTGATGCAGCTTATAAAATAGCCATATTAGGTACATTAGGATTTCATATGACCATCGCAATGGAAGACGTTTTAGTCGAAGGGATTACGAACGTTTCGAAAGAAGATATAGCATATGGCAAGAAATTAGGTTATGATATTAAATTATTAGCGATTGCTGAACGAAAAGAAGATCAAGTTTATTTATCTGTTCAACCAACGATGATTAAAAACACACATCCCCTTGCATCCGTAGGTGGCGTGTTCAATGCTATTTATGTGCATGGAGAAGCAGTAGGAGAAACAATGTTTTATGGACCTGGTGCGGGTGAATTACCTACCGCAACTTCTGTCGTTGCTGATGTCGTCTCTGTCGCTAAAAATATAAAATTGAACGTCAACGGTAGAACAAGCTCCATGCCATATAAAGAGAAAAAAATGATGGATGAGCAAGATGTGATGAGTAAAAACTTTTTACTACTACATGTGCAAGATAAAGCAGGTGTTTTGGCTAAAATTACAGAAATATTTGCAGCGTGTCATGTTAGCATCGAATCCGTATTACAGCAACCAGTTGAAGACCATGATTTTGTTGAACTTGTCATGATTACTCACGAGGCAAGCAAGTCAAATTTCAAGCAAGTCCTTGGACAGTTGGAGGCCTTGGATGTTGTCCAACAAATCAGAAGTATGTACAGAGTAGAGGCCTAAACATAGATAAAGTAGGGGATTTGGACATGTTAATACGAAATGAAATTTGCGTAAAAGTGCCTGCCAGTACAGCAAACTTGGGTCCTGGGTTTGATTGCTTAGGAATGTCACTAGATTTATATATATGGATTAAAATGAAGGTGAGTTCAGACCAAACGATCATTAAGCACTATGGTGTTGCCGCAGAAGGCGTACCACTGGATGAAAATAACCTCATTTACAAAGTGGCTCAACAAGTTTTTGAGAGATGTGATGTACATGCGCCTTATTTACACATCGACATCTACAGTGAGATTCCATTATCAAGGGGACTTGGAAGTAGCGCCTCTGCTATTGTTGGAGGTATGGTAGCTGCCAATGCATTATTGAAACAACCACTTTCCAAAGATACGTTATTTCAAATGGCAACTGCGTTGGAAGGACATCCAGATAATATTGCCGCATCGCTCTTTGGTGGCGTTGTGATTACAACTTATGATGGCAAGCAGGCAGAGTGTATCCGTGTTGAAGTACAAAGTAATTTGATGTGTTTAGTTGTAGTACCTGCATATACGTTACCTACAAGCGAAGCAAGAAAAGTACTGCCAGCATCTGTATCATTTCAGCATGCCGTATATAACAACACACATACCGCGTTGCTCGTTGCTGCATTTTGTACTGGACAATATCAAGTATTATCGGTAGCGATGCAGGATACGTTACACCAACCTTATCGGGGAACCCTTATACCTGGTCTAGAAGAGTGGATACAAGATGCAAAGCATAATGGGGCTATCGCTGCGGCTTTAAGTGGAGCGGGGCCTACGATGATTGCTTTTACAGATCAAAGTGTCAACGATCCTCAACTTCTAGAACAATATGCCAAACGTTGGATGGAGAAACATAACATAGACGCTGATATGACATGGCTCACGCCTGTGAATGAAGGAGCGCACATCGTAGAGTGCAGTGAAGTATCAGAACTTATAGTAGGTAGAGAAGATAGACAAGGGGGAGTTTTTGCATCATGAGACTGTCTTTTTTGGGACCAGAGGGAACGTTCTCGGAGGAAGCAGCAAGGTTTTTTTTACAGTCATCACTGCCCCAAATTCAATTTGTTCCTTATCAATTGATTTCGGATGTTTTTGCCGCGGCAGTAAACGATGAAGTAGACTGGGCGGTTATTCCTATAGAGAATACCATTGATGGATCGGTAAGTTTACATCTTGATTTGTTAGTACATGAATTCAATATGCCTATATTAACTGAATGGATTTATCCAGCGAAGCAAAATTTGATTGGCACAGACAGAGAGACCCCCATAAACTATGAGGAAATTAAAACGGTCATCTCTCATCCTGTCGTCATCGGACAATGCAGGCAGTTTATTAAACAACATCTTTCCCATGCTGAAATTGAAACAGTAAGCAGCACTGCCAAAGGTGTGACCAAAGTAAAAGCAATCAATGCGCCGCATACGATTGCGATTGGTACTAAACTAGCTGCTAAAAAATATGGATTGGCATTGTTGGATGAGAACATTCAAGAGCATGAAAAAAACTTTACACGATTTATGATTGTGGGGAAAAAGCCGTTGCCTACATTGCAAGGTCAAAAACATAAAACGAGCTTGCTCATTATTTTACCAGAAGATTACGCAGGGGCATTGCATCAAGTACTATCTGCATTTGCTTGGAGAAAAATCAATTTATGTAAAATTGAATCCAGGCCAACGAAAAAAAAGTTAGGCAATTATTATTTTTTTATCGACATTGAAGAAAACATTCAATATATTTTAGTGCAAGAAGCAATAAAAGAAATCGAGGCACTTGGTATTCAAGTGCGAATCTTAGGTTCATACCCAAGTTATGGTTATGAAGCGGCATCTTTGGAGGGATGATATGAAACAACAAATCTATTTAAATGGTGAATTTGTAGCAAAAGAAGATGCGAAAGTATCCGTTTACGATCATGGTTTTCTTTATGGAGACGGTGTTTTTGAAGGTATTCGCATTTACAACGGTAATATTTTTAAATATCAAGAACATATAGATCGCTTATATGACTCTGCTAAGTCCATTAAATTAAATGTTCCTCTTTCTTATGAAGAAATGGAAAAGGCAGTGGTAGAAACCGTAAAAAGAAATCAACTTAAGGATGGATACATCCGCTTAATCGTATCACGTGGTGTAGGAGATTTAGGACTAAATCCAGATTTATGCCCGAAGGCGACAGTCATTATTATCGTCGAACAACTGGCCATATACTCTGAAGAAGACTATCAACGTGGTTTGAAGCTTGTATCTGTTTCTACACGCCGCAATATTCCAGATGCATTAAATCCGAAAATAAAGTCTTTGAACTATTTGAACAATATTTTAGTTAAAATTCAAGCTAATTTAGCTGGTGTGGGCGAAGCATTGATGTTAAATAGAGAAGGCTTTGTTTCTGAAGGTTCCGGAGATAACATCTTTATTATTAAAAATAATAAAATCATTACGCCTCCAAGTTATGTAGGTGCATTAGAAGGAATTACTCGTGCTGCGATCATGGAGATATGTGATACATTAGGTTATGAAGTTCATGAAGAACCGTTTGCACTACATGATGTGTATGTTGCAGATGAAGTTTTCTTGACAGGAACAGCTGCAGAAGTAATTGCTGTACGTGAAGTGGATGGTAGAGTCATTGGCAAGGGAGAAGCGGGTCCCATTACTTTAAAGTTACTTGATGAGTTTAGACATCTCGTCAATATCGATGGACTTAAAATATAGCACGGTAAAGTAAAAGATGGTTGAAAAAAATAGCATCAATAAAACAAATGAATAGTCAAGATGTCATGAAAATCCTGTTTTATTCCAAATAAAACAGGATTTTTGCTTTCTTAAGTACAGATGAGAAGCTATAATGAGTGTATATTTATGTGATATAGGGAGTGAGGACATGAAACCGTTATTACAGTTTGACGAAACATTATTGGATAATAAAGATCAATTTAAGGATGATTTTTTTAAAAGAAAATCGTTACGTCATGCGGATAAACCATTGGAGTTAAATGATCATGTTGCTAAAGATTATTTATTTCCAACGCTGTATAGTGATGTGACCTGTGCCATCGGTATATTTATGTGCAACTACGATAAAGCAGTACAATTAATGCCTCATCCGTTGATGAAACCCGTAAAGATGCCACAAAAAAGATCTTTAGTTGTTTTCTCATGCTATATTTATAAAAATGTACTCGGAATTCCATCTTATAACGAAATAGCGATGACGATTCCCGTTCTGATTAACCCTTCCTTTAGCCCGCCAGTGTTACCTATGATTGCGGAGAAAATGTTTCCTAACTTCGGCTACCATGTTTTTTCCATGCCTGTGACGTCACTTGAAAATCAAATAAGAGGAAATAAAATATGGGGTCTACCAAAAGTAACACAACAGATTGATATGAAGAAACAAGGGGATTATTTTGTCACTACAGCAATGGAGGAAAGTGGAGAGACTTACTTTGAGTTATCTATTCCTATGGAAGGGAAAGAGACACATTTTGATGTGTCATCTAATCTATATTCCGTATTAGATGGGGAATTATTACAAAGTGAAACGAACTTTAAAGCAGATTTCAACATGAATAAATACATGAAGAAATTATGGAACAAAAATAATAAACCAAATCACGAGTTTTTGAAACTAAGTGACACGCCGAGTGGGAAGTTATTACAACAATTAGAAATGGAACAGCACCCTTTTCAAACAAGATTTGCGGAAGGCATGAATAGTAGTTTTGACCTTTCAAATCCAAACTATAAGGCACCGAAATAAGGCGATGTATATAAAATGTAGGGAGTGGATGATATGAGTATCCAACACAAAAAAGTGGTGATCTTTGGAGCAGGAGCTGTAGGAGGATCACTAGCTGCATGGATGGTTCCACATCATGATCAAACTTACATATTGGATAAGCCAGAAGTGATAAGTCGCATCGAAGAGCATGGTTTACAAGCTTATTTAGAAGGGGAAAAGGAGCAAACTCCCCTCGTACATGTAAAAGGGTTAAGTGATATAACTCAAATAGATAACGCAGATATCATCATTATTGCTGTGAAGAATTACAGTTTGGATGGGGTAGCTAAATTAATAAAAGATAACATCAAAGGCGATCCCATTATCGTCGCATTGCAAAATGGCATACAAAATCAAGACATACTCCCTCAGTATTTTAAAAAAATCATTTATGGTGTCGTTGGCTACAATGCATGGTTAGATGAGCCAGGCATGGTTGGGTATCAAAAAAAAGGCCCTTTTATATTAGGTACACCAGATAATACACTACAGGAAGAACTGAAAGAAGTCGCTAGTTATTTTCAACTAGGCGTAGAGACAGTAGCAACGGATCACTTGCAAGATGCTGCTTATTCTAAAATGATTATTAATTTAACGAATTCCTTTACCACATTAGTAGGGCATAAATATCGTGAAATTTCGGAATTTTCTTTATTTAAAAAAATACTAACGAACTTACTATACGAAGGAGTACAAATTGTAAAAGCTTCGGGATATAAGGAATGTCGACTAGGCGGCATGCCTTCGTGGAGAACGATGACCGTCGTAGTTAAACTACCTGACTTTATGACAAATAGCATATTCAAGAAAAATTTAGCTAAAATGGTGCTGAGTAGCATGGGTCAAGATGTGTTGCAGCGTAAGGGAAGTGAGACAGAATTAGAATCATTGAATGGTCATTTTATAGCGCTGGCGAACAAAGTTGGACACAAAGCACCATACAATAGAGCAGTGTACGACATGTGTCAGGAGAAATTTAAGGAAGTACCTTTTCAGCCTATTACTGAAGAGGAAGTATGGAAGCGCATACAAATACAAATGAAAAAAGGATAGCAGTTTTAGAGTTATAACAAGATATATAAGATATAGTTTGAAGAAATAACGATATAAGTTTACGCCTGAACTTGTTTCTCCAACTTATCTATTTAGGAAAAGGAAAAGAGCATGGAAGCGATACGCTCCTTAAAAGTTAGTTTTTAACACTTACTTTTGGGGTGCTGTACGTGAGGCATGTTCTTTTTTTTATTCTTTTTATTTTTTTGATGTCAAATTGTAGGCAGATGCATAGACTGTACTAAATGAGGATATAGAAAGGGAGGAATAAGTGTGAAGATTCATATTGTAAAACCTGGGGATACGTTTCAATCTATTTCGGAAAGGTACGAAGTAGACGTGGAACAGATTAAAGAAGCAAACCCAGAGCTTTATATGATGGATGAATTGGAACCAGGCACTAAAATATTTATTAGTCAAAAGAAAAGCCAATTTCATAACGTTAATATAAATGAAGATATGTTTATAGAACAGAAAGTGGGAATTCATACTAGAGAGGACAAAGCATCGAATCATGAGGGGGAAGATGCATTTAAAAAAGAAAAAGATGAATCACTGTCCACATCATTTATGGAGGAAAATCAAGTGATGAATTTCTATGATCTTCCAGATGTACCTCAGCTAGATGAAGAAGAGCAAACGTCTATTCAAAATCAAAATGATCAACAAGATACATCACGTAAGCAGCAAGCTCAAGCTGGAACCCATGCAAATTATGCTCAGCCTTATCATGTCAATCCATTTCAGGCTCAAGAGTACACTACTCCACATCATCACTCCTCTTCCTGTGGTTGTGGGTGTGAGGACTGTCAACATCAACAATATATGCAACATGCTTATCACGGATTCCAACCATATCAACAGAACCCTTATGGTTACTATCCAGGTACTGCATCGGTGTTCAATACGTATCAACCTTATCAACAAGGTGGTCCAATGTTTCCGATGCAAGGGATGATGCAGCCTATGCAATCCATGCAAGGGATGATGCAACCATACCTAACGTCAAGAGAAGTGGTGGAGAGTATATTAGGGTATGACCCTCAAAGTGTACGAGAATTTGAACCTGATGAAGATGAGCAGCCGGAAAGCAATGCAACCAGTAAACAGGTCAGCGTGAAGAAAAAGCGGAAGACACCAGCAAGAAAAAAGCGTCAGGCATACAAAGGAAAAGGTCATATTTGAAAATTGAATATCCCCTTCTGTAATGGTTAATAATACAAAATAGCAAGGTTGTATTTTATCTAATGCATCGTTGATGTGTAACTCATAGAAGGGGATGTCACAAACATGTTTTTAAACATATTACGTAAAATAAAAAAAATATATCGAAAGTCTAATAAGCTAGTTTTAGGTGGGGGCATCATTCTTCTTTTATGCTTCATCTCAGCTACTTGGGTGATATTTTTAAAACCTGAAGCCTCTCCTGTTTTTCAATCTCAAATCAATGATGTGAATGTCGTCACAAACAATGACACACAGATGATAGATGAAAAAACAACGTATGATGTGACTTTACAAAAAAAATATTTATGTGGAGAAGAACAAACTTTTTTGGGTCCTAAAAAAGGACAAGATATCCTTGCACTACTAGCGGACGAAAAAACATGGAAGCTATTACATTTACGTGATGATCATATTGTTGTGATGGAACAGATTGCCGACTTATCTCCTACATGTAAACAACATGCTTATATAGGATTAGACGAGCAAGGAAATTTAAGCTTGTTCCAAGGAAAGCCTAGTGGAAATAACATTATTCAAACATTTTTTCAAATTGATATTGAGTATTTAGAGAGTAGTGTTCCTAGAGAGACAATGCAACAGTTATATCACGGCATACGGATTCGTGATTTTGATGAATACAACAGCGTACTTTCTACATTTAGCGATTATGCTATACAATACCTTCAATAAACATGAAACAGTTTGATGACATTAAACATCAAGCTTACATCAATATGCTGTATACATATAAAGGAGAATAGGCATGGAAACGCAGGCTTACACTGCTATAGCTATATTTTTAATTACCTATGCTTTTATTATTTCTGAAAAAATTCATCGCACGATCATTGCCATGTTGGGTGGAGCAGCCATGCTCGTTTTCCGAATTGTAGATTATGAGGGGGCATTGCATCATATTGATTTCAACACGTTGGGTTTGCTGACAGGGATGATGATCATTGTCGCTATTACAGCAAGAACAGGTCTGTTTAAATATTTAGCGATTGTATCCGCTCAAAAAGTGGGTGGTCACCCTTTAAAAATATTAGTAGCGCTGAGTTTGATTACCGCAATAGGATCCGCTTTCTTGGATAATGTAACAACAGTGTTACTGATGGTTCCTGTTACATTTAGCATTACAAGGCAACTACAAGTGAACCCACTTCCATTTCTAATTTCAGAAATTATTGCATCTAACATTGGTGGTACAGCAACCATGATTGGAGATCCTCCCAACATTATGATTGGGAATAAAGTAGAGGAATTAGATTTTATCGATTTTATTATCAATCTAGCGGGTATTGCTATTTTCATTATGATCATTACGATTGCTATCTTAGCGTTTTTATATCGTAAGCAAGTGAAGACAACGGACAAGCTTAAGAAAAGTATTATGAATCTAGATGCAGCTGATGAAATAACGGATAAAAGATTACTGCTAAAGTGTATGATTGTATTAGCAGGCACCATTATCGGGTTTTTCTTGCATTCTATTTTAGATATCGAATCCTCTGTGATTGCCATTACAGGAGCGTTTATTTTATTGTACCTCGTAGGAGAATCTTATATAGAAGATGCATTAGAAAAAGTGGAATGGACGACGATCTTTTTCTTTATCGGATTATTTGTCCTTGTATCTGGTTTAATTGAAACACAAATCATTAGTTTGCTAGCAGACAAAGCGTTAGCGTTTACAGGTGGGGATTTGACTGTGACATCCATGTTGATCTTATGGATGAGTGCGATTGCCTCTGCTTTTGTGGACAACATTCCATTTGTGGCAACGATGATTCCGATGATTCAAGAGATGGGATACAGCATGGAAAATATTGAACCACTATGGTGGAGTCTAGCATTAGGAGCTTGTCTCGGTGGTAACGGAAGTTTAATTGGTGCAAGTGCCAATGTCATTGTCGCTGGTTTAGCTGCAAAGGAAGGACATCATATCACGTTTGTAAAGTTCCTGCTTATTGGTTTTCCATTAATGATTTTATCTATAGTGATCGCAACGTTTTATATTTATTTGCGCTATTTGTTTTAGCAGTATGCGTACATGTTTATAATATAACATCTAATATATCGTAAAGGAGTTACTCTCTTGCTTACTTACGAATACAATACTGAAGACTTGACGATAGAAGAAAAAAAGAATGGAAATGATCATGAGTTTACTATTTTGATCATAAAAGAGGAACTATGTGAAAAGTTGTTAGAGGTACGTTATTTTTTCGAAAATAATGATATACATACCGATGTTTTATTTTATACACACAATAAGGAAAACGAGTACCACATTATCGTTCGCAATGATATGTACGTGAGTTTTCTTCTTCTTTTATTCCAGCATCAATTGATTCAAAGCTTGAAATGGTAAAATAAGATGAATGAACATGATATACAGTGACCCAAAAGTTTTCTTGTGAATCTTTTGGGTCTTTCTTTTTATACAAAGGAGTTCAAACCAATAATATAAGGTGCAAAAAGGAAGCAACGAATAAAAGAAAACGATGAATTCCAAGTTTGATGTTAAGCTTATATTTGATATAATGGATTTTGATACATATGTTCGCTTGAGTTAGAAAAGACAGGGGAGAAATAGATTGAGAATTATTGGTATAGATCCTGGTATCGCTATTGTTGGTTTTGGAATTATAGATAAAAAAGGGAGTAAGCTCACTCCGGTTCAATACGGATCTATCCAAACAGAAGCACATACCGATATTGCTTTGCGGTTAAAACAAGTTTATGATGCTACCATACAGCTTATCGATAAATATAAGCCTGATGCGATGGGAATTGAGAAATTATTTTTTAATCGAAATGTGACAACGGCTTTTACAGTTGCGCAGGCACGGGGTGTGCTTATGCTAGCCGCTGAACAAAAAGGACTGAAAATCGCAGAATACACCCCACTACAAGTCAAACAATCTACTGTAGGATATGGGAAAGCGGAAAAGAAGCAAGTGCAGGAGATGGTCAAAATGCTACTTCATTTGAAAGAAGTACCTAAGCCAGACGACGTTGCGGATGCTTTGGCTGTGGCCATTTGTTATGCCCATTCTTCTCACTTGCAAATGAAAATGAATGAGGTATGGAGAAATGATTGATTTTATTAAAGGTGAAGTACTTCTCATTGAGGAAGATTATATCGTAGTAGAAGTACAAGGAATAGGCTATCGTATTTTTTGCCCCAATCCATTTCAGTTCACATTACATAGTCAAGTGACGATGTATACGCATCACCATGTGAGGGAAGATGCTATGCATTTATTTGGTTTTTCATCAAGAGAAGAACAGAAGCTATTTCGAAAACTATTAGATGTGAACGGCGTAGGACCGCGAGTAGCAGTAGGGATATTAGCAGCTGGGAATCCTCACTCCTTTACTACTGCCATTCAACAAGAAAATATTACTGTGTTGACGAAATTGCCTGGCATAGGAAAGAAAACTGCGCAACGACTGATCTTAGATTTGAAAGGCAAACTGCCTGAGGTGGCTATGGATAGCACAGATACCAACATTTCAAGTATGAGCACGGTTGCTGACACTAGTCTTAGCTTCGAAACCAAAGAGGCCCTGCAATCGTTAGGTATTTCTAGAGATGAGGCAGATATGATCTGGCAGAAGATAGAGCATCAAGTGACAGCAGACGACAGTGTAGATGCTGTCTTAAAGTTGGCATTAAAACAGCTTCATCAAGGGTAAGGAGGGAGAGTAAGTCATGGATGAGCGCATTATTTCAGCTAATTTGATGATGGAAGACGAAGCGGTGGAATTAAGCTTACGTCCACGTTCACTTCGTGAATACATCGGTCAATCTAAAGCGAAACAAAATCTCGAGATATACATTGAAGCAGCAAAACAGCGGAACGAGGCTTTGGATCACGTCTTATTGTATGGACCACCTGGACTTGGGAAGACAACGTTATCTAACATTATTGCCAACGAGATGGGTGTAAATATTCGTACGACTTCAGGTCCAGCGATAGAACGACCAGGTGACTTGGCAGCTATTTTGACTAACTTGCAAGAAGGCGATGTATTGTTTATTGATGAAATTCATCGCTTACATCGAACGGTGGAGGAAGTACTGTATCCTGCAATGGAAGATTTTGCGTTAGACATCATTATCGGCAAAGGTCCAAGCGCTCGCTCGGTGAGGTTGGACTTACCTCCGTTTACTTTAATAGGAGCTACAACTCGAGCGGGATTGTTATCTGCACCACTTCGAGATCGCTTTGGCGTTTTATCTCGTTTGGAGTATTACAC
This sequence comes from Longirhabdus pacifica, assembly GCF_004115085.1. Classification (GTDB taxonomy): domain Bacteria; phylum Bacillota; class Bacilli; order Paenibacillales; family DSM-105158; genus Longirhabdus; species Longirhabdus pacifica. The sequence continues at coordinate 23,839 of NZ_QXJP01000017.1, read as the reverse complement.
CATAGAAGAATTGACGATTATTGTGAACAGAGCCGCAGATATTTTGCAAGTACAAATAGATGATGTAGCAGCAGAAGAAATAGGAAAGCGTTCGAGGGGAACGCCAAGGATTGCTAACAGATTGTTGAAGAGAGTAAGAGACTTTGCCCAAGTAAAAGGGGACGGCATTATTTCGCTTGAAATGGCACAACAGTCTTTAGCATTATTACAAGTAGATGATATTGGCCTAGACCATATTGACCACAAGTTACTGCATGCGATTATTCAATCCTTTCAAGGCGGACCTGTTGGACTTGATACGATTGCAGCGACAATTGGCGAAGAAAGTCAGACGATTGAAGATGTATATGAACCGTACTTGCTGCAAATCGGTTACTTACAACGCACACCAAGAGGAAGAATGGTTACGCCTCATGCTTATCAACATTTAGGGATGCAGCCGCCAGAACGCAAATAATTTTCAATATAGGATTCGATGGTGACACATTGTTTGTTGTTTGTCGAACCCTATATTTTTGTGTGTAGTTTTATGTCAGAACTGCAACTTTTACAAAAAAATAGAGTCTATATAAGTTAAATGAACTTGTTCAAGCAACTTATTACCGCTAAACATAAGATGGAGAAATTACAATATTACAGCCTTTACGCCTGGCAACTGAGGCGTAAACTTATACTTATTATTTCTCAATCTTAAATATAAGTTGAAGAAAAAAGTTCAAGCAACTTATTACCGCTAAACATAAGATGGAGAAATTACAATATTACAGCCTTTACGCCTGGCAACTGAGGCGTAAACTTATATTCAATTATTTCTCATCTTTATTTAAATAAAAATAAGATACAATGCATCTAAGGAAGGCAGGTAAATATTTATGTGGAGAGTAAACAAAAAATTACTATTTATTTTCGTATTGGTGTGTGTTGCTGTATTTAATTTATCAGCTACAAATGCTGCTGAGACGGATGAAATCGAAGTTGCTTTATATATTGCTGATATTGAAAGCGTGCCAACCGTTTCGTTAAGTGCAGATAGTAACTTGACAGTATCTTCTGTCCAAAATGAAAGCTATTTTATTTCAGATCGTATGATAAAAGGTAGTCGTGATGTATTTACGTTGAAATTACCTTCCACAACCGACTACAGCGAAGCCGTAAGTTGGAAAACAACGCTACAAAGCCAAACAGATCATACATATATTTTGATTTCTAAAGCGAATGGCGAAAGTAATTATACGGTATACGGTGGATCATATTCACAGTATGAAGATGCAAAAAAAATGAAAGAAAAAATACAATCTACTACTTCTTCATTAAGTAGTATTGATATTGCAGGAAACTATCATATTGCAGCTGGAGAGTATACTACCGCTTCTAGCGCAAAAGAAGCTGCTGCAAATTGGCAGCAACAAGGTATACCTGCCTATGCTGGAATGTTTGTATCCAGCAATGCAAACGGTTATACTGTTTTTCTGGGAGAAGAATCTTCTAGCAACGCATTAGAACAGTTGAAGTCCAATGTGAAAAACATCGATAGTTCTACCAACATAGAAACGGTGTCCACATCAGATGCTTATATTCTAATAAAAGATGATGCGACAATCAGCAGTGGAATAGCAAGGGATCATTATTTTTATTCGGATGCAACGAAGATGCAAGTTAGTAGTGAGGATCCGATAAAAGTAATAGAGAAAAATGGTAGACAATACCGAGGTATGATGGAGCTGTCTACATATAAGAATGAACTAGCGCTAGTCAATGTACTTCCAATTGAGCAGTATTTATATTCTGTCGTTGGTAGTGAAATGTACGGTAATTGGCCTATTGAAGCGTTGAAAGCACAAGCAGTTTCTGCTCGTACGTATGCTTTAATGCAAGGGGTGAAGTATGATATTGCTAACGTATCTGACACGACAAGGGATCAGGCCTATTCTGGAGTTACTGCAGAAACAACAGGTTCCATTCAGTCCGTACAAATGACAGAAGGGGAAGTGCTTGTGGATGCATCTTCTGATAAAATGATTACGCCGTTCTATTCTTCTAATGCTGGTGGTATGACTTCTGATCCAAGTGAAGTCTGGGAATCTGACATACCTTATCTTACTCCTGTAGCTAGTCCAGATGATAGTGCAGGCGATAGAGTAAGAGAATGGCACCGCATCGTGCTACAGAATGGAACGGTAGGCTATACAAGTACAGAGTTGCTCACCAGTTCAGGTAAAAACAATAATATTGGTTTACCAATATATCAATCCAATACTAGTGCAGTAAACGTAAGACCAGCACCTTTTGTTGCTGAAAGTAATGCACCTATTCATCAATTGCAACTTGGGGAAAAGGTGATCGTTTTAGATACAGTACAGGAGTCCAATGCATATAGCTGGATCTATGGCCCTTATAGCGAAGATCAATTAGCACTTATGATTGAAGATGCAACAGATGAAAACATATCCAGCATTTCTTCCTTAGAAGTATCTAAGCGAGGTACATCCGGTCGCGTAACAGAAATAAAGTTGAATGGTGACGTATTGGAAGTCAAGTATCCTGATTACTATAGAACAGTGTTCGGAGGATTACGTAGTACAAGGTTTGAAATTGAAAACATGGGTGAGTATTACGTTATGTCAGGGAATGGACAAGCAACAAAATCATCTAGTTCTAGCATGGTTGCTTTGAATGGTGACGGAGAAAAAGTTGAGGTGTATGACGAAACGTTCTTTGTCATGGATGCGGACGAAAACATTAGTGTCAAAACACAAAGTGATCAATATCAATTCGTAGGAACAGGATTTGGACACGGTTTAGGAATGTCTCAGTATGGAGCAAAACAGTTTGCTGATTTAGGGTATGACTACAAATATATTTTGCAATACTACTACCAAGGTGTGGAAATTAAAAAAGGATGAGAATAGCATGAACGTTGATTTATTTGATTTTGACTTACCAGAGCAATTAATTGCACAGAAACCTCTACAGGAAAGGACACATGCTAGGCTCTTTGCGCTGAACAAAACGACAAAAGAAATGAAGCACGATACATTTGCTCATTTTATCGATTATTTGCAGGAGGGTGACGTGCTTGTGTTAAACAACACAAGAGTCATACCTGCAAGACTGTACGGGAAAAAGAGAGAGACAGGGGCTCATGGGGAGTGCTTGTTGCTACGCAACGTGGAAGAAGACAGCTGGGAAGCACTCATTAAACCTGCAAAGCGTTTTAAAGTCGGAACGATCATTGATTTTGGTATAGAAGAAAGCCAGTCACCACTGCTGACAGCGGTAGTAACAGAAGAAAAGGAAATGGGACTACGCACACTTCGTTTTTCATACGAGGGCGATTTCGAAGCTATTCTAAATCAACTAGGGGAAATGCCACTGCCTCCGTATATTAAAGAGAGGCTAGAAGATCGTGAGCGCTATCAAACGGTTTATGCTGCTTCAGATCAAGCAGGCTCAGCAGCAGCACCTACTGCCGGTCTACACTTCACTCCGGCGTTACTAGAGGAAATTAAAAACAAAGGGGTACATATTGCATACGTCACACTGCATGTAGGGCTAGGTACGTTTCGTCCTGTGTCTGCAAATACAGTAGAAGAGCATGAAATGCACTCCGAGTATTACCATGTTCCAGCAGAAACAGCTGCTATATTAAACGATGCAAAATCGCAATCAAGACGAGTCATCGCGGTTGGGACTACTTCTTGTAGAACGTTAGAAACGGTTGCGTCTAAGCTACAAGGTGAACCATTTAAAGAAATGAGCGGATCTACAGATATCTTTATGTATCCCGGGTATTCATTTAAACTTGTAGATGCACTTTTAACTAATTTTCATCTTCCGAAATCCACGTTAGTGATGCTGGTTAGTGCATTTGCTGGTAGAGAACTCGTTATCGATGCTTACGAAGAAGCCATTAGAGAACAATATCGCTTCTTTAGCTTTGGAGATGCGATGTTCATCTTTTAAAAGTATAGAGCTTCAAGAATCGACATTATTTTGTTAGGGGAAAGGAAATAACATGGCCATACGTTATGAATTAATCAAGACATGTAAACAATCAGGAGCTAGACTTGGAAAATTACATACTCCGCATGGAGAAATTGAGACACCTATTTTCATGCCTGTAGGAACACAAGCGACAGTAAAAACAATGAGCCCAGAGGACTTGAAACAACTCAAGGCACAAATCATACTAAGCAACACGTATCATTTATTCCTTAGACCAGGGCATGAACTAATTCGTGAAGCTGGTGGATTACATAAGTTTATGAACTGGGATCGACCTATTTTAACAGATAGTGGAGGATTTCAAGTATTTAGTCTGAGTGAAATGCGAAAAATAACAGAAGAAGGGGTGGCATTCCGCTCCCATCTTAACGGAGATAAATTATTTATTTCACCAGAAGTTGCAATGGAAATTCAAAATGCACTTGGTTCCGATATTATGATGGCTTTTGATGAATGTCCGCCTTATCCAGCAGATTATAATTATGTCAAACAATCCACAGAACGTACAAGCCGTTGGGCTGAGCGCTGTTTGAATCATCATGAAAGAAAGCACGATCAAGCTTTATTTGGCATTGTACAAGGTGGAATGCATGAAGATTTACGGAGACAAAGCGTCGCGGACTTAACCTCCATGGATTTCCCAGGCTATTCTATTGGTGGACTGAGCGTTGGGGAACCCAAAGATATCATGTACGAAGTACTAGAATTCACGACTCCATTGTTGCCGACGCACAAACCGAGATATTTAATGGGAGTAGGCTCACCAGATGCTCTACTTGAAGGTGCAATTAGAGGCGTGGATATGTTTGATTGCGTATTACCTACACGAATTGCACGTAATGGTACATTGATGACAAGCCAGGGAAGATTGGTCGTCCGTAATGCAAAATATGCAAAAGACTTCGGACCACTTGATCCGAACTGTGATTGTTACACTTGTAAAAATTATTCCCGTGCATATATTAGACATCTTTTGAAAGCAGATGAAATTTTCGGAGTTCGATTGACGACTTACCATAACCTTTATTTTTTGGTACAATTAATGGAGCGCGTCAGAGAAGCCATAAGAGAAGACAGATTGCTTGATTTCAAGGAAGAGTTTTTCGATGCTTATGGTCTCCATGATAATAAGCGTGGTTTTTAATGTTGAACAATATGTAATGGAAGGAGGTTACTATATATGAACTTCGTAGAGTTAGCGAGTGATACTGGACAAGGAAGTATCTTCGCATCATTCGTACCACTTATCCTTATTGTGGTTATATTTTATTTTTTACTTATTCGTCCTCAGCAGAAGAAACAGAAGCAGCGTAATATGATGCTTCTTAATTTGGAAAAAGGGGATAAAGTTGTCACGATTGGAGGAATTCACGGTACGATCTTAGAGATAGACGATGACACTGTTGTGTTACGCATTAACGATGCAACAAAGGTGACGTTTGATCGTGCTGCGATTAACAATGTTGCTTCTCAAAGTTCTTCTTAATAGTACATAGGCAAAACATGTGTTTTATTTTTGCAAGGTAAAGAGGTTGGATAGCTTGAATGGGCTATCCGACTTTTTTATTTTCTTATAGTTCAAGTTGCTATCCTTTATGATGCATAGTATCTTCTTTATGATGCATAGTATCTTCATATTTTGGATAGCAACAAACTTTTAGCATACTCATATAGTTGTATATCTTTTTCATTGTATACTTTGATTTTATGAAGAACATGTTTTGGGATGTCATCACGTGTTGGATGGTTGCTTTTATTTGCTAACGTATATTTGTTGTTTTTCCAACCTAAGTTTTCTTTCATTAAGCGCCATGAATCATTATACAGTTCCATAATACCCACGATTAAAAATTTTTCCTTCACATTTTTCTTAGCCAAATCTATATTTGTTGTCCCATCACCAGTGAGCATTAATGTTTGTGAATTTGCGTGCCGAAAAGGATATGATGGTGGAGGATGATCAACAAATTGTTCAAAGGTATCTTTGTGTCTCCCTCTTGTAGTGTAGTAATATAATGAAATCATTCGATCAACAGGATCTCTTAGCATAGTAATATACTTTAATTCTCGATTCACGTCAGAGGGGATCATGCTTTTTTTATGCTTTTGATCCCAGAATAGATAACCAAAATGCCCAGCTATACAGTCATAATGTTCGATGTTTTTTTCTAGTACACGTTGATCTGGGGAGTTATTAATAAAGAGGCTGTTTCTATATTCTGATTGTAAAAACATTCGCATTGTCGTTCCACCGGTTTTAGATATATGACAAAACACAAGAAGTGGGTTTTTATTGATGTTGTTACTGATCATTAGCACCTCCTATATTGCTACATAATGTAGAGTATGTCTGTTGTACAATAATTGCTTGGACTACTTTATACTGAAGGACAAAATAAAAAAATCCCAGATAAACTGGGATAGGAGAACTTCGTTTGAAGTATGAATCAATCAATATGCTTGCTTTATTTATTTTTAGTAAACGGAAGTTGTACATCTAATTTAGCAAGTTTTAATCCCGTAATGGATGCAAACGTACCTAGTGCTAACCCACCTAACATATCAAGGAGCCAGTGAATGCCTAAATAAAATATAGAGAATATGATAATGACTGCACTAATACCGACAAACCATTTCCATAATGTTTGTTTAGAATGAAAAGCGAGTACGGCTAACGTTACGGATAGCGATGTATGCAAGCTAGGGAAGCAATTGTCTAGTCCTGAAAGCTTTCTATACGTTTCTTCAAAAGTTGGAAATACATCCAGCATACGAAACTCTACATTTGCTGCTGCAAATGCCCACGTTTCATCGATAGGAAAAAACAAATAGAACGGTATTGCAATAAGGTAGTTTAACATGACTGCATAACATAAAGCGTAGAATAGCTTATATTGTTTTGTATACGTATAAATACAAATAGAAGTAACCAGTAACGACTGGAAAACTACAACATAAAAGAAAACGAGTACTACCGTCAATATATGATGGTCAAAAACTGATTGAATCCAAGATACAAAATGACCTTCGATGTTATAGAACATTTCAGTGAAATCTAGATCAAGCTGTAAACGTTCTTCCAGTTGCAGTTCTAACTTATTGATGTATAGAATAACTAGCATACCTACAAAATGCAAAGCAAACTTTTTAGAAGTAAATAGCATCGAAATAAAATTCCACACAATAGGAATAGGTTGTTGCTTCAGGAAAATGAGTAAAAATAAAATGGTCGTTATCGTAGTATAAATAGAAATTTGAACCATAGATTCGAATAAAATCACGTCAGCTTCTCCTTCTCATCATTTCTTAGACAAATAAGTTGCATGAACGTGTTCAATCAACTTATTACCACTATGCATGAGATGAAGAAATTTCAATATCAACCTTTACGCCTGGCAACTGAGGCGTAAACTTGTATCTCATCATTTCTTCATCAAATAAGTTGCATGAACGTGTTCAATCAACTTATTACCACTATGCATGAGATGAAGAAATTTCAATATCAACCTTTACGCCTGGAAACTGAGGCGTAAACTTGTATCTCATCATTTCTTCATTTCATATATGTAATACAATATAAATTCACAAATACCAATTATATCATTAACAAAAAGGAATAAACAGAAAAATAAATAAAAAGACACTCTTAATGGTAAGGGTATTCCCCAGAAGCTAGATTCCTCTCTAACTTATGGGGGAAACGAATGGAGCCTTACCACAAAAGGTCTTTTTCAACTTACTATTATAGGTTTCAATTGGAATTTACGCCTATCATTCCTCCTATAGCGCCTCCAGTAAAACAGACTCCTGAAATAAGTGCTGCATGGAGAGAAGAAAAGGAATCAAAAGCAAGATAAGCAATCAGAAGAATAGCAGTGCTGTATAGTACGCCAAGCATTCCCCCATAATACCACCCTTTACTTGATACCCGTTTTCCACACATCCATCCTCCGATAAGAATGCACATAAAATGAACAAAATAAGAAACAATGTCAAGATTGCTTTCTTTCATTGCACTAAAACGTAAAACAATAGAGAGTATGAATGTGATAAAAAGCAGCATAATAAAAGCGAATGTAAGTCCACTTAATAATGAGTAAGATGTCCCATTTCGAAACGTCTTCATTTTTACGACACCTCCAAATACGCGTTAATATATGATATGCCAAGCTGATTAGGTTAGTACAACTTGTGCGAATAAATACCAAATATGACAGCATGAAAGGGCAGGCGAATACATTGGATTTAACATTGACACTGTTGCGTACCGTCATCGTATATATAACCGTATTTGTTATGTTGCGGTTAATGGGAAAACGTGAAATTGGGAAGTTGTCCGTTATTGATTTAGTCATCTCCATTATGATTGCTGAAATCTCTGTAATCATCATTGAAGATTTAGATAAATCTATACTGCAAGGCGTGCTTCCTGTTGTAGTTTTAGTTGGGATTCAAGTTTTATTGTCTCAACTGTCATTAAAGAGTAGAAAATTTCGTCTCTTACTGGAAGGCAAACCGAGCATGATTGTGGAAAATGGAAAACTGAACAATAAAGAAATGAAAAATCAAAAATATAATTTAGATGACCTCATGCTACAGCTAAGAGAAAAAGGAATTACAAATATCTCTGATGTTGAATTTGCTTTATTAGAACCTACAGGAAAGCTTTCAGTAGTAAGAGATAATAGTAAAGCATCGGGACATAGCGCACCCAAAATGAAGTCAAACAACAAATATTTTAATACAACTCAATTGAAAAACATTCATTTCACTGAATTGCCGATTCCACTTATTATGGATGGGAAAGTACAAGATCACCACTTAGAAGATATACACAAAACACGTTTCTGGTTGAAAAATGTTATTCAACAACATGGAATACAACATTTCAAAGATGTTCTGCTTTGTACGGTTAATCATAACGGAGAAATCTATGTCGATAAAAAAGATACATAGCGGTAATAAGTTGACTGAACAAGTTCATTCAACTTATCTATATAAGATAAAGAAATAATGATGTATGTTTACGCCTCAGATGCCAGGCGTAAAGGTTGTGACGTGGAGATTTCTTCATCTTATGGTTAGCGGTAATAAGTTGACTGAACAAGTTCATTCAACTTATCTATATAAGATAAAGAAATAATGAAATGCAAGTTTACGCCTCAGAAGCCAGGCGTAAAGATTGTGATGTGGAGATTTCTTCATCTTATGGTTAGCGGTAATAAGTTGACTGAACAAGTTCATTCAACTTATCTATTTCCATATTTTTTTGATGCGATGACCAAACCAAGGGACTCTTTCCATGTCATGCTTATTAATAATGTTTAGCATCAGTATCATCATAAAATACACGATGATTCCAATGAACATGGCCACAACAAGTTTGTACCATAATGTTGCTGTCCAATCACTGTTCCATATCACGTACAAAGGCATAGCCATCACCAATCCAGAAACTAAAATTTTACCTATATTCATGTGCTGTATGGAAATCGGAACGATGTGCCTCACGCTGCGAAAATGCAGTAACGTTACTGTAACAATATTAATACATATCGCCAATGCTCCCCCCATAATACCTAATTCTAATTTTGCTGCCAAAATAAAAATGAGGATAAGCTTCGTACAAGCCCCAATAAACGTATTAAGCAAAGCTTGACCTGGGCGATCTAGAGATTGTAACGCTGCTTGCAGTGGAGACTGTAAGTAAATGAACAAACCAAATGGGGCCATCCATTTTAACATTTGTCCAACAGAACGATCTCCATATAGTAATTGACAAATAGGCTCCGCTAGCACAAATATTATCACTGTAAAAGGAACACCGATCACTAAAGCAATGCGAAGAGACTGATGAATACGTAGTTGAATTGATTTGATGTTGTTTTTCACGGCAGCTTCAGACAAATTAGGTACGAGGGAGACAGCTAACGAAAAAGTAACCGCGGTAGGAATAAGTAGCAGTGGAATGACCATTCCGGTTAGTTTTCCATACAATGCGGTAGCAGTCGTAGTAGCTATTCCTGCAACGGCTAAACTTTGCACAATCATAATCGATTCTAAAAAATAGGAACTAGAACCTACTAATCTACTTCCAGTCACCGGCATCGCAATTTTGAATAAGCTTCTGAAAGATGACAGCATGTAGCCTCTTTCTTGTTTGTGTTCCTTCTCCACGGATTGTGAATCCGCTGTATCCATCTTATCTGTCTTTATACTATGTTTCCTATACTGCATGTACAACACAAGTAGTCCGAATACCTCACCGATTAAAACGCCTAACATCGCACCCGCAGCGGCAATTTCAACACCATAGTCCAATAAAAAATAGGCTAGTGCTAACATCGCAATACTTCTTACAATCGTTTCCGTAATATTAGATGCCGCAGATGGAATCATGTTTTGTCTGCCCTGAAAGTATCCTCTTAATACCGCCGAAATACTGACGATAAATATAATGGGGCTCATACTAAGAAATGTGTAGTACACTCTGTTATCTGTAAGTAAGTAATTTGAAATATAGGAAGCCAAAAGCATTGATAATACAGTGAAAAGAAGTCCTAATGTCATCGTAAATAACAAAGAAACTTTTAGAATTAATTTAATTTTCCTTTCATCTTGATTGGAACCAGCTTCCGCTACTAATTTTGCAATGGCTAGTGGGATTCCGCCTGTAATTAATGTTAAGAGAACAATGAGAAATGGATATCCCATCTGATATAACCCCACACCTTCCGCACCAATAATACGCGGAAGCATAATACGGGGTACAAAACCTAATATGCGTGTAACAATACCAGCTGCAAGCAATATCATAGCACCGTGGATAAAATTTTGTTTCGTCACTTTTTTTCCTCACTTATCCCATTTTTGAATGAACTTTCTATATGAATATGCTTGTCAACCTCAACTCATACTTACTTCTTTATCAAGAAAATTTCCACGTCATTTCATATTGTAGAAGGAGATAAGCAAGCAGTTATCGAAATTTACTATAGGATACTTGGAAGGGGTTGTTTGGATGAAAATACAAACAGACAAGCCGCTTAATGAACAGGAATTAAATGAGATGATCGAAAAACTTTGTACTGCCAAAGCGGAAGAATTTCATTTATTAGGTTATAAACAAGTAGAGGGACATGAAGTGTGGGAATGTGTAAGTCAATCTTACGCTAAAAAAGGGATGCCGCACTTGCACCAAATCGTTAGTGACATTTTGTCTTTGAAAATTACGCAGTTCATGAATTGGATGACACTTAGCATTTATCGTGAAGATCATAGTATGGATTAACCATGTTTTGAGACAACTTGAGAATTTAAGCATAAATTGACTGTCACATTTGTGATGGTATAATAATGAGGGTAAACATTTGGACGTGAAGGGAGATTTGACACAGTTGATAGACAAAAAGAGAATAGTCGCCTTTCTTGTGATCATCGTTGCGTTATTCAGCACGATGATTTGGACAGGTCCGGCTATGTTAGATGATTTAAAATTAGGATTGGATTTAAAAGGTGGTTTTGAGAGATTATATGAAGTAGAACCACTGACAGAAGGACAAGAGATTGATGCTCAGACCCTTCGTGAAGCCGCTTATAGTTTGGAAAGAAGAATTTATGCTAAAGGAGTAACAGAACCGGAGATTTTACCTGAAGGTACAAATCGTATTCGCGTTCGTTTAGCAGGTGTAGAAAATCAGGCGGAAGTGTTAGCCATTTTGGAAAAGACAGCAATATTGACATTCCGCAGTAACTTAGGTTGTGAAGATGGCGAATTTTGTAATGATGAATTAATAGGAAGTGATTTTGCAGAGGGCGGTGCATCCGTTCAGTATGATCCAACGACGAATGCCCCATATGTCAGCATCAAGCTAAAAGATGCACAGAAATTTTATGATGTAACGAAAAAGATTGCAGATGCTGCAGAAGAACAAGGTCTTCCAGGTTTACCACTTGCCATTTACTTAGATGAAGAACAAATTTCAGCACCAAATGTTAGCAATGGCATTGCTGGTGGTGATGCGATGATTTCAGGAAGCTATACATTAGATGAAGTGAAGGATTTAGTATCTATTATTAATAGCGGTGCATTGCCTGTGAAGTTGAATGAAAAATATACGCAAAGTGTAGACGCGACATTAGGTGAGGAGTCACTGGAAAAGACAGCTATCGCTGGAATCGTCGGGTCCGTCATTATTTTTGTTTTCATGATTATATATTATCGAATTCCAGGTGTAGTTTCTGTGATTACACTGATCGCTTATATATGGCTCATATTACAAGTGTTTGATTGGATGAATGCAACGTTGACGCTACCTGGAATAGCGGCACTCATACTCGGTGTCGGAATGGCAGTAGACGCCAATATCATTACTTACGAACGTATTAAAGAAGAGATGAAAAGTGGTAAAAGCATTTTGTCATCTTTAAGAGCAGGATCAAGAAACTCATTAAAAACGATACTAGATGCCAACGTAACAACCATTATTGCTGGTATAGTATTGTATTTTGTAGGTACAGGTGCCATACAAGGTTTTGCACTTTCTTTAGTGTTTAGTATTTTAGTGAGTGTCATTACGAATGTATTTTTATCCAGAGCTTTACTTCATTTACTTATTCGCTCTAAATGGGTAAACAAACCGAGCTATTTTGGAGTAAAGGAGGCAGACATCAGTGAACTCTAAAATTCAACAATTCGACTTTGTACAGAAACGCAAACCGTTCTTTTTGGTATCTGCCGCAATTATTGCTGTTGGTATAGTATTTATGCTATTGTTCGGTTTGAACCTAGGTGTAGATTTTCAATCTGGAACGAATCTAGATATTCAAGTGGAAGGAAACGCTTTAACCGTAGATGAGGCCTCGCAAATATTTGCAGATGCTGGGTTCGAGGGGACAAGTCCAACTGTTGGTGGAAGTGACTCTAACAGGGTAACAAACCGTTTCGCAGAAGTGTTAAATAACGACCAAACAACAACGATTATTGAAACTTTTGAAGCAAAGTTTGGTGAAGGAACCGTAAGTTATGAGGAAAATACGGTCGATGCTGTTATGGCAAAAGAGTTAAGTTTAAAAGCCATTTACGCCGTTTCTGTCGCAAGTATATTTATCATTCTTTACGTCACTATTCGATTTGAATGGAGATTCGCCTTAGCTGCGATTTTAGCTATCGTTCATGATGCCATGATTGTCATCAGTATATTCGCTATCTTTAGATTTGAAATTAATTTGGTCTTTATCGCTGCGATACTGACCATTATCGGTTATTCCATTAACGATACGATCGTTATTTTTGACCGTATACGTGAAAATGTGAGCAAAACAAAGAAATTAAAAACATTTCATGATTTGGCAACTATAGTGAACAATAGTATTATGCAAACATTAGCACGATCTATCAATACAGCGGTCACGGTTATATTTGCTGCTGGATGTTTATTAGTGCTCGGTAGTCCAGCGATCAAAGTATTTTCACTAGCGATATTGATCGGCTTAATTAGTGGTGCATATTCATCTATTTTTATCGCCAGTCCAATTTGGTTAGAGTTTAAAAAGAATAGCATTAATAAGCCTAAGAAATCTACGACAGAAGTTTAAGATACAAGCCGTGGATATGAGCAAGATGTTCACGGCTTTTTTATGTTGATTTTTTTAAAATAGACAAGGAGTGTGTCCATGACGGAGCAGAGGTTTAAAAAGGCGGAATTTGCGGCTTGGATAGGAATTATTGGTAATGCACTGCTTGCTGTGATGAAAGGAATCATTGGAGTTATATCTAATAGTAAAGCTTTGATTGCTGATGCCGCACATTCAGCTTCTGATGTTGGCGGTTCATTTGCTGTGCTAATTGGAATCAAAGCAGCGAAAATGCCACCTGATAAAGATCATCCATACGGGCATGGAAAAGCGGAGTCCATTGCCGCTATTATCGTTTCTGTTTTATTGTTGATTATCGGCTTTGAAATTGCATCCAGTACCATTCAAACGCTCATATCTGGAGTAGAGGAGCCTCCGAAAGGTATTGCGATCATAGCGCTTATCGTATCCATTATTGTAAAAGAAGCGATGTATCAGTATAAATATCGTTTAGGGAAACAATTATCTTCTCAAGCTTTAATCGCCAATGCAATTGAGCATCGCTCAGATGTGTTTTCTTCTTTCGCGGCATTGTTAGGTGTCATTGGAGCTTTGATTGGTAATGCATTAGATATGCCGTATTTGTTATATTTAGATCCAATTGCGGGTATTTTTGTTGCTTTGCTTATCATGAAAATGGGATATGGATTAGTAAAAGAAGCCATTCACAATACGATGGATCATGTGCTTCATGATGAGGATGCAGCAGGCATTAAAGAGGCTGCATTAAAAGTTCAAGGCGTCATTAACATTGATGAACTAAGAGCCAGAGAACATGGTCACTATGTTATTGTTGATGTTAAATTGAGCGTTAGCCCAAATATATCTGTGCAAGATGGTCATAGTATCGGCAAAAAAGTGAAAAAGACATTGATGGAACAATTTAATCACGTAGCGGACGTGTTCGTACATGTGAATCCTTACAAAGCTGATTTTCCCTATGAAGATATTGGAAGCGCTTTGAAAACCAGTAGTTCTAAATTGATTCATTAGTAAAAGGAGGGATGTCATGTCTAAAAAGAAAATGCAATGGAAGGTGACACCACCTGATCAGGCTAATGTTCAAGTTTTAGTGGAATCACTGCATATTGATCCTTTAGTTGCAAAAGTGTTAATTACTCGCGGAATAACTTCTGTTGATGCTGCACGAGCTTTTCTGTCTCCAGAAACACAAGGGTTTTACGATCCATTTCTTATGGATGGGATGCAAGATGCGGTGGATAGGGTTAGACAGGCAATAGAAGCAGGGGAGCGTATTCGAATTTACGGTGATTACGACGCAGATGGTATTAGCAGTACGTCACTCATGATTCAGTTATTGCGGCATGTGAACGCTAATTTTGATTATTATATACCACACCGTTTTCATGAAGGTTACGGCTTAAATATAGATGCCATATCCGCTGCAAAACAAGATGGAGTTAGCCTTATTATTACGGTAGATAATGGAATAAGCGCAGTGGAGCAAATTGCTCATGCTAATGAGCTTGGTCTGGATGTTGTGGTAACGGATCATCATGAACCACCAGCAGTACTACCGGATGCATTGTGTATAGTGAATCCAAAGAAAGAGGGATGTTCCTATCCTTTTAAAGATTTGGCAGGTGTAGGTGTTGCATTTAAGTTTGCACATGCTTTACTGGGAGAAGTACCGCATTGGTTGCTTGAACTTGTTACCTTAGGTACGGTTGCAGACTTGATGCCTCTATTAGACGAGAATCGTTTGTTTGTAACGTTAGGATTATCTCTGATGAACGATAGTGCGTATCCTGGAATTGCCGCATTGTTCGACGTAGCTGGTGTGAACTCCACTATACAATGTGAAGATGTTGCCTTTTCTCTAGCTCCTCGTATTAACGCCAGTGGCAGATTGCAGCACGCCGATACTGCAGTGGAGCTTTTGACGACAAAAGATAGCTCTCTTGCAGAAGTACTAGCAAAAGAACTTCATCAACTTAATCAACAGCGACAGAAATTAGTCTCTGATATGGTGAAGGAAGCCCTTGCGCAATTAGAACAAGTGAAAGACGATGACGTCATTGTTTTAGCTGGAGAAGGTTGGAATATCGGTGTTATCGGTATTGTTGCTGCAAAAATATTGGAAAAGACGTATCGTCCTACGATTATATTGAATATAGATCATGAAACAGGTTTAGCAAAAGGTTCGGCACGTTCTATACCTGCATTTGATATTTATAGTGCATTGAAGGCATCTTCTTCTTATATGGATCACTTTGGTGGTCATGAAGGCGCGGCAGGGATGACGATGAACATAGAACATATTGATGATTTTAGAATAAAGTTAAATGAAATTGCAAAGGAATGGTTAACGGAGGATGATTTTATTCCTTCTATCGACGTTGATTTGGAATGTGAAATAGAAGAGATTACAGTAGCTTCAATACAGAGTGTCCAAGCTTTAGCTCCGTTTGGTAAAGCGAATCCTGCCCCTGTTGTTGCACTTCGTACTTTACATGTCGAAGACGCTAGATTTTTAGGGAAGCAGCAAAATCATTTGAAACTAAAGGTCAAGGGTGAGTCTAGACATGCGTTAGACGCTATATATTTTAATTATGGATACGAACCACATGAAATTAAAAAAGACATGATCATCAGTTTATGTGGTGAGTTATCTTTAAATGAGTGGAACGGTAATATTACGCCACAAGTTAGGCTGAAAGATATACAGTCCAATGGCTTTGATTTGATTGACATTAGAAATAGGAAACTACAGCCTTCGTTACCTCAATGGTTAGATAGCCTGAGAAAAGAAGATAATAAAAATGGTATTATATTTTTTTCAAAAGAAATGGCACAACAAGTCCAACATATGATACAGTCTTATAGTGGCGGTATGTGGTTGATAAAGCATGATCAGGCTGTTGCTCTTGGGGATAATGATATTTCTTTATCCGAGGTGCAGCAATGTTTTATTGTGGACTGCCCTCCTTCTTTACTGCCTTTTACATGGTTGATGAAGCATGTGCCGTCATTAGAGAAGTTATGTATTAACTTTAGTGTAGTTGGTGAAAGTCAGATTCCTTCACGAGAGAAATTTGCGATACTGTATAAAATGTTGCAACAAATGAACGTGATGACTTTAAATGAAGAATTTACAACGGAAATAAGGGATAAATATTATATTTCACATCAACAGTTACGTTTTATTTTGAGTGTTTTCGAAGAGCTTGGATTTGTGGAACAAGAGAATGGTGAATATCATTTTATTCCCTCACCCCAGAAGAAACCTCTTCACACATCGTTAATATATAAACAACAATACGAAAATGAACAACTTGTCAGAAGTACGTTGCTTCAGTCTTCTACTATGATGTTATACAAGTGGATTAATGAGCAAAGAAATGAACAAAGTAATCAAAATGAATTTATGGAGGAAGTAATGGTATGAATTTTAAAGAACATATTCGTGTTATCGAAGATTTCCCACAACAAGGAATTAGGTTTAAGGACATCACAACCTTATTGAAAAATGGGCAAATGTATAAGGCCGCAATAGATGAATTGAGAGAAAAAGTGAAACACTTGGAGATCGACCTCATCGCTGGTCCTGAAGCAAGAGGATTCGTCGTAGGTGCACCTCTCGCTTATGCTTTAGATGTTGGGTTTATTCCTATACGTAAAAGTGGAAAATTACCAGGCGAAACGATAGAGGCAGATTATAATTTGGAGTACGGAAAAGATAAATTAGCCATGCATAAAGATGCTATTTTACCAGGTCAAAAAGTGTTAATTGCAGATGATTTACTTGCTACTGGTGGAACGATTCAAACTTCCATTGATCTCATCAAGCAATTAGGCGGAGAAGTGATAGGTTCAGCATTTATGATTGAATTGATGAGTTTAAATGGTAGGGATAAATTACCAAGTGAATTAGAGATCATCACGTTAATGCAATACTAAAATGACATATTTCTTTTAGTGTAGAACTCTCTTTTGTGAGCCACAGTTTAGGCATAACTGTAGTTTGCAAAAGGGGGTTTTTTTGTTATGCATAAATTAGAGGGGCAAAAAAATGTGATACGTGTTATAAACACAGGAAATTTTATGATAGATGCATACGATAGATTATTGTACGGAAGGAGGGTGAAATAGCATAGTTAATATTACAAATATTTTAATAAATAGCGGGTTTGAAACTGGTTCAATTGCTCCATGGACGGGTCAGAAAGTATCCATCACAGTCATACCAGGACCAGTTTTTACAGGATCATTTAGTGCACTATTAGCTGAAGGAAACGTCAATGCTTTTATTATGCAAGACGTGGCAGTTACAGCAGGGCAGAGTTATGACCTATTTTTAGCGATAGCAGCTAATAAAGAGGGACAATCGCCTAGTGTATCTATAACATTGCAATTTTTAAATGATAATAATACATTTCTTGGATACGGAATAAATACAACTATATTTTGGAACCAACTACCAAACGCTGCAAAAGGATGTTATAAGTCCGTTGATTTTGTTAGTGGAGTTGCTCCAGCAGGAACAACTAAAGCGAGATTAGTTATTGCAAAATTAGGACTTGCGAATAGTACAGGAGTCATATTAGATAGAGTGAAATTAATGAGATGGGATGGTATAGCAGGTCCAACGGGCGCAGCGGGAATGACTGGCGCAACCGGAGTAACGGGAGCCACCGGCCCGACAGGAGCCACGGGATCAACCGGCTCGACAGGTTCAACCGGCTCGACAGGTTCAACCGGAGCAATGGGAGTCACGGGCCCGACGGGAACCACCGGTACGGCAGGCTCAACAGGAGCGACTGGACTGACAGGAACAACAGGTCCAAGTGGTTCAACCGGAGCAACTGGCGCAACAGGTTCGACAGGAACAACGGGAGCCACAGGAGCAAAAGGTTCAACCGGCTCGACCGGTACGTCAGGCTCCACCGGCACCACGGGAGCCACGGGATCAAGTGGCGCAACAGGTCCGACCGGATCAACGGGCTCAACGGGTCCGACAGGCGCCACAGGAACCACTGGATCAACGGGAATGACAGGCTCAACCGGCGCCACTGGCACAACAGGTTCGACAGGAACAACCGGATCAACAGGCTCAACAGGTTCGACCGGCGCAACCGGGGCCACGGGATCAACAGGTTCAACGGGCTCAACGGGATCAACAGGTTCAACGGGCGCAACAGGTTCAACGGGTTCCATTGGAACCACTGGCGCAACGGGAGTCACAGGTCCAACCGGCCCGACCGGTACGTCAGGCTCAACCGGGGCCACGGGATCAACAGGTTCAACAGGCTCAACAGGCTCGACAGGCTCAACGGGAGCAATGGGAGCCACCGGATCAACCGGTTCAACCGGTTCAACAGGCTCAACGGGTTCAACAGGAGCAACGGGTGCAACAGGTCCGACCGGAGCAACGGGCTCAACGGGCTCAACCGGAGCCACAGGTTCAACAGGCTCAACCGGCCCGACTGGCTCAACCGGAGCGACAGGTCCAACCGGAACAACAGGAACCACAGGATCTGCGGGAATGACAGGCACAACCGGAGCAACAGGAGCCACAGGCCCAACTGGCTCAACGGGCGTAATTGGTCCGACCGGCGCAATGGGCTCAACGGGCGCAACAGGCATAACGGGCTCAACGGGTGCAACAGGGTCGACGGGAGCCACTGGCGAAACGGGCTCAACGGGCCCGACAGGCTCAGCAGGTCCAACCGGAGCAACGGGCTCAACGGGCTCAACGGGTTCAACAGGTTCAACGGGCGATACGGGCGCAACAGGTTCAACGGGTTCAACAGGAACAACCGGAGCAACGGGCTCAACGGGTTCGACCGGCTCAACGGGGGCAACCGGAGCAACCGGCTCAACGGGTGCAACAGGGTCGACGGGCGCAACGGGTTCAACCGGCGCAACAGGTCCAACAGGTTCAACGGGCGCAACCGGTTCCATTGGAACCACTGGCTCAACGGGAGTCACAGGTCCAACCGGCCCGACCGGTCCGGCAGGCGCAACCGGGGCCACGGGATCAACAGGTTCAATAGGCTCAACCGGCGTAACTGGCGCAACGGGTCCAACCGGCGCAACAGGCTCGACAGGTTCAACCGGAGCAATGGGAGTCACCGGCCCGACGGGAACCACCGGTCCGGCAGGCTCAACAGGAGCGACTGGACTGACAGGAACAACCGGAGCAACGGGCGCAACCGGTTCGACAGGAACAACGGGCGCAACAGGCTCCACCGGCGCAACGGGAGCAATGGGAGCCACTGGATCCACCGGTTCGACCGGCGCCACGGGTTCAACCGGCTCAATGGGAGTCACGGGCTCGACGGGTCCATCTGGCACAATGGGTTCAACCGGAGCCACTGGAGCAAGTGGAACAACAGGTCCAAGTGGTCCAACCGGCTCGACCGGTACGGCAGGCTCCACCGGCGCAGCGGGAGCAACGGGATCAACAGGTTCAACAGGCTCCACCGGCGCAACGGGTTCAACTGGTCCAACAGGTTCAACGGGAGCAGCAGGTTCGACAGGCGCAACAGGAACAACGGGAGTCACGGGGGCAACAGGCTCGACGGGTCCATCCGGCTCAACAGGATCAACCGGAACAACTGGTACGGCAGGAGCCACCGGTCCGACCGGCGCAACGGGTTCAACAGGTTCAACCGGCTCAACCGGAGCCACAGGTTCAACAGGCGCAACAGGGATCACTGGATCTGCGGGAATGACCGGCTCCACCGGCGCAACAGGAGCAAGTGGGATAGGTTTAGCATCTGCAGCATTTCTTTTTGCAACTGGTGCGACAACTGTAACTGCTGGATCTTCTGTAAATTTCACAAATGCTGGTTTGATTTTTGGGTCTGATATTTCTTTTACACCAACAAGTTCAATGATAATAATTAATACTACGGGTGTATACTCCGTTAGTTTTAATCTTCTTAAGGATACTGTTGCACCTAGGTCGTTTGCAATACAATTCAATGGATCAGTGGTACCTACTTTAGATTCAATATTTTTTTCAGGTAGAGAGAGAAGCATTCAAGGAGAAATATTGTTTAATGCTGGAGTAACAGGAACAGTCACTTTCACCTCACAAGAAGGTGCAATGTCTACTGTTTTAGATAATAGTGGGGAAATTAATGCATCAATTGTCATAAAAAAACTATCATAAAATACAAATATAAAATTTAGCGTAGTATTATGATGAGGAAAGTTGTATCTTAATAACTTTCCTCTTTGCTTTATATCAAAATAGTATAATTTTGATTTGCTATTTATAATGTAAAACATCTCAAAGTAACCATCATTCCTCGTCTTATTATAATCGCACAGGAATTTTCAAAGAAGGATTCATATTATAGATTAGTTTAAAGGAAAGGATGGTGAACAATATCGTTAATATAACCAATATCTTAATAAACGGCGGTTTTGAAACAGGATCATTGGCTCCGTGGGAAGGTCAAGAAGCAACAATCACAACCGTACCGGGTCCTGTATTTACAGGATCACATAGTGTATTGTTAGCAGAAGGGAATACAGATGCATTTATTCTTCAGGAAGTTCCAGTCACAGAAGGACAAAGTTATGATTTATTTTTAGCAATCGCAGCTAATAAGGCAGGACAGTCACCTAGTGTATCTATAACATTTCTATATTTGGATGATAATAATGCTTTTTTAGGATTTGGGATAAACTCAACTATATTTTGGGACCAGCTACCAAATGCTATTAAGGGAAGTTATAAATCAGTTAATTTTGTCAGTTCAGTAGCTCCTATGGGGGCAACAAAAGCATTAGTAGTTATTACAAAGCTAGCTCTTCCATATGGAACCGGAGTCATTGTAGATAGAGTAAAATTAATGAGATGGGATGGTATAGCAGGTCCTACAGGTGCGATGGGAGCTACAGGCACAACGGGAGCAACAGGTGCAACGGGTTCAACTGGCTCAACGGGTTCAACAGGTCCGACCGGAGCAACGGGCTCAACGGGCGCAACCGGAGCGACAGGTTCAACCGGCCCAACCGGAGCCACAGGAACAACCGGCTCAACCGGTCCGACAGGTCCAACAGGAACAACCGGCTCAACTGGAGCAACGGGCTCAACTGGCTCAACTGGAGCAACGGGTCCGACCGGAGCAACGGGCTCAACGGGAGCAACCGGAGCGACAGGTTCAACAGGCTCAACCGGAGCGACAGGCACAACGGGAGCAACAGGTCCAACCGGAGCAACAGGAGTAACCGGCTCAACGGGTTCAACCGGCCCGACAGGCACAACGGGAGCAACAGGTCCAACGGGCTCAACGGGCGCAACCGGATCAACAGGTGCAACGGGTTCAACAGGCTCAACGGGTTCAACCGGAGCGACCGGCGCAACTGGCTCAACGGGTTCAACAGGTCCGACCGGCTCAACGGGAGCAACCGGAGCGACAGGTCCAACCGGAGCAACAGGAGTAACCGGCTCAACGGGAGCAATCGGAGCCACAGGTTCAACGGGCTCAACGGGCTCAACGGGCTCAACGGGTCCGACCGGGGCAACCGGAGTAACCGGCTCAACGGGTCCAACGGGAGCAACCGGAGCCACAGGTCCAACGGGCTCAACCGGTCCGACCGGCGCAACCGGCTCAACGGGCGCAACCGGAGCCACAGGTTCAACGGGCTCAACGGGCTCAACGGGCTCAACCGGCGCAACGGGTTCAACAGGCTCAACGGGAGCAACCGGAGCCACAGGCACAACGGGAGCAACGGGCTCGACCGGCGCAACGGGAGCAACAGGAGTAACTGGCCCAACGGGCTCAACGGGCTCAACGGGAGCAACCGGAGCGACAGGTCCAACGGGAGCAACAGGAGTAACCGGAGTAACCGGCGCAACGGGAGCAACAGGAGTAACCGGCCCAACGGGCACAACCGGAGCGACAGGTCCAACCGGCGCAACGGGTTCAACAGGCTCAACGGGAGCAACCGGAGCCACAGGCACAACGGGAGCAACGGGCTCGACCGGCGCAACGGGAGCAACAGGAGTAACTGGCCCAACCGGCCCAACCGGTCAAACAGGAACAACGGGTCCGACAGGTCCAACCGGCTCAACGGGAGCAACCGGAGTAACTGGCCCGACAGGTCCAACCGGAGCTACAGGCCCAACTGGCCCGACAGGTCCGACAGGTCCAACGGGTGACGACGAAGGATTTCTTTCATTTAACTGGGGTTTCAATTCAAATGAGGGAACAATAGTTTCTGATGCATGGACTGGTTTTGCAAATGTTACAGCAAACAACCAAACTTATCATATTTACACTGCTAGTAATTCTAACATCGTAACTGTAGATGCATTTATCCTAATAGAAGATAATACTAATAATGCAGTTTTAAACATTGAAGAAATTTTGCCAGCACAATTTAATTCAGGACCTGGAACACCAATGCCGTTAACTTTCATTTCATTTGCTCCAGACCCATTGGCAGGTGTAACAGTAATGCAAAGTGGTGCAAATGGCATATTATTTGATAATAATAATGGGGATGATCGTGTAGTTAAGGTAACATTTACTGTCGAACCAACTACAGATTGTAGTGTATGGTATTGGAGGGTAACAGATTCTGATAATGACGATGATTTATTTTTAGCAAGTATAAAAATATTACGCTAGTTTAATTAACAAAAGAGAAGGGACGATTGTAGTGACCTCCAAAAGTTAGTGTTTCACTTCACCTGAGGCCATTACGTACGTAACCTTCTCTTTTTTTCTTTTTTCAATTAAAGCACATATTAGGATGACAAAGAGAACCTATAGTCCTTATCGCATTACATATTCAACTACTCTTCATCTTCCATCTTCTCAACGATTTCTTTCTTTTGCTTCTCACTAACACTATCATCAATAAGATGCTGATTGGATAGACTTTCTACTGCATCGTATTCTGCATACAAAGTAGACGTAATAGCTTTTTTCTTTTGTTCTTCTTCTAATTGCGGATGCTGTTTATACAATGTTTCCAATTTTTTATGAGACTTGTTTAATCCATCTTCAAGCGTGTGAAGGGCGAAGCCCAACGATAAGGTGGAGATGAATTTCGATTGGCGTTAGCCAAAATTATTGTATGTTATTTTCAACATTGATATAATCAGTACTAGTGAGTAGAAAGGTTGTTATATCAATGAAGTTAGATAACAATAATCACTCAGTTTTCTCACTGCATTATCACCTTGTTTTGGTAGTGAAATATCGTATCG
>NZ_QXJP01000016.1 GCF_004115085.1 Longirhabdus pacifica | reverse complement strand
CATATTAAACGATCTTTAAGTGCCAAGGGTTGTCCTTATGATAATGCAGTGGCCGAGGCCACTTACAAGATATTTAAAACAGAATTTGTAAGGCATTATCATTTTGAAGCTGACTATGTGCATTGGTATAATTATATTCGGATTCATGGAACACTGGGCTACATGAGCCCTGTTCAATATAAACGAGCTGACCTTAAAAAAGTTGTCTAGTTTTCTGTTGATAATCCACATTACAGTAAAAAAAACTAACGGTTAAAGCTAGTGGTAGAATATTGAAAAAGGATATGACCATATTCGCGAAAAGGTAACCGATCAAGAAATCATTCATCATATGTACAGGAAAAAACAATCCACCGATTAAGATACTTTGTAATGTTTTATGTGTATACAAAAATACGTATTAACAATCTTTTATAAACAACAATCTAGTTATGAAAAACAGTATAAAGCACTCATCAAGAAAGTCATGGCAGATATGGTGCGTTTTAAGCACATTACTTATGGAAGCAAAGGTTACAATAACCTTAAAGCATGTACAAAGAATTATGTTTCGTGCATTCATTCGATCTATTATCAAAAAAAATAGCGTCCAATTCATTCAAAAAGCTAAGTAGACGCACGAAAAAACTTATGAATCAAAATTTTGAAACTAACACCAATAGTGAAAAGTGGATAGCAGTTATTAAGTATATTCATATAAGACAACAAGGCTGGTGGTACTTTCTTTCTGTGCTGGATTTACATAGCAAAAAAATAGTAGGCTATTTATATAATTTTCACAAACATTGTGATGGAGACACTAGAACATGCTATTCATGTATACCAAACAAATGAGAAATATATTTCTATCTGTCACAGCAATTGTATAATATAAATACTTTTTAGAATTCAAGCAGTAGTGCCTGAACTTAATAAATCCTCGTAAATTACTTTTATAAATGCTTTAGCAAGATTGACAGGAACAGCATTTCCAATTTGAGTAGCTTTTTTTTCTATTGATCCTTTGAAAATATAATCTTTAGGAAATGTTTGTATAAGAGCTGCTTCACGTAAACTAATTGCGCGATTTTCAACAGGATGACCAAATCTACCTTTTGATAAAGAGACACAACCACATGTAATGGTGGGGGAGTAGTTGTTGTAGTCCATTCTCCCATAAACATCACCATAACTGACCTTTTTTTTCTTGTGACAATTAAGCCACAACTCTTCAGGCCAAGAGTTTCTGCTCCCTCCATTATGAGGAGTAGCGTTGAGTCTCTTAATGTTCAAATTAGAAAGATTTCTAGATGTATGTAATTCATCTTCTGGATCAGTTTCTCCTGCATTTATTGATTTTAAATTGTATGGTTTGAGATAGTTCCCTAAAAGAGGTGCAACCTCATGTTCTGGCCAAACTTTTAGTGGTTCCATTATAATTGGTATTCCCTTCTCAGTTGTTTTTAAAAATGCACTAGTTAAAGGGAAGTAGTTGATTTTTTTTCCTAGTAATATTAGCCTCTTCCTTTTTTGAGGTACATTATAATTAGCAGCATTTACTACCTCAAACCTCAAATGATATGAAGGTTTTGTTTTATTTATAGGATACCCATCAACATCAATATTAGATAATTTTTTCAACAATAATAAAAAATATTTATGATTCACTATATTTCCTACATTCTCAAAGAAAATATATTTTGGATGAAAATAATGACTTACTCGAAGTAAATGAAATATTAGTTTATTTCTATAATCAACTTGATCCTTGCTTTTTTTTCTTGAATGTCTTGAGAATCCTTGACATGGTGGTGTAGCGATCAATAAATCTAACTGTCCAAGTGAAAGATTAGTTTTATTTAAAAATTCTTTTTTTGTGATTCTATTTATATCTTTTGTAATTAGGTGTGCAGAACCGTGATTTTCTGCATAGGTTTCAGCAGTGATTGGATCAAATTCTACTGCACATTGTTTTTCAAACTTATTTTTTAAAGCTTCGGAAGTTCCCCCAACTCCGCAAAATAAATCTATAGCTGTAAACTTCAAAGGATGTACCTCCATCTCAATCAACTAAAAGTTTTACTACTATTTATAGTAACAAAAATTTTGTGCAAAAAACACTGTTAATAACTAATATAAACAGGAAAAATATAAACAGGAAAAATATAAACCATGTAGAATTATATATATTTAGAACCGAGTTTATCTGACAATTTTTTAATTAAGTTGGGGAGAGAATCATATGGCTAATTTTAAAACCAAAGCACGAGCAGTTGATTTATTAGGAAAACAGCAAGTTCGTGACGAAGTAACAGCTATAACAGAGTTGTTAAGAAATTCATATGATGCTGATGCTAATGAAGGACTTATAAACATTGATAGCAACAATGATTGTATAACTATATCGGATGATGGTGACGGTATGGATAAAAGTGATATCGAGAATAAATGGCTTATATTAGGAACTTATTCCAAGAAAAGCAAAAATGTAGTTAGAACCAAAAAAAATCGAGTGAAAATTGGGGAGAAAGGTATAGGAAGATTGGCTATATCTATTTTAGGAGATCAACTTCTAATTATTTCTAAAAAAAGATTCGCTAGTGAAGACCCCTGGGTAGTTCTATATTTACATTGGGAACTATTTAGAAACGAGGATTTGTATATCGAAGATATAGTTATTCCTGTAAAAAGCTTTAAATCTTCAGATGATTTAATTTACTATTTAACTAATAATTTACAAGAACTTAAAAATATAATGATGTCTAATTTTTATCATAAAGAAAAATGGGATGATAATCTATACACAAGAGTTATATACGATGTGAAGAATTTTAATATTAACGATGCAATATTAACAAAAATTCGACAGATGGATAGACAGGGTGGTGGAACAATCTTTTATATAAAAGCCTTGGAAAAAACATGGGATTGGACAATTTATAGTAATGTGAAAATTGATTCAACAAGTGCTCTTAAAAGAAAGCAAAGACTAAAAGATGTGTTATTTTCATTCTATAATTTTATTGAGTTGTTTGAGAATCAACTCGAAGAAGATAATAACTCTCTATCTAGAAAATCTGAACAAGATATGTTTACTCCAAGAATACACATCAATGGAGTTAAACTTGAAAATGAGACAGCGCTCAATTCCGATGATATTCTTTTATATGATTTCGCGTTACGTGGAACTATAATAAATGGTGCTTTTGATGGTTTTGCATATATGGGAGTTCAAAAGAAGGCTGAACATATACAAGTTTCCAAAGATATTTTAACAAAAGGAATTGTATACGGAACCGACGATTGTGGTCCAATAAAAATCAAATGGTTTCACGTAGAGGGGACTCCAGCATTATCTTGTATTCCTAAAGATCAGCATAAGCAGCTTACTGAAAAATTAAAAAAAGTTGGTGGCTTATATGTATTCAGAGATGGACTAAGAATATTACCATACGGAGAAACAAATAATGATTTTTTAAACGTGGAGGAACGTAGAACTATCAGAGCGGGTACATATTTATTCAGTTTCAGAAGAATGTATGGGTACATAGAAATTAGTAAAGAGGGTAATCCATACTTAATAGACAAATCTAGTCGTGAAGGGTTTGTTGAGAATAATCACTTTCAAGTTTTTCAAAATTTATTAATGAATCTACTGGAGTGGTGGGCTACTGATTATTTAGGTACAAAAGATGTTAATGCAGAAGGTAGACGTGAAAAGTATATAAACGAAAGGAAAGAGGAGTCTAGATTTCAAGAAGAGCGAGAGAAGGAAGAAAAAAATGAAAAACAATATTTTAAAAAATTAAATACATGGATGAATAACATAGAAAGTGATCTGTATAAAAAAGGAAAAGTTATAAAAAACAAACTCATATTAACAATAAAAAAAATTGGTGAAAAAACGGTTGCACTTGGTGATACTTCAATAGAATCTGTATTATTAAGTATAAGATCCGAAACAAACAGTTATATTAATGAGTTTGACAGCTTAAAATGGGTAGTGAATAAACGATATAGTCATGAATATGATTCACTTGATATTATAAATAAATATAATAACAACATTGCCAAATTAAAGAAAAATTACAATAATTTTATAGAAAATGAAATTGAGAAACTGTTAAAAAATAAGCAACAAAGAAATGTTAAAACAAATTCCAATTCTAATAATCAAAAAAGTGAAATTATAAATGAAATTGATAACAAAATAAATCAAGTAAACAATATATATGCCTCACAAATAAAAAATGTGGACACTGAAATAACAGATAAGAAAAGTGCCCTAACAACTTCAATCAAAGATATAGTTGGGGCAATAGTAAAAGACGAATTAAATATTACAAAAATAGAACATGAAAAATATAAAAAAGAATTCTTAGATCAGTATATTATAGAGTTAGAAAACATGAGATTAAACATTAGTAACTATTCTACAAATATTCATGATGATAAAATTTTAGAGGTTCGTAACTTATTAAATAAATCAGAAGAAACTAATTCATTAATTTATAATCACATTTCTAATTATCGAGACTCTCTAGAAAACTCTTTAGTCCTAAATGAATTGAATATATTATTGGAACGCTTTATGCAAAATCTTTTGAATAAAGAGCGATGGAGTTACGATGATCAATTGATTGGACATTTAAAACAAGAGTTAACTACTTATAGAGATTTATCAGCCCTTGGTTTAGCAACTGAACTCACTGATCATGAGTTTAATTCTATTTATTCAAAAATTAGTGATCAATTTCAAATATTAAAAAAATCATTAAGACATACTAAAATTCTCCCTTTAGTAGAAAATACATTTTTAGCTTTCAAATCTTTAGAGAAATTGCATGAAAGAATGAGTCCATTATATCGGCAATCAAGACATAGACGTAAAGAGATAAATGTAAAGAAATATATAGGTGATACTTTAAAATTTTTTGCTTCAGATATTAAGAAATACAATATAAAGATAATAAATGATATATCTGAAGACATGACGATAAAAGAAGCGGAAGTAGTTTTGTTTGCTCCTTTTATTAATTTAATTTCAAACTCAATTTATTGGATGTTAAATCAAGAGATAAAAGAAATTCATTTTTACAATTCTAATGACCACCAGTATGTATATATTCACGATACAGGTATCGGAATAAAAGAAAATGATGCTGAAAGGGTTTTTGAACCATTTTTCTCTAGAAAACCGGATGGTAGAGGACTAGGATTATTTTTGTCGCGTGATATGCTCAAATCAAGAGGACATATAATAGGATTATTAACCTCAGGCCAAGAACTTAGACATCATAGAGGAGCATGTTTTTACATTTTGTTTAATCAAAAAGCACTTCAATTTGGAGGTTAGTATATGCAATCATCAATTATAGAATCAGCAAAAGATATTGTAAAGGATTATTTTAATAATGCTGTTATTATCGACGACGAATTTGGTAAAAACACTTTAAGTGAACAACAAACACCAATTGTGATAGGTAATGATGAAATAGATTTTTCTGTAATAGATTCTAATACAATAGAATTTGTTGATGGTATGAACGATCAAGTTGCTGTTACCAAAGAGAATGAACAGCGATCAGATAGCTATGGATCGGATGATGTTTTTGAACGGTTCATAAATGATGGAATTATAACTTATCCTTACTGCTATGATAAGACAATAGATATACAACAAAATCTGTTAAAAATTCAAACTGTACTAAGTAATGCAAAGATACTTATAATTGATTGGCAAATGGAAGAGAA
Organism: Longirhabdus pacifica; assembly: GCF_004115085.1. Taxonomy (GTDB): domain Bacteria; phylum Bacillota; class Bacilli; order Paenibacillales; family DSM-105158; genus Longirhabdus; species Longirhabdus pacifica. The sequence continues at coordinate 81,654 of NZ_QXJP01000016.1, read as the reverse complement.
CAATGGAGTACACCCTGTAGGGACAGCTGCCAAAAACATTTTGAAAATGTTTACAGATGATAAAAGTGGATTAAAATGTGTAGTTATATATACAAAAGAAAATAAAGAGGAAGTACTAAAATCAATATCACATGAGTACAATATTTTGGATGAAAAATCATTCTTTTTTCAGAATCCTAAAGAAGATGGTACATCTTCTTTGTTTGGGTTTGTTATGAATAAGATGGTATCTCCAGATAATCTTATGGGTAATATTGCCTCAGTACTTATAAAAGATAAAAGCACAACATTACATTTTATGGAATGTGCTCAAAAAATAAATAATAACATCCATAAAACTATACAAAAATTTAATGTCTCATTTGAAAAAGTGCTTTTTTCTCAGATACTTACTTCAGAAATAGCAAACAATGAAATAAGACCTTTCATTAATGACACATTATTATCAAGTGTGCTTGTTGATGACAATACTAAGTTTTTTAGAAATCATTTTTTATTTGAGAGAAAAAAGGAGAGACTTATAATAGCTCTGAAAGATAAAGGTTATATAGAAAAAGAAACAACTGATTATTTATTTGATATGTTATCTATTAAGTTGAATGAGTTGAAAGACCTTAAAAAAAAGCTAGTTGATAAAGAATTTGTTGAAACGTTGGTTGAGAAAATAGCAAATAGTGAAATTAACTGTTTGGAAAAATTCCAATTCTCCATAAGGGAGATATGTAAAGAGACCTTTGAATGGAATGGTAATAAACTAAATAAATACGATAAACAAATTGTGTTATTACTTATACTATGGGAAAGCTATATTAGTGAATCTAATGGAGCAGAACATTCAAATAAAGAAGATTTCAAAAAGTCTTTTTTGAAAGAAACGGTTTATTTTACCAGAATGATGAAATTTAATATGATGGATGAAAATAATAATATTGAAACAGGAACAATAATAGCGAATAAAGTTAAACCACCTCGTATTTTTTTTAATAAAACATCTCGTACTATTACATGGAAAACTAATCACGATAAGAAGGAAGTTCGTATAAAAAATATCTCAAAAAATAATATAAAATGCAAGCAGTCAAAAGTTTCTATCATGGAGAAATATATGTTATGTATTACTCCTTTGTGCGATATAGCAAATAACAAAGTTAAAGGTAACTTGAAATTTATTATAGGATACAAACAAAAGGAAGTAGTTGAAAATGATTTGAAAAATAATAAAGAAAATGCTCATTGGTCAGCTATACCAGAATATGAAGGAAATAAATTAATTTTTATTAAATGGGATTTTTTCAATGTACACACTTTAAATAATAATGAAATTGAACACAATTTAATGGATGGTAAACTTAGAAAAGTTGGAACATTAAAAAAGGAATACAGTCAGAAAATAATTAATAGATATATTTCATACCAATCACGTGCTGGTGTGAATGAAATGTTCTATAAGGAATCAAACTATATAAAAAATTTCTTAAAATTTGTAAAATGATCTTCCTAGCTATGTTAGACAAAAATGATAATTTTGAAATTTGAAAACAAAACTTCGTTTAAATATTAGTTTTTTTAATCTTTCAAGTATTTACTGCTAGGGCCTGTTTATAAGAAACAATGGGGTTTCCGTTTGCATTGATAATTATTTGTAGAGATTGCTTATTTGTTAAGCATATTAGACACCTCACTGGAACCATCAATAATTTTGTATGGTCATTGAAAAATTATAATATTGAGAACTGCTTTTTAATTTCATATGCGTTTAACAAACGAAAAAATTAGGGAGTTATATTTAGTAGCTAGTAATTTGCTCCATATTTTTATTTTGGCATTTATATAATGAAGAACTGAAGCTTATTATAACTCCCTGTACATACTGGATTTTCTATAAGACTATAATCCCTCCCCCAAACCACCCTAATCACCCAAAATCACATTTCTTGTTATAATAAGGCAAATATTAGACAACCTATATATAGATTATTCGTCTACAAAGTCAGAGCATGGACTGCAGTGAAATCACTTGTTCAACTTAACGGGAAAGTAGGGGGTCATATGTGGTTTACCAAAAACGTACAAGAAGTGACAAATGAACTAAAAACTTCTCCTCACGATGGACTCACACAGCAAGAAGCGGAAGAGCGATTGAAGAAAGAGGGACGGAATGAGTTTACAGAGAATCAGAAGCCAACCGTTCTAAAACTCATTTGGGAGCAAATTAACAGCATCCTCATCTACATCCTTATTGCTGCTGCTGTTATTTCCGCAGTGGTTGGTGAAATTGCCGATGCGATCATTATTTTTATCGTTATCTTACTTAATGCTGTCATTGGTGTCATCCAAGAGTCTAAAGCAGAAAAGTCATTAGAAGCACTGAAAAAAATGTCCACACCGAAAGCAGTCGTCAAGCGTGACAACGTCGTACAAGAAATCCCATCGGAAGAACTTGTACCTGGTGATCTCGTATTGATTGATGCAGGTAGATACATTCCAGCAGACATTCGGCTCACAGAAACAGCTAATTTGAAAATCGAAGAATCTTCGCTTACTGGCGAATCGTTACCAGTGGATAAAGAAGAAAACTGGACAGGCGAACCAGATACCCCATTAGCAAATCAACAAAATATGGCCTTTATGTCCACACTTTCTACTTACGGAAGAGGAGAAGGGGTCGTGGTAGGCACTGGTATGCAGACAGAAATCGGGAAAATTGCTGGCATGCTGAACAAGCAAGAAAAAGAAATGACGCCGTTGCAGCGGAAATTAGCAAGCTTAGGGAAGTTTTTAGGTATCGCTGCTATCGCAATCTCGTGTATTATTTTCTTTATCGGTTATCTTCAAGGTCGAGAAGTGCTGGAGATGTTCTTAATTTCCGTAAGTCTCGCTGTTGCTGCGATACCAGAAGGATTGCCAGCCATTGTAACGATTGTGCTAGCACTCGGCGTACAGCGAATGATTAAGCGCAATGCTATTATTCGTAAATTACCCGCAGTAGAAACGTTAGGGGCGGTTAGCGTCATCTGCTCCGATAAAACAGGAACATTAACACAAAATAAAATGACGGTTACTCATTTTTATGCTAACGGTGCGTATGAGAAATGGGAGCCAGAGGCTATACAACAGTCTTCCACAGATACTTCAAAGCAGCTATTTTTACATGCGATGGTGCTCTGTAACGACGCGGTGGTGACGGAGGAAAAAGAAGCCGGTGACCCAACAGAAATTGCTTTAGTTCGTGCGGGATTACAAGTGAACAAAGACAAAAGGGAGTTGGAACAGACGTATGAGCGTATGTATGAAATTCCTTTTGACTCTGAACGAAAAATGATGTCTACCGTGTATCAAGTGGATGAAGACCTTACTTTGTTTGCTAAAGGCGCGACCGAAAGTTTACTACCGAGAGCGTCTCATGTGCATGTGAATGGGGAAGATGTACCGATAACGAAGCAGCATATTCAACACATCCATGAAGCGGTGGACAGCATGGCGAAGGAAGCTTTACGTGTACTTGCCATTGCGTATAAGCCATTACCTTCAGATGTTACATTAGAACCTTCTATTGAAGATAAAGATCTTGTGCTGTTAGGACTAGTGGGCATGATAGACCCTCCTCGTGAGGAAGCAAAAGATTCCATTCAACAGTGTAAGCATGCAGGCATCAAGACGGTCATGATTACAGGGGACAACCCGAAAACAGCTTTAGCTATTGGGAAACAGCTTGGTATGGTGGATCATCACGATGAAGTGATGACAGGCCAACAGTTAGAACAAATTAACGATGAAGTTTTGCAAGAAAAGTGTAAAACGATGCATATTTTTGCTCGCGTCTCTCCAGAACATAAAGTGCGAATTGTACAAGCATTAAGGGCAGAAGGACATATCGTTTCGATGACGGGTGACGGGGTGAATGATGCACCTTCATTAAAACAAGCTGACGTTGGTGTTGCGATGGGACAGAGTGGTACGGATGTGGCCAAAGGGGCAGCAGATATCGTATTAACGGATGATAACTTTTCTACGATCGTGTCTGCTGTAGAAGAAGGCAGAAACATATATCAAAATATTAAAAAGTCCGTGTTGTTTTTGTTATCTTGTAACTTCGGTGAAATTGTAGCTTTATTTATCGCCATTTTGTTAGGTTGGCCTGCCCCTTTAACCGCAATACATATTTTGTGGGTGAATCTCATTACAGATACGTTCCCAGCGATCGCCTTAGGTGTAGATCCAGACGATCCAGACGCGATGAAACATCATCCAAGAGATCCGAAAGAAAATATATTATCTAAAAAAACAGGAATCTACACCGTATTGAACGGAACATTGATCGGATTGCTTACGTTAATTGCGTTTATGGAAGCGTTGAGATGGCAGACGGGGGAGAGTACGTTTTTTTCTATTGATTTTAGTGCCTTAAGTGACAGTCAGCTCATATACGCACAAACCATGGCGTTTATTACGTTGAGTGTTTCACAGTTATTCCACTCTTTAAATTTGCGTCATACGAGGAAATCTATATTTCAGGTCGGATGGTTTAGCAACAAATATTTAGTGGGAGCCATTATATTAGGGATAGGAATTCAATTCGTGCTCGTGGTGACGCCTATTTTTAATGACATATTCAACATTACGTTGTTGTCGCTGCAAGATTGGTTGTTTATCATCGGTTTGTCAGCGATCATGGTAGTGGTAAATGAACTAGCGAAACTGTTTTATCGTGTAGCAAAAAAATAGCGTGATGATGCATGCAAGTGAGGATAAAAAATGATGATGGAAAAAGTAGCGGAATGAGTGCCGCTGCTTTTTTTCGTGAACACGAAACTTGAATATGAAACATGAGCCATAAAAGATGAAAAGGATACATTGCACACGTTTTTCGTCCGCCTTTTTTACAATTTTTCGGCATCTAAGTAAATAAATAAAAAATAATGAAATGTCATCATCTATAATTATGGGTTGACAATACCGCTTTTATTTAGTAAATTAATATGGCAATTGATATTGATAATTATTATCAACGCGATGTGTTATAGCTATGCACTATGAAAATTGAGTTTAATAGGATTGAAATTAGTATTGAAATTAGTATCAAGTAAAAAAATGTATGATCAATACATAATCATTTAGTTTTTAAAAATTACAACATGAAATGGAAGAGGTATAGGAAATGAGAAAATTTAAATTAACTGTTTTAATCATGTCGGTTTTCGCTTTAATATTAGCAGCATGCTCAAGTGCAAGTAATGAAACTGAAACAAGTGAAGAAGTAATGGAGTCAACAGAAATTTCAACAGTTGAAATTACAGATGCTCATGGAACTGTTACAGTTCCTGCAAATCCTAAGAATGTAGTTGCTTTGGATAATAGAACGTTTGAAACTTTAGCTGATTGGGGAATTGAGTTAGTTGCTGTTCCAAAACCGATCATGTCATCAGATTCACAATATGTAACGGACAGCAATGTTCAAGATGTTGGGAGTCACGGTGAACCAAATCTTGAAATCATTGCTGCCGTAGACCCTGAACTTGTCATTATTGGTCAAAGGTTTGCAGGGTATTATGAGGATATAAAGAAATTGGTACCAAATGCTGCTGTTATTGATTTAAATTTTGACGTTAACAGTGAAAATAGTGCTCAAAATTTAATAGATGGATTTAAAGAAACTACGCTTGCTCTCGGAGAAATTTTTGAAAAAAATACTGAAGCTGAACAGCTGGTATCTGAGTTGGATCAAGCGATCGAAAAAGGAAAGTCCGCTTATAAAGAAAACGATACAGTAATGAGTGTTATCGTTTCTGGTGGAGATATTGGTTTTTCAGCTCCTTACACTGGACGAGTCTGGGGACCATTGTATGAAATTTTTGGATGGACACCGGCACTAGAAGTTGACAACAGTTCTACAGATCATCAAGGGGACGAAATTTCAGTTGAAGCTATTGCACAAAGTAACCCAGATTGGATTTTTGTATTAGATCGTGATGCTCCTATATCTGGTATAAATGAAAAAGTTCCTGCTCAAGATGTTATTGATCAGTCACCAGCTCTTCAAAATACAACGGCTGTTTCAAATGGACAAATTGTTTATGCACCAATGGATACTTACTTAAATGAATCAATACAAACTTTTATAGAGTTGTCTAATAGTATTGCCAATGCTTTTGCTGAGTAAGATATAAAGGAGTTTAACTAGTGCGAAAAAATACTATTACCGGGATTGAGCCAAACTCTCAATCCCGGTTTTATTATCATAATAAAATATGGACTAAACCTTTTATAATAGCTGTTATGGTTGTTATTAGTTTGTGTATTATCTCTCTGTTTACTGGTGTTTATGATATACGTGGACAAGCAGATGGAATGGAAATGTTTTTTATCACTCGTGTTCCAAGAACGATTGCATTAATGCTTACAGGGGCTGCTTTAGCGATGGCAGGACTCGTTATGCAACTTATAACACGAAATCGTTTAGTTGAACCTACTACAACAGGAACTTTTGAGTGGGCAGGTTTGGGTCTCCTCGTTGTCTACTTATTATTTCCTGCACCAACGATAGTGCTAAGAATGACGGGTGCCATTATTTTTTCTTTTATTGGAACTATGATTTTCTTTTTGCTGCTAAGAAGAGTTAGACTTCGTTCCTCGTTAATTGTGCCAATCATTGGTTTGATGCTTGGAGCAGTAATTTCTTCCATTTCTACTTTTCTGGGTCTTTTTTTTCAAATGACGCAAGTGATAGAAGGATGGTTTGTAGGATCATTTACCTCCGTGCAAGTTGGAAGGTATGAATATTTATGGTTCATTGTGATTGTTACGATTCTTGTCTTTATTTATGCGAATAGATTGACTTTAGCTGGTCTAGGCGAGGATGTTGCAACAAGTGTTGGCGTAAATTATAATTCGCTCATTCTTCTGGCGAATGGTCTTATTGCTATTGCTGTTGGTATTGTTGCAGCTGTTATTGGTAATCTTCCGTTTTTAGGTTTAATTGTACCTAATATTGTATCTATGATTAGAGGAGATAATATTAGAAGTAATCTGCCTTGGGTATGTTTGATGGGAATGGGGACCATCACTTTTTGTGACATCATTTCCCGCTCCATTATAAAACCTTTTGAAGTTCCTGTTTCTTTAATTCTTGGAACCGTAGGATCAGTTGTATTTATTATTATATTATTGCGACAAAGAAAACCAAGGAGGCTAAGATGAACGCTTTAGAATATAGAAATAATGACGACGTAAACTTTAGCCTTCATACTAAAAAACGATCAGCAAGTAGTTTCCGCACTAGGAAAGATGAAAGACGCTATTGGATACTGCTAATATTGTTGACCACTTTGGGTCTTCTTTTTTCATTAGGTCTTTTATTTTATAACAATCCAGTACCGGTAGATTCGCCGTCTTTTATCCCTGTTGTGGAAAGGAGAGTGGTAGCTGTTGTTGCCATGCTCATTGCTGCAATCTGCCACAGCTTGTCGACCGTTGCTTTTCAATCTATTACCAATAATAGAATTATAACTCCTTCTCTATTAGGATATGAGTCACTTTACTCTACCATTCATACAAGTACCATGTTTTTATTTGGTGCTGGTACAATGGTTAGTTTTAGTGGAACGGGTCCTTTTTTTCTTCAGGTAAGTCTTATGGTCTTGATGAGTGTAATCCTTTATGGATGGCTTTTGTCTGGAAAGTATGGAGAATTACAATTTGTGCTTTTAATTGGCATTATTATTGGCACGGGGTTAAATACTGTGTCAGCATTTATGAGAAAACTTCTTTCGCCATCTGAGTTTGACCTTTTGCTAACTAGAATGATAGGTTCTGTTAATAATGCGAATCCGGAGTACTTTCCAATTGTCATTCCATTAGTTATCATTATTGGATTATTACTCTTTGGTTTTTCAAATAAATTAAATTTGTTGATACTTGGAAAAGAAGTATCGACTACGTTCGGTTTAAAATATCAAGCTAATATCATGTATACGCTTGTATTGATTGCTGTGTTGATGTCCATCTCAACCGCTTTAGTTGGGCCACTTACTTTCTTTGGATTTCTAGTTGCTATATTAAGTTATCAAGCAGCACCAACTTATAATCACAAATATATTTTTCCGATGGCTTTATCGATAGGGTTCTTTGTTTTAACAAGTGCATATTTTTTAATGTACCATGTATTTAATGCTCAAGCTGTTTCTGTTTTTATTGAATTTTTTGGTGGTATTGTATTTTTAATTGTGATTCTAAAGGGGAGGTCACTATGATAAAAATTAATAATGTTAAAAAGATGTATACGGATCAAGTGAAAATTGGACCTTTGGATATTGAGATACCAAAGTCTGGTTTCACATCTTTAATTGGACCAAATGGTGCTGGAAAGTCTACGACACTTTTGATGATCGGAAGGCTTCTAAGTATGGATGAGGGTCAAATTATGATCGCAAATATGGATGTATCCTCCTCAAAATCGACGGACTTAGCGAAGATTGTGACTATTTTACGGCAAGAAAATCATTTTGTTACGAGACTTACTGTCAGACAATTAGTTGGATTCGGACGTTTTCCTTACTCGAAAGGTAGGTTAACCAAGGAAGATGAGGAAATTATCTCAAAATACATAGATTTCTTAGACTTGACTGATATAGAACATCGATATTTAGATGAGCTTTCAGGAGGTCAAAGACAAAGAGCATATGTTGCAATGGTTTTGTGTCAAGAGACGGAGTATGTCCTGTTAGATGAGCCTCTAAACAATCTTGATGTCGCTCATTCTGTCCAAATGATGGAATATCTGAAGCAGGTTGCCAATGAATTTGGACGAACCATTCTGATTGTTATGCATGATATTAATTTTGCTGCTAAATATTCCGATAGAATATGCGCGATGAAAAATGGTCAAATTGCTGCTTTTGGAACAGTAGAAGAGATGATGAATCCAGAACTTTTGACCAATATTTTTGAAACGAAAATAGAAATTATTGATGGTCCTTATGGGCTTATGGCTGTATATTAGTCACTAGTTACTATGTTCTAGAAAATGGAAATACCTCATTAAAGTATGCAAATGTGGATGAAAAATAATGATAGAAAAAGGTGGTGGCTTGCCGCTGCTTTTTTTTGCGTGAACAAGAAACATGAATACGAAACATAAACAAGAAACATGAACAGAAAATATGAACATGAAAAATAAATCTCAGCGAATTACATATAGAGGAAATATAAAACATATTATGCTTTCATTATGTTAAAATGGAATAGGTTTTTTTGAAAATAGAGAGTGTACGTTACATATCTAAAAATATGATAAAGATGAGGAGTTTTGATGGTGTTAACTTTTATTTACCTTGTAGTATTGATGGTACCGGCCGTTCTTTTATTCTTTTGGCTGCAAGCATTTGGATTTGCTTTACCTACAAAAAGATCCTCTATTGGCACAGCCTTTTTGTCTGTTGTATTGTGGATACCTACGTTATTGATCGTCGTTTTTACATATAATATTTTAGCCGTATGTATAGAGTTGTATATGGAATTATTCCAGCAATATGTTGGATTGCATTATGTCAATACTTTGTATAGTCTAGATGGGCTGTTGTCCAGTTTCGTGTTCATCACTTTTTACTTTGTTACTAATGTATTTTATAGTTTTTGGGTTGCTAAACTGTTTGTGAGATTTTATCCGAGAATATTAAAATTAGTAAACAAAACAAGACAATCCAGGGGATTACCAGACTTAACAGACGAAAGATAGAAACATAAATAAACTTACCCCATGGTAGTCATTCAGGCCACCCCACTAGTGCAATGTTCACTCTAACTTTTGGGGTGTAGACTACATCAGGGTAAGTGGCAAAAAACCATCATGTTAACTTCTGTTAGCTCCTGCTATCTCATGTTAGCTCGTGCTATCTCATTTTAAGTAATATACCGAATAGCAATAAGATAATGAGAATGTTTTCTATGTGCAGTAATAACGATGGCGATATGATTCTACTTACTATCATTAACGTTGGAATGGAAATAATAATTAGGACGAAAAACAATAACTTTCCGGAGTAAGAACGACGCATGAATCGACCTCCCTAAGACCCTACTAAGATCCTCCTAAGTACCTTTTAAGATTTCACAACTCCGATTAAAAATCCATCGTAACCTTTTGAACCGACGGTTTGTATAGCCGTGGATTCTATTCTATCTTCTCTGGACATCATATCCATTAAATCTCTTGTTGCCACGATTCCTTCATCTTCACTGTGTGGATCAATAACTCTCCCGTTTCTCACGACGTTATCTGCGATAATGACGGCACCAGGTGTACATAATTTGAGTGCCCATTGTACATAGTTAGGGGAGTTCACCTTATCTGCATCAATAAAAATAAAATCAAAGTTGGTATGCCCTTGTTGCTCTACCTTCGGCAACGTGTCGAGTGCTGCTCCGACCATGATGTCTACTTTATCACCTAATCCCGCTTTTTCGATGTTTTGCTCTGCCACTTGTGCGTGCTTTTCATCGTATTCCAGTGTAATCAACTTTCCGTCTGCTGGTAAAGCGCGTGCCATCCAAATGGAACTAAAGCCACCCAGTGTTCCGATTTCTAGTATGTTTTTAGCACCACGCATTTTGGCTAATAAGTATAGTAGTTTTCCTTGGTTTGCAGACACATCGATAGCTGGTAATCCAGCTTCCTGATTTGCTTCCAAAACATAATCTGTTGCGTCATCTTGCGCTTGTAACTTACTTGTAAAATAGTCGTCAACTTGTTTCCATTGTTCCGTTGCCATTCTATCTCCTCCATAAGCATATGCTCAGTTTATATTTTATTTTGATCATGAACCTACCTTCATCATCACGAAGGCTCATCTGTATTTTAACATTGCATGGCAAGTGCTGTAACATGCTTGTTATCACTAAGCATAAGATGAAGAAATTTCTGCATCAACCTTTGCGCCTGGCAACAGAAGCGTAAACTTATATCTCAGTTTTTCTCCAGTTTATACATATGTTGAATGTTGAATGAACTTGTTCAACCATCTTATATCGGTTTATTCGTATGTACAGGAAACTATTCCATATTTCATCCATAGTTCTATTGATATTTCTCAAACAACGCTTTTCGAGACATGGTAATGATTTTGGGGTGTAGTGGTTTGGATTGATTTTTCAATCGTTTGACTCCTTGTGGGTGCACGATCATCATCATCCATTGCAAATATTTTTTTGTCCATGTTCCGAATATATTGTCAGGTAAATCTTGTGTCGTAAAGCCGAGCCGCGTTGTTCCTTGGTGTACCATCGTAATGCTATATAAGCCTTTCACATCTGCAAATTGTTCTTGGTCGATGTAGGCTTTAATTTTAGGCAGCAGTTGCTTTGTTCGTTGAATGAGTTGCACAGAAAGTTGGATGATAGAGGTTGAATGTTTGCCGAGTTCATGTAGCATCTCGTTGTTTAAATGCAGTTCAACAATTCGATCTCCCTTGCTGAGCATATCCCCGTTTTCAAGCAGGATGTTTCCTTTTCCGCTGTAAGGACGTATACGAATTTGTATAAATTTATTTTCTTCGTCTACCGGCGTGATGTGTATCGTCTTTAATATGGCTTTATCCCATAGCAGCCACGTTTTCACGACAATTTTTTTCCATAGCGGGATAAATGGCTGCTGAACATGCTGTAGTTCGTCCAATCTAACAAACGGGACGGTATGTTGTAACTGTTCTAGTGACTGTGCCAAACTGCGTAGCATGTATGTCGGTGCTTGTTTTTTTGCTCCAAATGTTTGATCACTGTCATGCAGGACGACGATGTCTCCTTTTTTGAATTGCTTCACTAACTGTGCGGAGCGTTTCGCGACATCCTGCTCCCCCCATTTCCAATCTCCAAACATTTTAGACCACAACACGATATGAAATTGTTTGCTTATGCTGTAATCGAATAGGTTCAGTAAACCCCATGGCGGACGGTACAATGTAGGTTTTTCCCCTGTGATGTTGTAAAGGATGTTTGCTGTCTTATGAATGTGCTGTTCACGCACTTGTTTCGGTAGTAACATCCAGTTCGGTACATGGGTGTAGTTATGGATGGCAAGCAGATGGCCTTGCTGATGGATGTCTCTTATGATTTCGGGATGTTTTTCCGCTTTTTCCCCCAGTACAAAAAAAGTAGCTTTGATGTTGTGTTGGTCTAGTAGGGTCAGTAGTTGCGGTGTATACGCTGGATCTGGTCCATCATCAAAAGTGAGCGCAACGCCTTTTTGCTGCTTGTCTTTTTTCAGCACCCCCATGGCAAAGACGCGGCTAAATAGGAAGGGAACCATACTATAGGAAAGTGTTACTGTTAACGGAAATATCCAAAATAGATGTATCATAGGCTAATCGACATATACGAGCGTACATGTCTTGAGGCACTCCTTTCTGATAAAGACATATCATTCCATTTTATATGTTGCTCAATTCATGACATCGTTATAAGGGGGATAACTCAAAATCCAGTTATTTTTTAAAAAATTGGTAAGTATTCTTTTCAAACATAGGAGCATGTGATATGATCGAGTTGAAACATTTAACTAAAGTTATGAATAACTACTAGGGGAGCCCTTGATGTTGGGCTGAGATTAGAACGACTGCGTTCTTAAACCCTCGGGACCTGATCTGGATCATACCAGCGTAGGAAAGTAGTTCTTGTCTATATATTTATTTTATATACAAGAGCAGTCTGCTCGGCATGTATACATACGCTGAAACAATCAGGTCCTCCGAAATCATTATATGGTTAAAGGAGGATTTTTATTTTGTTGCAAAAAGAAAATGTTGAAATTTTATCTAGTTTTTCTGGCAGTAAAAAGAAATATGTAGAGGGGTCACGTCAAGATATTCAGGTGCCGATGCGTGAAATTTCCTTAGAGCCAACAAGTGGGACGCATGGGGAAGAAGTAAATGAACCTGTCGTTATTTATGATACAAGTGGACCATATACGGATGAACATTACGAAGTAGACATTCGTGCTGGTCTTCCTAAAATTAGAGAACAATGGATTCTAGAACGAGAAGATGTAGAAACATACGAAGGTAGGAAAGTGCAGCCGAAAGATAACGGCTTTAACAAGGAAGGGCAGGATACACAAGTCGCTGTATTTCCTAACTTAAAACATAAACCGATGCGCGCAAAAGAAGGTAAAAACGTCACGCAATTGCATTATGCAAGAAAAGGCATCATCACGCCAGAGATGGAGTTTATCGCCATTCGTGAAGGTGTCTCCCCAACATTTGTCCGTGATGAAGTCGCGAGTGGAAGAGCGATTATTCCTTCTAATATTAATCATCCAGAAAGTGAACCCATGATTATAGGTCGTAACTTCCATGTGAAGATCAATGCGAATATTGGAAATTCCGCAGTGACTTCTTCCATTGAAGAAGAAGTGGAAAAAATGACATGGGCTGCTCGCTGGGGTGCAGATAATATTATGGATTTATCTACGGGTAAACATATTCATACGACGCGCGAGTGGGTCATTCGTAATTCACCAGTTCCGATCGGAACCGTTCCTATTTATCAGGCGCTGGAAAAAGTGGATGGCAAACCAGAAGATTTAACGTGGGAAATATATCGTGATACGCTCATTGAACAAGCAGAACAAGGTGTAGATTATTTTACGATACATGCAGGTGTGTTGCTCCGATACATCCCGCTTACAGTAAAGCGTATGACAGGTATCGTGTCACGCGGTGGCTCTATCATGGCTGCTTGGTGTCTTGCTCATCATCAGGAGAGTTTTCTTTATACGCATTTCGAAGAGATTTGTGAAATTATGAAAGCGTATGATATTGCTTTCTCTCTTGGAGATGGATTGCGTCCTGGTTCCATTGCGGATGCGAACGATGAAGCGCAATATGCAGAGCTAGAAACCCTCGGTGAGCTGACAAAAATAGCATGGAAACACGATGTGCAAGTCATGATTGAAGGTCCCGGACACGTACCGATGCACAAAATTAAAGAAAATGTAGATAAGCAGATGGAAATTTGTCAGGAAGCACCATTTTATACACTCGGCCCACTTACTACGGATATCGCTCCCGGTTACGATCACATTACATCGGCGATAGGTGCGGCGATGATCGGTTGGTTTGGTACTGCGATGCTTTGTTATGTAACGCCGAAAGAGCATTTAGGATTGCCAAATAAAAATGATGTGCGTGAAGGGGTTATTACGTATAAAATAGCTGCTCATGCTGCGGATTTAGCGAAAGGGCATCCAAGTGCACAAAAACGAGACGACGCGTTGTCGAAAGCACGTTTTGAATTTCGCTGGCGCGATCAATTCAATTTATCCCTCGATCCAGAAAGAGCGATGGAATATCACGATGAAACCTTACCAGCAGAAGGGGCGAAGACAGCTCATTTTTGCTCTATGTGTGGTCCAAAGTTTTGCAGTATGAGAATTACGCAAGATATTCGTGAATATGCAAATGAAAAAGGATTCGATCAAATCGAATCCGCAGTAGAAGATGGGATGCAGCAGAAGTCCCGTGAGTTTAAAGAAAGTGGAAGTAAAATATACACTTAGTATTTGATCATACTGTTCTTTTACTATTCTTACTATATAAGATGAAAACTCAGTTAATGGAATGAGGTGTAATGTCCTCTAGCCTTGTTTGTTCAAAAGCCTCATTCATTAACTGTAGTTGCGTCAGTTTTTGCGTCTCACTTAACTGAGTATCTGTAATGATAGATTTAGACGCAAAATGATAAGTATGGTCATTCAATCCCGAATCTTGAAATAAGTGTAAGTAAAATTGTTTATCGTCATTCATATATAACACCTCCATTTTTTTTCCTTATTTTAGTTTTTCTTTAAAAAATAAAAATTATACTTATTACCTCTATTCATCATAAGATGGTCAGCACCGATGTACACCCGTAGCGTACATTGGTGCTTTTCTTTTATCTCATTATCAAGCTGCCCTTACCTCGGTTATAAGCAATAGATGAAAAAGTATGCAAATGGACAAAATTTCTATTTTTTTTAGGTATCTTTTGTTTTTACTTTTTGTTATAATAAGTTTGCTATTTTTTTATAAACATAATGTGAATTGTATATTTAAACATCAGATGTGGGGAGAGATTACGATGAAAAAGAAATATTTTTTAATGACGACATTCATGCTTGCAATCATGTTGATGTTCACTGCGTGTGGACAATCAGACGATGCATCTAGTGAAGAGACGGATCAAGGAACAGCGCAAAGTGAAGAGACCAATGTGATGATTATGGGAACTTCAGCAGACTATCCACCATTTGAAGATGTGGATATTCAAACAGAAGAAATCGTCGGAATCGATGTAGATATTGCGAAAGCAGTGATGGAGGAACTCGGTTACGAATTAGAAATAAAGAACATGGATTTTAATGGACTTATTGCAGCATTGCAATCGGAGCGTGTGGATTTTGTTATGTCAGGGATGAGTGTTACGGATGAGCGAAAAGAGTCTGTAGACTTCTCAGATATGTACTTTGAAGCAACGAATACGATTGTAACAACAGTAGATGCAGATATTGCTTCTTTAGAAGATCTAGCAGGTAAAAAAGTGGGCGTCCAGCTTGGTTCTTTACAAGAGACAAGAGCAGTAGAATTAGGCACGATAGAGGACATTGTTAGTTTAGATAAAATACCAGCATTAATCCAAGAAATAAAGTCCGATCGTATTGATGCCATTATTATGGAAGATTCGATTGCAAAAGGTTTTGTTGCGGCTAATGAAGATCTGCAAATGATCGCGATTGAAGGTGAAAAGGCAGACGGTTATGCGGTTGCTTTCCCTAAAGACGCTGAACTTACGGCGGAATTCAATGCAGTGTTGAAGGATATGTTAGATAGTGGACAGATTGATGAGATTATTCAAAGTTGGATCAAATAACGATTCAATAATTAAACAAAAGGACTATGAATAGACATGAATTTTGAAAAAATATATGAGTATACAGAATTTTTGCTGGCAGGAACAAAAGTCACGTTATCTTATACGGGTTATTCCATGTTATTTGGTTTTACGCTTGGGGTACTTCTTGCGTTTTTAAAAATTCAGAAATACAAGCCACTTCAGTGGCTTGCTTTTATGTATACTTCCATTTTTCGAGGAACACCGCTTTTATTACAATTATCGCTTATCTATTTTGCAACACCGCAATTACTTGACTATGATATTACGGCTTTTCAAGCGGGCATTATTGCGTTCAGTTTGAATTCAGCAGCGTACATTTCAGAGACGATTCGTGGTGGAATTAACGCAGTGGATAAAGGGCAAGCCGAAGCTGCTTTATCTTTAGGCGTTCCTTATCGCTCCATGATGATGCAGATTATATTGCCGCAAGCCTTTAAAAATACGTTGCCAGCACTCGTGAATGAGTCTATTAATTTGTTAAAAGACACGTCGCTACTTTCCGTCATTGGAGCGATGGACTTGATGCGAAGAGCACAGGTTGTTGGGGCGAAAGAGTATATTTATTTTGAACCACTATTGTTTATAGGTGTAGTATATTACGTGCTCGTGATGGCACTGACGTTACTATCTAATATATTGGAAAGGAGACTGCGTCGAAGTGATCAGCATTGATAATTTGTCCAAACATTTTGGCAAACAGCAAGTTTTATTTGATATTACAACGGAGATTGGCACAGGAGAAGTTGTCGCGGTGATTGGTCCTTCTGGCTCAGGTAAGTCAACCTTTCTACGCTGTATGAATTTATTGGAGATGCCTTCAAGTGGCACCATTATGATCGATGGTCAAAACATCACAGACAAGAAAACGAATATAACGAAAGTAAGGCAGAATATCGGGATGGTATTTCAACATTTTCATCTATTTCCGCATATGACGGTATTGAAAAATATGATCTATGCGCCGATGAAAGTGAAAAAAGTATCTAAAAAAACAGCAGTGAAACAAGCGATGGAGCTGTTAGAGCGAGTCGGATTGAAAGATAAAGCAGAAAGTTATCCGTCTCAATTATCTGGTGGACAGAAGCAGCGTGTAGCGATAGCAAGATGTTTAGCTATGGAGCCAGACATTATGCTGTTTGATGAACCGACCTCCGCACTAGACCCAGAGATGGTGAAGGAAGTGCTTGAGGTGATGAAAGGATTATCCCACACAGGGATCACGATGGTGGTCGTTACGCATGAGATGGGATTTGCTAAAGAAGTGGCAGATCGTATTTGTTTCATGGATGGAGGTTATTTGTTAGAAGAAGCACCTCCAGCACAATTTTTCAGCAGTCCGCAAACGGAACGGGCAAAGCAATTTTTAGATAAAATATTGTAAGCCTTTGGATTGGTGTTTATTGACATCGATCATGGAAATGTTTATGATGAGAGTAACAATTGAAGATCTTCCTAAAGGGGAGTAGCTTTTACAGTAAGGTCGTCATTACGGAGCATATGCTCTCGGCTTTACTGGCAACGACTCAATGTTGTTAGCAAGACCTTTACTGCTGTGTAGAGGTTTGTGTAATGGAGCGCACACCTTTGCCAGTCATGGTAAAGGTTTTTTTGCATGGTTGGGATGGATAAACCCTCTATATGTGTGAAGTTTTATAACAACATAGCAATGGATATCGATAAATTGGGTAATAATAAGGTGAACGAAAGTAAGGATACGATCTAAGGGGGAGCTCATTTGCTGTATTTTATATTTCTTATCGCAGCGATCTGTACTGTGTTTTTAGCTATTCAATTATCAAAATACGTCAATGTAATTGGGGAAAAATCTACTTTGCATGCTGGAATATTAGGTTTGTTGCTAGGTGGAGCCACCTCTTTGCCAGAAATAACAACAAGTGTCACGTCCGTCGTTATCGATAGTCCAGATATCGCAGTAGGTAATGTATTAGGTAGTAACTTATTCAATATTTTAATTTTAGCTGTAGTCGATATGGTATATCGTCAAAAACGAATTTTCAATTATTCTACGAGACAAGACTTACATAGTAATGTGATGGTTATCGTTTTATCTTCTTTCATCAGTGTATTTTTATATTTTCAATTTCCTTATCAGGTATTGGGTGTAGGGATAGACACGATTGCGCTTATTGCCGTGTATGTTATTGGGATCAAACTCATATCACGAAGTGAGCTGCCAATAGAAGAAGTGAAGGGATTCTCATCATCGGACAATGAACATACTTCACCATTAACGTTGAAGCAAGCGGTGAGTCGTTTTATTATCGCAGCTGTATTCATTTTGGTTTTCGGAACGATATTAACGGTATCAGCAGATAAAATTGCTTCCCTTACGGGCATTGATGCTTCGTTTATCGGTTCCTTTTTAGTAGCGGCGAGCACGAGTTTACCAGAAGCAGCAGCTGTGGTGGCAGCGGTTAGACTTGCTAATCATAACTTAGCCATATCTTCTATCCTCGGTAGTAACACATTCAATATTACGATTTTGATGCTTACAGACGTGTTATATCGTAAAGGGAACTTGCTAACAGGTGCTAGCTTTATTCATTTGTATACCGTAATAGGAACGATCGTACTGAGTTTTATTATGATGTATGCGCTTCGCAGAAAGCGGGATGTCAATACGTTTACGTATGTATTGCCGAGTGCACTCATTGTCTTAAGCTACTTTATTATCAGTTACTTGGTATATTTACAATCATAAGTTGATGTACAGTTATGTACAGTCTTAATGATGTACAATTTTAAGTTTATGCACAATCGTAAGAACAGAGAGGTAAAGGCAACATGTCTTGATTGTTGCAAAGACACAAGGACAACCTGTTATGAGGTTGAAATGCAGAGTGATGATGAGAGGAAACATGAAAAATAGAGAGGCACGCATGGTGTCCTCTCTATTTTTTATACATAAATGAGTTTATTGCGCTGTAAAAAGTCTTTCAATATCTTCTAACATGAGCGTAGCAGCTTTAACACCACCCGCTGTGTTCCAGATAATATCATCGACTTTGTGCGCATTACCTTCTTTCACAGCGTTTAAGTTTAGCCATAATGGATCATTGGTCCATTCTTCTTCCACTTCTGGAGAGTAGGAGAAGTAGAATAGCTTATCTGCATCCATCTCAGGGATGAACTCTTTATCCACTTCTACTGCAAAATTGCCCATTTTGTTATCTGGAGTAAATAATTTTTCTTGATGCGCTGCACGTTGAAAGCCTACTTCACCAAGCACAACGCCAGAAAAAGAATCGGTGTAATAAATACGAGTTGGACGAGTGCTGAAGCGTATAACGGAAACTTCCTGATTGACTTTGCCGCCAAGCGTTTCTTGTAATGCCTTGACTTTGTCGTCGTATTCAACCATGACTTCTTGTCCTTTTTCACTTACACGCAATGCTCTTGCATAAAATTCAAAGTTCTCTTTCCAGTCCCCTGATAAATTTTCAGCAAAAATAGTTGGTGCAATAATTTTTAATTGGTCATAAATAGCTTCTTGTCGACCTTTATTCCCTATAATTAAATCAGGTTGAAGTTCGGCGATTTTTTTAATGTTGACTTCATGTTCATTGCCGACAACTTCAACGCCTTCCATTTCATCACTAATATGATCGTACCAAGGATCAGCATCCCAAGACATAACAGCACCGACAGGTTTCACTCCTAGTGCTAGTAATGCTTCTGTTCCTTCATTAGTTAAGATGACTACACGTTCTGGTGTTGCTGCTAGTTTCGTCGTTTCCATTGCATGTTCTATGGTGTATGTAGTCGTTTCTTCTTGTGTTGTTTTCACTTTTTCTTTTGTAGTCTCTTGATCTGAGTTGTTACAAGCCGCTAATAGAAAAAGGGATGCAACCGCAACAAGTATGAAAGACCCCCATCTTTTTTTCATCTCTGTGCTGTTCCTCCTAAGCAGTGTAAGTATAAATGATGTTGATATTCATATCGCAACTATACTTATATTAGGAGAAGATATAATGACTGTCAATCATTAAATTGAAAATAATTATCATTATCATTGACTATAGTTTTTATATCTCATAAACTAGTACTTGAATAATATCATGGCAGATTAATAGCATTCATTACACTACTAAAATGGACTAAGACATGACGAGTAAAGTATTAGATTTGAAAAACATATCCAAGTTAATGGTTGTTATCATTATTCTCATCTGCAACTTAATTAAAAACTACTAGGAGGATACATTACATATGTTTATTCAAAAAAAGACCATCATTTTAGAAGAAGGACATGCAGAAAAAACGGTGGAACGATTCGCTGGAGAAGGCATTATTGAAGAGCAACCAGGCTTTTTAGATTTGAGTGTATTGAAGAAAAAACAACGAAGAGGAAATGAAGAAGTTATCATTATGATCCGTTGGGAATCGGAAAGTGATTGGAAAGCTTGGGAAACGAGTGATGTACATCTTGCAGGACATCGCGCAAGTAGAGGAAAACCATCACCGTCTTTTATCATCGAAAGCAAGCAAGAGGTGTATGAAGTTATAGGGCAAAAACAATATAGAAAGCCTGTAGATAGTAAATGAATGAACTAGCTACTTTAATTGTTTTTTTCATGTGATACCTGATCAGTTGCTTAGTAAAGATAATGCAATATCATTGGCAAACGAAATCCTTTTATATAAATACGACAGTTCAGTGGCAAGGGATTTGCTAAAAAAATATAACGTTAATATTTAAATACGAGTTGTCCTTCCCTCAAAACATAACTCAACGGGCTATTTCTATTGAGAAGAAAAGGGTCATTTCCCTTGTAGTTGAATTTATACCTTGTATGTTGTAATTGCTGTGTTCATTGTACAACTAGTACAAAAAAGTCATTAAAGCACAGAGGTACAAGAAAAATTCATATTACAACATACGATATAGTACGTCTGTTTTACGGGGGGAGGTAGAATGAATGGCTTTAGTACAAGTTAATATGGTTAAAAATGGAGATTTTGAAAGTGGCACTTTGGAAGGCTGGGTATCGCAACATGTCATGTTAGAAACTTCGAGACATCTTACTGGAGCATGGAGTGCTTTATTTATGGGGCAACAAAATTCATATTTGACGCAAGTAATGCCATGGAATGGGGAGCTGACAGCAGAGCTAACTTTTTCAGCTACGGCCATGCCGAACGAAGCTTTTACTAATACGCCGCAACTTTCGTTCGCGTTATCTTTTCTAGATCAAGATAAACAATTTTTATCTCTAGGGTTTAGTAAGTTCGTGGGAGAAGATCAATTGCCAATCGGAAATTTGAATAACTATAAAAATTTCTATGCTGTTTCAACTGTGTCGCCTCCAGAAACGAGGTACGCTGTGTTAAACATTAATAGTATTGCTAATGAAGCTTGCTTGGATGTACTGGCAGATGACATACAGCTTGTGCAAGTAAGACAGGTGTGATGTTGTAGTATTTGTAATATGCAATGAAATGGCTAGATAAATAGAATGGCGAATCTTATGTTGTGATTTTATTACAGCCGTTTATTGACAGTATGTTAGAAAATAGGAATAAGTAAAACGCGCTATATTTCAATGTATAGCGCGTTCATTTTATATTTGTGCTTATTCGTTAGAGTTGGTTGCATATCTACGTTTCAAGCTTGATGTTGCGGTTCAGAAAGGACATGCTAGTGAAAACGATCAACACAGATGCCAAGTAGGCAAATCCAATAAAAATGCTACAGTGGGATGACAAGTAACCGAAAGGGATACCGATGATGATGATGGCAATATGCTGCATGATGGAAAAGGCAGATTCAATGGATGCTCTATATGCGTCTAAAGCATGCTCATGTAAATAACTGTAGAACATAGGTTTAATCACAGCAAAAGTTAAATATAGCAGTGTAAGTGCAGTAATGACATACCAAAAAGGAATAATAACAAGTAGCGATACGCACAACGTACTAATGAAAAGCATCCATACGATAGATGCATGAAGTCCTAGTTTTACTCTGATGGAGTATGAAATGATGCTGCCAATGATAACGGCAATGGCACATAATACACTTACGATGCCATAAAAGGAAACAGGGAAGTGGATAGCATCCAAATACAATTGCCAAAATTCATCTAAATATGTGAATATACTGCCGCTAAAGATACCCATGACCAGCATGTAACGTATATGTTTCTTTGTCAGTAAAAAAGTAAAGATATTCTTCCACATCTCCCATGTAAATGGATTGCGTTGTATGGCTTCATCCCTTTTTATTTCACGAAGACATATGGCCAAAAGCAGTGCAATAACTAAACTGATAAGCGAAATCCAGTACGTCGTTACATATGCATATGTTGTGGCAATGATGGCACCTAGTAATGCGCTTATCATAGAAGAAGCGTATTTTACTGCTTGCATACGTCCGAGTGTTTTTTCAAAATGATGATTCCCACCTGCTGCTTTACAAGAGTCGTATAGTAATGCATGTTGGGCACCACTTTGAAAAGCTTCACCAACTGCTGCAAGAGCTACAGCGAAAGCAAAATGCCAGAAATGTTGTGCAAAAATAAGAATGAATAGTTCTGTTAAGGTGCATATCGCATCGATAATGATTGCATTTTTCCTTGCAAATCGGTCTGCAAACCATCCTGATGGTAATTCTGCCACGAGTACAATAAAGCCGTAAATGAGTTGTATCCACACTACTTCTTGGATGGATATACCTCTGCTTTCCCAAAAAAGTCGTTCAATCACATACGCCAGTATAAAGCTATGAAAAAACTGATAACCGTATAATATATACACATTTGCTTGAGCGCGTCGCATTGTTTTTGTATGATTCAAGTGTTGATCCTCCTTTTAAATGAACTTGTGATTGTTCATCTAAAGGAGGGGAATTAGCCGTGTAATAAATGATGGGCTAAGGTCTACCGCGAATTAAAGGCACAGCACATTCTCCTTTCTCATGTTTATTTTCTGAATATTTCCTTTATTTATATGATATGATCTGTACCATCATTAGTCTATTAGCTTTCATAGTTCGTCAATTTTGTATTTTTTTTGCAAACAGGCACGGTTAGGTATTCGCCTACATACAATGTAAAAGTTGCTCTGAAAAGAAAAGTTTGTTGTATTTGTGTTGTAAAAGCAGGGGTATAAAAAGACTTGCTATTCCCTTTTAGGAGGTGCTGTGTGCCTGGTCTTATTACAAGTATCGTTATATTTGTAAAAGAGTTCATGCTGCTTGTATCGTATGTGAAAAATAATGTGTTCCCGCAACCTTTGACGCAAACCGAGGAAGTAAAGCATTTAGAGTTGATGGGGCAAGGTAATATGCAATCAAGAAATGTATTGATAGAACATAATTTACGCTTAGTTGCTCACATTGTTAAAAAATTCGATAATACGGGAGAGGATACAGAAGACCTCATATCGATTGGAACGATTGGTTTAATTAAAGCAATTGAAAGTTTTCAGCCTAACAAAGGTACAAAACTAGCTACGTTTGCAGCACGCTGTATTGAAAATGAGATTCTAAAGTCAGGAGTGGTGTAATGGAAAGATGAATTAATCTTTTCATTACCCGTATAATAGAATGGCTCCTCAAGGGTTAGTCGGCTCACTTCCACTCTCAAAGAGGGAGTTGATGCATATGGACACTTATCAAGTTATAACGTTAATGATTGCTTTGGGGTCATTGATCGTGATGATAATGTCCGATAGACGCAAATAGACTGCCCTTGAGTTCGCAGATCAGGCAGTCTACACAGTAATCTATGAGCCGATCCCCTTACGGAGATCACCTGTTGTACTGACCGTGGGTGTTACCATCACCTGCGGTCTTTTTATTATCATATCATGTTGACGAGTATATTATACCATAAACTGATAATTGTGTTAATATGAACATGTACAACATCAACTGAGTGGGAAGGCTCCCTCCTATAAGGAGGTGATGCCTATGCATATTTCCTTCGGTGAAGTAATAGCGTTTGGATTGTTTATTCTTGCGTTGTTAACTTACATCGAAAACAGGAAATAACCCACTTGACAGCTAAATCATCGTGGGTTATTTCTTAGACAAAATTGTTTTAAACACAATAGGAGGGAAATTCCCACATAGTGTTGTATAGGGAGTCGGCTGCAACCGACTCCTTTTTATTATCGTATCATGTTGATGAGCATATTATACCATATATTTAAACTGTAGAGTAGGGAAGCTGCTATTTAGCTTCATATTCCCTGACTTCAAACAACTCGATCATATCATGTACCACATAATCTGTACGGCTAATATCGCTACCTAAGTTGTAGTCCTTCTCAAACTGATAGAAAAGTGATGACTTACTTTCATACCATGTCATGAATTGATTTACTTCGCTCATACTGACATCGTATTCTTTCAATAATCCACTATTCAGTATAATCGTTAGAATAGCACGGTTATTATTATCATCTGCTTGCGGTGTTGCGCTTGCTTCGTTAGAATATGCGCTTTCACCGTTTTCATTCACTGCGGTTACCACGTAATAGTATGTTGTGCCGTTTGTAAGTGGGCTATCTACATATGATGTACTGTATACGTTTGTTGCTACAGATGTGTATGGACCACCAGAAGTAAGGGAACGGTAGACGTTGTAGGTGTCTGCTTCTGTTACCTCGGTCCAGTTTAACGTTACTTTAGCATTACCACCAGTTGCTGTTAGGTTTAGGGGTGCGTCTACCTCACTTTCTGGAGTGTAAATTTCTACTGTGTTTAGTTCAGTCGTATTACTAAGACCACCTAATACATAAATTTTATTATTTAATATTACTGAACCAGCGTGACTTCTTCCAGTTATCATTTTTTCTTTAGTTTCCCAACTATTTGAATTAGGATCATAAACCTCTACAGTGTCTAACCTCATATCTTCATTTAACTCATCATAATTATGCCCACCAATAACATATATTTTGTTTTTCAAAACTACTGAAGTAGTCATACTGCGTTTAGTTGGCATAGGACTTTTAGTTGTCCATGAGTCTGTATCGGGACTATACTCTTCAATAATATTTAAATAACCTGAATCACTAAACCCCCCAAAAGCATAAATTTTGCTTTGAGAAACTGCCACATCTAATAAACGTCTTTCAGTGGGCATTGAATTCATAGTTTCCCAATCATCTGTATATGGATCATACATTTCTACTGTCGTTAAGTTTTTGCTATTTTGACTATAACCACCTATAACATAAATATTACCATTTATTTCTTCTACTCCAGGGCTATGTCTTTTAGTTGGCATAGGACTTTTAGTTGTCCATGAGTCTGTATCAGGATCATACATTTCAACAACATCTAATCGATTAAGATTTTTGTCTTGTCCACCTATAGCGTAGATTTTTCCGTTAACTACAGCAGTACCAAAAATAAGTCTACTAGTTGGCATAGGACTTTTAGTTGTCCATGTGTTTGTTTCAGGGTTATACATCTCCACAGTATTCAGATGACCTATATCAGAAGAATAACCCCCAATAACATATATTTTCCCATTTACTTCAGCGACACCATGACCATATCTAGCAGTAGTCATCGGTGTCCCGGTCTCCCACGTACCACCGCTATCAGCAGCAAACATCGCCACAGGAACAATCGTAAAAACCATTGCCATCATCAGTAACAAACTAAATAATTTCTTCATATTTCTCCACCTTTTTAGTATTTTATGTAATTCGAATACTAGATTACAACGAACGAGATGGTATGTCCATGATAATTATGCATAATATGTTTAATTATTAATATTATGTAATTTATTTATCTCGCTTACTTAATTTATATCGTCTAAGTATAGGAAAAGAAAAAGAACAACTTTAAAGTTGTTCTTGAGGGTTAGTCGGCTCACTTCCACTCTCAAAGAGGTAGGTGATGCATATGGACACTTATCAAGTTATAACGTTAATGATTGCTTTCGGGTCATTGATCGTAATGATAATGTCCGATAGACGCAAATAGACTGCCCTTGAGTTCGCAGCTCAGGCAGTCTACAGTTTGATCAATTTATGAGCCGATCCCTTTTTGGAGATCATCAGTTGTACTGACCGTGGGTGTTAGCAGCACCTGCGGTCTTTTTATTATCGTATCATGTTGACGAGTATATTATACCATAAACTGATAATTGTGTTAATATGAACATGTACAACATCAATTTGAGTGGGAAGGCTCCCTCCATATAAGGAGGTGATGCCTATGCATATTTCCTTCGGTGAAGTCATAGCGTTCGGATTGTTTATTCTTGCGTTGTTAACTTACATCGAAAACAGGAAATAACCCACTCATCCATCCAAAGAGAAGTGGGTTATTTCTATAACTTTCAATTTAAAACATCATGGAGGGAATTCCCACACAAATGTTGTACAGGGAGTCGGCTGCAACCGACTCCTTTTTATTATGGTATCATGTTGACGAGTATATTATACCATAAACTGATAATTGTGTTAATATGAACATGTACAACATCAACTGAGTGGGAAGGCTCCCTCCTATAAGGAGGTGATGCCTATGCATATTTCCTTCGGTGAAGTAATAGCGTTTGGATTGTTTATTCTTGCGTTGTTAACTTACATCGAGAAAAAGAAATAACCCACTCAAATGGTTTTCACAGACCGAGTGGGTTATTTCGCAACATAAATTATTTTTAACATCTTGGAGGGAATTCCCACACAAGTGTTGTACAGGGAACCAGTTACAGCTGGTTCCTTTTTATTATCGTATCATGTTGATGCTTAAATTATACCTACGAATGTGAGTACTTTATTTAGCATTTGATGAGTTAATTATACCACATATATTTAAATTGCATAGTGGAGAAGATGTTATTTAGCAACATACTCCCTAACTTCGAACAACTCAATCATATCATTTACGACATAATCTGTACGGCTGACATCGCTACCTAAGTTATAATCTTTTTCGAACTTGTAAAATAGAGATGATTTATTTTCGTACCATGTCATGAATTGATTTACTTCGCTCATACTGACATCGTACTCTTTCAATAATCCACTATTTAGTATAATCGTTAGAATAGCACGGTTATTATTATCATCTGCTTGCGGTGTTGCGCTTGCTTCGTTAGAATATGCGCTTTCACCGTTTTCATTCACTGCGGTTACCACGTAATAGTATGTTGTGCCGTTTGTAAGTGGGCTATCTACATATGATGTACCATATACGTTTGTTGCTACTGAAGTATATAGACCACCAGAAGTTAGAGAGCGGTAGACGTTGTAGGTGTCTGCGTCTGTTACCTCGTTCCAATTTAGTGTTACTTTAGCGTCGCCACCTGTTGCTGTTAGGTTTAGTGGTGCATTAATGTTAATATCACTTGGGGTATACATTTCCACACTAGATAAATAATCGTTTCCAACACCAACACCTCCTATAACATATAGCTTTCCATTAATTATTTCATTTTCAAGCAATAATCTACCCGTTTGCATGTTCGCTTTTGTTGTCCATGTGTCTGTTACAGGATCGTACATTTCTACACTGGACAAAATCTTAATTTGATTAGTTAAACCTCCAATGATATATACTTTTCCATTTACAACTTCACTTGCAAGAAAATCTCTACCTGTTTGCATGTTTGATTTTGTTGTCCATGCATCTGTAACAGGATCGTACATTTCTACACTATTCAACCCACCACTGCCGTCATTACCGCCAAAAACATATATTTTTCCATCAATCACTTCACTTGTATGCCTTGCTCTTTTTTTAGTCATACTTGCTTTTGTTGCCCATGCATCCATAACTGGATCGTAGATTTCTACACTCACTTCATATCCGACATTAGAGCTGAAACCAGCAAAAACATATACTTTGCCATCAATCACTTCACTTGTATGATCGTTTCTTCTAGTTTCCATACTCTCTTTTGTTGTCCATGTGTTTGTTACAGGATCGTACATTTCTACACTGCTTACACTATCACTGCCGTCATAACCGCCAAAAACATACACTTTGTCATCAATCACTTCACTTGTATGACTATGTCTTGCTGTTGTCATGATAGTTTTTTCTGTCCAAGTATCTGTAATTGGATCATACATCTCAACACTGGATAAACTTTCACTAGCTTCATTTTGACCCCCAAAAACATATACTTTGCCATCAATCACTTCACTTGTATGGTTTATTCTTATAGTTGGCATATCTGCTTTTGTTGTCCAAGTATCTGTTACAGGATCGTACATCTCTACATTGGATATAATTTTATTAGCTTCATTCTTACCCCCAAAAACATACATTTTTTCATCTACGACTTCACTTGTAAAATAACTGCGTTCATTATTCATATAAGCTTTTGTCACCCAAGTATCACCACCATCAGCCCCAAATGCCGCCATAGGAACAATCGTAAATACCATTGCCATCATCAATAACAAACTGAATAATTTCTTCATTTTTCTACCACCTCGTTAGTATTTTATGTAATTCGAATACTAGATTACAACGAACAAGATGGTATGTCCATGATAATTATTCATAATATGTTTAATTATAAATATTATGTAATTTATTAATCTCAACTACTTAATTTATATCGGTTAAGTTTGGGTAAAGAAAAAGAACAACTTTATAGTTGTTCTTAATGGTTAGTCGGCTCACTTCCACTCTCAAAGAGGGAGGTGATGCCTATGCATATTTCCTTCGGTGAAGTCATAGCGTTTGGATTGTTTATTCTTGCGTTGTTAACTTACATCGATAACAGGAAATAACCCACTCGGTTCGGCAAAATCAACGTGGGTTATTTCCAAAAGCATAACTTGATTTAAACATCATGGAGGGAATTCCCACACAAATGTTATACAGGGAGTCGGCTGCACCCGACTCCTTTTTATTATCGTATCATGTTGATGAGCATATTATACCATATATTTAAACTGTAGAGTAGGGAAGCTGCTACTTAGCAACATACTCCCTAACTTCAAACAACTCCATCATATCATGTACTACATAATCTCTACGACTGACATCACTAATTAATATGTAAGTTGGTTCATTGAGTCATTACTTAAAACGTGATCTAAGTATATAGATGCCCATAGTAAGAAAGAAAATGGAAACAACAATAAAAATTAAATCTTTAGATAAAATAGCTACTAACAGTGCAAAAGAACCAAAAGATATAAAGATAACATCGAAAATGATATTTTTCCACAAAATGTTACAGTACCTCCTTTATGGTTAACCCATCCTGAAACATACCAATATTTCTTAAACTACTATCACGTAAGTATGAGCGTTGAAATATACAGCGCTGAAATAAGTCACTCACTTTAACCTATTTTTATAGTAGAGTTTTTTTGCTTTCACATCAACTATTGTAACACTTGTTTGTATCCCCATTTACTTTTTTAAAAAGGGTGCTGTGTTTCCCCATCATCCATATGTACGCTGTTGTTCTTCCGTAACATATGTCCAAGCGTTGCCTTCATATGCATTATGGAGGTGATTCACGATGCAAGTGAAGTTTATCCCGCCAAAGCAGGACAGCAAGATAAGGCAGGCTTGCTATCAATATTTATATGAACAATATTGGAGGAAGTTTCATGATAGCCATATATGCGAGAGTCAGCACGGAAGATCAAGCCAAGAAAGGTTACTCGATAAGCGATCAAGTTCGTCAGGCGAAACAGAAAGCGCAGAGCCACGAGGTAAAAACATACATAGATGATGGCTTTTCAGGGGAGTTTTTGGATCGACCGGCTCTTTCAAGACTACGGCAAGATGTGAAAGAGGGTATGATTCACAAAGTAGTTTGCTATGATCCCGATCGCCTTTCCAGAAAGCTCATGAATCAACTGATTATTACGGATGAATGGGAGCGGAAAGGAGTCGACATTGTCTTCGTTAGCGGGGAGTATGCGAAAACACCAGAAGGACAGCTATTTTATTCCATGCGCGGGGCTATTTCTGAATTTGAAAAAGCGAAAATTAATGAACGGATGAGCAGAGGCAGACGTGAGAAAGCGAAGCAAGGTAAAATTGTGCGAGATTATCAAGTATATGGTTACGGCTATGATAAAGAAACATGTCAGTTTTATATTATTGAAGAAGAAGCAGAAATTGTTCGTTTAATCTTTGATTTGTTTACGACTCCGAATGACATCGCAAAAGGCATAAATGGGATAGCAACGTATTTAACGGAAAGGAAAGTCCCCACAAAAAAAGGAAGAGGGGTATGGCACAGGCAGGTGGTGCGACAGATTTTAATGAACCAAACGTATACAGGGTTATTTTATCAGAACAAATGGAATACAGAAGGGATGCTAGGCAATAAGCATCTTGCGCAGGATGAAAAAGTATCGGTAAAATTACGGCCAAAGCATGAATGGATAGACATAGCCGTTCCAGTTATCGTGGACGAAATGACATTTGAATACGCGCAAAAAAAATTATCGGAGGCCAAGCGCAGACATGCAAAACAGAGCAAACATAAATACTTACTGTCAGGGATCGTTCGTTGCGGGAAGTGTCATAATACGATGACAGGTAGAAAGGCAAAGAATTGGAATACATATATATTTGAATATAGTGATGTCAAAAGTACGTCTGGAGCCAAATGTAAAGGTTGTGGGAAAAGAATAAAGTGCGAAGTATTAGATGATTTGGTTTGGAAAAAAGTGCACGACTGGTTAAATCAACCGGATAAAATTGCAGCAGCATCAGAGAATGAATCTACTTCTCATACCTTTGAGGAAGGGGAAATCGCTAGAATCACAAAACAACTGGAGCAAGTGAGAAGTGGCAGGAAAAAACTCTTACATTTATTTGCAAAAGGTGGAGCGGATATTAGTGAGGAAGAAATGAAAGGCATGCTTGCCGATTTAAAAGAAGAAGAAGAAGAGCTTACCGCTAAACTAGAAAAATATCAGATGACGAAGCATTTAAAATCCACAGAGCATAACAAAAAAACGATGAAGCAAGCGCTGGAATATTATATGTCTACAGGAAAAGAGGGTGTGGCCTTTGAAATTAAATATGAATTGATCCGATTAGTCATAAGAGAAGTGAAGGTATTCGATGACACCATAGAAATATACAGTTTTTGACGCACTACTCCTGTTATTAGAATCGAAATTTTAATGCACCTGCGCTCATTAAAGAAGACAAGAAAAGATATTTCACTGCATGATCCTATAGGTACAGATAAAGAAGGGAATGAGTTCTCATCACATGGTTATCTGTATTTATTTATGTTGTTAGTGCGGCATCATGGCTAGATGTTTAATCGCTGATGAATATCATTTATTTGGTAATTTTGGATACAAAATCAATGTGAATTGGTCGTTTTTTTCGTACTTTTCTTTCCTGTATTGGATGTGATGTACTACGGATTTAAGGAGTGTATTTTTTTTGCCTGCATCGTTTGTCTTGTCATAAAGTTGAAGCAC
Source organism: Longirhabdus pacifica (assembly GCF_004115085.1). Lineage (GTDB taxonomy): Bacteria > Bacillota > Bacilli > Paenibacillales > DSM-105158 > Longirhabdus > Longirhabdus pacifica. The sequence goes on along the minus strand of NZ_QXJP01000016.1, from coordinate 50,319 downwards.
ATGCTCTACGTTCGGTAGGGCCTTTCTTTGTCTGTTTACTTTTTCCTTGTCTATTGTTAATTCATGTTCTATTTCTTTCATGTGCTTTTGCGTTACTAATATTTTATTCGATAAGGTGTCTTTTCTATTGTTAAACGTTGCTTCATCATATGTACCACGTTCTAGTAGGTCATATAGTTTGTCTTGTTGCGCTTTGCATTCGGTTATTTCTCTTTTTAGTTGATGTAGCGCTTTTTCTTTCCATTGAATTTGTTGTTTATCATGATCTTCTGGTTTATCGTTGTTCTTCCAGTCCGCCTTGTACTTGGCTAACCAGAGAAATAAGCATTGTATCACTTTTTTTTCTACTACATTAAATCTCGTACTTTTATTGGAACACTGCCGGTTATAACATATGAGGTGAGCAGGTTGCTTTTGATATGGCCGATATACCATGGCATGCTGACACATATCGCACTGTATTAATCCTGCTAATGGGTTAGTAATGCTCCGTTCTATGACATATGGTACATGCTGTTTTTTCTTTAATATTTGTTGTGCTTTTTCATATACACTTTTTTCTATTAGTGGTTCGTGTTTGCCGCTCACATCTATCCATTCTGATGTTGGCCGAGTCTTTATCAGTCTTGCTTTCCCTGGTTCACTCGCTTTTTTACTTTCTTTCTTTTTCCATTGGATTCTTCCGATATACACGGCATTTTTTATAATTGACAGAACAGAAGGGGCAGCCCATGCTTTTCCTGTATAGGTTTTAAGTCCTAATTTGTTTAATGCATGTGCTATTTTCGTGCTTCCCATATTCTCGTTCGTGTACCATTGAAAAATCATTTTAACGACGTTAGCTTGTTCAGGGTGAGGGGCTAAGTATCTTCCTTTTTCGTCATCTTGTATGGTGAAACCATAGGGTGGATTCGTGGCGATGTAGTTTCCTTCTTGTATGGAGCGAATTCGGCCTCCTTGCAAACGACGATTGATCATTTTCAATTCTTTTCTAGCCATAAAGGCTTCAAATTCACTGTATTCTTCATCAAATTCATTATGCAAATCATACACTTTGCGGGGAGTGATGATCAGGCAGTGTGCGTTTCTAAATGTTTCTAGTATTAATCCTTGCTCTTGCATGTTTCCGCGGCCAAGTCGATCCACATCCATCACGAGAACGCCTTGAGGTTGTTCTAGCTGCATAAGCCGCATCATTTCTAGCATTTGCGGTCGATGTATTAAGCTCTCACCGGATACGATTTCTTCAAATGTTCTCGTAATATGGCATTGGTGCTGTTGTGCTAAATGATGTAGTGCTTTTTTGTGCTTCGCCAGTGTTTCTCCTTCTCCGCGTGCTTCCGCCTCAAGATCAGCTCTCGATTTTCTCAAATAAATCCAAAATGAGCCTTTCATGTTGTTTTCCCCTCCATATCATGATGATGCAACAACGTATTTTCACTTTGAATATTTTATTGTATTGTTCAGAACATCGTTAAGAACGTTTTCCGTTGATTTTTTATGAGGGAAAGAAAATTGCAATAACAGTAATGGAAGAGGTTGAAGTGGAAAGGAATGTCATTTTTTGTAGTCAAATTATGCTGAATAAAAAGTTTTTATGTTGAACTATATATAATAATATCAAAAACAAAAATAAAATGGTAAAATGTAATATAAAATTAACGAACTCAGGTGATTTTATTTATGACAGATCCAAATATTTATCTCAGACTATTATTTTGTATTACTTCTTTTTTAGGCGTGATACTTCTTTCCTTTGCTATATTTAAAATACCTATTTTAAGGTACCATAAATCAATTACAATCATGGGGCTGGCAACTGGTTTAATGACCTATTATTTAAGATATGTGGATAAACTGGCAATGTCTCCATTGTTTACGATACTGATTTTTATTATTTTATTGATGGTTTTATTGAAACTGCCTCTTTTTTATTCTTTTATTATTGCTACAACAGGACTATTTACTGCATCATTAGTGGACACTTTCATTTCGGCAATCAGTATCAATTTGGGAATGAATTTTAATCCTATTCATAATACAATTTGGGAATTTATTATGCTTAACATGATTTATAATTTGATTATGTTTTCTCTTTCGTTTTTCTTAGTAAGAAAGAGTATCGGATTTAGTTTTATTAGTCGAAAGTTTAATAAAGGATATCTCGATAAATACAACTATTATTGGGCAGCTATATTAGTGATTGGCTTTTTCGTGATGCAGCTTAATGTTTTTGCATTAATTGAAGCTTTCTATCACTTTGTTGCTTTAATTTTTTTGTTTTTTGTTTTGCTTGGTATTCTTATCTATTCGTACATACAAAATAAGAAACATATAAGGGATCGATTTTCATGATCAAAAGCATTTCTCATAAAATTGCTGAAGAAATCTATGAAAATGTGGAGGATGCTTCCCCCGTATCTGTGTTGGAATATGCATTACATATTGTGTTAAACTATGTTGTTGTCGTTATCGCTACCATACTGTTTTGCTCTTTTACTGGGCACGTATGGGAAGCGATTGTTGCTTGTGTTGTCTTCCCAGTAATACGACAATTTTCTGGTGGATTACATTTGAAAACATCATTGAGATGTAATGTATTTTCCGTATGTATGATGTTGTGCGCGGTATATTTTTCTTTACTGTTTTCTTTTTTTTATACAGGATTGATCATCATGATCGTTACATTGCTTGTTATATATATTCATGCGCCAAACAATATAAGAGGTTCTCTTCATCCTAAATACTACTCCCTATTAAATTGGATAGCCATTTTCATCATTTCTACTAATTTTGTCATACAATCTACGCTTCTTGTCTCCATTTTCTTTATACAATCTCTACTTATTACAACAACAGCAAACTTCATTGTAAATAAATACGATTTGTAGGAGGGTGGTTATTTTGAATGTTAAAAAACAAATATACGTACAGATGAACAAAATACTTACGAAAATTTCACAAGAAGCTTCAAAGACGGAGTGTGTTACTGGTTGCTATAGACCAAAGCTACCTGAAGAATTAAAAAGTAAAAAGTGAGTTTTTCTTCTTTTGTTTTCCTCAAAATGTTGGTTGTACCTAGGAATATGCAGCATAAACATACATCATGAGGTGATGATGGTATGACTGAAAAGGGAAACATCATGGAACAATATGAAAGTGATAATACAAAAATAATAATATGTGATGACTATTGTGTGGTTTCAGAAAATGAGAAAGCCAAGGTCATTGCAGCATTACATGAGGCAGGTTGGAGCATCATAGATGAGTTAGTGGATAAAGGTGAAGATATATAGTTGCTACATGAAACACAATGATATAAAGGTTGCCATGCTTTAATCCCATCTAAAAGTAGTTTGAATGCTTCTGAATGTAATCTAAAGGCAGATTAAAGCATGCAGAAAGCATAGATGTATTGTCATGGTTTTCAATAAGGCTAATACTTTGTATTGGTCTTTTTTATTGTATTTTCAAATGAAATAAAACGAAAAAACGAAGAAAAAATAAAAACTTAATATAGATCATATGTTCTTATTTTGAGTTATGTTTGATATAATGATATAGGAGGAGGGTGGATATGGATTAACATAACCTATTATTTGAAAAAATGTAGCAAAGTATACTTAGAAATCAAACTAATAGAAGAAAAAGGAGATTAAAAAATTGAAAATTAGAACTAGTACATTTTATTTATTATTATTCGCATTTGTTGTTTTATTTAGCTTTACACAACTGGGTGATGCAGTAGAGGCAAATACGATAGAAGAAAGTAAATTTGTCATGGAATCTATGAAACCTATGGAATCTAATGAAATGATGGAATTATCTACTGATTTTATATCTGCTATTCCACAAGCTCCATCCTATGTGAATCTACAATCATACTCATCGTATATTTACTTGAATTGGAACAATGTAAGCTATGCTAATGGATATAAAGTAAAAAGAAGTACAACATCTGGTGGACCATATACCACAGTTAGAGATAATGTTTATGGTTTTCAGACTTCGTTTAGTGACTATAACACAGAGTAAAATCAGCCTTATTATTATGTCATCACTGCTTATAATGCTGCTGGAGAAAGCTCTGTTTCACAGGAAGTGTATGGGGTACGTACATTAGCTGCTCCTAATTTGTACAGTGCGTATGGAAAAGTTGAATATGTACAACTAGATTGGTCATCTGTTTATAATGCGGACTATTATAATATTAAAAGGTCAACTTCAGTGAATGGACCGTATACCACGGTAGCAACTAGTGGTAGTAGTGAATATAAAGATTACAATGTACAAGCAAATCAAAAGTATTATTATGTTATCACTACAGTGGATAACAATACGGAAAGTAAACCATCCAATGTTTTATCGGCAACGCCAACGGATAGAGTCTCACCACAACCACCAAGTGGCGTGTATGCTTCTGCTGGTCAAACTAATATTTATATTAGTTGGGATGCTGTGGATAATGCAGATGGATATAAAGTGAAAAGAAGTACCATTTCCGGTGGTCCTTATACCACAGTAAGTGAAAGTGTTTATAATTTTAATAGATCATATAGGGATTATGATGTGGCCTATAATCAACCTTATTATTATGTCATTACCGCATACAATGAAGTAGGGGAAAGTTCCGTTTCTCAAGAAGTATACGGTGTTCGTACGTTAACAACACCTTCACTGTACACTGCCAGTGGACAAGTAGGGTACGTGCAACTAGATTGGTCATCCAATTATAGAGCAGACTATTACAATGTGAAGAGGTCTACTTCCGCAAATGGAGCATATACGACGGTAGCAACTAGTGTGTACAGTGATTATAGAGATTATGATGTGGAAGCATACAATAAATATTATTATGTCATTACAGCAGTAGACGGTAGCACGGAAAGTAATGCATCCAATGTTTTATCTGCAACACCAATTGCAAAAGCAGATCAACCATATCTGCAAGCTACAGCAGGGAACAGTAAAGTCACGCTAAATTGGAATGATGTAGCTTATGCCAACTCTTATAAGGTGTTAAGAGCAACGACATCTGGCGGTCCATACTCGACGGTAACGGATAATGTATATGCGGGTACAAGTTTTACAGACTACAATGTAGAAAACTTTAATGCATATTATTACGTCGTCGTCGCTGTTAATGATGCAGGAGAAACGAAATCCAATGAAGTAAGCGTCACACCAATTGCTGTACCTACTGTTCCGCAAAATGTACAGGCCAACATTCAAAACGGCAAAGCGATAGTCATATGGGATGTTGTCGATTATACATCAGGGTATAATGTCAAACGTGCTAGTACATCTGGCGGACCATATACAACGATAGCAACCAATGTTACGAGTACAGCGTATGTAGATGATACGATCGTGCCAAATGTGAGCTATGTTTATGTCATCACTGCGATCAATACATCTGGAGAGAGTGCACCTTCACAGGAATCCAACCCAATAATGTTAGTGAATGCACCGACTGCACCAGAAGGATTAGAAGCACTAGGTGGCAATAACAACATTACGTTAACGTGGAATGCTGTTTCCAATGCTACGGCTTATCAAATTAAACGCGCTAATGCAGAAAACGGTAGTTTTGAATACATTGCCCAAGTACAGTCCACCTCTTTTGTTGATAGTAATGTTACAAATGGAAATGTATATTATTATGTTGTCACAGCGATAAATAGTGGGGGAGAAAGTGCGGATTCCAGCATCGCTTATGCTTCACCAAAAGCAAAGGAACAACGTGCGATGTTAGAAATCGAAATGACCAACGGTGATCGTTATGAATATGATGTGACACTAGAAAAAGCACAAGATTTTGTGAATTGGTATATTGCTAGAGCGAATGGACAAGGTTCCATGGTATATGTAATGGAAAATACAGGAAATAGTGGTCCTTTTGATGATCGCTATGACTATTTATTCTTTAACAACATTTATTCATTCCAAGTAAATGAGTACGAGCAATAAATCGCAGAACTAGGAATATATGCATCAGTTACATGTAAGTGAAAGATAAACTTCATGTAAATAAACAAAGTGAACAACGCTATTTTTGTACACTAGCAACAAGAGACGGCCAAATGAATGGTCGTCTCTTCAATGTATCACCTTTTTTTAAAATATATCTTGTGGTTTTGGTTTTAGCCATTCGCCATCATATATAAACGAACCCTTATAACGACCTCTTTCAAATTGATCTATAACATGTTGTTCGTTTGCTCCTAAAATGATCATGAGATCTTTAACAGAGTAGTATGCTTCTGTATCTATTGGTTGTTCAGGAGAAAATATAGCAATGTTAGCAAGGTGCTCTAAAAAATATTGCATTTCTTTCTTGTTCAGATGAGAAATAGTGTGAAATTCATTATATGTAAGTTGCAGTATATCTTTTAAAACAGGACTCGTTGTTTCCTTTTGCATTTTGTTTATAATCGTTATATTTTGCTTTTTAATGCTACCGAACATGGTGATTAAAGAATGATCCATGTATGGAGGTTGGAATGCGCATACTTCTTTTATAGGTGTATCTTTATTTTCTTCTAATATATTTTTAAGCTTTTCATATGAGGTAATATGTGTCATTAAAATTGCTCCTTATGTATAAATCCATTCATTTTATTGTATCATAAAATACTAATCTAGTTAAATTGTTATAATATTAATAAAATATAGTAAATAAATGTTGGATTTCTATTCATTAAGAAAGTCTAATTAATCGAATCATTAATAATAAATAGCTAGAAATATCACTATAACATGAAAAAAGCGGAATGACATACAGATAAACTGTATATGACAATGAAATTGCACTAATAGACGTATTAGGAACGGATATTGCGGACGTAGAAGAGAAAGTACAGCTTAAAATAGAAAAACATAAAATATATAGTAATCTACATGTACTTGATGAGCGAGAAAAAGAAGTCGTCATAGGAAGGTTTGGCCTTGACCAAAGTGGAAAAGAACGGACACAAAGAGAAATAGCCAAGCAACTTGGCATTTCCAGATCTTACGTATCCAGAATTGAAAAAAGAGCGCTCATGAAATTGTATCATGAGTTTTATAAAGTAAAAAAGAAAAAAACAAATTAAAATGACGCATGGATGATGGTTATAAATAATGACATAAGCGGAACTTTCCTTACTGCTCATCGGATGCATATGAATCAAACGGGAGGGTTCCGCTGTATTTGCAACACATGCTATATTAAGTGTAAGCTTATTTTATGAAAGTACGGGTTGTTATCATATTATAGACATAGGAAGAAATGGATGGATAAGTGTCACCATTTACAGGTATATGAACTTATCGATTAGAAAGTAGGTATGGCATGCAATTTGATGAAAATAATATAATTGGAACAGGTGCGCAAGCGGACGTTTTTTTATATGAAAATCATATATATAAACTATATCGTAAAGGGTATGAAAAAGCAGCGATATTTTATGAAGCTGCGGTTACTTCGCTAGTGCAAAGTAATGAAAATATACGTATGGCAGGCGTGCATGAAGTATTGCAAATAGAAGATACATATGCGCTGCGTATGGATTACATTCCAGGTGATACGTTACAGCAATTATATGAAGCGGACAAACAAAGCGCTGCTCGCCACATCAACACGCTTGTTACACTACAGTGTCAAATACAAAAGAAATCCGTTGATTTACCATTAACATTGAAGCATCAACTTCACGATAAAATCTTGAAATCTTCACAGCTTGATCCACTACAAAAAAATAAATTAATAAAGATGCTAGAACAGCTACCTGATGGAAACGGATTGTGTCACGGTGATTTTCATTGGGGGAATATAATAATCAACGATAATCAGTTATACGTCATAGACTGGATTGATGCTACTGTAGGTTGTGTAAATGCAGATGCTTGCAAAACCTATATGCTCTTTTTATTACATGAAAATAATTTAGCAGCATTGTATTTAACGATGTACTGTGCACAAAGCGGACAATCTAAAACAGATGTGTTGCAGTGGTTGCCAGTGCTGGTAGGGGCAAGATTTTCTGATGATATACATGAGGAAGAGGAAACATTACATACATGGTTGGAGGATTTGATTTAGGCTCCTTCATTTTATTTTGAAAACGTACAAGCTAAATCATGCGCAATATAAAGAAGCGTGGTATGATATCAAGAACATGATATATGAGGTGAAAAACATGACAATAGATTTTAACCAAAAACTTGATCGTAAAAACACCCTTTCCTATAAATGGGATCAAAGTGAACGGCTTTTCGGTCACGATGATTTACTTCCTTTGTGGGTAGCAGATATGGACTTTCAAAGCCCGCCTGAGGTAAGAGAAGCCATAATAAACCGTGCCGAACATGGGGTATATGGTTATTCTTTTTTACCAGAAAGTTATCATGCCTCTATTGTGAATTGGTTTGAAAAAAGACACGGTTGGAAGCTAAATACAGCGTGGTTAAGTCATAGTCCAGGCATTGTAACTTCCCTTAGTTTAGCTGTGGAAATCTTTAGTCAGCCAGGTGATTTGGTGATGCTGCAATCGCCGGTGTACTATCCTTTTTACGATGTTATTACGATGAACGATAGAAAAGTTGCGAAAAACCCGCTTATTTTAAAAGATGGAAAATATGAAATGGATCTTGAAAACTTAGAACAGTGGATGAAAGATGGAGCAAAGCTATTATTGCTATGTAATCCGCATAATCCAGGTGGAAGAGTATGGACAAGAGAAGAATTACAACGAGTTGGTGATTTGTGTCATCGTTATGATGTGACCGTTATTGCGGATGAAATACATTGTGATTTAACTCTGTCAGGGAATACGTATACTCCTTATGCTTCCATTTCAGAGAATATGGCGATGCACACTGTCACTTGTCTTGCAGCTACAAAAACATTTAACCTTCCAGGTATTCAAAGCTCTTTTATGGTGATTCAGAATGAAAAGTGGAAGCGTAAATTAGACAAGCGCATCAAAACGCTGAGTTTACATATGACCAATTGTTTTGCACCTTATGCTGTTCAAGCAGCATATGATCACGGATCAGCATGGTTAGATGAATTGTTAGCGTATGTGGATAAAAACGTTACCTTTGCGGTGGACTATTTTGCGGAGCATCTGCCTAAGGTGAAGCCGATGAGCCCAGAAGGAACTTATTTACTGTGGATAGATTGTCGTGAGTTAGGGTTAGACGTTGCTGGTTTAAAGGAGCTCATGTTTAAGGAAGCGGGAGTAGTATTTAACGAAGGCTCCATATTTGGAAGCGAAGGTAAAGGATTTTTAAGAATTAATTTGGCTTGTCCACAAGAAATATTAGCAGAAGGGTTAAGAAAATTTTGCGCAGCAGCTCATACCATTACAACCAATGCATGATAGCAAATGCACCATAAGCAATACATCATCATCGCCCATGCGTGATAGTAAACGCATCATCATCAGCACGATAGCCAGTGCATGATGATCACAACGTTACTCGTCTGCTTTCTGTCATAAAATATACGCAAAGCACAACTGATTCATTCATGTAGAATATCTAGCGTTATAGGTCCTCTTCATCATGACATGCCTTCAACCTATAACGCTACTGCTACGTTAAAATATCCTTCAAATCTAATTCGCTAAGATCGAAAGGAAAGTCAAATAAGCTTAAAAACTGTAAAAATTGTTCTTCTGTCCCTTTCTCAATCGTTACTCTTTTGCTTAATAGTGCTAGTCTTGGTGGCAATAGCCCTGTGACAAGCAGCTTCCATGCGTTAGGAGTAGCGCATATTTCAATCTGTGTATCATCCAATTCATATGGGACGGAAATGGCAACCCCTTTGCGAACATTCACGGTATAGAAATAACCTTCATCACAAAACTCCACTTTCATCGCCGTCATGACTTTTTCACTTCGACTGGCATTTAATTGAATCCCGAGCAGCTTGAAAATAGTATCCATCTCTAATGTGAGTAAGCGAGACAAAGCATTAGGAGTGTCAGGTAAGGACACTTTGCCAGTAATCTCTAGTGCTTGCGTTAAATAATAATTCCTAGCATTGGCATTGCCTTGTTGCAAGCCTAACTGCCACAGTGCGTTTGCTTTTAATTGCTTCGCTTGCTGCTGATAATTTGGAAATTGATAGAGGAGATCAGATAATTCCAGTACCCATTGATAATCATGGATGGCGTAAGCTATTGTCGCTTCTTCCAGCAACCTTTGCGGTCCACCTGCCATGTTAGCAATGCGCATTGCTCTCTCACTTAAAGAAAGCGGACAGAGTTCCGTGGAGTTGCCATCAAACCAACCTAACAACCCATTGAACACATTTTTTACTCCCCATTTTGTCGTTCCGTAAAATTCTTTTAGATACGGTACGTTGGCGAGATGCGGAGGGAGCTGCACAAATTCAACGAGTTGATCAGAAAGCATACCTTGATTCATGCCTTTGACGGTCTGATCATGTACAAAGCGCAGTGCATCACGGTAATTGGACAACACTTGATCAATGTTCTCTTTTCCATACACAGGCATCGTATGTAAGGGGACAAGATACTCTGCTTCTAGTCTGCGCATTTTTTCCATTGTGTCAGACCATACTAATGGACTACGATATTTTGTACCTCTTATCGTATAAATGTTAGGAAAAGTGTAGTAGTAATCATCGGCACTAATGAGCACCCCTTTTTCGGGTAAATACACAACGATTTCGCCTGTTGCTTCACCAGGTGCTTGTAATAGCTGTAGTGTCAGACCCCCTGCTTCTATCTCAATATCATCGCTAAATACTTTGGTTGGCAGTTGAAAATCGATCGTTGAACTGCTATCAATATTTAAAAATGGTCCAATACCAGAATTAATAAATGCTTTTTCAGGTACGTTGGTACCAAACATTCTTTGAGAGCGAACAGAGCGTATCGCAGAGAGCAGGGCAACTTCATTTAATTGCTCGACGGTTTCAGCTGAAGCATAAATATCGACGTCTTGCCCTTCTGTAAACACTTTCGTTCCGCCGATATGATCATCGTGAAAATGAGTGTATATGACCGCTTCTAGAGGTTTGGAAGTAATTTGATCGAAGGCTTGTTTCACTGGTATAGCAGATTCCCTACTTTCCATCGTATCTACAATGACAGTACCAGTAGGCCCTTCTAACAAAATGCTATTGGCTAGACCGTATCCGATAGCAGCATAGACTCCATCTGTAACTTTCACAATACCTTGTTCAAAATTTTTAGAGTGCTCTTGTAGTTCCTGTACGGTAACGGGAGCGCAGCGTGATTTATTTTGTTTTCTCACCAATACAACCACTCCTTCATGGTAGATGATATTCATGCTAATATGTTTGAATGTCATCTATTAGATGTCAATATCAATTAAGTTTATGATGAAAGACAAACGAATATGAAAGAAAGTGGTATGACAGTGGCATCACAAAAAAAGAAGGAATGATATATTATCATCCCTTCTATGTTGGCAATATGTTAAGGCTGCACGAAATCCAATGGATTTAGGTACGTACCATTTTTTATAACTTCCAAATGTAAGTGTACACCCGTTTGTCCGAATGTAGATCCAGTGTTACCCATGACACCAATGATGTCTCCAGCAATCACTTGATCGAGAACAGCTACATTGTAACTGTACAAATGCTGGTAACGAAGCAAAAGTGTTTCTCCATCAACGACACTTTCAATTTCAACCACATGTCCGCGGACAGCATCAAAATACACGTTTGTTACGGTGCCACTGTAAGTGGATAATATATTATTGGCAGAGCGACACGGCGCGTTGGTACAACCCGAAGCATTGTAATCTGCGACAGGAAAAGTACCATGCCAAGAAATATCTACGCCTTTATGATGTCCGCCTCTCGTACCATAATGATCGGAAATGACAGTGGATCCATCCACGGGCCATATCGGATCTGTAATAGTTACGGTACTTACACTTTCGCCTATGGCTTCTTCTATTACGACTTCCTCTATTTCTTTATAGCGTAATAAATAGTTTTCAGTATCATTACCGCCCTCTATTAATCTAACTTCAACAAAATAAGTGCCAGCATTGACTGTAATATGTTGTCCTAATTCATTTTCGTTAAGTAGGTTTTCAGAAGACCATATGATCTCCTCATCATTTTCACTATGTAAATATACATTGTAATTACTATCTTCGGGAATATTGCCTAAAAATAAATTTAATTTTGTGTCATAGGGCATATCCATTTGCCAAAAGTCGGCTGGGTCTTCGCTCGTAAGTGTTCCATAATGATTGTTGCTGTTATTTGCCATGTTATTGCTTGCTTCTTCTTTTGTGTTGTTTTCTTCTGTTTCATAAATATCTTCACTCGATGCTGTAATAGTAGCAGGTTGTGATAGTGTGATAACGATGAACGCAGCGAGTAACAACCCACTTAATTTACATAACGCTTTCACATTGTTCGAAATACTCATCCCATTTCCCCTTTACTAATGTCCATGAAAATAAAGAAGAGAAACTCTTCTTTTCTTAATCTATACTATATCAGACATATTCTCCTTGTGTAAATATGATACTACAAAACGATAAACAATGACAAATCACATCAAAAAAATAACAGTATACTAAACGTAATAGGGATGAATGGAATATCAAACACAAAAAGTATAATTCCCAAAAAAATATATTTAATTTTCATTCCTCTGTTGACAAGGATAGTCACATCATATACAATCTGTAATTGAAAATGATTATCATTACTAGCGGCTGTGATATGAATCCGCTATATTTTTTTCGATATATAGTGATAATAATTATCATTATCAAAATAATATGATGAGGTGATATAGATTGTTAGACAATCATAATACAAATTTATCCCATAACGAAGTGTTGCTTGCTCAACAAAAAAGGAGGGAGTCTAATGCCAGGTCGTATCCACGTCGTATTCCCATTGCGATAAGAGAAGCAAAAGGAATGATAGTCAAAGATGTGGACGGAAAAACATATTTAGATTGTCTTGGTGGTGCAGGTACATTAGCTTTAGGTCACAATCATCCTGTCATCATCGAGGCGATTCAAAACTTTTTATCAGAGGGATATCCTTTACATACATTAGATATTACAACACCAGTAAAAGAGCAATTCGTAGATGCATTATTTGCTAGTTTGCCAGAATCTTTTTCTAAAAAAGCGAAAATACAATTTTGTGGACCTTCTGGAGCAGATGCAGTAGAAGCGGCTCTAAAATTAGTAAAAACAGCAACAGGAAATCGTAGTGTATTTTCTTTTCACGGTGGTTACCATGGCATGACACATGGTGCATTAAGCTTGATGGGGAATACAGGAGCGAAAGAGAAAATTACAGGCTTGATGTCGGACGTTCATTTTCTCCCGTTCCCTTATGATTATCGTTGTCCATTCGGTATTGGCGGCGAGCAAGGCGTCAATACGGGCATTCACTATATTAAAAATGTACTAGACGATCCAGAGAGTGGCATCGTTTCTCCTGCTGGCATGATCATGGAAGTGGTGCAAGGAGAAGGCGGTGCGATTGCAGCGGATGACAAGTGGGTACAGCACATTCGCAGCATAACGAAAGAGCGCAACATTCCTTTAATCGTCGATGAAGTGCAGACTGGACTAGGAAGAACAGGGAAGCTATATGCTTTTGAGCATGCCGATGTTACACCCGACGTGATTATTTTATCTAAAGCGATCGGTGGATCGTTGCCACTTTCCGTTGTCGTATATGATGAAGCATTAGATGTATGGGAGCCAGGGGCACATGCGGGAACGTTCCGAGGTAACCAAATGGCAATGGCAACGGGACTTGCAACGATGGAATATGTGATTCAAAACGAATTGGATCAACATGCCGCACGTATGGGTGAGCTCATGATGTCTAAGTTCAAAGAAATTCAAGCACAGACCAATAGCATTGGTGACGTAAGAGGAAAAGGGCTGATGATTGGGGTAGAAATCGTGGACAAAGAAAAGCAACCCGATCATTTAGGGACATACCCTGCCCATGCGGAAAGAGCTCGTCACATTCAACAAGCTTGTTTTGAAAAAGGTCTGATTGTAGAGCCAGGTGGAAGACATGGAAGTGTGATTCGCTTCTTGCCACCATTAGTTATTACGGAGCAGCAAGTGGAACAAGTGTGTGACATTTTTTATGATGCTATTCAATCCGTAGAAAAGCAATCTATGAAAATATTGCAGGAGGCATAAGGATGTCAGCAATCATCGATGCGGTAGAGACAAAAATTTTTGATGCTTATTTCCCGGGAAACAATGAGGACAGTATACAGTTATTTAAAGAAGCATGGCTAAAAACGCAACAAGTGATGGAATCTTATCTTTCCTCCCAAACGAAGCCTTATGTTGGGATGCAGCCGAGCGAATTAAACAAGATGCTAGATGACATCATGCACATGCCACAACATGGGCTGGATATTGCAGAAGTGATAGAACAGACAGGGAAAAAAGTACTGCAACATTCCATTGGTGTGACGCATCCCAAATGTGTGGCTCATCTGCACACTCCTCCACTTACAGCAGCCATCATGGCAGAAATGTTTATTAATGTGATGAATGCGTCCATGGATTCATGGGATCAAAGTGCGATCGCAACACAGATAGAACAACAAATGATCACATGGTTATGTCAGCAATATGGCTTGCCTTCAGATGGTGATGGTGTGTTTACAAGTGGTGGAACGCAATCCAATTTCATGGGATTACTATTAGCAAGAGATAAAGCCATACATACGTTATGGAATTGGAATGTGAAAAAGAAAGGGATGCCACCAGAAGCGCAGCAATTAAAAATTTTATGTTCAGATCAGGCTCATTTTACGGTGGCACAGTCCGCAGCATTATTAGGGCTTGGGGAACAAGCGGTGGTTAACATCAGAACAGATGCCATGTCGAGAATGGATGAACAGCATCTAGAGCAAACGATCGTTGCACTGCAAAAAGAAGGCAACAAGCCGTTTGTGATTGTCGCAACAGCAGGTACAACGGATTTTGGAAGTATAGATCCGCTTACTTCTATCAGTGAAATCGCAAAAAAATACGATATGTGGCTCCATGTGGATGCAGCTTACGGTGGTGCTGTGGCCTTTAGCCCTATCCATACATCGCTCCTCCAAGGGATAGAAAAAGCGGATTCGATCACGATAGATTTTCATAAATGGTTTTATCAATCGATTAGTTGTGGTGCTTTCATCGTACGTGATTCATCTAGCTTTGACTTTCTTCATCGTAATGCGGATTATTTGAATGATAGTGAAGATGAGGAAAATGGAATTCCAAATCTAGTAGGGAAGTCGATCCAAACGACACGTAGATTTGATGCACTGAAATTATTGATGTCTTTTCAACACATGGGGTTAGCGCAATTCGCAAACATGATAGAGCATGTGATGGCATTAGCACAGCAAACCGCAGATTATATGGAACATGATGATGCCTTTAAACTGATGCAAAGACCTACATTGAGCACGGTGGTCTTTCGCTACACAGCAGATCACAAGGAGTCGGATCCATATGGCTCTGAGTATACAGAAAGACAAAATCAACTGCATCAACATATAAGGTGGAAGTTAATTCAAGATGGGGAAGCCATCGTGGCAAAAACAAAAGTAAACGGTCAAGTTTGTTTGAAATTTACTTTATTAAATCCTAGAACGACATTAGAGGATATCACCTCCATTTTAGAGGATATCAAAGACATAGCGAAACAATCGAAGATGTAAGACGAAAGGGGAATAGAATTCATGATAAATAGTAAACAAATTGCGGAGCATGCTACCATGCAAAGTTTTTTGAACTGTTACGTGAGAGAAACAAATAACTTTCAATGGGATGAACAAAGTGGCGTGTTAACGTGTGCACTACACCATGTAGGTGGCGAAATACAAGTCAAGGTGAATCATTTTTCTTTAACGGGTCGCCATACTTTCCAATTTCCTGCACAGTACAGCTGGAGTGGAATACAACAACGTTTTGAATTGGATTTTGTCACCATGGTTGCGTTGCTTAGTAAAGAATTAAATTTATCTGGTAATAACCAAGGATCACAAGATGAATTGTTACTTCGAGTCATACAAAGCTGCCAGCAAATAGAAACCTTCGTAGAAAGTCGTCAATCTGATTTAGATACATTGCATCATATCGACGCTTCTTACATTGAAACAGAACAAGGACTATTATTCGGACATTTGCTACATCCTACGCCTAAGAGCAGACAAGGGTTTAATGAGGAAGAAGTCGCTTTATATTCACCTGAAATGAAAGGACAGTTTGCGCTGCACTATTTTCGCGTACATACTTCTATCGTGGAGCATGACAGTGCCTTGCCTATATCCGCCATTGAATGTATTAAACAAGAGCTCCTATCTGATGAGCTAGTATGTGATGAGTTCAAGCAGCAGTATTGCCAGCAAGATGAATATGCTTTGTTGCCAGTTCATCCTTGGGAAGCACAATATTTACTAAATACACCGAAAGTAAAGGCATTAATACAAAAGAAGGTAATGCAAGATGTAGGGAAAGTAGGAAGAGCATTTGCTCCAACTTCTTCTGTCAGAACGGTATATGACGCCGTTTCCTCTTTCATGTATAAATTTTCGCTGCATGTAAAAATTACGAATTCATTGCGAGTGAATAAACGGAAAGAATTAGAGCGCGGGGTGGAAGTGACAAGACTGCTCCAGACATCTCTCGGGGAAGCTTTTAAAGCAGAATATCCCGGTTTTGATATTATCACCGATCCAGCTTATATTACCCTTCGTTTAGATGACGAACAAGAATCTGGCTTTGAAGTGATGCTGCGTGACAATCCTTTTACATTAGGAAACGAAAGCGACAGTATGCCGTTAGTAGCGCTAGGCCAAGATCACCCATTAGGGAAACAAAGCAGGCTGGGTGTCATTATCGAAGACATCGCCAAACGTGAAGGGCGTTCCACAGAACAAGTAAGTAAAGATTGGTTCCGTCAGTACTTGTCTCTTTCTCTGCATCCGCTCATGTGGCTGTATGACAATTACGGAATAGCGCTAGAAGCACATCAACAAAATAGTATCGTGAAGATGCAAGATGGCTATCCATCCAAAGTATATTATCGAGATAACCAAGGCTACTATTTTTGTAAATCCATGCAGGACAAATTAAATGCACTGCTACCCGGCATTAGTGAAAAAAGTGAAACGATCTGTGACGACAGCGTAGCAGATGAACGTTTTCGTTATTATTTCTTCTTCAATCATTTGTTCGGATTAATTAATGCTTTTGGTAGTGGTCATTTAGTAGAGGAAAAAGATTTGCTTATTGAGTTACGTCATCAATTAGAAGCCATCCGTCCGTCATTAAATAGACCAAGTCCGCTATTAGATAGTTTATTAGAAAATGAAACGTTATTAAGTAAAGGGAACTTACTCACTCGATTTTATGATATGGATGAACTTGTCGGTTCCATGGAGACGCAATCTGTATATACGGAGACGCAAAATCCTCTCACGATAAAGGAGGTTAAATCTGTTGCCGTTACCCCATGATGTGGAGGAAATAATTGAAACAATACATGAAACAAAAGATGTACAGGACAGCAGCGAGATAAAAGTAGATTTCCAAACGTTCGATCCAACGATACAAAACACGATTTCCTTTCGAGAAGTTGTGTTTGAAGACGATGTGGATTTGCTTCATAAGTGGCACAGACAGCAACATGTTGTTCCGTTTTGGAGATTGAACATATCTAGAGATGATTATGAGCGTCATTTAACTGCATTTTTGCAAGATGAACATCAAACGTTGTACATGGGTGCGTTAGACGGCATCCCTATGAGCTACTGGGAAGCGTATTGGGCAAAAGACGATATCATCGCAGACTATTATGACGTAGAAGACGGAGATCAAGGGATTCACTTGCTCATTGGCCCACCGTCCTATCTTGGAAAAGGTTTAGCGTTGCCACTATTAAAAGCGATGGTATCTTTCCAATTTCAACATCAAAACACGAAAAAAGTTGTAGCTGAACCAGACATTCGCAATGAAAAAATGATTCATGTGTTTGAACGATGCGGATTTGAACGTATAAAACCAATACAATTGCCGGATAAAGAAGCCATGTTAATGTTCTGTGAGCGAGACCGTTTTGTATTGAAGGGGGAAAAAGAATGAAGCTATACGATGTAATCGGAATTGGAATCGGACCTTTTAACTTAGGTTTAGCTGCGATGATGGAACCGTTGAATGAAGTAGATGCCATCTTTTTCGAACAAAAACCGAATTTTGCGTGGCATGAAGGGATGCTGCTGGACGGAACGACGCTGCAAGTTCCCTTTTTAGCTGATGTCGTGACGATGGCAGACCCGACTAGTCCTTACACGTTCCTCAATTACTTGCATCAACACCAGCGACTGTATCAATTTTATTTTATGGAAAGTTTTTTGGTTCCGCGTCAAGAGTATAACCACTACGGTCAATGGGTTGCTTCCAAGTTATCCAACGTGCAATTTAGCCATAAAGTGCAACAGGTGGAGTGGATAGAAGAAGGAGGCGCTTCTTATTACAAAGTGGAAGTGCTGGATGTTCAAGCTCAGCAAAGTGTATGTTACTATGCGAAACACGTTGTTGTTGGCATCGGTAGTACACCGGGAATGCCTTCCATGCTAAAAGAATTGCAAAGTGATAATGTGTTCCACTCTGCACAATTTTTGCAGCAAAAAGAACGTTGTAAAGAAGCAAAGTCCATTACTGTCATAGGATCGGGACAAAGTGCAGGCGAAATTTTTTATGCATTATTAAATGACCAGCCTACTTATGATTATGAATTAAACTGGTTTACGCGTTCTCGTGGCTTTTTTCCAATGGAATATTCAAAACTTGGTTTGCAGCACTTTTCACCAGATTATACTTCTTATTTTTATCAACTGCCACAAGCCACTCGTGATCAAGTGTTGCCAACACAAGATCTATTGTACAAAGGGATGAGTGCCAAAACGATAGCAGATATTTACGAGAAAATGTATCACATGACGATCGGTGGGAAAACGATTCCTGTCAACATGACCGCCTTAACCGCATTGGAGCATGTGGAGGAAAATGAAGGAGATCGTAAGCATAAATACGTCATGCATATGAAGCAAGTGGAACAAGATGTCTCTTTTCAGCATGAAAGTGATGTGATTATCGCGGCTACGGGTTACGAACATCGCGTTCCGTCTTTCTTATCGCCACTGCAATCCCACATAGGTTGGGATACGTTGGGACGATATAAAGTCAAGGAAGATTATCGTTTACAGCTGCAAAAACAAGTCAACAACCACATTTTTGTACAAAATGGCGAACTCCATACGCATGGCATTGGCGCGCCTGATCTGGGGCTAGGTGCACACCGCAATGCCGTCATTATTAATACGCTGATGGGCAAAGAGGTATATCCTACACAAAGCAACAATGTATTCCAACAATTTGGAGTTCAACAAGACCAGATGAAAGCCAATGCACCGTCGTTAGTGAAAGTGTAAATAACGTGACTATAATATAAAATAAGTGAAATTAAAGAGGTGGAAAGATGAAGGAAAATGCGTTTTTGCAACCGAATATACAACCTGCCATTTGGCAACAAGCAAGCATACAATTATTAGAAAAAATGTTTACCGAGTTTATGTACGAAGACATTATTCATCCGGTATTGGAAAAAGAAGAGGGGAAAATAGGGTCTTACTGTTTAACATGTGATAACGGCGTAGAGTATCGATTTCAAGCCAAAAAACGTCTATTCGATAGTTTTCAAATGATAAAAGGTTCCATTGAGCGGGGAGAGAACGGACAATTTGTTACCGCTATTCGATGTAACCAATTTTTAATAGACATCCAGTCTACGATAGGGATGAAGCCGATTACAGCGGGGCATCTCATGAAGGAATACCAACATACCTTACTCGCAGATAGTCATATTTTAACGCATAAGCAACAGAACGATATCGATCTAACGTCATTAGATTATGCCGAAATTGAAGGCGAGATGGAAGGACATCCGTGGATTACATACAACAAAGGAAGAATTGGGTTTGGCTATGATGATTATCTTGCATTCGCTCCAGAAAGCAGACAAGAAGTAAAGCTGTTTTGGATAGCGGTTCATCAATCTATCGCTTCCTTTCAATCTTTAGACAGCATACAATACGAGTCTTTCATTCAAAAAGAATGTGGTGAGACATTAGTTGAACAATTCACTACTATGCTGGAGGCGCAACAAGTGCAAGCGGACGATTATATGTTCATTCCTGTTCATGTTTGGCAGTGGAACAACATGATTGTTCCTCTCTTCTCTGAACAAGTGGGTATGAAGCACATTATCCCACTAACAGAAAGTGAAGATACTTACTTACCACAGCAATCCATTCGGACTTTTGTAAACAGAACAAATAAGCAAAAACATCATGTCAAACTACCGATGAGTATTTTAAACACGTTAGTGTATCGCGGATTGCCTGGCGAAAGGACGGTCATCGCACCGGATATTACGGCGTATATTCAAGGCATTTACGCACAAGATCACTTTTTAAAAGAAGAATGCAACATGATTTTATTAGGTGAAGTTGCATCACTGCATGTGAAACACGATGACTATGAAAACATGCCAGGTGTACCTTATCAATATCTTGAAATGTTAGGCTGCATATGGAGAGAGAGTATTTATTCGTATTTAGAAGAAGGAGAGAAAGCAGTAACGTTGGCTTCTCTATTATATAGCAATGGGCAGGATAAACCATTTATTTCACAGCTAGTAGAGCAGTCTGGCCTGACTATAGAAGAGTGGATGAAAAAGTTCTTCGATGTAGTTCTGCCGCCATTACTTCATTATTTATATCAATATGGCACAGTGTTTTCACCGCATGGAGAAAATACAATTTTAGTATTAAAAGATGGTGTGCCGCATCGCTTAGCGATGAAAGATTTTGTCGATGATGTCAACATTAGCGATCAGCCGCTGCCAGAACTGGAGTCATTAACAGCAGACTTGAAGCAAGTATTACGAAGTGAGCCACCAGAAGGATTGTGTCAGTTTATTTTTACTGGTTTATTCATCTGCCATTTACGCTACTTATCCAATATTGTAGAAGATGTGTACGGCTATGATGAAGTGTCGTTTTGGACAGCGTTGCGAGAGGCTATCGAAGCGTATCATACACGTTTTCCTGAGCTGCAAGATAGATTTGCATTGTTCAATTTACTTGAGCCAGAGATGACGAAATTATGCTTGAACCGCAATCGCATGCTAGATTACGGTTACGCAGACGATGGGGAACGACCTCATGCATCTGAATTTGGAAAAGTTCGCAATCCACTTCACGAAGTAAAGCAGTACGCAAGCGTATAGTATAGGAGGAGAGAGATGAAACCTTTGTTCCAGTCTTTTACGTATAGTGACCCTCAGTATAATAAAGTCGTATCTGTCAATCATGTTTCTTTGGAATCGGATGCCGAGTTAATTTATCAATGGATGCATCAAAAGCATCTAGCTCCATTTTGGAAGTTAGATATTCCTTTTGATGAATTTCAAGCCTATTTAAAAAAATCAATAGATGCCACACATAAAGATATTTATATCGCTAGTTTGGATAGTGAACCCGTTTGTTACTTTATTATTTATCAAGTGGAAGAGGATCAGATTAAAAACTATTATGACCATGACGCTTCCGATATTGGTGCACACTTTGCCATAGGTAAAAGAGAATATTTAAAAGAAGAATATATCATTCCACTGACGAGAGGTTTAATATCATTTGGTTTTCATATGTACGAAACAGAACGCTGTGTAGTGGAGCCGGATGTAAGAAATCGAATTGTCATTCCTGCTTTACAACAATGTGGGTTTGATATTTTAAGTGAAATACAATTGCCACACAAAAAAGCGAAACTCATGATGATTGAGAAAAAAATGTTTATATCCAACATGTCACAACTACAATCCATACAGAATGGGGAAAAAGAGTATGTCCGTTCATCCTCAAATGGATAAATTATTGCAGCGAATTAGTGCCCGTATGAAGGAATTGGGACACCCACCCATGTCACAATTGCAACCTGAAGCGTCACGTTTTTTTTACGGTGAAGCGAGGAAAATGTTTGAAAAGAAGAGAGAGCCAGGGGTGACGGTGATTGAAAAAAACATCATGCGCACCAACGATCCTGCCCTTCCTATTGTAATATATAAACCAGAACACAGCAGTGAGAAGTTGCCCGCTATCGTTTATTTTCACGGTGGCGGCTGGGTGTTTGGGGATGTAGATAGTGTGGATGACTTTTGCTCTTACATGGCGAAACAGGCAGAATGTATCGTGATTTCCGTAGATTACAGGCTTGCACCAGAACACCAGTATCCGCTACCAGTTCAAGATGCGGTGGACGCTGTACAGTGGAGTTACGATCATATTGCACAGTATGGAGGCGACCCAGATCGCCTTGCTGTCGGTGGAGTGAGCTCAGGTGGAAACTTGGCTGCCGCTGCTGCTATTACATTACAGCAATCCAGCACCATCCAACTTGCTGCACAGCTGCTCATTGTACCTGTCACGAATTATGATTTTGAGACAGCCTCATACAACGCAGGTTACACCTACAGTCTGACAAAGGAAACGATGATGTGGTTTTGGCAGCATTACTTACAGGATGTGAAGCAAGGCGATGAAGTGCTGGCTTCTCCGCTAAGGATAAAGGATGGTAGAGGGCTTCCACCGACACTCATCTACACAGCACAATACGATCCGCTTGCAGACGATGGAAGGCTATATGCAGAAAAGTTAGAGCAGTTCGGTGTTCCTGTACAACATACATGCTACGAAGGGTTCGTTCATAATTTTACTAATATGATGCATCTCGTAGGTGATGCGAAATTAGCGGTAAAAGAAATGTCTTACGCGCTAAAAAATGTACTGCATGATGGTGAAAAGTAAAATAAAAAGACATCATGTTCATGCATCATACATCCATGTTTTCTGTGTAAGAAGTGTAATAAAACGTTTGCAAATAAAAAACCTATGTACAACACTTAGGATATTCCTTCGTGATGGACATAGGTTTCGTTATGTTATTTTACTTTCGTGTGACATCACTTATTTTGAGACAGGAAAGTAAAGTTACTCCCCTTTTTGTGGTTTATAGAAGTTTTGCGTAAAGTAAGGAACATTATCTTTAAATGCTGTACCAACACCTAAGCGAGTATTTGCGGACAAAATGTTCGTGCGATGTCCTTCTGAATTCATCCAGCCGTTTTGCACATCTGCAGCATTTGTTTGTCCATAAGCAATATTTTCAGCAATAATGGAATATGCAATATTGTCTTCTTTCATTCGATCCCACACCTGTTGATTATCAGGATTGACGTGAGCGAAAAACGCTCTGTCAATCATATCTTGACTGTGCGCTCGAGCTGTATTTGCTGCACGTTCATCCCATATGAAAGGATCTAATCCACGCTTTACACGATCCACATTGGTTTGCTCAAAAATTTGTCGTTCGTAACTGCTAACTAACGCTTCACTTGCACTTCCATAGAATGAGAACAAGTCTTGCTCTACAGATTTCTCTACAATATGAACGGCATTGATGTTGTATCCGTCAAACGTATCGTAATAAAAAATAACATAATTTCCGTCTATTTCGTAAATGCCTGATTCGGTTCCATCATGGTTTAAATTAAAATGCGTATTTCCTTTTTTAATGCCATCTAGTGGTGCACCGAAAAGCGTTTGCACATCGTTTCGATTGGAATCTACTGTAATTTCATCATTTTTGTAATTCCACTGCTTTGCATTACTATATAAAGCGACCACTTGATCGTCTTGTATACCTATTTGCACGTAACGATTATAATCATCGTTGTATATATACCATGTAAATTCGTATTTACTTGATTCTTTGAACCCAGGTTGTCCAAGTTGAGCAGTAACACTGTCAAGGTTGTCTCCGATTGCGATGCCACGCATGTCAAAACTGCTTAATTCACTTGCTTCAACGGACTGTAACTCTTCCATTCCGCTGTCCAGCACATTTTTAATGAATTGAACAGATTCTGCGCGAGTAAGGTGTGCTTCTCCTGCAAAGCCTTCTACTGTAGAGGATGTTCTTCCTTTACTGTAGCCTTGATCTAATAAATATTGGATAGCTTCGTTGCCTTTTAAAGATTGACCATCTGCTGCAGCAATCAATTCTGCTGCGTTGATTCTCTTCATAGCGTTATCCCTTTTTGAGACATTGTTTTGTCCCAATAAAGGATAATTATTTTCAGCTGCAAATTGATATGAAAATTCAGCCCAGTGTGCAGCATCTTCTGCGATATCTAATTTTGCACCAAACGTACGTAAAAATAACACTAAAAATTCTGCTTCTGTCGCATCTTGATCAGGTCTGTAAGAACCGTCACCATACCCATTAATGATTTCATTATCTGCCGCCCATTCTAGACTATCTTCGGCCCAATGATTTTCAATATCAGAAAAAGTTGCTCCTTGTGCAGAAAAAATAGTTGTAAAAACAAGTAATACTGTAAATGCTAAAATAGATTTGAATCTCATTTTATCCCTCGTTTCCTAATCAGTTTCATTTTAAATGGTTAAGACTGTTTCATAGTTATACGACATTCTTTCGCAGAAGTCGTGATCTAGATGACATGTAAATTCATCCATGTTTTGTGATGTTGCCGTACAGCAGTTTATTTTTTGTTCCAATAACGACTTTGTTTCAATTTAGCATCATATATGAAATAGCCAAATGGAATGAAAGCAACAAGCACAGCACCAAATGACCAACGAAATGATAGCTTGGATGTGAAAAAGGCAAGCGCAATCGCGAGCATGTAGATGACGAACAAAACACCGTGCATCGATCCAACAACCGACACCGCTTCTGGAATGTCCCAAATGTATTTAAGAGGCATCGCGATGAATAACAATATAATAAAGGACATGCCTTCTATAAATCCAGATAGTCTAACTTGTTCTACAGGTGATTTTAACATAAGTTACCTCCATTATTAATCATGTAATAAAAATGAAGCTGCATGAGGACAAGAGATATAATGCCTTATGGTTCACCATTCTATCATAACTGTTAAAATGATGGGAGCAAGTTGCACATAAAAGTTTGATTTTAAGGTGACAGATATGACAGATGTGGTACAAATACACTGTCATCTTTCTTTCTTTTAAGGAAAGTATTATGATAAGAAATGAGTGATATAAACATAAGATAGGAGAAATAAGGGGTTTCGGATTACTTATAAAGGAGAGTTTAATGTGACAATACAAATAAAAAAGAAAAAAATAGTCGTCGTAGGTGTAGGTTCTGTTGGTTCCACGACAGCGTATACCTTATTGTTGCGTCAACGAATGACAGAGCTCGTGCTTATTGATTACAATAAAGATAAGGCGTATGGCGATGCGCTGGATATGAATCACGGTTTGCCATTTGTAGGACAAACGAATGTGTATGCTGGAGACTATAGTGACTGCGTTGATGCAGATATTATCATTATTGCCGCAGGGGCAGCACAAAAACCGGGTGAAACAAGAATTGATTTGCTGAAGAAAAATGTAGAGATCTTCGATGGTATCATCTCTAGCATCACCAAGTACAACAAAACCGGAATCATACTGGTTGCTACAAACCCAGTGGATATTTTATCTTATTATTCATGGAAAAAGTCCGGATTCCCTGTCAATCGCGTCATCGGTTCAGGTACATTGCTCGATAGTGCAAGGCTTCGTTATTTAATTAGTGAAAAAATTAACGTTGACCCGCGTAGTGTCCACGCTCATATTGTTGGGGAGCATGGAGATTCCGAAACACCGATTTGGAGTTTAGCTAACTATGCTGGCGTAACATTGTCCTTAACAGATGAGCAGAAAGAAGAAATTGTAGAGGAAACAAGAAGAGCAGCGTATAAAATTATTGATGCTAAAGGCGCGACATACTATGCCATTGCACTTGCCTTAGATCGTATTGTCACGGCTATTTTAAGAAACGAATCTTCCATCCTTACGGTATCCACATTGGTAAAAGATTACCACGGCATATCTGATGTATATATTGGTGTTCCTTCTATTGTGGACGCTTCAGGTGTGCGTGAGGTCGTGCAAGTGCCAATGACAGAACAAGAAGAAGAGTTGTTCCGCAGTTCTGCTTACAAATTGCAAGAAGAAATAGAAAAAGCAAAAATTTAGCAAATTTCTAGTTGCCACAAACATAAAATCGTGATAAGTTATAAACATTGAAGCACAAGAACAACAATCAATGATGACAATAACATATCGTTATTATCACTAGGGGCGCCGTAAAGGCTGAGATGGATAGACTCCAGTCCCTTTGAACCTGATCTGGATCATACCAGCGTAGGGAAGTGATCTCGTTACGTCTATTTATGTTTATTTTGACGTGCATTTTATCACTCCCTATCCATTTATGTAGGGAGTGTTTTTGGTGTACAAAAAACTTCATGTTGTAACAGACGGCCAAAAAAGTGTACAGCAAATCTCAGAAATCATTCGTGAGATCTATCCTTACACTTCATTTATTCACCTTCGCGAAAATCAAAAAAGTGCGAAGGAGCTATGGCAGATTATAGAACGTCTTCATCAATGCAAAGTACCAATGAATAAAATTATCGTCAATGACCGCGTGGACATCGCACATGCAGCTGGTGCAAAAGGGGTTCACTTAGCCCATCACAGCCTAGATGTTTCTATCGTAAAAAAACATTTTCCGCAAATGCAGGTAGGCTGTTCTGTCCACTCTATACAGCAAGCGGTAGCGGCAGAACATGATGGAGCGGACTATGTGATGTTTGGTCACATTTTTCAGTCTAACTCTAAAAAAAATCTACCTCCAAGAGGGTTATCTGTACTACGCACATTGACGGACACACTATCTATCCCAGTCGTTGCTATAGGTGGCATACAAATAAAAAACATGCGTAAAGTGATTAAAGAAGGCGTTGATGGTATTGCCGTCATGTCACCCATTTTTTCTGCGGAGTCACCACTTCAAGTCGCTCAATGTTTTGACCACTATATAAAGATAGGGGAGAAGGATAATGAAGGAACAGGTTGATGCTATTGTCATTGGTGGAGGAGTCATTGGATGTTCTATCGCTTTTTATTTAGCGAAAAAAGGGAAGAAAGTCATTGTATTAGAGCGCGACCGCATTGCTTGCCAAGCTTCGAGTGCCGCAGCCGGTATGTTAACACCGTTAGCGGAATTGTCGGAAGTAAGTCCTCTTTTACAGTTGGCAATGGAAAGTAGTAAATTGTTCCCTGGCCTTGCAGAAGAGTTGCAACAAATAAGTGGAATTGACGTTCAATACGTTCATCGTAATGGTACGTTGAAAGTCGCGTTAAACGATGAAGATGAGAAAAAGTATAAGCATATTATTGAAGCATACATTCAAGCTGGGGAAGAAGTGGCATGGTTGTCTGGTCATGAAGCAAGGGAGAAAGAACCTCAGCTATCGTCTGCTATTCAAGGAGCGATGTACATTCCAAGTGAGAGTCACATCTCCGCTCCAGATTTAACCAAAGCCTTTGCATTAAGTGTGAGAGCACTAGGTTCAGAAGTGAGAGAATTTGCAGAAGTTGAGCAGATTTTAATGGAGAATAACACTGCAATTGGGGTGCAAGTTGGCGGGGAAAGGGTATACAGCGATCACGTCATTGTAGCTTCTGGGGTATGGGCGCAACATGTACTGTCTTCCTCTGGCTTGGAAGCAGGGTTATCCCCTGTAAAAGGAGAGTGTTTATCCGTTTATTCTGATACTCCGCTTGTAAGCAGCACTATTTTTACCCAAGGTTGTTATGTCGTTCCGAAAAGAGGAGGACGCCATATAATCGGTGCAACGATGATAGAAGATAGTTATGACTTACGTGTATCTTCTTCTTCTATTACGTCCTTGTTAGAGCGAGCGATGTACATGATTCCGGCTATCAAGGATGCAAAATGGGAAAAAACATGGGCTGGACTGAGACCGCGCACCGTAGATGGGCAACCATACATCGGTGAACACCCTGACTGCGCAGGTTTATTTATTGCTGCCGGACATTATCGAAAAGGAATTTTATTAAGTGCTATTACAGGGCAGCTCGCAGCAGAGTGGGTAGAACATCGAAAAGTAAGTTCATTTTCATTAGCTCCATTCTGTGTTAGTCGCTAACAAAAGCTACATATAATCGAGGTGATACGTGTTGAACATCATCATAAATGGAGAAACATACGGTGTACCAACAGATGTACAAACTGTGGAACAATTACTATTACATTTGCAATTACAACATAAAGTAATGATCGTAGAAAGAAACGAAGAAATATTAGGAAAAGAAGCCCACGCTCATACGCAGCTTACCATGGGAGATAAAATCGAAATCGTGCATTTTGTAGGGGGAGGATAATATGCTAAACATTGGCTCATACACTTTTCAATCTCGATTAATGTTAGGAACGGGGAAGTTTGAAGATTTTACAATACAAAAACAAGCAGTGGATGTATCGGAGACAGAAATTTTAACATTTGCGGTTCGACGTATGAATATATACGAGCCGAATCAACCTAATTTTTTGGAACAATTGGATGTATCGAAGTACACCTTGCTTCCGAATACAGCAGGGGCACAAACAGCAGAGGAAGCCGTTCGCATAGCTAAACTGGCCAAAGCATCCGGCCTATGTGACATGATTAAGGTGGAAGTGATCGGAGATATGAAAACATTATTACCTGATCCTATTGAAACATTAAAGGCATCAGAAATTCTGCTAGAAGAAGGGTTTCATGTGCTTACGTACACTTCCGATGACGTGTTACTCGCAAAACGTTTACAAGCGTTAGGTGTACATGCGATTATGCCTGGCGCATCACCTATTGGTTCTGGACAAGGTATTATCAATCCACTTAATTTAAGCTTTATTATCGAGCAAAGTGATGTGCCTGTCATTGTAGACGCTGGTATTGGTTCCCCTTCGGATTGTGCTTATGCTATGGAACTTGGTGCAGATGGTGTGCTGTTGAATACTGCTGTTGCTGGTGCAAAAGATCCAGTCAAAATGGCAGAAGCCATGAAGCTAGCGATTGAAGCAGGTAGATTAGGATATGAAGCGGGTCGAATTCCTAAAAAACGCTACGCTAACGCCAGCAGTCCTTTTGAAGGAATAAGCACATGAAGCAAGATTACAAAAGTGAACAAGCCTGCAAGGAAAGTAAACAAAAAAAGGTGAGCAAAGTATTAACCATAGCCGGCTCCGATAGTGGGGGCGGCGCTGGTATTCAAGCGGACATGAAAACGATGCAAGCGTTGCATGTGTATAGTATGACGGCAATTACAGCCGTTACAGCACAAAACACAACAGGTGTACAACAAGTTTTCCCTGTCTCTACTGACATGGTGGTTCAACAAATCACATCCGTAAGTGAAGATATTGGTTTTGATGCTGTCAAAACAGGCATGCTGTATGATGCATCCATGATCGAAGTGGTTGCGCACCTTGCACAGTCTCAGCAATGGCAACATCTCGTGATGGATCCTGTCATGATGGCCAAAGGAGGCGCTCCGCTCCTAAAGGAAAGTGCGGTTGAAGCTTTGAAACAGCTGCTCATACCTTGTGCTTTCATCGTTACACCTAATTTGCCAGAAGCAGAAAAACTGTCTGGAATCTCGATTCATCATATGGAAGATGTAAAAAAGGCGGCGCAGCACATTGCTCAATTAGGTGCCAAGCATGTACTCATTAAGGGAGGCCATGCAAACAGTGGAAGTGATGAATCTACCGATGTATTGTATGATGGCAGTGAGTTTTATAGCTACACTTCCAAAAGAGTAAACACCACGCAAAGTCATGGCACAGGCTGTACATTATCTGCTGCCATAGCCGCATGGATAGCGAGAGGCGAATCCATATACGATGCAGTACAAAAAGCAAAAGCATTCATTGATGCAGCATTGTCGTCTCCACTGCACATCGGTACAGGACACGGGCCGACTAACCATTGGGCTTATAACAACAGGAATGAACCAAAGTGGGAAGTGAGCACATGAATTCTATCCAGCATAAAATGTCCTTGCGACAGATGAAGCACCACTTGTCCTTGTACTTTGTGATGGGGAGCGAAAACTGTTTGCTCTCCCCTTTGCAAACGTTGCAGCAAGCCATTGCAGGTGGTGTTACGATGTTTCAATTTAGAGAAAAAAGTCAAGCTGTGCATAGCAACGAGGCTGAGAAGTACAAGCTGGCTTCTCTGTTACAGTCTTGTTGTAAAAACGCTAACATTCCTTTCATTGTAAATGACGACGTGGAAATGGCCATACGTTTGCATGCAGACGGTGTTCATATCGGTCAAGAAGACGAACAGATACAAACGGTAAGAGAAAAAATGAAAGGAAAAATCGTAGGTGTCTCCGCTCATAACGTTAGAGAAGCGCAAGATGCCATGTTAAATGGAGCTGACTACATCGGTGTAGGCCCTATGTACCCTACAACAACGAAGCTTGATATTTCCACTGTTTATGGTCCATCCATGATTGCCAAGATGAGAGCAGAGGGGATTACATTGCCGATCGTAGGGATCGGTGGAGTAAATATAGATCGCGTACCCAATGTGATGGAGGCAGGAGCGGATGGCGTTGCCGTTATTTCTGCTATATCTAAAGCATCTTCTCCACTACAGTCTGCAAAACAACTGAAGCAACAAGTGATGCATTTCATGACATGAGTCCAGATGAATTGCATTTTTTGATAAACCATATGAACCATATCCAATTACACCACCCTTCTTTATTTAAATGGTGCTATTTTACCCTCTATCACTTGTCTTGTCTATAGTGTGGTCATAAGCACAAGCAAACAAAACAACGGTTGCATATCGTTGTAATAAAGAGAGGAAGGTGATGTTATGTCTGTCGTATCAAACAGCGTTAACGTTCAGACAAGAACGTTTAGATTAAGGGAATTTGCAAATAGATGCAACTGTCCTGTTGGCCAGCCGTGTTCACTGTTTTTCACCTGTCGTATGTGCACATGTGTGCTAGAGACCTTTCCATTTGGCCGCTGCATGAGAACACCCTTCATCATTTCAAATGCTAATGTTAGGTTTAGAAGGAATGGAAGGGTATTAGTGACTTCCCCTAGTGAATATGTACAATATACTGTCATCAATAAACCACGACGTAATGAAATAAGAATAAGAACATTTAGATTTTCTGTTAAAAACAAAAATAAAAGAAGAGCATTTATCCAGATGTCCCCAAATGGAAAATTGATGACAAGTAAAATTTTTTTCAATAGCAAAGGTAAAGTCACAAAAATTAAACCTGTCAAGCATTAATATAGCACCAAGCACACTCATACCTCCTTTAAGATACCCTCACCAACCTTCACTCATTACTATGTAAGTTGTATCTCATTATTTTTCCATTTTATATTCATCAACTACGATGCTAAATCAATCATAAAAGTAATAAATAAATGCTACAGGATAGAGGCATAATAACACACAGAAATAAATGCACTAGGCCCTTACTGGAGGGATACATATGTCGGAATGGGCAGTCGTTATTTTTCGTTCTTTCACGTCCATTATTGCGTTGTTTGTTTTTACAAGACTAATTGGAAATCGTCAAATTTCACAGCTTAACTACTTCGAGTATATTATTGGCATTTCCATCGGTGGCATTGCTGCTTACATTTCGTTAGATTTGGACACCCACTGGTCTCATGGTTTAATCGCCTTAATCGTATGGGCAATATTGCTTTTTCTGATGGGATTTCTCTCTTTAAAATCAAAAATCATTCGTGATTTTATTGAAGGAAAAGGAATTGTTTTAATCGAAGATGGCAAAATAAAAGAAGAGCGATTAAGGAAAGCGAGATACAACTTGGAAGAATTGTTATTTCAGTTAAGAGAACGCAACATCTTCCGAGTTTCTGATGTGGACTTTGCCATATTAGAACCGACAGGAAGTTTAACCGTTATGCTAAAGGAAGAATTTCAGCCTGTTATACGAAAAGATTTGCAATTAATGAAGCAACATGCAGGCATGCCACAAACGGTCATTATGGACGGCAAAGTCATTCAGGAACCTTTATCCATGACAGGGCGAGACAAACATTGGTTGTTCCACGAACTAAAAAAACAAAAACTTACGGTGGATGATGTGTTTTTAGCTCAATTGGATTATACTGGCGCACTGACATTAGATTTATATGAAGACGTTAGGTAGTATTACAAATGATTTTATATAAGATGAAGAAATAATAAGAACCAAGTTTATACCTCCGTTGCCAGGCGTAAAGGTTATCATGTTGAAATTTCTCCATCTTATAGATAGCGATAATAAGTAGGTTTAACAAGTTAATTCAACTTATATAACATCATAGAAGTACTGGAGGTATGGTTAAAGTGGCAGACAAGCAGATGGATGAACAACATTATAAGAAAATAAGAAAAAAACGAGATCCCGGCAGACCTGTACTACGTAATTGTGTGCGTGCTTTTTTAGCAGGTGGAACGATTTGTCTTATCGGACAAGCCATTCAAGAAGCATTTATACATTGGTTTGACTTTGATAAACAAGCTGCTGGTAACCCTACTGTTGCTGTTTTAATCATCATTTCTGTATTTTTTACGAGCATCGGTGTTTATGATAAATTTGGACAGTGGGCTGGAGCGGGTTCCGCTGTTCCGGTTACTGGATTTGCAAATGCCCTTTCCTCATCTGCATTGGAATATCGTAGTCAAGGTTTAGTGCTTGGTGTTGGTGGGCATATGTTCAAACTTGCCGGTTCCGTTATCGTATTCGGCACCGTGGCGGCTTTCTTTATTGCTATTATTCATTGGGTACTAGGTTTATTAGGAATAGGGGGAGGTTCTTAATGTTTAAGGGACAGACTATTCTATTTCCTAGTCATCCAGTCATTACTTCCTCTGCAGCTGTAGTAGGCCCTGTCGAAGGGAAGGGTCCTTTAGCAGAAGATTTTGATAAAATATATGATGATCTTTTGCTGCACCAAGATAGCTGGGAGAAAGCAGAAAGAAAATTAATGCTTGAAGCTGCAAAAATCGCAATAAAAAAATCAGGAATGAAAAGCGAAGACATTCAGTTTTATATTGGTGGAGATTTGATGGATCAAATCGTCAGCAGTAGCTTTTCCGCACGTCAACTTGGCATACCGTTCCTAGGTGTGTTTGGTGCATGCTCTACAGCGATGGAAAGCTTAGCACTGGCAGCGATGATGGTAGATAGTAGTAAAGCTACTGCTGTTCTCGCAGGTACGTGCAGTCATAACGCTAGTGCAGAAAAACAATTCCGATATCCTACAGAATATGGTTCACAAAAACCTCCTTCTGCACAATATACCGTAACGGGTGCAGGCGCATCCATTGTACAGGCGAAAGGACGAGGGCCTTTAATCACATCTGCAACGATTGGAAAAGTCATCGATCTTGGTGTGAAAGATCCATTTCAAATGGGTGCGGCCATGGCACCTTCCGCTGTGGATACGATTGAAGCACATTGTCGAGACTTAAATATTGCTCCTGGAGAATACGATCTGATTGTGACAGGAGACTTAGCAAAAATAGGACACAGTCTCGCATTAGATTTATTTGCCGAAAAAAACTTTCCTATAGATCAAACGACGTATAAAGACTGCGGTTTAATGATATACGACATTGAGAAGCAAGAAGTGCAGAGCGGTGGTAGTGGTTGTGGTTGCTCCGCTTCTGTAACATACGGACATATTTTAAAACAGTTGCAAGCAGGGGAATATGAAAAAATCTTAGTCGTTGCAACAGGATCTTTATTGTCTCCACTAACTTATCAACAGGGTGAAAGCATTCCATGTGTTGCACATGCAGTTGCCCTTCAGAGAGGGAGGAAGTAAACATGCAGTATTTATGGGCTTTTCTGATTGGCGGAGGCATTTGTATTATTGGACAATTATTATTTGATGTCGTCCGTTTAACGCCTGCACATACGATGAGTACATTAGTGGTGACCGGTGCTATTATTGGTGGAATTAATGACTGGTATGATAAATTCATTGAATTTGCGGGGGCCGGAGCTTCTGTACCGATTGTAAGTTTCGGTAATGCGCTCGTTCAGGGTGCTTTGATGGAACTAGAGCGGGATGGATGGATAGGTATTATAACAGGAATATTTGAGATTACAAGTGCCGGCGTGTCTTCGGCCATTATTTTCTCGTTCTTGGCAGCTGTATTTTTTAGACCAAAAGGTTAAAAATAAGGTTGAAAAACCTTTTAAAATACTCCATATTACAATGAACTAAGCACAAAAATATGACGTATAACTAAGCTCCAAACATAGTAGATCAATACAATAAAATTATAAAATAAAACGAGATAAGGCGATATCGCTTTATCTTTTTTTCTACAAAAAATTACAAATTTTTTCTTGTAATTTAACTATAATTATATTATATTTAAATTGTATAAATTAATGCAAACGTTTGCACATAAATGTAATCGCTTTCAAAGTAAATGGGAAGGAGAGTGCAGGAAGTGTAGTGAAGTTTTATCCGTTTACATTTGCAATACTATAAAAAATGAAAAGGGATGACCAATAATGATACGAACCACAAAAAGAACTTTATTTGCAATATTTTTGATTGCAACGCTACTTATTACTGGTATGTTTAGTGGAATGAACACTTCTTTTGCGATGGAAGAAGGCTTTGGTACACAAGAAAACTTATTTAATGAGAGTACCGTTCAGGCTATTTCCAATACAAGCAATGATGAATCTAGTGATAACTTCTCATGGGATAACGCTACCGTTTATTTTGCAATGACGGACCGTTTTTATGATGGAGACTCTAGTAACAACCACGCTTACGGTAGGGAGTTAGATACAAACGGGAATCCAATCCCTGGTTATGAAAATAAAATTGGTACATTTCATGGCGGAGATTTGAAAGGGCTTACAAAAAAATTAAACGAAGGTTATTTCACAGATTTAGGAGTTAACGCGATTTGGATTACTCAGCCATTTGAGCAAGTGCACGGATGGGTTGGGGGTAAGAATTTCAGACACTACGCATACCATGGGTATTATACGTTGGATTGGACTGAGATAGATGGAAATATGGGAACGGAGGAAGATTTAAAAACGTTTATTGATACGGCACATGAAAACGGCATTCGTGTTGTTTTTGATATTGTAATGAACCACACAGGATATGAATCCATGAAAGACATGGAACAATATCAATTTGGTCAATTGAACAATGGTTGGTATAACTATTACTACAATAGTAAGGAAACAGATGCTCACTATGAAACATATAACAATTATATTTCTCGAAACAATGCTGGCTCTTGGCAAAATTGGTACGGATCGGACTGGATTAGAGCCAAGAATGTAGCGGGTTATGATAATTGTGGAGGCGATGATAAAACATTATGTGTTGGTGATTTGCCAGACTTAAAAACGGAATCAACAAAAATCGTAGATCTGCCTCCTATTTTACAGACCAAATGGGATAATCAGAAAGAAGCACAGGAAAAAGCGGAACTGGATGCATTTTTTAACCGTACAGGTAAACAACGTTATGTAAAAAACTATATGATTAAATGGATTACAGATTGGGTTAGAGAGTACGGTGTAGATGGATTTAGAATTGATACTGCCAAGCATGTGGACATGTCAGTATGGAAAGAATTAAAGCAAGAATCAGTAGATGCTTTGAAAGAATGGAAAGACAATAACCCAGATAAAGCACTAGATGATCGTGATTTTTGGATGACAGGAGAAGTTTGGGGACATGGCGTTGGAAAAAGTGAATACTTCTACAATGGATTTGATTCTATCATCAACTTCACCTTTCAAGGTCAAGCTGGAAACCTAAACAATGTAGAGGGTATTTATAGTGAATATGCTAGCAAGATTAATTCAGATGATAGTTTCAACATGTTGAGTTACATTTCTTCTCACGATAAAGATTTATATAGTCGAGGTAACTTAGTTAATGCGGGTACAACACTACTGTTACTACCTGGAGGCGTGCAAATTTTTTATGGGGATGAGACAGCAAGACCTCGTGCTAACGATTGGCCTTGGGATCAGCCTTCACGTACACATATGAATTGGGACGGTATTAACCAAAACGTATTATCTCATTGGCAGATACTAGGTCAGTTCCGTAACCAGCATATTGCGGTAGGTGCTGGAGAACATAAGAAATTACAAGATTCTCCTTACGCATTTAGTAGAACGTATAATAAAGATGGAGTAGAAGATAAAATCGTTGCAGCACTTGGTGCTAATGGAACAGTAACAATCGATGTTTCTTCTGTATTTTCAGATGGAACACCAGTACAAGATTTTTATACAGGAGAAGAGACAACAGTTAGTGGAGGCAAGGTTACGTTTGATGCGCATGAGCAAGGTGTTGTGTTGATTGAACAAGCTGGTGACAGCACCCCTGTAGCAAGTGTTTCTGCAAGTCCTGCTGGGGGAGCATTTTACACGGATACTTTAGATATTACATTAAAAGCAAAGAACGTAGATAATGGGTATTACACATTGAACGGCTCTGATCCATCTACAAACGGAATTGCATATGTAGATGGCGAAAAGATAACGATTGGATCTTCTATGCAGTATGGTGATTCTGTAACGTTAAAATTATTTGCAGAAAACGAATATGGTTTGTCCACACAGACGTATGAATACGATAAAGAAGAGCGTCAACCGCTAACGATTCACTATAAAAAGCCTGAAAATTGGGGACATCCACAAATATATTTTTATAAGACCAGTCCATCTATCGATGAACCAACTTGGGATGGGGCTCCTAAGATGATTAGTGAAGGGAATGATTGGTACTATTACACCATTGAGAGCGATGCAGTTCCTTTTGTAGAACAGGCGAGAATTTTGTTCAAAGATAATAAAGGAAATCAAACTCCTGGATCAGGTGAAGAAGGATTTTTAAGAACACAGGAAAGCTGGTACGATGGGGAGACATGGAGTACTAGTGACCCTGGATCTGGTGGAGATGATGATGTTGCACCAACTGTTCCTGCTGACGTGCAAACAGTGAGTGTAACAAATAACAGTGTTGAATTGAGTTGGACAGCTTCCACAGACAATGTTGGGGTAACAGGTTATGATATTTATCGTGATGAGGAAAAAATAGCTTCTATTTCTGGAACTAGTTATACAGATACCGATGTATCACCAGCAACGACGTATACGTATACGGTAACAGCTAAAGATAAAGCGGGTAATGAGTCCAATGCAAGTACTCCGTTAGTGGTAACGACGAAAGATGATGATGTAGATGATGTTGCACCAACCGTTCCTACTGACTTGCAAACAGTAAGTACAACAAGTAACAGTGTTGAATTGAGTTGGACAGCTTCCACAGATAATGTTGGGGTAACAGGTTATGATATTTATCGTAATGAGCTAAAAATAGATTCCACTACTGGAACTAGTTATACTGATCTCGATGTATCACCAGCAACAACGTATTCGTATACGGTAAAGGCTAAAGATGAAGCGGGAAATGAGTCCAATGCAAGTATTCCGTTAGTAGTGACTACAGATGATGTCAAAAATAATGAGGTAACTGTATTTTATCAGCGAGGATTTGAGAATCCTAACATTCACTATAGCCCTGTAGGTGGAACGTGGACCGATGTGCCTGGTGTACCTATGGATGAATCTAGCTATGCTGGGTTTAGTAAGTATACTGTCTCTTTAGGTGATTATACTCAATTAGAAGCAGTGTTTAATGACGGGAATGGCAACTGGGATAATAACTATGGACAAAATTATAAATTTGATGTTGGCGTCTATACTGTGATGAACGGCGAGATCTTAGAAGGAGAGCCAGATGTTGATCAATTGACGATAGAAGTAAAAGTTCCTGCCGATACAGGTAACGATGACGTTTACTTCGCGAGTTCCTTAAATGGATGGGATGCAGGATCCAATGCATATAAGTTAACGGAAATTGCTGATGATACGTATGTCATTATTTTAACAGAGCCATCGGATTCTTTTGAATTTAAAATCACTCGTGGATCATGGGAAACGGTGGAAGTCGATAGTGATGGTAATGATATTGCTAATCGAAGCTACACATGGGACGGTGACTCTACCGTACTTGAA
The DNA here is from genome assembly GCF_004115085.1 of Longirhabdus pacifica. GTDB lineage: Bacteria > Bacillota > Bacilli > Paenibacillales > DSM-105158 > Longirhabdus > Longirhabdus pacifica. The sequence goes on along the minus strand of NZ_QXJP01000016.1, from coordinate 12,172 downwards.
ATTACGGTTGAAAAATGGAGAGATAAATAATGTTCATTAGGACATTGGCAAGAAGGCTGAAGTAGCGGGCAAGAAGTAATCATTTTAATTGAACTGAATACAAAAAAAGTTGTATAAGCTCTGGTGCATGCATCAGAGCTTATATGATATAAGAGGAGAAATGATGGAATACAAGTTTACGCCTCAGCAGCCAGCCCAACTTATGTAGTGAAGTGGAAAAAAGGAAACTTTCTTACTTTTTTCGCGTTTAATGTAACAGATATAGTTACACCGACAACCAAGTGTATTGATACACAAATATAGTGCATCCAAGGATATTTACAGCATCATGTAAGGGTGAAACTTTAGATACGTTGAACTATTATATTGTACTTACATAGGGAGCTGATAGAATGGAAGACTTGAAAGTAATTCATCATATAGTAGATAACATGGAGAAGTGTATATATGGCAAGAGAGAAGAGATAGAAATTATCGTAACAGCTTTGCTGGCACAAGGCCACATATTGCTAGAAGATGTACCAGGAACGGGCAAGACCGTATTAATGAAGTCGCTCGCGAAGTCTATCGAGGGAGATTTTCATCGTATTCAGTGTAATCCTGACTTGCTTCCTACCGACATTACGGGGGTGTCAATCTATCATCCAAGAGAAGAAGATTTTACGTTTCGACCTGGACCTGTGATGACGAATTTACTTTTAGTAGATGAAATTAACCGTGCTACGACCAAAACACAGTCGGCATTGTTAGAAGCAATGGAAGAGAGACAAATTACAATGGACGGAAAAACGTATGCTCTTCCACACCCGTTTTTAGTGATGGCAACACAGAATTCCATAGACTTTGAAGGAACGTACACACTACCAGAAGCGCAATTGGATCGGTTTATGTTTAGAATTAGCGTCGGTTATCCTGATAAAGAGACAGAAATGCGGATGATATTGGAACAGAACAACATTCACCCACTGCAAAAATTACAAGCGGTTACAGATGTAAATACATTAGTACAATTACAAAGAAAAGTACAGGAAGTCCACTTAGATGCAGAAATCGTACGTTATGGGGTGGACATTGTACGCATGACAAGAAGGCATGCACAGATCGCTTTAGGTGCCAGCCCGAGGGCGACTGTCGCTTTATTTAAGGCTGCTAAAGCACATGCGCTTGTTAGACAACGAAACTATGTCATACCTGATGATATTAAACAAATAGCCCCTTATTTATTAGGTCATCGTATCAAATTAAAAGTGGAAGCGATGACGAGTGAGCGGTCAGAGATGGAAATGATAGATGGTATATTGAACAGTACGAAAGTTCCGATGCGATTGGTGAAATAGGCATGAGACCAAACGTGACAGGGGCAAAGATGAGGAGAAGAACAGCAAATAAAAAAGTATGGATGATGGGTTTCATCTTTATGAGCAGCTTGTTTTTCTTATTGTTTCAAGGTGGTAAATTAGCAAATATGTTGTTTCTTATCGTTACTCTACTTATTCTATATATTTCATTAGGGAAGTGGAGTGGTGTAAGGGCAGCAAAAGGAACCAGAACATTCGTCAATGTAAATGAAAATGATACGCTTGCTCATGATACAAAGCTACATGTAAAAGTACACATTCACATTCCAGGATTTTGGCCTATTCCTTATTTGATGACCAAAGACGGGATAAGAAATCTATCTAACCCAAGTCAGTTTTATACCTATGATACGACAGGGGTACTTGGCTGGAATAGGAACATGGAATTGGAGTATAAAACAGCTCCGCTTCCAAGAGGAGTGTATGTGTTTGATGATATGAAATGTTTCACCGAAGATATTTTTGGTTTTTTTCAACACGAAGGTTCCCTTTCATTACATAAACAAATAAAAGTATTGCCCAAAACCGTGCATGTTCGCAAGTGGACATTAGCCAGTTTGTGGAGTAAAGGGATATATCAACACACTGCTTCTATTCGTCACTCCAAAGAAACAACGCAAATTGACGGTGTGAGAGATTACGTGTATGGAGATAAATTATCTAAAATACATTGGAATATGACGGCGAAGACAGGAAATTGGAAATCAAAAGAGTTTGAACGTGAATCTATGCCCAAAATGTATGTCATCTTAGACGTATTGCAACAAAATTATGTAAATGATCAACAATTCGAAACAGCGGTTTCCACTGCTGCTTCTATTTTAAACTACGGTCATAAGCAAGGATTAAACCAAGGACTGATGACATCCAATTATCATTATTTTGCTGCTGCACGTGGCGAGCAGCATTATACTAGATTGCTTCATCACCTTATTGAAGTTCACACTCAAGAACAATGCAGTGTCCGCACTTCACTTGAAACGTACTGGAAAGACATGACGAAAGATAGCCTCGTTATTATTGTTTCTCCACAAAAGGGAGAAGACATGGTGAAGTTATTTACACAGTTAAAGATGCAGAGACTGTTTGGATGTCACATTGTGATGGAGCATCATGAACAGAAGCAAGATGCAGAATGGAGAACTACGTTAGAACAAATGGGGACGTATAGTTATGCTATTGAAAACGTGGAGCAACTCCCACAAGTACTTGGAGGTGCTTCAATATGATGAACTGGAAGCCAACACACACACAGAGCCCATGGATGAATCCTATGAAAGCAATATTTTGGATTATCATAATAATGCAATATATGATATTGATTTCAAATATTGATTTTGCGGATGGATTTTATTGGTTAGAACAGTCCACATGGATGTTGTACTTCGTGATCGGAGTATTTCTACTGTTAGAGTTATGTTTACCTACTTTTGTTAAACTCAAAAGAATCATTCAATTGTTGTCTACGCTCATCGTCGTTTTTTTTGTTTCGAAAAAAACTTCGTTTTTAAGCACAGACGAATTAGAGCCTATTTTTTTTCAGTTTAACGATGAAGGCAATTTATTATGGTTTATGTATAGTATCATATGTGTGAGTTTTTTGTTGATCATATGGATGTTCATTCATGTGATTTCTACGAAGCTTAGAGTGTTGTTGTTTACTATGTTCAGTGTTGTTTTGTTCGGTATTTTCGATTCCTTTACGACCATCTTTTTATGGGATCAAGTCGTATGGATATTATTTGCTAGTTTAATGTTAATGATATCGCATCATGTGGAGTATTTACAACGATACCAACCATACACCTGGAGTAAAATAAAAATTGCACCAAAGGCAATTTTAGTACAAATTAGTGTGTTATTCTCTATTTTTTTCATTATCGCGTGGTTTGCTCCGTTCGTTTCTCCTATTTTAACCGACCCTTATACCGCTTGGATGGAAAGTAAAGGGGTGGATGTTGTCACGTCTGGAAAACAAGTGAGGTTTGATGAGCCATCTTCTGTAGTGCAATCTTCTGGATATGGACGAGACGACTCCATGTTAGGTGGTGCTTTTGAATATGATAATAGTATTGTGATGACCGTTGAAGCTCCGTTTAAAAGTTACTGGCGTGGAGAAACAAAATCATTATATACAGGCTCTGGTTGGTTGGAACATAGAATAGATGACAGAACTGAAGTATACATTGGGGGCTCTTTGCAAGATTGGGAATTTGACATGTATAATACGGACAATAGAATAACAGAGGAATTAAAACAGGTCATAACGATGGAGGAAGATAAGTCCTATCCCGTATTGTTTGGAGCTTTCGACATGGATGGAGTCCAGACGTTAAATAATGAACCATCATTATCTGGTACATCACTAGATTATGCTTATTACGGCCAGTATTTTAAATGGAATGAGAAACAAGATTACCCCTCTTCCTATGAAATCACTTCACAAGTGCCTGTCATTGATGAAGCAGCATTGTATGAAGTTGGATTAATATCTTCCACTGGCAGATTTTCCGAAATATGGTCGGACTATTTAGACCTTGGAACTGTGGTTCCTCAAGAAGTAATTGACTTAACATTAGAGATTACAGCGGATGAACCTTCTCTATATGGAAAAATGAAAAGTCTGGAAAATTATTTAAAAACGACGTATCCTTATACCAACACACCGGATGTAAGTAAAGGGAGTAGCGATGATTTCGTATACAACTTCTTATTTGATATTAGGGAAGGATATTGTGATTATTACTCCACTTCGCTAGCGGTAATGGGAAGAGTGATCGGTGTCCCAACTCGCTGGGTGAAAGGGTATACTGCCGGTCAATTGCAAACAGATAATAATTTTAGATTTGGTGTCGAGTCGGAAGAGTTGGGAGAAGGAGGCACGTACGTTGTCCGAAATCGAAATGCTCACTCTTGGGTAGAAGCGTATTTTGAAGGTTACGGCTGGATACCGTTTGAACCAACTGCCAACTTTTCCTTGCCAGAAATAGTGGTGGAGGAAGAAGTAGAGCAAGAAGAGGAAGAAGAACAAAACGTTGAAAAAGAGGAAGAAGAGAAAGTAGAAGAGAAGCAAGAAGAGAAGGAAGAGGAAGAAGAAAGTACTGTTGTGTCATACATCAAGCTTGGTATGTTCATCATCAGTTGCATGATTGTGCTTACTGCACTCTTTTACACATTGAAAAGCCGTGGTTTTCAATGGAGTCACTATCGTTTTACTTCTCGTACCATAAACGAGCAAATTATAACGTCTTGTTGGCAATTTGTACGTTGGAGTGACAAAAAGGGCACGATGTACAGAGAAGGGGAGACGATAAGGGAGCACTTTAGCCGGATACAAACAAACTATGAACAAATTCATGAGCAAATCACTTATATAAGAGATGTTTTTGAACAAGCTAAATATGGAAATGTTGTATTTTCGAGTGAGGACCTAAAAGAAGTAAAACTTAAAATTAAAATCATGAAATCCGAAATAAAAAAACAGAAATGATGGATCTGTTGTTATCTTTTGCATGAGTAAGCAACAATGTGATATAGTTTGACAAGAAAGTTTAACAGGTCAAGTATGAGGTGAAGTTATTTGTTAACCAAATTTGTTCCATCTTTGATCGTAAATTCAATATATGATATTGATTTGGTGGAATTTAAAAAAAAGGGATATAACGCCATTATCGTTGATTTAGATAATACGTTAGTTGGCTCTAATGAAGCGTATGCAACACCTGAATTAGAAAAGTGGTTTGAACAAGCGAAAGCCCACCATTTTAAAGTGATGGTGGTGTCAAATAATAAAAAGAAAAGAGTATCTGCTTTCGCTGAACCACTTCAGGTTCCATTTATATACCAAGCCCGTAAACCGATCGCAAGCGCATTCATTGAAGCGCTGAGCGTCTTGGATGCTAAACCTGAGCAGACCATGATGGTTGGGGATCAATTACTTACAGACGTACTGGGTGGGAATAGGCAAGGAATGTTTACGATTCTTGTTAACCCCGTTTCTAATGTAGAAGGTGTCATGACGCGTGTAAATCGTAAGGTAGAAAGAATTATTAAATCAAGATTGAAAAAGAAAGGACATCGCTGGGGGGGAACGCAATGAGTGAAATGATGAGCGACACAGAACATTGTTCTGGTTGTGGAATAAAATTACAGAATGAACAGAAGCATGAACTTGGATACATTCCAGAAGAAGCGTTAACGAGAGAACGTCTTATTTGTCAACGCTGTTTCCGTATTAAACATTATAATGATGCTTCAACTTCTTATACGCTAGATGAGAACGAATTTTTACGTATTTTGCATCATGTAGGCGAAACAGACTGTGTCATCGTTAATATTGTAGATATATTTGATATTGAAGGTAGTATGATCAGGGGGCTAAGTAGGTTTATACAAGATCAACCCCTTATTTTTGTTGTGAATAAATTTGATTTGCTACCGCAATCTACTAATCCGAATAAAATTATAAATTGGATACAGCAATTAGCGAAAGAATACGGTTTAAAGCCTGAGAAAATTGAACTTATCAGTGCTAAACGAGATAGTGGTTTGGAGAATGTTGTACATACATTAGAATCCATAAGAAATGGAAGAGATGTGTACGTGATCGGTGCAACAAATGTAGGAAAATCTACATTTATTAACGGGTTAATTCGTAATTTCAGTGATTTAGATGAGCAATTAACAACTTCTCAATATCCTGGAACGACATTAAATAAAGTGGAAATCCCTATGGATGATGGAAGTGTCATTGTGGATACGCCGGGTATTGTATACGGCGATCGCTTAACAGAAATGATACAGAATAAATACGTACAAAAAATATTGCCACAAAAAATGTTGAAACCACCTATTTATCAATTAAATAGTGAACAGACGTTATTTTTAGGTAGTTTGGCGAGATTTGATTTTAAAGAAGGTGAGAGACAATCGTTCACGTTTTACGTGTCTAATGCCATTAATATTCATCGTACCAAGCTGGAAAATGCCGATGAATTGTATGACAACCATAAAGGTAAAATGTTAACGCCTCCATCCAAAGATGATTTGGCATCACTTCCTGCATTAGTGAAGCATGAATTTAGGATTAAAGCTGGAATGAAACAAGACGTGGTGATTAGTGGATTAGGATGGATCAAAGCGAATGGTTCCACTGGTGCTACGGTTAACATTCATGCCCCAAAAGGTGTTCATGTTATTTTACGAAATTCATTAATCTGAATGTGTCGTTAAAGAAAGGAGGGGATGGATGTGTTGAATACAAGCAGTATCATGTTTGCTGTGATTGGGGACCCCATTAAGCACTCTATGTCACCGATCATGATGAACCATGCTTTTAACATTAGTGGTTTTAACGGCGTCTATACCTCATCTTTAGTTAAATCAGATCAATTAGGCGCAGCTATTGAAGGTATACGTGCATTAGGATTCGGTGGGGTAAACGTCACGATTCCACACAAAGTAGATGTCATGTCCTACTGTGACGACATTCATGAAGATGCACGTGCGATCGGCGCAGTAAACACGATTGTAAATGACAACGGCAAGCTAATCGGCTATAATACGGACGGCATCGGTTATGTACGGTCATTGATGGAAGAGACAGGAACGGACATTAAGGATAAGGTCATTGTCATGGTAGGTGCTGGTGGAGCAGCGAGAGGTGTAGTATATGCGCTTTCTCTTCAGCAACCGAAAGAAATTGTCATTGCTAACCGTACGCTAGCAAAAGCGGAACAGCTCGCTGATGGGATACATGATGTCCCGACACGTGCCATTTCGCTTGATTCCGTTTCGCATGACATCATCAACGAAGCGGATATTATCATTAACAATACTTCTGTGGGGATGTATCCTCATATTGATGAAACACCAATAAATTTGCACGAAATAGTAAAACCTGTTATTGTTAGTGATCTTATATATAATCCACTGGAAACAAAATGGCTGAGGGAAGCCAAAGCCAAAGGCTGCGTTACGCACAGTGGTCTAGGTATGTTTATTTATCAAGGAGCCTATGCTTTTGAATATTGGACCAAAAAGCAGGCACCGGTAGAGGAAATGCGAAAAGTAGTATATGAATCACTACAAAATAGAAGTAAAGAATAGAGGTAAAAGTATGTTAACAGGAAAACAAAAACGATATTTGAGATCACTTGCTCATCACTTAGATCCTATTTTTCAAGTAGGTAAAGGTGGAGTGAACGATCATCTGATTACACATATTAAAGAAGCGATAGAAACAAGGGAATTAATGAAAATTTCCATTTTGAACAATAACATGGACGACCGTAACGAAGTAGCAGAAGAAATTGCAAAACGTTCCGATGCACAGTTAGTTCAGTTGATAGGAAAAACGATTGTGATCTATAAACAAGCAGAAGAGAAAGAAAATAGAACAATCGAACTTCCAAGAAAATGAGAGTCGGGATCATGGGTGGAACATTCGATCCACCTCATTTAGGTCATCTCATTGCAGCTCAAAGTGCTTGGGAGCAAATGGAGTTGGATGAAGTATGGTTTTTACCTACGTATCATCCGCCCCATAAAAACCATCAGGTCGTTGCAACAGCAAATCAGCGCTTACAGATGGTAAAATGTTGTACGGTTGATCATCCTGCTTTTCGTGTTTGTGATGTAGAATTGAAGACAAGGGAAACGTCATATACAATAAAGACAATGGAACAACTGCAAGCACAGTATCCTGCCTACGAATTTTATTTTATCATTGGTGCAGACATGATTATGTATCTACCTCAGTGGTTTGAAATAGAGAAGTTAATTAACATGGTCACTTTTGTTGGTGTGAAGAGAAGTAGCACGGTCATAGATTGGGATGCACTTCCACCAGAAATAGCAAAGAAAGTAACGATGGTTTCCATGCCCAGTATCGATATATCATCAACGGCCATTAGAGAGAGGCTGAAGCGAGGACAATCCATTCAATATTATGTTCATGCTGGAGTAAATGAATATGTGAAGGGGAATCACATATATGAATCGTGATCAGATTATTTCATTTGTACAAAAGCAGATGCCAAGCAAACGATGGCAGCATACGGAAGGTGTTCGTGATAGTGCTGTCATTTTGGCTAGTCAATATGGTGCGGATGCTGTAAAAGCAGACATAGCAGCCATCTTACACGATGTTGCAAAATACATGCCTATTGAAGAGCAACGTGACATGATCAAACATACGGATGCACCAACAGAAATATTGCAATACGGATTTCAACTGTGGCATGCGCCAGTGGGTGCATACATTGCAGAAGAGACTTGTGGCATTACAGATCAAGCCATATTGGATGCGATCAAATATCATACATCTGGCAGAGTAGGGATGACGGTGTTAGATAAAGTGATATGTGTAGCAGATTATATAGAGCCCAATCGATCTTATCCGGGCGTAGAACAAATAAGAGAGTTAGCGAAGAAAAGTTTAGATGAAGCGTTGCTAGCTGGCTTGGATTCTACGATTGAATTTTTATTGGAAAAAGGGAAAAAGGTTTATCCGCAAACGATTTTCTCTCGCAATGCCATTATAGATGAATTAAATGAAGCTAAATATAAAAACAATTAAGGGAGCGTGTTGGAATAAAACATGGATAAAAATGCAGAACAGTTATTAAAGACGGTTGTAAAAAGTATTGAAGACAAAAAAGGGGTAGACATTGTTTCATTGGACTTAGCAGGGATTTCCTTAGTAGCTGATTATTTTGTTATCACACATGGTAATTCTGAGAGACAAGTTCAAGCGATAGCGACTTCGATCAAAGAAAGTGCTGTAAAAAGCGGTGTCGACGTAAAAGGAATAGAGGGTTTAGATTCTGGTAGATGGGTGCTGATTGATTTAGGCGATGTTGTCGTTCATGTCTTTCATCGTGAAGATCGTGAATATTATCGTATTGAACGTCTATGGTCGGATGCGAAAGTAGTGGAAAATACATGATGTATGAAGCAGGAACGTTTGCTACTTTAGAAGTAGTGAAAAAAGAAGTGTTCGGTTACTTTCTTAGTAATGGAGAAAGCAACGTATTGCTGCACGAAACGGAAATAACAGAACCAATCGATATTGGAGATCACATCAAAGTATTTCTTCTCCATGATACAGAGGATCGTTTATCTGCAAGCATGAAAACACCTCTTCTTTCGTATGGGGAAGTGGCAAGTTTGAAAGTGGTAGATAGTCATCCGAGATTTGGACTTTTTTTGGATATGGGATTAAGTCGTCATTTATTACTTCCTAAAAAGTTTTTGCCAGAATTAGAGGAGCATAGACCTCAGATTGGTGATGACGTTCTCGTACAACTATCCCGAGATAAACAAGGGAGAATGTTAGCGCAATTAGCAGGAGAATATGAGTTAGAAGCCATGTGTTTCCATGCTCCTCAGAGTTGGAAAAACCGTGAATTGGATGCGCAAGTGTATAAGGTTTTACGCATAGGCAGCTTCGTTCTTATCGAAGGTGGAGTACTTGGATTTGGTGCGTTAGGATTTTTGCACGAGACCGAGCATAGTAGAACAGTCAGAGTAGGGGAACGAGTGAAAGTCAGAGTGACCCACGTGCGGGAAGATGGCAGAGTCAACGTGTCGATGCGACCATTAAAACAAGTAGAACGCGAACAATTCGCAGATGAACTGTTAGCCTTTTTAAAGAAGAGACCTAACGGCGGCATGCCTTATTCAGATGCAACACCAGCAGAAATCATCAAACAACGTTTCCAAGTGAGCAAATCTTCTTTTAAACGTGCGATTGGCAGATTGCTGAAAGAGGATCTGATTTATCAAGAAGGCGACTGGACGTACTTGAAAAACAAAGAACAAGACAACGAAACGACGTAAGTCTAAACCTATATGTTGCAATATGAAAGTAGTGATTAGGTGAAAGCATATGAGCAGCTTGCCAACGTGTATGATCATTTGATGAAAGATATGCCATATGAAAAGTGGGTTCATTTTGCCATGCAAGTTTGGTCACAGCATAGTCTTCCTCAAACGGTAGTGGAATTAGGTTGTGGAACGGGCAACATCAGCATTCCTTTAGCGGAGAACGGTTTAAAGGTCACAGGAATCGATATATCATCATCGATGCTAACCATTGCCAATGAAAAGGCACGCCAACAATCTTTAACCGGAACATTGCAGTGGGTGCAGCAAGATATGGTGCATTGGCAAGTAGAAGAACAGGTAGATAGTGTGATCTCGTTTTGTGACAGCATGAATTACGTGTTGCATGACCATGACGTGCAGCAAATGATACAGCACAGTGCAACGGCCTTACGTGATGGAGGTACATTTATTTTTGATTTACATCATCCGCAGCAGTTGAAATCATATTTTGATCATCAGCCATATTATGTGGACGAAGATGATGTAGCTTATATATGGACGTGTGATTGGGATGATGAATCACAGCAAATAGACCATTTCCTCACTCTGTTTATTAAAGAGCAACATCAACCATCGGAACATCTATTTCGTAGATTTGAGGAACATCATGCGCAGCGAAGTTATGATCCACAATGGATAAAGGAACAGTTGCTAACTGCTGGTTTTCGTAAAGTTCATATTTATGGTGATTTTGAATTTGAACCTTATCATGAGAAGACGCAGCGTTTGTTCTTTGTTGCTGTAAAATGAAAACATAACACCATGGATAGGTGTTACATACTTGATGTTTATTCCGCCTGTAGGGGCGGTTTTTTGTTTTCATAGGAATGGATGGAGGGGAATATATTGAATTAAAAGTGTAGTATACTTTTTAGCTTTTAAAGATGAAATGATCTTCATTAAGCTGTTCGCGAGGTGTGTACCATGACGCTATTATGGGTGGATACGATCGATTTAACGATAAAAGCATTGGGGTTATTATCGCTTATTTTCACAGGTATTTCGGTCTTTGTAGCGGTACAGCGCTTTAAATATGAAAAAAATAGAGATATTTATATTCGTCGTTTGAATGAAGTGTATGCTCCGTTGTATGGTTTAGTCATCAAACAAGAAATGATGAGAGCGTTGATCGTACCAGAGCATTCTTTTAGTGAAATGCCTATTATTACAATGGAAAGTATGCAGCAAAAAATGAACAGTGAATTACTATTGTCGTCTCCTTTTATCGTCAAAAGAGATGATTTTTTAAATATTTTGAACGATGCGAACAAAGGGCTTGCAAGACCCCAATTGCTCATATTCATGCATCAATATGAGATGCTGCTTCATTTGGAACATAGAGGCGATATAGGGGCAAAAAAAGTGCAGACATCCATACAAAGAATAGAAGTGGAACGACTGTTAGTTCATGAAATTATAGCAGGATATAGAGCTACCTTACGTAAATTAGCGATTGATGATGTTTCTACTTTTGCTTTGGAGAAAGAAATATTTGATGTCAAAATAAATGAATGAAACAGTCAGTAAAAATATAACAATTAAAGGAGGTCAGACAGAAGCAACGAACTTTCTAGAAAGTATTTTAAAGGTAGTGTATCGTATCAGCCATAGAGACGTATAATAAAACACAAGGATGAACGAGACATCCTTGTGTTTTGTTATGCATGTAGTCATAGTCATCATACGTACCGCATAAACTCACTGATTTTTAATGGTTACACTATAGGTAGTTGAAAGCCTATAGGCGTAACTTCTTCACTAACGCCAAATTGATTTACTGCTTCGATTTCGTAATAGTAGTAGTTGTTAATCCATACTCCGTCGTCTGTATACGTGGTTTCTTCAATTTCTGTGGCAATTTTCTCCCACTCACCGTTGTAGTTTCTTTTTCTATAAATATTATATTTAGTGTCTGCATCACCTGC
>NZ_QXJP01000015.1 GCF_004115085.1 Longirhabdus pacifica | reverse complement strand
TGACTACCCCTTCATTCGAAAAAAGCTTTGGAAAGAAATGTTTTGGTCAAGAAGCTTCTGCTTAATGACAACGGGTCGTGCTTCCATAGAAACCATCAAACAGTACATTGAAAAGCAAGGAAGAAAGTAGGTGTCCGTGATGTTGAAAGCATTAAAGAAGCTACAAGAGAATTGGTTCGTGCCAAAGATGACATTATCGTGTATCATACAGAGAAAAAAATATTGAAATTGAAATTAAAATAGCTTTGGCTTTAGGGTGCGATCATCATTTCATAGACAATAGAAAAGGAAGTTAAATGTTATGTCTTCAAACAAAAAATTCATTTTAATTGTAATTTTACATATATTATTATTTTTTGGGTATTTTGTATATAACTTTACAGATAAACCTTCTGAAATCATTGATCAAGACTTACTTAATGTAAATAATATAGAACGAATAGAATTTTATGATTTAAGAAATGCGCAAATTGATAATAAAGGCATAAAGGATGATACAGAATATATAATAACAAATCCATATAAAATAGCTGGTATCCTTCATTTCTTATCAAAAATATCTGATTCCAACGAAACCAATATACATTTCTCAGATAAAGAATTAATTTTCATGGTTATTGTTAAACAAAAAGGATTCTATCCTGATAACCCATTCCTCATCTATCATTCAGGATTGAATTATGGAAATTCCGACATTTCAATATCAAGGGACAGCTTAAATGATTTTATCCAATATATCGATTTCATACTGAAATAATTATCATTCAGGAAGTCAGATATTATATGTACCGAGTAAATGGATACAAACCTCACTACGAATGGTATAAACCAGAAGCATTTCGAGGAATGGGATCAGGTACTATAAGACGATAAGCGTCTTTTTATTTTTAATTGTAAAATAATCAGAAAATACAAATATTTTAAATAAATGAATTGAAATCATTATCATATAATGGTATTATTTTATAAAATAACATATTTTATTAAAAATATACGCTGAAATGTACTCGGAAAATATATTCTATTCAACAATACTACGATTCTATTATTATCTTTTTTAATAAACCTTCCTTTATTTATACTATCCGCTGCGGTTTAACCGTCACTACATCAAGATAAATATCTTAGTTCTTTTTGCTTTTTATCGTATGCATAATGATCCACCGCATGCATAACGATTCACCGTATGCAGAACAAAAGACAACAAAAGATATTTGTCACACACATCCTTAGTTTAACTTTTTCACACATCCATCTATTACTGAATGACTTAAGTACAATGAAAATACATCCATGATGCGGTCTTGAACGTTATCTTTTTTCATAGAAAATGGACAAGCTGTGCAATGACCTTTACTGTCTGTGTTTACCATCTTTTATTGGTAAAGTATGTACTAGTTTCCGTTACCCTCAGTCTATTAGTCTATGTTAAATAGATTATATTTCATACGTTGTGATACATGTTGAAATGAAGTGAAGGAGGTGATGTGAAGTAAGCATAGTAGTTTTATGGACAAGGTCTCATTTAGGTGTCAAAAAAATAGGATAAAGGAGGAAGAAAATATGAGTACAACGACAACGTTAAAAAGTATATTAGATGAAATTGACAGCATTGAAATTATGGAGGTTTCAGAAGGTAGATTACTATCTGAAACGGCAGCTACTAGTGGTTCCAGCTCTAGTGGTTCGACGTCATGTTGTGGTTCAAGTTCATGTGTGAGTTGCGGTGGTGGAAACTAATAACTTCTCTGATACGTCAACATATTGATATTAGGTGTACATGCTCTATGTTCAAGTCTATTTGCATACAAGATGATGTTTTAAAACAACTTGCATGCAAATAGACTTCCTTCACAAAGTTTAGTTCATTTTCATTTACGAAGTTTAGCTCATTTTTTCATTTGCTAGAGTACAACATAGCAATCGTGGCATTTCAACCCCGATTCGTAGTAGGGTACAGATACTGATTCACTTTATTTATATTCATTACTATAAGCATATGCGTAGATTGGAGTGGATAGGATGAACGTGTTTCCTTGGTACATGATTCGAAAAAATCCCATATCGATGCATCGCTTCCACCACTTTAGAGATTCGGAATGGATAAAGGCTGTTGTGGATTGGCAGGATGCTGTGCAGATGAAAGAAAATAGGAAAGCGGACGTCATTGCGCTGCTTGAAAAGCTATTTAAAAACACACAAGATCATACGCTGTTAACGTTGAAAAGGCGCATATACAATGATAAAAACATAAACTGGGATAAGTACTCTCCTGACATTGTACAAGCATTGTCATCCTTTAAAAAAGTGGATGAAGATTGCGATGAAGCGTATGAGAAAATGCATCAACTATATGAAAATAAGCTCCAGTTAGATAGAGCAGCATTGCAGCGAATGTTTCAACAATATGATGCGTTATCTATTCCTTTACCGCTCATTAATCCAGATATGCATTTTAAGTACAAAAAATATATACATACTCCAAGTGAGGCACATAATGCTAAATTAAGAAAATTAGACTATCCGTTGAGTCGAATTTTAGCGAGGTCTGCAGTGAAATCTAGTCCGTTTAGTTCTTTTACTAGTGTGGAATTGGTAAAGATAGGAACAGAGCCTAACGAGAATAGGAAGACCACGGAGACCACCAAGACCACGGACACTAAGGAACCGACGGAAACGAGAAAAACGGAGGAAACGAAGAAAACGGTTAACAGCATGAAGGATGCTCCATATGTGCGGATGCAAGAACAGGAGGAGCCGGTTCAACGATTAGTAACAGAAATTAATTATTTCATATTACAAAAAATTGTACAGTTGTTAGCGAACGACTTGTATTATGCAAAACAGCTATCGTATCGAAAATCTTTTTCTATGAAAGACAATCAAGATCACGTTCATTTTATTATTCAAGTTGATATGAACGGAGGAAAAGTATTTAACAACGTGGAGAAAAAGATATCGATGAAAAATAATTTTATATTAGACATTCTTTTCGATGCTTTGCAGCAAAAAGGGACGCTAAGCTACAGGGAGTTGGAATCATTGCTACGTCCTCATGCAGATGAAGAGACGATAACAAAATTGTTATTTCATGGACTGATTCAAAAAGGAATACTTTATCCAGACATCTGTGTGAATGAATATAGTGAGCACGTGTATGAACATTTTGAGCATACATTGCGAAGTTTTGATGATAAGCCAGGAAAAGTAGCTGCAACACTGGAGCATACGAATAAAATCATGGATTTACTACATGAATTTGAACATGCAACTGGGGGACAGCGATTTGATATTCATGCAAAAATGATATCGGAAGTAAAGTGCTTGGAGAATTTGCTGCACTACACCTTTCCGAAAGATTTAATGTTGTATGAAGATGCAGTGGTGTCTCACTCCGGGGAACATTATACGTTAAGCAAAGAAACGCAGAGGGACATACATGATGTACAAAAATTAGCACTCATTTTGAATCCAGCAGTGTCATTTCAGCTGGAATTTGCGCATCATTTTTACGAGCGATACGGCATGAAGGAGGTAGCATTAACGGATATAGAGGTCAGATCATTATATTTGGAGGTGCTACAGAAATATGATAGTTGGAATAATGTGTTGGCTCCTGTACACTTGCAATCCAAAACGGCATCACAGCTTGAGCAGATCAAAGATGAAATACGCACCTATTTCCTTTCCATGAAAAACAGACAAGACGGAGTTTATGCTGGTATAGATAAAAAACAAATTGCGACATGGTACCAAACGTTTAAAACGATGTATCAGCGTGAAGAGGTTTTATCATCCACGGTACTATTGCAACAGTTGAATGGGGAGCCAGTACTAAATAAAATGTATACGGGCAGTTTGCGATTGTTTGCGCGCTTTTTCGAGCATGAACCGTCTATATACGAGGATAAAGACTTCCAATCTTACGTGAACACGTTATTTGGTGATCAAACGATCAACATTAGAGAGAGTTACGGTTTTAATGCGAACCGGCACCGAAATATCTTGCCTACTAGATTAATATTTGACAACAGTAGAGGAACGGAAAATGAGAATGAAACCGTTCACATGAATCAGCTATGTTTTGCTTTTAATGAACAACTGGGGTTAGTAGATATCAAGCAAAAAGAGACAGGTGAGACGGTAAAAGTGCTAAGATTAGGCAGTTTAGTGGATGTGATGCTGCCGCATACGGTGCAAATCGTGCAAGATGTGATTAGTCCTATTTTTGATATGAACCTCATGGATTTATGGGATAACTCGAAAAAACATTTCGTTACCGATCATATTCCTCGCATGTATGTAGGAAATACGATCATTGGTAGGGAAAGGTGGCTACTAGATACGAGTTATTTTGATTGGAATGCACCTTCCAATGAAATTGCTGTACAATTGGCCACGTATTTTATGCAACATGCATTACCGATGGAATTTTTCTCGCGACCACATACGGCGCAAACGACGATGAATTATTTAACCATGAAAAGAACGGAGTTAAAACCGCAGTATTACAATCTTTTTTCACCGCTATTTATAAAAGGTTTCGTCAAACTGTGTTCCAATTATACACACGTCATCGTAGAAGAAGCATTTCCTTCACTATCAGACTACGCTAACAATAAAGAATATCAATTTGAAGTGATCATGGGGGAATGAGTATGAATGAAAAGTGGATGGAGGTAAAAGCATATTTTTTCGGAAGTGAAGCACAGAAGGAATACACGTATTTTCACTTTATCATCCCTTATTTTAAAAACATAGTTGGAAATTACTTTGCAGATCGAGGCTGGAACGGGGGGCCACATTATCGAGTGGTGATACCAGAAAAGTTTGCCTACATGCTGGCTCCGTTGCAACAACAATTCCAAGACTTTGTCACGTCCCATTTTGGGCAGTTATCGAAGGAAGAAATTAAAGCGAATTTACAAAAATACGAAAAACAAAATAGTACGATATCGCAAATGGAGAGCGTGCAATATGAACATATAGATGTTCAGCAACATGTAAAAGTAAACATAGCGCCTTACAGCGAAACGTATTTACATCAAACTTTCAATTCGTATCATCATTTCCTAGTACATCATCATTGCTTATTCCAGATGCAAACGTTTATTAGTTCCAACGGGGAAAGATTTATTCAAATAGATGATGACACGAAATTACGTTATCTCATTCGCATGATGTATGATGTGTTGACGTTTTCTGCTTTTTCTCCTAAATACGCTGTACTTGTCTACGTTTCCAACATAGAAGGCGTGATGGCCTTAGCAGAAAAATACGGAAAGAAAGAGCTGTTCGAAAAGTCCTATCAAAGTCTGTATGAGAAAGTGGATGTCGATGCTGTATTTGAGGATAGTCAATATGAAAGAGAGATTGGAGCGGCGTGGAATGAAGTGATCGGCTCCAACTTTGCATATATTAAAGAGCAAGCATCTCATTTATTTACGGACGAACCTGGTTACTATACATCAGATAAACAAAAGCAAACGTTGATCGACAATATGGAAGGAATCCCAAGTGAATTTCATCATTATTTGCTGTCTAATGAACTAGATCAAACGATTCAGCACGAGGAGCATATTATTTATCGGGTCTTGATGAATATCGTATATCGTGGTATTTACATGCTGCAATTTAGCTTTTCAGAGAAAAATTTTGCATGCTATGCAGTATGTCAGTACATGATGGACAAGCACAACACATCGTGGAAAGAAATTTTGCAGGAAAGAAGAGGTGTCTTATGAGTCCTATGAGGTGGAAAACGAAAACCAACTTTTTTCTCAAACATACGGATCAAACCTTGCTTATCCGCAAAGATACTGGAGCACTGGAGGCAAACATAGGAACAGAAGATTATGAGACGTTATTACATATGCTCATTGAATTGAAAGATGGAAAGGACATTGATTTGCATGCATGGACAAAGCAAGAGCTGAAACTATTTAAACTAGCGGTGACATTGAATTTAGTATATGAGGTGAAACAGAAATCGTATCGCTTTTCCACTTATGTTATACATCATATGGAGAATGCTTTTGAACGGCATGATGAGGTATTAGAGCAATTGGAAAACGTGACGTTTTCATTACGAGGTGCACCTACGCATGTCGTTGACTTTTTTAGAAGTAATGGGTTGATGCATAGCACTTGTGAAAAAACGGTTTCGGTATATTGGAATGATGACATGTTCGGAGCGCCTTTAGGTAGCTTTATCGTTCTACATCATGAAGGACATTATATGATGTTCAAAAAAACAACGCATGCATTGCTTACCCAGTGGAATGCCATATTACAGTCCACGCAAGGAAATAAAGGATATTTAGGCAATATGATTATTCCTATGGTGTTATTTCGTTTTATGATGGAGCAATTATTTGCAAAAGAAAAATACAATATGGACAGACAGAAAGAGCTTTACAATCAACATGCAGCAAGTATTGTTTTTTCTGATGGGTCGATGCAAACGATACAACATCCTGCGAAGGTAACAAGTACGTTTGAGTATTATGAACGGATCATGGGGAAGGAGGAAGTGAAGGAAGACAATACATTAGCATTTGTGCAGCATGTGGAGTCGATGTTATTGGAACAGAAATCGTTAGTGAGGGGAATGAATAGCGTAGAGACAGCGAGAAAGAAGCAGCTGTTTGTTTCTCATTATCAAGTCGATTTTGTAGACAGTTTTTCCTCTTTGACGGTGGATACCGCTTTTATTTCAGCGGCCGAGTTTGGATTAGTACAAGCACTGGAATCTTATTTGCAGTGGAAAGAAAACGAAAACGAACTACATCAACAACATGCTACAGCTTCAACTAGTCCATCCATTTGGATAGGGGATAGGAATGAAACTCACTTTTATTTGCGCGGTATGGCTGCTTTTGTGGAAGAAGACAAGCCTTTACGTATCGTAGTGTCTTTACCAGCATCGATACAACATTTAATACAGTTTTTGAAAGAGCAAACGGGTGTTGAAGTACGTATAGCACTTAAATCTATCGTTGGAGAAGATATAGGTCGCATGTATGTCGTAAAGGAACAAGGCGAAGTGCTTTATGAAAGTGAAATCACCATGACATTGTTAGCGGCAATGAGAAGAGGATTGTGTAAGGTTATTAGTGATACGGTGAATGATATACAACAGGAAAGCGAATGGAAATTAACACGACCAACCATCATGAACAGTAGCATTCCTTACTCTATGCTCAATAGAAGAAGTAGTGACGAAGTGCAGCGGGCATTAATGAAGCAATTAGAAGGTAGAACCATTGTAGAAAAGCCTTGGATACAACAGCCATTATTTCAGCAGCAACGTATATGGATAGGGAAGTTTACGGAGAAAGGAGGATAAGAGTATGGCTATCGCTGCGGAACAAAATCACCTTATGCCGATACATACGTTTGCTAATGGCACTGCGTACATGGAGAGAGGCAGTTACGTCTTTATCGGTCCGTTAAAAATGAGAGACGAAGATGCATGCGTACAGTGCTTTTTGACAGCATTGGAGCAGAACGATAGTGACTATTTGTATGCCCTTCGATATGAGCCAGTAAAGCAGGATTGTGAAGCTTGGTTTGAAGCGCAGTGGCAAAATGTAGAGGAAAAGCTAGTGAATACGGTCTATGTATGGAACAAACATACTTGCCATATGCAGGTGAAAAGCATATATAAACACCCACTTTGTCCCGCTTGTGTGGAAGACGATGTATGTACTCATGATGATACGGAAGACTTGCAGCACACGCTGCCCTTTCACGATGGTAGGACAAAAAATGTACTGCACATCATGGAGCAAATGGAGCAAATGGAGAACGTGCTTTTGGATGCAGACACAGGCATAGGCAAGCGGTTGTTCCGAGATGTGGAGTCCAGCCTCATTCCCATGTACGGGATACAGTCGTATATGGGATCTTCGCCGTACCATTCCTATGGTCGTTCTAGTAGTTTGATCACTTCGAAAATGGCGGCAAAGTTAGAAATGATAGAAAGATTCGCTAGTATGGTTCCTTATTTCAAACAGGACATACGTGCATCGTACGATGACTTACTGGCACAGGGTAAGGAGGTCATCGATCCAACTACATTTGCGTTAGAGGGTGGAACGTATACACAACTCCACTATACTTATGATCCTACTAAAGCATATTACTGGACTTCTTGCTTCCATTGGAGAGATGAACAAGCGGTGCTGCTGCCAGAGCAATTCGTTTATTATGATAATCAGCTGCTGCATCAAGAAGAGCGTTTTCTGTACGAAACGTCGAACGGTACAGCACTGGGTGGAACGTTACAGGAAGCGATTATATATGGGGTATTCGAAGCGCTCGAACGCGATCACTTTCTCCTTCACTGGTACACGCAGAAGCTGCCACGTAGAATCGACGTGACATCCATTAAAGATGACCGTATACATGGTATTTTATGTTTGCTAGCAGCACATCAATTCGAAATGTACTTATTTGATATCACGCTCGAAGTGGGCATTCCAACCGTATGGGTACTCGCACGTAGTCAGAGTGAGCACCATCACATTCACCTATACAATGCAGCGGGCAGTAACTACGATCCAGAAAAAGCGATATTTTCAGGCTTAGTAGAAGTCGTTACGTCCATTTTTGTGTATGACAAATTATATGCCAATAAGGAAGAGGAACTCGCAGCATGGATTGGCAATCCTCAACGCGTAGTCAGTATGGAAGATCATATTAAATATTACGCATTAAAAGAAAATGCCGGTGCATTTGATTTCTTATTTAATCATATACAGCAATGTCAATGGATTACGACAGAAGAAATGAAGCCGTCATTTGAATTTGATTATGAACAGATTAAGCAGCGGGTGTATGAGTATCATCCTGATATTTACGTGGCGAATATGAGTAATCAGATAACGAAACAAATGGGGCTGTATGTGGCCAAAGTATTCATTCCCTCCTTACAACCTATCACATTCGGAGTGCAAAATGAAAGAATCAACTGGGAGAGACTATCACAATATGGAGGGGCAGCGTTTATACCATATCAGCACCTACAACCACACCCGTTCCCATGAGTATGACATTGGATCAGCTGACTATACGGAGGAGGGAGGAAAATGTAACGCTACCGTTATCGAGATTTGTTTCTTTTATCGGAAGTGAGATGGAGTGTCATGACGGCCAACTACCACGTGCACCACAACACATCGTAGAAGATGAAGTGTTTCAACATTGGTTGAAGTGGATAAAAGCACATTTTCAGTTTCAATATTTTAACGATGGGAGTCCGTATCCCTTTCAAAAGCATATTCCGTCGGCAAGAAGTATTCATTCTCTCGTGCCATTTCTGATTTATAGTGGACATCTCTTTATGTATAGTGACAGCAGCAATATGCTGCATTACATAGGGTATCACGAAAGCAAGCGGCACGATGTGGAATTAGTGGTTGGGGTGGATGTGTGGAGAACGTGCAGTGTGTATGGAAGTTTTGGCTTAGCCTTGTGTTTATTAGAGCTTGGTCATATGATAGGCAGCTTGAAAATAGAAGCAAAATTGAAGAACATGAGCATGCACAAGACGCTCTATATGTTTCATCGATCTCATTATTTGAAGTTATTCGGGATGGAGTTACCAAGCGATATGTTGATGGGCTGTGTTTGTCAGTTTCATGTTCCTGCCAACGCATCGGAATGTCATGCATCAGCACATGCCACACGTACTTTCCTACACGATTATAGGAAAAGGTATACGTATCAGCAGGAACTCATGCACATTGGTGTACTGCATTATATGACAGATGATGCTTTAAACAGTGAGGTTGAAGAAGATATGGTTGTTCAGTCTGATTGGAAGTTGCCCGATGCCCTACAACATACGAGGATGGAGCGAAGTTCAGATCATACCTATACTGGGTTACTAGATTTAAGCAAACCGATGAAAAAAGAAGTTTGGGATGACATCCTGACTTTGTTGGAAGAGGTGAGACAGCATTTTATTTATGCAGATCGATTTTCTATTTATGTGGTAGTACAACAAGTAGAAGGAGTAGAAAGAGGGGTGTATGACGTCGAAAAAGGGAAGTGCACATTGCGTAATGCTAACGTCCATTTACGTGAAGTATGGTTAGACCCATACGATTATATGAACGTAGATGTCATGCCCAGTTTCTTCTATGTGACGTACAAGGCAGAAGAAAAGAGGGAGAGTAGAGACATCTACTATGCACACGTCTTTGCGGGAGAAATGATGCAAAGTATGTCTAGGTATTTATCGTCAACATGCAACATGTATGTACGTCCTGTAAAAAGTTATCGCGACGACATACTAGCAGAAATCACTAGATTGGATCACAAAGAGAGAATTATTTATGGAGTACTGGCAGGGACAAGTCATGCTAGTAATAAGATAGGAGTTGGTGAACATTGAAGTGGTATTCCTATCATCTGTTTATTCACGATCATCAGTATCATGATACGTTTGTGAAACATACATTACGAGATTGGGTACAGGATCAACAATCGTATTTGCATCAATGGTTTTTTATACGATATTGGCAAGGTGGACCGCATATTCGAGTTAGGTTTAAAACATATGATCCACCACAAACGATAGCAAGCTTAACTTCTCATGTGCAGTCTTTTTTACAAGATTATGATCCTCAAATCCAGGTAACGAAAGCACAATATTATCAAGCTCATTCCTTCGATGGAGTTAAACCACAGGAAGAGGCGCTGTATTGGATGGAGGATCGCTCTTTTGTTGAGATAGATTATGAGCCTGAGGTGGAAAGGTATGGAGGGGAGAGTGCGTTGCCTTATTCCGAATCTCTTTTTCATACGTCTAGTAGTCTTGCAGTGGAAGTGATGCAGCATATGTCCAAGCGTAACATGCTCAATACATTAATTTTGGCAGCAGATTTTTTTCATATAACGAAAACACTGCTCAGTCCATCAGAGTTACAGCAATTGACGCAGCACTATCACACATTCTGGCTTCGTTTTAGAAAAGAAGAAGCAGAGAAACATGAAATCGCACAATGGAAACGTGTGTATAAGCAGAGGCTCTCACATGGTTTACCAGAGCGTGATGCAATCTATGTTCCCATGTTGCAAGCGTTACAGGATACAGTGAGTAAAATAAGAAAGGAAACGTCATCACAAACGACATTGTATATTTTACTGTCCCAACTTCATATGTACAATAATCGCATCGGATTGCCTCCACAGCTAGAATACATGGTTCCCCTCGTGATGACACATCAAGAAGGGAGGTTAAATAATGTTTAGTTGGGATTTCTCGCAGCAAGTACCGGAAAAACCGCATTATCGTACGTATCATTATGTATCGAATCAAGCACCACAAACGCAAATGATTGCCGCACCGAGAGAGAAATATGAAGTTGCAGACATCATACAACCAGACAGAGAAATCTATATGCATCTTCCCTCGACAGAAGAGGAGCAACAGCATCAAGTACAGTTGACATTAAGCGACGCGCTGTATAAGCGAAGAAGCTCATGGCAATTTAAAGGGAAAGACTTGAGCAAATTCACCTTAGCTCAATTACTGACTACAAGTTTTGGGTTGAGTCATCAAGAGAAGGGACTTAGAACGTATCCCAGCGGTGGTATGTTTTACAGTGTGGATATTTACATGATTCCTACTAAAAGAACGATAAATAGCGGGCTGATGGAAGCCAAAGTATATCATTACAATGTAGAACAAAAAAGAATAGATGTAGTGAGGTCTCTGGACATGGAACATATGCATCACATTAGCTCATTTACGGATATTGGCCACTTTTCCATCGACGATGCACAGGTCGTCCTCTTTTTAGTCGCCAATGACACCAATGTAAGCAAAAAATATATGGAGTACACGTATCGTATTTTACTGTTAGAGGCTGGGCATATGGCACAAAACTTTTTGTTAGTATCTACTGCATTAGGATTGTCTTGTGTACCGTTAGGAGGATTTCACGAAGTCATAGTCAAAAAAGTGTTGGGATTAGAGCAACCGCAATATATGGTCTTATATACTTTGCTAGGAGGGTGAATGCGATGAATATGAATGGATGCATAAAGCTGCAACCGCATATTACGATCTTCGAAGATGATGATATTCATCATGTATTATTAGTGTATAATGTAAAAGAGGAGAAAATTTTCTTGAAAATACCACTTACTAAGATCCCAGCTTTCTCTATCGTAGAGTTGAAAACGATATTGTATCGATTTACCTCCCTTGAAGTCGTTACCAAATCAAAATATGCATCATTAGTGTTATCTCTTTACTCTAAATATCCAGACATATTTGTGTATAGTGATGAACCCTCTTTATTGAAAAAAGATGCAATGCGGTACGAAATGGAGCAAACCATGGATGTTAGCAAATTGTATGCGACGTATCCGTTCTCCATGGATAACATGTTGAATAAACAGTTGGTGTTATGGGGTGGTAGCAAGGCGAATGTATATGTATATGAAAGTGCAAGAGGAATGGGGGTTCCTGTCACATTTGTTCTTTCCATGGACGAAGTGATAGAACCTAATGATATGTTACATGCTGAAGAACAGGTCGGTACAAGAAAAATAGAGCTCATTCAAAAGATGATTGCCGATGATGAACACGCTAAACTTTATGTGTTGGAGGAGGAGTTATATAAAGAAGAGGTTAGTAAAATACATAGCTTACACGTTTTATGCTGCAATTGCTTTTCAGCCCCACAAATTGATCACATCAATGAAATCATACAACAAGATCACCAACATCTACTGTATTACGGGATGTATGAATCCGAGCTCGTTATTGGACCGCTAGTCATCCCAAACCAGACGCAACACTATGCCGATTTTGAAAAACATGATGTAAGTCATAAAATTCCATTCCCCACTATTTTCCATCACCTAAGTGCTGGAATCATTCAGAGAATATCATATTATGTATGGATGGATGCTTTAAAATATGTTGCAGAAGATGCCCAACTTCCTTTAAATTCGATATTTGTCATTCATCAACGTTCGTTATTAGGAACGTCTAAAAAATGGAATGAAATGAGGATGGTTCATGAAAGTAAAAGTGGAGCAATTACAGAAGCATTATGGCAATAAGCAAGTATTAAAAAATATAAATTTTTGTATTGAACATAACGAAATCGTTTCCATAGTAGGTCCTAACGGTGCGGGAAAAACCACGTTACTAGAAATATTAATGACGCTAAGAAGTTGGGACGAAGGTAGTGTGGAAGTGATGGGGTACAATCTGAAACGGGAATCACAAGTGCAAGCATTGCGTGGTGAAATGGGTGTCGTTATTCAAGAAGGTGGGATGTACGCCTATTTGAAAATAAAAGAAATTCTCGATTTGTTTGCAGGACTGTATAAAGTCCCTTCATCCCGTGTGAAAGAAGTCATCACTTTGTTCTCTTTGTCCTCTCATTTAAATAGTAAATATATTAAACTATCAGGTGGATGGAAGCAGAGAGTGTTACTGGCGATATCTTTCTTACATCATCCTACGCTTCTCTTTTTAGATGAGCCAACGACGGGGTTAGATCCTAAAGCTACCAGAGATTTGTGGGAGATTGTTCATACAGCAAAAAAAAGAGGAACGACCATTCTATTATCTACACATTCACTAGAAGAAATTGATATGTATGCCGATCGGGTCATGATGTTAAACGAAGGGAAGATCGTAGAATACGATACACCTTCTACCTTAAAAACAAAATACAATTGTACTTACTTTAAAGATGTTTACTTTGGTGTCATGGAAGGAAGGGGGAACCAACGTGATAACGTCGCTCAACAGGCTAATTAAATATGATTTTATTGTTTTTTTTCGTGAACCATTTTTTGCACTTCCTATTCTAGTGTTACCAGGTTTATTTTACTACATTTTCATGTCTATCTATGGGATAGAAGGGACGGAATCGGTTGGACAATATATCCCAACGTACGGTTTATTAATTTGTTTTCTTATTTTGTTTTTTAATATTGGGGTGCAATACGTTACGGAGAAGGAGAGAGGTATTCACAAGCGGCTCACCCTTTCCTCGATTACGACGTTTCATATTATTTTGACGTACATTATTAGGGGCGTTGTGTTATCGTTAGTCGGATTAACAGAAATACTGTTTATTGCTGTTTTTGTATTTAAAGGCCAACTTACCGATCATTTTATCCTCTTCTTTCTTAGTTTCTTATTTGTCATTGCTGTTACGTTTTTATTTAGTTTGTCTACACATAATTTCTTCAAAACATCTAACCAAGTGTATCCTTACACGATTATTATGTTTCAATATGTACTTTTCGCTTCGGGGCTGATGTTTCCAGTAGAATCTATACCAGATGCATTTCAATTTATCGTGTACATTAACCCGTTCTATCATATGAACATACTGCTCATCGCCGTGTGGAATGGATTGCAAGTGGAATGGAATCACATTGTCTATTTTGCTATTTTTATTCTTTTCTGTTTTGGTCTATTATTTTTCAAAAATCGAAGAAGAGAAAAATAATGCGTTTAAAAATAGTATAAAACCTCCTTCTATAGCACAACAAACCCAAAGTATTGTTAGTATATTTATTAAAAGGTATATTAAAAGTAATATAAAAAGAAATTTCTTTAAACTCAGACAATAATATGTATAGGTTCATACTTTGGGCGACAAGTATATAAGGAGGGATACAGCGTATGAGATTGCAAGAAGGTCAAAAAGCAATTCCTTTTATGGTTAAAGATATTTTTGGTCATGAAGTATCTTTGCAGAAATTTGAAAACAAAAAAATATTGCTTTCTTTTTATCGTTTCGCTGCTTGTCCATTATGCAATTTAAGAGTGGATGAATTGATTACCTTGTATCCATTTTTTGAAAAAGAAAACATTGAAGTTGTAGCTGTGTTTCAATCATCCATAGAGAGAATAAAAGAATTCGTAGGCAAACAAAACCCTCCATTCCCTATTGTTTCAGATCCAAAAAGTAAGTTATTTGAGCAATATGGTGTGGAGAATTCTACTATAAAGACGATCAAAGCATTGTTCAAACCAAAAAAATTTGTAGATGCTTACAAAAAGGGATTTAAAGGTGGAAAAGCGGATGGTGACTTGACAAGAGTCCCTGCTGACTTTCTCATCGGAGAGGATGGAATACTTCGAAAAGTATATTACGGCAAATATATCGGAGATCATATGCCGATACATAAGCTAGTGGATTAACAAAAGATAGCCATGTTATGATGCATATGAACATGATATTATATCATCATTTATAACATTGTTTTTATATCATTTCTATTTTGTGAAGCTAGGGGGGTAGATTAGGTGTACACGATAGGTAAATTTGCTGAAATATGTGACGTTCCAGTTAAGACTATTCGTTATTATAGTGATATTGGTTTAATCCAACCATCCTATACAGATCCTATTACAAACTATCGCTATTATGATTACGATAAAATTAAGAAGATGGAAAGAATAAAGATTTTAAAGGAATGCAACTTTTCATTAAAGGACATCAAAGCTTATGTAGAGAAGGAAATAGATAAGCTAGAATGGCAGCATTTGCTAAAGCATAAAATAGCAGAACTGCAGGAGCAAAAGGAGCAAATAGATACACAAATCCAACAGATACAACGGTGGAAAGAGCAAGGAATAGAGGAAGGTTCCTTGTTATCTGGTGCGACGCTATCGGATATATATACGGAACAACGTAAAGTGGTCACTGTTTACTCTATTCGTGAGAAAAAAGACGTCATGCTCATGGATGATCTCGTACAGATGTTATTTGATCGTGTATTTGCTTTTAATCTTAAAGTGGATGGCAAACTAATGTCTATCTTTCATGAGAAAGGAACCTCCCCCAAGCAATCAGATATTGAAGTATTGATTCCAGTCCAGAAAGATCAGCAGATCGAAGGATGTAAAACTGTAGCAGGCGGGACGTATGCTTGTATCACGGTAAAAGGACCTTATTCAGAGCTAGTACATGGGTATCATGCTCTGCAGCGTTGGATGAAAGAAAATGATGTCATGGAAGCAGGACACGCGTTGGAAATATATGAAGAAGGACTTATTCCAGCGGAGTACCATCCAAGAGATATCAAACCAGATTTAGATCTACATCCTTCGGCATTTGTAACAAAGATTTGTATTCCAATCATGAAAAAATA
Organism: Longirhabdus pacifica; assembly: GCF_004115085.1. Lineage (GTDB taxonomy): Bacteria > Bacillota > Bacilli > Paenibacillales > DSM-105158 > Longirhabdus > Longirhabdus pacifica. Next base: position 82,388 of record NZ_QXJP01000015.1, on the reverse strand, counting down.
AACTTAGATGTATACGCATTCATCTTATTCATCTAAAAAACACGGTAAACTCTCCTGTAAATGGAGGGTTTATTCTTGTTACACATGAGTATATAGGAGGAATGTACATGTATCATCCGAGATTAAAAGGAAATGCGTATGAAGCAGGGAAGCATTATGGTTCTATACTATGGAAAAACGGATTTGTATTGCCCGAAGTGAGCGAAGAGAAATTACGTTACGGAACTTCATGCATACCTATACTAGAAGATTTTGACCCGCATGTCGTGAAGGAAATAAAAGGGTTTGCTGATGGGTGCCAGGCTTCTTATGAAGAAGTATGTTCATTTCTGTTAAGCTTGGGCGTGTTGCAACCCAGTGGGCAGTGTAGTATTTTTGCTGCTTTTAATGGGGATGACATGATCGTGGGTCGAAACTATGACATGTTATTTGATTTAAAGAAATTTACGGAGTCTTCTCTCGTTTGTTATGAAGACAAGCATAAGTATATTGGTCATTCTGATTGTTTTATCGGTAAAGTGGATGGAGTCAATGAGCATGGGCTTTTTGTAGGTATTTCATCTGTTCCGCATGTGGGTGTAAAGCCAGGTTTGAATTTTTATTTCGCTGTAAAATATATTTTAGAAAATTGCAGTACAGTGCAGGAAGGCATAGAAGTACTGCAACAATTCCCTAGCTCCGTTTCCAACAATTATTTATTAGCAGACAAGTCAGGGCAGATGGCAGTGATGGAAGTATCCCCGGATGGTTACCAAGTAAGAAAGCCGAAAGGTCATTATATTCATTGTACGAATCATCACGTGAATATGATTTCTCCTGAAGGTTGGAATTGGAGTAAATCAGAAGAACGCTATGCCACACTGGATAGTAGGTTGAAGGAAGAAGCTGGGCATATGGATGTTGACATTGCACAATCCATCATGTCTGGAACAAAAGGCCATGTGTGCTTGAATTTGAAACAGCAAAAATTTGGAACATTATATTCGGTCGTGACAAACTTAAATGCATTACAACTATTCAGAGCAGAAGGACAACCCAACAAGGCAAAGTACATTCTAGATGAGAGATTGAACAAAAGCATAGCGAAGTCGATGTAACGAAGTCAGTCTTTCCAAACGATATTTGATATTTTTTTCTCTAATACTTGATAATTAAACGAAAGTACAATATAATAAACAAATATTAAATAATTTAAACAATATAATAAATTCCTTTTCTAGTGTTGTGCATAGTACGCAAGGGAGTAAATTTATATGTTACTCCCTTTGTATACCTTATCCTTTGCTAATGATATTTCGTCTGGCTTTAATAACATCGATCCAGTTGTAAGCAGTACAATCGCAAATAATATTAAATTAAGCAAATGCATTTTAACATCCCCTATATTATTTGTTGAAGAGAGAATGTGTACTGCGTTCGTTGCCCATGTTTCAGGAAGGAAGAAAGCAATGTTTTGTAAATATGGTGGCATGGAAGAAGTAGGCCAATGACATCCTCCAATCATGCAAGCCGGAATAAAAATAAAACACTGTACCACAGTTAAATATCTTGTTTTTACAAAAGAAGCAATGGCAGCCGTCATTCCGAACATAGCTAACAAATAAGTAAAAGATATAAAAAATAATAAAAAGAATGAGATGCCAAAATCGTATCGAAATAAATAGGTTGTTATCGTTAAAAATAGGAGGACCTGAATGACTCCTAATGCAATAGCCCCTAAAAAATATCCTAACGTAATTTCACGATGTTTTATCGGGTAATAAAATAAGCGACTTACGGTTTTATTTTTTAATTCTTCTACTATAGAGGAAGTATATAGAATCGAAGATATGGTGATAAACATGGCAATGTAACCAAAAATAATTCCGTTTTGTACTTCTTTATCAATATGAAACGTGATGGAATCATGTAGCTCCCTATCTTTGTTTTGTTGCTCGTTTAACCATGCCAACACGCTATTACTTAATTCGTTAGAAACATCTGCATCTTCTTTCGTTGCTTGGATTGCTTGTTGAATGTCACTCGTTTGTTGCTGCAATAGGGATTGTATTGTCGTATAATCTTTTGTTTGATCTGACACATATAGCGTGGGCTGTAATAAATCTCCACTCATATTGTCCCTAGTAAAATAAGGTGGGATATAAATAATAAAATGAATTTCTCCAATTGCTAGACTGTCTTTTGCTCTTGATATATTTTTTGATGGTTCCCATGATATATTCGTTTTTGCTATGGTTTGTGTTAGCAAGTACTCTGAAATAAGTGTGTTATCCTCATCGATGTACACACCTTTAACGGATAAAATCTCTGATATGTCTGCATCTATAAAAACGATTGCCGTAAGCAGAATCATACAAGGAATAACAAGTAGCATTAAAATTTTTGTCTTCGTTCCTAGCATCTTTTTTATTAAATGCATCGCAATATATAAGCTGTTCTTCATCATTTATAAAAATCTACCTTTCGATAACCTATTAGAGCGATAATATAAAGCATCATTGCTGTACCCATCAAAGGAATGATATGATACATTGCTTCTAAGATATGATAATCTAACATCCCTTGCAATAAGCTTTTGAAAGCCCAATGGTGTACAGTATATGACCCTATAAACTCAAGTTGATTACTTAAATCTTTGATCATGCCACCGCTTATAAAAGTCATAACGATAATAAAAGTATAAAAGAAACTATAAATAACTTTCACAGATTGAAAGAGAAAAGTAACATGAAGCGCGATTAACATAGAAATACAAATGGTAAGTAAACATGTGATCGTAAGAATTTCTATATGCTGGCCCCAGTCGACTTGAAAAAGTAAGGTAGATATCATAATAATCCATAACGATTGGATCAGACATATCAATGCATTGCCTACTAACTTTCCTGTTAATATCGTAGATGTTTTCATGGGTAGCATTCGTAATCTGGTAAAAGTCTTGTCCTTTCTTTCATCTATAATAGAAATAGCTGCTCCTAGTCCTTGAAAAAGGATGCAGGTCACAAGTGTGGAAGCAGTATAATATTGCAACGGTGACAACGCAGTAACTTGTTCAACGTTGATCTCGTTTATCGATAACGTATTCTCATTTGTTGTCGATGCGATGGTTGGCTCTGCACCTGAATGAGTGGATTGCATGGTTGATTTTGTTTCTACGTATCCTTCCTCATATATCATGATGTTGACTGAGGAAGTCATACTAATGATAAAAATAAGCATAAATGGCAGCGCAAATATGATTAATGCAAGCGGCCAAGACCTGAAAACTTGTAGTAGTTCATTTTTACTGATTAAAGCAATATGTCTCATACTACTGTCCCCTTATTGATGTGATGTGCCACTTGTTAAGTTTAAAAATAACGTTTCTAAATCCACTTTTTCAATGTGTAGGGACTGTACACTGATTTCATATTTCGATAATAAAAACAAAATATCTTGCAAGATGAGTTGAGCAGATTGTAGTGTAATTTCTAATTGCTGATTTTCCCACAAGACATTGCTAACTTGCATATGATTTTCTAGCTCTTCTTTGGCCGCGCTATTCATAAGTGAAGAAACTTGAATGTATACTTTTTCGTGAAGATCTAATTGGGACAACAATTCTTTTTTCGTCCCATTTGCGATGAGCTGACCATGATCTAAAATGGCAATCTGATTACATAACACTTTAATTTCTTCTATATAATGACTAATGTAAATGACCGTGGTTCCTTGTTTGTTTAGCTCTTTCACCGATTCAAGTATGTGGTTCCTGGATTGCGGGTCAATACATACCGTAGGCTCGTCCATAATAAGATAAGCAGGGTTGTGTGCAACAGCACATGCAATATTTAGCCTTCTTTTCTGTCCTTCAGAGAAACGAGTTATTTTTTCATGTCTAAGATCGTATAGTCGAACAAATTGCAATGCATTGGCAACATTTTCTTTTAATTGATTTCCTTTTAAGCCATACAATTTAGCGAAGAAAGTAACATTTTCTTCTGCCGATAAATGATCATATAGGGCAATATGTTGAGGTACAACACCAATCAATTTTTTAGCTTCTAGTACATGCTGTTTTACAGATATGTCATTAATGGTAATGTCTCCGTAATCGATAGGCAATAGTCCACATAACATATGAATGCAAGTACTTTTTCCAGCACCATTTGGTCCTAATAATCCGAGAATATCACCTTGATTAATTTTTAAATTTAGGTGATCCACTACAATATGATGATCAAATCGTTTGATAACGTCTTTAAAATGAATACCGCTCAAGATAACACCCCTTCTTTCTGCCATAACTTCTATAAATCGACTTTAAGTTATCTATTATTAAAATAACAGAATATGTGAATAAAATCATCATTTTAATTGAGTTAGCATTATTTTCTTTTGATGATTGATAAGTGGAGTGAACTTGTTTAATCAAAACTTATTACCACAAATCATAAGATGGAGAAAATTCGATTAAAGCAGGATAGAAACTTATGGTAATATAAAGCGTATTGTAAATAACAGTCATTTTTTATAATATTTTTAGGATAATACAAGTGTGCCGGGTGTACCATCATTTCAATGTTAAGGGGCGATTGAATAGATGTTTGAGAATCAAATGAAAAATAAGTTGAAAATATATTTCTTTATAAGTACATGTGGATGTACTATCTTGCTCATTGCTTTTTTTATGTATACTTCACTGTCAACCCCAGACGTACTGGCCTCAGCTGACAAGTTGATACAGAAGGAAGGGCAAGCAAAGAAAATGAGCGCTATGAACAATATGAATGATCAAGGAAATCAGGAAAACCTTCTTCATGAAGAAGGTGAGTATTCTAATACAGATGTAGGGGAGTTCACGCCATCGGAGCTGGCAACATGGATAAGTTCAGCTAATATGACACAAACCAAAGTTCAAGAAGTATTGGGTAAAGCGCAGGATGAGAAGAAGGATAGGAATAAAGGAGAAACCATATGGCGTTATGATTTCGATTCTACTACATATTCACCTGTTACACACAATGCACTACCTGATTTTGCGGGAATACGTGATGGTGATATCAGTTCTCAACTATTTTTACATTGGGACGATAACAATAAGTTAGTGACGTATCGCATTTATTTCAAAGATGATGAGGATCAAATCCAATTGGAATTAGGCTTGCCACTAGCGAACATAACATATGATTCTACGCTGATTCATGCTAACTCCTCTATGTCATGGCATATAGGGCAGTCGGTGCAAGTGGAGCACGACGATGCGTTTGTGGTAGAAGAAAGCGCTGCAATATTAAAGGGGAAGTATACGGACGTTGCATGGTCGAGGGATACAGTTGATCCTGATAGGACCTATACCGTGACGGCAGTACATCCCTTTTTCGTTGAATTAGATTACCGTATGTGGATCTCTATATGGCATTTGTCTCAGGAGAAGCAACAAGTGGCACGAACTTCTTTACAGGAAGTAGAAGTGGAGCAAGCAGACGGTAAACTACTTTATTTATATCCTAATGGACCCGTTATCAATACATTAGAAAAAAATCAAAAGCTAGTCATTTTTGCAGAGTGGGAAGACTGGTATGCTATTGATGAGTACGATAATCAAGAAGCTGAAAGTTCGATGTATACACAGTGGGTACGTAAAGATGTGTTGGACGAAGAGGAAATAAAGGAAGTTACGTATTTGAAACTAGAATCACCTGAACAAATGACGGCTTATTTGTCTCATATGTTATTAGAAGGAACAACACAAGAGCACGTAAAGGAGCAGCTAGATGAGCCGACGTTTATAGAACAGCTTCCAGCAAGTAGCGATCGCCCTATTACGTTTAGCGAAACATGGACATATGAACAACCAGACATGAAACTCACTATTGAATTTAATGACGAGAGACGTTTAACGGATTGGTCTATGACATGGTTTACTTCTTGGTATCAATCCATGTATGGTGAGAAACAGGAAAGAACATGGCAAGCATTTGTCCCAACGAAAGAAGCAGACTGGTCATGGAAAGTAAACGGCGAGTTATCACATAACTATATCGTAGATATGATGGACCCTATTATGTTAGTTTATGGAGATGACGGCTATATTTCTGGAATGCATTATTACTCTCACTTGTCTGCTCTGGATATGAACACTGGGGATACAGTATGGACGATTGAGGCAAGTTTCTGGGGGTTTGATTATGCTATTTCCTCAGATCGCAAAACAGTAGCAGTCTATACAGACTTTAATGATCCGACATGGAGAATGGTGGATATCCGCACGGGGGATATTCTATTTGAGCAACAACTAGAAGGGAATTATTATCATAACGAATTAATTAAAGGAAACAATACGTTTGCTATGGTAGTTCAATCGGGTGATGAAGAAGTTCAAGAAAAGTGGATACACGTATATGATGATGTTACTGGACAACAGAAGTGGTCAAAAGAGTTAGCGTTAGATGAAACGGCTGTAGAGGGTCATTCTGGAGATGATTTTATCGTTGTCGGTCCGGATCGAATAACATCGTATGATACGGACAGTGGAGCAGTGGTTTGGTTTTTAGAAAAGGAAGGATTACAACCACATGTTAATAAGAGTATAGATGCGCAAGTCCGTGGGTTTGATAAACCGCCATCTGTTCAGGGGAATTGGTTTTTATTTGAGCGTGAGTTGTGTGAGATTCAATTGATAACAGGTACGGTCGTGCAATGTATTGCTGTAGAAGAATACGCTAAATATGAAATTATAAATGATACGTATATTGTTCTTCGTTCTGCTGGAGAAATAAAAAGTGATGTAGCAATATATGATGTAAATACAGCAGCACTTGTATGGTCTGGTGAAGTGAAAGGATGGTTAAGTGAGGTAAATGCAATCAACAACAAAATATATTTTCACGCTTACACAGACCAAACGATATTGTATGTGCTAGATGTGCAAACAGGAATGTTGCAAGAAAAACCAAATAATCATTTCTTCCCTAGTTATATCGATGAGTCCAACTATTTTGCCATACAATCTGATGAATATTTCTCCAATATGTACGCGGTAGATAGGGAGAATGATGAAATACTGTATCGAATAAACAACGTCAAACTAAACAGTAATTTATACTCTCTCAGTATTGTTCCTTACGATGGCCACTACTATATCGCAACGGAAAATGGTGTTATAGGTAAAGCTTCTTTTTAAAGCTCGCGAATGATCACTTGAGATAAGGCTTGTAATTCCTGTAAAGAAGCTTTTTTAGCATTGGCATGGAGATCCATGTGAACAAAATCATTTTCGTATCTCGGAATAATATGAAAATGAACGTGCTGGATGTCTTGATCTGCTAGTAGTCCGTTGCTTTGAACGATAGAATAATCTGTGCATACATTAGCCTTGATCATAGTGGAGCTTACCCGTTGTAATGATTCTATTAAGTCATGCAATACGGATCTGTTTGTCATTTCTTCAAATGTTTCATAGTGTTGCTTAGGAATGATTAATATATGTCCTCTTGTTGCGGGATAAATGTCCATCAATGCAAGTGTGTGATGGCTTTCTAGAATCGTTACGGATGGTTCCTTTTTTTGAATAATATTACAAAATACGCAGTTATTCTCCATTTATGTTCTCCTTCGTTTTAATTTTCCACTACATTCCCCATATTTCATCTCGAAAGTCATCATTTCTACATGACAAAAGTCATATCTTAAGGAAATTGTATTTCAATACATATGAACAACGCTATAATATATAAGATAAGAAATCAATAAATACAAGTTTACGCCTCAGAAGCCAGGCGTAAAGGTCTAGATAAAGAAATTTCTCAATCTTATGCATAGTGGTAATAATTTGCTTGAACAAGTTCATTCAAATTATTTATAAGATAAGAAATCATTGAAACATAAGTTTACGCCTCAGTAGCCAAAAACTACTTACTGTATTCGCCTAAACGTTTTCATTAGATTATAATGTATATTTGTAATGCTAGCGACAAGGCGAAGGAGCACTTATGATAGATGAAAAATCTTTTTCTTAATTTAAAACTAATTTTAATCATCATTCCAGCGATTGCTACCATTTTTATTTCCAATATAGCAGATGTTTCTTATTATATTTTTTCTGTGTTGTTACTGCTTTTTATTGTGGTATTTCGCTGGGTAGGAATGATACCCACAAAATATTATATTTTTTTAATTTTGATAGAAGCGGCAGCTGTCATATGGATTTGTTATCAATATAAAGGAATAACGTATTTACTTGCTTATTCTATTCTTATCTCTGTATGGGAAGAGCTAAATATTAAGCATAAACACACGTATTCTTTGTTGATTTTAATTGTGATGGATTTTTTGTTTCTATCTGAGGGTGTCCTCACATTGTTTATGATGAATTTTATATTTATAATTTTTAGTTTCTTGTTTTCCTCCCATACGTTTACAAAAGAAAAACAAGATGAGCTGACTATCATTTATGATCAATTAAGGAAGAAGCATTACGAGTTAGAAGAAGCAAAAAAACAAGTAGATAATTTTGCGAAACAAATTGAAAAATACGCGCAAAATGAAGAGAGAGAAAGAATATCTAGGCAATTGCACGATGATTTTGGCCACCAATTAATTCGTTTGAAAATGATGATGGAAGCAGCTGTTCAAGTGTATGATACAGATCAAGAACAAGCACGTACCATTGTTGTCAAAGTACGAGATCAATTAACGGATAGTATGAAGTCGTTACAGCAAACGGTGAGAAAAATGCATGATACAACGACGAACCAGTATGAATTGCGTACTTTAATTGACGAATTTGTGCAAGATTGTGGTGTTCATGTTCAATACGATATGCAAGGCATACCTTATGAATTGTACCCTAGCGAAGAAATGATATTATACAACAATGTGAAAGAAGCAATGACGAACGCTGTGAAGCACGGCAATGCAACAGAAATAACCGTAAGTTTGCAATATGAACAACATGCTTTTACATTTTCTATTTCTAACAACGGTGTACTACCTACAAGCATTAAGCGAAAAGGGCTGGGTTTACTCAATATGGAGGAAAGAGTGAAATTGCTGAACGGAGAAGTTTCCTATTCCATGCAATATCCATTTACAGTGATATGTCGCTTGACTCGGAATGTTAGAGAAGAACACGAACATATAGAAAGGACGACATGAAGATGAATCGAGTTGTCATTGTAGACGATGATCCTTTTATAAGAGATAGCCTAGAAATGATTATTAATTTGAATGCTTCATTTCAAGTCGTGTATACATGTGCAAATGGAGACGAAGCATTTCAATATGTACAAGAAAATCATGAAGCCATTGATATCGTTTTAATGGATATACGAATGCCTATTTGTGATGGAGTAGAAGGAACGAAAAAAATAAAACAATCTTTCCCTCATGTTGCGGTCATGATCCTGACTACGTTTGATGATGATGATTACATTGTGCAGGCAATCAAACATGGAGCGAACGGATATTTACTGAAAAATATCCCTCCAGATCAAATTATTCAAGGTATCTCATCTGTTTTACAAGGAAATTTATTAATTCATCCGCATATTGCGAAAAAAATAAGTTCTTTTATTCAGTCACCAGTTGGATCTGCTCATTCAAAAGTGAATCAAACGTTAGAAGAAATGAAACTAACAAGTAATGAGCAAAAAATTGTAGAAAAAATAGCAGATGGCTATTCTAACAAAGAAATTGCTTCTGCATTATTTTTAAGCGAAGGAACGGTTAAAAATTACATCAGTGATATACTTCATAAACTGAAATTGCGAGATCGAACGCAAATTGCTATTTTTTACTTAAAACAGAAGATCTAATTTCCACCTCTTTGTAAAGACATAAGATCATGAGATCACATTTCATTTTAAAATACTACGTTTTATAACGTTATGTAGTACTATGTATCAAAAATGTGAAAATCATTAAGTATGAGGTGATCCAATTGAAAATTAATGAAGCTTATATTAAACAGGTGAACAATGTCATTGAAACAGGAGGGAACATTAATATACAGGATGAGCACGGTAGAACTGCATTATACTACGCGGCTTGGAACGGGGATATGCAGCTGGCAAAGAGTTTGATTGAAGTAGGGGCAGCAGTGGATGCAAAAAATAAAGGATATTGTGAAACGGCTTTGATGGTAGCCGTTCAAAGGAGGCATTTTGACATGGTTAGTTTATTTGTTGAATCTGGTACGGATGTGAATAATCAGAATGTGTTCGCTTTACTCCATGAGAGTTATCAATCTATAGCGATGCTAGAGCAGTTAGTGGAAGCGGGTATAGCATTAAAGGGAGAGGATACATGTAGAACGAGAGTATTGCTAGATGCTATAGCTTGGTATCATGTACACCCAGATTGTTTGAAAGCCATCGATCTTTTGCTTAAAACAAACATTGATGTCAACATGCAGACGTATAGTGCATATAGGGAGATGGGGAATACTGCCCTCATTGTACTAGCGAAACAATTACAACGTAAAGATAAAAATAATGTATTGCTTAGTGCAGCAGAGAAGTTAATAGAAGCTGGTGCGGACGTAAATAAAAGAAATGATTTCGGTGTCTCTCCGCTGGAAGAAGCCGTAAAAGCAAATCATGTGGGTATGGTAAAGTTATTGATGAAAGCCGGAGTGGATATACAAATTGTTTTTTCAAGTGGCAGAACGGCATTAGATGAAGCGATACATTGTGGGGATCAAAAAATGATCGAACTGTTATTGTATACGGATTCCACGATGGATGAAAAAGACATTGTTTTTTACAACGGGGTTAAGGCAATAATTAACGAAGACACGGAATTACTACAACAATTGTTAGTTAGTGGATACGATGCTTTTTACAGAAGCACTTCAGGAGAAACATGGTTAGGAGTGGCTGCTGAAAGAAGTAAACTATCGCTCAATGTGTTATTAAACAACAATAAATGTGTTCATCCATAATACGTGCTTTTTATACACCTAGCTAAGCTTCATGAGCTAGGTGTTTTTGTTTTACCTATTTTACATAGATTGGTATGTTGCCGATATGTAAGTAGAAAGGTTAAATGTATATCATGTTTTGTACTGACAGCAAACTATAATATTCAATAGCGAGAGAAGGGTAAAAGATGAAGAAATTTAAGTTTATGATGGTGCTATGTATATTGTTTACTAGCGTATTAAGCATAGGGATGCATAGTGTCGTAGCGGATGAAGAAAGAGCACCAAAGATATATGTAAGCACGTGGGATCAACAACTACGTGATCAACTTGGACCTCCTATCATAAAAGAAGATAGTAAGCTAATACCATTTATTTCACTGCCAAGAGCAATGTTATATAACGTCGGACAAGTCTTTGATGTCGATTGGAATCAAAGTACTAATGAGATAACGCTGACAAGTGAAGATAAAGAAATAAAGCTAACCGTTGGGGATAAAACAGCCTATGTAAATAATAAAAAAATACCCCTACAATCTGCACCGCAAATAGCATTATTTGAAAATCATCAATATGTGTATTTGCCCGTTACTTTTATCAATCATCAGTTTGATATCTATGTAAAAGATAGTCTTTTTTATAACGACGTAACCGTATATCCTTATGACACGTTGCTGTGCCTAGCAGTGTGGGATAAGGATAAGGAAACAATTACAAGATTAGTAGAGAATGGAATAAACATTGATGAGTACAATTCCACTTGTTCACCATTACATGCAGCAATAGACTACAATGATGCAGAGATGGTAGATTTTTTGTTGCAATTAGGAGCAAATGTGAATGTAGTCTATGAAGATAAAACGGCTTTAAAGCGGGCAATGTTCGATAATGATGAAAAGATGATAAAGACTATTCTTCAATATGAGCCCGAAATTAAAACAAATGATAAAGCATTTTATGATGGCATTCATATACTTCTGAATGAAGATACTAATGCCATGCAACAATGGTTAAAAGATGGCTTCGATCCTTATCTTGAGAATGTTACTGGGGATACGTTGTTATCGATAGCAGTAGATTGGGACAAGGAAAATATGATATCCACTATATTGGAAAACAAGCCTATAGATCGTTATCAAAGAGGACAAGGTGAAAGAGCATTGCTTCACGCGATTGATGGTGAAAAGACGAATATCATAAATTTATTATTAGATGCGGGAGCAACTTTATCACTTGAAAATAACGAACTTGTGAAAGCTCTAGAAAACGATAATGTAGAGAAAGTTAAGCTATTGCTGGCAGCTAAAGCAAATGTACTTGCAAACAAAAGCAGTTTTTCCATGACAGCATTAGATCATGCTATTAAAAAAAATAATAAGGACGTGATTAAACTCCTTTTTGCAACAGAACCTGACTTTGAAGAGGATACAATATTTTATAAAGTAATAGAAGCACTAATTTTCGAAGATGAAGAAGCGTTGCAAAAATTGCTGGAAAGTGGACTGGATATTAATGAAGTGAATAAGAATGGAGATATGCTTTTACATTTCGCTGTGAATGTATTAGATGCAAAAGCATTTGAACGTTTATTAAATATAGAAAATATAAATGTGGACGTACCTAACGAAGAAATGGAAACTCCATTAATGTTAGCAAGTAAACAAGGATATGCGGACAAAGTCGAGACACTTATCCGTTTTGGGGCGGATGTGAATTATAGAAATAACGATACATCCGTACTAGAACATGCTATAAAAGACAGTCATCCGAATGTTGTTACAGTGTTAATAGAAGGAAATGTAGATGTAAATGTACAAGATAACGATGGGGAAACGGCGTTAATGATTGCAGCAAATAGGAACGAGGAAATAGTTAAGATTTTATTAGAAGCAAATGCAGATGTGAATGTGCAAAATAATAAGGGAAAAACAGCCATCATGTTTGCAGCAGAAGAAAAGGAAGAGCAGATAGTTCAATCTCTCATTGAAGCAAATGCAGATGTGAATGTACAAGATAACGATGGGGAAACGGCTTTAATTTATGCGTTAAAGAACAGTTATGCTTTAAACGAGATGAATAAAGGACTAATTGCGCACTTATTACAAGCAGGAGCTGATAGTACCATAACCACAGTGGATGGTTATTCAGCTGTAGATCTAGCAATTAGACATATGAATAAATATAGAGATAAAGAAATATTGCTTTGGATGTACGATGAAAATTTTCAATTTTCGTCAGAGGAGCAAGCATATTATGATGCAGTATACGCGTTAGTGCAAGCAGATAGCGGCGCTGTCCAGGAAATCATAGATACCGGTTTTGATCCTAACATATCTCACCGAAATGGAGATACTTTATTAAATATTGCCGTTCATTTAGGAAAAGAAGCAGTAGAGTTACTATTAAATGTAGATGAAATTGACGTCAATGTGCAAGATAGTAAAGGGATAACGGCTTTAATGTATGCTGTTTATTTACAGGATGAGCAAATTACCAATATGCTACTTGATGCCGGAGCTAATCCTAATTTAAAGGCTGATGAACGGCTTTCATACTATGAGTTAAACATATCCTATGGTATAGAGGAAAGCTTTGATTCTGAAACAGCCTTAATGCTAGCTGTGGCTAGAGAGAATACATCGTTAGTGAAAGTGCTTTTAGATGCTGGGGCAGATCCGAATATTGCGACTACATACAGAGGAGAAACTGCCTTAATGTATGCTGTTGAATTGCATAATGTAGAAATAACAAAGTTGCTATTAGATGCCAAAGCAGATGTAAATCAACAAATGGAAAATGGGGTAACTCCGTTAATCATAACTGCGAAAGTCGCAGGAGATCCTACCATAGCAGAAATGTTAATAGAAGCAGGAGCAATGATAGATCATAGAGATGAAAAAGAGAAGACTGCACTGATGTGGAATTTGGATTCTTTAATTATTGGCTCTAATATCGCATATACATTAATAGAAGCAGGGGCAGATGTGAATACAACTTACAAAGACAATTTTTTGGAGGGATTTACACCTTTAACAGTTGCAGTAGTAATAAATAATATGCATAGTGTGACTGGAACACAATTAATCGAGGCTATGCTTAATAACGGAGCAGATGTCAATGCACCAGATGGTAGCATAAGTAGTGCTTTGTTATATGCATCCTATGATTTCGGTTACGGTATAGATTTTGAAGTGATACAAATGCTACTGGATCATGGTGCAGACCCACAATTGAAAGATGAGAATGGCGATACAATTTTAGATTATATAAAGGAATTAAAAGAGGACGCAATAGCATGGGAAAGAGATTATAACCCACTTTATGACGAAGTGATATCTCTGCTAGAGAAAGCAATGCAGTAAAAAAATACAATTGAACGGTATCCACTCAACACCTAGCTACGCTTCATGTGCTAGGTGTTTTTGTTTTATACAAGTTCTTGCACCATCATAAACTGTGTATGACTTGAAGAACGCACCATACTGTAAGTTGCTATACCCTCATATAAAGATTAGAATGAGAATAAGTGTGTTGCTTAACTATACTGGGAGGGGGGATATCATGAGTAAAAAATGGTGTTGGATGCTTCCGATGTTGCTATGCTTTGTTTTTATCATGGGATGCAGTAGCGATGAAGACATGTCCTCTGAAGCAGAACCAGTCGTGTTAAAAGTGATGGTAGATAATAGAGATCAATTTTATAACGACTACGGTAAAATGTATTTGTTTGAGAATCAACATGTGGAGTTTGAAATTATATCACCTTATGAGTTATTGCAATATTACTATTATAATGATAGAGATAGTGATTTTGATTATGTCGGTGAATTGCATGAATTTATTGAAGCACAACAACCAGATATTTTATTTTTAGATGAAAAAGATTTTGCCATCTTAGCGGATACAAATTATTTATTCGAACTATCTTCATTAATGGAGAATTCGGAGTTTGATAGCGATGCTTTGCATGATAACGTATTGCAGTATATTCAATCTTACGGTGGCGGTACATTATATGGTTTGACTTCTTCTTTTCAATCCTCGGTCATGTATTACAATAAAGAGCTGTTTGATCAATACGACGTGCCATATCCTCAAGACCATATGACGTGGAAGCAAATCATGGATTTAGCAGCGATGTTTCCTGTATCACAGGATGAAGAGCACGAGTTGTACGGGTATCAAATAGGAGGTACTTCTGGTGACCTTAGTGATTTTATTTTACAATTAGGAAGAACACATGGATTAACGTCCATCGATGTGGAAGCGATGGAAATAACGATGAATACAGAGGGATGGGAAGACGTATTTACCTTAGCATTGCAAGCCTCTGATGCAAATTTGTTATTTATCCCCGGCGAATATGTTGAAAAAGAGCATCAAGCAGGTCGTATGGTGCATTATATGGATACAGAAATGTTCTTAAGAGGTAAAAGTGCAATGGCATTACAAAGTGATGCGTACATAAGTGAATTAAACAATCTAAAAACACAGTGGGAATTCTGGCAAGGGGAATTAAGACCGATAGATTATGATGTAGTCACTGCTCCAGTAAATCCAAGTTTCTCGGATCAGGGCGGGAAGTTAGAGGTGCAGCAATATCATGCGATTTATGCCAATTCGGATCATATAGACCAAGCTTGGGATTTTGTCTCCTTTATGAATGGAGAGAAACTAGCAAAAGTCATGGCGAAAACGACCGAAAATCAATTGATGTTAAGAAGTGAGTACACGCAAATACCGAGTGCTGTCAATAAGGATGCATTTTACAAATTAACTCCTCCTTCTAATGAAAATGAGCTTAGGCAAGATTTATTATTGAACAGTCAATTTCGTTCTGATTTTTATGCTTTATGGAAAGAAGAAGTAACAGCACTAATGAATAACGAAAAGACGATAAAGGAAGCACTAGAAGCAATAGAAGAGAGAGGACAGGACTACCTAGATTTAGCTGTTATGCGGAGTAAGGAATAAACGACTTCGCATAACGTAACTGTAAGAGGTAGACTGTAAAATAATTTTAAATAAACATATAATGTAATCATGTTTAGTGATTGTAAATTGATCTAAATTTAGAAGATAAATAACAATGACGGCATAAAGCTTTGTTGCCACATTGTTGATCATAATTAAACGAAGAGGAGAAATGTAAAATGAAAAAATGGATAGGTATATTCGTATTATTATTTTTATTTGTTTCTGTAATTGGATGTAGTAATGGTGGAGACACAATAAATCATACAGAAGATGAACCTCAAGTGATAAAAATCATGGGGCAGTGGTGGGATGAACAATTCTTTTATGAGCAGTTCGGGAACTACTATATGTTTCAACATCCAAATGTAGAGTTTGAAGTAATATCCATAAACAATTTGTATGAAAAAGTAGATGAAGAGGAGATTGAATTTGAAGAAGCTTTACATCAATTGATTATTGAAGAACAGCCAGATGTTTTTATTTTACAACAAGATGAACTTTTTTCTGATTTAGCAGCAAATAATCATTTGATGGATTTATCGACATTAATTACTGATACTGAATTTGATATAGAAAACATAAACGAGAATATCATTGAGTTTGTAAAGACAATGGGAGGAGGAACGCTATATGGTCTCCCGACGTCATTTGATAATGAAGCACTCTTTTATAACAAAAGTCTTTTCGATACATATAACATACCATATCCAACAGATTATATGACTTGGGAGCAATTACTTTCTCTTTCGAAACAATTTTCCAACGTGGAGGGAGAAAAAGTGTACGGCTTACAGATGGGAGGTAACGATTCATTATACAATCTCATACGTGATATTGGTAAGACAAATACTTTAAGTGTAGCGGACGCAGCTAATCAAAACATTACGATAGATACGAAATCGTGGTATGAAGTGTTTAGTTTAGCCTATGATGCTTACTTGTCCGGTAGTTTATACTTTCCTAACGAGAATAAAGAGGAAGGCGACCGGAATTTTTTTAAAGTAGGTAAGAGCGCTATGATGTTGAAAAAATATACCAGTATAGATAATCTTATGCAATCAAAGGAGACTCCAATAAATTTTGATATGGTTACTGCTCCAGTTCACTCGGAACTAAATCATTTAGGTGGGAAATTTGAAATTGAAGATATTATTTCTATACATTCAGCATCTCAAAATGTAGAGGCGGCATGGGAATTTGTGCAATTTATCAACGGTGACGAGCTTGCCAGAGTTAAATCGAAGTCAATTAGAACATTGCTAGCTAGATCATCCTATATGGAATCTGCTTATCCTACTATGAATATAAGTGCTTTTTATTCGCTAGCACCTTTACCGTATAATGAAAATGATAATCATATGTCTTATCCTACTGAATTTTTAAGTGCTTTTTATGGTATGTCTGTAAAAGAAGTTGAAGCACTTGTAAACAATGAACAGTCGGTAAAGCAAACATTGCAGGCAATACAGGCAAGGGGAGAAAAACTATTGAAAGAGACAGCTGCGATGGATGAAGAACAGCCTAATTAAATCATGATTATAAATAAAGGAAGGTAGGTGTATCGCGTGCTGTCGATCACCTATCCTTCCTTTTATGTTCTATGAAGATTTTTTTTCTGGTATCAACAGTTAAGTTGACCTTTTCCTAAATAAGTAAAGTGAGTATACAAACAGTAACCCGCTTAATACGTAGGCAACGACCATAATAGAAGTATAATCTGACTGCTTAATAGCAATGCCGATGAAAGCCCAAATAAAGACGAGTACAACGGCAATATCATTGTATTTTCTACTTATGAGAACTGCCAGTGCAGTAGCTATAATGAGCATAGTGATGGTCCAGCCTGTATCACTAATGCCCCAGCCATTCCACTCGATATCATATAACCAAGTACTAATATTGACGATCGTAGCCACACTGATCCAACCTAAATAAAGACTGAAAGGAAGCTGTGTAAATATTTTCACTATTCTCGTGGCATTCTTCGTGTTCTGATGCGTGAGATGATATAACTTAATAATGCTAATAAGTAGGGCGATCATGGTTAAAACGGAAAAGAATACGAGTTCACCATGCCAGAAGAAAAGCCAGGTAATGTTCAATGCAGAACTAATAATAAACCAAGCACTGATTTTCTTCACTTCACCTATTTGTTTTCTTCCAGAAGGTAATAACGTTAAAATGACAAAACCCGCAAGTAAAGTGTAGATGACACTCCATATGGAAAAAACGTAGGATTCTGGTGTAATGAGAACGGGATATTGATCTGATAATTCACGTGTATCTTTCCCGAATAAGGGAAGCGCATTAGCTAAGTAATTGACGATAAGCGTACTTAAATATGCAACAAGATTAAACCATGTAATAATATAATTCCTTTGATTTGAGGACATTGTTATCAACTCCTTGTTTATCCATGTTGTTTATAGTGTATGCGCATACAAATAAAAGTTTCATGCAAAAATGAATTTTACTCTATTCAACATACTATAAAATGTAAATGAATATCATGATAGACTAATGTAAGTGTAAGTGCACCTCCTCTTTAAAACAGTTAAATTCAACATACATATCCTACTGTATGTAAAGTATAATTTAAAATGGTATATATTTCAATTCATATACTGTGAATGCATTGTGCTTTAATTGCGAGGTAATATATAAAAAAGTGGTTGTCAGACATGTGCTGACAACCACTTCTTAAATTATTTCTTTTTACAACTTCTGCTTTATATTCTTTCAAATAACCATCACATCACCATCACAACAATAAAAGGAAGCCAATGATACCGCTTAGCAAAGCGTAATATGCCATTGGAATTAACGTGTAACGAATGATGGTTCCTTCTTTACCGACCAAATTGACAACGGAAGCGGCAGCAACTACGTTGAGTACACAGATCATATTTCCTGCATTCGCCCCTAATGCTTGTAAGGCTACAATCGTTTGCGGGCTAGCATTAATCTGATCTGCAACACTGAATTGGAATAGAGAGAACATCATGTTGCTGAATGTTGCACTTCCAGAAATAAACGAACCTAACGCACCGATAAATGGAGCAATCAGTGGCCACATACCACCTAACGCCTCTGCTGCTGCATTAGCTAACTCAATCGGCATTTCTGCTAGTCCGGCATTGTTGACGTTCGAATTAATAAAAATACGTACCATAGGTACCGCAGTTCCAAGGGCTATGACACTGCCAACCATCGTAGAAAGGGATGTGCCTAGTGTTTTGGTCACATCGTTAACAGATGATCTTTTCAGGAAAAACATGATAATAAACGTGATAAGCACCGTAAATATGAAAATCGTTCCTGGTAAATACAACGGCTGAAAATCAACGGAAATATCCGTGCCAAGTATGTTATTCCAAGCTACTGTGACTTTTTCACTATTCAACCAATTTTTAAATGGTAGTTGTTCTACTCTGGTTAAGACGAGCAATATAGCCACGATGAAATAAGGCGTCCAGGCAAGCAATAAAGGCATTGGCTTTCTTTTTTCGTTTGATTCTATATCGTCTTCTTTACTATCTTGTGTTGCAGTGGCTTCACGATCGCTTTTAAATAACCAAGGTTCTTCTGGTAATAAGAATTTACGTTTCGCCGCAGGAATGATAATCGCTAGTCCAAATAATCCACCAAAAATAGAAGGAAATTCAGGTCCAAGGAATGTTGCAACGAGCAATGCGGGAATGGTAAAGCTAATACCTGCAAAGAGAGCAAATTTCCATATTGCCAAACCTTCACGCCAAGACTTGTTTTCACCAAAAAAACGAGTTAGAAAAGCGACAAGAATAAGCGGGATAAACGAACCAACAATCACATCAATGGATGAAATTTGTATAGCGATGTCTTGTATGTATTGTGTAAATGAAACATCTTGTTTAGCGAGTTCATTCACAACCAATTCATTTGATTCTTCTAATCCTTTACCTATACCTACTAACATGGGTGTACCAACAGCACCAAATGTGACAGGTGAGCTGTCAGCAATCAGCATGAGTACGACGGCAGGTAATGGTGCAAATCCTAAAGCTACAAGCAACGGAGCACCGATAGCCGCTGGTGTACCGAAACCCGCAGCACCTTCAATAAATGATCCGAATAGCCATGCAATAATAATGACTTGAACTCTTCGATCTCGGCTAATGCCCATAAACCCTCTACGGATTGCATCTACTGCTCCTGTAATTTTTAACGTGTTCAACAGCAGTATCGCACCAAATACAATAAATAGTATGGTAAAGGCAACGATAAACCCTTCTATAATAGAAGCGGAAATTTGTGTAGAAGGCATTTCCCAAAATACATACGCTAATATACCTGTAATAATAAGACTGAGTGGCATCGCACGTGTGGCAGGCATACGAAGAATAACAAGAAAGACAAAGACAGAAAGAATAGGCATCAAGGCTGTTAGCCATTGCATGATTGACATTTTAACACTTCCTTTAATTCCATTTGTGTAGTAGTAACATTCTGAGTTGCAACCCTTTATGTCCACAATGTTTTAATATTAAACTTTAACCATTTTGATAACAAAGAGAACGGGATATTTACTGTACAGATGTAACTTATATTTTTTATTGTTCCCACTAGCTTCATTAAACACTCACAACTATTCATTATTATACTCGTATGACGAGTAAATGAAAATCGAAAATAATGTCCATACTCTGTGACGAAATCATGAATACGATGAAAAGAAAGTTTACGAAAATGTAAAAAAACTTTAATATAGAACTGAACCTAACGTAAACATGTTCATAGTGTGAAAAAAGGGATATAAACGTAGTGAGTATACAATATTTTACCTAGACATTTAATTGGATAGCTGATATCATTTAATCGATAATGATTATCAATCACAATTAATATTGGGGGATCACAAATGAAAGAGTTCAAAATATCAAAAATGTTAGTGGTTTTATGTTTAGCTTTAATGATTTCAATACTATCCGCTTGTAGTGATACAGGTGAAGAGAATACAGAAGAGCCAAGTGTGTCTGAAGAAACATCTAATGCAGAGACAGGCAACACGGATGATGAAGAAGCGAAAGAAGAGGAGCAACAAGAAGCTACTACTAAAATGTACACCACTTTACAAGGTGAAGAAGTAGAAATTCCTGTAAATCCTCAGCGTGTAGTAACAGATTTCAGCGTTGGTGCTTTGTTGAAGCTAGGAATTAAACCAGTGGGAGCTGTTCAAGAGTATGGCCTAGATAATCCACATTTCCCAGCAGAAGAAATTGAAGGTATTGAAGACATTGGTAGTTCTATTTCATTGGAAAAGGTAACTTCTCTAAATCCGGATCTCATTATTACCATTTCTCCAGATCAATATGAAAGTTTATCCAAAATAGCACCTACTATTCTCATTCCTTACGGTTCATATGATAATTTCGAAGATGAATTACTAGCTTACGGGGAAATTGTGAATAAAACAGAGGAAGCTGAAGCGTGGATAGCAGATTTTAAAGTTAAAATAAGTGAAGCAAAACAGAAGTTAGAAGGAGTTATTGGTGAAGACGAAACAGCAGGGATTTATCAATACTACGAAAAAGCATTCTATGTATACGGAAATAAATTTGGTAGAGGTGGACCAGTAATATATGATTTACTTGGACTAAAGATGCCAGATAAAATACAAGAAATGGTTGATGGCGGTGAGCAGTGGGGTAACATCTCTTTGGAAGTATTACCAGAGTATGCAGCTGATCACATGTTCTTGACGGACAATGCAGCCGCGGAAAATGGGATGATGCTGAGTCAGGAAGTGTTAGATAGCTCCATTTATCAAAACTTAGCAAAAGAAAACGAAGTGTATGTCGTTGATCCTGACAGAATGTGGTATGACGATCCGTACGCAATCGAAGGTCAACTTGAAGATGTTGTGGAACTATTATTAGCCGTTAACAGCAGCAAGGAGTAATATGCTTAAACGGTAAGCATGAGGATGGAAGACGAGGGAGCTTGTGCATGAGTTCAATGGAAAAAAATATGCAACCTAAAAACAGTAGTACATACTCAGAACGGACTAAACAAATACATGTTAGACCTAAAACGGCGATGATGACGATGTCTATAGGTATGGCTGCCATCGTCTTCACATTAGGTGTATCCATTGCGGTTGGAGCGGCAGACATTAATTTAGTCACAGTATGGAATGCCATCTTTCATTTTGATGCCAATATGGTTCAGCATGATGTGATTCGAGAGCTTCGAATACCACGTTCGCTTGCAGATATTGTTGTAGGTGCTTCATTTGCTGTTGCTGGGGCAGTGATGCAAGGGATGACGAGGAACCCTTTAGCGGATTCAGGACTACTTGGTATTAATGCGGGTGCTGTTTTTATGATTTCCATTTGTTTTGCCTTTCTTCCTCAAGCATCTTATTCTACATTAATGATGTTCTCCTTTATTGGTGCAGCATTTGCTACAACTCTCGTTTATGGTAGTAGCGCACTTTCAAAAGGAGGAGCAACTCCTGTCCGATTAGTACTCGCTGGAGCTGCGGTGACCGCTTTACTTACTGCACTTAGTGAAGGCATTGCTATACAATTTAGATTAAGCCAAGACATTGCATACTGGTTTGCAGCTGGCGTAGCAGGGGTTAACATGGATCAACTTACTATGGTTGTACCATGGGTTATTGTAGCATTTGTTGGTGCGATGATGCTTTCTCGTTCTATTACTTTACTTAGTATGGGTGATGAAGTAGCAACAGGTTTAGGACAACGGACAGGTATGATTAAGTTACTAGGTAGTATCATTGTTCTACTCTTAGCAGGTACTGCAGTATCGTTGGCAGGTCCTATCATGTTTGTTGGTCTTGTTATCCCGCACATTGCAAGATTTATTGTGGGAGTAGACTATCGTTGGATTATCCCTTGTTCAGCTATTTTAGGAGCATTGTTAATGCTTTTTGCAGATATTGGTGCAAGAATGATTAACCCTCCATATGAAACACCGATTTCTGCTTTATTCGCCTTAATTGGTGTTCCATTTTTTCTGTTTGTAGCACGTAAACAACGGAGGGAACTGTAGTGGACATACATCGTATATCAAGAGTAGAACAAAAGAAAACACGTCGTCAGTGGCGAATCTTAGCGGTCTTATTCTTTCTGTTATGTGGAGCCATGTTATTCGCTTTAAATACAGGGTATGTTAAACTCACTCCGTTTGAAGTTATCAAAACGTTTCTGGGTATGGGTACGGAAAAGCAAGCATTAATATTATTTGAATTTCGTCTTTCACGTATTATTGTTGCGATGCTTGTAGGTGCAGGGTTAGCGGTGTCAGGCTGTATTCTACAAGGAATTTCACGGAATCCGCTCGCAGATCCAGGTATCATCGGCATTACGACAGGAGCAGGATTGTTTGTCATTGTGTTTGTGGCTTTTTATGATAATGTGAGTCTAATTCCTACTTATATTGTTCCTATCTTTGCATTTTTAGGAGGAGCAATAACCGCAGCTGTTATTTATGTACTGTCTTATCGAAGACATGAGGGATTGTTACCGACGAGACTTATTCTTACAGGTGTTGCTATTGCTGCAGCTTTAAATGGTCTGATGATGGTTTTGGTGATGAGACTAAACCCGAAAGAATTTCATTGGGTATCTGTTTGGTTATCTGGTACGATTTGGGGATACGAATGGAAACACGTTATTGTGCTTTTCCCACTCATTCTTTTATTTATCGTAGCAGCGTTATGGAAAAGTAAGCTTTTAGACGTACTTTCACTAGGCGATCAAATCTCCACAGGTTTTGGCGTTACATTAGAGAAAGAACGGATCATATTATTAGCTATTGCTGTTGGCTTAGCCGCAAGTAGTGTTTCCGTATCAGGTGGCATTGCATTTGTCGGTCTCATTGCGCCCCACATCGCGAGAAGGCTGATTGGTCCGTATCATCAGTATCTTGTACCTGCATCTGCATTAATAGGTGGAATCATGTTGGTCGTTGCGGATACGATAGGTCGTTCCATTATTGCGCCATCAGAAATTCAAGCCGGTATCGTGGTTGCTATCATCGGTGCACCTTACTTTTTATATTTGCTGTCCAGAACGAAAGTATAGCTTATATATGTGATGTCAATCACGCTGAAAGACGTAGATGTACAAATGAATCATTGTCGTGAAAAAAGTAGAGTGGGTATGTTCATAAACGAGGAGGAAGTAAAGATGATAAATACAAAGGATTTACGTATTTGCTATGATAAGCAAGTGGTTGTAGAGGGTTTGAATGTATGTATTCCAATAGGTGAAATTACAGCCTTAGTCGGTTCAAACGGATCTGGAAAATCAACCATTCTAAAAACACTTTCTAGATTAATGAAACCTAGTCATGGTCATATTTACATAGATGGAAAGCTGTTGCATAAGCAAAGTACGAAACAAATAGCGAAGCAGCTTGCTATTTTACCTCAAAATCCTACTGCTCCTCAAGGACTCACCGTATACGAACTCGTTTCATTTGGACGTTTTCCACATCAAAAAGGAATGTCCTCTCTATCTGCGAAAGATAAAGAAATGATCTTCTGGGCACTTGAAGTGACAGGGATCATAGAGTTTGCAGATCGACCGATTGAAGCTTTGTCTGGGGGACAAAGACAAAAAGCATGGATAGCGATGGCACTAGTGCAAGAAACGAAAATCATATTTTTAGATGAGCCAACGACATTTTTAGATATGGGTCATCAAATCGAAGTCATGAATTTATTGCAAAAATTAAATGAAGAAGAAGATCGAACCATTGTGATGGTTGTGCATGACTTAAATCATGCAAGCCGCTATGCACATCATATGGTAGCGATTAAAAAAGGGCAAGTGATCAACACAGGCACTCCTTCCGAAGTGATGACTTCTTCTCTATTGCGCAGTGTATTCGGTATTGAAGCAGATATTATAGTAGACCCTCGTAGTGGAAAGCCGCTTTGTCTTCCTT
Organism: Longirhabdus pacifica; assembly: GCF_004115085.1. Lineage (GTDB taxonomy): Bacteria > Bacillota > Bacilli > Paenibacillales > DSM-105158 > Longirhabdus > Longirhabdus pacifica. The sequence goes on along the minus strand of NZ_QXJP01000015.1, from coordinate 57,553 downwards.
ATGCATTATGCGATGCAAATGAAGTGCAACAAAATCATTTGCAAGTGGTCTAATGCAACGGTTAGATGGTATAGGCTAAATGAATTTTATATTTAAATATGGCGTGTCCTCGGCCGAAGTGACACGCTTTTTATGATATTAAGGAGAATAGTGGATGAGTAACGTTTGGATTCTTAGTTTAGTAAGTTTTTTTACAGATATGGGTAGTTATATGGTTGTACCATTAATTCCACTTTTTTTAGCTTCATCTGGTCCCGTCATTATCGGTGTCATTGAAGGTATTGCTGAGAGTATGACAAGCATATTGAAACTGTGGTCAGGTTATATGGGGGATCGCAGAAAAAATCATAAGAAAATGGCAGTAGTAGGGTATGGATTATCTGGAATAGGGAGAGTCATCCTCATCATTGCCTCTTCTTGGATTGGGGTATTCATATGGAAACTAGTAGATCGAATTGGTAAAGGTATACGATCAGCTCCACGTGATGCACTCATCGCTGAAGCAGGTGGGAAAAAACAAGGAAAGTCTTTTGGTATACATAAAATGATGGATATGTTGGGGGCTGCACTAGGTATCGGTATCGCTTATTTCATTCTAGTCTCCACAGATGAAGGTGCGTTTCAAACCGTATTTATCGCCTCCATGATTCCGATTGTGATTGGTTGGCTCATCTTATTGAAGGTGAAGAGACCAAATGGACAAGGAAATAAGGAAAAACAACAACAGAAGAAAAATAAAATGCATACACAACATCCACCAATAAGCATATGGAAAAGTTGGCGTCTATTCGATAGAAAATTAAAGCAACTATTATTAGTACTTATGTTCTTTACACTTGCGAATTCTTCGAATGCATTTCTATTATTACGCGCGAATGAATTGGAAGTACCACTGGAGAATACACTGCTTATGTTTCTAGTATTTCATATCATCGCATCGTTATTTTCGTACATTACCGGTTCCATCTCTGACGTTATTGGCAGTAGATTTATTTTAACTATCGGTTATATTACTTATGCGCTTATTTATCTGCTATTTGGATTTTCCGATAGCATAACCACTCTTTGGTTAGGCTTTGCCTTGCTAGGTGTGTACGTTGCATTAACAAAAGGAGTAGAGAAGGCCGTTGTAGCTAGGTTTGCTCCTGCAAACATGAAAGGAACAGCCTTAGGGTCATATGCCATGTTTACCGGGGTGGGCTTACTACCTGCATCATTAATGATGGGATTGGTGTGGCAGTGGTTTGGCGCTACGATTGCATTTAGTGTCTGTGCAGCAATTGCCTTCATTACGGCAATACTCATTTTTATTATTATTCCAACAAGATCTAGTGAGTTGCTGTAAAAATAATAATTGTCACACAATAGAAAATATGATACATTAAATTAAATCTTAGTTTTAAATTTAATTTTAAAAAGAAAGAATATTAGATGGAGAGAGGAGATACTTTTTTATGTCATCATATCAACAAGGTACGTACACTGAACAAATGGATCAAGTGGATCATGCACCGTTTCATCGCCTGATGCGCATGTTTACCATCTCGTTACTTATTTCTTTTATCGGCACGTTTGTAGGTTATGCTTTCTTGCCACCAGAGCTCATTGTACCACTTATTTTTGTAGAATTGGCAATGATTATAGCGTCTTTGCTCATTGCTCGTAAAGGAAAGGCAGTAGGATATACATTCGTATATACATTCTGTTTTATTAGTGGGATAACACTATACTTACCTTTAGCAGGATATATTGCATCTGGCGGGGCTGCGTTAGTACTCACAGCATTGACATTAACGATTTTAATTTATGCTTCGCTTACGATTTACGCTTATAATTCGGAGAGAGATTTCTCATTTCTTCGCGGATTTTTAATGACAGGATTGATCGCACTTATCGTATTAGGTATTATGGGGATATTCTTCCCATCATTGTATGGGGGAACGATTGGACTAGCTATCGCATTTGGTGGCGTGATGATTTTCTCAGGTTTTATTCTGTATGATGTTTCTCAATATAAACATGGCGTTCCAGATAAATTAATGCCGTTAGCCGTGTTAAGTTTGTATTTGAACTTTATTAACTTATTTTTATACTTACTTAGACTGCTTAACATCTTATCGTCAGATGATGAATAGCATCTAGGTAACATATGATATAATATATAAAAATTGTCATTGAGGTTGTGTTATGATGCATCCATCCGTTATTACGATGTGGAATCATTATTCACAAAATAAAAATGTAGCCCATGAATCTTATTCATCTTGGTATTTTTGTGATAATGAAAAAGATGCAAATCATTTAGCGGAGTTAGTGTTGAAAGGTAAAAAAACAGCGACTTCTTCATTAAAGCTGTTTTATGAGCTAGAACAAGAACAGCTTCCAAAAATCGGCGACCATAGTGTCATTACCGATTGGAATGGACTGTCTAAAGCAGTAATTAAAACGATAGATGTTAAGATCATCCCGTTTCAAGATGTAGTGGAAGCGTATGCTTACAAAGAAGGAGAAGGGGATCGTTCATTAGCATATTGGCGTATGGCTCACATTGATTTTTTCACTAGAGAACTTTCTGCAATACACAGGGAGTTTGATGAAGCCATGCTGATAGTTTGGGAAGAATTTGAAGTCGTCTTTCCAATTCTCAAATAATAACTTAGACAAAACCTAACTACATGTAGTTAGGTTTTTTTCGTTAAACGCAGTCATCTCCTCATAAAAGGAGCGATGTATATATGCAAAAAATGCGCATGACAAAAAAGCAAGCACGTCACTTTTTATTGGAACATCAAGGCATTAACTCGAAAGAAATTTTATTAGGGAAATCAGGCATTCTTGCATATATGGAACGTGTGCGATGCATACAATACGATCCGTTAAATATAGTGGGAACTAACCCTGATCTCGTGTTACAAGCAAGAATTGACGATTACAACGCTAAAATGCTGCAACAATTGCTTTACGAAGACCGCTTATTAATAGATGGTTGGGATAAAAACATGTCTATTTATTTGACGCAGGACTGGCCTTATTTTAAACGGTTTCGTGATCAAAATAAAACAAAATACACAGATCCTTCACGTGGAATGGAAGCTATATTTCCACAAATAAGAAAGAACATACAACAGCATGGTCCGATGTCATCGCTACAGATAAATATTGGGGATAAAGTAAGCTGGGGTTTTTCCTCTACTAAAACATCTTCTGCGGCCATGGAGATGATGTATTACTGGGGAGAGCTAGGTATTGATCATCGAGTACATACACGTCGTATGTATCAGTTTATGGAAAAACTACTCCCTCAACCTCTATACACAGCATCCGATCCCAATGAAACGGAGCAACAATATCATGATTGGTATGTCCATAGAAGACTAAGCAGTGTAGGCATGCTGTGGAGTAAGGGAAGCGATGCATGGCTTGGTATGGGTTTTAAGGCGAAAGAGCGTAAAGATGCGATGAACAGATTACATCAGCAGGACAAAGTAATGGAAGTAGAAGTAGAGGGTATAACATCGCCCTTTTATATTCCTCGCATGTATAAGGAAATAGTAATGGAAATGCAAGATGGAAAAGGTGAACAACAACACAAAAAGGCTTCTATTATAGCGCCACTAGATAACCTCATTTGGGATCGCAAACTTATCCGTGCATTATTCGATTTTGAATACGTGTGGGAAGTATACAAGCCAGTAAAAGATAGAAAATACGGTTACTACGTACTTCCTGTTCTATATGGTGATACTTTTATAGCTCGCTTTGAACCAGGATGGGATAAAGAGTCAGGAACACTCATAGTGAAAAACTGGTGGTGGGAAGACAACGTGTCTTTTTCCAAAGAACTGTTTGAACGTTTACAGCACTGCTTTCATCAATTTGCCCATCAACTTGGGGCTAATGACATGACATACAGTGGGGAAGAGATGACTTCTATGACCTGGTTGAACAACTTAGCGAAAAAAGTAGATTCCTAGGGACAAAGTTGGAAGAATATGATTAAATGATACATATACATAAATGACGTTAACCAGACAAAACACAACATGAATGGGTGATAGTATGAATGTAATGAAATCAGCAATAGCTATAACATGTATCACATTAGCACTTTCTGCTTGTGGTGGTGGGAATAGTGCAGATCCACTTGATCCACTGGAACAAGATGTAGAGCGTGAAGAGTTTGAGGAAAATGAAGAGGAAAACGAGCCAACTATGCAAGAAATTACATATCCTTTTCACGCTCCACTGACAGGTATCGGAATGGAGGAGTCGCTAGAAGAGGTTAGGCCGATCATGTTCATGGTGGAAAACTCTCCAGCAGCAAGACCACAATCCGGTCTCCATATGGCAGATATCGTATACGAGATATTAGCTGAAGGGGAAATTACAAGATTTGTCGCCGTATATCAGAGTGAACAGCCTGAGATAATCGGTCCCATTCGCAGCATTCGCTCTTATTTCGTTGAATTGGCCTACGAAATGGACACATTAGTTGTCCATGCCGGATGGAGTCAAAGTGCAATGAACATGCTTGTCCAACGTAATATACAACATTTTGATCAAGTGTATGGGGATGATAAATACTATTGGCGCTCAGAGGAAAGATATGCGCCGCATAATTTATACAGCAACATAGAGAAAATCATGGAAGGTGCGGAAGATAAAAATTATCGCACGTCTTGGGATGATCCCCTAGATATTTCTTTTACGGACTATAAAGAATTTCTATATACCGATGAAAATGGTACAGAAATACGATCTTCCATTCCGTTGGAAGAACATATAGAAGAAACATCTAATGCAGTAATGAACGAAGTAGATACAGATAACACCGAAGTCGAGGAAAACAAAGAAGACGTTGGCCTTACTGATACAAGCACAGCAAATAAGATTACGATCCCATACTTATTAGGCTATAATGTTTCCTACGAATATGACGCAGAAAGTAAATTATATCAGCGTTTTATGAACGGAGAAGCGCATGTAGATAAAGAATCTGAACAACCACTATTAACAAAAAATCTTATCGTAGTAGAAGCAGCCCATCAAATAGTAGATGATGTGGGAAGAAGAGATGTCGATGTGTATGGCCCAGGCAAAGGGTATATTTTTCAAGAAGGAAGTGAGATTCCACTATACCCGGGTAAAACGTGGATTCAATTTGTTCCTTTAGAAACAACACTGACTTTCGAATAACAACAAAACATTAAAACAAGAACACGTCAACATCACGCTAAACTGCAAAGCACTAGATAGGAACACACATCATAACAAACCAGTAAATAGCAGAGCACTAGATCGAAAACAAATACAACAGATAACAGCAAAAGAAGGAGCACAAAAGCTCCTTCTGCATGTATTAGCGGCGATTTTTTCCTCTTTTTTTCGTTCTTCTATTATTGTAATTGCTTCGATTTCTATTGCCATTTCGATTTCCGCTTCGATTTTGATTTTTCTTTGCGTATGTGCGATTTCGGTTAGAAGTGGTATTTCTTCTTCTCTTCCTCTTTCTTTTACGGCGCGTATTTTGGCTGGTGGCAGAAGTTTTTCCTAAAAAGGAACCGAGTAATAGCCTTAACATAGGACTCATTTTTTGCATACTCTGCATAAATGAACCTACTTTATTGAACGTGCCCATCATGCCTTCTACTCCACCCATGCGGGACATAATATTCTTTACATCATTAAAACTAAAGTTTGATCCTGAACCTGATCCTGATTTTGCAGGGGGAGAACCACCTCCTTGAGAGCTTCCACCCCCACCAGGATTTCCGCTAAAAGGAAACTGGTCACCAAATTGGGAGCCACCACCAAAAGGAGGTAAGCCTGGGTATCCATTACCGCCAGGATTATTAAAGGCGGATGTTTTAGATTTTGCTGCTTGGTGTGCATCTAAATGTTTTAGATGATGATGATGCTGATTCATCACATTCACAATCCTTTTTTTTATTATGCTATGTGTGTATTCATGTAATGGTATGGACGGTTGCCCTATTTTTGAAGTAATTTATAAAAAAACATAAGCAGAAAATGAAAATGATGAAAAAGTCAAAAAATATTGAAAGCGCTTTCTATTTTTGTGTTAAACTTATATTTAGTTGTTGTTTATGAATCAATATTGAAAAAGAAAAGCTTAAGGGTGAACATTATAATGTAAAATAACGCAGAAGTTAGCAATGATTATACACTTAACAAAGTTAAAGTTTGAAGGTATTAAAGAAATAAAGTATGATAGGTATAGTAATTATAGGTTATAGGGGGAAACGATGATGCAACTAAAAAAATTAAATGATAAATCCATAGATCAACTATTTGAGTCCATACTAACATTGAAATCTGTAGAAGAATGTTACGTTTTTTTTGATGATTTATGTACAGTAAACGAAATGGAGTCCCTTGCGCAACGACTAGAAGTCGCAAGGATGTTGAGAAAAGGTGCCACATACAACCAGATCGAAGCGGAGACAGGTGCAAGCACAGCGACGATTAGTCGTGTGAAACGTTGCTTAAATTATGGGAATGATGGTTATAAAATGGCACTCGAAAGAATAGGAAAATAAATAGACAAAAAGGGAAGGGAGATAAATCAGACATGGAACCGTCCAACAATACTGGTGTACTTATAATTTGTCATGGTTCAAAAAATAATAGATGGAATGACCTTGTTGACGAAGCTGTAGGAGACATCACATTACCGTATGACATTCCTGTCGTTTGTTCTTTTTTGGAGGAAGTGGTAGAAGGGCGATGTATACAAGATGGCATTGACGAGCTAGAGGGGAGAGGTATTACCCATATCATTGTTGTGCCTTTATTTGTTTCCTCAGGAAGTACGCATATGGATGAAATTCATTACGCCCTTGGTGCACAGAGTAATCCGACCATACCAACTGACTTACAACCTTTCCGCATGAAAGCACAAATGACATTGTGCGATCCATTGGATGATCATCCGATCGTAGCAGAAATGATTGCAGCTAAAATACAACCTGTAATCCATCAGCCTGAAAAGGAAATCATCATACTAGTCGGTCATGGAAGCAATGAATCTGGGTTTAAAGAAAAGTGGGAGCAAGGGATGAGAAGTGTTGCTTCACAAGTAAAAGAACGTTCTCACGTCAAAGCAGTGGACATTGCGTTACTGTTGCCTGACCAGCTACCTTCTACATTAAGTAAATGGAAAAAAGAAGAACCGAATTGCGACATTACGGTTGTTCCTTTATTTCTAAGCAAAGGGTATTTCATCAATCAAGTTATTCCATCTAGAATCTCCACTATATCTTGCCGATATATTGAACAAGCAATGTTGCCAGATCCTCTGATTACCGCATGGATGGAACAGCAGATAAAGGATGCAATACGTACACAAAGCTTGGTATGATTTGATCTAGACTAAAGGAGTATGAAACATGGGAAAAAGAGCCCGCTTGATTTATAATCCTACTTCAGGAAGAGAAGAAATGAAAAGAAAGCTTCCTGACATATTACAATATCTCGAAGAACATGATGTGGAGACTTCCACACACGCAACAACGAGTGAAGGAGATGCCAAACTTGCGGCAGAAAAAGCAGTGGAAAGAGAATACGACATCATCATTGCAGCAGGTGGAGATGGAACGATTAACGAAGTTGTTAATGGGATGGCCGAAAAATCTTTTCGACCGCAACTAGGCATTATTCCAGTAGGAACAACAAACGACTTTGCTCGCGCACTAGGAATACCTAAATATTGGAAAAAAGCATGTGAAATTATCGTGAATGAACATTGCTCTGCGTTAGATATCGGTAGAGTGAATGATAAATATTTTATTAATATTGCTGGTGGAGGATCGATGACGGAATTAACCTATGAAGTTCCGAGTCGGTTAAAAACGATGCTGGGTCAACTGGCTTATTACATGAAAGGTTTAGAGCTGTTGCCAAGAATAAAACCAACAGCATTAAAAGTTCATGCCAATGAGCACTTTTATGAAGGGGAGTTCATGCTCTTTCTGATCTCTAATAGTAATTCTGTCGGTGGATTTGAAAAGCTGGCACCTCAAGCAGACTTGCAAGACGGATTGTTTGATGTTATTTTGCTTAAAAAATGTAATTTAGCTGAGTTTATTCGTGTCGTAACGCTAGCGCTACGCGGGGAACATATTCATGATGATCTGGTGATACATTTTCAAGCAGATGAAGTAGACGTTCAGGCTTCTAAGCTCACCCAGTTAAATCTTGACGGAGAATATGGAGGTACATTACCTTGTCATTTTAAAAATCTTCGTGAACATATTGAGTTTTTTGTAGATCCATCTGGTAAAAGCAAATATTAATGGTGTTAATTTTAAATTAGCATGGAAAAATAATACATCTATGGCGGAGTGGAAGTTAGTTAACATGAAGACAAAGGATAGAAATATGACAACGTTACCTGTAAGTAAAAACGAGAGGTATATCATCACGATCAAAGGATTAACACATGAAGGTATGGGAGTAGGCCAGGTGGATGGGTTTACTCTTTTTGTTGATGGCGCACTTCCTGGAGATAAAGCAGAAGTGAAAGTGATTAAAGTAAAGAAAAAATACGGATATGCTAAGTTGATGGAAGTATTGGAATCTGGTGAATACAGAGTACAGCCTGATTGTGTACATTTTTCTAGCTGTGGAGGCTGTCAGTTGCAACACCTCCGTTACGAACAGCAGTTACAATATAAGCAGCAGCAAGTATTCGATAATTTACAACGAATTGGTAAATTAAATGTAACCATGGTGAACGAAGATGATACATTGGAGAGTGAAAAGGTTAAAAATGAAGCTTCACATCAGGTGCAGCATGAAACGATCGTTCATCCCACGTTAGGTATGGAACATCCATGGGCATACCGTAATAAAGCAATGGTTCCTTTTGGGCAAGAAGAAGGTGCAATGGTTGCTGGTTTTTACGCTCCTCGTACGCATCGTATCATTGATATGGAGTCATGTATGATTCAACATGAACAAAACGATAACGTTATTTTAGCGATAAAACAAATCGCGTCAGAGCTAGGTATCTCCACTTACGATGAAATGACGCATACTGGACTGCTGCGTCAGGTCATGGTCAGAACAGGTTTTCATACTGGAGAAGTGATGGTGGTGTTCATCACAAACGGGAGAAAAATCCCACATAAACAGCAATGGATAGATCGGATTACATCTCAGTTCCCTCAGGTAAAAAGTATTTGTCAAAACATCAATGAGAAAAGAACGAATACGTTATTAGGACATGAGACGATCGTACTTTGGGGTCAGAAAGAAATTTATGACCATATAGGAGACGTTCGTTTTGCCATTTCTGCAACATCATTTTATCAAGTGAATCCAGAACAAACGAAAATACTTTATGACAAAGCACTGCAATATGCAGATTTGTCAGGAGAAGAAATCGTCATCGATGCGTATTGTGGTATAGGCACCATCTCATTATTTTTAGCACAACATGCCAAAAAAGTGTATGGAGTAGAGATTGTAGAACAAGCCATAAAAGATGCAACTTACAATGCAACATTAAATCACATCGATAATGTTGTTTTCGAAACAGGAAAGGCAGAAGAAGTCATTCCTGCATGGAAACAGAACGGAGTTATGGCAGATGTTATCGTCGTTGATCCACCTCGCAAAGGGTGCGATAAGACATTGTTAGATACCATCATCGAAATGACGCCCAAACGCGTCGTCTATGTGTCTTGTAATCCATCTACGCTAGCTCGTGATGTGCATATACTCACAGAAGGTGGATACAAAGTAATGGAAGTACAGCCTGTAGATATGTTCCCTCACACTACCCATGTGGAAACTGTGGCGTTGTTAGTTAAGGTATAGAAGCGGTCATTGTGTTGATTTGTAAAAAAATCAAAATGGAAAACCATATAGCCATGCAATGTGGTATTTAAAAATAAGTAGATCTTTCAGGGTCTACTTATTTTTTTATTATGAAGCAATTACACTACTTAGTTCGTACAAGCAAAACATAAACAACCTCATACTATAAAGCAGGGGGTGACTATTTGTGTTAAGAAATAAATCTGTGAAAGTTACAAGAAAAACTGTGAACTTACGATCCATGCTAGGACAGTGTGCAGATGAGGGTGATTTTTGTTCTTTTTTCTTTCCTTGTCAAGATGATGCAAATTGCACATGCTTCGCATTTTGTACTTGTCCATTTTTCATTCAAATCTCCAATGCCAATGTTACAGTCAAGCAAAGAAATGGGCAAACGTTTCTGAACCTCTCTCCAAGTCAAACGATACAAACGACAACAATTAATATGCCATCAAGAAGAGTAATGAACTTAAAAGTTACTAAAGTCCCTAGACTTAAAAATAAAAATAAAAAAAGAGCTTTTGCACAATTTTTAGAGAATGGAGTATTAGTAAATAGAAAAGTAGTATTTAATAACAAAGGTAAAGTAATTAAAATAGGAAATAAGAGGGTGAAACTTTAAATGTAATCCTTCGGGAGGAAAGCAACCCCGAAGGTTTTTTAATGTATTTATTTTGTGACTTTAAATTGAATCATACTAGCTACGACAAACTTACGGCAATACATTACCAGCTGCACAGTAAATATCGTACCACTCTTTTCTAGTTAAGTAGATATCTGCTGCTTTAAAACAGTCCTTCAGACGTTGCATATTCGTTGTTCCCACTACAGGTTGCATCTGTGCAGGATGACGCAGAATCCATGCTAGCGCAATGGTTGTATTCGAGACTTCGTATTTTGCTGCGATGTCATTAATGGTTGCATTCAAAGCAGGAAATTTTTCATTACCCAAGAATATACCTTCGAAAAATCCGTATTGAAATGGAGACCATGGTTGAATCGTAATATCGTGCAATCTACAAAAATCTAGTACACTGCCATCACGATTTACAGCAGATTCATTGAGCATATTGACGTTCATTCCGTTAGAAATCATGTTCGCATTGGTAATGCTAAGTTGCAGTTGATTCGCGACAATAGGTTGTCTTACTGATTTTTTCAGTAGCTGTATTTGCATCGGATTTTGATTGGAAACACCAAAGTGACGAACTTTACCGCTACGTTCAAGTATATCAAAAGCTTCAGCAACTTCATCTGGTTCCATTAATGCATCAGGACGGTGCAAATGCAAGACATCAAGATAGTCCGTTTTCAATCGGTTTAGAATGTCGTCAACAGATGTTAAAATGTAGTCTTTAGAGAAATCGAATTGACCTTCCCTGATGCCGCATTTAGATTGAAGAATGAGTTTTTCGCGAACGGTACTATTCATGTTCACTGCATCCGCAAATATGACTTCACATTCTCCTCCTCCATAAATGTCTGCATGGTCAAAAAAGTTTGCACCCTCATCTAATGCTGTTTGAACAAACTTCTCTGCTTCTTGTTTATCTAATTGATTAATTCGCATACAACCTACTGCTACAGACGGAACTTGCAGCGTCGTTGTACCTAATGGTATCGTTTTCATTTATTTTGACTTCCTTTCTCTATATGTGTACGTTTTTATAAAATGTATCTCCTGATAAAATTTTATTATAAACGCTGGAGTATGTCATGTATCAACTTGCTCCAGCCATCGTAATCATTGTAACAAATCTTCCCTGTTCTGCTTATTGTAGATATAGATACCTTACGGTGTAATGAATAAAGTGACATTCATTTTCCTAGAAAACAATCATAAATTATACGGATATATATATGATGTTCAATCTATATGGTAAAATTGTTTAAATATATGGTTTTAATTTCCGTGTAATGAAAAGGGGAGAGGAACATGAGGAAAAATAGCATAATAGTCATTATATTAAGTCCACTGTTAGTTGTATTGATTTTTTTTAGTATGAGCCAGCATAAGGAAACAATAGAACTTAGAGAAATAAAAAATAATGCAGAGGAACAATTAACAAATAGCTTACAACGTACATTCTATGCATTAAATAACGTCAATGGGGTAGAAAAACAGAATGCATTAACAGGACAAGAAGAGGCGGAATTCATTGCAAAAATATTGAATAGTGATCTAGAGCTTACTCTATCTTTTCTTGGTATGTATATTGAGCAATGGGATTCAATGAAATCATCTTCGGAGCATGATGAAATCAAAACATGGTTGAGTGCGTTGTCAGCCGATCCTTATAACAAAGAAGCAAATGATTCCTTACTTGATTTGTTAGTTGATTTAACACTAAAAAATAAATGATAGATTTTCTGCTCTAACTGAATCTTTAAAATTTCAAAAAGATGACGTTGAATAAACGCTGTTTGAAAGCTTATAGTGGCCTCAAGCCATTGTATTGTCATATGGACAACTTCTAGTGCTTCATCTTTTTATTTTTCTAACTTTTTAAAAAAAACAGTAGCCATATCAGCTACTGTTATCCAAAATTTTTTGTTAATGGGAGTATGATATTCGTCCATCTTTACATGGCTGGAACATTAGCATCATTTTGTTTTGCACTATTCATTACTTGGATATTTTGAATAATCTCACTTTCAATCTTTTCATTTGCTTTACGAATAGCACCAGAGATCATGAAAGCATCAATTAGTGTCCAAAATCCTAAGAATCCAAGTGTAAGTGTCATAATTATTGCTTGAGGAATATTACCTAAATAGTAACGATGACCTCCTATACCTCCCAGGAAAAGCCACAATATCCATGTAGTTCCTGTTGATTTTTTTCTTTTTTCAAATTCACCAGAAAGCATCTGTAGTTGCTGTGTTGTTAAATCGTGTTTAGACAATAAATTATCCAACTTTAGTACCACCTTTTTAAATTATTTAATTTCTATATTCTATAAAAATACAAAAGATCCTTCTTTTCTACTATAAAATTAATATTTTTATGTATTTTATTCTACATAATATGTATAATAAAATAAAAAAATGTAAAATAATGATATATTATAAAATGTATAGAGTTTATTAATATTAGTTAATATCCGAATGTCGAATGCATGAAAAGGTCGTGAATACAGTATGGGCTACATTTCTGAAATGAGGAAAGTTGTAGGTTCCAAGCCAATAATCATGGCAGGAGCCTGCGTCATTGTCATAAATGAATCAAATCAAATACTGTTGCAGTTGCGAAAAGATAACGATTGTTGGGGCTTATGTGGTGGTGCGTTAGAAATGGGGGAAACATTAGAACAAGCTGCTAAAAGAGAATTAGAAGAGGAGACAGGTTTAATTGCGAAAGATTTAAACCTATTTGATGTATTTTCTGGTCCATCACTATATTACCAGTATCCAAATGGAGATGAAGTGTATATGGTTGTGTCAGCTTATATTTGCAGAAATTATTCCGGTAGCTTAGTGGAAGAGAAGAGCGAAGTAGCAGCATTACAATTTTTTTCTATAGATGAACTCCCTTCTAACATTAGTCCGCCAGATCTACCCGTTATAGAGAAATTTTTAGATTAAAAGTAAGAGAAAATACTATGCACCAGTTCCCCTTGCAAAAAAAATGGTTCTCTTTTACAATAATAGGGTGATCAAAATGAAGTGTAATGAAATTTGTACATGTTGAAAAGGAGGTGGATAAAGAGATGAAACGTTCTGTATTGACTCGCGGTAAAGTGTTGGAATTTTTATACATCCGTCGGGCGATGTTTTCTTATGCAGCAGCTAACGGGATAAGTCTATCCTTTTTTAGCAACTGCATAGTAACAGAACGGTGAGAAATCTCTTTAGCCCACTCAAATATAGTATGGACAAAGGGAGAGCTCATTAGAGCTCTCTTTTTTGATGCTTTTATTGTCGCTATTGCTTTGAAATGATGCGGCAAAATCTATGGCTATGGGAGAGGTTTATGCTTTCCTGTAGCTTTTTTTATATGTTTTTTGTGTTCATGATGTCCACAGATACATGGTGATGAACTAGATGTATAAAGTGGGCTAAAACCGTTCTCACTGTCATTTTTACTGCAACATGTAAAATATAAAAATGAAGGAGAATCACCATCATGTTATGTAGCGTAAACGAAATCAGCAAAAATTACGGAGGCAATCCAATCTTCACTGCGTTAACTTTACAAATCAATGAAAACGAAAGAATAGGACTAGTAGGACACAACGGCAGTGGCAAAACGACACTAATGAAGATATTAGCAGGACAAGAAACAGCAGATACAGGGCAAGTGCATTGGAAAAAAGGGACGTCCATTGGTTATTTAGCTCAAATTCCATCTTTTCCAAATACCATGACCGTTCATGAAGTGTTACGTACAGCATTTCAACCTCTATTGAAAATACAGCAGGAAATGAAAACATTAGAGCTAAAAATGGCGACTTCTTTGCCATCAGATGAAATAGAGCAAGTGACGGAGAAGTACGGTGTGATGCAAGAGACATTCACCATTCAAGGTGGATACGAAATAGAAGAAAATATAGAACGCATGGTCAATGGGTTACAAATTCATGCTCTTATACCACAGTTGTTCTCTCAGTTAAGTGGTGGAGAGAAGACGAAAGTGAGTCTCGCACTCATGCTATTGCAAGAGCCTGAATTACTGCTGCTCGATGAACCGACGAATCATCTCGATATTATTGCGATGGAGTGGCTGGGCAAGTTTATACAATCTTACAAAGGAACGGTAGTTATCATCTCTCATGATCGCTACTTTTTAGATGAGACGGTTCATAAAATTATAGATCTCGAACAAGGAGAGCTAAGCACGTATTTCACTAATTACAGTGATTATGTGAAGCAAAAGGAAGAGCGGATACTAAAACAGTTTGCGGACTATGAAAATCAGCAAAAGAAAATAAAAAAAATGAAAGAAGCGATAAAAAGGCTGCGGGAGTGGGCAAATCGATCTAATCCACCGAATGAAGGATTGCATAAAAGAGCCAAAAATATGGAGCGAGCACTGCAAAGAATGGAGAAAATAGAGCGTCCACCTGTGCACAAAAAAATGAAAATAGACTTCGATGTGAACAAACGTAGTGGTAAAGAAGTCATCAAGTTGCAACAAGTAAGTAAATCATTTGCCAACAAAGAAATATTCCGTGCTATCCAGATGAATGTGCAATATAAAGATAAAATCGCCATTGTAGGTGGAAACGGTACAGGAAAATCGACATTATTAAAAATGATACTAAACCAACTATCTCCAGATCAGGGAGAAGTTCTTGTGGGAAGTAATGTGAACATTGGTTACGTATCACAAGACTCCATAGATAAAAGCATCGTTAACGAGCGTGTCATTGATGCTTTTCGACGTGAAGTGATGGTGTCTGAAGCAGAAGCAAGACAAATATTAGCTGCCTTTATGTTTTATGGGCACGCCGTTTTTCGCAAAGTAGATCAGCTTAGTGGTGGAGAAAGAGTCCGCCTACGTCTTGCACAGCTGCTTCAGCAAAATACAAATTGTTTAATATTAGATGAACCTACGAACCATCTCGACATCGCATCGAGAGAAGTGCTGGAAGAGGCGCTGGAGAACTACGAGGGGACAGTCATTACGGTATCCCATGATCGTTATTTTTTAAACCGCTTATTTCACAACGTCTACTGGATAGAGGATCATACGATGTACTATTATCTTGGAAACTATGATGAAGCGAAAAAGAAGCATCACGAATTCAAATCTAACGTCCACCATCATGATGACACTGCAATGACTAGAAATCAAAGTAAAAAAGAGGTAACATGGAAAGAAGCGAAATCGTTAGCACAAGAGAACGTTGAACAACCTAAAGCGATACAACAGGAAAGTGATGAACAGCAATGGGAACTATTAGAGCGTAACATAGAGCAAATAGAAAAAGAGCTGCAAACGATATATGAGCAAATACAAAAACAAATAGAGTCTGTAGAAGATTCAGAGCAACTCAATCAGCTATACAGTGAATGTGAGGATTTAGAACAGAGGAGGAATCAGTTATATGAGCAACTTGAAACATTCCTATCATAAAAGCAGGGGAAATGGAAGATGACACAGCATAAGTTTGGTTTTATTCTTGGACGGTTTCAAAATGTACACATTGGACATGAATATTTGATCGAAACAGCACTTCATTCATGTGAGCATATTGTTGTTTTAATAGGTTCTGCACAAGTAGAAGGAACCGTTCGAAATCCGCTTCCTATGCAGCTTCGCTTAGATATGTTAAAAGAAATTTACGGGGATCATCCGCGTGTGCATATTGGTTTTTTAAATGATTTAACCAATGAAAATGATCATAGTACGATGTGGGGACAGTACGTGTTAGACCACGCGAGATCTTGGGGTAAATATTTTGGACTACCACATGCACTAGATACAATGATCATGGGTAATGATGAAGAAAGAAATTTATGGTTTGAAGAGGAACAGTTAAAGGGTATTGAGCAAATCGTCGTTCCAAGGGATAGGGTGGACATCAGCGCAACGAAAATGCGAGCATTCATACTAGATGGCGATATGAAGCAGTGGTCTTCCTTTACGAACAAAAAGCTTCACGCTTATTTTCCTATTTTAAAAGAGAAGCTGCTTTCTATACAAGACGGATCTATTGAAGTTGAATAAACTTGTTACACCAGCTTATATCGTTCATAAAAAAATATATACAACCATGTGAATGCATACATTGTGGTATAATAAATGATAATGGAAAATGATGTTATACAGTTTACCATTTGAGGAGCGATACGTCATGTTATGTCTGTATAGGCTGAATCAATATTGGGACAATGACATAGATCAAAAAAAGAATGAGGAGATTACGCCTCATTCTTTTTTTATGCTTTCTTTTATTAAAGGAGGAAAATATGGATGGATAATAAGGTTGTGTCTTTAAATGGAACATCGCTAACTATAGCTCAAGTTGCAGCTGTCGCTAGAGATGAAAATAAAATTACAATAGCCGAGGATGTACTACATCGTGTTGCTTCAGCTAGACAACAAATTGAACATATTGTGGAAAAAGGAGAGGTTGTTTACGGTATTACGACTGGATTCGGTAAGTTTTCGGATATCGTTATTTCAGAGGAAGATGTGACCGACCTGCAAGAAAATTTAATTATGAGTCATGCATGTGGAATGGGCACTCCTTTTTCCGTAGAAGTGGTAAGAGCAATGATGGCACTTCGAATAAATTCGCTTGTTCAAGGGCATTCTGGCATCAGATTAGAGACGTTACAGCAATTAGTGGACATGTGTAATCGCGGTGTACATCCTATCGTACCAGAGCAAGGTTCGCTGGGAGCAAGTGGTGATTTAGCACCGTTAGCTCACATCGTCTTAGTGATGATAGGGAAAGGGGAGGCAACTTACAAAGGAAAGGTTATGTCGGGACTACAGGCACTTTCAGCAGCGGGACTAAGTCCGATCACGCTAGAGGCAAAAGAAGGATTAGCGTTAATCAATGGCACCCAAGCGATGACAGCATTGCTCTGTTTAGCAATACATGATGCGAAAATAACGTTGGAAAATGCAGAAGTGATCGCAGCATTAACGGTGGAAGGGCTACAAGGAATTACCAGCGCTTTTGATCCGCGCTTGCACCAATTGCGTCCTCATCCTGGTCAGCAAACATCTGCTCAAGCATTAATGTCTCATTTGCAAGGCAGTGAACGAACCACGATGATGGGGCAGTTAAGAGTCCAAGATGCTTATAGTATTCGTTGTATTCCACAAGTACACGGAGCGACAAGGGATATATTGCATTTTGTATCACAGTGGGTGGAGCGGGAGTGTAACAGTGTGACAGACAATCCGATATTGTTTCCTGAAACAAACGATGTCATTTCTGGTGGTAACTTTCACGGACAACCGATGGCGTTAGCAGCGGACTTTTTATGTATTTCATTATCTGAATTAGCAAATATTTCAGAAAGAAGGATAGAGAGATTAGTTAATCCGCAACTGAGTGGTCTTCCTGGCTTTTTGACACAGTATGGTGGGCTTCATTCCGGGTTCATGATTGCCCAATATGCAGCTGCATCTATCGTTTCAGAAAATAAAGTGCTGTCTCATCCTGCTAGTGTAGATTCCATTCCTTCCTCTGCCAATCAAGAAGATCATGTTAGCATGGGAACTACGGGCGCGAGAAAATGTAGAACCGTCATTGCTAACGTACAAAAAGTCATCGCTATTGAATACATGACGGCATGTCAAGCCATTGATTTTGGCTCAGGGCAATTAGGGAAGGGAAGTAAACAGGCATATGACACCCTGAGAAGGGTCATACCTAAATTAAAGCATGATCGGGAGATGTACAAGGACTTAGAGATTGCGGAAAAGTTAGTAAAGGTGGAGTTAAATAAGACGGAGAAATAATGAGAATCAAGTTTACGCCTCAGGTGCCAGGCGTAAAAGCAAAAAAAGGATAGCCCTTTTTCTTCTATATGAAGGGACTATCCTCTTTTTTAGTATGGTAAATGGATTAGAATGTTTCTTTGATCACGAGTTGATCTAATGGCAGTCTGCCAGTCGGACGAGCTGGTTCTGCTTGCTTCCCGATGGTGATTAGCATAACGGGTATGTAACGGTCAGGAATGTTTAGTTCTTTGACGATAGCTTCTTTATCAAAGCCACCCATCGGACAAGTGTCATATCCTTTTGCCTTTGCAGCTAGCATAAGTTGCATACCGGATAAACTAGCATTTAAAACTGCTTCGCTTTTCGCTATTTCTGGATTGGAATAACTCCAATCAATTTGCTGCAACAAAGTATCATGTAATTCTTGTGTCAAAAATCCTTGTTTCAATGCTTCACCATAAAGTACTTTACCTGTTTTATTTGCTTCTAAATCCCCTAACAATACAACAGTAGCTGAAGATTCAACGACTTGTTGTTGATTGTAAGCAATCGGTAAAATCTTTTCTTTCATCTCTTGAGAAGTAATGACAAGATAACGCCAATGTTGTAAATTCCATGATGAAGGTGCTTTTGCTGCAAGTGTTAAAATTTCCTCTAACTCTTGCTCAGAAATTTGATGATCCTTCACGTATTTTTTAACACTTTGACGAGCGGTCATCACATCGTAAATATTTTCAGACATATTTTCCACATCCTATTTCTATTATTTTTTTAGTACTATCCTTACCTAATTAAACCTTAATTATCATTCAACACAAAGTGATAATAAAATGATGAATGTTAACGAAGACATGTTTAGATCATGAATCAAACGAAAAGGAACCATGACGCATGCAAAACATGATGTAGACAAGGTAGATACTAGTTCAAACTAAAATCATCATTATTATATCAAAAAAATTCAATGAAATAAATTAAATGTACTTTATATTTTAGACGGTACTTCAGATACAATCTAAGACGTAATTTTAAATCTAAAACTAAAAATATAAAATAAAAATCTAAATCTTAAAATCTACAATCTATGAAGAAACTTACTGTCATGCTGTCATAATAGAATCTCTATATTTTTCAATGTTTATTCCGTTGAACCAAGCCAGATAAAAAGGAGAGCATAGTATGACAAGCGGTTTTAACAGACATATTTGCTATGTCTCTAGTCGGATCTAATTCTACGATATCGACGGCTTTGACAATAGATTGTTGACCTAGAAAATACAAACATTCGAACAACTCCCACGATAACATGCTTCCTGGAGCAGCTCCAGGCGAACCAGGACAATGGGAAATATCCAGTACATCCATATCTACCGTCACATAGATGATATCTACTTTCTTTGCTAGTGATTCCACACTATGCTGTATGATATACTCTGCACCTTGCTTGCGAATGTCTCGCATCGTGAAGTAGGTTATGCCTTGTGCTTTGACATAATCTCGATATACAGCACTATTTGAAAAGCCATGAATGCCGATTTGAATAATGTTTTCTCCTTTTACCGTATGGTCTTGCTCTATTAAACCACGAAAAGGTGTACCGTTGCTCGGGCCGCCGTCTACTAAATTCCTTACGTCAAAGTGGGTATCAAACTGAATGATCCCTATCGATGCATCCTTATTTGCTTTAGCAAATGCATTAAATGCAGGACGAGTGATGGAATGATCTCCACCAATCACGATAGGAAGAAAAGGGCGATCAAGATAGTGTTGATATAAAGATATAAGGCCTTTCTCAATGTTGTCATGACATTGCTGAATGTCCGTTGTATGCATACGAATGTCCCCGATATCTCTTACTTGTAAGGGGGTAAGTTCCACATCAAAATCGGCATACCACGTGCTGAATCCTTTCCATGCAAGACGCATGGCATTGGGGGTTTCGCTAGCCCCAGAGACACTAATAGAAGAGCGCGAGAGCGGAGCTCCAATGATGCCCACGTCAAACACATCTTCTTTTGCTTTCCAAGGTGTAATCCATTGGTGCACTTTGGTGTCCATCTGGTCATTGCTACCCCCTGCATGAACGATAGCAGGAGGGGAGAGGGCTGAGGATGAATAGATCACAGCAGAACACCTCCTTGTACAATGATGTTTCCTTTTTTCATCACCGTATCGACATGGTTTACTCCATAGTGGTATTGCAAGTGATGATAAGTTGGAATATCCATCATAATCAGGTCGGCTTGTTTTCCTTCTTCTAAGCTGCCTACTTTATCTTGCATATGAATAGCGTGTGCAGCATTAATCGTTGTAGCGACTAGCACTTCCTCCGGTGTCATGTTCATGTGAAAGCAGGCTAAATTCATGATGAGTTGTATGTTTTCTGTTGGGGAAGAGCCTGGATTGCGATCCGTAGACAACGTGACAGCGACACCAGCATCAATCATCTCTCTCGCTTTTGCATAAGGCTCCATCAAATAAAAGGCTGTACCAGGTAATAAAGTAGCGATGACGTTTCCTTCCGCTAACGCTTGTATCCCATCTGATTTTGTTTGTAATAAATGTTCAGCAGAAATAGCACCCACTTCACTTGCTAAAAAAGTGCCGCCAATAGAAACGATTTCGTCTGCATGAATTTTTGGAGTAAGACCGTAAGTTTTAGCAGCTTCTAACATGCGTTTGGATTGGTCCACATTAAATACACCTTGTTCACAAAAGACATCACAAAATTGTGCAAGCTGATGTTCCTTTATGATAGGCAGCATGTCATCAATAATCAGATCCACGTAGGCATCTGGGTTTTCTTTGTACTCTGGTGGAATGGCATGAGCAGCCATAAAGGTAGGCACGATATCTAAAGCGTGCAAGTCATTTAACTTTTTTATGACGTGTAACATTTTACATTCATCTTTTGTCGTTAAGCCATATCCGCTTTTTGCTTCTATCGTCGTTACTCCGTGCAGTGCAAACTGATTTAATCGAAACGTCGTTTCGGCTATTAACTGTGTTTCATCTGCTTCTCTCGTCATGTTTGTCGTGGCGAGTATGCCGCCGCCTTGCTGTAAAATTTCTAAGTATGATGCTCCATTTAAGCGCATATTCAATTCATATTCACGAGAACCAGCAAACACAACATGGGTATGCGGATCGACAAAGCCTGGTAAAACCAACTTTCCTTGTGCATCGATAACTTCTATTTCATCTGATGTAATTTGTAGCGCATGAAATCGCTGCTGAACGGTTGTGGTATCACCTACTGCTAAAATGTTGCCGTCATAAATAGCAATCACCATTTTTTTATCTTCATTGTTGATCAGGCCAAGCTCACTCATACCTTCTTTTTTTCTTGGAGCAGTATTATTTCCTGCCATCGTAATGATTTGATTTGCATTTTTAATGATGCAAGCGCGTTTTGTACTCATTGTGTTTACTCCTTTAACAGTGGAATGTGGACTCCTTTTGTTTTGGCTGTGTGGATTGCAGTGTCATAGCCAGCATCAACATGACGAACAACGCCCATACCGGGATCGGAAGTTAAGACGCGTTGTAAACGCTCCGCTGCTTTTTCGGTTCCATCTGCAACAATGACCATACCTGCGTGAAGGGAATAACCCATGCCAACACCTCCACCGTGATGAACAGAAATCCAACTCGCTCCATTGACTGCATTAATTAATGCGTTGAGGATGGGCCAATCTGCAACAGCATCGCTGCCGTCCAGCATGGCTTCTGTTTCTCTGTTCGGCGAAGCAACGGAGCCACAATCTAGATGATCTCGGCCAATGACGATAGGAGCTTTCAGTTGCCCTGAGGCTACCATATCGTTGATGATTTTTCCTAACTTGGCACGTTCTCCGTAACCAAGCCAACAAATTCGTGCTGGAAGGCCTTGAAATTGCACTTTTTCTTTTGCCATACGTATCCATTGACAAAGATGGGTGTCATGAGCGAATGCTTTTAAAATAGCTTCATCAATAACATGAATATCTTCAGGGTCTCCGGAAAGTGCCGCCCAGCGAAATGGTCCTTTTCCTTCGCAAAACAATGGACGAATAAATGCAGGAACAAAACCTGGGAAGTCAAAAGCATGCTGCACACCTTCATCCAAAGCCACTTGACGAATATTGTTGCCGTAGTCAAATACGACGGCACCTTGCTTTTGCATCGCTAGCATCGCTTCGACATGTTGTACTATACTTTGTTTTGCAAGTTGAATGTACTTATCGGGGTCTTGTTGGCGTAGTTGTTTGGCTTCCTCTATCGTATGATCAAGGGGAATATATCCGTTTAACACATCGTGTGCAGAAGTTTGATCGGTGACTAAATCCGGTATGATTTGACGTTCTAACATTTGTGGTAATATGGCTGCTGCATTCCCGAGTAAGGCAATAGATAACGGCTTTTTGTCTTCTTTAGCCTTTGTAGCGAGTTGTAACGCTTCATCTAATGAGTTCGCTTGCACATCGCAATAACGAGTTTCTATGCGGCGCTGTATAGAAGTAGGATCGCATTCCACCGTAATAACGACACCACCATTCATCGTGACAGCTAACGGTTGAGCACCGCCCATACCACCTAAACCAGCCGTTACCGTTAAGGTGCCAGCAAGCGAACCGTTAAAATGTTGATTGGCTGCTTCTGCGAACGTTTCATACGTACCTTGTAAAATGCCTTGTGTGCCAATGTAAATCCAAGAGCCTGCTGTCATTTGACCGTACATCATTAATCCTCGCTCTTCTAAATCACGGAAGTGTTCCCAGTTGGCCCATGCTGGCACGAGGTTAGAATTGGCTAACAAAACACGCGGGGCATCAGCATGGGAGCGAAACACCGCAACAGGTTTTCCCGATTGGATTAAGAGTGTTTCATCTTCTTCTAATTGTTTTAAACTGTGGACGATAGCATCATAGCATTCCCAGTTTCTAGCCGCCTTACCTATTCCACCGTAAACGACTAATTCCTCTGGATTTTCCGCTACTTCTGCATCTAAATTATTCATGAGCATGCGTAGCGCAGCTTCTTGCACCCATCCTTTACAAGATAGGGTTGTACCTCTATCTGCAGAAATTTCTGACATTTGTCTTGTTGACATTGAAATGCTCCTCTCCATGTAAATGTGAATAGTGATGTTATCGCATTAGTGATAAGATATGATCTTTCATCATATGATGGAATTTAACAATTAGGACGGTTCATGATGTGGTGGTGAAGTAGAGTAGAATGTAGGAATGACTTCATCTGTGTTGACGATTTGTTTGACGAAAAAATTACATTTATATAAGATGAAATATAAGTTTACGCCTCAGTAGCCAGGTATAAAGGTTGAAATGTAGAGATTTCTTCATCTTATGCATAGTGGCAAGGTGAATGATGATTTGTTTATGATAAAAATGATAGCATACATAAGGGAAAGACAGAAAGTTAGTCTATTAGTAGAGTAATAATGTAATATATTAAAAGCATAATGTGTTCATCTCCTTAGTGAGATCATACAACCAAATACAAACCAAACCATGCAAGTGGCATCTCGTGATAGGGAGTGGAAATGTGGAACATAAAGAAGAAGATTTATATGCACCTGTTCGTCATTTTTTATTGGAACAAGGGTATGATGTAAAGGGAGAAGTCGCCAAATGTGATGTCATGGCCATGAAAGATGATGTGATGATCGTCGTGGAGTTAAAAAAGAATGTAAACTTAGAACTCATATTGCAAGCTGTGGATAGGCAACGTGCGGCAGATAAAGTGTATGTGGCAGCGTTTAAAAATAATAAACTAGTGTCATCAAAAAAATGGAAGCATATCGTGCAAATGCTACGTCGATTAGGAATAGGCATCATGTTAGTGACATTAAAGAAAAATGGATTTTCTTATGTAGATGTTCCCCTAGAAGCGGAGCGGTTGGAACAAAAGAGTAAGCCGCCTAGAAGGTCACAGCGTCATCGCAAAAAGTGGATAACCGAATTTCAAGGTAGAAGTGGCGATTTTAATACGGGTGGGACCGTAAGGAAAAAGCTGATTACAGCGTATAAAGAAAAGACGATACATATAGCTGCATTCTTGCTACAACATCATGTGCTGTCGATTAAGCAGTTGAAGCAGTACGGCACGGATGATCAGAAAACAGCAACTATCTTACAACAAGATCATTATGGATGGTTTGAACGAGTTTCGCGTGGTCATTATCAGCTGTCGAAAAAAGGGAAGCAAGAAATACAGCAATTTGAACATCTGGTACAACACTTTCATGATATACAGGCAAGCGAAGTAGATGGAAATGGAATAGAAGAACATGATGTTAAATGAAATAAGCTGGAGAAATGGTAGGATACAAATTTACACCTAAGTAACCAGGCGCTCATAATATGAAAAGACAAAGGCAACGCAAGTCTACATACCTGTTACCTTTGTCCTCTATTGTTATTGTATTTGGTTTAGAGCAAAACTAAGCAAAAAACTGTGTTATTTTCGTGATGACCTGTTCAAGATCATTATCTATAATGTCCATCTGCTGGGCTTTGTGCTCAAGCTGCGCTATTTCTTGTGGGAAAGACTGCTCAATATCACAGCGAGCGATGACATCATCGAATTTTGCAGGGTGTGCAGTGGCTAAAGAAACAATGGTCTTATCTTTTGTATCATCCTCTATAGCTGCTACTCCACAAGCCGTATGTGGATCAAGTAAATAGTCATATTCACGATAGTAATGCTTTATTGTGTCCATACAAGGGTTTTTGTGTATCGATGCTGATAGAAAATCTTTTTGGACAATATTTAGCTTATGTTCTTCTATTTTGATGTTACCGTGCTGCTGAAAATGCTGCATGTAGTCTGCGACGGTTTGTCCGTTTTCTTCACACAAATAATAAAGATACCGTTCAAAGTTACTTGCAATTTGTATATCCATAGCAGGAGAATATGTTTGTTTAAACGTAGTGGGTTCATAAAGTCCTGTTTGTACAAAACGGTGCAAAATATCATTTTCATTCGTAGCAAGAAGCATTGGCCCAACAGGAAGTCCCATTTTCTTTGCGAGATAGCCAGCAAATATATCACCAAAATTTCCAGATGGAACATGGAATTGAAGCTCTGCGTCTTTGTTTTGCTCGCACACTCTAAAATACGCATAAAAATAATAAATCATTTGAGCAAGAATACGCACGATGTTAATAGAATTAACAGCACGCAAATGATATTGCTCTTTCCAATCTGGATTGGAGAGAATTTGTTTGACCATTCGTTGGCAATCGTCGAAATTACCTCGTACACTTAAATTTAAAACATTTTCATCGGCAGTAGTCGTCATTTGCAACTCTTGCACTTTACTTACTTTTTCATGTGGATGCAAGATGCAGATTTTAATTCCTTCTTTACCACGGACGCCTTCAATCGCAGCAGCACCTGTATCTCCAGATGTCGCACCAATAATATGAATAATGTGCTCATGATCTTTGGAGACATGACGATACAAATTTCCGATCAATTGCAGCGCAATATCTTTAAAAGCAAAGGTAGGTCCATGAAACAACTCCAATATATATAATGTATCATTTATTTTTTTTATCGGTGTAATATGTTCATGACGAAACGTAGCGTAGCTTTCTTGAATTAATTTTTTCAAATCCTCGTCAGCAACTTCGTTGTTTGTATATAGTGATAAAATTTCAAATGCTAAATCTTGATACGATAACGTTCTCCACTTTTCCAATGTACTTTTTTCAACATAAGGAATAGTTTCTGGTACAAGTAACCCACCATCATCTGCTAATCCCATTAAAAAAGCATCAACAAACCCGCATGGCTCTAACGCTCCTCGTGTACTTACGTATTGCATCTCCATCACTCCAGTTGGTTTCCTTTAGCGCTATTATAGCACATCCTTACAGTAAAGTAGTGACGTATTTGCCACGCGAAATAATAAAAAAACGATAAAAAGAAGGGGTTTTTATACGTAATGTGAAATATAAATATATAAGTTGAAGAAATGCTGCAATAGAATTTACGCCTCAGTAGCCAGGCGTAAAGGTTATAATATTGTGATTTCTCCATCTTATGCATAGTGGTAATAAGTTGGTTGAACAAGTTCATTCAACTTATATAAGATGAAGAAATAATGAGAACCAAGTTTACGCCTCAGTAGCCAGGCGTAAAGGTTGTAATATTGTGATTTCTCCATCTTATGCATAGTGGTAATAAGTTGGTTGAACAAGTTCATTCAACTTATGAGATAATCAAGGGAGATGATGTCAGGTGACGTACGAAACATTGTTAACAGATGTGCATCAAGGTGTCTTGACGATTACATTAAATCGTCCACAAGTGATGAATGCGATGAATGATGTAATGTTTAGAGAACTGCACGATGTGATGCTAATGGCTGCGAAAAATGAAAGCGCAAACATTATAGTGTTAAAAGGTGCAGGAGGTAACTTCTCCGCAGGCGGGGACTTAATGACGTTGTCCAATCCTGCTACACATGAGCATGTGATTGAGGGCATGGCAGGCATTAACGAGATGATAGAGCAGTTGCATCATATGCCTAAACCTGTTATTGCTGTCATTCAAGGGGCAGCAGTCGGGGCAGGATTACATCTTGCATTGCAAGCCGATTTTGTCATTGCAGATGTGAGCGCAGTGATTCAGGCTCCATTCGTCCAAATTGGATTGACTAATGATTTTGGAGGCACGTATGTCCTTCCTCGTTTAGTAGGAATGGCACAAGCGAAGAGGCTCGCATTGCTATGTGATAAAATCAGTGGGAAAGAAGCAATGGAAATGGGGCTAATTTTTCAAGCGGTTGCTAGTGAAGCATTAGAAGGGGCAGCTGAAAAAGTCATTGCAAAGTTAAATAGATTACCAAAGCAAGCATTTTTGAAAACAAAGGAAGGGCTAAATCATAGTTTGTCTTGGACATTGCAGGACGCGTTAGAGTGGGAAAAAGAAAATCAATCGTATCTCATCAAGCAGCCTGAATTAAAACAAGCGATCGAAATGATGATGAGCAAAAAATAAATTTTTACTTCCCTCCAGAACTATAAAACTCAATTCGTATTACATTTAGAAGCAGAGATGCTTCTTTTTTTTGTAGTTTTGACTGGGGGTTGGTTAAGAGTTGGTAGGGAAAATTAGCTTAATCCTTCATCGTAAACACTTGCTTTTTATCATAAATAAAGTATATGATCTACACATGATAATGAAATAAAAGTAAATTTCGTTATCCTTACATATAGTTTAACAAATCTGAAAAGCCATGGTGAGGCATAAAAAAATGTGAACGGGACGATAAAAAAATGTGAACAAATGATGAATATTTAAAGTGATAATGAAGAAAAAATGATGTAAAATATAATTGTGCACACCATGATAGCGCTTTCATAATTCGCACATCATGCTTTGGCGAGCAAATAACGAATTGGAGGTTACATCGTGAAGATATTTGATTATTTAGAGAGTCATGATTATGAACAGTTAGTGTTATGCCAAGATAACGAATCCGGTTTAAAAGCCATTATTGCTATTCATGATACGACATTAGGACCAGCATTAGGTGGTACGAGAATGTGGACTTATGCTAATGAAGAAGATGCGATGATGGATGTCTTGCGTCTATCTAGGGGAATGACCTACAAAGCATCGGCAGCTGGGTTAGACTTAGGTGGTGGAAAGTCCGTTATCATAGGAAATTATAAAACAGATAAAAATCCAGAAATGTTCCGTGCCTTCGGTCGCTATATTGATAGATTAAACGGAAAATACATTGCCGCAGAAGATGTGGGAACGACGGAAACAGACATGGATTATATCAGAGAAGAGACAGAGCATGTGACAGGTATTACCGTATCTTCGTCACGTGGAAGTGGCAATCCTTCTCCATCAACTGGATACGGTGTATATAGAGGAATGAAAGCAGCAGCATTGGAGCGTTTCGGTACAGACGATTTAGCTGGCAAGACGATTGCGGTACAAGGTTTAGGAAACGTAGCCTATCATTTGAGTAAGTACCTGCACAAAGAAGGAGCACATTTAATTGTTACAGATATCGACAAAGAAAGAGTAAAGAGAGCAGTCGATGAGTTTAATGCGAAAGCAGTAGATCCTAAAGATATTTATAGTGTATCTTGTGATATTTTCTCCCCGAATGCATTAGGCGCAGTGATTAATGACGAAAGTATTCCTCAATTGAAGGCAAAAGTTATTGCAGGGGGAGCTAATAATCAGTTGCAGACAGAAAAACATGGAGACATTCTGCATGAGTCAGGTATTCTTTATGCTCCAGATTATATCATTAATGCTGGTGGATTAATGCATGTGATTGAGGAATTGCATGGTAAATTTGATTTGAACAGTGTATTAGATAATGTGAAAACCATTTATAATAACATGCAAAAAGTAGTAGAAATATCTAAACGTGATCACATTCCAACGTATTTAGCAGCAGACAGAATGGCAGAGGAAAGGATTTTATCGGTGAAAGAAAGTAAAAAAGCAGAAGATAAATTACTTATTGCGCAGAAAAATGGGATAGCAAAATAGTCATAGGTCATCAAAAGGATAATTATATATAAAAGTATAATTTTCAAATATAATGGAATAAAATTGAAACATTTTCTAAGTCTCTTCCGTCTATTTATCGAATGGTCATCATTTTAAATAAAAGGGGGAGACTTCATTGTTGTGGAAAAAAAATAAAAAATCCAGTCTCACAATGGTAGTCGTTTTAAGCTTTGCATTTTTGTTCTTAGGGTGTGGTGAAGCTGATGAGTATGCTACAGAAGGTAATGACAGTATGGAGTATGATACGCAGTCAGAAGAAGCAAAGGTAGAGCTTACATTTAATGAGCCTATGAGTAGCGAGAAAGAGAATGAAAGCACCGGAACGGAATATGCAGAAGGATTTAATCGTAAAATCATCTACAATGGTCAAGTGAATATGGAAGTAAAAGACTTTGCTGCAATTCAAACTAAGATCAGAGACTTAACGCATCTTTCTAACGCCTACATTCTTCATTTTTCCGAGGAGGAGACTTCGTACGAAGTGGGTGGAAATTACACCATCAAAGTGCCCGCACAAGGGTTCCACTCTTTTTTAGATAGTTTAGAAAAGATGGAGCCCATTTATATGCAAAAAAGTTTAACAGGGAAAGATGTGACAGAAGAATATGTAGATCTTGCATCTAGACTAAGTGCAAAACAAGTCGTAGAGTCCAGATTGCTTGCATTCATGGAATCAGCACAGGAAACAGATGCTTTAGTAGAGTTTTCCAATGAATTAGAGAGGGTTCAAGGGGAGATAGAGGTCATCAAAGGTAGATTACGCTATTTGGATAGTAACGTTTCATTTTCTACTATTGATCTACGAGTGTATGAGATGTTAGATGATCAAGCTACTAAGCGTACGGAAGATGAATCTTTGCTGGAGAGAGCATCCGATGCGATGAAAGATAGCTTTTCGTTTTTGTCACAATTATTCCAAGGCATTTTTGTTTTTATTGCGGGTGCCATACCGATTATCATTTTGTTAGCACTGGTTGCAGTACCCACTTGGATCATAAGCATGAGGACGATAAAAACGAGTAGACAGCAAAAAAAAACAAATAACAAATCATAGCGATGAAAAGGAAGATGAGATAAAATAATCATCATAATCAACGCGTTCAACGAACAAATAGGTGATGAATTTATATGTAATAGGAGTGGTGAAAAGATGAAGCAGATGATCGCAATGGGTGGCGGAGGATTTTCCATGGAACCAGATAATTTGTTACTGGATCAGTACATCCTAGATCAAGCAAATACAACGAAACCGAAAATTTGTTTTGTACCTACGGCAAGTGGGGATAGCGAAGGATACATTGAGAGATTTTACGATGCATTTACTTCTTTACACTGTGAACCATCCCACTTGTCTTTATTTTTACCGCCTACTACAGATTTAGAGCAATATGTAATGGAAAAAGACATCATTTACGTCGGTGGTGGAAACACGAAAAATTTACTTGCTCTCTGGAGGGAGTGGGAATTGGATCGTATTTTACAAAAAGCCTGGAACCATGGCATTATCATGGCGGGCATTAGTGCAGGTGCGAACTGCTGGTATGAGCAATGCGTTACTACCTCATTTGGTGAAACTGCTGCATCTATTCCTGCACTCGGGTTTTATAAAGGGAGTTACTGTCCCCATTTTGATGGAGAAGTGCAGCGAAGACCAAATTTCCATACCTTGCTGCAAAGTAACGACATTATACCTGGTTATGGTGTCGATGACGGCGTAGCATTGCATTATAAGGAGAATGAACTTCATCACATTGTAAGTTCTAGACCGGAAGCAAAAGCATATTTTTTGCATACAGATCAAGAAGGTACCGTGAAAGAGGAAATGCTAGCAGTGACGTACTTAGGAAAATAATGTAGCTTACTTAAACATAAAATGAAGCCATTGCACTGGGATTGGAATATTGTAATATTGTAATATTTTTAAAATAAAGTAGTATCTAATTTTGTTTCTTCAATCTTTGATGGGCATCAGCAAGTTCTTTTATATTACTGCAACCAATACCAAACATGGCAGCTTGTAACTCGAATTGCAGTGTTTCACACTGTTGAAAACATGCTTCTTCTGATTGTACTGCATTAGGCAGCAAAGTTCGTCCTAAGCCAACTACATTACTCCCTAAAGCGATGGCTTTTGCTGCTTCTACTCCGCTGCTCATTCCTCCACTTGCAATAAGAGGGATGGGTAGCGTTTTTCTAATTTCTTTAATACAAGTAGCCGTGGGGATTCCCCAATTGTGAAAAGCGGAAGTTGCTTGCTTTCGTATAGGGTCATCTGTTCTATATTTTTCAACTTGTATCCAAGACGTTCCACCTGCACCCGCTACATCAATAAAAGAAACACCTACAGCAGCAAATTGTTGTGCACTGTGTTGATCGATACCGAATCCTACTTCTTTTATACCGATGGGAACAGGGAGTGACTTCACAGCATGTTCGATATGATGTAAAAGGTTTTTAAAATTTGTATTTCCAGCAGGCTGAAATACTTCTTGTAAACTGTTGAAATGGAAGACGAGAGCGTCTGCTTCAATCATATCGATTGCTTGTTTGCATTCTTCTATACCAAAACCGTAGTTAAACTGCACCGCACCTAAATTGGCGATGAGAAAAGCATCAGGTGCAACTTTTCGTATATGTTGAACAGTGGAGGTTGTTTTGTTTTCTATTAGTGTTCTCATCGAACCTATTCCCATAGCCCATCCGAAATGTTGCGCGCATGCTGCAAGAATTTCATTGATATGACTGCCTTTTGTAGTTCCGCCAGTCATGGAGCTGATAAGGAATGGAGCCTTTAATGTTTTGCCTAAAAATGATGTATGTAGTTGGATATCATGAAAATCGATCTCAGGCATTGCATGATGAACAAATTGATATTGATCAAAACCATTTGTAATATGGCTGGTTACTTCTTTGTGTAAACAGATATCAATATGTTCATCTTTACGTTTCTCAGTCTCTGAAGTCATCATAATCATCCTCACAAGGTAATGAACAACAAATAAGTTAGCTGAACAAGTTCATTCAACTTATTTATAAGATGCAGAAATAATGAGATATAAGTTTACGCCTCAGTAGCCAGCCGTAAAGGTTGAATAAGGTAATTTCTTCATCTTATGTATAGTGGTAATAAGTTAGCTGAACAAGTTCATTCAACTTATTTATAAGATGCAGAAATAATGAGATACAAGTTTTACGCCTCAGTAGCCAGCCGTAAAGGTTGGAATAAGTTAATTTCTTCATCTTATGTATAGAGGTAATAAGTTAGCTGAACAAGTTCATTCAACTTATTTATAAGATGCAGAAATAATGAGATACAAGTTTTACGCCTCAGTAGCCAGCCGTAAAGGTTGAATAAGTTAATTTCTTCATCTTATGTTTAGCGGTAATAAGTTAGCTGAACAAGTTCATTCAACTTATTTTGTGTGAATAGGTATATTTTATTCGTATACACCTTCGGTTAAATATGTATGTTAAAATACTAAAATATGGGACGGAGGGATGTATGATGCAGGTTGTAAAACAGCCAATACAGAGATCTAAACTGAGGGTGTTCTTGGGAAAAACAATGTATACGTATCAACGATATTGGGAGTGGTATAAAAACAGAAGCCAGTATACAACGACAAAAAGTAGCAGTGCGTTAACGTATACCATTACCACACACCAAACCCCATTGTATCGAAAACTAAAAGATGTCGACATGGAGTTACAACATAATAAAGTGAAGAATTTAAGCATAGCCATTCCTTGTTTAAATGGGCTTGTACTGAGTCCGGGAGATACGATGTCTTATTGGCGTCACATTGGCAAAACGACAAAAGTGAAAGGTTATGTGGACGGTATGATTCTTCACTACGGAAAATATAAAACTGGAACTGGTGGAGGGTTGTGTCAACTGTCTAATCTTATTTACTGGTTGACGTTACACACACCGCTAACCGTAGTAGAGCGGCACCGGCACAGCTATGATGTATTTCCAGATGCAAGTAGGACGCAACCTTTTGGCAGTGGTGCAACATGCGCTTATAATTATATTGATTTGCAAATTAAAAATAACACAGCACAGACATATCGCCTTCAACTAGATATAACAGACAGTCACTTAGTTGGACAGTGGCAATGTAATCAACCTAGCTTGTACAGCTATGAAGTGTACGAAAAGGATCATAAAATAACGATGGAACCTTGGGGTGGCTATGTAAGACATAACCAAATCTATCGAAAAGTATATACGGTGCAAGGGGACTGCATAGATGATGAATTTGTAACAGAAAATCACGCGATGATGATGTATGAGCCTATGCTACAGCATGCAGAAGAAGTAACATAGGCTCTCTCGTTCGAAATAATACAAAGGAGTGATAAGAATATGACATAAGATGATTCTCCGTAACGTACCATATAACCTGTTAAACCTGTCAATTAATACGAGCAATGGACTGTATCCCTTTTCATGGAGCAATGATTAATTGTAGCTAAAGAAGGTTTTTTTCAATAAGTGGAGATTTCATCTTGTATATTTTATTCATATCAGGCTTAATGTTGCATAAAATTATAGCGAAAATACAATGTTGCATAGGCAACTTCATTCTATAGTTCACCTATGGTTAAAAGACCATAGGTGATTTATTATGCTTTCATATGTGCGCTATGTTTGTTTTTTTAGCGTTCCTAATGTAGAAACAATGGATTCAATTTCTGCAATACTAAATTGATCTCTACTGTTCACTAGTTCGTAAATATCTTGTATTTCTTCGAAATATTTCATATCGAAATGATCCGATTTGATCGCTGCGATGGAAACGACTTTTAATTTTGATTTAATACTTTCTATCATCAAGTGCATTTGCTGCTCTTTGTTCTCCACTTTTATTCATCCTTTCTATAGGCAAGATTCATGCTCAGTGGCATGCTTAAGTACTGACACTTTCATCATTGTACCATGATTTCCATTGTTTTTTATTTTCTTTTTTGTGTAAATCCATTACTATATAAGTTGGAGAAAGAAGTTCAACCAACTTATTACCGCTAACCATAAGATGAAGAAATCATCATATAACTTTTACGCCTGGCAACTGAGGCGTAAACTTTTATTCCATCATTTCTTATCTTATATATAAGTTGGAGAAAGAAGTTCAACCAACTTATTACCGCTAACCATAAGATGAAGAAATCATCATATAACTTTTACGCCTGGCAACTGAGGCGTAAACTTTTATTCCATCATTTCTTATCTTATATATAAGTTGGAGAAAGAAGTTCAACCAACTTATTACCGCTAACCATAAGATGAAGAAATCATCATATAACTTTTACGCCTGGCAACTGAGGCGTAAACTTTTATTCCATCATTTCTTAATCTTATATATAAGTTGGAGTTTGTACAGTTTGTATCATTCCATATATTTAGTAAACTTCGGAGGAAGCAGAATGAAACTTGGAGCAAGAATGGTCAAAACAGGACTAGCTGTTATGCTTTCTTTATATATTTGTCAATGGTTTGAGTTAGGTTCACCTTTAGTAATGGTAATTGCTGCTGTCTTGACGACTCAGCCATCCATATACCGATCATTTAAATATTTTATAGAGCAAGTGCAAGCTAACCTGATAGGAGCTTTAATAGGTATTTTTTCGTATTGGCTGTTGGGAAATGAACCAGTAGTCATTGGAACGGCGGTTATACTCGTCATTATCATTAATCTTTTGCTGAAATTTAATTCTAATATCAGTTTATCTATACTGACGGTGGTCGCTGTCATGGAACAGCCAGACGGTGCAGCATTAAATCGTTTCCTCATGATTATGGTCGGAATATTTATTTCGCTTCTTATTAATGCGCTTATTTTTCCACCAGATCATCGAAAAAATTTGTTTTCCAAAATGAAGAAATTAAACGAAGATATTTTTATATTGCTTCGAAACATGGTAGAAGGGTACTTGAGCGAGAAATCATTTCGTCAAGAAAGAGAAAAATTACATCAAGATTTTAATAATTTGAAGCAAGTATATGAACTATTTAATGAAGAGACGGTGCTGCGAAAAACATCGAGGAGAAAAAAATGTCGGCAATCCGTTATTTTCAAGCAGTTTCTCTCTATACTTGAGTTAGAATTAAAAACACTAGATACGTTTCGACATAAAGAGGGCGATGCATTTGAATCAGATATTAACGAGAACATATCGGATCTAATACAATATCACGAGCGGCTGTTTTTAAAGTTTGAAGGGAAGTTAGAGTTAAAATATCCTTCTCTCAAAAACGAAAAATTGGAAGTAGGATATACAAAGATGTTGCAAGATTTTATGGCAGACGGAAAAATGGACAGTTCTTGTTTGCATTATTTATCGATTGTGGCCTATCTGTCACAATGGAAAAAAGAATTGGAACACACAGATCATCTAATATCTAGTTATACGAAGTTCCATCATAAAAAATAACAGTTGTTAAATGGGTTGAATGCATTCAGGGCTATCAAAGGCTGCATTGCCCATTTTTTTTGTGACTGGAATAGCACGCATCTCATGAGCATGGTAAGGTTGCATGAGAGATTGTAATGTGGGAATAGACTGTTTGGGCATTAACCACGAGTCGATATGATTTCGCTTTAAAATGACGGGCATACGTTGATGGATGTGCTCCATAAACGTATTAGCTTTCGTTGTTAATATGGTGCATGTATGAATTTTCTTCTCATGTTCATCTTGCCAAGTATCGTAAAGTCCAGCCATTGCAAACAATGGTTGGTCTTTTAAAGTGATATATAACGGCTGCTTACCATCTTCGTTTTGCTTCCATTCAAAAAATCCGTCAGCAATAATAATACATCT
The DNA here is from genome assembly GCF_004115085.1 of Longirhabdus pacifica. Lineage (GTDB taxonomy): Bacteria > Bacillota > Bacilli > Paenibacillales > DSM-105158 > Longirhabdus > Longirhabdus pacifica. The sequence goes on along the minus strand of NZ_QXJP01000015.1, from coordinate 21,921 downwards.
TTTCCTCGCAAATGAGTTTTTGAAAGAAGGTTTTTGCATCACTGTTTCAGATCTAGCATTAATGAGCTTGCTTCCAATTTTACTGTCTTTAGCCCAATGTGGTATAAGGCCCCATTGTAACGTTCCAATTCTCATTGCATCTTGATGTTTGATACACGAGAGCACGCTTTGTGTTGGTGCAATATTGTATCGTGGCTTCCACGTCATAGGTTTGTGATCCAAGTTGAGATATGACAGTATTGTTTCTTCTTCCGCTGTTAACGTAAATCTACCACACATATGTATGTTCCTTTCATTTATGTTTTTTTGCTTCCATTATTTTTCCCAAAGATAAGTTATATCAAAACTACTGTGTAACAAATGTATGAACATGTCAACATGCCCAACAGCTATTTTTTGTGATTGTTATGCAAACACGCATAAAAAAGCAATATCTCTTTCAAAATGGAAAGAAAGAGGAGAAGTAGTGAAGTTTTTTTATTTTTTTTAATTTTGTTGCAACTTTTACCTCATTTATATCGTTGATGTAGTAAGGAGGCGAATAAAATGAGGAAAGGTATTACCTGGTTTCTACTAATAGCATTGATTTTATCCCCACTGACTTTACAGACCTATGCGCAAGCACAGTCTTATTTTGTAACAGTGGATGGAGAACCATTGGTGTTAAGTGACGGTGGCGTAATAGAAGAAAAAGGAAGTTCCTTATTCGTTCCTTTAGAAGATTTAACTAATCAAATAAATGCACATATAGAGCGGAAAGAAAATGGTACTGTAATAGTATCAAAAGATGGTTTTAACGTAACACTCACCCCATTGAAGGACAGCATGCTCATGAATGGGGAAGATGTAGCCCTTCCATATGGCCCTTATTGGAAAGAAGAGAAGCTGATGGTTCCATTGCGTAGTATAGTGGAAGGAATAGGAGCTAGCGTTTATTGGCAACAAGAAATGAATACTGCTAGTATTTTTACAGAGCCTACAGTAGGGGATGCAGTATTAACGCAAGTGGGATCGTATGAACAGTTGAAATTATTAGCGGAACAATATCAAAACAATATGAAAAATAACATCGTTGTGATGTTTAATGACACTCTTACTTTACAATCAGAAGAGCCATTTACAGTGAAGGACGAAGCATCTATAACTTCAAATGATACTGCTGCTGAAGAAAGTGTTTCTGAAACGAATGTCCAAGTTCAGGGTGTAGATGAAGCAGATGTTATCAAAACCGATGGGCAATATATGTATCAAATTTCCGAAAACAAATTACTTATTAGTGACGTCATGCCAGCAGAAAAAATGAAAGTGGTAAATGAAGTCACGTTTGAACATACATTTACTCCGACTGAACTGTATGTCGACGATCGCTATCTCGTTGTCATAGGAAACAGCTGGGAAGAGCGATACGATATGGATGGTATCCACAAAGATTCCACACCAGATGAGAGTGTAGAGGAAGATTTAGAAGTGCAATCACTCATATTGCCGGAAGAACCTTATTTCCCGAGAAATGAATATGTTGCTGCTTACGTATACGACTTACAAGATCGCACAAATTTACAGCTTATTCGAAGTCTTAAAATGGAAGGTTACTACATGACGTCTAGAAAAATTGACGATACGCTATATTTTGTAAGTAACTATTACCAAGATGTATATGATATTTTGAACACAAAAGATACTATCCCGTCTCCTGTTTATCAAGACTCTAATATTCATCAACAGCTAACGGAGATAGGTTATGACAGGATGTATTATTTTCCACAATTTGATAGATGGGATTACACATTAATTGGTAGTGTGAATTTAGCTATGCCAGAGGTAAAAATGGATGTGAATGCTTATGTTGGCGGAGCGGAAACGGTGTATGCCTCTAAAGACCATTTATATTTGGCTGTACCTGCAAGAGAAGGTGTCGAAGTACAACCGTTACAGGCCGACAATGTTGATAAAAACAGCGATGATGAATCTACTGGGCCTGATGAGATTGATATAAGTATGGAAACCGAAACGGATGTTACCGTTCAAATACAAAAAATTGATTTTGCACCAGCAGCAGTAGATACCATAACAAAAATTTATAAATTTTCGCTTGGAGAAAACAAAGTGAAATTTAAAGCAGAAGGGCAAGTTCCTGGTCATGTGCTTAACCAATTTTCTATGGATGAATATGAAGGTGATTTCCGTATTGCTACTACGAGTGGGCAACACTTTGGTTGGGGTGAAGAGCAAAAAAATAATGTATATGTTTTAGATGAACAGCTAAATCAACTAGGTAAAATTGAAGATATTGCACCTGGTGAAAAAATATACTCCGTTCGCTTTATGGGAGATAGGGGATATATGGTTACATTTAAAACAGTAGATCCGTTATTTGTTATCGATTTCAGTGAAAGTGACAATCCAAATATTCTTGGTCAGTTAAAAATACCAGGTTATAGTGATTACTTACATCCATATGATGAAAATCATTTAATAGGTTTTGGAAAAGATACAGTAGAAGTAGACGTTAAAGATAGAAATGGCAATACAGTTGGAACAACGGCGTATTATCAAGGAATGAAAATGGCATTATTTGACGTAAGCGATGTGAGTAATCCGATTGAAAAGCATAAAGTAATGATTGGAGACAGAGGTACACATTCTGAACTACTTCATAATCATAAGGCACTTACGTTTCATCGTGATATGAATTTGTTGGCATTTCCAGTAACAGTGATGGAAGTCAATGAAGCAGACAAAAATAATGTTACTGCATATGGGAGTTTTGCTTTCCAGGGTGCACACATTTATCACATTTCTGCAGAAGATGGCTTTCAACTAAGAGGAGAAATTACACATTTGACAGAAGATGATATTCAAAAGTCGGGACATTATTGGAGCGATAGGGAAAAAACTGTCCAACGTATTATGTATATAGGTGATACACTGTATACTATCTCTCCTTCTAAAATAGAAGCACATGATTTCACCACGCTAGAAACGATACAAGAACTGCAATTAAAAAAATAAATATAAAATATTTAAGTATAAAGTACAAACCGACTAGGGCCACCTCTTTGTAAAAGAGATATTACCTATGTTGGTTTATTTTTTGTCAGTGTTAAAGATAAATAGCATATGCTCATACATTTTGTTAGTAACGTCAAAGTAATATGATAAAATGGAAAAAATATAAAGAAAAGAGAAAATGATATGGATGTACTGAAACAATGGATTGAATTTGCACTAGAATGGGTAACACAGTTAGGTTATTGGGGAATAATGCTCGGATTAATGATTGAAATTATACCGAGTGAGGTTGTACTTGCATATGGGGGTTATCTAGTTTCCATGAATGAAATTACATTTTGGCAAGCTATCCTGTTCGCAACCATCGGTGGAACGATTGCCCAACTCTTTTTGTATTGGATTGGACTATATGGCGGAAGGCCATTTATACAAAAGTATGGAAAATATATTTTTATTTCTAAACATCACATGGAAGTTTCGGAAAAGTGGTTTAAGCGCTATGGCAGTGGTGTTGTTTTTTCGGCACGATTTATTCCTGTTGTACGCCACGCTATCTCTATTCCAGCTGGCATAACAAGGATGTCATTTCTTAAATTTACAATGTATACCGCATTAGCAGTTATTCCTTGGTCTATTTTCTTTGTATATGTGGGTATGGAATTAGGGTCTAATTGGGAACAAATAGAAGAGAGGGCAACTTCATATGTTGTTCCATCTATCATCGTATCTGGTTTACTTCTTGTAGTATACTTTTTGATAAAAGCAAAAATAAAAAAAATTAACGTTAAAAAAGCGGGTAATGCTGGAGAGCGTATCATTGCAAACCAACTATCTTCTTTACCTAAAGATTATCGCGTACTGCACAATGTAATCATCAAACCAAAGTATGGAAGCAGACAAGAGTTTGATCATATTGTCATTGGTCCAAATGGTCTTTTTCATATCGAGACTAAAAATTGGTCAGGGGATCTTATTTTTACAAAGCATGGATTTGAGAGAAGCAAAGGTAAGGCGAAAACACAAGACCCAACAGGACAGTTGTACCGACATGATGTCGTGATTAAACAATTCCTCCGTGAGTATGGGTATAAGTGTGATGTTGAGGGGCTTTTATGTTTTACACATCCCAGAGGCAATGTCATCGGAAGCTCGCCATCATTTAAAACACTAAAGGCAAATCAACTATTACAACAAATTCATACTAAAAAAACAAAATCAAATCTCAGTAAAAATAAAATTGACAATATTTTTAAATTAATAAAAGAAAAAAGTGTAAAGTAGCCTAAAGCAATGAGTTTAAAACCATTAGTTTGAACAAAATGTGGACATACCATAAGTAAAATGATTTATATGGCTTGATAGTTTTTGATTGTTTTCTTCTATATTGTGCGTTAAAATTTGGAATATAGGCTGATTTCTATACTGTCATTGTCCAATAGCGATAATAATTCTCATATACCTGCAAAAAATATAGCGGGAGGAGGGAGGTATATGTTGAAGATAGAAAAATTTACACTTGGACCATTAGCTACAAACGCTTATTTACTTTTACACGAAGCAAAACGCAAAGCAGTTGTCATTGATCCAGGTTTGAACCCAGCGCCTTTAATAAAGCGCTTGCAAAATTATGAAGTCGAAGCTATTCTTTTGACACATGCACACTGTGATCACATTGGGGGAGTAGACGAGATAAGAAAAAGTAAGAAATGTAACGTTTTTCTTCACCCAGATGAAAGTGATTGGCTCACTAACCCCATGTTGAATGGATCCATACTTTTTCCTCAAATGGGAGGAGAAATAAAAACAGATAAAGCCGAGCAAGCATTGTTAGATGGTCAACAATTGAACCTCCTTGATGAAGTCATCAAAGTATATCACACTCCAGGCCATTCACCAGGAAGCGTTAGTTTTTTGTGGAATGATCATTTATTTAGTGGAGACGTCTTATTTCAGCAATCCGTTGGGAGAACGGATTTGCCCTATGGTGATATGGAACAATTGCTACGCTCTATTCATGATTGTTTATTTCAACTAGATGATAATACGGTTGTTTATCCAGGTCATGGAGAAATAACATCAATCGGAATGGAACGTTTAAATAATCCTTTTGTGTAACGTTATGTAACATGGAGACAATGAGAAGTTGACAATAAGTTTACATTTTTACCATGATGCGATATGATGAGTATGATGTAATTAAATCTGATTTGAATACTTGTAAATAGATGAAACTTTTTGTTTAAATGATTAACGTGATGGAGAGATGGTCATGACAGTAAAAGAACAAAATATGAAAACAAGAATATTGTATGCAGCCAAAAAATTGTTTTCTGAACAAGGTTTTGATAAAACTTCCGTAAGAGAAATCTGTGAAGTAGCAGGGGCAAATATTGCCTTAGTCTCTTATTACTACGGTGGTAAAGAAAAATTGCTCAAAGCTTTATTTGAACACTTTGTTCCAATAAATGAAATAAGGGATTTGTTAAAAGATGTAGAAGAACCAGTAGAATGGTTAAACATACTAATCCAACAAATCGTTAAATTTAAGTTAAATGATGTTGAGATGGCAAGACTTATTAGTCATGAGAATGCGTTATCAACAGAGCGTGTAGAAACATACAAACTTCGAACCTCGTCATTGTGGGCTGATTTAAAAGAAAAATTAATTTTAGGAAAAGAGCAAGGTGTTTTTCAATACAGAGACATCAACATTACCATTGTAATGATAATCGGCATTTTACTACATAATAGTGTGGCCATGTACAATGAATTAATTGATGATAAAAATTTATCTTTGAATGAACATGTTAAATCTGTAAAGTTGTTTGTGTACCAAGCTTTGGGCATGGAAATAGAAATGGAAGCGATTTAGTTTTTTTGTTTTTGGGGACAAGTAGTTGCTTAAATGTGGCAAATACGTTATAAGTACAAGTAAAAGTAAAGGTATGGGGCGATGAATATGGTGATGCAACATTTAAATATGAAAACAAAGTTAATGTATTCCGCAAAGAAATTATTTGCAAGTCAAGGATTTGATAAAATTTCTGTAAGAGAAATATGTGAAGAAGCTGGGGCAAACATTGCGCTAGTTTCCTATTATTTTGGTGGCAAAGAAAAATTATTCAATGAACTTTTTCATACGTTTGTTCCTTTAAGTGAGATTAAAGAACTAATAGAAAAAGAGGATATATCTCCAGTTGATTGGATAAAAGAATTAATTTATACCAACGAAAAATTTAGAATTTCTGATCCTGAAATGGCTATCATCATAGATAGAGAAACAGACATGAACACAGAACGTACTAAATTTGTTGTCGAAGAAGTCTTTCCGCTTTGGAGAAAGTTACGTGAAGTCTTAGTGGAAGGACAACAGCAAGGAGTATTTAAGTTTGAAAGTGCAGATCAAACGATGATGTATGTGATTAGTTGCTTAGTTTCTGTACGTTTTTCATTATATAAAGACTTATTGGATCAAGACGAGTACCCATTAGATGTCATGGTGAAGCATAAAGAATCCTTTATATTTAATGGATTAGGAGTTAAATATACCGCATAAAAGATAGACTCAAAAGTATGGACGTATATGACATTTCATATCATAGTCTATGCTTTTGAGTTTATACAAAAAAACTGTACCTACGCGATGCTACATTCATATGAAATGCAAACTGAAAAAAGTATTTTTGAAACATATAGAATGGAGGATGAGGAAATGGTTCAACACATGGATGCTTACAATATGAAAGCTAAAATTCTTTTTTCTGCTAAAAAGCTATTTTCAGAACAAGGTTTTGATGGAACTTCTGTCCGAGAAGTGTGTGAGGAAGCTGGTGCAAATATTGCGCTTGTGTCATATTATTTTGGTGGAAAAGAAAACTTATATTACAGCTTAATGGATACCTTTCTGCAGTTTGAAGCAGTACAGAAGGAAACGGAAGAATACAATGAGCCAATTACTTATATCAAGCAGTTATTTCATTCATTTATCACTTACATGATGTCGGATAAGCAATTATTGAATATTGTCATTCAGCAATCTGTCATTCAATCTAACCGTTCCCAGTACATTCAACAAAAAATGGAACCGATTGTTACAAAGTTAAAATCTATGTTGTACTTAGGTAAAGAAGAAGGAACGTTTCACTTTACATCGTTAAATGAAACGCTAATAAGAGTGATGAGTGTATTATTATCTGATTATAATTTCTTGCTTGATACACAATTTGCTGGTGATGAAAATGATAGTCATCTGTTAAAAGAGCAAATAGAAGAAAAAGTTAGTTTTGTTCTCGGTGGATTAGGAGTAATTTTAAATTCTTAATTTAAAATTACTTTTATTTTTACTTCATATTAAATAAATGTAAAATAAAATAGTATACCATTCTCTTAAAACAAAAATAAATGGTTTACAATTCACCTTGCATAATCAATGTGATGCAAACATAATGTTTATTGAATCTAGTTAAATAATTATTTTTTTACATTTTAGTTACTTTAAGTGATTATAGTGATATTTTGCAATACTATATAATACTATATTTTTCGTATAATCATAGTTATACTAACTAAAATAACGCTTTCAAAAAAAATAAAACAAAAAATACCGAACATTAAATTTTATAAAAATAAAATTGTTCGGTTTTTTTGTTGACAAAAATATAAATCCTGCATAGAATAGTAACGGGATATGAATAGGATACAGGATGTTCTTCATTAACATGATCGTTCATATCCATACCGAAAATTTCAAAACAAAAGGAGTACGTACATTTATGGGGAAATTCGATACAATCGTTGTTGGTGCTGGACCTGCAGGAATATTTGCTGCTTATGAGCTTCATCTTAAAACCCCTCATAAAAAAATATTGCTTATTGATAAAGGTTTAGACATTAACAAAAGAAGATGTCCTATTTTAGAAAAGAGAATAAAACTATGCCCTCCAGCAACAAAGAAAAAAGAATATGCAGGTTGTTTGCCGGCATGCTCCATAACAAATGGATTTGGTGGAGCTGGAGCGTACTCAGATGGGAAGTTTAACATTACAACAGAATTTGGAGGCTGGATGACAGATTACTTACCTCCTTCTGAAGTCATGAATTTAATACAATATGTAGATGATATAAATTTAAAACACGGTGCAACTACATCCATTACGGATCCTACTACTTCAAAGATAAAAGAGATAGAAAAAAGAGGCTATGGTGTAGGGTTGAAACTGCTTCGTGCGCAAGTTAGACATCTTGGAACAGAGCAGAATCTAGAAATTTTACGCTCTATTTTTGATTACTTACAAGACAAGATTGAAATGCGTTTCAAAACAGAAGTGCTAGATATTACAGTTAATGATAATAGAATCAATGGATTAATATTGGCTAATGATGAAAAAGTAGAGGCAGATCATGTTGTTATTGTTCCTGGTCGCGACGGTTCTGTTTGGTTATCTAACATACTCAAGAAAAATGGCATTCGCATGATGAATAACCAAGTAGACATTGGCGTTCGTGTAGAAACATCAGATGTCGTGATGCAAGAAATAAACCAACATTTATATGAAGGTAAATTCATTTATAATACCAGTGTGGGAACGAGGGTAAGAACGTTTTGTTCCAATCCAAGTGGACACGTTGTAGTAGAAAATCATAGTGGAATTATGTGTGCTAATGGTCATTCTTATAAAGATAGTGCATTAGGAAGTGCCAATACGAATTTTGCTTTACTCGTTTCTCACAAGTTTACGGATCCGTTCGACAGCCCAAATGAATATGCACAGGAAATATGCAAAAGAGCGAATGAATTATCCAATGGCGGTGTGTTGGTTCAGAAATATGGAGATATTTTAAGAGGTAGAAGATCAACTCCTTCACGTATTCAAGAAGGATTTTTGGAGCCAACACTAAGAGAAGCTGTTCCAGGTGATTTAGGTTTAGCATTACCTTACGTTACACTGAAGTCCATTATGGAAATGATTCAAGCATTGGATCATGTCACACCAGGTATTGCTTCTGAACACACATTACTGTATGGTGTGGAAGCTAAATTCTATTCTGCTAGACCAAATTTGAGCGACTGCTTTGAGACAGAAATAGAAGGGTTATATGTTGGTGGTGACGGTGCTGGAATCACTAGAGGGTTGGCCCAGGCATCTGCATGTGGCGTTCGCATTGCAAGAAGTATCGCTGGACAGTAAGAGTAATCTTTATATATAAGTTGAATTAACTTGTAAAAGCAACTTATTACCGCTATCTATAAGATGGAGAAATTTCAACATGATAACCTTTACGCCTGGCAACTGAGGCGTAAACTTGGTTCTCATTATTTCTTCATCTTATATAGAAATGATAAAAACAAAGTATAAAAAAATACTATAAATAATATATAAAATGAGAGAAAGACAAGCATATAAGCCATATTAAGATATAAAAGAGAGGAATAGTGGCGTCATTGCCTGCATTTTCTCTTTTTTTATTTCATGTTGATAGAGTCAGAACTTTTAGAATTTTTGACTACGTTGTAAAATGAAGTATGGTAAAGTATAGAAGAGGTATGATTAGCTAGTAATACCAATAGTCTCCCAATTAACTTTTACTATAAATAAGGTGGTGTATACATCGTGGACGTTTACGCAACTAGAATTCAAAAGTTACAAAAGAAGATGAAACGACAGCAATTAAATGCCTTTATTATCACACAAAACGTAGATCTTTATTATCTGACTGGGTCTATGCAGATGGGATGCTTAGTGGTACCTGATGAAGGTGATGCAGTATATTATGTAAAGAAAAGTGTAGTACGAGCAAAAGAGGAAGCCAATGTTAAGGTAGAAGAGCTCGGTTCCTATCGTGCGTTGGCCCAGCGTATACAGCAAACATTTCCACACGTTTTCTCGGATAAGGAATACACTTTGGCTATGGAATTTGATGTTCTGCCAGTGCAATGGTTTCAACGTTATCAAAACATGTTCCCAGAAGCACATTGGGTAGATGGTTCTAACCTCATTCGTCAAGTACGCATGATAAAAGACGAGACTGAAATAAAAGCAATAAAAAAGGCAGCAGCTGCAGTGGACGTTGCTCTCCAAACTGCTGTTTCAAAAATCAAAGAGGGAACAACAGAAATACAGCTTTTAACTTGGATAGAAACGGCCCTTCGTGAACATGGCCATACAGGGTATATGCGTATGCGAGCATATAATCAGGAATTAGTCATTGGCATGGTTGGAGCAGGTAGCGGTAGTGCAACACCAAGTTACTTTGATGGGCCTGCGGGAGGAAAGGGCATTACCCCTGCATTTCCACTGAATGCATCAACTAAAACCATAAAAAAGAATGAACCTATATTACTTGATTTAGGTTGTAATGTTGACGGATATGTCATTGATCAGACCAGAATGGCAGTCATCGGTGAGCTTTCAGATCCGCTTCAACATGCTTATCAAACTGCTGTACATATATTGCGTGAAGTGGAGAAACAATTGCGACCAGGGACCATATGTGAACATCTTTATACACAATCATTACAAATGGCCGAAGAGGCAGGATTGTCTCATCATTTTATGGGTTATGGACAAGATCAAGCTAAATTTTTAGGTCATGGTATTGGACTGGAAATGGATGAGCTACCTGTGTTAGCGAAAGGATTTGAAGTAGCACTAGAACCAGGGATGGTGATTGCAATCGAACCTAAATTTACATTCCCTGAGCAAGGGGTGGTAGGTATTGAAAATACATATTTGATCACAGAAACTGGGTTTGAAGTATTGTCCATATCGGATGAACCATTAATCCAGATTTAATGCATCATGCAAATAGACGTAGCAATGTAGAGTGTAATGTAACCTCACTCTTTTAGTGTACTGGAATGTGTGCTCACTCTCATGAATGGTAGGAATGAAGAACCGTTACATGAAAGTGAGTTTTTCAATGTATTCACTATTTTCCGAAAAGTCCTTTAATAACGAATGACACATTTGCAGGTCGCTCTGCTAAACGTCGCATAAAATAAGCATACCAGTCGTCACCATATGGAACATAAACGCGCATGCGATATCCTTCTTCTACTAATTTTAATTGGGCTTGATAGCGAATCCCATATAGCATTTGGAACTCAAATTGATCACGCTTGAGGTTGTGCTCTTGTTCTAATTGCTTAACGAAATCAATAATTTGAGCATCATGTGAAGCAATAGCCGTATAATGTCCGTTCAAAACATGTTTTTTTATGATAGATTTATAATTTTCATCTACATCTTTTTTATCTTCATAAGCTACTTCTGGCGATTCCTTATAAGCACCTTTGACTAATCTTAAGTTGACATTATGTTCTCCTAATTGATCCATATCTTCTTGTGTTTTAAATAAATAGGCTTGTATTACGGTGCCGACATTGTCGTAATCTTTCATTAATTCTCTTAATAACTGAAGCGTCATTTCGTTGTGAGCGTAGTCTTCCATATCAATACGTACAAAGTTGTTACCATAGGTTTTTGCTGCATCTAAAATCATAGACATATGCTTTAAACACAAGTCATAATCGATATCCAAACCAAGTTGGGTTAATTTTAAAGATAAATTACAATCTACTTTTGCTTCGTGGATTGCTTTTAACGTTTGAATGCAGTAGGATGTCGAATCTTCTGCTTCTTCTAACGTATAAACAAACTCTCCTAAGTGATCTACTGTGCACAATAATCCTTTTTCATTTAACTTCCTAACGGTATAAATGGCATCGGCTATCGTGGCCCCAGCTACGACTTTTTTAGCGCCAAAACGTAGTCCCCATTTCTTTGCAGCGGTGTTGAGTGTTTTGTTTTTAGACAAAAAAAGAAAAAAGTTTTTCATGAGTTGTTCCATATGCTCACCTCTAATTTTGAAATGAATGCTCCTAAAGGAAAAGGGATGAAAGCATTTTCATTTTAACACATTTTTCTTGCAAGTAGGTGGAACAAAATCATGCTATCAATCTAGTACGACGTTTGTTTATCATTGTTTATTAAAAATCTCCACCTAACAATGAGATGGAGATGAAATACATAAATAAAGTTTAGTTTGAGCGTATTGGAAAGATAGAGAAGTCGTGCAGCACATCATTATGTACGATTTAAATCATCGTATTCGTCCTCTGGCAGTCGAATCCAACGCTGAAGATAACCTTGATCATATAATGCTTTCAGTAAAATAATGAGAATTGGAGAAAGAATTAATCCAACGATCCCAAATATAGACACGGAAACAATCATAAATACAAATGTCGTAAAAGCACTAACTCCAAGAGATTCACCTGTTATTTTTGGCTCTAAAATTTGTCTCGTTAACAGAATGATCGAAAGCAACCCTGTTAACCATATGGCAAGAATCATATCACCCGTAAAAAACAAATATAATATCCAAGGGATGAATAAGGTGGATACACCAAGCAATGGTAGTACGTCAAATATTCCTCCGACAACTGCAATCGTTAATGCATTATCCACTTGTAAAATGAGCAAAGCAACTAAAATAACAACAAAAGTAACAGAAATCAATTTTAATTGCGCTTTTACATAGAGCACTAACCCTTTGATTACATTTTCACTTAGAAATGAGAAAGCATTTTTAAATGTATTTGGTGTTTTTTCTTTCATGATTCTCTTCCAATAGTCTGCTTCTATACTTAAAAAATAAGTAATGATAACCGCTATAACGATATTAATCACAAATCCAGAAAAAGATGTGATGTACGTAACTATCGTATTTAATACCGTGGTACCGATTGTTGCTATACTTTCACTCGCTGTGGATAAGTAATCCGTAATTTGTTTTACCACATCAGGAGGTAATTCTCCAAACCGTGCTTGTATCCATTGGAGTGATTGTTGTAATTGAACTTGAAGTTGAAAAGATTGTAATTTACTAATCAAGGCACTCAATTGCGTGTAAATAATAGCACCGATACCAAGGATGATGGTCGTGAGAACGAGTATAAATACTAAAAGCGATATTGCCGTAGCTATGGATTTTTTCATACCTTTGCGATTTAAAAATTTAGCAAATGGTTCAATAATCATAAAAATAACAAACGCATAAAAGACAGGTTTTGCAATGCTAAACATAAGGCTGAAAATCCACATCGTCAAAAAGACAGTTAGCACAATCAGTCCAATATCAAATGCGGTTTTATAATATTTTTTGTAAAAAGATAGCATAAATCACCTCGCTAATTTAGAGTAGTAGATTGTCTTTGTATATTTGGCCGTTCATGCCACATGATCTAGCATGTTTAGTAAGAGTATACAATATCATCATTGTATATTAAACCATATCGATCATTATTATTGCCTTTTTTTACGACATTAAGTCCAGAAAAACACACCATGTTGGACATATCTATTATTTTTTAGTAACATAAATATACTAACGAGGTTAGGAGGGTTGGCGATGTATAAACTGGGACAAAAAGTATGTGTAGTTCAAGATTCCTTAGAACAGAACCTTCCTATTGGAAAACAGGCCTATATCATAGCTTATGAGCGAAATGCTGATAATATATTTGATTATGTAATACGTGTTCCGAAAGTAGGTAAACATTTTTATGTACCTGCTAGTGATGTAGAAGCTGTGGAAGCAGTGATGCAGCAAGTCGTAGATAATATAGAGAGAGAAGCGCTGATTGATTTTGCGTTAGCTACAAAAAACGAGCAGCTTTTTTACAATGTATTAAATGGTGAGCAGATGGAAGCCGAATCACATCATGACAAGGATGCTAGCAATATGGACGCTAAAGAATTCATCAAACAGGTGAATTTAAGAGCTTGGATTTAATGCGTATGTAAATATTTAAAAGGATGTATCTATGAACAATCTCGTAGATGCATGCTTTTTTTTGATTTTCCTTATATATACCTTGTTCAACCAACTTATTACTACTAATCATAAGATGAAGAAATTTCAACATCATAACCTTTACGCCTGGCTACTGAGTCGTAAACTTGTATTCCATTATTTCTTCATCTTATATATTTCATATGTCAATTAGTTTGAGCCTACAGGACTTGTCATGTATAATGTAAAGAATGAAAAAATGATGAAAAGAGGTGTGGAGATGAGCATTTCTGTTAAGGACGTTGAGCATGTAGCAAACCTTGCTCGTCTGGATTTAAAAGAGGATGAGAAAGTGATGTTTACAGAGCAACTCAATCACATCTTACAATATGCAGATGCGTTGACTCAATTAGACACAAAAGATATTGAACCAACGAGTCATGTGATGAAAATGATTAATGTGATGAGAGAAGATCAAGTTAAGCCATCATTACCGATTGAAAAAGTACTACTTAATGCTCCGGATGAAGAAGAAGGCCAGTTTAAAGTGCCATCTGTTTTGGAGTAATAAAGTAATAAAATAATGGACTAACTTGTGAGGCATTGAAATGTAATGAAAAGTGGTAAAAAAGTAGTTTGAGTAATTAGAAGTTATTTTGAAATATACAAGCGAAAGTTTTTTCTTTTGTTAAAAGGAATTTTAGCATAAGGTTCGAAAGATCGAAGGGAGGCTATTGTTTTGTCGTTATTTGACATGCGATTACAGCAAATACATAACTTATTGACAAACAAAGAATTATCAGTCACAGAACTTGTGGAACATTCTCTAAAGCGGATTAAGGAAACAGATGGGGATATTAAGGCGTTTTTGCGTGTCGATGAAGAAAATGCAAAAAAGCAAGCCATACAAATGGACGAGCAGTTAATGAATCAATCAGAAAGAGGGCTGCTTTTTGGTCTACCAGCTGGGATCAAAGATAACATGGTAACGGAAGGTTTGACCACTACAGCGGGTAGTAAATTCCTCGAAAACTACAATCCGATTTACGATGGAACTGTAGTGAAAAAATTAAAAGAAGCACAGTCTGTGACAATGGGTAAGCTTAACTTAGACGAGTTCGCCATGGGATCATCATGCGAAAATTCAGCATTTTTCCCAACTAAAAATCCATGGAATTTAGACTGCGTACCAGGAGGATCTAGTGGTGGATCTGCTGCCACTGTAGCTGCTGGACAAGTGTATTTCTCACTTGGATCAGATACTGGTGGTTCTATTCGTCAGCCAGCGGCATACTGTGGTGTTGTCGGTATGAAACCTACTTATGGACGCGTATCCCGCTACGGATTAATTGCGTTTGCTTCATCACTAGATCAGATTGGTCCTTTAACGAAAAATGTAGAAGACTGTGCTTATGTGCTACAAGCGATAAGTGGACATGATCACATGGATTCGACTTCCGCTAAAGTAGATATTCCTGACTATACGAGTAGTTTGACAGGGGATATCAAAGGACTACGTATTGGTGTGCCAAAAGAATTTTTAGCAGAAGGTATTGACCCAGGTGTAAAGGAAGCAACGTTAAAAGCATTAAAAGATTTAGAAGCACTTGGCGCTGTTTGGGAAGAAGTATCCCTTCCGCATTCTCAATATTCTCTTGCTGCATATTATTTGATTGCACCATCAGAAGCTTCTTCTAACTTAGCTCGCTTTGATGGAGTACGATACGGAGTTCGTAGTGACAATGCGGATAACTTATTAGAACTGTATCATCAATCACGCAGTGAAGGATTTGGTCCAGAAGTAAAGCGCCGTATCATGTTAGGGACGTACGCATTAAGCTCTGGATACTATGATGCATACTATAAAAAAGCACAGCAAGCAAGAACGCTAATCAAGCAAGATTTCGATCAAGTTTTTGAAAAATATGATTGTATTATTGGTCCATCTGCGCCAACAACAGCGTTTCCTTTTGGTTCAAAAACCGATGATCCGTTGCAAATGTACTTAAACGATATTTACACGATACCAATCAGTCTTGCTGGATTACCAGCAATCAGTGTACCGTGTGGATTTACCAATGGCCTTCCTGTCGGCTTGCAAATTGTAGGAAAAGCTTTTGACGAGTCTACGGTACTACGCGTTGCTCATGCGTATGAGCAACATACAGATCATCATAAACAACGTCCAAATCTTTAATGAGTAATAGAGTATTCTTTAGGAGGATAAAGTATGTGTGCACAAACTAAATATGAAACCGTTGTTGGTTTAGAGGTTCACGTCGAATTGCATACGAAATCAAAAATTTTCTGCGGATGTTCTACTTCTTTTGGTGCTCCCCCAAACACACATACATGTCCTATATGTTTAGGACACCCTGGTGTGCTGCCCGTACTAAATAAACAAGCAGTAGAATATGCAATGAAAGCGGCGTTAGCGCTTAATTGCACTGTCGCTACAGAAACGAAATTCGACCGTAAAAACTACTTCTACCCTGACTCACCAAAAGCGTATCAAATTTCTCAATTTGATAAACCGATTGGTGAACATGGATGGATTGAGATAGAAATAGAAGGTAAGAAAAAAAGAATCGGTATTACACGCCTTCATTTAGAAGAAGATGCGGGTAAATTAACTCACATGGAAAGCGGATTCGGATCATTAGTTGATTTTAACCGAGTGGGAACACCGTTAATTGAAATTGTATCAGAGCCTGATATTCGTACTCCAGAAGAAGCTAAACTTTATTTGGAGAAATTGAAGTCCATTCTGCAATATTGTGATGTATCCGATGTGAAAATGGAGGAAGGTTCACTGCGCTGTGATGCCAACATCAGTATACGTCCTTTTGGTCAAGAAAAATTCGGTACTCGTGCGGAATTGAAAAACATGAACTCTTTCAGAGGTGTACAAAAAGGACTAGAGTACGAAGAAATTAGACAGGCAGAAGTGTTGAATAGTGGCAACAACGTTGTTCAAGAAACAAGAAGATGGGACGATGCCCAAAATATTACGATATCCATGCGTGGAAAAGAAGAATCGCATGATTATCGTTATTTTCCAGACCCTGATCTCGTTACCGTGATTATTGAAGATGAATGGAAACAAGCGGTGTTGGGTTCCATTCCAGAATTACCGGATGCACGTAAAGAAAGATATAGTAGCGAATATAATTTACCTTCTTATGATGCAGAAGTGATAACGGCTTCTAAATGGCTAGCAGATTTCTTTGAAGAAAGCTTAAAATATACCAAAGATGCAAAAGCAGTATCAAACTGGATGATGGGTGAATTATTAGGGTATGTGAATGCTAATAATTTAGAGCTCTCCAAGCTGATCATTACAGGTAAAGGTTTAGGGGAAATGATTAACCTGATTGAAAAAGGGACAATCAGTTCTAAAATTGCGAAGCAAGTGTTCAAAGATATGCTGGAAACTGGTAAACAACCGCAGCAAATCGTTGAAGAAAAAGGGCTTGTTCAAATTAGTGATGAAGGTGCGATTAAATCTATCGTTGAACAAGTAGTTGCTGCTAACCCTAAATCTGTAGAAGATTTCAAAAATGGTAAAGATAGAGCCGTAGGCTTCCTTGTGGGTCAAGTGATGAAAGAGACAAAAGGAAAAGCTAATCCTGGTCTCGTAAACAAAATCATTAAACAGTGCCTACAAGAGCAGTAAAAAGAAAGGCCGTCCATTTTTGGGCGGTTTTTTATCATGCACTCATATGATGAAAGGTGGAACTAAGTTGATTCGTCTCATTGATCGAACCTCAAACGATGAACTGGAACAGTTGTGGTTAATGCAGCACGCTGCATATCGTGTTGAGGCTAACCTGATTGGTTTTAAAGCATTACCTCCATTAATGGAAACTAAAAAGCAGCTGCGTGAGGTTCCTGAAATATTTTATGGATACTTTAACGAAAGTGAGTTGCAAGGTGCGCTTTCTTTGGAAAAAAACATGGATAATATCACCATTTGCAGAGTGATGGTTGATCCTGACCATTTTGGAAAAAGCATTGCAAGTCAACTTTTACAACATATCATGAATATATTCCATTCGTATCTCATTAAAGTTTCCACATCCGAATTGAACGAACCAGCGATTAAATTATACACAAAACATGGTTTTGTATTAGATTCAAAAACAGTACTTTCTGCCAAAATAAGTTTAGTTCATTTAAAAAAAATATCTCAACATACAAAATCATAACCTTAATGTATAATAACAAGCTGACCATCATTGCTTGGATGAAGGTATATAAGTAAATGTTTGGTCAGTTTCTTTTTGTTTGTTTTGCATGATAACTAAAAAATAAGGAAATCATAGTACTCACCTATGTGTAATTTACATACAATACATTGACAATATTCAATCGAAAGCTATAAAATGAATTATATATTGTTTTGAAAGGTGTGAGGAGAATGGCATCCGATCTTGAACATGCGTTAGATCAATTGAAAAAAATCGGTGTACGTATGACACCACAGCGTCATGCTATTCTTACCTATTTATTAAACACAAGAGTTCATCCCAGCGTGGATGAAATTTATAAATCAATGGAACCTAAGTTCCCAAGTATGAGCATCGCCACGATTTATAATAATTTAAAGTTATTTATAGATGCAGATTTAGTTAGAGAGTTAACGTATGGAGATGGTGCGAGCAGATATGATGCCGTAATGTCTGATCATTATCATGCTATTTGTACAGAATGCGGAAAAATATCGGATTTTGAAATGCCTCCACAACTCGATGCAGAACATAAAGCGCACAAGGAGACAGGTTATCAAATCCACTCTCATCGTTTAGAAGTTTATGGCGTTTGCCCTCATTGTAGCGAAATGAAAGCAGCAAAACATTAACATCATTGTCATGCAATAAACAGTTTAAATAGGTAAGATAGTGCGACTTCATTATGGAGTCGCTTTTTTTGTTTAAAGCTTGATTTTTTATATAAAAAAACAATGAGAGAGTGCATGTCGTCGGTTAGGTACTTTTTGCTTATTGACGATAAAATATAGTGTACATACAATAGTGATAGATAGTTATAGCATAAAAAAGTAATTCTACACCTATATATTTCTTTTTAAGACAACGATTTGGAGGGTCTAAAACATTGAACCAACAAACTTCATCCTATTCCCAGCAGCATAGAAGAATAATGAAACACAACAGAAAAAGTAAATGGCCTTTATTTTTTATTATGCTTTTCGTGATAGCTATTATTGCTACTGTCTTTATCTATGTTCAAAACACAGGAAATAAAAATTATGAACAAGTTCCATTTAAAAATCAAAACCCTATTTTTTATCAACATGAAGAATTAGAAAAGGGTGCTATAGGTAAGCAGGAATCTTTAAAGCTGCCATTTTCAGTCATACAAAATGTTATAGATCCGAATATTTTTTATGATGATGCAACACAATCGGTCATTATTACAACCAATGATAAAGTCATGAGAATGCAGACAGAACAATTGACTGCCATGATCAATGAACAGCCTATATCCCTAAGTTTTTCAGTCGAGATCGTAGATGGAGAAGCATATGTACCCATCCAACCGTTAGTAGATATTTATGATATTGCTATACTTCAATATGAACAATCTGATGCGGTGTTTATTTTTAAAGATGGGGAGAGCATACAATGGGGAGAGATTGGAGTTCATTTTAAAGATGCCACTCAACTCACGCCTGTTAGAAAAGAACCTTCAAATGAATCTCCTATCATTGTGGATGGAGAAAAAGGACAGCAGGTGATGATATTAGGGGAACAAAAAGGATGGTATCAAGTTCAGTTGAAAAGCGGGAGCATCGGATTTATAGATAAAGATGATGTTAGTTTATATGATGTGGAAGTCATTCAACGTAATGCAGATACATTGCCTAGTTATGTTCCGTGGAAACCGATAGATGGGAAAATAAATGTAACGTGGGAATACGTGAACCGTGTTAATCCAAATGTCAAAGATATTCCACCTATGATCGGTGTCAATGTCATCAGTCCAACTTGGTTTGAAGTACAAGATGAACAAGGTAATATTTTAAATAAAGCGGATGCTTCCTATGTACAGTGGGCTCACGAAAATCAAATGCAAGTGTGGGCATTATTTAAAAACAATTTTCGAGATCCAGATATGACGTCAGCTTTACTAGCAAACTATGATGCAAGAATCAATATGATTAAGCAGCTCCTTACTTATGTGGAAATGTATGATCTGCAAGGAATCAATATCGATTTCGAAAATGTATATTTGAAGGACAAAGATAACTTAACTCAATTTGTACGAGAGCTCACCCCTTTTATGCACGAACAAGGCGCAGTAGTGTCTATTGATGTTACCATTCGGGGCGGAAGTGAAATGTGGTCATTATTTTATGATCGTGAACGACTTGGAGAAGTAGTAGATTATATGATGGTGATGACATACGATGAGCACTGGGCTAGCAGTCCAAAAGCAGGATCCGTTGCTTCTTTACCTTGGGTAGAGAAAGGCATTACGGATATTATAAAAGAGGACAGGGTCCCACCTTCAAAATTATTAGTTGGTGTTCCATACTATACTAGACTTTGGATGGAGGAGACGATTGATGGAGTGACTAGTGTGTCGTCCAAAACATTTTCCATGACAGCAGCACAAAATTATATAAAAGAAAAAAATCTTGAGCCCATTTACGATGAACAAACAAAACAAAATTATGTTGAACATACAGAAGGCAATATCGTGTACAAAATGTGGATAGAAGATGCGGTCTCTATGAAGGCAAGAGCAGAGTTAGTGAACAAACTTGATATTGCTGGAATTGCTTCATGGAGAAGAGGGCTTGAGACACAAGATGTTTGGGAAATCATTCACACTGAAATTCAATAATTTATACCGAAATTCAATAAACAATAAAAAACAACTCTTCTCATGGAGAGTTGTTTTTGTTGTACTACATATTTTTTATTACATATCTTTTTGTTTTTCGTCACCGTTGGTAGCCATGCTTGGATCTAATGTCAGCATCGTTTTACAATACATGCAGCGATCTGAAGTACCTAATATCTGAGTTTTTTTACCGCATTCAGGGCAATGTAATGTTACAGCAGAAGTAGATAAAACACCCGCAAAGGCATAAATAGCCGTACTACCTAATGATAAAATAATACCTAAAATCAAAAATATAAAAAGAAAAATTCTTCCGTTTTCACCCATCCATAAAACACCGGCAGTTCCTAAAATCATGGTGAACATACCACCTAACATTAGAAACAACCCCCACGTTCTAAATTGTGATGCTTTACTTGTTTTAAACTTCGTCATGAGTTTACTCCTTCTATTACATATATTATGTAACATGTTTTCAGTTTGAGTGTTACAGTTTTTAAAAAAAATGTGTTGAAACCATGTGCCAAATGATACATTCATGAATACAATAATGAGGCGATCACATGCTAATTGAATAAATCAAAACATCATAAATATTATATAAGAGATTAGTTTGGTATACAAGAAAGATGAATGAATCAAAAGCACTTCATATAATGTAATGAAAAAACTTAAATATATTTTAAAAAAAGTTTAAAAAGGTATTGCATAGAAGTAAGAACCTGTGATATATTAGATCTCGCCGCTTCACCAGAAGCTTTTACGAAAGACTCACGAAGCGGGAGAGAACATCATCGCAAATCTACTTCATATCGATATAGAGTGAAATGGAAACAGCAACATGATCTCGCAAAAAACTTTTAAAAAAAGTGCTTGTCAAAGTAAACACGATATGATATATTGATTAGGCCGCTGTTGAGGCGGGCAACACAATCAAGCAAATAGCAACACACAACATTTGCACTTTGAAAACTGAATCGCAAGCGAGTCCAACAAGATTCTTCTTATGAAGAATCAAACCGGAAATTTAAAGTAACAAATACATGAGCAATCAAGCTCAAACCTTTATAACCTTTCAATGAAAGATCTTTTGCCTTTGGCAAAAATCACTTTTGATTCAAGCCAAGCTAACTGGTCTTTTATAAGGTTAAAAGTTTTTGCCTTTGGCAAGAAACTTTTTTGGAGAGTTTGATCCTGGCTCAGGACGAACGCTGGCGGCGTGCCTAATACATGCAAGTCGAG
>NZ_QXJP01000014.1 GCF_004115085.1 Longirhabdus pacifica | reverse complement strand
TTCTTGATTTGGATAGATACGATACTTATATGCTTTCAACATCACTGACACCTACTTTCTTCCTTGCTTTTATAAGCATTTAGAAACGTTGATCATTGGCTATTAGGATGTGCCTTGAACGATACCATATTTCACTACCAAAACAAGGTGATAATGCAGGGAGAAAACTGAGTGATTATTGTTATCTAACGTCATTGATATAACAACCTTTCTACTAACTAATACTGATTAACTAATATTGATTATATCAATGTTGAAAATAACATACAATATTTTTGGCTAACGCCAACCGAAATTCATCTCCACCTTATCGTTGGGCTTCGCCCTTCACACGCTTGAAGATGGAGACTTCTTTCAGAAAACGTTAAAGTTCTATCGCCTACTAAGATTGTAAAAAAAGGGTCATAGTAAGATGATAGATCTTATGTAGTAAAAAATAATACAAAGAAACGTTTCGAAGTTACACTTTATATACTGTTTTAGCTTGTTTCGTGAACCTCATAAGCATATCGTCTATGTTCACTTCACCTATATGGGTTAAATACGTGTCTACTGTATTGTTGAAGTTTTTGTACCAATGTTCAGAAACACCCTTTTTACCTACAATAGCACCTACAATACTGCCAGCGGTTGCTGCTGTACAATCATTATCCATTCCCATCGCTACCGTTTCAGAAATAACCTTGGTAACATCATGGCCTCCAATCATTAAACCGAAGATGGTAAGACAAGCATTGTTATTTGTATGCGCATGACTCATTCCTTCAAAACGCTGATCTACTGCATCTCTAGCTTCCTGATAGTTCGCTATAGTTTTACCGATTTCCATCGCCCATGTGACATCTTCTGCTAATTTACATTGAGCAGGAATTTCTGTTAGTCCAATTTTCAACGCTTCAACAGCATCATCCACTGCAAATGCAGCAGACTGCGCAGCAGCAAAGAACATTTCTCCGTATATTCCATTGCGACGATGACTTAAATAAGCATCATAGTATGCCATTTGTGCTGCTTTTTGTGGATAAGCAGGAGCCATGTACGCAAACCCATCGGAACGAATATCCGCACCTATCCATTGGGAATAGGGGTTATCGTATTCTGCACAGTTGTTAGCTTGCATATTTTGTTTTAAGTTGTTTAATGCGATCTCTTCCGCAGTGCAAGCGAGTGGAAGATGTTTAAGCCATGCTTTACCTACATCTTCTGTTGTAAAATCAGCACCGTAGTTTTCTACAATCATGAGACTGAGTATCGTGTAAGTGATATCATCATCGACAGGCACTTTATGCATTTCATCTCTTGTATAATAAATAAAATCGCCTTTACTATAGCGAAGTTCATAAGGCTGCTTTATTTTAGACCAGTAATCTACTGGGGGGAAAGTGTCGCCAATATAAGTCGCCCAATTTTTCATTTCTTGTATCGACCAAAATTCTACAGGTGCACCTAATGTACAGCCTGCCATTCTTGCTAGAAATGCGCCTTCTAGTTTGTCCTTGTATTTCTCTTCATCCCATGTAGTCCACAGTTTTCTAGGACCACTCGGTCTAAGATTTCGAATATGTTGTAAGTCATTTGGTTCTTGGTTTGAAAGCGCTTTATCAATAGCTAAATTGTCTAACTTTTTTACCGCATTTTGCATCTCTTCATATACATGATCCAGTATGTCTTGCACACCTTGTGAACCTAATTCATGTTTTAATGAACTGTAATCTCTGATTACATCAGCTACATGATGATAGTTCGGTACTTTTGGATACGTCATGATTATTACCTCCTTTAATTTCCATGTCTGTCCTACATTATAAATAATATGTTTCTAACAGTACATCCCGAGTGAATGGTTTATCTAGATTGAATTTCAGCTTCATATGGTTTGTGGGTATAACCTTGTATTTTTTCGGCGATGGGTCTGTCTATTTCAGGTTGGTCTTGTGATACAATGTAGATAAAGAAGACCCTTGATACATATAGCTTCTCAGCGTACGGATGTGTTTTTTTATTTGCTTTAATATTAAATTCAGAAAAATCAAAAATAAAGTTATAGTCTTGATGAGTTCATGGATAATGAGCCTTTCAAGGCTTTTTTCTTGCTTCTATTGCAACGCAACCATTTGTGCTATAGCCCAATAAGATGACAAGCCCTATGGTCATACATGTTTGGTATAGCTAAACGTTGTATGTTTGATGAGCTACAGAACATCTTAAGAGAATATTAATTATTCCTTAAATCTTGTCATATTTATAAAATTTAGCTGAAACTAAGTTATACTAAACAGATAAAATAACAAGGTTTTATTTTTATTCCTTTTCTCCATACCAGAACATAAACAAGGCAATGAACAGATAGAGGAGGGTTTACGATGCAAAAATTCGATATGATCGTTATAGGCGGCGGAGCGGGTGGATTAGTGGTTGCTGTAGGAGCGGCTAATTTAGGTGCTAGCGTCGCATTAATAGAGAAAGACCGACTAGGTGGAGATTGTTTGTGGACAGGATGTGTTCCGACCAAATCGCTAGTCTCTTCTGCAAAATTAGTACATCATATGCATAAAGCAGCATCGCTTTTTCATACTCAAATCCAAGGGGAACCGGATTTTCAAGTTGTACTCAATCAATCTAAACAAGCCATAGATACGATACAAGAACATGACGATGAACAACGTTTCATTGATCTTGGTATTCAAGTGTTCAAGGGCGCTGCACAGTTCGTGGATGACCATGTGGTGAAAGTGGAAAATGAATCATTACACGGTAAGAAGATTGTCATTGCCACAGGATCAAGACCAAGTATTCCACCAATTAAAGGATTAGATCAAGTGCCATTTCTAACGAACGACATCATCTTTGATCTAGAGGAAAAACCAAATACGTTGGGAATCATCGGCGGTGGTGTCATCGGTATTGAATTTGCCCAAATATTTCAAAGATTAGGTACGAAAGTAACGATTTTTGAAAGATCTAACGCATTACTCCCGTTTGAAGATGAAGACATACGAGATGTTTTAGTTCAAAATTTACAAGCGGAGGGCGTTAACATCATATATAACGCAAGCATCGAAGAAATAACAAGTAACGAAAATAAAAAAGTCGTGCACTATAGCCAAGAAAACGAAACACATTCCACGTCATGTGATCAATTGTTGATTGCTACGGGACGTACAGCGAATACGGAATCATTGCAATGTGATGCAGCAGGCATTAAAATGGAAAGTAATGGTTTTATCCCTGTCAATTCGGCATTACAGAGCAATAAAAAGCATATTTATGCCATCGGAGATGTGAACGGCGTTCCTTCCTTCACACACAAAGCAGCATATGAAGGTAAAAAGGTGGTCAGTAGTGCTGTGTTAGGGATAAGACAAAAGGCCACGTATGATCATTTGCCATGGGTTATCTACACCGATCCGGAATTGTTTCATTTAGGATATACAGAAAAAGAAGCAAAACAGAAGATAGGTCATACAATAAAGGTGTATACGTTACCGTTGAGTCAATCTGATCGGTTTATTATTGATCAAGAGACAACGGGAATGATCAAGATCATCACAGATAAAAAAGGATATATCGTAGGTGCGCATGCAGTAGGAAGCGGTGCAGGGGATATCATGCAGGAGGTCGTATTTGCGAAGCAATATAAACATAAAATAGGATCTATCTCACAAGTCATTCATCCTTATCCTGCCCGCAGTATGGCGGTGCAACAAACAGCAGATTTATACTGGAGAGAAACGTTGTTTACCGGACCTATTGTAAAATGGGTGCGCAGGTATGTGAGGTGGTTCAGATGAAACTAAGTATAAAATCACGTTATATGAAATTGATCCTGTTGTCGCTGTTTGTTATTACGGGTGTTATCGTCGCTATTCGTTTTGAACTGCATCAGTTTTCTCCTGAAATTATAAGAGATTTTATTTTGTCCTTTGGTATTTGGGGACCGCTTGTATATATATTTTTGTACACAGTAAGGCCATTAATTCTTTTTCCATCGCTCATTTTAACGTTATCAGGTGGTTATGCATTTGGACCGTGGTGGGGGACATTATATGATCTCATTGGCGCTTCGCTCGGTGCATACCTTGCTTTTGGTATATCTCGTTATTTTGGTAAAGAAGCCGTTCAGCGTTGGTTTGGTCAGCGATTAGGGAAAGTAGAACAAATTACAGAAGGAAAAGGGTTTCAAACGATTCTGATTTTAAGGCTCATTCCGCTTATTCCATTTGATGCGATTAATTATGGCGCAGGTCTATCTAAAGTTTCGTTTCGTGACTATGCTATTGCCACATCGCTGGGCATCTTGCCAGCAGCATTTGCTTTTAATAATTTAGGGCATTCGTTTCACAACGTTTTTTCGTGGCAGTTTATTTTGGCCGTGACTTTTGTTGTACTACTATCTTTAACAGCTCCATTATACCGTTATATAAAGAAGAGGAAGAAGGTGTCATGAGTTGAATAGAAAGTGGTTCATTGCGTGCTCGTTGTTCTTTGTCATGGTGGTGCTCACAGCTTGTAGTACTAAGGATGATCTAGAAGAAGATATGACATTATTGGATCAATCATGGGAAGAGATCGTGGCGAAAGCAGATAGCAGTACCGTTACGATGTACATGTGGGGTGGAAGCGAGTCCATTAACCGCTATATGGATGACTATGTTGCCCCAGCAATGCAAGAGCGTTACGGCGTTACATTTAAAAGAGTTCCAGTAAGTGATACAAAGGATGTTCTCACGCAGTTACTTGCCGAAAAAAAGGCAGGAGCAACAGGGAATGCGGATATCATATGGATCAATGGTGAAAACTTCAAATCTACCAAAGAGGAAGGGTTGTTGTGGCAACCTTTTGCTGACAAGATTCCCAATGTAAATCGTTATATGGATTTGGATTCAAAAGCATTGTTTACTGACTTTGGCATGGATACGGAAGGGTTAGAAGTGCCATGGGGTAAAGCACAATTCGTTTTTATTTATGATAGTGAAAAAGTAACCTCTCCTCCTAAAAGTATGGAGGAATTGAAGCAATGGGTCATGGATAACCCTGGAAGGTTTACGTATCCTGCTCCTCCAGATTTTCATGGGAGTGCTTTTATTCGACACGTGTTATATGAGACGACAGGTGGCTATGAGAACTATGATGTTGCGCTGAATGAAGACGCGCTCAAGGATGATGTGCAACCGATGTGGGATTATTTAAATGAGATAGAGCCTTATTTGTGGAGAGAAGGAAAAACGTATCCAGAAAGCGCAAGTAAGTTGGATACGCTCTTTGCAGGAGGAGAGGTGTGGATGACCATGGCCTATGACCCTGCTAAAGCAAGTAATGAAGTCATGAATGGTAATTTTCCCACTACCACAAAAACGTTTGTATTGGAGCAAGGCACATTAACTAACTCTCATTATTTATCCATTCCATTCAATGCGCCAAACAAAGCAGCTGCGATGGTAGCGATTAATTTTCTCGTTTCACCAGAAGCGCAGATTCGTAAGAGTGATCCAACATATTGGGGTGAAGGCATGGTGCTAGATGCTAGTTTATTAGAAGCAGATGATGTGCAGCGTATAATGGAAATAGAGCAAGCGAGAGGGGATATTACGTTATCAGAAGAAGAGCTCTCTTCGCATCAAGTGCCGGAAATTAGAGCGGAGTATGTTCCTTATCTAGAGAAAGAATGGTTTGAACATGTGGCAAAAAATTAAGCCATACGTTTATGTTTTGCCTGCTGTGTTGATGCTCGTGATGTTGTTTTTAGGAGGAATACTGCAGGGGCTACTACAAAGTGTAGGTGTGTATGTGGCTTCTAGCACGTATTCTCTTTCTTTTGAAGCGTATCGCAGTGTGCTGTTATCCGAAGACTTTTGGAATTCTCTAACCTATTCTTTGACCATTGCCTCTACTTCTACTATCGTGTCGATGTGGATAGGGACGATGATGGCTTTTGCTACGTACTATTTATCACTACGTGTTTCAGGTGGAACAAAGATCAAGAGCGTGATACGTTTACAGCAGCTGCCACTATTGCTTCCACATATTGCAGTGGCATATATGTTTTTTTTGCTATTTACGCAAAGTGGTTGGATATCGAGGTTATCCTACAGTTTAGGTTGGATTGAACAAATAGATCAGTTTCCTATCCTTGTCCATGATCCTTATGGTTGGTCGATTATATTTACTTATGTGTGGAAAGAAGTTCCGTTCATTTTTCTGCTAGTGTATCCGGTGTTGCTTAGACTAGAACCCTCATGGATGCAGATGGCCAGAGTACATGGCGCTTCCATACGGCAATATTTTTTCACTATTTTTTCACTGCTTCTTCCAAGCGTTTTGACCTCAGGCTATATTGTTTTTGCGTTTACTTTTACTGCATTTGAAGTTCCTTATTTGCTCGGTGTGACCTATCCGAAGCACATTGCGGTCTTATCTTATCAATATTACAGTAGCGGTGGGTTTGACTTTAGAGAAGAAGCGTTGGCAGTGAATATTTTACTCGTCATCATTACGGCTGTCCTCGGCCTGCTGATACTCCGTTCGTTAAAAAAACTACAGTGGCACGTTCGCGGAGCAAGGTGGTGATGTGGTGTTGAAAAAGAATAAATACACGCTATGGGTAGTATCGCTGTCTTTCGTCCTACTTTTTATCGTATGTATCCCTTTCGTGCCTTTAATTTTAATGAGTTTTTCCGTGCATTGGTCTTGGCCAGATCTTTTCCCAAGTGGATATGACTTGCGGGCATGGGAATATGTTTTTTTGTCTAACACGTCGATTTGGAATGCGGTATGGATGACGGTGGTTATTGCTTTCGTTGTCACGTTCATTAATATACTATTATCCATTCCAGCTGCTAATGCGATTGCAAGGTTTAAATGGAAAGGGAAAGCCTGGATTGAACTATTATTTTATGCACCGCTCATTGTTCCTCCGCTGATTACGAGCATGGGCATCTATTTAGACTTTTTACGATATGGACTCATTGGAACGGTGACAGGTGTCATATTGGCTCATATTGCTCCAACGCTTCCTTATATGATTAGAGCGCTGGTGATTAGCTTTCAGACGTTAAGTTTTGACTGGGAGAATCAGGCGGCTACGCTAGGCGCGAACGGATGGCAGCGATTACGATATGTTGTGATACCGCATCTTGTTCCTGGATTAATCGTGGGCTGTAGTTTAAGTATGCTCGTTTCTTTTAGCCAATATATTGTTACATTACTGATTGGATCAGGAAAAGTGCAGACCATTCCTGTTCTCATGTTTCCGTATATTAGCGGTGGCGACCAAGCCATCGGCTCTGTCTTTATTATGGTGTATACGATCATGACACTTTTAAGTTTGTTTTTCATGCAATTTATCTTAACATTTTACTATCGGAGGAAAGGAATTCCGTTATGACTTCATTTCAGCTTCAACACCTTTCTTATGCATATGAAGATAAGTTGATTTTGCGAGATATTCATTTTTCCATTCAAGAAGGGGAGAGAATTGGCATATTAGGCCCTTCAGGAAGTGGGAAAAGTACGTTGCTTAACATTGTCGCTGGATTATTGCCGCTAAAACAAGGGGTAGTTTTGGATGGGGAAAAAGAAATAAACGATCTTCCTCCAGAAAAAAGGGAGATGGCGATGATGTTTCAGCAACCACTGTTGTTTCCTCATCTCACCATTCTCGATAATGCGGCATTTGCATTGAAAATGCGAAAGGTTGCTAAAAAACAACAGCATGAGCAGGCAAAGGAATGGTTGGCGGCAGTAGGAATGGAAGGGATGGAAAAACGGTACCCACATGAATTGAGCGGAGGGCAACAGCAACGTGTAGCACTCGCAAGGGCGCTGGCTGCGAAACCAAACTTACTACTGCTGGATGAACCTTTCAGTGCATTAGATCCGGAACTACGCTTAGAAATGAGAGATTTAGTACAGGATGTACAGCAAAAATCCAATACGACGATGATTTTTGTGACACATGACCGTGATGAAGCGTTTGCGATTGCTGACCGGCTTGTTATTTTAATCGATGGAATGGTAAAGCAAATCGATACACCGCGGCAGTGTTACGAAACACCAGCATCTCCCGAGGTGGCTAATTTTATAGGATGTAAAAATATATTTTATGGCATGTGGGAGCAAGATACGTTTACGTCTTCTTCTTTCGTGCATACGTTTCAGCATGCTAACATGGGCAAGGTAAGTGGTTGGCTAGTTTTAAGACCTGAAACCATTTCGATGACAAGTAGGACAACGAAACATGAAAATGCTCCTTTGACTGCAAAGGTAAAAAATATACAATATAGACAAGGGTATTATGATTATATACTGGATATGAACGGTACAAACTTACATAGTAGACAGTTTACAGAGAGTGCTGCAAATGTACAAATGGGTGATGAAGTGACGGTGCAATTCGGGACATATCATTTCATTGAGGATGAGAAAAAAGGGGAGTAGTGAATCATGCTAGATACATACGGCAGGAAATATATACAGCCTAGTATTGATAAAATAGCACATGTGCTCACACGATGGAATCTGACAGCAAATCATGTGACGTGGGCCGCGTTTTTGATTGGAAGTACAACAGGTGTATTGATTGTGCTGGATCAATTGGTCGCTGCGGTTATCGTACTATGGTTTTCAGGGTTATTGGATGTGGTAGACGGTTCTATGGCACGAATGCAGAACAAAACTTCAGCCTGGGGAACGTTAATGGATATTACGTTCGATAGGGTGGTGGAATGTTCTGTTATTATTGGTCTAGCTATTCGATTCCCACAAGCTATGCTCCCACTTTTATTGCTCACTGTATCTATCGTACTGTCGATGACGATTTTTTTGACGGTCGGTGCATTAACCGAAAAGAAAGGGATAAAAACGTTCTATTATCAAGCGGGATTAGCAGAGCGTACAGAAGGTTTTATCCTGTTTTCTATTATGATATTATTCCCATCTATTCTTGTTTGGACCACGATTTTATTCCTCATCATTGAATTGTTTACGGTCTTGCAACGGATGCTTGAAGCGAGAAAGATATTGTTGTAATGGATGTTGTAAAATAAAAAAAGAAGTCGTCCCTTGCCTATTAAACAATCGGACGACTTACAATTAGGAAGAATTATTGTATTTTCTATAACGTATATTACATTTTTATCTTGTTATTTCCCCTGCGTATAAGATTTATATCCACCGGTTACGTTTTTTACATTAAATCCGTGCTGAGCTAGAATGCGCGAAGCGACGTGCCCTCTTAGCCCTACTTGGCAATACACATGGATAGGTTTGGAAGTATCTAGCTCATCTAGACGTTCACGTAACGCATCGACAGGAATGTTTAATGCGCCATCCACATGCCCACGCTGAAACTCAGCCTCTGTTCTTACATCTAACTTTATAGCAGATGAGGACGGATCTTTATCGTCTAACTGTGTCGGCTCCACATAATGACTGAGTCCATTCAACGCATTTTGCGCTACAAATCCAGCTAAGTTCACAGGATCTTTTGCAGAGGAGTATGGAGGTGCATAAGTTAAATCCAGTTCTGCTAAATCATGTACACTGCCACCGAAATGTATCGTAGTGGCAATCGTATCGATTCGTTTATCTACCCCGTCTTTACCGATCGCTTGCGCTCCTAGCACTTTACCATCATCTGCAAACAATAATTTAATCACCATAGCAGAAGCCCCTGGATAGTAAGTAGCATGAGAAGGGGGATGAACAAAAATTTTGTTATATGGTATTTGCGCTTGTTGTAGGCTCTTTTCATTTTCACCTGTGCTTGCTGCAGTCATATCAAACAATTTTACGATGGAAGATTTGGAGAAGCGTTTGAAAGTAGTCGGCATGCCAGAGATGACATCTGCGACGATTCGCCCTTGTTTGTTCGCCGGCCCAGCCAAAGCGATAGCCATAGATTCACCCTGTGGGAAGGTAATACTTACTGCATCTCCCACAGCATAGACGTGTTCTACACTACTTTCTAGTTTTTCATTTACTTTAATGTATCCTTTGTCTGTAAGGGCGATAGAGCTATCAGCTAGAAAGGCAGTATCTGGTTGCACACCGACTGCTAAAATAACGAGGGAAGCTTTCACGGTTTTGCCGCTGCTTAACGTAGCCGTAACACCATCTTGTTGTTCAGTGAAAGAGGCAACGCGTTCATTCGTCATTAACTCAATATTTTCTTCTATTAATTTTTTATCTAAAATCGCTGCCATGTCAGGATCAAAGGTAGATAGGACGTGACTCTGTGCTTCAATTAACGTCACTTTTAATCCGCGTTGCTTTAAATTTTCCGCCATTTCCAAACCGATATAACCACCACCGACAATGATCGCGCTATCTGTTTGTTCCTGATCTACATACGATTTAATGTTGTCCGTATCTTTCATGTTGCGCAAAGTAAGGATGCGATCAGATGTTACGCCAGGCAGTGGGGGAACAATTGGTTTTGCACCAGGAGACAAAATTAAAATGTCATAGGACTCTTCGTAACTGTTATTTTCCCCATCACGAACATGTACTACCTTTTTTTCACTATCTACTGATGTCACTTCACTTTCTGTTCGAATGTCGATGCGAAAACGTTTTTCCATCAATTCAGGAGTCTGTACAATGAGCTTGGATCGATTTGCGATGGTTTCTCCTATATAGTATGGAAGACCACAGTTGGCGAATGAAATGTAACTTCCTTTTTCAACCATGACAATATGCGCATGTTCATCTAATCTTCTTAATCTTGCTGCCGCCGATGCTCCACCAGCAACGCCCCCTACAATGACAACTTTTTTTCTGTTTTCAGGACTGCTTCCCATGGTATAGAACAACTCCTCTTTATTTTGGTTAATGATGTTAGTTGAATGGTTTGCTACTTTGTTCATTTGCATTGCATTTTGCTAATTTGTATTAATCTGCTCGTCCTGTAGCAATTTGCAAAGCAACGGAATGATATTGTTATCTGTCAGACGATAATACACTTCTAGTCCTTGCCGCTGAGATGTGATGAGACCTGCATGTTTCAATTTAGTCAAATGTTGTGATATCGTCGGTTGTGGCATGTCTAGACATTGCTGCATATAGCTGACATTACATTTTTCTTTGTGCATCAACTGGTGAATCATGCATAAACGTACAGGATGTGAAATGGCTTTTAATTTGTCAGCAAGTTCAGAATACATGGCTACATTCAATAGACAGCACCTCAATATATTATATTATTTATATATTAATATATTTGAATATATGAATCAAGAAAAACAGATGCAGGTTAGGTATGCATCTGTACAAGTCTTACACATTAAGATTGTGCTGCTTTTTTTTCCACTGCTTTTAAATGTTTTTTGGAGTTGCGATGTGGATGTGAAGGACTGCTTTTTTCTTTTACGTTGGAGGATACATTCGGCTTACGCGTTTTTTCTAACATGGTACAGTTGCCTTGGAATACTCCACCTTCAAAAATATTTACTGTAGTCACGTCGATGTCTGCGAGTACTTTTCCGGTAGCATGGATGGTCAATCCGGCCTCTGCTTTGACAGAGCCTTCAATTAACCCAGAAGTAACGACTCGATTGGCTTGAATATCGGATTTGACAGAGCCTGTTTTCCCGATATGCACATCACCAGAACTCGTAATTTCGCCGATGACCGTGCCATCAATTCTTATGCTCGTTTGGGATAACAATTTGCCTTCAAAAATACACCCTTCTCCAATAACAGTCTCCATTTTATGTGGTTTATGAAGTAATGCATCCATTTTTTTGATCATGTTCACTGGTTTCCTCCTCTCATTAAGGTAAGTATAGGAGTGGATTCACGGCTTTATTATGGATCTGAATTTCATAATGTAGATGACTTCCTGTACTGCGTCCTGTACTTCCCATTTTGCCAATCATTTGTCCTTTGGTTACGGTACTGCCTTGTTCCACCACAGCCTCATTTAGATGCATATACACGGTTTTTATGTCTTCATTGTGCGTGATGATCACGTACTTCCCCCTTGAATTGTCGTTCCCCACTGCAGTGATAGTGCCTTTAGCGGTAGCATAAATGGGATCATTGGTCACACCGTCAATATCAATTCCATTATGCATGACATATGCCCCTGTAAATGGATCACTGCGCATGCCAAAATTGGACGTAATACTTTTTGTAGAAGTAGGCCAGATGCTAGGTGCTGACTCTACTTTTTCTATTTGTTCTTTTAATTGCGCCTTCACTTCATCTGATATTGCCTCCATCTGTTGCGCGGATAATAGTATAGATTCGATGGGATCAGATTGGATGATTTCACCTTCATATGTAACGATATCCATTAGGTTTGGTGTTGCTGTATCTTTATACGACTGTAATTCAATGCCGCTAGTTGGTGATTGCTCCAGCTGTCTTTTGAGTGCTTTTATTTCTTCGATCTCCTGTTCAATTTCAGTCGTTTGATTGGAGAGGAAGTTAATTTTATTCTGTAATTGTTCAATTTCTTCGTTTTTCATTTCGACCGTATTAAAGTATTGTTCTGTTTGCGATTTGACGTCTTGATTGAGTTGAACAATTTGTGCATTCATATCTTTTTTTTGTTGTATTTGCCATATCACCATGATACATATGAAAATAACTAGAATCACGAACATGCTATACAATAGTAGACTGTGGATGGACACTTGCCTTACTTCTTTGTCTGCATTGGGGACGAGCATAAACGTGAACGTGCCTTTACTACGTTTTCTTTTCATGTCAACTCCTTTTCTTGAACTATAGTTTTTGTAGCTTTAATACAGCTTTCACGTTGCGGAGACAGCAGTAAGATGTCCCTGCACTATATTACTATGAGGACGATTGTCGTTTTAGAAGCGTTTTACATTACCGTATGAAGTATCCGTGATCTTAAAAAAATTGATTAAATGTGTAGTAAAAGCTTGACGAATAATTTTAAGGTTATTAAGATGAGTAAAAAGAAAGATCAATGAAGGGATGGGAATGGTATGGGAAATGAAGATCTACGTATAAGAAGTAAAGTCATTAGCGAGGGGGCAAACCGAGCGCCAAACCGAGCGATGCTTAGAGCTGTCGGCTTTCAAGATGAAGATTTCAAAAAACCGATGGTCGGAATCGCGAGCACATGGAGTGAAGTGACCCCTTGTAATATACACATAGATGAACTTGCGATAGCAGCGAAGTCTGGTGCTAGTGCTGGAGGAGGAGCGCCTCTTATTTTTAATACCATCACCGTATCCGATGGCATATCGATGGGACATGAAGGGATGCGCTTTTCTCTTCCTAGTCGTGAAGTCATTGCAGATTCTATTGAAACGGTCGTTGGCGCAGAAAGATTAGATGGAGTCGTTGCTATTGGTGGCTGTGACAAAAATATGCCAGGCTGTATGATCGCCATTGGTCGTTTAAACTTACCATCCGTGTTTGTATATGGTGGTACGATCCAACCGGGTAAACATGAGGGAAAAGATCTCGACATTGTCTCTGCATTTGAAGCGGTCGGTCAATTTAACAATGGAGATATTAACAGAGAGCAATTAGATCAAATCGAATGTCATGCTTGCCCAGGAGCAGGATCTTGCGGAGGAATGTATACCGCTAATACGATGGCTTCTGCTATTGAGGCAATGGGAATGAGCTTACCGGGTAGTTCCTCTAACCCTGCTATTGCGGAAACAAAGAAAAATGATTGTTCCAAAGCAGGACAGGCTGTAGTAGACCTTCTTCGTCAAGGCATTTACCCTAAAGATATCATGACGAAAAAAGCATTTGAAAATGCGATTACGTTGGTGATGGCACTGGGTGGTTCCACGAATGCATTCCTTCATCTCATTGCGATTGCCCATTCGGTAGATGTAGATTTAAATATGGATGATTTTGAAGAGATTCGTAAACGTACACCGCATTTGGCGGATCTTAAACCAAGTGGACGTTATGTTATGCAAGATTTATGTGATGTTGGCGGCGTGCCGGGAGTCATGAAAATGTTGCTTAGACAAGGCTTGCTGCATGGGGATTGCTTAACAGTAACGGGTAAAACATTGGCTGAAAACTTGGCGGAAATGCCTGATCTAAAGGAAGGACAAGATGTGATTAGGCCGTTTGATCAACCATTAAAACCAGAAGGACCACTCGTCGTATTAAAAGGGAACCTTGCTCCAGAAGGTGCAGTTGCTAAAATGTCTGGTGTCAAATCAAGCAGTATCACAGGTCCTGCGCGCGTCTTTGATTCGGAAGAAGATGCAACGGAGGCGCTGATGAATGATGAGATCAAAAAAGGAGACATCATCGTGATACGCTACGTAGGTCCAAAAGGTGGTCCAGGGATGTCAGAAATGCTCTCTATAACGGCCATCGTAATTGGAAAAGGGCTTGGCGGTGACGTTGCACTACTTACAGATGGAAGATTTTCAGGTGGTACACATGGATTTGTCGTTGGTCATATTGGGCCTGAAGCGCAGGTAGGGGGACCTATCGGGCTGTTAAAAGAAGGGGATATGATTACGATTGACAGTGGGACAAGAGAAATTAGTGTAGACGTCAGTGACGAAGAAATGGATGCTAGAAAACAAGCATGGACAGCACCGCCACTGAGATATACTAGAGGAGTATTGTATAAATATGCGAAGCAAGTATCCTCTGCTGCAAAAGGTGCAGTAACGGACTTATAAGCAACGCATGAGAATGGAGACAGAGCGGCATACGTATACTTGTAGTGAATACGTGAGCGTGATATAGAATATGTTGAAGAAGTTAGTGTGAACAGGTTGAAATGCTTTCATTTCAGCCTGTGGACTACTTCACATGTTATTTTACATAAACGTATAATAAGTTGAATGAACTTGTTCAATCAACTTATAACCGCTAAACATAAGATGAAGAAATCTCAATATGTTAACCTTTACGGCTGGCAACTGAGCCGTAAACTTATATTTCATCATTTCTTTATCTTATAATAAGTTGAATGAACTTGTTCAATCAACTTATAACCGCTGAACATAAGATGAAGAAATCTCAGTATCATAACCTTTACGGCTGGCAACTGAGTCGTAAACTTATATTTTATCATTTCTTCATCTTATAATAAGTTGAATAAACTTGTTCAATCAACTTATAACCGCTAAACATAAGATGGAGAAATCTCAATATGTTAACCTTTACGGTTGGCAACTGAGCCGTAAACTTATATTTTATCATTTTGTATAATGAATTTAGTAGATAAGGGGAGTTCATCATGAAGGATCTTTCGACGCAATTAGAACAAGCGGTAACATTAAGAAAAGAAGGAGAGCTTTCATCATCACAATCTTTGTTACTATCGTTAGTAGAAGCACATCCAACTGATTGTATGGTGCATTATCAATGTGCGTGGACACATGATGTGATGGGATTAGAGAAAGAAGCTGTTCCCTATTATGAGAAAGCAATAGATTTAGGATTATCAGGCGAAGACTTAAGAGGTGCTTTGCATGGATTAGGCAGTACATTTCGCACGTTAGGGGAATATGAAAAAGCAGAACAAATGCTGAAAAAAGGAATGGAATTATTTCCTGAAGCGAAAGAGTTTGAAGCTTTTTATGCCATGGTGTTATATAATTTAGGTCGATATAAAGAGGCATGTCAACGCTTGTTAAATCAGTTAGCAGAAACGACGTGCGACGAAGATATTAAGTTATATAAGAGGGCGATCATGTTATATGCTGAAGATTTAGATCGCAAATGGTGATGGAATTGAAAAACACGGCAGTGATGTTCACGATGCCGTGTTTTTTTATATAGTATAGCTCATCATAGCGTATTTGCTTATCATAAATTCATTCTTATCACATGACCTTATCATTACCATATTATTGTTTTATCTTGGATTCCACTATCTTACCGACCACCCATAACAGTGCAAAAACACTAATCATCAAAATGAGACGCCATGGATTGTAAAAGACGGATAGAAAATCTTGTCCTACAAGAGAAATAATAAAAATCATGACACCTTTGCCAGCAACAATAGCAATGGCAAACGTACGGATAGAAATGTTAGAAATACCTGAAACAATATTAATGATAAAAGAAGGGCTGAACGGAAAACAAGAAAAGATAAAGATAGCCGAAAAACCTCTCTTTTCAAACCAATGAAAAAAGGCTTTTCCTTTTGGGTGCTTCCGCTCGATAAACAGGCGAAATCGAGCCTGATAGAGACGAGCAATATAAAATACGCTCAGTGCACCTAACGTGACACCAAGCCATGAAAATAA
Organism: Longirhabdus pacifica; assembly: GCF_004115085.1. Taxonomy (GTDB): domain Bacteria; phylum Bacillota; class Bacilli; order Paenibacillales; family DSM-105158; genus Longirhabdus; species Longirhabdus pacifica. The sequence continues at coordinate 90,324 of NZ_QXJP01000014.1, read as the reverse complement.
AAACCCAGGTAACAGTCCGTACGCTGTAACGTTTGTAATGATAATGGCGATTAAAGGTAAGAATGGAAGAAATGATTCAACGAAAGGCACCAGTATGCCAGGAATAGGACCATAAGATTGGTATGTTTCTAACCACTGTTCAATGTCCGAAAGTCTAATTGGAAATATATTTTCTAACCATTGCTGCATGAATTCACCTCAAACGAAACAGATACCAATTATTTTATCATATATAAAACATATAATGAAATTCATGGAGATAACACGAAATATTTTCCACTGTATCCCATTAAGATTTGTACATGACCATCGTAGAAAGAGAGGGTACGATAACATGATTGCCATGAAAACGGGATAATATATCTGTCCCAGCATGCTGTTCATTAACGACGATATTCCATTCAGAGTGAAAAGGTAAGTGTAATGCTTTACCCTGTCGATCTGCATTGTGTGCTACTACAATGTGTTTCCAAATATCTCTTTCATCATGAGAAATGTGATAAGCAATCATCGATGAATCACTGTCTAAAAACAAAAGATGTTTACGAATATCCGCTGCATGCTGTATTCGAAAGGAAGAATGCGCAGCACGGAGCGTTATAAGCCCCTTTGTGTATTGAAATACATCGATATACTTTCTTTTTCTTTCCCAATCAAGCTGATTAATGTCATCCCCAGAACGGTAACTGTTGGCAACCCCTTTTTTTGTTCTTAAAAATTCTTGACCTGCGTGAAGGAAAGGAATGCCTTGCGAAGTAAGAAGGAATGCCATCGCTAATTTATGCATTTTTATTTTAGTGTGCTCATCATCATGCGGTTGTGTAAAGGATAGTTTATCCCACAATGTATGATTATCATGACATTCTACATAATTCACACATTGATCAGGTTCCTTGGCAAAGTGACCAATGTCGTCACTCCACTTTACTCCTCCAACGACACTTCCTTTTACCTTGTTTTGCTGTGCATAGTCACCATTGATCCATCCTCTGACTTCAGGTTGAAATACACTGCCTTTTAATCCATCACGGGTAAAATCATTGAATTGAGCAATACGAGGCATACGATGTGCATTATGTTGATTTGCAATGTCTTCTGAAGGAAGGACCGTATTAATGTTCCAGCCTTCACCAATCATGATGATGCTGGGGTCAATTTTGTCTAGTTGTTCACGAATGTCATTCATCGTTTCCACATCGTGGATACTCATTAAATCAAAACGAAATCCGTCTATTTTGTACTCAGAAGCCCAGTAGCAGACAGAGTCCACGATCCATTTCCTCACCATGTCCCTTTCTGATGCAGTATCGTTGCCGACACCAGTATTATTCATGAGTGCGCCATCTTGGTTATAGCGAAAAAAGTAACCTGGTGCCAGTTGGTGTAAATTCGAATCATGTACAGAAAATAGGTGATTGTATACTACATCCATGACGACTTTAAAGCCGTTCTCATGTAAAATTTGGATGGCTTTCTTCCATTCTTTTATTCTAATCATAGGATCGTATGGATCAGAAGCATAAGATCCCTCGGGCACATTTAAATGCTTTGGATCATAACCCCAATTATACTGTGGAATATGCAGATTGCTTTCGTCTACACTTTCATAATCAAAAACAGGCAATAGTTGAATATGTGTCACGCCAAGTTCAGCCAGATGATCTAATCCTATTTTTACTCCGTCATGTAGCGTAGTGTTTGTTTCTGTAAAAGCTAAATACTTTCCTTTATATTGAAAAGGACTGCGGTGATCTATAGAAAAATCACGAACATGCAGTTCGTAAAAAACAGCATCAACAGGATGTGAAAAGTTCGTTTTATATTGTTTATACCAATGCTTCGGATTGGTTTTATTTACATCGATAACAACGCCTCTATGACCATTTACGGTCACCGCTCTAACGTAAGGATCCACCACTTCTTCCCATTCGCCACTTCTATATACTTTGTAATTGTAGATGACCCCATGTAAGTCCCCTTTTACTGTCGTTGTCCACGTTCCACCATCACTTTTTGTCATCTCGATTTGCTTATGTTCGAGCTTATCATTCCAGGAATGATAAAAGATAAGCATGACTTGTTTTGCTGTAGGAGACCACACTTTAAATGTTGTATATGTTGCGGCGTAAACGTTTCCAAGATCTACACTTCCATAAGTGGGGAAGTTGATGTCATTGTTCATGTCGCTCACCTTAAACCTCATCACCTTTCATGATGGTTTTTCCATTTATAATGCAAAAGGTATGGATTTAGTATACGCATGAACGGATGAACTCGTTCGCTTTTCCCTTTAAAGTGGGTGCGACACTATCCCTTCATTTGTTTCATTTGTATCTGAAAAGGGATGAAGCATGGAGTGGACATAGTGATATCGACAAATGGATGGAGGTAGACATGAGTTTTCGTGCTGAAAATAACAGGCGCAGTAAAGGGTTTCACGCTTTTGTAGCCAAAAAGGGCAAATGACGTAGGTTAGATGTCCACACCGTATTGGCAGATCGACATAAGATAAATCAACTCTTTAAAAGGAGGTGTATCGAATGTCTGGATGTGGTGGATATAGATATGGCTGTGGATGTGCTGGTATCGTCTTAGTACTCTTTATTTTATTAGTAATTATCTTAGGTGCAGGTTTCTTCGTATAATAATTATATATAAACGCCTTCCCATCATAGGAGGGCGTTTTGTTTAATTATGAGTGAATAGGGTGGAATGTCCACACCGTATTGGCAGATTCACATAAGATAAATCAACTCTGAAAAAGGAGGTGTATCGAATGGGTGCTACTGGTGCATGCTCTTGCGCAACTATTGTTTTAGTTCTCTTTATTTTATTAGTTATTATTTTAGCTGCGGGTTTCTTCGTATAAATGGACTTTATATATAAAGGCTCTCCGAACGTTGGAGAGCTATTTTTGTGTCACAAAAAATTTCACATCTTGTTATTATTTTTGTTAGTTTTATTATGTGTATTGTAAATAGTGACAAATATATTATAATATACTATTAGTAAAACAGATAGAAATCAGAAATTAATTAAAAGGGTGTGTTATGTTATGAAGAAGTTTTTATTAGTTATGCTTGCAGGAATTTTGACATTCTCCTTAGCAGCTTGTGGTTCATCAGATGATACAGATGACAATGCAGAGGGTGGTAATGAAGGTGGCGACACAACAGAGTATCGTTTAAACATTGGTACAGGTGGCAACAGTGGTACATACTACCCATTAGGAGTAGCAACACAAAAAATCTTTTCAGAACTTGATATGGTCAAAAGTGTAAGTGCATTGACAAGTGATGCATCCGTAGCGAACGTGAATGGTATTAAAGATGGAGATTATGAGTTAGCGTTTATCCAAAATGACATTACTTATTATGCAGCTAATGGGGAAGAAATGTTTGCAGATAATGCAGTGGAAGGACTTCATGGATTTGGTGTATTGTATCCAGAAGTTATTCAATTGGTAACAACGGAAGATAGTGGAATTAATTCCTTGGAAGATTTAAAAGGGAAAAAAGTCTCTGTAGGGAAAGCAGCAAGTGGAGTAGAAGCAAATGCGCGCCAAGTATTAGACGCTGCTGGCATTTCTGAGGATGATATTCAAATTGAATATTTATCTTTTGGTGATGCATCTGCTCAATTAAAAGACAACAACATCGATGCAGCATTCGTTACAGCGGGAACACCTACTGCTTCTATCCAAGAATTGAAGGCTACTAAAGGGGTAAAAGTGATTGCTCTTCCAGATGATGTGAGAAATACATTGAAAGAAAAATATCCTTTCTATGTGGATTACACATTAGAAAAAGAAGCATATGATCTTGAAGCAGACGTTAATACGGTAGCAGTAAGCGCGATGATCGTAATTAGCGCAGATGTGAGTGAAGACTTAGCGTACGAATTAGCGAAAGCATTCTACGAAAATACAGATGAATTAGCAGGGGCACATGAGAGAGGAAAAATGATCAGCATAGATACTGCATTAGAAGGTATGCCTGTTGACGTTCATCCTGGTGTGCAAAAATACTTTGATGAGCAAAAGTAAGGCTGTTGATCATGATGCATAGATTGAACAGCAAGAAGACATTGCTGAAAGGCAGTGTCTTCTTTTCCATTTTTTTGATTGTTATCATCGTGCTTATTTTTTTATTTGGAAAGCGTATACATGTTTTTACCATTTCAGATGAATATGGTAAAGAGGTGTATTATGTACAACGTGTAGAAACAGGTGCACAGCTGTCTCACACCTTTATTCATTCTGTAGAATTATGCCCATTAACCGAAAAATGGACACTGAATGAACAGTTACAATTCGTATTGATGGAAAGTTGGAATTGTTCATTTGGCGCGGGAATTGCTTATAATGCGGAACATGCTGGAACAGGCGCAATGAAAGATGGCTTTTATGTCATTAAAGACATGAATGTAGTGCAAGGGCCTATCTATATGCATCCGCGAGATTTTACAGATCATCATTTTCAAATTGATGATACGACGTTGAATTTATCGGAACGTTTTCCTAACGAGATCATTTATATTCAAGTGGAAAATTATCCAAAATGGAAATATTGGTACTATAAATATCAGCTCTGATCCGTTAGAATAATGAATATATAGTTTATAAAACTAAAAATTCTGACAATATGAGCAGGAATACATTAGGAACAGAGGAGGAAGGTCTATGCAGCATACCGCAGATAAAATTAATGATGAAATGCAGCGAAAAATTGATGAGTTGGAAGGCTCCGATCGGCAGCTGAGAGGTATTCTTGCGATAAGTGTGGCTATCATTGCCATAGCGATGTCACTATTTCATTTGTATACCGCTGGCTTTGGTGTGATTTCGGAACAAAGAGTCGTCCATCTTAGTTGGGCATTAATTATTGTTTACTTACTTTTTCCATATAAAAAAGGGACGGGCCAAACGACCATTCCGTGGTATGACTTATTGCTTGCTGGAGTCGCATTGTTTATTGGGTCATACAAATTTATTAATTTCTCTGAGTTAGCGGCACGTTCAGGAGACCCTACAACATTCGATACGGTTGTCTCCTTTGCTTTGATTTTATTAATTCTTGAGGCAACTCGCAGAGTGCTCGGTTTACCGCTGATGATTATCGCTCTTATTTTTATTACGTATGGTTTGATCGGATACAAAACAACACCATACTTAGAATGGCTCATTCCAGAAGCGATTTATCATCAAGGATATGACTTTGTCAGTCTTGTCACGAAACTAGATACAGATGAAGGAATCTTCGGGATGCCGATTTATGTATCATCTACATATGTCGTGATATTTATTATATTTGGTGCGTTATTTGATGCTACTGGAGCGGGGAAGATGTTTATTCAATCCGCGTTATCTGCACTTGGTTCTTTCCGCGGTGGTCCTGCAAAGGCAGCGGTTGTCGGTAGTGGTGTCATGGGTTCGATTTCTGGAAGTTCGGTTGCAAATGTGGTTACGACGGGGACATTTACGATTCCCCTTATGAAAAAAGTCGGGTTTAAACCACAGACGGCTGGTGGGATTGAAGTAGCTTCGTCATCCAGTGGACAATTGTTGCCACCGGTGATGGGAGCAGCAGCATTCATTATGGCGGAAACAACAGGTTTGCCTTATTTGGAAATTGCTATTGCAGCGATTATTCCATCGATTCTCGCTTATATGGCGATTTTGTTTATGGTGCATATTGAGGCGCTAAAACATGATATAAAAGGTATTCCCCGTAAACAATTAACACCATTAAAGATGGTATTGTCGCTTCGAGGATTTCTAGCGTTTCCGATCGTCGGCTTAATTTATTATTTAATGCAAGGTTTTACACCGACGAAAGCAGCTTACATTGCGATCATTATGATCATCTTATTAGGACTCTTTTCTAGTTGGATGGAAAATTATAAAGGGATGGGATATTTACTTTCTCTCCTCGTCGTCTTCGTTGCTTTTGGATTTAATGTATTTGGTAATCTTCCTAGTGAGTTTGCGATTACAGGTGCCATTTGTATCGGGATTAGTATTATTGGGATGGTATTAAGGTCAAGATTCAAAGAAGAAGCGAAGCAAGATCGTCTTCATTTTGGATGGCGCGAGTTTTTAGCCGCATTAGAAGTGGGCGCAAAAAACGCAGTTAGTGTAGCGGTAGCTTGTGCTGCTGCCGGAATTTTAGTCGGTGTAGTGACCACGACAGGATTAGGTGTCAGCTTATCTACTATCATCGTTGGCATAGCGGAACTGGACTTGTCTGTCAATTTGTTTGGGTTAGAGTTAGGTGTTGACCCAATTTATGCCGTACTTATCGCAGCGATGGTCGCTTGTATGATCATGGGACTTGGTTTGCCAACGACAGCTACCTATATTGTACTTGCAGCAGTAATGGCTCCAGCTCTTGTGGATGTAGGGGTGTCTCTCATTGCTGCACATTTATTCGTATTTTATTATGGTATTTTGGCAGATGATACACCGCCGATTAACTTGCCTGGTTATGCTGCCGCAGGAATAGCCAAATCCGAACCAGTGAAAACAGGTGTGCAAGGATTTAAATACGATTCGGGAGCGTTATTATTACCATTTGCCTTTGTTATGAATGAGCATTTATTATTACAAGCAGAAGGTGCGCCATGGTATGAAACAGCTTGGGCAATTGTTACAGCATTATTAGGCATTATTGCCTTCTCCACGTTCATTCAGAAACATATGATCAAACCGTATTCATGGATTGAACGCCTGTTAGCATTATCTACCACGATTTTGCTAATCAATCAGTCTCAACTAACGGATTACATCGGAATAGGCATTATCATCAGTATCTTCTTGTTCCAAAAATTTGTGAAAAAAGATACACCGAGATTACAACCATCCTAAATATAAAAATAATAATTTGCCGCTTAGAAATTTTCTGCTAAGCGGCTTTTTCAAAATTGCTACGAAGGATTAGGGAGGATAAATCATGACAGTAGAAACGACTGCTGTACTAAAAAATGTATCGAAGCAAGTAGGGAATAGAAAGATTATCGACGGCTTAGATTTAAGTGTGCAAAAAGGAGAAATTCTAGGACTGCTTGGTCCAAATGGTGCAGGAAAAACAACGACCATTCGCATGATGGTAGGACTCATATCCATCACTGAGGGAGACGTTTCGATTCACGGAAAAAGTATTACCAAGCAATTTGAACAAGCTATTCAGCACGTTGGAGCCATCGTAGAAAATCCAGAAATGTATAAGTTTTTAACTGGTTATCAAAATTTGATTCATTATGCAAGAATGAGTCACGGTATAACAAAGGAACGCATAAATGAAGTTATCCAACTGGTAGGATTGCAAAATCGTATTCATGATAAGGTGAAAAAGTATTCACTAGGCATGAGACAGCGATTAGGTGTTGCACAAGCGTTGTTACATCAACCATCCTTATTAATTTTAGATGAGCCTACCAATGGACTAGACCCTGCTGGCATACGTGAATTAAGAGACTATTTGCGCCAGCTGGTGGAGAAGAAAGGATTATCTGTCATCGTCTCCAGTCATTTATTATCCGAAATGGAACTGATGTGTGACCGTGTAGCGATTATTCAAGAAGGTAAGTTAATCGATGTTCGTCATATTAAAACAAACGAATCGGTGCAGCAATACATAGTTGAAGTAGATGATGTAGAGAAGGCTAAACAAGCCATAGAACAATTGGAACAAGAAATGAACCTCGAGATGAGGAAGGAGCACATTGTTATCGATATGGAGAAAGAACATGTGCCAGCTGTCGTGCAAACTTTAGTACAGCATCATATTGACATTTACAGCATTATTCCTGCCACGAAAACACTCGAAGATCAATTTTTAGAAGTGACAGGGGGGAAAGAGATTGTTTAATCTAATCAAAAACGAAAACATGAAAATTTATCGTCGTCCAAGAACATGGGTCATGTTTGGTATATTAATTATTATTATATTACTCATGTCCATTTTACTGCATGTCTACGAGCTAGATAATTGGGGATGGGTATCGCCGTTACAACAATATGCGGAAGCTCAAGGGCTGATATATTATGAAAACACCTTTTGGAGTAATGCGTATCAAGTTGCTGGCTTGATGTCGCTGGTAAGTATTTTCACGATTGTTATTGCTGGTGATATTGTAGCGGCTGAATTTTCTTGGGGTACAATAAAATTGTTGTTGATTCGTCCGTTTCATCGAAGTAAAGTACTGCTTTCAAAATTTATTGCGTGTATTATATTCGCGTTATTCATGTTAACTACATTATTTATACTGTCTATCTTGATTAATGGGATATTAAAAGGATTCGACGGATTTTCTGCTTCATTTTTATACATGGCTGACAATGGAGAAGTCGTGGAGCGTAGTATGATGCTTCAGATGCTTATTTATTTTGCTTTGTCATTTGGAGAGCTCCTGATGATTACGTCGATCGGTTTTATGATTGGTACGATCTTTAGAAGTAGTGCAATGGCGATTGGAATTTCCATGTTTATCATGTTTACAGGTTCTATCATTTCCTTCTTCTTACTGCGATATGACTGGGGAAAGTACAGTATTTTTCCTAATCTGGAATTGACACAGTATCGAGGGGGCGCAGCGCTGATCTCTAATGAGTTATCGTTAGGATTTTCATTGGCAGTCTTGGCAGTCTATTTTGTTGTTTTCAATGTGCTGTCATGGTATATTTTTTCCAAGCGTGACGTGGCCTTGTCGTAGACAGAAGCTCACTTGTAAAAAAACATGCTCAATAAAAACAATGTCGTGATATGAGCACAAGCAAATGCCTCTTTTTCTCTATATACATGGAGAAAAGGAGGCATTTGTCATGAGAAGAAAAAATCGAGTTACTGTAATACCAAGTGTGTGTAATATTAGAACGATCGATCCTGAAGGTTGTCCAACACTATGTGATACAAATTGTACCACAGGAAACTCATGTACATGTTATATACCTGCTGGTGTTTGTGGTTCTTCGAGTATAGCGGTAGTGTCCAATGCGGATGTGTGTGTAAAAAGAATGGGAAATAAAACTTTTTTTAATTACAAACCAAGTAAGAACGTACAATTCACCATTATAACCAGTCCTGTAAAAGGAAAGATTGTAAAAAGAGTGTTTAGAACTCAGATAAAAAATAAAAACAGAAGAAGAGCCTACTTACAATTCATTGGTAGGAATGGCACACTTACAAGCCGAAAAATACCGCTTCGTTTTTCTAAATGTAAAAGATGTACGTGCGGACGATAACACGATACATCTAAAATTATGATGCTTTAAGCATAATGGGATCTCTCTCAACTGAAGTGACAACAATAAAAATTGATGTAGATGAATGAAAAACGAGAAAGTAGGTATGGTGTTCAAACTTGCTGATCTCGTTTTTCATTATTTATAGAACAATATATGGAAGGTGCGAGTATATCTCATACTTTGCTTATTTCTTTCAATGTACCCGTAGGACCGAAATATTCGTAACGAATGTGTTGCTTATGAATGCCCATTTCTTGTAGGTCTCTATACATGCGCTGCATAAACGGAATGGGCCCGCACATATAGACGTGAAGGTTTTGTTGTTGGTGAACAGGGATCATTTGTTGTAACCAACTCTTTGTTATGATGCCTTCTTCATCATATGTTGCATGTTGAAGATCGCTTATGGTCGGTGTTTCATACGCAGTAGCATAGTAAATATGTTGATGTGCTTCTGCAATCGCTCTTACCTCGTCATCCATGGCATGGACGTTACCATTTCTCGCTGCATGAATAAAGTAAATGTCACGTTTACAACCATCCTCTACCATGCTATGCAACATACTAAGCATCGGGGTTAATCCCACTCCACCACTGAGCAACATGACAGGGGCATTCCCACGTTCAAGTGTAAAACTTCCAGCAGGAGAGCTTAGGGATATAGGATCACCTACACTCATTTTTTCGTGTAAATAGGTAGAGATGAATCCTTTTGGTTTATTCTTTCTTGCATCTTCTCTTTTGACACTAATGCGATAATAGTTACTTCCTGGAGCATTGGACAAACTGTACTGCCTTAGTTGCGTATGATGGGAGCCTTCTGGCATAAGTTTAACCGTAATATATTGTCCTGGCAGGAAGGAGGCAATACTTTTGCCGTCTCCAGGATATAAATAAAATGAAGTAATGGTGTCTGACTCTTTTTCCTTACGCTTAATCACAAACGTTCGGAAACCATCCCACCCTCCGAGCTGATTAGCAGCCGCTTCATATATTTTTTGTTCTTCTTGCATAAATAGATCAGCAATGATATCATACGTTTGTTTCCAAGCTACTAGGACATCACCATTTGCTTCATCCCCAAGTTCCGCGGCCATGGCTTGTAATAAATATGTGCCAACAATAGGGTAATGCTCTGGCTTTACGCCTAACCCTCTGTGCTTATGTGCCGTTTGGATGACGGAAGGTAAGATAGCTTCTAATTGATCGATATGTTTTGCAGCAGCGTATAATGTGTTAGCAAGTGCGGTTTGCTGTTTCCCTTGCTGTTGGTTTGTCTGGTTAAATATATGTAGTAATTCAGGATGATCATTAAACATGGTTTGGTAAAAGCGGGATGTAATTTGCTTTCCTTTTAATTGAAACAATGGTGCTGTTGCTTTAATTAACTTGATGTGTTTTTGAGATAGCATGTGTGGCATCCTCCATCCTGTGTTAAATTTTTCTACATTATATCTAAGCACCTGTAAACCCGTGGTGATGGCTATCACAAGTTTGTTGAACAATTTCATTCAATATATCTATAAGATGAAGAAATGATGGTATGGATTAACGGATGTTTAGCTCATAATAAAATAAATAATTTCCTTTTGACAGGAGCAGGGAAATAAGATAATATACATAAATACCAACAAAACCAATAAAAACAGTCAGAATTGGAGAGATAGAAATGAAGAAATTATTTTTCGCTATGATCATACTTAGTTTAACTTTTATATTAGCTAGTTGTGGAAATAACACTGAATCATCAGGAGCAGACCAGAATGAAACTGATTCATCAGAGCAAGATTTACTTGCAACCATACAAGATGAAGGTACACTGATCATTGGGACAGAAGGTACGTATCGTCCTTACACTTTTCATGATGAAAGTGGAGCATTAACAGGTTTTGACGTGGAAATTGCTAAAGAAGTAGCAAACCGTTTAGGAGTAGAAGCAGAATTTAAAGAAACACAATGGGATGCGATGTTTGCTGGATTAGATGCGAAACGCTTTGATATGATCGCGAATCAAGTAGGAATTAAAGAAGAGCGTTTAAAGAAATATGACTTTTCCAACCATTACATTACTTCCTCTGCTGTTCTTGTAACGAGCGAAGATAACAGTGAAGTGACTAATTTCGAAGATATAAAAGGATTAAAAGCTGCACAGTCATTAACGAGTAATTACGCTGATATTGCGAAACAATATGAAGCAGAAATTGTGAGTGTGGAAGGGTTTAATCAAGCTATTGATCTGTTGAATACCGATCGTGTAGATGTTACAATCAATGATAAAATAACCATCTTAGATTATAAAAAGGTAAAACCAGATGCACCGGTGAAAATTGCGGCAACATCAGAAGATGCATCTCAAAGTGGATTCATGTTTAGACAAGGGAATGATACGCTTGTCCAAGCAGTAAATGAAGCTTTAGAAGAAATGATAGAAGACGGTACGTATCTAGAAATATCAAAGAAATGGTTTGGTGAAGATGTACTTAACTAATAGCAATGAACAATGGGAACGCCTATTTAACATAGCTATAGATGCCCTACCTCCAATGTTGGAGGGGGCTATTTTTTATACGATACCGTTATCCATCATCTCGTTTATCGTTGGTATCGTATTAGCTTTATTAACGGCATTCGCAAGAATATCATCTGTAACACCGCTGCAAATGATTGCGAGGGTGTATGTTTCTGCCATTAGGGGAACGCCCTTGCTAGTGCAACTATTTATTATATTTTACGCTCTGCCTGCAGTAGGGGTGACGCTAGATCCGTTTCCAACAGCTGTTATCGGTTTTTCCCTTAATGTAGGAGCCTATGCATCTGAAATTATACGAGCAGCAATTCAGTCCATTCCTAAAGGTCAATGGGAAGCTGCGAGCTCTATTGGCATGAGTTATAGACAGGCACTTTTTCGGATTATATTGCCACAAGCAACAAGAGTATCCGTGCCGCCATTATCCAATACGTTTATTAGCTTAGTGAAAGACACATCCCTTGCTTCGTTAATATTAGTAACAGAGATGTTCCAGAGAGCGAAAGAAGTAGCCGCAGCGACATACGAAGTACTGTTTGTGTATTCTCTTGCTGCTTTGTTGTACTGGATTATCTGCTTCATTTTATCGATCTTGCAAGATAGAATGGAACGTCGTCTGGATCGCTATGTTTCTACGAATTAAAGGGGAAGGGGACGGTGCCGCATGATAACCATGCAAGGAATTCATAAAAGTTTTAAATCGGTAAACGTATTAAAAGGGGTCGATCTGGAAGTAGAGAAAGGCAAAGTCGTGGTCATTATTGGACCGTCTGGTTCAGGTAAAACGACATTACTTCGTTGTCTCAATGTATTAGAACATCCTACGAAAGGTTCTATCTCTATTCAGGATCATCATCTTGATTTTAATAAACGTATACCTAAACATAAAATAGCTGCTTTTCGTCGATTAACGGGTATGGTGTTTCAAAGCTATAATCTATTTCCACATATGACGGTGCTGCAAAATGTGATGGAAGGTCCTGTTACAGTGAAAAAAGAGAACAAAGCGACAGCAAAAGCAAAAGCAGAGAAATTATTGAACAAAGTCGGTTTAGCAGATAAAAAGGATCATTTTCCTTCGCAACTATCTGGAGGTCAGCAACAACGTGTAGGCATCGCACGTGCGTTGGCAATGGAACCAGAAGTCATGTTATTTGATGAACCTACCTCTGCACTAGATCCAGAATTGGTGGGGGAAGTTTTAGCTGTCATGAAGGAATTAGCGCATGAAGGGATGACGATGGTCGTTGTGACGCATGAAATGCGATTTGCAAAAGACGTAGCGGATGAAGTGTTATTTATTGATGATGGTGTCATTTTAGAGCGGGGAGCGCCAGAAGACATCTTTACACATCCGCAGCATCAAAGGACACAACAATTTCTACAGCTGATTGAATAGTAACAACAAGTTGCACAAGATCAAACATAAAGTAAGAAACACACAGGACGATGCAACATACAGCATTAAACATACAACAACACAAGAAGAGGACATGCTATCCGTTCTCTTTTTTTCTGTTGAACAGACTAACAACATATGCGGCCAACAGGGAAATGAAATACAATAATCCACAAAGGTTGGCGATCATATAGTGATATTTCCCTCCTATCATGCCTCCGATAATAAACAACAAGGCTGCTACATACAACCCTCCTACAATCCAATGCACCCTTCTGTCTTTAGCACGGTTCAGCTTTTTCAGCGATTGTGTCAGCAAAGAGCGCTTTTTGAGTAATAAAAATAAAAGCCAACAAAACACAAAAATAGATTGAATGACAATAACATGTACAAAAGAGATATACGCAGCCAAGCTAAACACTTGCTGATAACTAACGAATGTAAGTAAAATGATCAAACCTACTAGCAGGCTCAATGGTCGATTCAATACGGTAGTATGTTGATTCTTGGCCATATGTTTAACGCTAACGTGAAGTGCTAAATACATAAAAATATATTCCAACAGGAAGATAGGAAACCAAATACCAAAGAAAAAAATATCTAATCGGTCAAGAAGTTCCCCCGCTTTGGTCATCTGCACTAGGTTATAAAAAGGATACGTTAACTTTTTAATCGTAGAAGGATTAAACACACCAATTAAAAGGACAGACCATAAAATAGCGTAAAGGGGAATAAAGAAAGCACTGACTCTTACTGCTTTTAACACCTGTGGGGCCTTCATATGATTTAAAAAAGCACCAAGGATGATAAGGTCACCGAAAATACCTAAATTCACGATATTGCTCTTTCCCAAATCTGTCATCGATAATTCTAGTATAGGTTGTAGATTTGCGAAAGAAAATTGATCTAAAATTAAAAAGGGTAGGGCCACGATGGAACCGATAAATGTTACAGCAAAAAATATATCATTCAGAAATAAACTAGTTTGTAACGTATGTCGACCGAAATATAAAAACACACCTACCTGAAGCAAAACAAGAATCTCAACAGGGGTATGAGGTAGAAGTGATGTATTAATGAAAATAGTAATGCTTAGTAAATCTCTAATAAAGATAAACAAAATAAAATAAATCAAGAGTACATTGAGAATGCCACCAATGACTTTTCCACAGAGAACAGTAGATATTTCAAAAATATTTTTGTTAGGGAAAACGCTGGCTAAAATATAAAATACATATCCGATAATGAGCATATATAAAATACTTAGCATAAAGGTGAACCATAAATCTTGACTCACGAGTTGAGCGAGAAAAGCAGTGATGGTAATCATAAAACTACTGTAAATTAATGTGGTAATTAATCGTGAAATTTGACCGGAAGTAATATATGGTGCAGGTCCATGTTTCAATGTGACGAACCTCCTTCCGGGGATTTGTTTAATTGGACTTGATTAATATAGTAAGCGATGGTGAGCGCAGCAAAATATAGAAATGCAAAAATGTTGGCCAAGATATGCGAAAAATCTCCAAAGTACATACCACATAAAATAAATACAGTTGCAGCAACATAGATGCCAATCGTCACCATATTCAAATTTTGAGATGAAGCCCGTAATTGTGATAAGTGTAACCCAGGAATGGATTTTCTTTTTTTAATGAAGAAAAATATCGCCCACAAGGTAAAAATAGTACTTTGTATAATAATGGTGTGGAAAAATCCATAAGCAGTAAACGTGTACACTTCGTCATAATTTGAAAAGAGTATAATCCCACTAAGATAAATAAATAGGGTTAGAGGTCGATTGATGACCTTAACTTGCTGGTTGCGAACAAAGTGCTTTATCCCGATATGGAGTGCATGAAAAAGGAAAACAAATTTCAGGATGAAAATGGGGAACCAGAGGCTGAAAAAGAGAATATCCATCCGATCTAAAAACTCACTTATTTTTGCTAACTTCACTAAAGCATAAAGCGGAAAAGCTAGCTTTTCCAGGGTGATAGGGCTGATGACACCGACTAAAAATACAATCCATATCACTAAATAGAACGGTGTAAACGTAAGACCAGTTCTCATCGCTTTACCAATTTGAGGTGTTTTTATCATATGTAAAAAAGCACCGATAACAATGAGATCACTAAATATTTCAAACATGACCAAATTGCTATTAATCCAGTTCATCAAGGATAATTCAAAAATAGGTTGGAGATTTACGATATAAAACTGTCCAATAAGCACAAATGGCAATATAATGACAGAAACGGTAAACGTAACGATAAAAAAAACATCGTTAATCATAAACGTAGTTTGGATAGCATGTCTACCAAAATACAAAACAACAATTAACTGTAAAAAAATAATAAATTCAATAGGTGTAGCAGGTAACAAGCTCGTTTGTATGAAAATGGATACTTCGGATAAATCACGCACAAGGGCAATAAATATTAAAATAATCAACACCGCGTTAATCAACGTACCAAGTATTTTTCCACATAACGCGTTCGAAATTTCGAAAATATGTTGTTTAGGATATGTCTTAGACAACATATAAAACATAAAGATAAGAAAGAATCCGTAAGCGGAACTAAAAATAAAAGCAAACCATATATCTTGTTTTGCAACTTGGACCAAGTAAGAAGGCAGGACGAGAGGCCAACCCCCAACAATGATGGTAGGTATTAACCGAGCTAATTGTATAGTCGTAATGGAAGATGATGTACTCATGATTTGTTAGCCTCCTGCCCTTACACTTTTTTTTGCTGGGGTGTCTTTTTTGTTTCCATCCAACTTGTATAAGTGGAAAGTATTACGGTCAATACAAAACAAACACCACAGATAATACCGACGAAGTAGTATCGTTCTGCCCATATAAATCCAATGCCCAAAAAAACTAAACACAAAAAGATGAGACTGTTTGTCATCCAAACCCATTTCGTATACGTTGCATGTTGTTTTTTTTGCTTTGTTTTCTTTTTTTTCGCTTTCTTGGCTTTAAGTAGTAATATAATCAACAAAGGGATAACTACAACACCATGAACAAAAACAACGTGAAAAACGCCTCCAAATACAGCTAAATTATATACTTCTAGTACGCTGTCATAAGCAATGATGGAAATGAAAAATAGCATAAGACCAATACCACGGTTAAGAACAGGTCGAATTTCTTGCTTTGTAAAGCTGCCTATGCCATACAAGATAGCAAAATAAATAAAAATAATTTTAAGTATGTTAGAGGGGAGCCAAGTACTATATATGACAATATCTAGCCGATCGAAAAAATCTGATACGTGAATAAGCTGGATTGCGGCATAATAGCTTAATGACAATCTCGTAGCCATGACATAACCAAACACAGCGGTGACAACGACAATTAAAAGAATAAGTACTGCAATACCGAAAATACCCCCACTGCGAATAGAGGAATGTATTTTTTCTGGTGGACCAAGCATATGTAAAAACGCACCAAGCACAATTAAGTCTCCGTACAAGCCCATATTGATCACACTACTTCGAAGAAAATCCACAGCATCCGTGGCTAAAACAGGCCGCAATAAATCAAAAGAAAATTCATTAAACAGCAGAATGGGTAGCAGTAAGGATGTAAGAATAGCAAATGGTGCATACATTTCGTTACAGCGCATCACATTTTCGAATGACATATGACCAAAATAAATGATCAGTATGGCTGTAATAAACACCAAAACCTCTATAGGCGTATTCAATAATACCGTACTCTGAAAGTAAATACCTGTAGAGTACATTTCTCTAAGAAAAATGGAGGTAAAAAACAAAATAAGGATGCTATTCAGTATAGAACCCCAAAAGGAACCTGTGACTTCAAAAATGATGTTGAAAATATTTTTTTGAGGATACTTTTGTGCTAAAAAAGAGAAAAACAAAGCAATTAGAATCACGTAAATAAAGCCACTAATTTGCGTTAACCACGTATCTTGCATCACGATATTATAATTGACAGTAGGGATGAAATTTCCGCCACCAAGAATGAGAATGATGGTCATCCACGCAAATTGTCTGCTGCTTATGATCTCTGTTTTTCGATATGTACTACTGTTGTTCACAATCATTACCTCATCTCTTTTAGCTAGTCAGTAAATGAAGGTCTTACTCCACATCATTCTTCTTCTTTTGTTAAGTTTTCAGAGATGAGACCGATATTTTCTATGGTGACATCTACATTAGTATGAAAAGCAAGCGATGGAATTTTTTCTGGCCAATTTTTCTTTAATGATTGATTCCAAAGGTACGGGTAACGATGTTTGATGTACAATCCAAATCCAATAGAATCGGCTTTGTTTTTTTTGATGAGCTCAAGGGCTTCGTTCATTTGTCTTTTAATTTTTTCTTCTACTTTTTGTTGTACTTCTTCAATATTTTTGTTATTGAATAAGTTCTTATTCGAGCTATCCTCCACTACTCCACACGTGACGTGCAACGATAGATCAAAGGTAATGTCTTCTCCTTCAACTACAGGTGTTATGCTAGTTTCGGATTGAATATTGTTCACAGATATGAATTGATCCTCATTCACTTGCAATGACGTGTTCAGCGGATGAGCATCTTTAATCATCCAGAGGAGCCCTTCAGCAGCATCATCTGTAAATGTTCCGACCATTTTATCTTCTTTAAGCTGTGCATATCCATGTAGTTCGATTTGCCCTTTACTTTTTTCTTGTTTGGACACTTTCGTTTCTTTTAGTTTGATGTATGGAATGATGGCTTCTATGCCAGTTTGATTGATTTTAAGCATCACATTTTTTAAATTTTGCGTGTAAACCCCCTGCGATTGTATTAATTCCCGTATCATCTCACCGGAGTATAATTCCATTTGAGATTGAATATTAAAATATGGATAAGCTGGTCCATCCGTTACAGCCATATATGCTGTCAATCTTTTTTGTGGTGTACGCGTTAATGCGTCAAATAAAGGTTGTATGCCCATCTCTGCTGCTAAAGGTTCACCTAGCAATAACAGTCTTCGATGAGAAAAAATAAACTTTCGAGGTAATCTGGACTGAATTCTGGCATTGATGTCCGTCACCGCATCTCCTGTACTTGAATCCACGTAGTATGGTTTTCCTCCACCTGTTTCAGGTGCTAGTTCACCTGGTAAAGGAATTTGAAAAGACGCTCTATATTTTTTTTCGTCTTCACTTTTGTCTAGTGCGGTTGCAACGACAATCGTCACGTCGTTAATTTCTTCTAAATCCCAGCATCCGGTGCACAAAACACATATCATGAAGACACACATTATCTTTTTCAAGAAAATACGCTCCTTGTCTTTATTTTGTCGGTTGTAGCCAAGACTCTATCCAAGGTGTTACTTTCTCTTGATAAAATGCTGTAGGCACGGGTACATTAACATCCAATAACATCGCTAAGTACAGGACGAAGGTTGCCAACTGTATGAGATAGAAGGTCCATTTGACACCTGCTTTATATTGTTTTAATTGCCTCACATCAATGATGAAAAAAATAAGATATATGATGGGAAATATCAACAGAAAGAAAGGATCCATCTATGGTTGTTCCTCCTTAGATAAGTTCTCTGAAATAAACCCGATATTTGTTATTTTCGTGTCTAATTCGATATTAAATGTAGCGTTCGAAAAATACTCAGACCAATTGTACTTATATTTTTCATTCCATAAAAGGTGATGTTTTCGATGCAGTATGACCCCTACTCCGATCGTATCTGTTCCTTTTTCTTGCATGGATGCAATGGTTTGATTTATTTGTTTTTCAATTTGTGTTTTCAACTTGGTTTCAAGTAATTCAAGATTGTGTTTATCAAATAAATTTCTTAAGGAAGTGTTCTCTACCACACTACTTTCCACAGAAAGCTTCACATTGATGTCTATGCCTTCGTCTGTAAATGTAGGGTGGATGGTCGTGTTCGCTTTTTGATTATTAACAACGACATACAAATTGTCTTCAATGGCAAAAGTGGTGTTGTTGGGAAATATGTTTTTTTTCAACCATAACAATCCTTGAGCTGCATCTCCTTCATACGTTCCCACCAATTTGTCCTCTTTAAATTGAGCATATCCATTTAATTCAATCTCCACTTTGTCTTCTCCAGCACCTTCAATCGTCTTTAGTGTCATCATTGGTATGGCTGCTTCAATACCAGGATGATTGATAGACATCACTGCGTCCTTTAATGTCTGGGTATACACATTTTGAGATTGAGCTAATTCACGCATGGTCTCTCCAGAAAAAGATTCGAAACTGGGATCGATATTTAAATAAGAGTAAGCTTTACCAGTAACGACGACGATATTAGCAGACATGCGGTTTTGCGGAATTCTAGCCAGTGGATCAAATATAACGCCTATCCCATCTTTCGCTAATTTTTCTCCGATTAATATCACTCTTCGATGCGAAAAGGTTAGCTTTCGAGAAATTCGAGATTGTATCGTATCGTCGATATCGATTAAAATGTTGCCTGCTTCAGAATCCACATAATATGCCTTCGCATCACCTGAACCTTGTCCTATTCTTCCAGCTAATTCACCAGGCAGTGGAATTTGAAATGATACACGGTACTTTTGGTCTTCACTATCTTCCATATCGAAGCCAGTTGCAGCTACGATAGCAATGTCATTAACCTCATTTCTGTCCCAACAGCCAGTTAAAAGTAAAAGGATGAAGAGAGAGAAACATATTTTTCTCATTAACATGATCAAGAAGAATCATCCTCCTTGGAAGAAGATGAAGGTGGAGATGGCTTATTTTTTTGACCTCCATGATGTAGATATATTTGCTCTAATGTCTTGGATTCTCTAATTTCATCTTGATTCGGGATCATATGTGGTCTTTTACGCATTAATGGCCATGGCGCTCGCACAAACGTATCTTTCAAATCAGACCAAGTGAGCGGAGTGAATGGTGCTAAATAAGGAACACCAAACGATCTTAAACTTGCCATATGACCAATAATGATCATAATGAAAAAGATGATCCCAATAATGCCAAACATAGAAGCGAATATGATAAGCGGAAATCTTAATATTCGCAGTGCTACAGCTCCATTAAATTGTGGAACGAGTAGCGCAGAAATACCGGTAATCGATACGACGATGACAACGGGTGCCGACACAATTCCTGCTTCCACCGCAGCTTGTCCGACAACAAGGGCACCTAAGATGGAAACGGCAGTTTGACCGATCGTTTTAGGAATTCGTATACTGGCTTCTCGCAGTACTTCAAAAACAATTTCCATCAATAACACTTCTAGCACAGCAGGAAAGGGAATGAATTCCCTAGATGATGCAATGCTGAGCAGTAAAGTAGTTGGCATCAAATCTTGATGGAAAGTAATGATGGCAACATATAGCGAAGGAGTAACTAACGCAAATCCGAAAAAGAAATAGCGCAAAAATCGCTTCATGGCTACGTACATGTACGGTTCGTAGTAATCGTCACTCGCGTTTAATACCATATTGAATGTCATCGGAACAATCATGACGGAAGGAGATCCATCCACCATAATTGCAATTCTTCCTTCTAATAAACATGCGGCAGTCGTGTCTGGACGTTCTGTCACCATGGCCAACGGGAATGGAGTGACATTGGAATCCATAATGAGTTCTTCGATATATCCAGAGTCAAAGATAGCGTCTATTTCAATTTTTTCTATCCTTCTAATCACTTCTTTTAAAATGCTTTTATCTGCAATATTATCCATATACGAAAGCACAATGTTCGTGTTGGAGTGCTTTCCAATTACCATATTTTTCATTTTCAAATGTGGCGTTTTTATTTTTCTTCGCAGTGTGGACGTTTTTAACCTGAGATTTTCCACAAATGCTTCTCTAGGACCACGAATTCCCGATTCATTTTGTGGTTCTTGAAGCGGTAAATTGGGAAACTTATAATCAATGATGATAACTTCCTTCTGTGATTCCAGAAATATGCATACATCACCGCTAAGCATGTTCACTAGCATTTCTCCATAATTGTCAAATGACTTTAACTGGGTGGACGGAATGCGTTGTGAAATAAATTGTTGCAATGTTTGAATCGGTTTGTCCTCTTCTATTAGCATCAATAAAGAAATTAATTTTTCTAAATGATCGCTGGAGGTTAACCCGTCTATGTAAGTCGCCATGGCCTGGGTTCCGTTTTTTAATTGAAATTTTTTGTTGACAAAATCAACACAATCCGCGAACATATTAGAAAGTATGGTATCGTTCTCTTCGACGGAAGATAGAATGGGTTGATTTTTCAAATCACTAAGGAATTCATAATCAACGTATTCCTTTTTGCTTTTTCTTCTTTTATTGAGCATGACGGTTCCTCCTCGTTCATCCATAACAAGATAGCTTATTAAAAAAGGTATACATTAGTTATTCCAATATTAGTTATTAATATGTACGAGAAAAAAAACATTAGCAAAATGAATAAAAAAAATGAATCTTATTCTAAACATATACGTATAAAATGTATATGAAACAAGATGACGAAAATGGGGGATATGTGAAGTTATGTTGATTTTACAGTTGGCAGCTATATTGTTAGCCTCAAAACTAGCTGGTGATATTAGTGTGAAGTTGGGGCAACCTTCTGTTTTAGGAAAATTATTGGTAGGTATCTTATTGGGGCCTGCTGTATTGGGTATAGTTACGGATACGGATATACTATCCGAGATTAGTAATATTGGTGTTATTTTGTTAATGTTCATTGCTGGTTTAGAAACGGATATTGATGAATTTAAACGTACAGGTAAAGCATCTGCTTCCGTTGGAGTATTCGGGATTGTTCTTCCTTTTACTGGGGGTTACTTAGCAGGATTGATGATGAACCTTACGGGCATTGAAGCTGCATTCCTTGGTTTGTTACTATCTGCTACAAGTGTAAGTATTTCGGTTCAATCTCTAAAGGAAATGAATCAACTGAAATCCAGAGAAGGAACAACCATTCTCGGTGCTGCAGTTATTGATGATGTATTAGTCATGATTTTCTTAGCATTTCTACTCAGTATGGCAGGTGGAGATGTTTCGTTAGCGGAAGTGGCGCTCAAGAAAGTGATATTCTTCGTCGTAGCCATCCTAGTAGCGTGGAAAGTGGTGCCACTTGCTTTGAAATTCCTGGCTCCAACGAAGTCGACGGAAGCGGTCGTTTCCACTGCGTTAGTGATCTGTTTCCTGTATGCTTATTTTGCAGAAATGACAGGCGTTGCAGGTATTATTGGAGCTTACGTTGCGGGCTTAGCTATCAGTGTCACGGATTATAAGCATAAAGTGTTCGAAAAAATTGATACGATTGCGTATTCCATTTTTGTACCTGTGTTCTTTACATCGATTGGTGTTGCTGTAACATTTACCGGTATCGGTGATGACATCGATTTGATTATTTACTTAAGTATTCTTGCTGTTTTAACGAAACTTATTGGTTCAGCTATTGGTGCGAAATTATCTGGGTTTGGTTGGAATGGTTCATTTGGAATCGGTTCAGGCATGGTATCGCGTGGAGAAGTTGCACTGATCATTGCGGCTATTGGATTAGACGAGATGCTCATTACAGATGATTTATTTACTACCGTGGTCGTGGTCGTACTGGTGACAACAATCATGACACCACCGCTCATGAAGTTTTTCTTCAATCGAAAAGAAAAAGAAGAGATGGATGGACAGAACAAAGCAAAATTAAAAGGTTAACACGTTACCAATTAGGTTTGATTAGTTTTGTTCTATAAACATCAAAATATCTTTTAATGACTGCTTAGGTAAGTTTTGTAATAGATCCCCGGTGGTGAGAAGCCGCTGGGGGAGAGAAAGTAAATGATAATCATGAATGTTGGGAATTCTCTTTACTTCTTCCCAAGTCAGTGGAGTGGAAACAGCTGCGAAACGGTTTGCTCTTGGAGTATACGGTGCCGCGATGCTTTTTCCACTCCAATATTGTAAATAATCAACATATATTTTTTTTCCTCTATTTTTAATTAAACGTTCTATTGTAAATAGATCAGGATGTTTTTCTACGAAATAATGTGCAAGAAATTCTCCTAGTTTTCTTAGTTGGTCAAATGTGTATTCCGGTTCAATAGGGATCATAATCTGAATTCCTGTTGCCCCAGATGTTTTTGCGATAGATTCGATGTTTAGTTTGCTCAACACCTCCTCTATATAGCTGGCTGCTTCAAATATGTTTGGACCATCTGGATGAGTTGGGTCTAAATCCATGATCCACACAGATGGTTTTGCATCGTGAATGGGTTGAAAGGAAATGTGAAATTCTAAGCACGCCAAGTTACCGAGCCATAGTAACGTTGCTAAGTCTTTCAACACAATATATTGATGATCGTGCCAATTTGCTGTGGTTACAAATGCAGGTTTCGTTGACGGACAGTTTTTCTGATAAAAGAAATCGCCATGTACACCATGCGGATAACGTATGGTGGTTAAAAAATGTTGTTCGCAATGCGAAATTAAATAAGGAGAAAGCAGCATTAATTGATGCAAATACTTTCGCTTAGTAATGCCAACCTCTGGCCATAACATCTTGTCAGGATTAGTAAGTGACAATGTAATATCGCCGATCATCATTGTTTCGGTCGTCATTTGTATCCTCCCCATGATGTGATTTGCGGATGTCTAAGGGAACCGTTAGGCGTAAATTCCAGGCCTTGAACAACAGCAGAGATTGGCGGTTGCAACAGCACCTTACCGGTTACCACTTCACCGATATGTTGTTTTATAGCTTCTCGCATACTGCCATTCAAACCAATGGAAACATGACCGATAGGTTGTCCATCGTACTCCATTTGCAAACTTTTTATCACACCGCCTCTGACTTCTACAGCAGTGAGATGGACAGAAAGGGTAATCACTCTTTTCTTCTTATACCAAGCGGTATGCCGCTTGCCTTCGATATACGGACTACCGCTTTTTTTGCATATGACGCCTTCCCATCCATGTGTTTCCACCCACTGCCAGAGCGCTTCTCCATCTGTAAATACATCGGTTATAAAGCACTGTGAAGTTTTATGCGGAAAGCTTGCTTGTAAATGTTCATGCCTCTGTGAGAAAGGGAGCTTAGTTATGTCTTTTCCTTCCATCATCAACAAATCAAATAACACATAGGTGACACTAGGCGATGCATTTGAAATTTTTTTGCTTTTTTCTCGCTGTAGGATTGCAGAGAAATCAGGTTTTTGTGTTTGATCGTTGAAGACAATCATCTCCCCATCGCAAATAAATTCTCCTTTTACATTTGCAAAAACGTCCGCCATTTCAGGATAAACGGTTTCTTTAGGCAATCCATTTTTGGAGTATAAACGTACTTTCCCATCTTTGATATGGGTTATGATACGCACACCATCCCATTTGATTTGGTAAATCCAATCTTGCCCCTGCTTCATTTCCTGAGTACGTATAGGTGACATCGGTGTGATTGGTAAAGTCAACATGAACGCTATACACTCTCTTTTTTCGTCGGTGTAGGAGTGTCTTTCTGATTTTGTTTTGGTTCAGGTTGTTGGACGGCTTCGAGGCTTGCTTGCAGTGCGCTCATCAGATCAATGACATTCGTTTTAGGCTGTTCTGGAACCGTTGTAATTTCTTCTCCGGCAATTTTTTTCTGTATTAGATCCTGCATTTTTATCCGGTACTCGTCTTCATATTGACTTGGATCAAAGCTAGTAGATAGTTGCTGTATTAACATTTGAGCCATTTGCAGCTCATTTTCCTTGACGTCTCTTTTTTCAGGTAAATGAGGAACTTGATTCACGGCTCTAATTTCATCTGGGTAAAATATCGTTTCCATCGCGAGGCAACCATCAATAACGCGAATAGCGGCTAAAGAGCTTTTAGATCTTATCGATACGTTGGCGATGCCTATTTTCCCAGTTGTGCGTAGTGATTCTAGCAACAAATTATATGCATTGGCACTTGTTTCTTGTGGCGATAAATAGTATGTTTTTTGAAAATAAATCGGATCAATTTCATGTAAATCAACAAAGGCAAGTATTTTAATTTCTTTTGATGCTTGTTCCGCAAGCTGCTCTAATTCTTCTTTTTGTATCTTGACGAAGTGACCTTTCTGATATTCGTATCCTTTCGTAATTTCCTCCCATTCCACATCTTCTTCGCAATGTTTACATCTTCTTACATAGGACAGTGGCGTTCCGCATTGTTCATGAATGTATCGAAGTGGTATCGATTTATCTTCGGTAGCGGAGAACATGCGCACGGGAACGTTAACCAGGCCAAAACTAACGGCGCCCTTCCAAACGGTATGCATAATTACCCTCCTTGAAAATGTTGATGTTAACAGGATATGCAATTATATAGCACCCGTATGCACAAATTTGATTAATATAAACCATAGTGGGGAAAAGTAAAAATGGATGACGGTTAGGAGGCTAGATTAGTGCAAAAAAATGATGACATCGATAAAAGAGAAGAAGCCTTCATGGACATTGATCGTATGGTAAATGAAGGTCTCGGTGGTGGAAATGTCACGGAGCATAATGGAAAAGTGGAGGAGACGACCACAAATTCCATGCAAGAGGAAGAATCGATTTTAGATCAAATTAATCAATCTTATACTACGAAGAGCGATTAAGGAGGACGGAATACGACATGGAAGCAGAACGTTGCAAAGAAATACTAGAATCGAGCAAAAAAATTGAAGTGATGTTCGGTAGTCACTCCATTTGGATCGATGATGTGGATTTAAGCACAAGGACGGCATCGATTCATATGAAAGAAGATCCATCGGACAAAAAGACAGTGTCAACCGATTTACTAAAGGAACATTAACGCTGCAAAAGTCTCGAGTCATTCGGGACTTTTTTTTATTCCTACAGTTGCGCTCAGATGAGCACGATGGCTATAATGGATGAAGTAAAAGTATATTGCAAGATTGGTGTGGAATGACATGATGAAAAAATATAGCATGATATCGAAAAGAGTAGAAGATACAAATGAGTTGGCGCTTCTCCTGTCTAACTATATGCTAGCAGGAATGGTCGTCACATTGGATGGAGATTTAGGTGCGGGAAAAACGACATTTTCTAAGGCTCTTGCTCAAGGGTTAGGTGTGAAAGCAGTCGTCAATAGTCCCACATTTACGATAATAAAAGAATATGAAGGTCAGCAGATGTTTTTGTATCATATGGACATGTACCGTATGACATTGGATGAAGCAGACGAACTAGGATTGGACGATTATTTTTTTGGCAGTGGAGTTTGTTTGATCGAATGGGCTAGTGTCATTCAGGAACTGTTACCTGCTGATAGATTATCACTGTACATTCACGTTTTAGATGAACAGCAAAGAAAAATTGACATTACCACTACAGGTAGTGCATTTGTACATATAGGTGAACAATTAAAACAATTAGGAGCTGTAGAAGAAGATGAAGCATAAACAGAAAACATGGTTAGCACTAGACTGTTCCACATCTTCTTTAACGGTAGCTGTGCTTAGGGAGAACGAAGTGTTATCTTCAGAGCAAACCAAAGCCGAGCGGAACCACTCTATCCGATTAGTACCACAAATACAAGAGCAGCTTCAAGCATGTGATCTCACATTAGAAGATATCGATGGCATTATCGTTGGACAAGGTCCCGGCTCTTACACAGGGGTAAGGATTGCCGTCACTGTAGCCAAAACATTGGCATGGAGCAAGCAGATCCCATTGATTGGCGTTTCCAGCTTAGCTTCTTTAGCAAGAGGTGCAGTGAGATCGTTTGATAACTTGAAGGAAGAGCAAGATTGGATCGTCCCTTTAATGGATGCGCGAAGAGGAAGAGTCTACACATCACTATATCAGCACTCATTTTTACATCCTTTATATGTGGAAGATGGTGTGATGAATCTTCAAGAATGGCTGCAACAATTGAATGAAAAACTAATTGTTCTACGTGAACAACAGGATGATGGTGATGCATCGTTGCCATCCGCTATTTATTTTGTAGGGGATACAGCTCTCTTTGAACCGTTGTTGCAGGATTTTCAAACGACATGTGCAGCACATGATGTTGCGGTTTACTTTAACGCGACGACCTTAGATGCAGTGGATGTTGCCTTGATTGGTCAGGAAGGGAAAGAAGTGGAGCAGTTACACACTTTTACTCCTAATTATGCACAACTGGCAGAAGCAGAAGCGAAGTGGATAGCAAGTCAGTCCAACAAAGATTCATGAAATGAAAAGAGGCATAATGAATGACCGAAAGTAAAGAAGCTAAAGATATTTCGTTTCGCATGATGGAAGTCAAAGACATCCCAGCAGTGCATGCATTAGAACAACAATGCTATCATTATCCATGGAGCAGAGAAGCGTTCGAATCTGAAATTGTTAAAAATCATTTTGCTCGTTATATCGTCATGTTACGCGATGAAGAAATCATCGGTTATGCCGGCACGTGGATGATTGTAGACGAGGCTCATATTACGAATATTGCTGTTCATCCTTCCTATAGAGGAAAAAAACTAGGGGAAGTGATGCTGTATCGTTTACTGGAGATGGCGATGGTATACGCTGTCAAAAGAGCGACGCTGGAAGTTAGAGCTTCTAACTATGCCGCACAAGCTTTATACCGTAAAATAGGATTTTTGGATAGTGGTGTTCGCAAAGGATATTATTCCGATAATAAAGAAGATGCCATCATCATGTGGTTAGAAATAGATGAGGAAACGGTGAGGAAAATTGAACAAACAAAAAATACGCATTCTGGCAATTGAAACGAGTTGTGATGAAACCTCAGTTGCTATTGTGGAAGATGGAAAGCACGTACTAGCGAACGTCGTTTCCAGTCAAATTGAAACACATCAGAAATTTGGTGGAGTGGTACCAGAAATTGCTTCTCGCAAACACGTGGAGAGCATGACATGGATGATGGAGGAAGCGAGGAGACAGTCCGGCATTGGTTTCCATGAACTTTCAGCTATTGCCGTTACACAGGGCCCAGGATTAGTTGGCTCACTATTAGTAGGTATCGTAGCAGCTAAAAGTTTAGCTTTCGCTCTAAACCTTCCACTCATCGGTGTCCATCATATTGCTGGTCATATTTATGCCAATGAGTTCGTCACTTCTTTTCAATATCCACTGATTGCACTGGTCGTATCTGGTGGACATACGGAGCTTGTGTATGTGAAAGAAAGAGGATCATTTGAGATCATCGGGCAGACGAGAGACGATGCTGTCGGAGAAGCATATGACAAAGTAGCACGAGCATTATCTTTACCTTATCCAGGTGGTCCACATGTGGATAAACTAGCTCAAGGTGCGGATGATAGTATTGATTTGCCAAGAGCATGGTTAGAGAAAACGTCTTACGATTTTAGTTTTAGCGGGCTAAAGTCAGCCGTAATGAACGTACTGAATCAAGCGAAAATGAAAGGGGAAGAAGTGGACCCAAGTCATATTGCGCATGGATTCCAAGCTTCTGTTATCGATGTACTGGTCACGAAAACGATCAGAGCAGCAAAACACTATGGGGTGAAGCAATGCTGTATTGCTGGTGGTGTGGCAGCGAATAAAGGGTTGCGGACTGCTTTACAGCAAGCGTGTGATAAAGAAGGATTATCCTTAATCATTCCGCCGCTGGAGTATTGTACGGACAATGCGGCAATGATTGGAGCAGCAGCGTTTTTAAAATGGGAAAATAAAGAGTTTACCCCGCTAGATATGAAGGCGGAACCACTGATGAATTTGCAGACATGGTAAAAGGTGAGAAAGCGTGAAAACATTATTAATAGACAATTATGACTCATACACGTTTAATTTATATCATTTAATTGCAGACATTCAGCAAGTCGAACCGGTTGTCATTCGCAATGACGATATGGATGTGAATGAACTTCAATTACTGATAGAGAGAGAAGACATTCGCAGTATCGTTATTTCTCCAGGTCCAGGGACACCTTCTGATGATTCCGATTTTGGTATAGGACTGGGAGTGATTGCTGAACTGGATATTCCGATATTAGGGGTGTGCCTCGGACACCAAGGTATTGGACATTTTTTTGGTACGCCCGTTGTGCATGCACCGGAAGTGATGCATGGTCGAATTAGCCGCTGCATGCACAACCATCACCCTTTATTTGCTAACGTTCCGCAAGCAGCGGACATCGTGAGGTATCACTCCTTAATGTTACAGCAACCTGTTGTGCCGCCGTTAGAAGTGATTGCTACGTCTGAAGATGATATTGTCATGGCCGTTGCCCATACGTCTAAGCCGATATGGGGGGTACAATTTCATCCGGAGTCCATATGTACCGTATATGGTAGACAAATGATGGAGAACTTTTTTCATCTTTGTCAAACGTATGATGACAACCAGCGCGAGCGTGAAGATGTACCGCTAAGACAACACAGTGATGGACAACCAAACGACTACCGTTCTGCACAACAGGATATACAACAAGAAAAGCAACATGACATGCCTCTGTTAGCATCAGCACAACAGCCATCCCCAGAAAATAATCACTATGAGGTGATGGTGAAAGAAGTGGATATGATGTATGCTCCAGCGCACGTATTTGCTTTGTTGTACGGTGAAACGCCTTATAGTTTCTGGTTAGACAGTAGTGCCCACGGTTCTTTTTCCTATATGGGCGCTTACGGGGGGCCGCATAGTCAGTGGGTGCAATATGATGTACACAGCAAGCAACTTATCGTGAACACTCCTAGTGGACAAGTGACAAGGGAACAAAGTATATATGACTACATGGAAGAAGAAATTCAGGACAAACACTTTCGTTTGCAGCAATATCCCTACGATTTCAACACAGGATTCGTTGGTTTTTTTGGTTATGACATGAAAGCAGAAGGAGAAGGAGAAGCATCTTATCGTGCCAATCAACCGGATGCTGCATTTATATTTGCGGATCGAGTGATTGCATTTGATCACGCCAGAAATAAAATGGCGCTCCTATGCCTGACCAAAAAAAACAATGACGAACAAGCACAAGCATGGATCAACCATACATTACACCGTTTGCAACAGCTGGAACGCGAGGACGTAGTAGATGGGAATGGAGTGCTAAACACGAAGCACCCTCTTTTAGTACATGCAAAACAAGAAGAATGTGCAAAGCATGAGGCAGGACAAAATGCAGTACAAGAGGATGCAGAGCATGAAGTACAAGAGGATGTAGAGCAAGACATCGTCTTTACCTTAGATCAATCGTATGCCCAATACACAAAGCAAATTCAAGATATTAAACAATACTTGCAGGACGGCCATTCTTACGAAATTAATTTGACGAACGAAATAAGCACCGACATGACACTGGACCCGCTGCAGTTGTATCTTCATTTACGTGAAATCAATCCAGCTCCGTATGCGGCGTATATCCACTGTGATACATTCCAGGTGCTAAGTTCCTCGCCAGAGAGATTTGTAAAAGTGCATACAGATGGGAAGGTAGAGGCCAAGCCGATAAAAGGCACCATCGCACGCAGTAGTGACCCAGCACTAGACGAATTAAGGAAGCACACGTTACAGCAAAGCGAAAAAGACAGATCTGAAAATTTAATGATCGTGGACTTGTTGCGTAATGACTTAAATAAAGTGTGTGAAGTAGGAAGTGTACACGTACCGAAATTAATGGCTGTTGAGTCTTTTGAGACAGTGCATCAGTTAGTGACAACTATCCGTGGACAACTGAAGCAGGGCATGTCGGCCATGGATGTGGTGAAAGCTGCTTTTCCTACAGGCTCCATGACAGGTGCTCCGAAAATAAGAAGTATGCAAATTATTGAAAAGTTAGAGCAGAGAGCGCGTGGTATTTATTCAGGCTCTATCGGTTATTTTGGGGTGAATAGCTCCGCTGATTTCAACGTCGTTATTCGTACGATGATTCAAGATGAACAGGGTATTACAATTGGTGTAGGTGGAGCCATTGTCATGTTATCCGATGTGGATAATGAATTTGATGAAATGCTGCTCAAAGCAAAAGCATTATTACAAGCGATCACAACGTGCGTACATGAGGGGAAGGAGTCACACCCTTCTTACACGCTGATCGGAAATAGAGTGCATTCGGAGGATCATAATGAGTAAACAGGATAGTCATTCCTTTGAGAGAGGGACTTCTTTTCAGTTACTGGAAACGATGCTGCTACAAGATGGAAGCATCTTTTTGTTATCGTATCATGTAAAGCGATTACTTCGTTCTGCCCAACAACTTCAATTTTCCATTAAAGAATCGCATGTCATGCATAGTATACAATCATTCATTTCTCAGTATAAAAACGGGCGGTGGCGTGTTAGGTTAGTGGCAGATGTGAATGGACATATCGATATAAGCGGAAGTGCTTTGACGATGTCACATACAGAAGAAGCATACACTGTAGCATTAGCGAAAGAACCAATCGATAAGCATGACCTATTTTTACATTATAAAACGACAAATAGAACGATATATGAATACCATATAAAGCAATTTCCATCCGCATTTGATGTATTGTTATGGAACGAACAAGAACAACTCACTGAATTTACGATTGGTAATATTGTTTTGCAAATAGATGGGGTCCACTATACGCCACCACGACACTGTGGATTACTAGCGGGAACGTACAGAGAATACTTACTGGAGCAAGGACAACTAAGCGAAAAAGTGTTGTATAAACATCACTTAGAACAAGCAACGCACATGTGGTTACTGAATAGTGTCAGAAAATGGGTGCCTGTGAAACTAGATTCACCCGATTCACCTGCTAAAACCTTCTAACTAAATGTATTTATGCACAACGTTATGCACAACGCATGGTTTTGTTTTCCACTTCTTCTTGTGAACAAACAAGGGGTATGTGCGCATTCAACTGTACTTGTGTAGTGTACATCTTTTATGTAGTGATCTAGTCGTATATGACATACAGCCTCCGACTCTATGAGAAGAGTAGGAGGCTTTTGGCTTTTCTTTCACTTTTCTATACAGAGATAATTAAGATGGACGTTGTTGTAAACCAAACGCTTCTGCTAACAAGCGGTAAGAGTTAAGTTTGTGCTCCATGTCATGGGTGATCGTCACGACAATCAATTCATTTGCTCCATACGCATCGCTGAGTTGTAACAATTGCTGCTTCACAGAATCGATGCCACCGACAATCATACGTTGGCGGTTAAACCATACTCGCTGTTTTTCTAATTCAGAGTAGGAATAAGATTGAGCCGTTGCGATGTCTGGAATACCTTTGGAACGAATCCCTTGTTCTAAAAGGAGTAGACCTAAGTCCAAACTACTCGCAATCAATTCAGCCTCTTCATCTGTTTCTGCACAGATGACAAAAATCCCTACATTTACTTTCGGCTCTTGCAATATAGCGGAAGGCCTAAATTGTTCTTTATATTGTTGAACATAGGGAACCCCACCATTTCCGTTAATAAACTGTGCAAATGAATAGGCAGTTCCTTTGCTGGCGGCCATGATGGCACTTGCGTTAGAAGATCCTAACATCCATAGCTCTGGAGCCGTACTGGTAATCGGCATCGCTTGTAAACCTGCAAAACGATGGTTTTCTGGAAGCTGATCCGTTAAATAACCGATAAGATCCTCCACTTGCTCCGGATACCTATCTACAGCGCCATACTTGCCTTCTTGTAATGCCTTCGTCGCCAGTGGCATGCCACCAGGTGCTCTTCCTACTCCAAGATCTATACGATTCGGATACATCGTTTCTAGTAAGCGGAAGACCTCCGCTACTTTATATGCACTGTAATGAGGGAGCATGACACCGCCGGTTCCGATGCGAATAGATGTCGTTTTCTCAGCAAGATGCGTGACTAAAATTTCAGGTGCAGAACCTCCGAGCCCTTGAGTTTGGTGATGTTCAGATACCCAAAAACGATGATAACCTAACTGATCTGTATGTTGTGCCAAAAGCACTGTATTACCTATAGCTTGTTTTGCTGTTTGACCAGACACAATCGGTGATTGGTCTAAGACGCTTAATTGTATCACTAGAGATGCTCTCCCTTCTGTTACCACGCTATATAAAAATGTATAAAAAAAATTTACAGTTACAACAATAATCTAAATCATACACTAAACGTCTATGACGTTGCAACCCAAAAAGCATGTGGACAAAGTTATCCACAGGCATTGTGTATAATGTGAATAACCTGAATTTACACAACATTTACAACCTTATGTGTTGTGATTAAGTTTTGCACAACTACGATGCCATAACTGTGGATATTGTGGATAATTGCTGGACATTTACAAAAACATCACAAAAAAAGTCGCTTTTTTAGAACATGAAGGACGCGAATGCTGTGGATAAATGAAATGATGGAATAAGTTCGACATGTGGGGTGTACTCGTATGGAATAACCTTCTTTAGGTAAAGATGATGAGTACGGGAAAGGCAGAGGAGGAAGGCACATGCTTTCAAAAAAAATAGCTGCATGTTGGATTGTGTTTAGTTGTTTGTGGATAACCAACGTGGTTCATGCTTACGGCGAAAGTGAACGTCCAGCAACATGGTGGATCCTATCTATACCTAGCTATTCGTATTTAGAGGCAGATGATGCTTATTTATCTTATACACCCCACATCCAGACGTTAATGCAACAAGGTGCAGTCGGTGCGCTGAATGTTCGAACACCACAAAGGGGCGTAGAGGACAGTTATTTATCCATCGGTGCTGGAGCAAAAGCGATCGTTGCTAGCGATTATCAGGCGTATATGACAGATGATGTTATACAACAACATCAAGCGATCCACTTGTGGAATCAATATTTACATTCACCATCTACCCCCAAACCTATCGTCATCCCTTCTATGTATGCTATAACACAGCAGCAACAAACCACAACCGCGACACCTGGGTTGTTAGGAGATGTTTTGCAAGAAGGGAATGTACATCCTGCTGTGTTTGGAAATAGAGATCGAGGGAGTGGAGTAGAAACATGGTTACGTCATGCCCCTTTTATGCTGATGAATGCCGACGGTACGGTGGACGGAAACGTTGGCAAAGAACTAGAACAAGCAGATGACAGCAGACCGTATAACGTAAAAACGAATTACGATGCGTTAATAGAACAAATAAAGATGAATACAAGACAGAATATAAAACAAGTCACATTAATCGAATTAGGAGGTTTAAATCGTCTATATTCGTTGCGTCATCTGTATGAGCCAGAACAATTTATGACATTAAAGTTAACGATATTAAAAGAAATCGATGAATTTGTAGGAGAGATGATGTCGCAATTAGAAGCAGAAGATACGTTGCTTCTTTTTTCACCTGTCGTACATAAGCAAGCACTACAAGAAAAAGTCATGTTAGCCCCTATTGTGCTGTATAAGCAAAACGAACCATCAGCTTTATTGTATTCTGAGACAACGAAAAGACCTGGTATTGTTTCTATCCTCGACATTGCACCTACGATACTAGAAGACTTTGAACTTAATAATGAAACATTTATAGGCAAACCGATCCAAGCGGAACGTCATACGAATGGGTTGCAGTGGTTACAAACAGATCTGGGCAAAATAACGCAAGTACATACATTACGGCCACAGCTACTATACCCACTCATTACGTATGAAGTGACAGTACTAGTTATTGTGATTATCGTACTGCTTCGAAATAGGGACATGCCATTCTTCACATTAAAGCTGCTAGATATTTTGCTTTTTTCTATGTTGTGGATTCCAATTGTATTTCTAGTGCTAGGATATGTTGCGTTTATTCCAGCATGGCTGTATGTGTCTCTCTTTTTTTTATGTTGGTTTCTGTTTACCTTGCTAAGTTATGTTTCATTTTCTATGTTGCAAAAGATATTCGTGAGTAGCAGTCTGACGATGATCTTGATTGTACTAGATGGATGGTTCGGAGCAAAAGCAATGAAATATTCCATCTTAGGCTATGACCCTATTATCGGAGCAAGATTTTATGGCATTGGCAATGAGTATATGGGTGTATTAATAGGAACAGCCATACTGAGTACGAGTTTTCTCATGCAAAAATTTTCGCATGTCAGAGGCATTTGGGTCACGGTGGTTATAACTTATGTCGCAATTATTGCGTATTTACTTCTTCCGCAGTGGGGAACGAACGCAGGAGGTGCATTAAGCGCTACCATCGCTTTCTGTTATGCGACGATAGGTTTTTACAGAATTAAGAAAAAAGTAATCTTATCGACGAAAAAAATGGTGCTATGGATAGGAATGGCAGGCTTAATAGGGTTAACGTTGTTAATTAGCACGAGTGTGTTATTCTCTCTCCTTCAAATCGAAAGTCATATCGGAAGAGCAGTGACGCGATTGTTGAATGGGGATTGGGCTTATATTTATGCCTTAATCAAAAGAAAATTAGAAATGAACTGGCACTTAGTAGGCGTATCGGCATGGAGTAAAGTGTTTTTTGTAGGCTTATTCGTCTGGTGTATTTTTGCTTTCGATCGTCGCAGACGGATGACATATACTGCGCAAATGGAGCCTTATCGCATGCATGGATTTCATACCTTGACGTTCGCTTCAATCGTTGCATTTTTATTGAATGATTCTGGTATCGTAGCCGCAGCGACCATTATTACGTATGTTGTCGTCCCTGTCTTAATGATTAAACTTTCGGAAAAGATAATCAAACAACACAGTGAGCAAGAATAAAGGACTAGTAGATAAGTTGAATGAACGTGTTCAACTTATTACCACTAAGCATAAGATGAAGAAATTTCCGCCACAACCTTTACGACTGGCACCTGAGTCGTAAACGTTAATAACATTTCTTCATCTTATATTAAGTTGAATGAACGTGTTCAACTTATTACCACTAAGCATAAGATGAAGAAATTTCCGCCACAACCTTTACGACTGGCACCTGAGTCGTAAACGTTAATAATACTTCTTTATCTTATAGTAAGTTGAATGAACGTGTTCAACTTATTACCACTAAGCATAAGATGAAGAAATCACCATATCACAACCTTTACGACTGGCACCTGAGTCGTAAACGTTAATCGTAACATTTCTTCATCTTATAATAAGTTGAATGAACTAGTGCAACTTATTACCACTAAGCATAAGATGAAGAAATCACCGCCACAACCTTTACGACTGGCACCTGAGTCGTAAACGTTAATAACATTTCTTCATCTTATATTAAGTTGAATGAACGTATCTTACGAGTCCTTTCACCATTAATCCTGCAATTGTTCCCATTCCTCGTACAATGTGTTTAAGTTCTCTTTTTTCGCTTCTATTTCTTTGGTCTTTTCATGTAATTGTTCATAATCTGACAACACCTGCTCGTCGATTAGTAACTGTTCTAGTTGTGAAATTTCATCTTCGATTTCCGCAATAGACTGCTCTAGTTGCTCTATTTTACGTTGTTTTTTTCGTTCTTGTTGTTTTTCAGTTTTTCGTTGTTCGTAATGATTTTTGTCTTCTACATTTGTTTTCTTCACATTTTCTAAGCTTTGTGTCGATTTCAATTCTTCTATTTCCTGCTTCTTTTCCACATAGTCGTCGTAATTTCCCAGGAAATGTTGAAACCCATGAGCGGAACATTCGATGATTTTTTCACAAAGTCGATTCATAAAATATCGATCATGCGAAATAAAGAGTAATGTGCCTTCGTAATGTTGCAGTGCAGCTTCTAACACTTCTTTACTAAAAATGTCTAAATGATTGGTAGGTTCATCTAGCACGAGCACGTTTGCTTTTTTCAACATTAATTTAGCTAAGCTGACTCTTGCTTTTTCTCCACCACTTAAGTCACGAATTTCTTTGGTCACTTCTTCTCCACTAAAAAGAAAATGCCCTAGTACCGTTCGAATCATCAATTCGTCTAGCTCTGTATACTCGCGCCAAACTTCTTCTAAAATGGTATGATTGCCAACCAAATTTGCTTGTTCTTGATCGTAGTAACCAATCGTAACGTTCGTTCCCCATTTGATCAGTCCTTGTTTGGTTTCATGCTTCCCTGTTAACGTTTTAATGAAAGTAGATTTACCGATACCATTAGGACCAATAATCGCAATTCTCTCTCCCCTTCTGACATGCAGATTCAGGTGTTCCATCAACGGTTCGCTATGTTCGTCATACGCTAGCGTAAGGTTATCGACATGCAGCACTTCTTTTCCCGACATTTTGTCTTGTTCAAAAGAGAACTTTGCTTTTTTCAGTTCTGCACTCGGTTGATCTACGACATCCATACTTTCCAAGGCTTTTCGTTTACTCTTGGCCCTTTTTGTTGTGGAAGCTCTAACGATGTTTTTTTGCACAAACTCTTCCATTTGTTGTATTTCTTTTTGTTGTTGATCAAATCTTTTCTTCTGTAATTGTCTGTTTTTTTGTTTCTCCGCTAGAAAAAAGCTGTAGTTTCCTGCGTATTTAATCGCTTCTGTACGTTCAATTTCATACGTAGTATCCACGACAGCATCTAAAAAGTATCTGTCGTGCGACACGATGATAATGGCTCCTTTGTAATGCTTCAAATACGTTTCTAGCCAAGTTAGTGTAGGCATGTCCAAATGGTTCGTAGGCTCATCTAGCAAAAGTAACGTGGGTTCTTCCAGCAACAATTTACATAAAGATAAACGTGTTTTTTGCCCTCCACTTAATGTGCTTACTTTTGTCGATGGTTCTATTTGTGCAAATCCCATCCCGTTTAAAATGGTACGGATTTTAGTTTCTATTTCATATCCTCCCTGACTGCGAAATTGCTCGGCAAGGGCGTCGTATTTTTTGAGCAAAGGATGTTCATTGTCTGTAGTGGAAGATGTATCTGTATGCATAATCGAAATTTGCTGTTCAAGCTGCCTTAATTCTTTTTCCATGTTCAATAGGGTGGCAAAAGGTTTCGTTAACTCATCCCATATACATTCATCTTCATTGAAAATATTAGATTGCTTTAAATAACCGATATGGACATCTTTTGCTTTATGAATGTCTCCCTTGGATGGTGTAAGTTCCCCTGCTAAAATTTTTAATAATGTAGATTTTCCTGCTCCGTTCATACCAACAAGACCAATTTTTTGCTGTGGTATGACTTGCAAATGAATGTTGGATAAAATGGCATTGGCTCCAAAACTTTTATGTATGTTAGATGCTTGTAATAACATCACGATTCCTCCTCAGTGCCTTTCTGACTCTTTGTGCTTCTATATACATGCTGAAATAATGCGCTATTCAACTTATCTATATCTGTCTGCGCTGTAGCAAAATAAGTGAAAATGAAAAAGTACATAACCAGTTATCATTTAAAAGTTAATGTGATTAAATAACGGTAAATGGTTTGTAACGTTAATTCTTATTTCATGATATGATAAAATGATATAGTATACAAATATATATAAGTTGGAGAAATGATGGGATAAACGTTTACGCCTCAGTATCCAGGCGTAAAGGTTGTGTTATGGAGATTTCTCCATCTTATGATTAGCGGTAATAAGTTGCATCAACAAGTTCATTCAACTTATATAGTATAGGAGGCAATACGTTGCCTGAACGAATGGAACAACAGCATGTAAAAGCGCAGTTACGAATAGATGTTCATGCTAAACTAGCGGCGTTAACACATGAACAAAAGCAAACATATGCAGAGCAAATTACGCGTGCCATTTGTAGTTGCTTGGAGGACAAGAGGAGAAAACAACGGTTTTCTCTATATGCTTATGTGCCTTTTAGAAACGAAGTCGATATTATGCCTATATTACATTGGTGTTGGCATCATCAAGTGCCTTTGCTCTTGCCCAAAACGTATGCTGCTCCTCGTCGGTTAAAATGGTTTGTAGTCCATGATCCATCACAATTGCATCGTGGAACTTACGGTATTATGGAACCGAAGAAAGAGGAGACAGAAGCGATGGAAGACATCCATGGACATAACATCGTGATGGTGCCAGGTCTTGCTTTTGACAGAAAAGGTGGACGCTTAGGGTATGGCGGTGGTTACTATGATCGATGGTTGGGTAGTGTAAAGCAGCGTTTGCAGCACGGGGTAAACCCACACAAGGGACAATGGGAAACATGGGCGGCTGCCTATGAGGCGCAAATCGCAGACCAAGTACCGATGCTAGAGCACGATATATATATCGACCGTATCGTTACCGAAAAAGGTTGGGTATCATCTTGATTCAATATCATGGTAGGCCTTCATTGTCCATCCAAATCAAAAGGTATCACATCTTCACATCATTGTTATAATTATCGTTTTAAAGCACATGATGTACATGTAAAAAATCGTATACAATGACAGAAGGAGAATCATGAAGTGACAAATTCATTTACTCATTTCAATGAACAAGGTCGTGCTGTGATGGTCGATATTACCGATAAGGCCATCACCCATCGTATTGCTACGGCACAAGCGACGATACGTATGCAGCCCACTACATTCGAAGCGATAAAAGAAAACAAAATGGCAAAGGGTGACGTGCTTGCCGTTGCGCAAGTGGCGGGTGTCATGGCTGTAAAAAAAACATCCGATTTGATTCCTATGTGCCACCCACTACCTATTTCTGGTGTAGATATACAATTTAGTTTCAGTGAAGAAACGACGTTGACGGTAGAGGTCGAAGTAAAGACAACAGGTAGAACGGGCGTAGAAATGGAAGCGTTGACGGCAGCAAGTGCAACCGCTTTGACCGTTTATGATATGTGTAAAGCAATGGATAAAGGCATGGTCATACAGCATATTTGTTTACTGTCTAAAACAGGTGGCAAAAGTGGAGACTATGTAAGGGAAGACTATCAAAATGATAACGAATAGACGGTATTCATGAACATGAATCCTGATAACATAACTCTTACCTTTTAAAAAAGAGAGGGTGAACGGTATTGAGTTGGAATGTGGCTATACTGACTGCAAGTGATAAAGGGTCTCGTGGGGAAAGGAAAGACACGAGTGCACAAGTCATTCGTGAAATGCTGGAAGAAGAGATCAATGGACAAATTATAGATTATCGCATCGTTCAAGATGATATGGATGAAATTGCAGCCAATTTAATCGAAGTGATCGATTATCATCAAGTAGATTTAATGATTACGACAGGTGGAACAGGTTTCGCACCACGCGATGTGACCCCAGAAGCAACATTGAAAGTCATTGATAAGCATGCACCTGGACTGGCAGAAGCGATGCGTTACGAAGCGTTGAAAGTGACACCAAGGGCGATGTTATCCAGAGGTATTGCTGGAATACGTGGCAATACACTCATTGTTAATTTGCCAGGCAGTCCAAAAGGCGTGCATGAAAACCTCAGTGTGATTATAAAGCAGCTACCCCATGCACTTGAAATCTTAACAGGTAAAGTAGGTGATCATGATTAATTTGCCATCCACTATGATGCAAGAAATAAAAGTAGAAGATGCCATCGGTATGGTGCTTGCTCATGATTTAACACAAATTATACCAGGTGAGTTTAAAGGACGTTTGTTCAAAAAAGGACATGTCGTGCAAGAGGAAGATATTCAATCATTATTGGACATTGGAAAGCAGCATATATATGTGTTGAACTTAGAAAAGGGATACGTACACGAAGACGATGCCGCCTTACGCATGATAGAAGCTATCGGAGGGAAAAACGTCACGTGGAGTGATCCTGCTGAAGGTAAAGTGACGATGAAAGCGACCATAGATGGATTAGTCAAAATACATCCTTCTTTTATTCACGAGGTCAATCGTTTAGGCGAAGTAGCTATTGCGACCGTTTTAAATTATACTGTAGCAAAACAAGGTGACGCTGTACTTGCAACTAGAGTGATTCCATTGATCGTGCGAAATGCGAAAGTAGAAGTTGTCGAGCGTCTAGCACAAGTGATCAAGAAACAGCAGCAACACATTGTAGAAGTGAAACCGTTTAAAAAGTTAAAAGTAGGGCTAGTGACAACGGGCAGTGAAATCTTAACAGGTCGCATCAAAGATCGTTTTGGTCCTGTCGTTAAAGAAAAAGTGCACGCGCTGGGTTCCACTGTAATAGAACAAAAATTTGTGAATGATGATATCGAAGATATTCATGAGCAAATACAATATTTCCTTTCTCAATCTTGCGACTTGATTTTGGTCACAGGAGGAATGTCGGTAGATCCAGATGATCGTACCCCAGGAGCCATTGCGAGGAGTGGTGCTGACATTGTCAGTTACGGTACGCCGATGCTGCCAGGATCGATGCTCATGATGGCTTATGTGGATGACATTCCTATTATGGGGCTGCCAGGCTGTGTCATGCACGATCCGCACACTTCTTTCGACGTACTATTGCCGAGAATTTGTGCCGGAGAGAAGATTGTGAAAGAACATATTGAGCAATTAGGATACGGTGGATTACATCGTTGTTAAATTGAATAAGGAGAGATAATTATGTTAGGTAATATTGGGATAACAGGCATCATTTTAATTCTACTCATTGCGTTATTGTTGTTTGGTCCTAACAAGCTACCTGAGTTAGGAAAAGCATTTGGCAAAACGCTGAGAGAATTTAAAAAAGGTACGCAAGACATCATGAGTGAAAATGAAGAAGACGAAAAACGAGAACGAAAACATTTGGACCAATCTGAAGTGGTAACTTCAAACAGCTCCACTGAAAAAAAAGAGGATGATAACCATCGTGATCGCCGATTACCAGAATAAGAATGAAACGCAATGCATTCAGGTAAGGAAAAAGGAAGTAATTTGATTTCTTACCTGACTGTATTTCACTTTGATGCATGTTGACTAACTGAAGGAGTAAGATGGTGGAATAATCATGGAAAATAAAATTACGATGGTTGATCATTTAACTGAATTAAGAAAAAGGGTAGTATGGGTCGTCTTAATATTTATATTATCTTTTGTAGGCGGCTTTATTGCAGCTAAACCGCTTATATTATATTTGCAAACTGTAGAGCCTGCCTCTTCGTTAACACTAAATGTATTTTCACCGTGGGACGGTTTACGTATGTACGTTAGCGTTTCCATGGTGGTTGCTTTGCTAATATCTTTGCCCTTTACGTTATGGCAGTTGTGGTTGTTTATCAAACCAGGACTAAAAGAAGGTGAGCAGAAAGCGACCATCATGTAC
This sequence comes from Longirhabdus pacifica, assembly GCF_004115085.1. GTDB lineage: Bacteria > Bacillota > Bacilli > Paenibacillales > DSM-105158 > Longirhabdus > Longirhabdus pacifica. The sequence goes on along the minus strand of NZ_QXJP01000014.1, from coordinate 48,166 downwards.
ATACCTTTCGCTTTTTTGTTATGTCTTATCGGTATTTCATTTGCCTACTTTATCGTCTTTCCACTTACGTTTAGTGTTGCTACTTCGATAGCATCTGGTTTTGGTTTAGAAGAAGTATATGGGATTGCGCAATATTTTTCTTTCATGTTTAACATTATCATCCCTGTTGCGCTGTTATTTCAACTACCAGTAGTGGTTTTATTTTTAACGAAAATAAGGATATTAAATCCGCACTTGCTTATTAAAGTGAGAAAATATGCTTATATTGTTCTCTTAATCATTAGTACGATGGTGACGCCGCCAGATTTTATTACACCGTTAATCGTGTCGATACCGATGTTTATGCTTTACGAGAGCAGTGTGTGGCTGGCTAGGAGAGTTTACAAACAGCAGAATGAATCGGCTTAAACAGTGAAATGGTAAAGTATTTCTGCGTTTTAAAAAATAAAATATTGTAAATCCACTTGCATTCTGCCTGTAAAACGTATATCATAAATATTGGTTGTTAGCACTCGATTGTAGATAGTGCTAACAAGTAAAAACATAAGAAAACTGTATTTAATCTAAGGAGGGCAATAAAATGATCAAACCTTTAGGTGATCGTGTAGTAATTGAAGCAATTGAAAAAGAGGAAACAACTTCTAGTGGTATCGTTCTTCCTGATAGTGCACAAGAAAAGCCACAAGAAGGTAAAGTAGTGGCAGTAGGTAGCGGTGTAGTTCAAGATGGCGCTCGTGTTGCTTTGGAAGTGAAAGAAGGAGATCGTATTATTTTCTCCAAATACGCAGGTACAGAAGTGAAATTTGAAGGTAAAGAATATTTAATTATGCGTGAGAGCGATATTTTAGCTGTTCTTGCATAACATTCAAACATATATCGGTTTTATATACGTAACGAAAACGAACATAAACAAAGCGTTTTAATATAATGAGGAGGGTTTATATTCATGGCAAAAGATATTAAATTCAGTGAAGACGCTCGTAGAGCAATGCTTAGCGGTGTAGATTCATTAGCAGAAGCGGTAAAAGTAACATTAGGACCTAAAGGACGCAACGTCGTATTGGAGAAAAAATTCGGAAGTCCTTTAATTACAAATGATGGTGTAACGATCGCGAAGGAAATCGAATTGGAAGATGCTTTCGAAAACATGGGAGCACAGCTTGTAAAAGAAGTTGCTACAAAAACAAACGACGTAGCTGGTGACGGTACAACAACGGCAACTGTACTAGCGCAAGCAATGATCCGTGAAGGTTTAAAAAATGTAACAGCTGGTGCTAACCCAATGGTAATGCGCAAAGGAATCGAAAAAGCGGTAAGAGCAGGGGTAGAAGAATTACAACGTATTTCTAAGCCTATCGAAGGAAAACAGTCCATTACACAAGTAGCAGCAATTTCTGCGGCAGACGATGAAGTAGGTCAATTGATTGCTGAAGCAATGGAAAAAGTAGGTAAAGACGGCGTTATCACAGTAGAAGAGTCCAAAGGATTCGCTACAGAGCTTGAAGTGGTAGAAGGTATGCAGTTTGATCGTGGATACATTTCTCCTTACATGATTACAGATACAGATAAAATGGAAGCTGTATTAGAAGATCCATATATCTTAATCACAGATAAGAAAATCACGAACATCCAAGACATTTTACCAGTGTTGGAGCAAGTCGTTCAACAAGGTAAGCCAATCGTGATTATCGCAGAAGATATCGAAGGAGAAGCGCTTGCTACATTAGTAGTAAACAAACTTCGCGGTACATTCAACTGTGTTGGTGTGAAAGCACCTGGATTCGGTGATCGTCGTAAAGCAATGCTACAAGATATCGCAGCATTGACTGGTGGTCAAGTGATTACAGAAGAGCTTGGATTAGAGTTGAAATCTACTACAATGGATCAATTGGGTAGCGCTCGTCAAATCCGTGTAACGAAAGAAAACACAATCGTTGTGGACGGATCTGGAGATCCTAGCGACATTTCTGCACGCATTACTCAAATCAAAAATCAATTAGAAGAAACAACTTCTGAATTCGATAAAGAGAAATTACAAGAAAGATTGGCAAAATTAGCTGGTGGCGTTGCTGTAGTTAAAGTTGGAGCGGCAACAGAAACAGAATTGAAAGAGCGCAAGCTTCGTATTGAAGATGCATTAAATTCTACTCGTGCAGCAGTAGAAGAAGGTATCGTTTCTGGTGGTGGTACAGCATTGATGAACATCTATCAAGCTGTAACAGCAGTAAACGCAGAAGGCGATGAGAAAACAGGCGTAAACATCGTACTACGTGCTTTAGAAGCTCCAGTTCGTACGATTGCAAGCAACGCAGGTTTAGAAGGGTCTGTTATTGCTGAGCGTTTGAAAAGAGAAGATGTTGGCGTAGGATTCAACGCGGCAACAGGCGAGTGGGTAAACATGATTGAAGCGGGTATCGTTGACCCTGCAAAAGTAACTCGTTCCGCATTGCAAAATGCTGCATCCGTAGCTGCAATGTTCTTAACGACAGAAGCAGTTATTGCTGATAAGCCAGAAGAAAACGCTGGTGGAATGCCTGCAGCACCTGACATGGGTGGCATGGGCGGAATGGGTGGCATGGGCGGCATGATGTAATCTGCCCCTATAAACCCTGAACTACCAAGGTTTTTGGTTTAAAGTTTAGTGAAATGCTAACATTTTGACCACATTGGAAAAAAATAAATGGGTTAGATCGCGACTAACTCAAAGCCTCTCATTCATTCATCGGAATTAGTGAGAGGCTTTTTTTCTTTAGTTAAAGGTAAATGATACCTATGTATTATGGTAATATTAGTTTGTACAACTTGCACTTCTAACCCCCCAATAAGTAAGATTTGGGGGGTTATTACATTATAACTTTTTACAGACATTAATTAAGATATGAAAACCAGTAGTGCTTATATTGAAGTATTATCAGACGCTCCTTTTAGACTAAGTAATAGTTATTTTACAAATCATTTATTTTATCAGTAACTATAACCTCCAATTAATATAATCTTTTATTTTAAATTAATAAACAAATTGAACAGCATAATCAAACTCTCTAGGCTCACCATCGTATTCATATTTATACTCTGCTGTGAGTATAATTGAAAGAGCAGTTACATTAGTTTCTTCAAATTTAAAATGGTGAAGATCCTCCGATATAACTTGATCATATTCTGTCACGAGAACTGTGTTCTCTGAAAGCTTGTTATATACTTTAAAAGTTAAATCTGAATTATTGGTTAGTTTCTCATCATCATCATCAAAAGTGTAGAGATCAACATCGATCTTCATATTGCAAGAATCGGTACATTCCTTATCTATACTTCCATTTAAGAATGTAAAACCCTCTACCCCATCTCCATAGGGGGATTCAGTATGCCCAATTACAGAGAAAAGATCTTCATGTACATCAACATGCAAGTTACTATGGTTGTTAGGATCTTCAGCATTTTGGCCATCTTTTTCGATATCATCTTTGATAAATGCTTCAGGATTATCTACTTGATAGATCGTTTTTGTTACAACATAAATATCTTCATCGGAGTATAGTTTTTTAATCTTCTCCTCCCAAGATTTAATAACAATAACCTCATCGTCGCTGTTTGTTTCACCAAATGCAGTAGAGGCAGTTGTGAGGGCAAAGCAAAAAATCAACAAAACATTAAACATTTTTTTCATTCTAAACCATTCCTTTATAATTTATTTTTGGTACAAATATATATTACCATTATAACCCACTAAATATCAATGTTTTATTAAAAAATGAAACAAATAGTTTATAAAAAACAATATAGTTACAGTTTATAAGAGTTTTTTACATCTATATTATTTAATAAATGGTCGTATCATAAAATATTAGAAATAATTAAATATCATACCATGTAATAAAATAATAGTTTAAAAGCAAAAGTAGATACTTGATATAAAACAATCAAAAATTGTATAGTTCATTTCAGAATCTATGTTTGACTTCTACTTCTCAACATGATATTATTTTGTTTGAATATTAAATTGAACATTTAAAATAAAAAAAGGGGGGCAATTACAAATCATTTATTAAATAAGCAGAGAAAAGGTGGAATGAGCATGAAGTTAAAGTTTTTGAAGTTAGTTACAATTTTATTCGCAGGAATTTTTATATTATCAAGTAATGGTGTTTTAGCTGAAAGTGCAAGTGTAGCTACTGCTGTTGGAAAATCTGCTGAAGAAGCTGAATTCGGAGGGGCATATTTTATAAATGTGAAAACCTTAACTGGAAAGACCATTCAATTAATTGTCCATTCTAATAGTTATGTAGGTGATGTCAAAAGACAAATTAGAGATAAAGAAGGGGTTGCCGTGGAAAAACAGAGACTAATTTTCCAGGGGAAATTTTTACAAAATGGAAGAACATTGCAACAGTACAATATTCAAAAAGAGTCTACACTTCATCTAGTGATCAGGTGATGGGTTCTATTAATCAGACGTTATAGCAATCTGACACACGAAGACATATAAATATAGATGAAATTTTTTGCAATAAAACGAATATGTTGAACAACTACTACGGTTGTTCTTTTTTTTTGCAACTAAAAGCGATTTAAATCAAAGAAATAAAATAAATAACATAATATTCATATTTAAACATAATATACATGGTTGACATGGACATACCATCTAATTCGTTGTAGTCTTATTTCATTTCAATGAGACAATGACATCCTCTCAAAGCGTTTTTTTGTTAAGTTCATCTATTTAACAAGTTCAATATACAATACCGAGTATGAAGAAAGGGGAGTGAAAATAAAATACAGTAAGGGGAGGGGTAATCATGCAAACTATTAATCCTAATTCAACAGAAGAAGCCAAGATGCTCTTAGGTTTGTTGTACACAATGGACGGTGTCATTACAGGACAACATGAGTATATGACCGTGCCAGAAGTATACACAAACTTCATCTATAATGAGCAGGATAAGTATCCAGGTTTGGTAGGATATCAGTTAGCACATATCGTTGGTGAAGATGAAGAAGATTGGACAGACGAAAAAATTAATTTATATCGAAGTAAAATAGTAGAGAAAGCCATTGCACATTGGAATCGTGGTGGTATAGTACACATGTCCTATCATCAGACTTATCCATTTACAAAAGCAACATGGGGGAACATAACACGAAATACGACACAAGCAGAATTTGATCAATGTTTGCTACCAGGTAGTAATGAAAATGCATGGCTATTGAGTGAATATGATAAATTAGCGGACCATTTAGAAACGCTGCAAAATAACGGTGTTCCTATTTTATTCAGGCCATATCATGAAATGAACGGGTACTGGTTCTGGTATGCAGGCAAAACACCAGAATCTTTTCAGAAACTGTGGAATTTACTTTATGATAGGCTAGTGAACTACCATAATTTAAATAATATATTGTGGGTATGGGGACCAAATTCCAAATCAGCTAACGATATAAATATCACTCGGCTGGCATATTACTATGTTGGACACCACCGCTGCGATGTGTTATCCCAAACATTATATACTGAGTTTGGATCTAGACTAGACCTGTCCACATATGATGAACTATATGAAGTGGGACAAGGAAAACCTATTGCTATTGCAGAATGCGGGAAAATACCTTCTATTGATTTATTACAATCGTTAGGATTAAACTATCGTTGGTTCATGTGTTGGGGTAAATATATCAATGATCCAACGATGGAGAATGGTCAAGTGTTAGAAAATACATTAGGCGACAGAAATCAAGCCTATCAATCTATATACTCAAGATCAGCAGGTGAATTTTATCTTCCTAAAACGGATTTCGACATTGTACATAGACAATGGAGAAATATTAACTACTTGCTGCAAAAAAGAAAGTAACATGATCGATGCACACTTCATTTTAAGTTATTTCAAAGGTATTTGTTTAACACTCCCCATAGTGGGGAGTATTTTTTTGTGGTTAAATCCTCTTGATGTTTGGGCGATATAATTTATCGCATTAAAGTTAAGGAAGTTATTGACAATGACATCCATGTATCGTTACAATATATCAATACGATATATTGTAACGATACATAAAAAGAAAAGTGAAGGAGATACACATGTCTATCAAACATATTTTATTAGGTGTTATTAGTTGGTATCCCGCATCTGGATATGGGATAAAGAAAGAAGTCGAGTATAAGGGGCGTGAACAAAGTTGGGGAAGTATTAGTTATGGCTCTATTTATCCTCAATTAAAAAAATTAGAAGAAGAACATTTCATTTACTGCTATGAAGCGCAAGAACATGGTAGAGCGACTAAGGTGTATGATTTGACGAAAAAAGGATGGGATGAACTTGAGTCTTGGCTATCTGAAACCCCACAGCAACCTATCGTCAGAGATGAATTAAGAATGAAAATGAGCTTTTGGAAGGCTGGTCATTTAGGAGATGTGCAACATTTAATTCGGCATTTAGAACAAAGGAAAGAAGCTTCACATCAAATGTTAGAGCACTATAAAGGTTGGGAAAATAATGATATTTCTATGATTACAGACATCGCTGCACTATCTATGGAATACACAAACTTACATTTGAAAATGGAATTAGAGTGGATCGAAAAAACACTTCGTCGTCTGCGTGAACAAGACCTACCTACAACTAAAGATCCAAATCATTTATTGGAGAAAGCATATAAGCGTAAAGCACAGCAAATATAAACAGAATAGTGCTGTGAAAAAGAGTCATTTGCTTTTATGAACCAGTTTCCAAATGAAGCATCGTTAGATCGCTTATATAGGTGTTACATATTTTTTGATGTTGTACAAACAATAAAAAATAAATAGGAGCGACGATGGATGAGTATAAACAAGGGACACAAAGTAGAAATGATGAAGTTAACCGGAAGACTTCATGAGCCATTACATAGAAGAAACCATAGTGAGAGACTTGTACAAGTGAACACATCATCGTATGCCATTGTTTCTGATGAGCAGCAAGATATACCTTGTGTATCGATGTTACAATCCAGATGTAATGAGTTAATACAAGAAGATTGCACTTTTAAATTACAAATAGCAGTGCAATTCTTATCTCTTTATAACAGCAACCATGAAGAGAATATGCATTTAAATAGACGGCAATTTATAAATAAGCTAAAACTGGACAGTATGTTGTTTGACACAGATGGATGTGTACACATATTTTATGATTGCGGTCATTTGTTTGCTGGTAACAGCATTATAGTGAACGTAAATGCATGTAATCAAATGCAGTATGCAAAATTATTTGAATAGTGATTTTTCTAGCTTTAACCAACGATTTTCTACTCGAAATAATATTAAATTTTATTAAGCACGATCTGAATTAACAACTCTATTTAAAAATTAAGGTGATAGTTCAACTTGAAAAGAAATAGGAATTTTCTATTCGCAAAAAATTATTGACGATACTAGTGGAGGATATAGCGTGAACAACAAACTTATTAGAGTGCTCAAAATAAAAGAGTTTAAATGGCTTTATAGTGGGCAAGTGTTATCTGACTTTGGTAATTGGCTAAGCTTTATCGCTATTTCGGTGATGTTTACGTATTATTGGGAACTACCTCCAGAAAAACTCGCTTTGTTTCCTATTTTTATCGCCCTACCTTGGATCATACTCAGCCCTATTTCTGGTGTGTGGGCTGATCGGCTTCCGAAGAAACAGCTGATGATTGGTTGTGACATCATACGGAGCATCTTTATGTTTATGCTTGTGTTCACACAAAACTACTGGATGGTTATCTTCCTTGCTGTACTCGTTCATAGTGTGACCACCTTATTTGACCCCGCTAGACAAGCTGCTATTAAACAGTACGTACCTGAAGACCAGCGTATGCAAGCAAACGCTTTGAGTCAATTATCCGTTCAACTTTCAAAAGTGTTAGCTCCTACACTTGGTGGGCTAGTCGTGTCTTTAGGTAGTCCATCATTAGCGTTTACTGCCAATAGTATTTGTTTTTTGATTTCTGCTCTATGTCTGACTATGCTGCCAAAAACAGAAGACACATTATCTATTTCGAAATCTATTTCGAAAGAAAAGATGGATAAAAGCGAACCAACAGAGAAAAAAGGTAAAACATTTTTATCTGAGATGGCAAGTGGATGGAAAGTGATTGCACAGAGTAAATATCTTATGCTTGCGATTACTTGTGTGTTTGCAAGCATGTTCTTCGTTTTTCTTTATGATAGTTTTATTGCGCTTTGGTCAAAAGAGATCGGCATCCCACCTACGATGTTTTCACTCATTATTAGTGGAATTGGTATAGGAAGTATTGTCGGTGCATTCATCGTAGGTTCCTTCGCTGAACGCATTCACCCTCTTCGCCTCATGTTATGCATTCCGATATTGAACGGACTGCTTTTTGCTGTCATTGGATTAGGAGGGATGACTGTTCTTGGCATGCACGTCATCGGATGGTTTATGGTTTGGATGCTAGTAGGTGTTATAGGTGCAGGCGTACCTATTGCATTCGCAACGATCATTCAACAGCAAAGTCCAGATGGGATGACGGGAAAAGTTTATGCATTTTCACAATCGATCGTGCATATCCCCATTATTGTTGCACCTCTCTTAGGGGCGCAGGTGATCAATATATTAGGGATAGGCTCTGTTTTTTTAATCGCTGGTGGTGTGTTTTGTTTCGTTTCAACGATAGGATTACTCTGGTTTGAGTGGAGTGAGAGAAAAGGGAAGGGGCAACCATCATCGAAGCAAGGGACAGAGATGGTATCTGCGAATGATTAACTATTACCACCATGTAGAGTGTTGTGATAACTATCATGACCACACAGTTATTTGCTAATGCATGATGCAGTAATCTGCTAGTGCTTAATATAGTAATCTGTTGCTTTAGTGTCGCGTTGTTTTATAAGTGAGTTTAGTTTCTGGACTGTATATTTCATGTTGGTTTTGCGATATCATATAGATAAAAAAAGACATATAAAACCACAAGTGCTGATACACTTGTGGTGGAGTACAATAGATGCCCATAAGGGCAAGACTCATGTGATGGACAAAAAGTAAGCTGTTTCCTTTGGACGAGGGCAGCTTACTTTTTTGTAGTCGTAGTAAACTGTATGAACAATTCGCCTAATCCTTTGATAACATTTTCATCGTGGCAACACCTCCTTTCTTTTTGTAATGTGAAAAAGAAAAAATAAGGGGAGCCATGCCCCCGTGAGCCGTTCTATTGTGCTCTGTTGCCCTTTTTCATACTGTGACATTTTAATTTGCTCACCGAGTAACTTGAACCTATGTTAAAATATAGATAAGTTGAATGAACTTGTTCAACTTATTACCGCTAAACATAAGATGGAGAAATTTCAATATAATAACCTTTACGGCTGGCAACTGAGGCGTAAACTTATATTGCATTTTTTCTTTATCTTATATAGATAAGTTGAATGAACTTATTCAACTTAATACCGCTAAACATAAGATGGAGAAATTTCAATATGACAACCTTTACGGCTGGCACCTGAGGCGTAAACTTATATTGCATTTTTTCTGTATCTTATATAGATAAGTTGAATGAACGTATTCAACTTAATACCGCTAAACATAAGATGGAGAAATTTCAATATGACAACCTTTACGCTTGGCAACTGAGGCGTAAACTTATATTGCATTATTTCTTCATCTTAAATATAAGTTGAATGAACTTATTCAACTTATTACCGCTATTATATACATACATATTCTAAAGGGGAGTGAGAGGGTTGAAGAAAGTAACAAAAGCGATTATTCCCGCTGCTGGACTAGGAACAAGATTTTTGCCTGCAACAAAAGCGCAACCTAAAGAAATGCTGCCGATCGTCGACAAGCCGACGATTCAATATATTGTAGAAGAAGCAGTGGAATCTGGTATTGAGGATATTTTAATCGTGAGTGGTCGCGGCAAAAGAGCGATCGAAGATCATTTTGATAAATCATTTGAACTAGAAGACGTTTTATATAAAAGAGATAAAATAAAAGAATTGGATGATATTCAGCGCATTTCTAATTTGGCTAACATCCATTACATAAGACAAAAAGAACCGTTAGGGTTAGGTCATGCCATATGGTGTGCAAGAAAATTCATTGGGGATGAACCGTTCGCGGTGATGCTAGGAGACGACGTCGTCCAAGCGGAAAAGCCTTGTTTGAAGCAGCTAATGGAAGTGTACGAAAGATATCAATCTTCTGTCGTTGCCGTACAACCGGTGGCAGAAGAAGACGTCCATAAATACGGTATAGTTTCTCCCAAATATGATGGCGTACCATCTCCTACTGTCGAGATTGATGGGCTTGTAGAAAAACCAGACCCAGCAGTTGCACCTTCTCGCTATGCGATTATGGGAAGATACATTTTAGACAGCGCTATACTTTCTACATTAGAGCATCAGCGACCTGGAGCGGGTGGAGAAGTACAGCTTACGGATGCGATCAATCAATTAAACCAAAAACAAGCGGTGTATGCATACGAATTTGAAGGTATGCGATACGATGTAGGAGATAAATTCGGCTTTGTAAAAGCAACATTAGACTTTGCAATGCAAAGGGAAGAAATAAAGGACGACCTCATGGAGTATTTGCAACAATTGAGTGTGGGAGTCAATCGTTAATACAGTATTCTATCATCATAAGGTGGCATCACCGCCGTTAGTAAACATCGTTTGGTCCTCGTGGCTAAACGATGTTTTTTATTCCTTATTACAGCTAGTCTGCATAAACGAGCCTCCTGCCTCATAGACATGTATCAGTTAGACAAATGTCAGAGGGGATGATGAATAGTGCACAGAATGTGGAAGTTATCTATGCTGGTGATAGCTGTAGCATTAGTGATTACAGCATGTGGAAGCAAATCTGCGAATGATGTGATCGGAGATTTAGAAGACAGAGTAGAAAATCTAAATAGTTACAAAGGCAATGGCGTAATGGCGCTGCAAACAGGAGAAAACACGCAAGAATACAACGTAGAAGTATGGTATAAAAAGCCTAACTACTATCGTATTGAGCTAACGAATGCAGAAAAAAATATTAGCCAGATTGTATTACGCAATGATGAAGGTGTGTTCGTACTCACCCCTCATTTGAAAAAAAGTTTCCGATTCCAAAGCGATTGGCCGAACAAAAACGGTCAAATATATTTATTTCAGACGTTAGTGTCTAGCGTTACGGAAGATGAAGAACGCAAATTTGCAACTAATAATGATGACCTTGTTTTTGATGTCAAAGCGAATTACAGAAATAGTATGATGGTCAGACAAGAAATTACGTTTACTAAACAGTATGAACCGAAACAAGTGAGAGTCATGGACGCGCAAGACAAAGAAATCGTCACGATGCAATTCCAGAGCTTCGAGTTTGATTCTACTTTTGAAGCCGACGATTTTGATATGGAACGCAATATGACGAGCTGGAACTTAGAATCCCAAATGTCTTCTATCATGACCGATGAAACAGTGGAAGGGATGGAGGAAGAAGAACAATTACAACAATTGTCCGGTGTGATCATTCCAGCATATACACCTGAGGGTGTTGTACAACAAGGCATAAGCGATATGCAACTCGGCGATGATGATGCGGTACTTATTCATTACGCTGGAGATTATCAATATACGATCGTACAGTCTACACCGAGAGATCAAGCTGTCCATGCCAATAGCATGCAAGGCGATCTGGTAGACCTTGGCTATACATTTGCAGTCTTGACAGGAGATGAAATGAAGATGATGCATTGGTATAACGAAGGTGTCGAATTCCGTTTGATGACTGCGGACTTACCGCTAGATGAAATGATTGCTATTGCCAAGTCTGTGCAAGGTCAAATCGGAAAATAAAATAAATTAAACATATCCATAATGTGGTTCACAGTGTTTACTTGACAGTAGGGGAATCAAGTTTTAACATAATAGTATCAAATAAATATGGGGTGGAATCTACCTTCTATTGGTTCCCCGCGACTTTGAGAAGGTGAACAGTGTGAACTACTATCGTCCTACACGTGTGGAAGTTTCTTTAGATGCACTTCAACATAACTATGAAGCTTTTCAATCTTATCTCACAAAAAAAATGAACATCATGGCAGTGTTGAAAGCCGATGCATATGGTCACGGTGCAGTGGAGATTGGACGAGAACTAGAAAGACTTGGTGTTCCTTATCTTGCAGTAGCGATGTTGGATGAAGCGCTTGAACTTCGCTTTGCTGGCATTCATGTTCCTATTCTCGTAATGGGATACACCTCACCAGAGCATATGCATCTCGCTAGTCTACATGACATCACAGTGACGATCTATGATCAACGTATGCTAGATGAAATTGCAGACATGTCTTTTTCAAAAAAGCTAAAAGTGCATATGAAGCTCGAAACAGGCATGGGTCGGCTAGGTGTAAATGCAGAAGACGCGATCCCTTTCATTGAAGTGGCGCTTCACATGCCGCACCTAGAAATAGAAGGACTTTTTACTCACTTTGCTGCTGCAGATGAAGCAGATAAGCAGTATACGTATTGGCAATATGATAGATTTAACCTAGTAGTAGATAGATTGCAAGACATGGGAATCACATTTAAATATGTGCATACGGGAAATAGTCCTGCTGCGATTGATACACCTGGACTTTCTTATAATATGGTGCGCATTGGCATTAGTCTTTATGGGTTGTATCCTTCTGAAGAAGTGGAAAAGCAAAGGGTACTGCTTCAACCTGTCATGAGCATTAAAACAAATGTCATCATGAATAAAATGTTGCCACCAGATTATGGGGTTAGCTACGGTGTGACATACAGAACCAAGGGAGAAGAGCAAATCGCAACCATCCCTATCGGGTATGCTGATGGTTTTACTCGTATGCTTACACACAAAGTACACGTATTGGTCAAAGGAAAGCGAGTGCCTGTGGTCGGTCGCATTTGTATGGATCAATGCATGGTGAATGTGACAGGTATCGATGGCGTGGATACTGGGGAAGAAGTGGTATTGATTGGAGAACAGCAAGGACAGCGTATTGCAGCAGAAGAATGGGCTGACTTGCTCGGTACGATTAATTACGAAATTCCTTGTATGATATCCAGTCGTGTACCGCGAATTTATGTGCGTAATGATGAGGTCTTAAGTGCATCGAATTCATTACTCCAAAAAGTTGTACAAAAATAAAGCAAAAAAAGAGGAATTTTTATCTTTTTGGCGAATAGGTATAAGCAGAAATGAACGTAACAAAGGTTGAAAGTATACACTATTATATATAATATTCATATATTATCTTGTATAAAAGTGTCTGCTTTACGGTATAATGGTACTATTGGTTTTTAATGCTTTGGGGGTGCGAAATCGGTGGCAAATACCAGAAATACGAAGCGGATCATGATTAGTTTGCCTGAATATCTTTTGCAGGAAGTAGATGGAATTGTTCAAAAAGAAAATTCGAATCGGAGTGAATTTATCCGCCAAGCAATGAAAGTGTATTTGAAAGAAAAGAAAAAGAGAGTCCTTCGTGAAACGATGCAGAGAGGTTACTTGGAAATGGCCAAAATTAACTTGAACATGGCTTCGGAAGCTTTTCATGCGGAGGAAGATGCGGACGGTACGTTAGACCGCTTAGTAAGCGGGGTGTAGCAATTGATTGTAAAAAGAGGAGATGTCTTTTTCGCGGATTTGTCTCCTGTAGTTGGCTCTGAACAAGGTGGAGTGCGACCCGTATTAGTCATACAAAATGATATCGGTAATCGGTTTAGCCCAACAGTCATTGTTGCGGCCATTACAGCACAAATCCAGAAAGCGAAATTACCAACTCACGTGGAAATTGATGCAGAAGCACACGGCTTTGACCGTGATTCAGTCATTTTATTGGAACAAATAAGAACGATTGATAAACAAAGGCTGACAGACAAAATTACACACTTAGATGAAGATACGATGATTAAAGTGAACGAAGCATTGCAGATAAGTGTAGGACTGATCGACTTTTAAAATAAATGAAATGGCGAGGAGCGTATATCTTCTCGTCATTTTATGTTACTGATTTATTCACACTCAACATGAACGCAACACGAATGACACGAAACATATTCACATTGGAAATGGGTATACGTAAGCAAGACAGTAAAGGGGATACATACTGTGCTGACAGATTTGATGATAAAAAATGAAACATCGACTAGCGTCTATATTCGTGGATGCGATTATTATCGAGATGGAAAAGTGAGCGTCGTAGATTACGATCCACATGATCGTAGCTTTGAAGCTGCTGTGCTAGGAAGTAAACGCTATGCCGTCCGAGTGGAACTCAGTGAAGACAATGAAATAGGCGACTACGAATGCGACTGTCCCGCATACTACAATTATTACAGCGCTTGTAAACATGTTGTTGCAGTCATGAAAGCCATACAGACAGATTGGCATAAGCTGATGACAAAAGGACAGATCAATCAGCTTTCCAGAGGTGCGCAAGAGCTGATTCAATTTTTCCAACATAAAAGAAGTGAGTCTCTCATCCCAGAACACCAAACAAATGTTAATTTAATACCTACATTATGTAGTAGTACCGTTGCTGGATTTGAGATGGCATGGTTAGAGTTTGTCATCGGCATTGATCGTACTTACATTTTAAAAGACGTGAATAAATTTTTGAACACCATGCTGCACGGTGGTGAAATTAAATACGGAAAGCAATTCACGCTAAGACCACAAGAAATGATCTTTTCCCCCGTCTCGAAGCAATTACTGTCCTTCATGCTGACGACCTATAAAGACGAAAAGCAGCTTGAGCGATGGAATCATGGCTATTACAATCCATCGAAATTATGTGAAGGACGAAAATTTAAATTAACCGATACGACGTTATCTACGTTTTTTAATATCATGGGCAAGCACCCTTTTTCTTTTAGTCTCGAAAATAGTCGCTATGAAAAACAAAAAGTAGAACATGTCACTGTCAAACAAGGCAGACCGCCGATTCAACTTGGTGTACAGCAAATGGAGGGCGGTTTCAAACTCGACTTATTGCAGGAAAGTATGGACTTTGTTCCATTGCATCATGCCTGTCACTACCTGTATCATGATGGGTTTGTTTACGAAGTGGATGAGCTTTTCTCTGAAAACATTAAACCGGTAATCAATGCTTTTCAGCAGCATCATCAAAGTGAAATTACGATACCAGACAGTGAAGCATCGTCCTTTTTTTCAACCGTTGTGCCGGAATTAGAGAAAATCTCCACGCTGGAAGTGGATGAGACATTAAGTGATCGCTTCTACAGAGAGCCTTTGCAAACTAAAATATACTTTGATAAAGAAAGCCATGATGCGATTTCTGCAGTAATGGAGTTCCATTATGGCAATACGATCATTAACCCGATATTAGATACGTACGCCGGTGGGGACGAAGGCCGTCTATTACTGCGAAAAGTACAGGAAGAAAATGAACTGCTCGCTATTTTTCAATACCATTACTTTGAACAAAACAAGCAACAATTTATTCTCTCAGGTGAAGAGGAGATTTTCCGATTTTTACAGCTTGGTTTGCCATCCCTTCATCAGCAGGCGGAAGTGTACTACTCTGATGCTTTTAAGCAAATTAAAATAAGGCAGTCTGTTGGTATTTCGGCTGGTATCCGTTTAAACGAAAAGAGCGATATGTTAGAGCTCTCTATTCATTTAGATGACATCGATAAAAAAGAACTGCAAGATTTACTGTCTTCTTACCGTTTGAAGAAGAAGTATCATCGTTTAAAAAGTGGTGCCTTTATACCGCTGGAATCGGATGAACTGCACGTCATCGGCGACTTGGTAGATAACTTGCATTTGTCGGCAAAGGAGATGGAAATGGATCATATCACCTTATCGAAAAATCGTGCGTTGTATATCGACAGTTTGACGCGTGAACATGACCAATTTCACATCGAGAGAAACAGCGCCTTCAAACAGATGGTGCAAGATATTAGAGAACCACAAGATCTGGACTTTGCTCTACCAGAAGGCATTCAAGGTGAACTACGCCATTATCAAAAAGTCGGCTTTAAATGGATGAAGTCACTTGCGCATTACGGATTAGGTGGAATTTTGGCCGATGATATGGGGCTTGGGAAAACACTGCAAGTCATTACCTTTCTCCTATCAGAAAAGCAGCAGGGAAATCATCAACCGTCACTCGTTGTGGTGCCGACTTCCCTTTTATATAATTGGCGTGAAGAAGTACATAAATTTGCACCCACATTAAACGTTGTCATCGTGAACGGGCAGCAAAACGAAAGAATTGCAAAATTGCAAGATTTAAACCACATCGATATCGTCATTACGTCCTACGGCATGCTGAAACGAGACATGGACTACTATCGCGGCATTTCGTTTCAATACTGCATCTTAGACGAAGCGCAACATATTAAGAACCCGAATACGATCAGTGCGAAGTCTGTAAAAGATATTGAGGCACGCGGATTTTTTGCGCTAACGGGAACACCGGTGGAAAATGCGCTAACGGAACTATGGTCGATTTTTGATTTCTTAATGCCCGGATATTTATTGTCACATCATCAATTTGTACGGCAATATGAAGCACCTATTGCGAAAAAAGAAGATGCTAAAGTACTGCGTGAATTGTCCAGAATGATTAAACCTTTTATACTGCGACGGATGAAAAAGCATGTCCTGAAAGAACTGCCAGATAAAATGGAAAGTAAAGTTGTCAACGAGATGTCCAGTGAACAAGCGAAAGTATACAACGCCTTTTTATTGCAGGCGCAGCAGCAATTAGAGACAGAAATCGGAGAAAATGGCTTTGAGCAAAGTCAAATTAAAATCTTAGCGCTACTCACTCGCTTACGTCAAATTTGCTGTCATCCATCTATTTTTATCGATAACTATAATGGGGAGAGCGGAAAATTAGAAGTATTGAAAGAAATGGTGAAAGATGCCGTAAGTGGTGGACATCGAATATTAATTTTTTCTCAGTATACGAGTATGCTTTCTTTGATTCAGAAGTCACTTCAATATCATGACTTGGACTATTTTTATTTAGATGGAAGAACGAAAGCGGAACAGAGAATGAACATGGTACAAGCATTTAATGGTGGGGAGAAAGATATATTCTTAATCTCGTTAAAAGCTGGTGGCACGGGACTGAACTTAACGGGTGCTGACGTGGTCATTCACTATGATCCATGGTGGAATCCAGCAGTAGAGGATCAAGCGACGGATCGCGCCTATCGCTTAGGCCAAACGAAAGAAGTGCAAGTGTATAAACTCATTACCAAAGGCACGATTGAGGAGAAAATTTACGAGTTGCAGCAAAAGAAGAAAGAATTAATCGATGCGGTGATCAAACCAGGAGAGAACTTCATTTCGAAAATGAATGAGGATGAAGTCAGAGAACTATTTCGTGTTTAGGAGGAAGTGTAGGGATGAAAGTGGAAGAACAAGGTGCTGTTGCAACACAAACACAGCAAGCGTTGGATGAACAGCAGCATGCAGAGCAAATGATGAAGCAAATGGCACAAGAGCTAAACATTCCAGCGACACGCATCAACGTGACGATACAATTGTTGGATGAAGGGAATACCGTTCCTTTCATAGCTAGATATCGAAAAGAAATGACAGGCGAACTAGACGAGACACAGATTAGAACGATAGAGGAGCGACTGCGTTACCTTCGTCAAATGCAAGATAGAAAGAACGAAGTGCTCCGATTAATTGAGGAACAAGGAAAACTAACGGATGAACTTCGTGAACAGATTGTACAAGCAAGTAAATTACAACAAATCGAAGACTTATACCGACCGTACAAACAAAAGCGTAAAACACGCGCTAGCAAAGCGAAAGAACGAGGATTAGAGCCGTTAGCACAGTGGATCATGGCGCAGCCTGCACAAGGGGACGTAGAAGCAGAAGCAGCGACATACGTCCATGCGGAAAAAGAAGTAAACACCGTCGAAGAAGCGATTCAAGGAGCAAAGGACATCATAGCTGAAAACATAGCGGACGATGCACAGCTCAGAGGGTGGATTAGGTCGATCACGTTGAAAGAAGGGGTCATACACACCGCTGCGAAACAGAAAGAGCAAGAATCGGTGTATGAGATGTATTACGAATACGAAGAGCCGATTCGTAAACTTCCTTCCCATCGTATCCTCGCGATCAATCGTGGGGAAAAAGAAGAGATGCTGAAAGTGAAAATTTCTACACCAGAAGCGAAAATCATAGCAAAAATGGAAAGAGATTTCGTAAAGCACTCCGTTGTGAAGTCGTTGTTACAAGAAACGATAGCGGATGCGTATACTCGTCTCATTGCACCTTCTATTGAAAGGGAAGTGCGAGGAGAGCTTACCGAGAAGGCAGAACAACAGGCGGTACATGTGTTTGCAGATAATCTCAAAAATTTATTGCTGCAACCGCCAATTAGAGGCAAGACGATATTAGGGATGGACCCCGCTTTTAGAACAGGGTGTAAACTGTGCGTGGTAGACGAAACAGGGAAATTGCTGGATGTATCCGTCATCTATCCAACAGCACCACATATGAAGACAGCCGAAGCAGAGGAAGTTTGTCATCGCTTAATAGAAAAACATCATGTGGACTCCATTGTGATTGGCAATGGTACAGCTTCCCGTGAAACGGAGCAATTTGTCGCTTCCTTCATTGCAAAAAGAGACAAGCCACTGCAATATTTAATTGTGAACGAAGCGGGAGCAAGTGTGTATTCTGCATCGAAATTGGCAAAGGATGAATTCCCATCATTAGATGTGGCAGAGCGAAGTGCGGTTTCCATTGCACGAAGAGTGCAAGATCCGTTAGCGGAATTAGTGAAGATTGATCCGAAATCTATTGGGGTCGGTCAATACCAACATGATGTAAGTCAAAAGTATTTGACAGAAAGTTTAGGTAACGTCGTTGAATCTGCGGTGAACCATGTTGGTGTAGATGTCAACACTGCATCTGCATCTTTATTGTCTTACGTTGCAGGCATTAATGCCGTGCTTTCGAAAAACATCGTAAACTATCGGGATGAGCATGGAAAATTTACCGATCGAAAGCAACTGAAAAAAGTACCTAGACTAGGCGCGAAAACGTATGAACAATGCGCAGGATTTTTACGTATACCAGATGGTAGTAATGCGTTAGATCAAACGCCCATTCATCCGGAGTCTTACGCTGCAGTAGATCGTTTATTTGACCATCTTGATGTGACGTATGACATGATAGGCACAGATGGAATGAAAGAAGCACTTTCTGAAGTTCAACTTACAGACATTGCACAGCTCATTGATATTGGGGTACCTACATTGCGAGATATGATCTCCAGCTTACAAAAACCTGGCAGAGATCCACGCGATGAATTACCGAAACCATTGTTCAAACAAGACGTACTCAAACTGTCTGACTTAACGGAAGGAATGGAACTCAAAGGTACCGTACGCAATGTCATTGACTTTGGTGCATTTGTAGACATTGGATTGAAAAATGATGGTCTCGTCCACATTTCTCAAATGAGTGACCGTTTTGTCAAGCATCCAAGTGACGTTGTTGCTGTAGGGGATGTCGTGACCGTATGGGTACTACAAATAGATGAGAACAAGGGTAGAGTCGGATTAACGATGAAAAAGCCATCCTCCTCATAATAAAAAAACCCACACTATCATGAAGGTGTAAGCAGCACCATGTGCAGGATACTTACAGCCAAATGGTAGTGGGGGATACTTATTTTTTGCTTTTCGCTTGAAGTGGATTGGATTTACGGTAAAAATACCAACAATCATTCAACAATTTAATATGTTGTAGGTTTTTTGTGTAATAGGCACGCATCAACTGTTTTCGCAGCCATATGGGCATAAATAAACGGGCCCCTTTCTGCTCTGTAGTTCTATCTCATTGTATGGCAGAATATAGGGCAATGGTGCTTATTTCATTGTTTTAAGTTTCATTTTCTACTCGTATTCTTCTTCGTACCACTGTTCTAACTGCGCCTGTAACGCACGAATTTCCGTCAGCAGTGAAATGATAGGATAAGACGTTTCGTTTACTTCACTGAAGCGTTTTTCGATCATATTAATATAATCAAGTCCACTCATCATGGACGCGTTTGGATCAATACGTTCTAACTTTTCACATTCTGCAACAACATAAGCAAGTGATGGCTTTGTTGCTACCGTTAACTTGCTAATTTCTTTATGCAGACGTTGATGTAATGCGCTCAATTGATAAGCATAATGATAAGGCATCTCTACAAATTGTATGTTAAGATCATCTTTTAGAATCACATATTTCATTTCTTTCATATCGTTTGTTTCCCCCTCGTCACGATTACTGCTTACAGTGTAACGCAAGGTTATGGTTAAATTCAAGCATGCATATGTGGTAGAAAGGAGTTTGAATTAACACGATGGACAATATGCAGCTACAGCGTTGGGTTGAACATATATCGATGCAATATTTTCATACACCATTTCTCCACCAAGCTACATTTAATTCACGGCTGCGAACAACTGGCGGGAGGTATTTCCTCACTACACACAATATTGAAATTAGTAAAAAATATTATGATACGTTTAGCAGAGAAGAAGTTGAAGCCGTAATCAAACACGAGCTTTGTCATTATCATTTGCACTTGAGGAAAAAAGGGTACCGACATCGAGATAAAGACTTTAAAGATTTATTGCAGCAAGTGGGAGGGGCCCGCTATTGTAAACCGATAAAAGAAGACAAGCCCTTATACAAATATGAAATTAGGTGTACACAGTGCGGACAAAAAGGATTGCGAAAACGCAGAATAGACTTGCAAAAATATAGATGTGCAAAGTGCGGAGGAAAGTTAACGCTCCAAACACTTTCATTTGATAACTGAGGCGTAAACTTTTCTTACATCATTTCTCGATCTTATAAGTTGAAGGAACTTGTTCAAGCAACTTAATCGTAGCTTGACATAAAATAATTAAGTATGTTAAATTAGTATATGTTATTCCTCGATAGCTCAGTTGGTAGAGCACTCGGCTGTTAACCGAGTTGTCACAGGTTCGAGTCCTGTTCGAGGAGCCATTTTTTTGGAGAGATACCCAAGAGGCCGAAGGGGGCGCTTTGCTAAAGCGTTAGGGTGTAACAGCCGCGAGGGTTCGAATCCCTCTCTCTCCGCCATATGGTATATTGGATGTTTTTTAATTCATTTCATTTAAATTTAAAACGTCACATTGTAAATAGTCAATGACCGGTAATATAGTATGGCACATGCTATATTTTTTATTACCCTTATGTAAATAAATAATTTATTAAACCAAACCGCTGCTGCGGTTTTTTTGTTATTTTTTGTATACCATCCTACTACACGCTCATACTAGGATAAAAATGAACAAACAGAAAATAATTAGCAACCTTTTCATTATGCATCCCGTTAAGTAGGTGTAACTAGTTACAAGCACACAAATAAAGATAGGTAAAGGGAGATGCTTGATATGAAGGTTAGAAAATTAATAGGAATATCGGTTGCGGGTATGATGTTAGTGGTAGGATCAAACGCATATGCTGACGATCATGAATTTAAAATATTACCCATACAATTAGATCAACTAGAGAAAACGAACGAAAATAGTCTCACTGAGGAACCCATTACATTATGGTTGGCAGAAGATGACATGAAAATAGAAATTAACGGTGCGGAGATGGAACTAGGAAGTGATTTACCGTATGTTACCGATGAAGATGTCGTCATGATTCCACTAAGACATGTAGTGGAAGCATTGGGATACGAAATTACATGGTACCCAGATACAATGTCTATGGATGTGGTGAAAGATGCTATGATGACCACACTAACGATTAATGAAGATGCCTACGTAGTAAATGGAGAAAACATGACGTTAGAGTCTATAGTAGCTTTAACAGAGGGAACTACATTTGTACCGGTTTCCTTTTTAAGTCAAGCATTACAAGCTAATGTGACAACAAAAGATAATGGTACGATCTCTATTGAGGATATGGCACAGTGGGTAAACAAATCGGGCACGATTACCAATATCGTAGAAGTGAATGATGTAACCCAGATTCACATCAATGGTTTCCAGTATGGTACGGTGTTGATTGTAACGGAAGAGACGGAAATCGTTTCTGAAGCGGGAGATGTTTTAACGATAGATGATTTAGAACTAGGAATGGCATTACAAGCGGAGCATAGTTTAGCGACGACGATGAGTATTCCCCCACAAACAGTAGCAAATAAAGTTGTGGTGAAAGAAACCCCAGAACAAGCATACATTGGAACAGCAGGTGAGATTACAGCAGTAAACGAAAGTGATGAAGCAGAAGTACAGATTGTTATAGATGGACAAAAAATAGGTGAAAACAGTTATGACGAAGTGAAGTTAGATGTTACAGAAGATACGGAAATCATCAATGCAGCAGATCAAAAAGAACTAACAGTACAAGATTTACAAAAAGGAGTTACGGTGTACGCTTTTTACGGTATAGGAGTGAAAGAAAGTTTACCACCGATTGGTGTAGCTGAAAAAATCTTCGTTGAGCTTCATGAAGAAGTGGAAGATGATATGGAATGGGTAGAAAAATCAGGGGATATTACCAATATCGTTCAAGATAAAGAAGTCACAAAAGTTCATATCAATGGATTTCAATATGGAACCGTGTTAATAGTAACAGAGGATACAGAAATAATCACTGAAGAAGGTAACCCATTAGAGATAGATGATTTACAACTAGGCATGAACTTGGATGTGGAACATAGTCTAGCTATGACAAAAAGCATTCCAGCACAAACAGTCGTAAATAAAATTGTCGTAAAGGAAACATCGGAACAAGCGTATATTGGAACAGCAGGTGAAATTACAGAAATAGACGAAAGTGATGAAGAAGTAGTACAGATTGTTGTAAAAGGAAAAACTGGGCGCAAACAGCTATGATGAAATAAAGTTAGTCATTTCGAAAGATACGGAAGTCATCAACGCAGCAGATCAAACTAAGCTAACGATGGATGATTTGAAAGAAGGAGATATGGTGCATGCTTTTTACGGGATGGGAGTAAAGAAGAGTTTGCCACCAATCGGTGTAGCTGAAAAAGTCATCGTGGAAACCACTGTAGAATAGTATGTTTCGAAAAGATAATGGTACATTATAGGGGATGGGATAGCAGCAATTGCTATCCCGTTTTTTATTTTTAAAAAAAATAAAATTAACTCTAGACAACTTGATTGTTATTAGATATAATAACACTTGTCGCTAAAACAACGTGGCCCGTTGGTCAAGCGGTTAAGACACCGCCCTTTCACGGCGGTAACACGGGTTCGAATCCCGTACGGGTCATTTTATACCTTTTCATATACCATATATATGAATGATGAAATGAAGAATAAATGAATGTATTCTTTTATTTTTTTTGTTTAAGAGCCATTAGCTCAGTTGGTAGAGCACCTGACTTTTAATCAGGGTGTCGGAGGTTCGAGTCCTCCATGGCTCACCATTTGCGCGGTCGTGGTGGAATGGCAGACACGCTACCTTGAGGGGGTAGTGGGCGTACGCCCGTGGAGGTTCGAGTCCTCTCGACCGCATATAGCTGAAAGCCTTGCATAGCAAGGCTTTTTTTGATGTCTAATAAAGTAGGGTTGGATGAATTTATCCACCGAGGTTTATGTATTACGGCATGAAAAAGAATTTCCAATTACACTAAATTATTGACGTTACCAAGGGGGTTTCGAAGTTGAATAAAACATATGGAGCGATTTTAATTATCGTATTTATTTTTATTGTCTTTGCAATAGGTTACGGTTATGTAGATAGTAAATATTATGCCCCTTACAAGATAAATAACAATATCGAAGACATCCAGAACTCTTTAGAAGTATGGTTGAATCGTGGGGAAGAAGATAGTATTATACCAGACATAATCAAAGTTTCCAAAATAGACGGTACTACGAGTTTGATTGTTTCTTACAGTTTTACTCAAGCAAATGAATCATTTTTTGGTTTTGGGCATTTAGAGAAAGGGAGAAATGATAAACTGAAATTTAATGTTACTACAAATGGGAATAAAAACAGTACGTATAGTTATGTAGAAACTAATAAAGGTTGGTATATCGTAACTGCTGGGTATAACCCAGACATTCATATTGATACAATAGAAGTGAACTATGAGAATGGAAATGAAACTTTGGTAATTGATATTCCTTCAACGGAAACTTATATTGCATACCATGAACTTAAGGAAGGGATGCATGAAGTTTATCCACCAAGATTCACATATTACGATGAAGACAGACAAAATATAAATGATATGCTCACAAGGCACTGGAAGTAAGCTGCATGAACGAACTGTAATAGATTAATAGATTGTCCTCATTTAATTACCCAAGCCCAAGTGCCTAAGTTCTTAAACTAGACAACTACATTATTTTAAATTGCATGGACCCTTTGCGGTCCTTTTTGTTTGCCTATTTTACCTGGATATTGAAGATGTGTACGCACCGTGGAGAGTTATACCGGCAAAAAATTGCTGATATATGCAGAGAATCAGAAGAACGGTTGCAAGGCTTTTTAATTCACACTACCGATAATTGGAACGATGGTGTAAGAGATGAGATGCATGGAAAGTATATGACTACAACAAGCCGCATAGTGAGCTGGCATGTCACCGTAGATAAGAATAGTTAATGGAAATAAATAGAATTCATGTCTGGAGAACCGCTTGATAAAGCAACATATGACAATGCAGTTGAGGTCGTTGCACAGATTATGAATCAACATGGTTTCACCAGTGCCAGCCAATTACAACCGCATGCGATTGTCTACGGTAAAAACTGCCCTCATCATACGTTGTTCAGCCGAGATCAGTTTTAAGAAAGATGTATTAGCAAAGTTGAAACAGGATAAGAGATTTAAAGACGTTAGCAAGGAAAGATGGAGTTATGAAGCAATCGAAAAAGTTTCAAAAATGGGGATTATGACAGGATATCCAGATGACTCGTTTAAGCCTAATCAGCCCATTACTCGTGAAGAAGTAGCTGCATTAATTACAAAATTAAAGGAGAGTGTATAAGATGATGAACAAAACGAGGTACAGAAACTATGCATTATAGATGTCAATTATTTTTTCAAATATTGCTAGTGGCTCAGTTGGGGGCAATGCTATTTTTCGGTTACGAGATTACGGAACAGTTGCAGACGGAAATTGTGGCGTTTGCGGAAGCTTTGTTAATAATACTATCGTTAATTGGGGATTTTGTCCAATTCAACTAAACTAGACGGCAAGGGATTTAATTTGTAGACGAGGAAGTAAAAGGGAGGGGCGTAATTGCCCCTATTGATACATATAATTAGTAAATTAGTGCAAATATTTCAATAATAACCGATTATATAATCTTCATCGTATGAGGGTATATGCGAATTAACCCATCTTTTATACGTGAATGATTTATCATTCAATGTAAGTGATGCCTTTTCATCATATGTAGTATTCTCTTTGTAGAATCTTGATCCATCAAAATTATAAATACTTATATATGAAGAACCATACCTAAGTCCATCATCTTCATAAATGAGTACAAATAATATTCTACTGCAGTCTTTAGGGGCATCAATAGTCAAGGTTTGGTTATACACACTTTCAAACTTCCCTCTATCCCATTTGAATGTAGGATTGTATTTTCCACCAACACCAAAAATTGTTGTACCACTCTTAATGTTCTCACTTTTTAAATCAGGATCACCGACAACATAACCCTGTCCGTTATGGTAGCCTTTTGCGATAGTTTGATTTGTCGTACTTGGCGTGATAATCTTCGTGCCGTTGTTGGACATAGTCCCAGTAATTTTAGTTCCTCCCGCATAAGCAGTTCTTCCCGTTAATACATCGGAGGGTGTAGAACTAGCATTTTTAGATATATCCTTAACCTTTACCGCTAGTTGTGCGAAAGTCATGTTACCTAGTGCACTTTGTCCCATGTCAGTAATAGCAGCGGCAAGCGTTGTTTTCCCATCACTGACATTTGTAAAAAGTTCTGATAGTGCGCCCTCAACGTCCGTAGCTGCGAACTTATCACCACTATCCTCTATCGATGTATTCTCTGCCGTAGGTTGAATGACATCATTTTCAGTCAACATCTTCACCCAACTAGACCATGTCCCATGGTTATAACGTATATACATTTCATTATTTATTGCATTTTGTGCTGTTTGCACTTTATCTGAATCTAGTCCTTGATGGTAGTAAGTACGTAAGTGCCATAGATCAGTGTCGTTTGGACAATTAGGATGTTGCGTAGCGGTGTAAGGATAAGGTGTTGTATTTGGATCAATGTGACTTTCAGGAATGTATGCGGAATATTTGTTCACAGATGAGTCCCTCACCACATTGGCCTTTTCCTGCGCCCCTGTTGGAGTTTCCTTTTCACTCCAAATAGTACGTTCTTCTTCCGTAATATGCATGGTTTGATCTGCTTTGTGTGTGTCGAGTTCCGTTTGCGATGCTGCGTTTTGATCCACAGTGTCCCAATTTTCATTAAAAGATTGTCTCGTCACATACTCATTGCCGAGTGGTTTTTTTATTTCTAGTTTGGGTGTTACATCTGGCATATTTCATTACCTCCATTTAATCGTTTTAAATTTGTTATATAAGAAGGTAACGAAACATAAAAATGATACCCCTGTTTTAAAATTTTTTCTGTCTATTTGTCGATATAAATTAAGTAAGAGAGATAAATTAATTACAATATATTTATAATTAAACATATTATGCATTATTATCATGGACATACCATTTTCTTCGTTGTAATCTAGTATTCGAATTACATAAAATACTAATTAGGTGGTAGAAAGATGAAAAAGTTATTTAGTTTGTTATTGATGATGACGATGGTGTTTACAATTGTTCCTGTTGCAGCGTTTTCTGCTGATAGCGGTGGTACTTGGGAGATGGGTACACCGATGCTTGAGGGAAAAAAAGGTCATGGTGTAGCAGAAGTAGATGGTAAGATATATGTAATTGGTGGAGATGATGTTAGAAGTTTTCTTTCAACAGTAGAAATGTATGATCCTAATACAAATGCATGGACAACCAAAATGAGTATGCCTACTGAAAGAAGCGATTTAGGTATCGCAGTTGTAGATGAAAAAATTTATGCCATTGGTGGAAATAATTTTGACAATTATCGCTTATCAACAGTAGAAATGTATGATCCTGCTACAAATAGCTGGTTGACAAAAGCTAGTATGCCTACTGAAAGAACGCAATTCGGTACCGCAGTTGTAGATGGAAAAATATATGTAGTTGGTGGATTTGACTCTGATAATGATCGCATATCAACAGTGGAGATGTATGATCCTACTACAGATAGCTGGTTAACAAAAGCTAATATGCCCACAACAAGAGGACAGTTAGATCTAGCAGTTGTTGACCAAAAAATTTATGCCATTGGTGGCGCAAATGATAACAGTGTTTTATCAACAGTCGAGATGTACAATCCGATTACAGATACTTGGGAAACAAAGTCAAGCATGTCAACTATTAGAGCTGGATTAAGTACAGCAGTCCTTAATGAAAAAATTTATGCCATTGGTGGTATTAATGATGTAAATGGTGTTTTATCAACAGTGGAGATGTACGATCCTATTACAAATACATGGCAAGCAAAAGCAGATATGCTAACTAAAAGGAAATTCTTAGCCAGTATAATTTTGAACGGAAAGATTTATGCAATAGGTGGAGCTACCGAAAATATATTATCAACAGTTGAAATCTACACCCCAGAAAGTAACGTAGCCACACCATTAAACCTGACAGCAACAGCTGGTGACGCTAAAGTCACACTAAATTGGAACGAGGTAACAGACGCAGACACATACAACGTCTACCGTTCCCTTACTTCTGGTGGTTCATACACATCTGTAGCAACAAACGTATACGGTACATCTTATGTAGATAGTCCCCTTACGAACGGTACTACGTACTATTACGTGGTGACGGCAGTGAATGAAGATGGTGAAAGCGCATATTCCAACGAAGCAAGTGCAACACCACAAGCAAATGACAATAGCAACCGTGCTATTTTAACGATTATACTAAATAGTGGATTGTTGAAAGAGTACGATGTAAGTATGAACGAAGTAAACACGTTCATGGCATGGTACGAAAGTAAATCTTCTCTATTTTACAAGTTCGAGAAGGACTACAACTTAGGCAGCGATGTCAGCCGTACAGATTATGTGGTACATGATATGATTGAGTTGTTCGAAGTTAGAGAGTATAAAGTAAGCGAATAATAAAGATAATGCCGCTCCTAGTCGGGGCGGCATAAGTATGTTTTATTTTTTCAATTTATTTTTAATTTTACCTTTACCTTTTAAAATAACCCAACTAATAGCCGTGTGATAGTCTATATTACTATCATAGTAGCATTTGCGCGGACGCTGTGTTAATACTGCTATTGATATTGCGGATAATGGCCAATCTGACTACATTAGACGGCAAGGGATTTAATTTGTAAACGAGGGGATAAAAGGAGGGGCGTAACCGCCCCTTCTTAATCTTCTATATCCCTGCAAGTATTTAAAATTGAAGTGTTAGTATGCTTATTGGTTTAATTGTTTATCACCTCAAGTTTTTCTAATACACTTTCTTGTTATGTCATTTTTGACATTCCTTTTTCTAATCTATCAATTTTTCTTTTTGAACAACCCTCGTGCCCCTAATTCGACTTATATAAAATGAATCTAACTTTGCTATAGTGTTTTGCGTAGAATCTCCTTTTATTCTTATTTTATATTTCCCTCTTGGTAAGTTCTTATTGAGATAAAAACTAAAAGTTTTGCTAATATTGTCAAAATCACCAGTATCACTATGAACTAAGTTATCTGACTCATCTAAAACTTCACTCAAACATTCAAAGCTTTTGCTTAATTTTTCATCTGTTGAAAGATACATAAATAGCATATACATACTTTCTTTTAGGTTGAAAAAAGGTGTGGTGTAAACTCCGTTGTAACTCAGATTACAATTGAAAACCAAATCAGAAATATTTTCTTTTAAAAAATCAAAATCACCATTAATCAAAGCAAGGCCTTCATCAGTGAAGCTGTCCCCAAAGCCAATAACACCGCCACTACTCAAATCATTCGTTATCGCATCCGCTAACTCTTGAAACGTATCGCTACCACTTGCCGTACCTCCTGCGTCAGTAATGGCGGTAGCGATTTTACTTTTACCATCACTGACAGAGGTCTTTAAATCGTCAAGGCTATCGGCTCCATCGTTCCATGTTAAACCTTTTTTTAAATTTACTCCTCCAAAAATTGTAACACCGTTAGAAAAATCATCTAAAAAATTAATAACCAGTCTATCCCCATCCGTGTCATTGTATCCGACAAACGCCCTTTTGCCATAGCATAGTAAATCCCTCGGATTAATTCCTCCAGACCACACGCCCCATTTTTCATATAGTTCTTTCAGCGCTCCTTCAATGTGACCAGCTTGGAAGTTATTATTTATATCCTCTATGGACAAACTTGCGGCTGTGTCTTGTTCGGTAAGGAATTTCGTCCAATTTGTCCAGTTGTTATAGTAGTGCCTCATATACATTTCATTACCGCTTCCATGGTATCTTATCGCTATTTGCGCTTTGTTATTATTGGAAGAAGCACCATTAAAATACGTTCGAATATACCAATTGATGTTTGCTTGCGGTCCGTTTATATGATTAGTTAATATATAAGGGAATACAGTCGTGTTTGGATCAATGGGGTTGTTTTGATTGTATACCGCATCCTTACTCACACTATCCGTCTTTGCATTGGCTTCTGCTGTCGTTGCTGCTGAATCGGCATAATTTTTTGCATCCACTCCAACAGAATCCGCGTAATTTTTCACATTGGTCTCTACTATATTAGCGTACTCCTTGGCATCTGTTAGCGCTGTATCTGCTTTCTGCTGCGCCCCTGTTGGTGTTTCTTTCTCATTCCAAGTAGTACGTTCTTCTTCCGTAATATGCATGGTTTGATCTGCTTTGTGTGTGTCGAGTTCTGTTTGTGATGCTGCGTTTTGATCTACAGTGTCCCAGTTCTCATTAAAAGATTGCCTTGTTACATACTCATTGCCTAGTGGCTTTTTGATTCCTAGTTTCGATGTTACATCTGGCATATTTCATTACCTCCATTTAATCGTTTTAAATTTGTTATATAAGAAGGTAACGAAACATAAAAATGATACCCCTGTTTTGAAATTTTTTCTGTCTATTTTTCGATATAAATTAAGTAAGAGAGATAAATTAATTACAAAATATTTATAATTAAACATATTATGCATTATTATCATGGACATACCATCTTGTTCGTTGTAATCTAGTATTCGAATTACATAAAATACTAACGAGGTGGTAGAAAGATGAAAAAGATATTTAGTTTGTTATTGATGATGGCAATGATGTTTACTGTTGTACCTGTAGGTGCGTTTGCAAGTGAAGATGTTTATTTTACTGGAGGTCATCTATACAAACAAACAAATGAATTTATGGATGATAATGCTTCAACTTACCTAGATGTGAATGGAGCTAGTAGTTTTTCACCTAAATATACTGAACAAGTTACTATAAAGGTAGGAAATATAGAAGCAAATTCACTTTTTATTATTGGAAGTAGTTACGAATTTGGACATGAAAAAGTATTAAGTGAAGGAATTAATATTATTGATATTGAACCCAGTATGATTGACGCTTTAACGTATGTAAATAGAATGTATGAGGTTGAACTATATAATAACTACAAATTTAATACTGGATTACCAAAACCAATTTTATACGCCAATAGTGGCAATATGGAAGTGCAACTTTACTGGGATGATATAGAAACTGCTGATACTTATTCTGTTTACTTACAAAACGATACAGGAATTTATAAAAAAATTGCAAAAGATATAACTGATACATTTTACACTCATACTGGTTTAACAAATGGAAAAGTTTATTCATTTGCTATTACTGCTCACGACACTAATGGTAATATAACTTACGTTAGTAAATATTCTAATGAAGTTAGTGCTACTCCAATGGGAATTACCAAACCACTAAACCTGACAGCAACAGCTGGTGACGCTAAAGTAATGCTAAACTGGAATGAGGTAACAGAAGCAGACACATACAACGTCTACCGTTCCCTTACTTCTGGTGGTCCATACACATCTGTAGCAACAAACGTATACGGTGCATCTTATGTAGATAGTCCACTTACAAACGGCACAACGTACTATTACGTGGTAACTGCGGTAAATGAAAACGGAGAAAGTGGCTATTCTAACCAAGCAAGCACAACACCACAAGCAAATGACAATAGCAACCGTGCTATTTTAACGATTATATTGAATAGTGGATTAGTGAAAGAGTACGATGTAAGTATGAGCGAAGTAAGCACGTTCATGGCATGGTACGAAAGTAAGTCATCACTTTTCTATCAGTTCGAGAAGGACTACAACTTAGGTAATGATGTCAGCCGTACAGACTATGTGGTACATGATATGATCGAGTTGTTTGAAGTTAGAGAGTATAAAGTAAGCGAATAATAAAGATAATGCCGCTCCTAGTCTGGGGCGGCATAAGTATGTTCTATTCTTTCAATTTATTTTTAATTTTACCTTTTAAAATGCCCAACTAATAGCAGTGTGATAGTCTATATTACTATCAGTCAAATATTTATTATAAAGTGAAGTGGATACATATTTTCCTATTGTATCTTTTGGTATGCCGTTGTATTCTACTTCTTGTTCACCAGATGTAAACAACGCATCATTAACTTGAAATAGAGTTGGCGAAAGATCTGTAAAACATTCAATTTGATTTATTTTTTAATCTTATTCGGCAATAAATCTTTGCATTTTAAATCACAGGAGGAAAAGATGAAAAACGAAGTAATAAAATGGTATGAAGGGCAGTATATTATCCAACAATTTTAAAAAAATGAATCAAAAAGGCATTATGACTGTAAGAGATTTTTGGTCGGAAAAAGGTGAACTACATTTTGAAGATGATAACTATTTAAACTTAAAGCTATCGGATAGAGATTTCAAAAAAAGGATTGAAATGTGGGAGGAAGATTATCATCAGCAATACGCGAAAAAAGTACAACAATATAGAAATTATTATGATTCTATAAAAAATAATCTTTCAGAAAATATTAGACAGTTATATGAAAAATCACTACATGATGCACAGCTCCTACATGTGGATACACCTCAAGACGATTCATGTAAAATGATTTTTGATTGCAAACACGCAATGCATCATGCAGGAGTGATTAAGGTTACCTTTACTGGAGTTCGAGAGTTAGACTTTCAATTACCTGAGGGAATAGAACATAATTCATGGGTTCATGAGGAAATCTATGTTCAAGGAAATGTTTTTGAGCTTCATGCGGTGCTTGATTGTGTAGCAATAGTTAATTCAAAGCCAGAAGTAAAGACATTTAGAATCAAAGTAGTTGCACAAGATGTGAAGATTGAACAGGTTTAAATGTTAAAAAACCTCAATAAATATCTTTATTACATGTTTTTATACGTACCCATATAAGCAGTAGCTCCCCGCGGTCCAACGAGAGCAATTACTTCATTGTTATTTTTTTGCTAACGGATTTGCTAACGAATTGTTAGCAACCCATCAATATATATAACGTTACTAACTTTGAAATACGGGTACTACCAAACATATAAATACAGAACAGTATGCTACCATTATTTTGAGGGGGGAGTAGGTGCGCACGTGGAGGTTCGAGCCCTCTCGGCCAAATATAGATGAAACCCTTGCTATGCAAGGTTTTTTTGATGTTTAATAAAGTAAGATTAAAAGAGTTTTATCTACTGAGGTTTATGTATTACGATGATAAAGGTAAAGATATACATGATATGCTCACAAGGACTACAAATAATATGTGTTTCCGAATTTCCTAGCTTTTTGTTCCGTATTTGCAAAACTAGTACACTTTGAAGTTAGAAAGGGGAAATTTAGATGGGTCATGCAAAAAGATTAGACTTTAAGAGACTAATAAAAGTATTACAATCTGAATTTAAAGCGGTAGAAATGGATCATACGAAGGATGAGTATATATTAGATCGGAATATTTTACTTGAGGATGACGAGGCAGAAAGACATTCTGTGCATAAAGATTATAAATATATGAAGTGCTTTAAAATAGAAGATACAGTTGTATTAAATGATCTTTTTACGGCAAAAGAGAAAGCAGAACATGAAGAAATTAAAAAATCTGATGAATATGAAAGTGATATTCTTTATACTCGCGTTGGTAAAATCAAAAGAAATTTATCGAGCGGAGAGATGATTTTGATCTTTTTTGGAAGTGATGATGGAGAGTATGTTGATAATATGACCACCCAAGGTGATAGCAATATATTACTTTCTAAATTATCTAAAGTGAAAAAATAGATATCATTTATTTATAACAAGCTTTGCAATCTGAACTCCCTATAACACCCTTTAATTAATGGGATATTTTTTAGTTGCCAAAAGAAAAAAACTACCTAAAAAGGTGGCTTAAGCTTCATCATATAGACGGTTCCGTAGTTGAGTAATTTCAAAACAAACCGAGGTACAGAAGCTATGCATTGTGGATGTCTATTATTTCACAAATATTGTTAGTAGCGCAGATGGGTGCAATGCTATTTTTCGGTTATGAGACTACGGAATAGTTGAAGACGAAAATTGTAGCGTTTGCCGACGCTGTGTTAATACTACTGTCGATATTGGGGATTGTGTTCAACCCTACTAAGCTAGACGGTAAGGCGTTTAATTTGTAAACGAGGAAATAGGGGGGGCGTAATTGCCCCTTTATTATGTTGAAAGTTGTTTAAGTGAAAAAATTGAACAAAATTATTTTGAAAATTTTTTAATAAATTACTTCCAAGCTAGACTATTTTGTAACAAGAATTGATGGAATTTTTCTTTGCTTGTAACTGTAATTCCAAGTGACTTTGGTATTGAAAATGAAGGAGTGATCGTTTTGATCTTATCTTGATGAAAATAGTGTGCATACATATCGGCAACAGCTAAACTTGTAACAGTTTCTCTAAAATCAAAGTTTCTTTCTCATTTCAAGTAGTACGTTCCTCTTCCGTAATATGCATGGTTTGTTTTGCCTTGTGCGTGTCTAGTTCCGTTTGTGAGGCTGCGTTTTGATCTACAGTGTCCCAATTTTCATTAAAAGATTGTCTCGTTACATACTCATTGCCGAGTGGCTTTTTAATTCCTAGTTTGGGTGTTACATCTGACATATTTCATTACCTCCATTTATCGTTTTAAATTTGTTATATAATAAGGTAACGAAACATAAGAATGATACCCCTGTTTTGAAATTTTTTCTGTCTATTTGTCGATATAAATTAAGTAAGAGAGATAAATTAATTACAAAATATTTATAATTAAACATATTATGCATTATTATCATGGACATACCATCTTGTTCGTTGTAATCTAGTATTCGAATTACATAAAATACTAACGAGGTGGTAGAAAGATGAAAAAGATATTTAGCTTGTTATTGATAATGGCGATGGTGTTTACAATTGTACCAATGGGGGCGCTTGCTGCTGATAGCGGTGGTACATGGGAGATAGGGACACCGATGAATATTGGCAGACATGATCCTGGAGTGGTTGAAGTACAGGGGAAAATATATGCAATTGGAGGACGTAATAGTACAAATAGCTGGCAATACACAGTAGAGATGTATGATCCTGCTTCAGATACATGGGAGTTTAAGGCCAGTATGCCTAAACCTAAACAAAATTTCGCACTATCAGTGGTAAATAATAAAATTTATGTGATTGGGGGACATATACCTGATGATGGAGTTGGTCTGGACGCTGTTTCAACAGTAGAAATGTATGATCCTAGCACCAATACATGGACTACCAAAGCAAGTATGTCGACTGTCAGAACTTATTTTTCAACTGCAGTAGTAAATGATAAGATTTATGCTATTGGTGGTTATCGTGATGGGCTTGAGCCTTTATCTTCAGTAGAAATGTATGATCCTGACACGAATACATGGACTACAAAAGCAAGTATGTCAAGCAACAGAACACAATTTGCAACAGCTGTAATTGATAATAAAATTTATGCTTTTGGCGGATATGATCAAATATCATTATTAGATACAATTGAAGTGTATGACCCTCAAAATAATGCATGGATAATTAGTGATACTATGCAACAAGCAGAATATCAATTAGAAGCTACTGTTCTAAACGATAATGTATATATAGCTCAAAGAAGTAGTAAATCAATATTGAAGTACGACCCTTTCAAAAAATTATGGTCAACAATTCCTAGCATGAATTTTGCTAGGAGTCAACCTGGAATCACGGTTCTTAACGATAAGATATATGTTGTAGGTGGTTCTGATGATATAGTAGAAATCTACACCCCAGGAAGTGACGTAGACGCACCACTAAACCTTACAGCAACAGGTGGTGACGCTAAAGTAATGCTAAACTGGAACGAGGTAACAGACGCAGACACATACAACGTCTACCGTTCCCTTACTTCTGGTGGTCCATACACATCAGTAGCAACAAACGTATACGGTACATCTTATGTAGATAGTCCACTTACAAACGGCACTACGTACTATTATGTCGTTACAGCAGTCAACGAAAATGGAGAAAGCGCCTATTCCAATGAAGCAAGCGCAACACCGCAATCAGATGATAACAACCGTGCTATTCTAACGATTATACTGAATAGTGGATTAGTGAAAGAGTACGATGTAAGCATGAGCGAAGTAAACACGTTCATGACATGGTACGAAAGTAAATCTTCTCTATTTTACAAGTTCGACAAGGACTACAACTTAGGTAGCGATATTAGCCGTACAGACTACGTGGTACATGATATGATCGAGTTATTCGAAGTTAGAGAGTATAAAGTAAGCGAATAATAAAGATAATGCCGCTCCTAGTCTGGGGCGGCATAAGTATGTTTTTGCGTTTCTTTACTCCATCCATCGGATTTGTTTTGATTATTTGCCACTCAAAGGCTCTGTTAAAGATATCTTTTAGGGTCCTTTTTTTAAAAGTTTATTCTTCAATAATTCCATATCCTTCTGGTGCAGGAATACCATGTTCCGCAGAACGACTGACTGATTCCCACTCTTTCCATGTAGATATCCGTTTTTCTGTATTTTCAACAGCTAAATCGTAAACAAGACTTCCTAGGATCAATCGGAGAGGAGGATTCTCACTATTCACGAGTTTCATTATAGCTTCAGCGGCCAACTTAGGATCACTATCTACTGATTCGATTGAATTTTGTTTAGCCAACACATCACGTAATGAATCATACTCTTTTTTCTGTGTAGCAAAACCCATTTTTAAGTATAGATTCGTCCAGTAACCTCCGGGTTCTACGATAGATACTTTTACACCAAAATGAGCAACTTCTTGTGCTAAAGCATCGCTAAATCCTTCTAAAGCAAATTTACTAGCACTATAGATTCCCGACATAGGACCAGTAATCAGTCCACCAATACTAGATATCTGTATAATATGACCTGATCCTTGTGTTCGTAAGTACGGTATAACTGCTTGGGAAACCCATACTGCACCATAGAAATTAGTTTCCATTTGACTTCTAACTTCATCTTCATTAAATTCTTCAATCATACCCAATACCATATTACCTGCATTGTTAATGACAATATCTAGCCTTCCAAAATGTTTAAGAGCAGTGTTCACTGTAGTAAAAACAGCACTTCTATCAGTAACATCAAGCCTTAAAGGAAGTAACATTCCTTTAAACTGACTTTTTAATTCGTTCAATTTTTCAATATTTCTCGCAACACCAACAACCTTATCACCTGACTCTAGTGCTTTTTTAGTGAATTCGTATCCTAGTCCACTGCTTGCCCCTGTAATGAACCATACTCGTGTATTTTCAACGTTACTATATGTCATAAATAATTTCCTCCTTTCATCGTGTAAAAATTAGGTAGCATAAATACTTAATATTTGAAGTAAGTCAAGTTTAGAACTAACAAAACAAAAAGCACAGGGAATCTGCAGGGCTCTATGAGTATGGATTCATCATTATCTTTAAATATTACAAATATTACATAAAATTCATCAATACGCATTGATTTTTTACAAAGCTATAGTTTCATTTGAATATTTTAGTTCAAAAGCGGTAGTAAGTAAGTTTTCTAGGTCAGAGTTGATATGAATATACAACGGAGATGTGAATAAAGGGGGCTAGCTTAGTTAGCTTTTTTTTGTGCGTTAAAACTCATATATTAGGCGAGCTAGAGTGAAGAAAAGCTTTAGTTAACAAAATTTTATTTTAAAATAAACATACAATATAATAGATATGCTATTATATTGTATATCGAATAGGAGGGAAGACATAAGCACATGATGATATATCATGAAATTTATTCAGTTCTTATTTGTAGTTACATCATTATTACTCTAATTCCTTTTAAAAAATTATTTATTCAAGAAAATAAATTTTTAATGAAAATGTCAGAAATAATACAGAAATCTTTTCATTTTATATGGGCATTAATTGTTGTCCTATCTACTATGTTTTACTTTTTAGGTAGTATAATCATGAGAGAATTAGATTTTTTTCTCGGCTTCATTATTTCCATGTATTTACTAAAAAGAGAATTGAAACTAAGAAAAGAAAATGTATACTTTATATTAACAGGGACTAAATACATTACCCTTTTAGCATTTCCTCCTGTATATTTTTTGATGTATCTTATAATAAAAGTTGTTGAAAAATTAAAAGTATCTCCCCGTAGTTAATGGAAATTATTCAGTTTGAAAAGGATAATACTTGTAGTTACAACTCAATTAACTGTGATAAACCAACACAAAATATTCCATTCTCATTGACCACGAGCTATAAAAACTGATAGGATGAAATAAACAAAAAATACTATTTCTATTGTATTTATAAACAATGTGAACATGAAGTTATAAACTAAAGCCTTGCTATGCAAGGTTTTTTTTGATGTTCATAATGAATCCATACATAAAGGAGGAAGCATAAAATGAGAGATGAGATAAAACTAGCGTGTATGATGACATTATTTTTATGGTTTATGTTTATCGTTACACCAGTTCAAGCTTCAGATGATGAAAGTGATCATACTATCATTCCGTTTTTTAATATTGAACAAGCATCAGAGGAAAATATAAATGCACACTTAGTAAACATGGGTTTTGAAGAAAGTGAAATCAATAGGATGTCGTTGGAGTTTAAAACGGAAATTGCTTCAAATGGTGGGAAAAAAGTAGAAACGATTAAATCTTCTAACGTTATTCAACATCATGAATGGAACAGAAATTTTAAGTTATTTTCCTATGCATCAACACCTCTTTTATTTGCCCCACCTGCATTTGAAATTGCTAGTACGGATAACAATAACAATGATAAGTTCATTATGTGGGCATACGTATCGAAATTTCCATCTTCATCGTCTGTAGAAAATATTTACGGTATTTACGTACATTACAAATGGAATAGCAGTCCGTTGTATTTCTACACAGACACGTTGGCTGTTGTATGGCAGGGGAAGGCTCATCGTCATGAAGATCCAAGTGGTTTTGGGAATAAAGCAACTGTAATGTCTTCAGGTATAACAAATTTAAGCTACTGGGATCTTCCTGCAGACATTATAAAAGATGGAGGAGTTTCATGGAAGGTAGATGTCAAAGCAGGTGGGAAAAACACTGAACAATGGGGACATGGATTTCAAAAAATTAGAGCGGATAAAATGCATGAGGGTACAACAGGTGTTATTGAAATTGCATACGGCCACCGGTTAGCTCCAGGAAGTGCTTCACTTAATATAGAAGATAGAAGATTAGAATTTAAAAGTGTTTTTACCATATTGTATAATGATATATATAATTTTACCTATTAACATTTTTCAATTTATTTATAATTTTATTTGTGAAAGGGGGGAAGGGGTCGTGTTGTTATTTTATATTTTGTCAGCTATTGTAGCTAATTATGTTCTTGCATTTGTATTCGGTATGTATGACATGTCTTTTTTTGAAATTGAAACAATTTTGATTTATCAATCCATCATAATTGGAATATTATTAGCCATTTATTTTGAAAAAAAGAAGAGTAGCTAACATTACAACGATATTTAGATTGAGTTTACAGCCACATAAATGGAGGTAC
This sequence comes from Longirhabdus pacifica, assembly GCF_004115085.1. Classification (GTDB taxonomy): domain Bacteria; phylum Bacillota; class Bacilli; order Paenibacillales; family DSM-105158; genus Longirhabdus; species Longirhabdus pacifica. The sequence goes on along the minus strand of NZ_QXJP01000014.1, from coordinate 9,024 downwards.
TTCATTGATTATATTCACAACAATGCTCATCTTATGTTATATATGTGTGGTTCTTGCCTTTATAGCCATTATAACTGGGAAGTATAGAAAATTTTCTCTTATACTTAGTATAATTTTGGGCTCCATATCTTCAATATTTTTGTTAGTAACGTTTATTCTAGAAGCAATGGGGAGATAGGGGTTGAGTAAATACAATACATAATGTATTTGATGTATTAATCTGTAATAGATACAATAAAATGTGCTTGCTATTGTTTTGCTAGTGAATGGGATAGTAGGTTTAGATATTTTTAAGAGGAGAAAACTCCTCCTCTTCAGTAAAAGATGAACGCTTCAACAGTTTTTTTAAGATTTTATTCGTTACACTAGCTTTTTTAATTTTTTTCTAACAATGTGACTGTAGGTGCATCTCCTTTTTTTCTAGCAATGTCTAGTGCTGTTTCACCCGCGTTTGTTTTCAACGAAGTGTCCGCTTTAGCGTCAAGTAAGATTCCAACAATTTCAGTATGACCTTGGAAAGCTGCACTGTGAAGAGCGCTATTCCCTTTTTCATTTTTCACATTTACATTTGCCCCTGCACGTATTAAAGCCTGAACACTATCTGTATACTCTTCATATACCGCTATCATAAGAGAGGTGTCTCCATCTTTATCTTTCAAATTCACATCTGCATTAGCAAGAATTAAATCCCACACAATATGGATATGCCCCTCTTCAACCGCTAGCATAAGTGGTGTACTTCCAATGTGGTGGTCTTTTGCATTTATATCTGCATTTCCATGAATTAATGCCTGTACAATAGCCTTATGTCCTCTATTTGCAGCTCTGTGAAGTGCCGTTTGTCCAAGGCTGTCTCTTACATTTACATCCTCCTTGATATCGATTAAAGCTTTTACAGTATGAATATCTCCTTTACCAGCTGCTATCATGAGTGCTGTAAGTATATTTTCTTCTGCTCCTGCATTGGATAACAATGTAATAATGTCCTTATGTTCATTTTCTTTAGCAAGGTCTAAGGCTGTTTGACCTCCATACGTTTTCAATGAAGTGTCCGCTTTAGCAGCCAATAGAATTACAACAATTTCAGTATGACCTTTGGAAGCTGCATATGTAAGAGCTGTTTCGTGAGATATATCATATTGGTTTACATCTGCATTAGCATCAACTAATGCCTTCACAATATCGGTGAGTCCTAGGTTAACTGCCATTATAAGAGCATTTTGGTTGTTTTTATTTTTTACATTGACATCTGCATCTGCATCAATTAGAGCCTTCACAACATCTGTGTGCCAATTTTCAACTGCTAGCATAAGCATGGTGTAGTTATAGTTATCTTTTACATTGACATCTGCATTAGCATGAATTAAAGTCTTCACAACATCTGTGTGTTTATTTTTAACTGCAAATATAAGCGCTGTGTATTGACGATGGTTATCTTTTACATTGACATCTGCGTTCCCATGTATCAATATTTCGACAATATCCGCATGTCCATTATTAGCAGCTTTGTGAAGTGCCGTTTGTCCATGATTATCCGTTACATTTACATCCTCCCTGGCATTGATTAAAGCTTTTACAGTTTGGATCTGTCCTCTGTCAGCTGCTATCATGAGTGGTGTGAGTTTATTTTCTTCTGCTCCTGCAAAGTATAACAATCTAATGATTTCATCACGTGAGAATTTCTTGGCAAGGTCTAAAGCTGTATCTCCATCTTTGTTTTCTAGCGATGTGTCTGCTCTAGCACGTATTAAAGCCTCAACACAATCTATGTGCCCGTTACATGCTGCTGTCATAAGCGCTGTTTTTTCAGATTTCCATTGTTGTTCATTTATGTCTGCTCCCGCATCGATTAGTAACTTTAGAATGTTGGTATATCCTTTATCAGCTGCTAACATAAGCGCTGGTTCTCTCAATATACTTTCTTCATCTAAGTCTGTCCCTGCATCAATTAAAGCTTGTACAATATCGGTATGTCCTGCAAGTATGGCTACATAAAGCGCGGTGTCTCCCATTTTATTTTTCACATTTAAATCTGCTTTTGCATGAGCTAAAGTCTGCACAATATTGTTGTCTCCATTTTCAACTGCTAACATGAGCGGTGTATATTGACGGTGGTAATCCTGTACATTTACATCTGCGTTTTCATGAATTAGAGCCTGTACAATATTCTCATGTCCTTTTTTAGCAGCTTTGTAAAGTGCCGTTTGTCCATAGTTATCCGTTACATTTACATCTTCCTTCGCATTGATTAAAGTTTTTACAGTATGAATATCTCCTTTATCAGCTGCTATCATGAGCGCTGTGAGTATATTTTCCTCTGCTCCTGCATTAGATAACAATGTAATAATGTCCTTATGTTCATTTTCTTTAGCAAGGTCTAAAGCTGTATGTTCTTTATAGTTTTTCAACGAAGTGTCTGCGTTAGCACGTATTAAAGCCTCAGCACAATCTATATATCCCCTCTTAGCTGCTAACATAAGCGCTGTTTCTCTATAATTAGATTGTACATTTAAGTCTGCCCCAGCATCAATTAGTGCTTTTACAATATCGGTATGTCCTTCAAAAACTGCTAACATAAGCGCTGTTTCTTGAAGTACATCTTGAACATTTAAGTCTGCCCCAGCATCAATTAGTGCTTTTACAATATCGGTATGTCCTTCAAAAACTGCTAACATAAGCGCTGTTTTTTTACGTGAATTTTTTACATTTAAATCTGCTTTTGCATGAGCTAAAGTCTGCACAATATTGTTGTCTTCATTTTCAACTGCTAACATGAGCGGTGTATATTGACGATGGTAATCCTGTACATTTACATTCGCGTTTTCATGAATTAAAGCCTGTACAATATTCTCATGTCCTTTTTTAGCAGCTTGATGAAGTGCCGTTTGCCCGATGCTATCTCTTACATTTACATCTTCCTTGGCATGTATTAAAGCTTTTACAGTATCGCTATCTCCTTTACCAGCTGCTATCATGAGCGCTGTGAGTATATTTTCTTCTGCTCCTGCATTAGATAACAATGTAATAACGTCCTGATGTTCTTTTTCTTTAGCAAGGTCTAAAGCTGTCTCTCCATTATCCGTTTTCAACGATGTGTCCGCTTTAGCACGTATTAGCGCCTCGACACAATCTCTATGCCCGTTACACGCCGTTGACATAAGCGCTGTTCTTTTTGATGAACTTTGCACATTTAAGTCTGCTCCAGCATCAATTAGCGCTTCTACAATATCGGTATGTCCTTCATTGGCTGCTAGCATAAGCGCTGTTCTTTTTGATGAACTTTGCACATTTAAGTCTGCTCCAGCATCAATTAGCGCTTCTACAATATCGGTATGTCCTTCATTGGCTGCTAGCATAAGCGCTGTTCTTTTTGATGAACTTTGTACATTTAAGTCTGCCCCAGCATCAATTAGTGCTTTTACAATATCGGTATGTCCTTCAGTAGCTGCTAGCATAAGCGCTGTACTTCTTGTTCTTCTTGATGAACTTTGTACATTTAAGTCTGCCCCAGCATCCACTAGTGCTTTTACAATATCGGTATGTCCTTCAGTAGCTGCTAGCATAAGCGCTGTACTTCTTGTTCTTTTTAATGAACTTTGTACATTTAAGTCTGCTTCAGCATCCATTAGTGCTTTTACAATATCGGTATGTCCTTCATAAGCTGCTAACATAAGCGCTGTACAGTTAGAGTTATCCTTTGTATTTAAATCTGCTTGAGCGTTTATTAAAGCCTGAACAAAATCGGTATGTCCGTTCACAGACGCTAGCATAAGAGGTGTCTTTCCTTTTTCATTTTTCACATTTAAATCTGCTTTTGTATACATGAACTTTCGTACTATATAGATAGGATGACCTTTTGTAGATGCCAGAAGTAGGTAGTCTCTCTTTTTCATTCGAGCCCATCGAACTATTGCATATATAAAAATAGCAGTGTTGATACTAAATAGAATAGTAGATAATCGAAACTCCACATTCTGGATATAAAATGCTGTTTCATAGAAAAACGTTGCGAACATTAAAGAATGAATGTACAAAAGAACGATAAGTGTTAATTCACTGTTGTCTTCTTCCCTGTGCATTTCAACACCTCAATATATATAAATAAAATATAGAAAAAGTAAGTAATAAATGTTTTTTTATCATGTCATAGTGAATCAGAACCACACATGAGATGGGTATGTTGGATCGATTCACTAGCTTTTTAATTTTTGTTTTAACAATGTAACAATATCTTTATGTCCATTTTCTTTAGCAATGTCTAAGGCTGTTTCACCAGCATTTGTTTTCAATGAAGCGTCTGCTTTAGCTTCAAGTAATAATTCAACCATATCTTTATGTCCTCTCATAGCTGCAAACATAAGACCCGTGCGTCCATTGTTATCTTTCATATTTACATCCGCTTTAGCACGAATTAATGCCATCATAATATCTTTATGTCCTTCACCTGCTGCAATAATAAGAGCGGTGTATCCATGGTCCGTTTTCAATTCAACATCTGCATTAGCATGAATGAATGCCTGCACCATATCGATATGCCCTGCCATAGCTGCAAGCATAAGAGCGGTGTATCCATCGTCCATTTTCAATTCAACATCTGCATTAGCTTGAATGAGTGCCTGCACTATATCGATATGCCCTTTCTTAGCTGCTAGGATAAGAGCGGTCTCTCCATGCTTATCTTGCACATTGACATCTGCATTAGCATGAATAAATGCCTGCACGATATCGTTATGTCCTTCACCTGCTGCAATCATAAGAGCGGTGTATCCGCGGTTATCTTTTATATTTATATCTGCATTAGCTTGAATGAGTTCCCGCACCATATCGATATGTCCATATAGAGCTGCAATCATAAGGGCGGTGTATTCACGGTTACTTTTGATATCGACACTTGCATTAGCATCAATTAAAGCCTGCACTATATCCTGATGTCCTTTAGCTGCTGCAATCATAAGAGCGGTGAATCCATCATCATTTCTCAAGTTTACATTTGCATTAGCATGAATGAAAGCCCGCACCATATCGGTATATCCTTCCGTAGCTGCTAACATAAGAGCGGTCTCTCCATCCATATTCTGCACATTGACATCTGCATTAGCATGAATGAATGCTTGCACCATATCGATATGTCCTTTATCTACTGCTAGCATGAGAGCAGTGTATTTATCGTAATTTTGCATATTTACATCCGCTTTAGCATGAATGAATGCCTGCACCATATCGATATGTTCTTCAGATGCTGCAACCATCAGAGCGGTGAATCCATAGTCATTTTGTACATTGAGATCTGCATTAGCATCAATGAAAGCCTGCACCATATCGATATGTCCTTCCATCGCTGCTAACATAAGAGCGGTGAATCCATCGTTATCTTTCAAGTTTACATTTGCATTAGCATGAATGAATGCCCGCACCATATCGATATGTCCGTTCTCCGTCGCTAACATAAGAAGTGATTCTCCATCTTCATTTTTTACATTCACATCTCCCTGTGTATGGATGTACGTTTGTACAGTATCGTAGTGTCCTTCACCTGCTGCTTGAAATAGGTCTAATGTGGGCTTATTCATTTCAACACCTCGAATTAAAATTTAGTAAAACATATAAAAGTTAATAAATGGTTTTTTTATCATGTCATAGTAATTCAGAAGTACATACTAGATAGGCATGTTTACTGAAAGATCTTTGTCTTAACTATAAAATATACGCCTATCAAGTTAGTACAAATGAGTGTGATACTATAGTTCAACAATCCACTAGCTTCTTTTTACATTTCTGCATTGGCTAGAAGTGTAATCATTTCATCATTTTCTATACTTTTAGCTATGTCTAAAGCTGTTTCTCCACCATCTGTTTTCAACGAAGTGTCCGCTTTAGCAGACAGTAATGATGTAACAATATCTCTGTAGCCAAAAAAAGTTGCATAGTGAAGAGCGCTAAATCCATTTTCATTTTGCAGATTTACGTTCGCTTTAGCATTAATTAAAGCCTGTACAGTATCTATATCACCACTGTTCGTCGCAAATATAAGCGCTGTATATTTGTCCACATCTTGCACATCTACGTCCGCTTTAGCATCAATTAAAGTCTGTACAATGTTTGTATTTCCTGCGATAGTTGCAATGATAAGTGCTGTGTATTTATCTTTATTTTGCATGTTTACATCCGCATTAGCACGTATTAAAGTCCTTACAGTTTCTGTTTCTAGCCTTCCAAAGGAACGTTGATCAACTGCATGCATAAGCGCTGTGTATTTCTCTGCATCTTGTACATTTACATCCGCTTTTGCATCAATTAAAGCCTTCACCATACCTGGTTGAACCCATTTAGCCGCTAGCATAAGCGCTGTATATTGATAGTGGTTATCCTTTACATTTACATCTGCGTTCGCATAGATTAATGTTTGTACAATACCCTCATGTTCATTATTAGCAGCTTTGTGAAGTGCTGTTTGTCCAAGGTTATCACTTGCATTTACATCTTCCTTGGCATGTATCAAAGCTTTTACAGTATTGCTATCACCTTTATCCGCTGCAAGCATGAGTGCTGTGAGTATATTTTCCTCTGCCCCTGCATTGGATAACAATGTAATCATTTTATCATTTCCTTCTTCTTTAGCACGGTCTAAAGCTGTACGTCCATTTTCCGTTTTTAATGAAGTGTCCGCTTTGGCATGTAATAAAGCCTCAACACAATCTCCATGTCCGTTGTATGCCGCTGACATAAGCGCTGTTTCTTGAAGTAAATCTTGAACATTTAAGTCTGCCCCCGCATTGATGAGTGCTTTTAAAATATCTGCATATCCATTTTTAGCAGCATACATAAGCGCTGTACAATGATATGTATCCTTTGTATTTAAATCTGTATTTGCAAGTATTAAAGCTTTTACAATATCGGTATGTCCTTCATCCGCTGCTAGAATAAGGGCTGTTTGCCTATGCTTATTATGTGCATTTACATCCGCTTCCTCATCGATTAAAGCCTGTATAGTGTTTGTATGTCCTTCATAAGCAGCTTTTATAAGCGCTGTACAGCTAGAGTTATCCTTTACATTTACATCTGCGTTGGCATGGATTAAAGCTTTTACAATATGAGCATGTCCATTATTAGCAGCTTTGTGAAGTGCTGTTTGTCCAAGGTTATCACTTACACTTACATCTTCCTTGGCATGGATTAAAGCTTTTACAGTATCGCTATCCCCTTTATCCGCTGCAAGCATGAGTGGTGTGAGTTCATTTCCCTCTGCCCCTGCATTGGACAGCAATGTAATCATTTCATCGTTTCCTTTTTCTTTAGCAATGTCTAAAGCTGTTTGGCCTGCATTCGTTTTCAGTGAAGTGTCCGCCTTTGCGTCTAGTAAAGTTTTAACACAATCAGTTAAATTAAAGTAAACGGCTAGCATAAGTGCTGTACATTTATCATCGGCTTGTATATTTAAATCTGCCCCTGCATCTATTAAAGCCTGAACGCAATCCATGTGGCTTCCTTGGACTGCTGCCATAAGTGGTGTATTTTCATCATGAATATTTTGTACATTGAGACCTGCCTTTGAGTCAATTAAAGTCTGTACAATATCAATATCACCTCCATCAGCTGCTTTCAAAAGTGCTGTAACTCCTTCTTCATCTCTTACATTGACATCTGCGTTAGCGTCTATTAAAGTCTGCACCATATCTGTATCTTCATTTTCAACGGCTATCATAAGCGCAGTAACTCCTTCATTATCTCTTACGTTGACATCTGCGTTAGCGTCTATTAAAGCCTGCACTATTTCTGTATGTTCATCGTCAACGGCTATCATAAGCGCAGTAACTCCTTCATTGTCTCTTACATTCACATCTCCCTGTGTATGGATGTATGTTTGTACAATATCGTAGTGTCCTTCACCTGCTGCTTGAAATAGGTCTAATGTGGGCTTGTTCATTTCAACACCTCGAATTTTTTTATAGTAAAACATATAAATAGTTAATAAATGTTTTTTTATCATGTCATAGTGAATCAGTAGTACATACTAGATGGTCATATTCATATTTACTGAACATCTTTGTTTTCATTATAAAATATATGCCTAGCGAGTTAGTTCAAATGAGTGTGATGCTTGGATTTTAACGCTCCACTAGCTTTTTTTCACATTCCTGCATTGGATAGGAGTGTAATCAGTTCATCATGTCCATTTTCTTTAGCAATGTCTAAGGCTGTTTTACCCTTATTTGTTCTCAATGAAGCGTCCGCTTTAGCTCGAAGTAATAATTCAACCGTATCTTTATGCCCATGCATAGTTGCAGTCATAAGAGCGGTGAATCCATTGTCATTTTTCATATTCACATCTGCATTAGCATCAATTAATGTCTTCATCATATCGACAGATCCTTTTATAGCTGTAAACATAAGAGCGGTGTATTCATCGTTATTCTTCATATTCACATCTGCATTAGCATCAATTAATGTCTTCACCATATCGATATGTCCATTTATAGCTGCAAATATAAGAGGGGTGTATCCATCTTTACCTTTCATATTCACATCTGCATTAGCATGACTTAATGTCTTCACTATATCGATATGTCCTTTAGATACTGCTAGCATAAAAGCGGTGTATCCATCGTTATCTTTCATATTCACATCTGCATTAGCATGACTTAATGTCTTCACTATATCGATATGACCATTCATAGCTGCAACCATAAGAGCGGTCAATCCATCGTTATTTCTCATATTCACATCTGCATTAGCATGAATTAATGCTTGCACCATATCGTTATTCCCTTTCACAGCTGCAATCATAAGAGGGGTGAATCCATTGTCACTTTTCAAGTTTACATTTGCATTAGCACGAATTAATGCCAGCAAAATATCGTTATATCCTTCAGATGCTGCAAACATAAGAGCGGTGAATCCATCGTCACCTTTCAAGTTTACATTTGCATTAGCATGAATTAATGCCCGAACAATGTCGATATGTCCGTTCCCAGTCGCTAACATTAGTAGTGTATCTCCATCTTCATCTTGCACGTTTACATCTTC
>NZ_QXJP01000013.1 GCF_004115085.1 Longirhabdus pacifica | reverse complement strand
GCCCATGCCGAAGGGAATGGGACAACGGCGTCTGGAATCAACTCACACGCTGAAGGGTGTAATACCGTGACGCAAGCAGCATGTGCGCATGCCGAAGGTAGTGGAAGTACCGCCAGTGGAATGGCGGCTCACAGTGAAGGCATCACGACGTTGGCAGATGCCACAGCTGGGCATGCAGAGGGGATCAATACAAAAGTGTTTGGCATGGCCGCACATGCCGAAGGCAACAATACGGAAGCGTTCGGCGATCATTCACATGCGGAAGGGTTAGACAGTTGGAGTGTTGGCGGTGAGTCGCATGCGGAAGGAACAGGAACGTTTGCAGGAGGTTGTAGTTCGCATACGGAAGGGATGTTTACGTTTGCAGCTGGCGAATCCTCGCATGCCGAAGGATTTGGAACGACCGCATGTGGTGCGCAATCCCATGCCGAAGGAAACAATACATTGGCATTAGGAGCGAACGCGCATGCTGAAGGCAATATGAATGCAGCGCTTGGCGTTAACTCCCATACTGAGGGAAATGGAACGACAGCTTCGGGATTTAATTCCCATGCCGAAGGAAACAATACCGTGGCTAATGGAAATCAAGCACATAGTGAAGGGAATAGCACATTTGCAAGCGGAGTAGATTCACATGCAGAAGGCAATCTTACTATTGCATGTGGTACGCAAGCTCATGCAGAAGGAGCTTTAACTATAGCAAATAGTTCATTCACACATGCGGAAGGCTTTATAGCAACAGCGATTGGTTCAGTATCTCACGCTGAAGGACTTCTGACCATAGCAAGTGGATTGCAGAGTCATGCTGAAGGGTTAAATACAGCGGCAAGTGGTCATCTAAGTCACGCGGAAGGGTCAGATACCATAGCAAGTGGAGGTGCTAGTCATGCGGAAGGTGATGGTTGTACCGCGAGTGGTATAGCCAGTCATGTCGAAGGAGCGTTAAATGAAGCGAGTGGGGATGGCAGTCATGCAGAAGGAGTAAATACATTAGCAAGTGGTGATCTTGGTTCCCATGCCGAAGGTAATTTGACAGTGGCAAGTGGAAGCGGAAGCCATGCAGAGGGAACGAATTGTACCGCAAGCGGTTTATCTTCTCATGCTGAGGGAATGGAATCCACGGCAAGTGGTTTAACTTCTCATGCGGAGGGGAACTTGACTGAAGCTAGTGGTGATCTTAGTCATGCGGAGGGTGTGCTTAGTTCTGCTGTAGGCGTAGTTTCACATGCTGAAGGGATTGGAACTTCCGCAGAAGGATTTGCTTCACATACAGAAGGATGTAACACGTTAGCGCAAGATTCTTGTGCCCATGCCGAAGGAATGAGAACGGTGGCAAGTGCGTTGGCTGCTCATAGTGAAGGACGTGATGGTTCAGCTGGAGGTACGGCTTCGCATGCGGAGGGAGATGGTACAAACGCAAGTGGAACATCTAGTCATGCCGAAGGAAGCGGTACAAACGCAAGTGGAGCATCTAGTCATGCGGAAGGAAGCGGTACAAACGCAAGTGGAGATTTAGCGCACGCGGAAGGAAATATGACGACGGCAAGTGGGATGGCTAGTCATGCCGAAGGCTTTCTGAGTATGGCAACTGAAATTCACAGTCATGCAGAAGGAGTGTCCACAGTAGCAAATGGATCAGCGTCACATGCCGAAGGGTTTGGTACAACGGCCTCTGGTTTTACTGCTCATGCGGAAGGGGTTTTAACTGACGCAAGTGGAGATAGTAGTCATGCGGAGGGGAACGAAACTACGGCAAGTGGGGTGCAAAGTCATGCGGAAGGCTCACAGACTATAGCGTCTGGAGAGCAGTCACATGCTGAAGGAAGCGGTAATACTGCAAGTGGAGCATCTAGTCATGCGGAAGGCTCACAGACTGTAGCATCTGGGAACCAGTCTCACGCTGAAGGGAATAATACTACTGCAAGTGGAATGGCTAGTCATGTAGAAGGCTTTGTCACTACAGCAAGTGGAGCGCAAAGTCATGCGGAAGGAACAATGACCACAGCAGCAGGTGAACAATCTCATGCAGAGGGAAATTCAACTACAGCATCGGGATTACGAAGTCATGCCGAAGGGTTTCTCACCACAGCAGGAGGTGCGCAAAGTCATGCCGAAGGTTTAAGTACCGTTGCCGATGCGGTGTCTTGCCATGCACAAGGGATCAACACGACGATCGGTGCTACTTTGACTAGCGCGCATATTATGGGGCACAGCGGTAGTGCGAAGCTAGAAAACTCGTGGCATTTAGCGGCGGGTGCATTTGGCGTTACTGGCAATGGCCTTGCTGCTTTTATTAGTGGCGTATCCAGCGGTGGTGTTGGCATTGGTGATGCTTGTTTCATGGGTACGGTGACACAAGGGATGTCATGTAATTGTGACTTTGCTGAAATGTTCGAATCTACAGATGGTCAATCCATTCCCGTAGGTACATTTGTAACATTAGATGGAGATAAAGTGCGTAAAGCCACCAGTCAAGATGACTATATTTTAGGTGTAGTGAGTGCAACGCCAGCAGTGTTGGCTGGATCATCGCAGTTACAGTGGCAAGGGCAATATGTCACAGATGAGTGGGGACGTTTGCAGTATGAGCAAAACATTACCCCTGCAAGTTTTGATGAACATGGCAATATGCTGCAAGAGGAAAAAGTGCAATCCCACTTAATGTTGAATCCAGACTACGATCCGAGTCAACAATATATTCCAAGACAGCAAAGAGAAGAGTGGATACCGGTTGGATTGGTCGGACAATTGCGAGTGAAAGACGATGGTACGTGTCAAGTGAACGGGTACTGCCTGCCGAATGAAGACGGTATTGCCACCCATGCAATAAACGGATACCGTGTCATGAAGCGTACAGGAGATAACCAAGTATTAATCGTTTTACATGCAAATCAGCACAGTGATCACCGTAACGAAGCTCAAAATATTCAGCATGAACAACGAGAGAAGGTCAGAGAGCTGCAAATAAAGGAGCTACAAGAAGATAATTATCGTTTGCAGCAGCAAATGAATAAAATTATGGAGCATATTCTACTCAAGTAAATAAAATAGATGAAAAAGATGTGCATAAACACAATCCAAATAATTTATCATAACTCAGCAAAAGTAAACAACAGTGATCGTTTTTCTTTATCTCAGATAGAAAAGATCACTGTTTTTTTTGTGAAAATAAAATGATTAGTATAATCGAGCACAGAAAAATCAAGCTATTTTAAAAGTTGAACTTGATTGACTACATGTTGCATTTGTTCTTTTAAAGCGTCTATTTGCAGTTGTAATTGTTCGTTACATTGCTTGAGCTCTACATTCATATGTTTCGTTTGCGCTACTTCGTGTTGTAATTGTTGCATTTGTTGATCTTTTTGTTTGACTTGTTTTAACATCTCCTTATGTTTCGCATGCTGTTCCCCATGAAACATGACAAGCACTTGCTTCTCCCCTGTCCTTTCTAACACTTTGTAACCATAACTGGATTTACTGGCAATCCCTGCTGCATTAGGCATGCACCATCCACCAGCCGTACAGGTTCCATCGTCTCTCACGCGAACTTGCCCTACTAACGCTACCGGCACCCATTCCTTTCTTTCTCCACGCGGAAGATAAGACTGTTGCGAGTCATAATTTGAATTTAATTTTCGTGTTGTTGTTTCTTTTGCTGGGGAGACTTCATTACCGGCTGCATCTAGCTCAGCTGGAATGACGCTGGTCTCACATATGGAGCGACCCCATTCGTCCATCTCAAACTTTCCTTGCCAATGAAGTTCGGATGACCCTGCAATAATGCCTGGCGTAGCACTAGAAATACCTAGAATATAATCGTCTTCTTCTGTGGCAATACGCACTTTTTTATTTTCTAAAGAGATAAAATATCCCACATCTATTGGCTTACCATCTATCGTTTCAAACATTTCCGCGAAATCACAGTTGTTACAATTACCTAGCGTAATTCCACTAAAGCAAGCCACACCTGGAGCAGCATTATCCCCCCGTATGAAGGCAACAAGACCATTGCCACCTGCAGCACTACCATTCGCAAGATGCCATGAATTTTCAAATTTAGCAGTTCCGCTGAAACCCATGATGTGAGCACTGGTTAGGGTGGAACCGACACTGGTTTCAATCCCTTCTGCATGAGATGCGCGGGCTTGAGCACTAGTATCTATGCCTTGCGCATGAGATGCGTCTCCGCTAGCATTGCATCTTACTCCTTCTGCATGAGATTGAATTCCGCTTGCTATAGTCAAAACGCCTTCCGCATGTGACTGATCTCCGCTTGCTATAGTGTTGTCTCCTTCGCTATGTGAAGCAATGCCACTCGCTGTAGTGCTTATTCCTTCCGCATGGGAAACATCTCCGCTGGCTTGAGTTAAAAGACCTTCTGCATGAGCAATAATTCCACTTGCTATAGTATTACTTCCTTCCGCGTGGGAAAGATCGGCGCTAGCTGTAGTACCATTCCCTTCCGCATGAGAAGCAATGCCACTAGATTCCGTCATAATTCCTTCTGCATGGGCTGCAATTCCTCTTGCCTCGTTATTTGTCCCTTGTGCATGCGAGGCAATCCCTCTTGCCATCGTATTGATTCCTTCCGCGTGTGATGAAAGCCCATTTGCAATACTATTGTCTCCTTCTGCATGTGCATAATCTAGTAGTGCAAGCGTATTGTTTCCTTCCGCATGTGAGGCACATCCAAATGCATTGGACTGTTTTCCTTCCGCATGTGAGAACTCGTTTTGTGCCATGGTGTTGCAACCTTCCGCATGTGAGGCCGTTCCAAGGGAAATCGTCTGTAAACCTTCTGCGTGAGAACTGACACCTTGAGCGACGGTTTGAATGCCTTCTGCATGAGATGATGTTCCTCCTGCAAGAGTTTGAAATCCTTCCGAATGAGCACCTGAAGCTCCATAAGCTGTGGTTCCTCTTCCTTCTGCATGAGATTGAGGTCCTATCGCTGTACACAAAAATCCTTCTGCATGAGACTGTGTCCCCATGGCGACACAATCGAACCCTTCTGCATGTGCATCAAAGTTTAGGGCAATATTATTCCCACCTTCTGCGTGTGCATCGAAGCCACTAGCAGTAGTCATAAATCCCTCTGCATGAGAATAAATTCCCATCGCAGAAGTAAGCGAACCTTCTGCATGAGAAGCAGTTCCCCCTGCAAACGTCAATTCTCCTTCTGCATGAGCGTTGACACCAGAGGCCATTGTGTTGCAACCTTCCGCATGAGATGCCGTTCCAAGGGAAATCGTCTGTATGCCTTCTACGTGAGAACAGACGCCACTTGCGCTTGTACTGTAACCTTCCGCATGCGCGTTATCTCCGTCAGCTATCGTCTGAATGCCTTCTGCGTGTGCATTTGCCCCATTAGATACGGTCAAATTCCCTTCTGTATGGGAACAAACGCCACTTGCACTTGTGCTGCAACCTTCCGCATGGCCATTATCCCCACTAGCTTTGGTCAATATGCCTTCTGTATGAGAGTTGGCACCATCAGCAATGGTTGTATTCCCTTCCGCATGAGAACAAACGCCATTTGCTATCGTGTTGCAACCTTCGCTGAGCGATCCGATTCCATTTGCTAATGTATTTTGCCCAAAAGCTTCTGAGCAAAAGCCAGGGTTGTTACGGTTACAAATCAATGTCATAATCCCCTTCCAGTGTGGTATGTACGTTTAGTGTATGAAGAAACTAGGGATTTGACCTTGGTGTTTTGCCTATTTTTATGACTCTACTAACATCGGTAGTCATTAGCTTTTTATTTTATTGAGGTCGCCATGCCTATTAAATTCAGATTAATATATAAATGATGAATAGACAAAACGAATACGTCATGTATGCGTATATTATGATGTATGTAAAAATATTCACGTATATGACGATAGTAATAGTATAGAAGAAGTGTAGCATGGTAGATGATGTAAGAGTATACTTATAAGTGAATAAAAATTAAATAAATTAAAAAGGAGAAACCAATTTGATTACGTTCGGAGTAAAAGAAAAAGATGTAGCCTATGTGCTTAGACCGGCTGTGTACGGCTTGTTGTTTAGAAAAGAGAATGAGCAAAATGTAATCGCTATCATTAGAACAAGTCGAAATCAATTCTTTTTACCTGGTGGTGGAATAGAAGATAATGAGACGCACGAAGCGTGTTTGAAACGAGAAACGATAGAAGAAGTGGGAATGGAGGTAGAAGTCGGCAACTTCATAGGATGTGCAGAGAGGTATTTTTACTCTACTACAGAACAAAAATACTATATTAGCGAAGGTCATTTTTATTTATGCAACCATTTTCGCTTATTGAACGTCTCTTCTGAAGAAGATCACTTCCTTGAATGGATGAAACCACTTGACGCGGCAGCATCTTTATATCATGAACATCAAAGCTGGGCAGTGAAAAAAGCTTCAAATTCACTTTCTAGTTGAATGATGTTCCTTTCACCTAAATGGAGTGATCAAAAAACGTATTGATTTACTATATTTATACCATGTATGACTGATGATTAACAAAAATCTAACTTTCTACTAAAGTAAGTTTTCTTTACCATTTTATTTTATGCTCGACATTTTTACCCTTACTTTGACATGGGGTTATTAGTATAATGAACTCAATTATTGGATTCTATTGATTTTAATGGAGTGTTGTTATGATGAAGATTGAAACATTGGGAGAGTTAGTAAGAGAATATAGGGAACGAAACGAAGTAACCATGGGACAACTTCAAGAAAAGCTGGGAATCAACAAGGGTGTCATTAGTAAAATTGAAAAAGGTGACACAAAGCGACCGGAATTCAAAACGATATTTACGCTTGCAGATGAACTAAACATCCCACATGACAAAATCATAGATCGATATGTAAATGTAGAAAGTAGGCCACCAATTCTTCATGAATTGCTTATTAAGATTACTTCAGAAACTGATTTTGATGCACAACTTGTTCGCAAATTGGCTTTGAAATACATAGAATCAGACAAACATGAGACAGAGGATGCGCTAGAATCGTTGTATCAGTACGCTGCAAAGACAGAAGATGTAGAGATTAGATTGATATTGTATGTAACGATTGCGGAGTATGCTCGCCTGCGTGGTATTCCACCATATATTGCCAAAGGCTTATTGCAGGCATATTTAATTAAAAGAGCAAATTTAAAAACAAAAGCGAAAACATTTGATGAAGCAAAAGAAATATTGTACTACATAGACTTCTTAAGTGATAGAGAGAAAGCTGTATATTATTTTCGCATGGCTTTACAAGCGTTTGGTATTAAAAGATATGAAGATTGCATTGAATTTTGTGCTAAAGGTCTGGAACTCAAAATAAGCAACACAGAGTTAAAAGCAAGGGCGCATGGTGCTATGATTAATGCTTATTATGAAATGAGAAAATATGACGAAGTTGAGCACGAATTGAATACATTTATACACTATGAATACACGTTTGTGAATGAGTTTGTAACCTATACTATTGCCATTGTGAAAGTAGCAAAAAAAGAATATACCATTGCAATACCGATGTTAGAAAAGTGTCTAAATAAAATTAGCAAGCCGCAACAACTGTATGTAGTAATAGAGCTTTTGAAAATTTATGATGATCTAAATAATGATAATGAAATGCAAAAATTATTTTTAAATGAAGAATTTTTGACATTCTTAAATTTACCAGAATCAAACTCACAGTATTTAAGTGTTGGAAAATATTTTGAAATTAAAGGTAATTTTCAAATACGACAGGGACTTATTGATGATGGGATGATTAGTTATATGCAAAGCCTTAAAGCCTTTACAGAGATCAATGCTTTTGAAGAATTTATTTATATTAGCAATAACATATTTCAACATTTTAATGAGAGTGGGATAAACGCAAAGTATACTGGACAACTTAATGAAATGTATATTAACATAATAAACAAAACAAACGGGAAGGGGCGTAGAATATGAAAAAAATACTTTTATCTATTATGTTAACAGCATTATTAATTGCTAGCTTCTCAGGATTTTTAGGACAAAATGTACATGCAAGCCAAGGTGATGAAGGACATGTCATGTTATATACTTATAATGTTGGTGAATGAAATAAACAAATAACGTCGTTGAGGAGTTTTGGTATCCATCATCGACGTTTATTTTTTGATTTTTTTGAATAAAACCTTATTTATAAGTGATAATAATAGTTTAACTTTTAATTAAACATAAGTATAAGGATTAAGGACAGGGGGCAAAGATGTGTCATATGATCTAAGTAATAAGTTAGTTGTTGCAATATCTTCACGTGCATTATTTAATCTAGAAGAAGAAAATAAGATATATGAAAAAGAAGGTTTAGATGCATATTCACAGTATCAGCTTGAACATGAGGATGAGTGTTTGGATAAGGGAACGGCATTTCCACTTATTCAAGCATTACTATCTTTAAATGATATATTTAATGAACAGATTGTTGAAGTGATAATTATCTCGCGAAATAGTCCAGAAACAGGATTGCGAGTGTTTAACTCTATTGCTACACATGATTTAAATATTGTTAGAGCAGCATTTACTGGTGGGGAAAATATAGCCAGGTATCTAGGTGCATTTAAGACGGACTTATTTCTTTCTAAAAATGAAGGTGATGTCCAACAGGCTATCGATGGTGGATTTGCAGCAGCATTAATTTATGATGTGCCAGAGAATTACAGTCCTGATGATAAACAAATTCGGATTGCATTTGATGCGGACGCAGTTGTGTTTTCTGAGGAATCAGAAAGAATTTATAAATCCCATGGATTAGATGCTTTTTTAGTTCATGAACATGAGAATGCAAAACAAGCTTTACCAGAAGGACCATTTGCAAAATTATTAAAAACACTTTCTGTAATCAAAGATAAAGAACCTCAATTAATAAAAATAGCAATTGTGACCGCGAGAAACGGTCCTGCGCATAAAAGAGTAATATATACGCTTAGAAACTGGGGAGTTAAAGTGGATGAAGCTTTTTTTCTTGGAGGTGTTAAAAAAAAGGAAGTGTTAAAGGCGTTTAATGCACATATTTTCTTCGATGATCAGGATGTTCATGTTCAACCTGCTAGTGAAGTAGTTCCTGCCAGTCGAGTGCCGTATAAGCAAGATGAATTATAAAGCTAGTTATCATCATAATTAAAAGAGAAAAGAAGAAAAGATATAAAAAAGTAGAAGAAGGTTGAATAGATGAAAGAATGGAAAAACCCCTTTCTTTTAATACTTGGAATTGGCATATCACATCTAGGTAACTGGATTTATTTCATTGCTTTAAATATTTTGATCTTGAATATAACTGGTTCTGCGGCTGCGGTTGCTGGTTTGTATGTGATTAGACCGATTGCAGTGCTTTTGACCAACACATGGGCAGGCAGTGTGGTAGATCGAGTGAATAAGAGAAAATTAATGATGATAATTGACCTTATGAGAGGCAGTTTAATTATGCTTCTTCCTTTTATTACCTCTTTATGGACAATATATGCTCTACTTTTGCTTATCCATATGATAGGAACATTTTTTGGTCCAAGTTCATCCGTTTATATTACGAAATTAGTACCAACTGAAAAAAGAAAGAGATTCAATTCCATCATGAGTATGACAGGCTCTGGTGCATTTCTTTTAGGCCCAGCCATCGGTGGAATGTTAATCATGCTTTTTGGAACTAATCTATGTATTTTTATTAATGCTATCACTTTTTTTATATGTGCATGCATCATTTATTTTCTGCCAAATATAGAAAAGGATGAACATAGGATGAAAGTATCTATACATATGAAAACGATACTGGAAGATTGGAGCGTGGTTCTACGTTTCGCAAAAAAAGCAACATTTTTTATCACGGTTTATATTTTGTTTCAACTATCCATGCTCATTGCATTTGCATTAGATTCACAAGAAGTAACATTTATTAAACAAAGCCTTACCTTATCTGATCAAGATTATGGTTTGATGGTAAGTATTGCGGGCATTGGCGCAGTGATAGGTGCTGCTGTTTCAGCAATGGTAACAAGGTTGGTGAATGTAAAGTATTATCTTGGCGGTGGGATGGTACTTGCATCCATCGGATATATTATGTTTTACGCATCCTTTAATTTCATTTCAGCAGTATTTTCTTTTGTATTCCTTGGATTCTTTATAGCTTTTGCCAATACAGGATATGCTACGTTTTTTCAAAACAATGTTCCTACAAATATAATGGGCAGATTTGGAAGCATTGCTGAAATGATTCAAGCCATGCTGCAAATTTTTTTCACATTAATCCTAGGACTAGCATCTGAGTGGTTTTCCTTGCAAATAGTATGCCTTGTACTTGCTGTAATAGGTACAATATTTGCAACAATACTCTTCATAGCAGTATTACGACCCTCGAAAAGAACATATTTTGTTGAAAAATAAAAAGGGGGAATTGAAGTTGAGTTTAAAACGGGAAAATATATTGCAGCAATATGATGATTTTATCCATTGGGGCAAAACGCTGAGAAATGTGAGTGAACAACAGTGGTTAGAGCCAGTAGAGGAGGGGAAATGGTCTACAGCAGAAATCGTTGGACATTTAACTGCATGGTCAAGCATGTTATTAGAAAATAGACTGGAGTTGTTCAAACCAGGTCATACATTGAAAGTGTTTACTAAAAACGCGGAAGATGTGAATACAGAAGCAGCAGATTCGGCGCGGAATCAGTTCTCACAAAGTGAATTAATGAATCGTTACATACAAATCAATACAAGGATCAAACATAAGTTAGAATTAATTCCAGAAGCACATTACTCCTCATCCTTTTATATTGGTAAAAATGAATTGACGTTATCTTCGTATATGCAAGGAATAATACAACACGAACAGCATCATCAAAAGCAAATCAACACCTTTATTCATGCATAAAAATCCATCAAACATAAAGGAGACTATAAATCAATTAGATTTATTTTAAAATTTCACTTACAAAAATCTGTAACATGCTAACATGTTTGTGTTTGTTAAGTCATAGAGGTAAGACATGTTTGATTGTCATTAAACATGTTAAATTCGTGATGTATTATTTTTTTAGGAGTCTTTTATATCACGTACACGAAGAGAGCAAAAAATAAACAGAATATTTTTACAATAATTTAAATAAAATTTGTTAATATAGGTTTTTTTATCTACTAATTATGATAATATATTAAATAAGTTATAAAATTCAAATTATTAGGAGTGATATAATGAAAAAATTATTACTATCAACATTGATCTTTGCATTTATGATAGGTATGCTTATCCCTTATAACTCAGCTACCGCAGCCTCTTTCATTAACGCTATTTATTATAAAAGTGAATATCCTAACCCAGAAAATACTCCATCTACTATGGGGGCGTATGATTATATTACAAATAGATGGATTTTTTATACTAGGACATCATGCATAGACTGGTATGAGGTAAGATGGTTATGTTATTATGAACCAAACTCTTAAAAGAGTGAACGAAAATTAGCATTAATGCATAAAAGGTAGATTTGGAGCCACTAAGGGACATGTCGAAAAGGTAAAGGTTGTTATCGACAATGTCTTTAGTGGCTTTTCCTGACGTATATACAAATACGGAAAAATATAACATGTAACGCAGACCACATGTTTACCTTAACTCACCCAGAAGAAATTGCTTCACATATTCAAACTTTTCTACTAGCAGATGCGCATGAATGACGCTGTAACATTATGTATTCCGCAATCTATTATCATCATCTAGTAATTGCAAGAATGATTCCATTCGTTTCGTCAACAAGCGATCTTCATGATAACAAGCATAAATGTTCCGCGCCATATGGTGTGATGGAAAAGGGAGGTAATCAAGCAAACCTAGTGATTGTTCTTCATCTACCGCAATGCGTGAGATAAACGTAATCCCCAAATTCATATGGACAGCACGTTTAATGGCTTCTAATGAGTCGAATTCAATCTGATGCTGCAACGTAACATCGTTTAAGCTACTCCACTGCATTGTCATCTGCCGAGTTGTGGAGCTGTTGTCATGAACAATGAATGGTTCCGCAGCAATGACATGGGGATCTGGAAGCTGATTGAAGCGATGGAATGGATGGTCGACAGCAAAAGCGACAACGAGTGGATCGTTGCATACTAATGTTGTTTGTAAGTCCGGTTGTTCAGCAGGTTGTGCGGATATAAATCCAATGTCAATGCTGTGTTCGTGCAGCATTTCTTTAATGATAGAAGCAGGTTTAATGGTCAAAGTAATGGTGACTTTCGGATATAGCACAGCAAATTGTGAAATAAGTTGGGGCAATATATACGTACCGGGAACGTAACTTGCTCCAATGTGCAGCTTTCCTAGTTCGGGAGAGCGATGTTCATCCATCATTCGTTCTGATTGTTTCGCTAAAGCGGTGATTCGAGTAGCATAATGTAGTAAAGACTGTCCTGCATCGGTAAGCATGACTTTGCCAGCACGTTGGTCAAATAACTTCACTCCGTATTCCTTCTCTAAACTTTGCATATGAAAAGTAACGGTTGGTTGTTTTACCCCTAATGCTTCTGCCACTGTCGTAATTTTTTGATATCGGTGGATGAAAACAACTATCTGTAGCTTTATTAAATTCATGGATTGTATCCCTCCCACAACAAAACTTCTAAATCTATCACAATCACTTTTTACTAAAAAATAATAAAATTTTACTAAAATACAGAAAAATATCTTACTCTACTCATTTCTTCCGCCTCTCATTATAGAGAAAATCTATGATGATAACAATATACTAATACAATATTTAACACATCATTTACATATGCTTAATCTCCATATGACTTTCACTCCTTATGATGGAATTAACTTAAAGAAGGGTAGGGAAAGCAATGGATGTACTAATGCAAGACGTGAGTAAGTCATATGGAACGCAGGTAGTGCTTGAATCCATGAACATGCATTTTCCTTCAGGGCAGTTTACATCACTTCTTGGACCATCAGGTTGCGGAAAAACGACACTACTTCGATTGATCGCTGGCCTAGAAACCCCTGACTACGGTGATATTTACTTTGCTGAACATTGCATGTTTTCCACAAAACGCAAAATAAACAGACCGGTACATCAACGGAAACTGGGTATGGTGTTCCAAGAATTCGCATTGTGGCCCCATTTGACCGTATTTGAAAATGTAGCTTTCGGACTGCGAGCAACCAAAGATACAAAAAACTTGGCAGCAAGAGTGGAAGAAGCGATAAAAGCTGTTCGGCTAGAAGGATTAGAGAAGAGACACCCGCATCAACTTTCTGGAGGTCAACAGCAACGTGTTGCATTTGCTAGAGCGATTGCCATTAAACCAAAGTTAATTTTGTTTGATGAGCCACTCAGTGCACTAGATGCGATGTTGCGGGAAGAAATGCGCAGAGAAATATTGGAGCTAGTTCGGAATTTTGGTCTCACAGCTGTATACGTGACGCATGATCAAGAAGAAGCCATGTCGATGTCAGATAACATCATGGTGATGCAACAAGGGAAGTTGCTGCAACATGGTAGCCCAGAAAGTATTTACAGTAAGCCTGAAGATGCTTTTGTAGCTAATTTTGTTGGTAAATCCAATTGGATTGTGCATGACATGCAAATGGTACGACCGGAACATGTTCATTTTACATCTAACCATGCAGGGGATCGATCATGGAAAGCTGTCGTTAGTAACGTGAGTTATCAAGGGGAAAGGTATGAAATCACGTTGCACATAGCGGATGGTATGACGTGGACTACATACTATAATCGTCGTATGCAAATAGGGGAGAACGTCAATGTATTTGTCTCTCCACAACATATTCAATTTTTCAATCATGATAAGGAGGAAGTATTACTATGAAAAAAAGAGCTAACGTATTGAAAAGTGTAGTAGGTTTATTATTTATTGTTATGCTAGCGGCATGTGGAAGTGGTAACACAGACTCATCTGAAACGGATTTACAAACTAATGGGCAAAATAATGCTAACGAAGAGGAAGTAGTTGCAACGGAAGAAAAAAGCGACAAGCTAGTGATTTACAGTGCAGGCCCAAAAGGATTAGCACAATCCATTTTAGAAGGTTTTGAGGCAAGTTCAGGAATTAAAGTAGAACAATATCAGGCGACAACAGGTAAAGTGCTGGGTCGCTTGGAAGCAGAGAAAAATAACCCAGTTGCTGACGTCGTCGTGCTTGCTTCATGGCCAGCTGCGATGGGCTTGAAAGAAGATGGAATGACACAAAGCTATAGTGAAGCAAAAAATGCAGATAAATTGAATGATGGATGGGTAGATGAAGCATATCACTATTTTGGGTACAGCGCTTCTGCATTAGGTATGACATATAACACTAATTTAGTGGATGAGCCACCAACGGACTGGAGTGACCTTACTGGAGAACAGTGGAAAGGTGTCGTTAATTTCCCTGATCCAACGCTATCTGGATCTGCACTCGATTTTGTAAGTGGTTATATGAACCAAGTTGGTGAAGAAGGATGGAATTTGTTTGAAGACTTAGCTGGTAACGAAGTGGCGATGGCTGGTGCGAATAAAGAAGCATTAAATCCAGTCATTACGGGTGCAAAAAGTGTGGTTATGGCCGGAGTAGATTATATGGCATACAGTGCAAAAGCGCAAGGTGAGCCTATTGATATCGTATATCCTGCTAGCGGTACGGTTATTAATCCTCGACCTGCTATGATTTTAAAAGATGCAAACAATGTGGAAAATGCAAAATTGTTTATTGATTATTTGTTATCTGATGAAGCACAAGCACTAGTTGCTGAAGCTTACTTGCTTCCTGGTAGAGCAGATATCACAACAGATCTTCGTGCAAATGTAGGAGATATTAAAGTGTTAGCGTACGATTGGAACTGGATGAAAGAAAATAGTCAATCTATCAGTCAGAACATCGTAGATATTTTTAACTAATAAGTTGGTGAAATCATGAAGACAAGAAAATGGGGATTTACGCTTGCGCTTGTTCTACTTGCGGTGCTGATTGTTAGTCCATTATGTATAGTGCTTCTTCATAGTTTTTATCCTGATGATACGTTTGATATTACAGCACCATTTCGTACGATGTTTGACGGAGAATTAAGTGAAGTGTTCTTCAACTCTATTCAATTAGGCTTCATGGTGGTGTTAGGTGCGACGGTACTAGCTTTACCGATGGTATTTTTAATGACAAAAACATCACTTGGACGTCATAAATGGTTGGATGTCGTGCTTATCATTCCCTTTATGACTCCACCGTATATCGGTTCCATGGGTTGGATTTTGTTTATGCAAAAGCGAGGTTTTTTGGAACAAATGGTTCCATTTACCGAGAAGATCACGCCATTTTTTTTCAGTTTATTCGGTATGGTCACCATTATGAGTTTGCATTTATTCCCGTTCTTGTACTTAATCTTACGCAATGCTTTAGCTAAAATCGGCAATAATTTGGAGGAAGCGGGTCAAGTATACGGTGGAACGTTTATGTATCGCTTTAGAAAGATTATCATTCCACTACTATTAAGTAGCTACGGTATGGGCGCATTACTTGTCATGGTCAAAACGATTGCTGAATTCGGCACACCTGCAACGTTTGGTAGATTGATAGGATATCATGTGTTAACAAGTGAGATTCACAAATATACTTCGAGTTGGCCTATTGACTTTGCTAGAGCAACAGCACTCGCTTCGATTTTATTATCAGCGTGTTTACTGTTTTGGTATGTGCAAAATGTCATGAGTCGCAAGTTTCAATATCAGACGATTACAGGAAAAGGATCTCGTCAGAAAACGGTGCAATTCAAAGGATGGAAAAGGGTATTATCTTGGGGTTACGTTGTGTTTTTGCTCGGAACTTCCATCGGAGTACCTTACTTCTCTATCGTGGTATCTTCCTTGCAAAAACTCAGAGGTGAAGGACTGGCTTGGGGTAACTTTACGTTTGCTCACTATGCGGAACTGCTCTCTTTTGGTTCACCGGGATTACAAGCATTGACGAACAGTCTTGGTCTCGCATTCATTGCTGCTTCCATTGCTGCTATTCTAGGTACCTTTTTAGCATTACAAATTGGAAAGGGTAAAAAGTGGACAGAAAGAGTAACCGATGCATTCAGCTTACTTCCTAATACCGTTCCTGGCATTGTTATTGTGGTTGGACTCATCTTATTGTGGAATGCATCTTGGATGCCCATCCCTATATACAATACGTACGCTATGGTCGCTTTAACGTATGTCGTCTTCTACGTCCCCTATACCGTGCAATATGTGAAAGCGAGTTTGGGGCAAATTAATGTATCGTTAACGAACGCGGCTAATGTGTTTGGTGGAACGCCTTGGTATACGTTTCGTCGTGTGGTATTGCCGCTCATTATACCTGGCGTTTTAGCGGGTTGGACGATGACGTTTACGATATCCGTACGTGAACTGGTGGCATCTTTGATGGTTTTGCCACCATCGATGGAAGTGTCCGCTACGTATATTTTTACTCAATTTGAACAAGGCAGTGTTTCTTTAGGCATGGCCATGGCGGTTGTTTCTGTAGGGTTAACGACTATTGTACTACTTGTAATGAATCAATTGTTCCAGCAAGAGAAAGGATGAAGTCATCGTTGAAAGCAGAAGTATGGGGAGGAGCAGGAGAACACGGCCGTTCCTGCTATTATGTAGAGCATCAAGATATGGCAGTACTACTGGATTGTGGAGGCAAGAAAGAGGCAGCCGGTGTGTATCCTTTATTAGATAAAACAAAAGTCAATAAAATAACGGCGGTATTTTTATCTCATGCGCATGAAGATCACGGTGTAGCGCTTCCGCTTTTGTACGAACTTGGTTACGCTGGCGACGTATGGACAACGAAGGCAACGTATGAACAACTACCTTATTATTTTAAGGCGTGGAAGTCTTTTGTGGAGCAGCGAGGTGGCACCGTACCGTATGCAGAGGAAACTACGAAAGAGATTACATTCCGCTTTTTAGAAGATGAGGCTCCGATGGGGGAGGCCATTTCTATCACAAAAGATATACAGGTGACTTGGGGTGCGAGCGGGCATATGTTAGGCTCGATCTGGCTGCAGTTGCACATAGCAGGAAAAAATGTGTTTTACTCTGGTGACTATAGTCCAGAAAGCACACTGCTAACGGTGGATCCACCCAGTTTCCCTACTACACCTGATCTTGCTATTATTGATGCAGCATATGGGATAGACACAACGTCGCAACAGGACTTGCTGAACGTGTTGCAAGATAAAGTAGCAGAAGTTCTAGCAAGGAAAGGGCATGTGTTGATGCCTGTCCCCGTATTTGGTCGGAGTCAAGAACTATGGATGATGTTCGTCAAACGTTTTCCTCAAGCAAACATTGCGGTAGAAAAAGAAATTGCAGAAGGGCTGTTATATTGGAAGAGATGGGGGAACTGGGTACGAGAGGACGTTCTGATGGATAATAGACTGATGAAAGAGCGCATGACTATCGTCAGCAAGGACGAAGAGCGCAGAGAACTGCTTATGAAAACCCCACATATTATTTTCGTACCTGGTGGGATGATGGAGAGTAAGATCAGTCAGTGGTATGACAAACAATTACGTAACGATGAAAGAAATGCGGTGTTATTGACAGGACATGCAGCAGCAGACACGTATGCTGCAACTTTGTTGAAACATCATCACGGATGCGAGGTAGCGTCCTTTCGTTACAAAATTCATCAAGGATATTTCGACGTACGTCATATGTTGAATCACTTGCAACCGCACATCACGATTTTAGCACATGCAAATAAAGCCAAAACAGATCATTTAGCTGATCTTCTACATGAGAATGGGTATAATGGATTGTTATCCTTACAGCCAGGTGATTGTATTAACGTATCGTAAAGTGAACTCACTTCATAAACATAAAAAGGAGATGGAATGATGTTATATAATAGAGGGAAAGTATGGTCATTTAGCTTCATGATTAGCGCATGTTTGATGATATCATTGGTTGCCGGTACGACTTTATTCTCGGAAAACGTGTTGTATGCGAAGGAGGAAGCGGAAGTTATGGTACCTGATTATGAACTTAAAGTATTTCTGGACCCAGCTCTTGTTTTAAATGAAGATAAAAAGTTAAATGATGCGGTGCAAGATTATTTTAATACAGAAGATACAGTGGAGAAGTTAGCGGTACAATTTATGGACACGGAAGATTTAGACATTAGACAAGAAGGATGGTCCGTTCGTATTCGTAAGAAAGAAGCGTATAGCGACGAAGAATTTGAATTGACGTATAAAAAACGTTATCCAATTGAAAATGGAGATATAGATGCAGCTTTAGCGCTTTCAGCTTCAGAAAACTTTACGCTGGATGATGACAATTATGAAGCACAAGTGGACTGGGGATATGAGAAGCAAACACTCAGTATTAGCCGTAAAAAAATAATAGAAGAAAACGGCTACGACGGCATGGAATTACCTACAAGAAAAGACTCAAGGGATTGGACGATAGAAGAAGCTCCTGGAAAATTTGAAAATTGGACTACAAAAAATTGGGGAACAGATTTGTTAGAGCAAGTGGATAAACCATACGGCCCTGTATCTGCAAAAAAAAAAACAGGGAGTTGGAATGGTCATAAGATCTACATTGAAGTTTGGGAAATTTTGAACGAGAACGGAACGGGTTATGATTACATTGTGGAAGCGTCATTCAAGATGGATGATGGTACACAAGCAGAAGCTGAGAAAAAGAAGTTAGAACAAGAAATGGCAGATGCCGGTTGGTTTCTACCTGTAGATCAGTTGAAAACCTCTTTAATACTAGAAAGATACTAAAACCTACTAAACCCCTACTAAACCATAATACAGATACTAAACCATAATAGCTCAACCTTATAATCAGCGTTTAACAAAAAAGGGGAGAGCAGCGAAGGAGCAGAGGAATTCTGAGGAAAGATCGGTATTCCTCCACTCACTTTTCATTAATCCGAGAAAGGATGGGATTAAATTTATCAATAGCTCTTCATCATCTAAAGGAAGAAAATAAGCAACTGTGATGCGATCGCCACGAAGATGAGGGCAAATGGATAGGCTGCCGCATACGTGATCGATCCTTCCTCTGAACTGGACAGTTGATTCAGGGCTCCGAGACCTGGGGTACTGGTCATTCCTCCGCACAAAGCGCCCAATGAGTGAATAACACTTAGTCGAAATACGAATCTCGACATATAGTATCCCACCACAATTGGCGTCATTGTAATAATGGATCCGCCTACAATTAAACGAAGGCCTTCCTGCCTAACCACCTCTACCAAACCTTCACCTGCCGTAGTGCCTGCTCCTGCCAGAAACAAAGCGAGTCCAATGTCGCGAATCACTTGATTTGAAGGCTGATAATATCGTGCCTGAATAGGTCCTAGTTTGCCGAAATGAGAAATGATCAGTGCCGCAAACAACGGGCCGCCAGCCACACCGAGCTTGATCGTACCTAAGCCGGGAAGAACAATAGGGATCATCCCGATCAGGACGCCAATCAACAGAATAAAGCTCAATGACAGCAGATGCACATTGACCACGCTATGGTGCTTGCGCTGAAACAGCTTCTCAACCTCATTCAAACGGTCTTCACTACTCACCATTGTGAGCACATCTCCTCGTTCAAATCGCCACTTTGGACTTTGGTTGTATTCGATTCCCCCGTGCTCAAGACGGGTGACGGTAACCCCATATGTCTTCCTAAGATCCAGCTCCCGTAGATTCTTTCCTACCATCTCCTCTGAAAGGACTGTCACACGGCGTAGCTTCACATGATCGGCATTTTTGAAATTAGTTGGAACCTCTCTACCGATGTCCGCTGCCAACTTATCTAGATCTGAACGAAGCCCAACGGCTACTAAGCGATCACCCGTTACGATGACCGTATCCCCTAAGGCAATGATATTTCGATTACCTCGAATCACTCTGCTGATCACGACAGAGTGATAAGGGTCAAGCTTCAACTCCTGCAAGGTACGCTTTTCTAGTGCGGGATCGGTCACTTCAATGGTCATTACCTCTGGGGATGTCTCATTGCGTATGGGGCCTGATGTTCGGTGCAGGTCCTCCTGTAAATTGATCTTGAATACTTTCGGCAGTAGCTGCACAAAAAAAACGACCGCCAACACGCCGAATGGATAAGCGATACCGTATCCGACGGAAGCGAGAGGGTCGTTGGTGGCTTCTATCGCTGCAGCTAGCCCTGGCGTACTGGTCATTGCGCCTGTCATCAGTCCTAAGCTTAGTGCTGGAGGAAGATAAAACAGCTTGGACACCACAACCGTAGTCACTGCACCGATCAGCACGATCAACAGACCAATGATGCCAAACAGCATCCCTTTCGTCCGCATCATCAAGAAAAAGCGCGGCCCCGCTTGCAGCCCAACGGCTACAATAAATAAACTCAGTCCTAGCTGCTGTACCAATGATGGGATCTGATAATGAAAGTGGCCTGCGATCATCGCGACAAGCAGTATCCCTGAAGAGCCCAGTCCAATGCCTTTGATTTTAAATTGTCCCACTATAGAGCCTGCGAGTAAGATAACGAATAGCAACACTAACGGATTATCCAACAGTGAAATGATCATGTCCAAGTTGCATTCCTCCAATCTTCAAAAATATGTATAGTAAATGCTCATGTATGTTGCATATAATCTCAACGATACTTTTTATTATCTCATGGATAAAGTTAACGTCAAGCCAATTGATTCATGGTTATGGCTAACTCAATTGAACGAAGATGTACAGGATTTTTATCATTCAGGTTATACGCGGTTTGTGATAAAATGTAAGACTGTAAGAGTGAATTTGCCGCAAACATTTGATCATATTTTTTAACCTGATAGAAAGAGGGGACACAATGGGTCGCAAGTGGAACAATATCAAAGAGAAAAAAGCAAACAAAGATAAAAACACCAGTCGTATTTATGCCAAGTTCGGGCGTGAGATTTATGTAGCCGCCAAGCAGGGTGAGCCGGATCCGGAATCAAACCGCAATTTAAAGGTGGTTCTGGAGCGCGCCAAGACCTACAATGTACCCAAGGCCATCATTGACCGTGCACTGGAGAAGGCAAAGGGCGGAGCGGATGAGAATTACGAAGAGCTAAGATATGAAGGATTTGGGCCAAGCGGCTCCATGCTGATCGTGGAAGCGCTGACGAATAACGTCAACCGTACTGCACCGGAAGTGCGTTCTGCATTCAATAAAAATGGCGGCAGCATGGGCGTCAGTGGTTCGGTTTCCTATATGTTCGATGAAACGGCTGTAATCGGACTGGAAGGAAAAAGTGTCGATGAAGTGCTGGAAATCCTGATGGAAGCCGACGTGGATGCGCGGGATTTGCTGGAGGAAGACACCACCGTTATTGTGTATACGGAACCGGATCAATTCCATGCGGTACAGGAAGCGCTTGGGCAAGCGGGTGTATCTGAATTCAGTATTGCAGAGCTACCGATGCTGCCGCAAACCGAAGTAACGTTGTCCGAGGAAGACCTGGCACAGTTTGAGAAACTGGTCGAGGCATTGGAAGACCTGGAGGATGTACAGCGTGTCTATCACAATGTAGACATGGAAGGGTAATCCTGATTTACCCCATTCTAACTTCATTAGAACTTAACTGGCGTCCAATGACAACATCATGACGACAGACGATACAGACTTCGCTGAAAGCACAAGGCAGCAAGTCTGTTTTTCTTTATGGATGAAGATGGAAAGGCATCACGGCCTATGCGATTCGTCACGACTGGCACACTACCAATGCCCATGTGGCAGTTACCTGGTCAATCATGAGGGATATCCATTTTTATGTGATTTGGAAGATCAGTGGAGGAGAGACATTCATTGAAAAAAAAGCAAGCGATACATGCATCTGTCCTGTATCGCTTGCTTTATTTGTTTGCTTATTTTGGATGAGAAAAGCGAGGATACGCTGTTGCTTGCATAGGCAGCTTAGGTAAGTTAAAATTTTTAGTAGTTTTATATCAAACATACCATTATTTATATTCGCTCATTTATAGGGCTGTTTTATTTATACGATAAAAGATGAATATGCATGTCATGAATGGAAAGAAGTAGGTGATGATATTGAGTCAAACAATATTACTAGTGGAAGATGATGTTTCTATCAGTGAGATGGTGACACAGTATTTAGAAAATGAAGGATACAGCATACATCATGCTTTTAATGGGAGTGAAGCAGAACACAAACTACAGCACCATCAATATGACATCATCATTCTTGATGTCATGTTACCAGAAAAAGGGGGGCTGCAATTGTTGCAAGATCTT
Organism: Longirhabdus pacifica; assembly: GCF_004115085.1. Taxonomy (GTDB): domain Bacteria; phylum Bacillota; class Bacilli; order Paenibacillales; family DSM-105158; genus Longirhabdus; species Longirhabdus pacifica. The sequence goes on along the minus strand of NZ_QXJP01000013.1, from coordinate 80,046 downwards.
CGACAACATAGTGTGGTTCCTGTATTAATGATGTCTGCAAAAGGAAGTGATGTGGATAAAGCGCTAGGATTAGGATTTGGTGCAGATGATTATTTAGCCAAACCTTTTTCATTAATTGAGTTGTTAGCTAGAGTCAACGCGTTGATTAGGAGATACGCACAGTATGCTAAGCAATCTTCTCAACAAGATGAGATCCTATTATCCCATCATGGATTATGTATTAATTTAACGAATTATAGTGTGCAAAAAAATAACGAACAGCTTCATTTAACCGCCACTGAATTTCAATTGCTAACTTTATTGGTTAAAAATCCAAAAAGAGTGTACACAAAAGAACAAATATGTCAGCTTATTTGGGAAGAAGGTTACTTCGGAGATGACAATAAAATTAATGTTCACATAAGAAGATTAAGAGCCAAGATAGAAGATGATCCCTCTAATCCTACTATAATTCAAACGATATGGGGAATAGGGTACAAATGTGGGGAAGCAACATGATGGTGATTGGTTCAACTGTCATCATCATTGTGCTGCTCTTAGCAACAAATATCTTTCAATACACGAAAATAAGAACTAGAAAGACTGCGTTACAACACATCAACAAACAATTGGAGAAAATTAATGAGCAGGGTCAGCATGGACATGTAGGGTATATCACTCGTGACCCAGATGTAAAAACATTACTCACTCACATGAACAACATGATCCATCGTAAGCAGCGTTTAGAGATTGAAAATATGGAGACACAACAATCGATGAAAAAAATGTTATCTAATATTTCCCACGATCTCAAAACGCCCTTAACCGTCATTTTAGGCTACACAGAGATGATGAAAGTGAATCACGACGAAGAGAAACAACGCAAATGGCTAGATAAAGTGATCTTAAAAACAAATGAAGTGATACAGCAAATCCATCGTTTTTTTGATTTGGCGAAATTAGAATCGGGAGATGAAGTTATGACTTTTGAACATATTCATCTCAATGAGATTTGTAGAACTAACATGTTATCTTTTTATGCTTTATTTACAGATCATGGATTTGAAGTGGATATCCAAATACCAGAAACGCCTATTTACGTTGTTGCAAATGAAGAGGGAATGCATCGTGTATTGAATAATGTACTTGCGAATGTGATTAAATATGGAAAAGATGGAAAGTACGTAGGATTGCAATTACGATATGACACGGATTTTGCATACATCGATATCATCGATAAGGGGAAAGGAGTGGAAGAGAAAACACGTATCTTTGAACGTTTATATACAGAAAATGAAGCAAGACAAGGGGCAAGTAGCGGGCTAGGATTAGCCATTACGAAACAGTTGGTACAAGCCATGGATGGAAAGATTGAGGTGGAAAGTCAACCTTTTAAGAAGACTATCTTTAGCATTACATTGAACAGAAAGTAATACATTCATGCGGAAAGTGGGAGTGTTCGTGTACGTCATTCAAACTAGAAATGTAACAAAGCGCTTTAACGACAAAGAAGTAATTTCCAATGTGAACATGAATGTGAAACAGGGGCAAATCTACGGGCTTTTAGGGCCAGAGGGATGCGGTAAGACAACGATAATCAAATTACTGATGAATTTACTTCAGCCTACATATGGCGAGATTTTGCTATTTGGTGAGACTTTAACCTCACGTAAGTATGACCTCTATAAACGCATCGGTTCTATTATTGATGTACCCGCATTTTATGAGCATTTATCACCGAAGGAAAATTTGCAGCTGCATGGTGACTATATGGGATACCACCAAAAAAATGCTATACAAGATGTTTTTGAGTTGGTGGGGCTGAAATGGAATGATAAAAAACCTGTGAACATGTTATCCCTAGCAATGAAACAACGTTTGGGGATTGCACGTGCGATCATGACGAAACCTGACTTAGTCATACTAGATAATCACAATATTGGGCTCGATGCGATAGGCATAAAGGAAATGAGAACATTAATTAAAAGATTGAGCGAGCAATATGGGACAACTTTTCTCATTTCAAGTCATGCCTTATCTGAGATACAGCAAATCGCAGACGTCATTGGCATTATGCATCAAGGTAAATTAAAGTCAGAATGGTCTATGGAAGAAGTGCAGCAGATGAGAAGCGATTGTATTGAAATGAAAACGACAAATGTAAAGAAGGCTGCTTTTGTGTTAGAGGAGTATCTACATATCTCTCAATTTAAAGTAATAGATGAAAGTATGATAAGGATATATGATACGCATTTTTCTGAACATGCGTTGTTAAAAACGTTAATTTTGAACGAGATTCCGATTTATCACTTCACGAAAAAAAGTGGGACGTTAGAGGATCTCTTTTTGAAGACTGTGGATAGGAGAGAGTAATATGTTCACATTATTTTTACTTGAGATAAAAAAGTGGCGTTGGAGAAGATATGTGGTTGCTTTCCTTTTTTTACAGCTTGGTATCTTATTATCTTTACTCCAAACGTATCTTTATATTTATGTTGGAGGTCATCGTGAAAGCCTCGATATATTTGATGTTGTTGAATATCATGGCGTAAGTACAACATTGATTTTTTCAGCTTTTTTGGTTCGTCAGTTGATCATCAAGGAATATGAAAATAAAACGATGGACGTCTTGTTTACGTATCCTCTCCCACGTCAACAACTCTTTTTAGTCAAAGGGATAATCATTTTTATGTTTACCTTCATACTGACTTTCATCCTGATGGTTACTGGATTCTTATTTATTTATATACTGGATATGAATTTTGCAGTCATTCCTCCTCCCTTCATTCATGATGCAGTATCGTATTCGCAAATAACAACGTTTGTCATATTAAGTTTATCTACTGCTGGAAGTGCTTTCATCCCGTTGTTTATCGCGACATGGAAACATTCTACTTCAAGTATGATGACTACCGCTGTTATATTGGCTTTTATTATAGGGTCAGATATTAATGGTTTCGTCATAATTTCCTATATGTTTTTTCCTATTACGCTAGGATTGATTGGCATGATACTTTTCTATCATGCATGGAAACAAGTAGCATACACTGATGTATCCTTTTAATTTACTATACGAAATGAAAATGAAAGTAAGGAAAAAGTAAGGATTTCGAATGAAAAATGACAACTCTATTATCTATCATTAGAACCATAGTACAACGAAAAGATAAATTGGAGTGGTGAAAAATGAGATTACTGGAAATGATATTAGTGTTTGTCAATTTTGGATTACTGTATTTGGTGTTTATGAAGAGATTAAAAGCGGGTTCCAATATAAAATCGCTTTGGCCTTTGTTCATCGCTTATTTCGTCATGATAATACAAGTGGTATTTGAAGGGATGAGTTGGCGCATGATCCCAGCTTACTTCACCGTGTTATTGTTAACATTGTATTGCTTTGTCGGCCGCAAGAAAAGCAAGCAAAGAAAGTGGTATATGGTGACACTACAGATGGTATTGCTGACGGTATATGTGGTGATTTCTATTGTACCGCCACTTGCCATGCCCGTTTTTTCACTTCCTACCCCAACAGGGACGTACTCCATAGGTACAGTATCGTATCATTGGATCGATGAACAACGTACTGAAACGTTTAGCGATGATCCAAACGCAAAACGGGAGTTAATGGTACAAGTTTGGTATCCTGCTGGTGAAGAAAAGGGGAAACTGGAAAACTATCTTCAAACACAACCTAACTTAACAAACGGAATCAATAGTCATTTAAATTTAATCCAAAGTAACGCTTTTGCTGAAGCAGACGTATCTTCAGAAGAACAGCAATATCCTGTGATCATTTTCTCTCATGGGTATGGTACGCATCGGAATACAAACACGTTTCAAGTGGAAGAATTAGCGAGTCATGGGTACATCGTGGTTGGTATTGAGCATACGTACAGCGCTATGGCAACTGTATTTTCCGATGGGAGAACAGTGGAGTTGATGCAAGTCGAATATGATGAACTGACAAAAAAGAATGACTTGATGAACATATGGAAAGGGGATGCAGCGTTTGTGATAGATCAGTTGGAACAGTTAAATCAAGGCGCAGAGGACGAGCGCTTTGTAAACAAGCTGGATCTGAGTCGCATCGGGATGTTGGGACATTCCTATGGAGGAGCGACTTCGTACTGGATGCTACAGCAAGATGAGCGAGTCAAAGCTGCAATCGACATGGATGGAGGATTGTATGGAGGTACACTCCCAAAAGAAGGAGTGGGAAAACCGTTCTTATTGATGAACGCGATGCAAAACATGGATTTGAATTATTGGATTGATAATGCAGTATTAATAGGGCAGACTGCTGACACTGCTGAGCAGGCTTACAATGAAACCATGTTAGGATTTGAGCAAAGTCTTATAGGAGGTGGTATGTCTTTAGTCATTCCGAATTCCACACATTACAGTTTCACCGATTATAATCTGTTCGGTCCAAACACCATCTTCCCTATGTTTCGTGCAGAAGGAGAAGATCCACAACTGAACCATCGTATTATCAACGAGTTTACCGTTGCATTTTTTGATACCTATGTAAAAGGAGCAAACGATACGGAGCTTGTTCTAGAGCAATTGGGGAATAAATATCCAGAAGTTAATTTTACAGTGAATTAGTTACAAGTTCTCACTTTCTGTTACACTTCTGAAAACGTGGGAATAGGCGACACCTTACTTTTTCGAGAACATGAGATCATTAGCATCTGCGAATATAAATAGGGGAATGAATACAGCATGAGATCGTCATCTTTTCCATATAAATAAGTGGAAGGAACTTGTTCAACCAACTTATTACGGCTATGCATAAGATGAATAGTGTGAAGAGGTGATGGCCATGCAATACGCATTTTTAAAATATGCGGTGGATTTAGCGTATCAAAATGTGCAATCATGTAGAGGTGGTCCTTTTGGTGCTGTTGTGGTGAAGGATGGTTGTGTTGTTGGAATCGGGGTCAATAACGTTGTTGCACATCATGATCCTACTGCGCATGCCGAAGTACAAGCGATAAGAGATGCAGGGAGAAGGTTGTGCACGTTTAATTTAGAAGGGGCGGAAATGTATAGTAGCTCTGAGCCATGTCCCATGTGTTTGAGTGCCCTGTATTGGTCAAATATTAATGTTGTTCACTACGTGTATCCGATGGAAATAGCAAAATCGTGTGATTTTGATGATACTTATATCTATGAACAACTATGTCTCCCTGCCGCACAGCGCGATGTTAAAATGATTCGTTACGATGATCAGTATTTTTCCAATCCATTTGAGCTATGGATCCAACACCCAACTTATCATGTACACTATTAACTATGTCATGGTGGTATAAGTATCATTGTCTTGCTGTAAATTTGTAAAATACGTGTATGCTCCTCGAATGAGGAGTATTTTTTAGTTTATTCATTTTAAGAAAATCAGTTGCACTTTAAGAATACTGTACCTTGAACAGGGACAGTCTTACTAAGGCTTATGTATCAATCTCGCTTTTTCATTGCCTAAACTGTTAAATAACAGCACCACAGCTGTTTGTCCTGAATAGTATAAAGTATCAAACTCGTCTCTTTCTATCAAACATGGTTTATAGCGGAACATCTGCTAACTTCATTATCAATAGGAGGGAATGTAGAAATGAAAAAGCGTGGTTACAGAGGTAGAAGAAAGAAAGGCCACAATATATATCGCTATTTCTTAAATCATTCTAATAGGAGACGTAGAAAAAAGAAACATAGATACACACCTGCACCTTATGGAAAAAGAAAAAGATATACGGTGTACACTCCAAAATTAGGTAAAGCAGCCAAAAAGAGAATTCGTCGTAAAATAAGAATATTTGCAAACAAACAGTTAGGGAAAAATAGACAAGTTGGAAGAGGTAGAAGAAATCAAAACATCAACAATATTAATAATGCTAACAAAATGAGATGGTTTGGTTATGGGCAAATTGGTATGCCTAGAGTGTTGGTTATAGGAAAAAGAAATAAACCAAGAATAAAAATTGTGCAAAACATTAAAATAGGTAGAGTTAGATATGTACAGGATGAATTTTTCGATATTAACTACAACGCATAAATAATAATGAAATAATGATGAATTCCCTTTGTTCATACTAGGGGAATTCATTTATTTTTGTTACAATAGGGACTATGCTGCAACAATATAAATATAAATCAAGGTGGAGATGAACAATGTTACGTAGATGGTGGCATGATGCGGTAGTATATCAAATTTATCCACGTAGTTTCTATGATGACAATAACGATGGAATCGGAGATATTCCTGGGATTATTTCTAAGTTAGATTATTTAAAAGAGCTAGGAGTTTCTATCATTTGGCTAAGCCCTGTATATCAATCACCGATGGATGACAACGGTTACGATATATCGGATTATAAAGCAATAGCAGAAGAATTTGGAACCATGGAAGATATGGAGCAATTGATTGCTGCGGCGAAACAAAAAGGAATTTCCATCATGATGGATTTGGTCGTTAACCATACCTCGGATGAACATTCATGGTTCGTGGAAGCGCTTCAATCTCCTGACAATAAATACCGCGACTATTATATATGGCGTGATCCTGCTACTAATGGGGGAGTGCCTAATGATTTGCAGTCTATTTTCAGTGGAAGCGCGTGGGAATTTGACGAGAAGTCTGGTCAATATTATTTGCATTTATTTTCGAAAAAACAGCCTGATCTGAACTGGGACAATGAACAGTTACGCCATGACATTTATAACATGATGAATTGGTGGTTAGATAAAGGGATAAAAGGATTCCGTATGGATGTTATCGATCTAATCGGAAAAGACATCGATAAAGGTATTACGGGTAATGGACCGTCCCTGCATCCGAGGTTGAAAGAGATGAATCAGCATTCATTTGGAAGCAGAGATACGATTACGGTAGGTGAAACTTGGGGCGCAACGCCTGACATTGCACTGCAATATTCAGGGGAAAGCCGAGAAGAGTTGTCTATGGTATTCCAATTTGAGCATGTTACTGCCTTCCATGATGAGCAGTTTGGTAAATGGAAATCGAAGCCCGTTGATTTTAACGTGTTAAAAGATATTTTTACAAAATGGCAATTGGCATTGAACGACGATGGATGGAATTCGTTGTTTTGGAATAATCATGATTTGCCTCGTGTCGTTTCGAAGTATGGTGACGACAAGGAATATCGTACAGAAAGTGCAAAGATGTTAGCTACGATGATTCATTTTATGAAAGGTACACCGTACATTTTTCAGGGTGAAGAAATTGGCATGACCAATGTCAAATTCCCACAGTTTAGCGATTACAATGATATTGAAATACACAACGCCTATCAGGATCTCGTAGACAGCAATAAATTGGATCATGAAAGTATGATGGAAGGCATTTACGCTGATGGAAGAGATAACGCTCGTACACCGATGCAGTGGGATGATTCCCTTCACGCTGGGTTTACCACTGGAACACCTTGGCTTAAAGTGAATCCGAATTACGATAACATCAATGTAGAGCAAGCTTTAGATGATAAGGATTCCATTTTCTATTATTATAAGCATCTTGTACAATTGAGAAAAGAGATGCCTGTGATGGTTTATGGAAAGTTTAAGCGGATCATAGAACAAGAACAGGCTGTTTTCGCTTACCAAAGAACACATGAGAACGATACATTAACAGTGATTTTGAATCATACGAATCAGGTTCAACACGTCAAAATACCTGAAGAAGTCATCACGGAATGTGGTAAAGTAATTGCACATAATTACAAAGGCGATAATCACATCCAGCATCATGAACTTGTACTTCAGCCATATGAATCTATCGTTTACGTTAACGCAACAGTGTAATGTTTTTGTGGGGATAAGATAAGGAAGTAAAAGTTGTTAGCTGTTAAGGCTGTTAAGCTGTTTCAAAAGCGGATGCACATGCATTGTGCTTTGGGACAGCTTTTTTCAGGAGGGGAGCATTGTATTCTTTCTAGTGCTGTAAATACGATAGGGCAAGCCTATTAAAATCGTTACGATAAAAGCGGCGTAAAATAACGAATTGGTAATCTGATGAATACGTAAGTAAGCATCGACTGCAGCTACGCTAAAAGCAATCACAACCCTCATGAGAGTCGTTGATGGTGTTGTTTTTGGATCTGTTAGCATAAAGAAAGTAAACAACTGAAATGAAGCTCCCATCATTGGTCCTAGTGCATAGTATAAAGGTTCATCCACAAATACATGACGCAAGAGTGCAAACATAAGGTAACTTCCAATAAAAGCAAGTACCGTATCTAATCTTCTGGCCATACTTGCAGCAATAATGCCCAGTACAAGAATAAAGGCCATAATGAGGAACCCGTTGCTCCATTGTTTCGGTGTGCTTACCACGAATTGAGGAAGAAAAAATAGCACAGCTACGATAGCGATGTTATTAGGATTGAACACATGTCCTCCACCAATACGGAACACGTATTTCATTCCGATAGCAATAGTAGATGTGAGCACATAAGGCCACAATAAGTATGAATTGAGGATTAAACTAATACCTGTACCAGAGATGATAGCGCTAAGAGGAAATATCCAAGCTTTTTTGATCCATCGATGTAACAGCAGCTCCACCATGACTGCGGTCACAATGGAAGCAAATAGTGCATCCCACTTCTGATAAAAATCGAGAAAAAATTGTCCTGTGATGACAAAACTAAATAAAAAGGCTAGGATGAAATATCTTGGATCCCACTTCTTGATTGTGTCCAACTTCACTTTATTGCCCCTTTCTACTCCATGAGATAAATGCGATGATCATCATCTTTGTTCATGCTTGCATGTTCTCTCTATTTTACAGTTAATATAATGGAAAGGTAGGGAATATTTTGCTTTTATTTAAGGTTGTATTGCTCCAAATGTGATGATAATAATGACAAAAAAATCCCACCATATAAGGTGAGAAAGGTAGGCCTGTAGTGAATGTAAAAATTGTATGTGGAACTATCTAAAGATGATGAGGACTTGATTTTTTCCTGTCCGCATTGCAACACGATAACCTTTATCTGCTTTCGTTGCTATTCCTTTATCGTTAGGCATGCACCAACCATCCACTTCACAAGTGCCATCGTCACGTACTAAAATTTGACCCATCATCCCCACGGCCACCCATTCCTTCCTTTCTGTCCTTGGTGTATAAGGTAGATCAGCATTATAAAGAGTATTAAGGATAGGCTGTTTTGTTACATGGGCAGGAATAACGACGTTTCCTTGAGCATCTAGTTGTTCAGGTATTTTCACTTCTTCATACACATACCTCCCCCAATCGTCTGTTACATATTTTTTACTCCAATTGACTTCTGCACTCCCACATACAACAGCAGGTGTTGCACTGGAAATACCTAAAATATAATCGTCATTTTCTTTTGCTTTGCGAATTTTATTTCCTTTTAACGTGACAAAATATCCGACATCAATAGCTTCGCCGTCGATTGTTTCATACATTTCAGCAAAATCACATTGATTGCAATTACCGCCCATCATGACTTGATTGAAGCAAGCATTCCCTTCATTTCCAGTATCACCTCTGATAAAGGCAACAATGCCATTAGCAGCCAAATGCCAGGAGTTCTCAAATTTAGCTGCACCACTATTGCCCATAATATGAGCGCTGGATAAAGTACTGCCTACAACTGTATGAATTCCCTGTGAGTGAGAGGCTTCTGCTAAAGCCATCGTTCTTATGCCTTCTGCATGAGCAGCAGTCCCGCCCGCAATGGTTTGCTCTCCTTCCGCATGAGAGGAAACACCGCTAGCAGTCGTACCCATTCCTTCGGCATGTGCGTTATCGCTACAAGTCATCGTTTCGCTTCCTTCGGCGTGTGAGTTACTTCCACTCGCCTTTGTTTCAAATCCCTCGGCATGCGCATTAGTGCCCATTGCTTCTGTTAGTTCTCCTTCCGTATGTGAAGAAGTGCCCAACGCCATGGTTCCGAGCCCTTCGGCATGGGAAGTGTCACCACTTGCATTTGAGATCATCCCTTCGGAGTGAGACATATTTCCAGAAGAAAAACACAGTAACCCTTCGGCATGAGATTGTTCACCACATGCAAATGTACTGCATCCCTCCGCATGGGATTCATCACCAATAGCTAATGTAAGTTGCCCTTCTGCATGACTGTTTTCCCCTCGCGATTCTGTACTGCTTCCCTCCGCGTGTGATTGACTTCCCGTTGCTTCACTACAACTTCCTTCTGCATGACTGTTTGTAGCGACAGCCATGGTCGTACTTCCTTCAGCGTGTGCATTCATTCCACTGCTTGTAGTTAAAGCACCTTGGGCATGTGAACAATTCCCGGAAGCCACGGTTACTAACCCCTCTGCATGAGAGCTACAGCCCGATGCACATGTTGAACTATTTTCTGCATGGGAATCAACGCCACTGGCTTTCGTTCCTCCACCTTCTGCATGGGAAGCATCACCAATAGCTAAACAAGCAAATCCTTCTGCGTGTGCTCCGCTACCACCTGATGCTGCAGTAGATGTTCCTTCCGCATGGCTAAAGGCTCCCGTTGCAAACGTAAGAAATCCTTCCGCATGTGCTGCTGTACCTTCTGCAAATGCTTCGATTCCTTCCGCATGTGCTGCTGTACCTCCTGCGAAGCTTGCTGTTCCTTCTACATGTGCCGCAAACCCGTCAGCAACAGTGATGTTTCCTTCCGCGTGTGTATCTCTCGCTAGGGCAATAGTTAATAGCCCTTCCGCATGTGCATTCTCACCCATCGCTGCCGTTAGTCTTCCTTCCGTATGGGTATGGTCACTCATGGCCAACGTTTCCCTTCCTTCGGCATGTGCTGCTCTGCCACTAGCGGTTGTAAGTTCTCCTTCCGCATGGGAAGCAATATCAACGGCCGATGTATCTACTCCTTCCGCATGAGAACTATCTCCCTCTGCTACCGTATTCGTTCCTTGTGCGTGGGCACTAAATCCATTGGTGATGGTCAAAAACCCTTCCGCATGAGAGCAGCCACCTGAAGCAACCGTGTTGCATCCTTCGGCATGTGATTGTCCAGCAACCGAAGCAGTGAAAAAGCCTTCGGCATGCGATTGATCCCCATCTGCGGCGCACATCGCTCCTTCTCCATGAGCAGCTACTCCATTCACGATGGTTACTATGCCTTCTGCATGAGCAGCGCGACCCATACTTCTCGTTAATGTTCCTTCCGCATGTGCGATCTCCCCAAAAGCAAGTGCTCTATCGCCTTCGGCATGAGAGCATACCCCCACAGCTATAGTAGAACACCCTTCTGCGTGTGCGTTATCTCCTTCTGCTGTTGTTAGTATTCCCTCGGCATGTGCATTTGCCCCGCTAGATTCTGATAGATTTCCTTCACTATGTGAACATACGCCGGTGGATAGGGTGGAACATCCTTCCGCATGAGATGAATCGCCGATCGACATACTAGAAATCCCTTCCGCATGAGAGTTTGGTCCTTTGGCAATTGTAATATTTCCTTCTGCATGAGAACATATGCCGATGCTCTTTGTGTTACATCCCTCTGCATGGGAAGCAAAGTTTTGTGCTAACGTGAGTGATCCTTCTGCTAATGAGGCACGTCCGGCTGCTGTCGTATTTTCACCCAATGCTGTAGCACATATGTTTTGCACATTTCTATTACACTCTGACATAAAAATACCTCCAGTATTGATTTACATTTACCTACATTCTATGGATACAGGAATAGACGCGTCACATGATTACCGGAAAAAGAGAGAATATATAACTTCTGATCATAAAAAAAATAATTTGCAACACGGATTGTACAGAATTCATTAAATTTTCAAAAAGTTATTGAGATATGTATTGTTTATGATTATAATGGAGCTTAAGAAAAATGTATCCGCTTACATTAATGTGAATGTAGCGGTTTAAATGAACTGGTACGTACGTCACGATGAGTTTGTAAATGTATAAAGGGGAGAAATGTATTGATTAATGTGAATAATCCGATTCCTTTGCATGTACAACTTAAGGAAATGTTAGCACAAGAAATTAAAAAGGGCATTTATAAAAATAAGATTCCGAGTGAAAGAGAATTGATGGATCGTTTTTCCATCAGTAGGACGACCGTTAGAACAGCTATTTCCCTTCTTGTTCAAGACGGCATGTTAGAAAAAATTCATGGTAAAGGGACGTTCATTTCAAAAAGACCTCCTGTACATGATTGGTTAGATTCATTGAATAGTTTAACAGACACCATAAAAAGAATGGGGATGGTACCTGGATCAAGGCTGCTAAAAAACGGCATTACAGGTAAGGCAAAGGACATTCATATCAACGAGTTTTTAAATACGGATATGGTGTACACCATAGAGCGCCTTCGTACAGCAGATGGTATTCCTATTGCAGTAGAAAAGCACTTTTATGATAAAGAAATTGGGTTGCAGTTAGAACATTTCGATTTACATCGCACGACGATCTATGATTTATTAGAAAATCGTTTGAACATCGATATGATGGAAGCCGAACAATTTATTACTTGCAAAGAAGTCAGGATGGAGGATGCTCTGCACTTAGATATACCCAAAGGTACAACCGTGCTTAGTGTGGAGAGGTTAATAACAGATACACATGATAAGCCGATTGAGTATTACATTAGTTACTTTCGTCCGGATATGTACGTGTTTCGTATCAAAACGAGACGGAATAAATAGCTTTGCATGATGAAAATGAAGAACAGCAAACTACTGTAATGTTGCACGAAATGGGGGGACAAAAAGTGAGCAACTCATTATATGCACCTAGAGTGGTGACGATAGGTAGTGGAAGCTTGCAGAAAATTGGAGAGTATGTCGTCGCGCTGCATGCCAAGCATGTATTCGTGATTGCTGGCTCATTGTTGTCAAATGAAACTATCTCATCTACCTTTCAACGGAGTATAGAACAACATGGTTTGGATGCGACATACTTTACACATACAAAAGGGGAACCGACAACGGAACATCTGCAAGCAGTGTTAATGAAAATAAAAGAGTGTGGAGCAGATTGCATCGTTGCTATTGGTGGAGGCAGCGTCATGGATCTTGCAAAAGCAGCCTCGGTCTTTGCTGTAAATGAACAAATGAGTTTAGATGCAATACCCAACGAAAACTGCTTACGAAGACTATCATTTATTGCGATCCCTACTACAGCTGGTACAGGATCAGAAGCGACGAAAATAACGGTCATTAAAGATGTGAAAACCGGTGTGAAAAAAAATCCTGGGCATCATACGCTCATTCCAGATGTAGCTATTCTTGATCCAGAGCTAACAATTTCGTTGCCCCAATCTATTACAGCTTATACAGGGATGGATGCGCTAGCACACGCAATGGAGGCGTATGTATCGACGAAGGCAACACCATGTAGTGATTTTTATGCGCTGGAGAGTATGCGCTTGATAGCTGCATCATTGCCGCTAGCATATCAGAACGGAAATGATATCAAAGCAAGAGAGCAGATGTTGCTAGGCAGTTACTATGCTGGCATTGCTTTTTCAAACGCTTCCACTAATTTAGCTCATGCTGCTGGCAGGCCGCTTGGTGCTCACTACAACATGCCACATGGGTTGTGTGTCGCATTACTTCTGCCCTTTGTAGTGGAATATGGCTTGCATGTGTGTGAGGAACGCTATGCAACAGTAGCAGGTGTTTTATATCCCAATAATAGTCTTAAGCCATCCTACAGTAATGCGGTTGCTGCAAAAAAAGTGATGATATTTATAGAACAATGCAATGATACATTCGGTATTTTGCAAGCGGGATGGGAATATTTGAACAAAGGTCAGGCGTTTGAAGACATTGTTCCCACGTTAGTCAAAGATGCAATGGCAGGGAACGGAATACGAAGTAACCAGATCGTTCCAACGGAAGAGGATGTAGAAGAAATATATAAAAAGCTATGGTCCAAAATAACACAACCATGAACATGTCATAAAACTTATTACCACTATGCATAAGATGGAGAAATCTTATATAGATAACAGGAGGTCAAACATGATAGAAATGTCTGGTGGCGAAGTAGTCGCTAAAATGTTGAGTATGGAACAAGTGGAGAATGTTTTCGGTATTATTGATGGTACGTATTTCGGATTTTATTCTATATTGCAAAAGTATGGAATTGAACTTATAACACCAAGACATGAAACGACGGCAGCCCACATGGCCGGTGCATATGCAAGAGTAACAGGGAAATTGGGAGTATGTATGGCAAGCAATGGTCCAGGGGTAGCTAATATTTTACCAGGCTTGGTCGTTGAGGAAGGGGAAGGGCATAGAGTACTGGTCATTACTAGTTCCAGAAGAACGGGGATTATGTATCCAGATCGAGGGGGAACGTATCAATGCTTCGATCAAGTCGGGGTCATCTCCAATATTGCCAAATGGAGTCAAGCCGTACCGTCATTTGATCGCATTCCAGAAATGTTAAGAACGGCGCTAAGAAAATGTTATGAAGGTAGACCTGGAGTTGTTCATATTGATATACCTGAGAATATTTTAAACAGTAAAGAAAAATGTAATATATCTTTCTGGCAGCCTCATCAATATCGTGTGACAGAACTACCCGGTGCATCAGAAAATCAGTTGAATCAAGCTGTCGACTTGCTTATTAATGCAGAGTTTCCGCTTATTCATGCAGGAAGCGGGATTGTGCATGCCCAAGCCTATGAAGAGCTTGCTCTCGTTGCAGAACAATTACAATCGCTAGTTACAACGAGCTGGGCTGCAAGAGGAGTTATTCCAGAGAGTAATCCTTTAACCCTGCCCATGATCCATATTCAAGCAAACAATAAAGCTAGAAATGAAGCGGATGTTGTGCTCACGCTTGGTTCGAGAATAGGAGAAACAGATTGGTGGGGGAAAGCTCCATATTGGAATGGCAATCAAAAAATGATTCAAGTGGACATTGATCAAAGTACCCTCGGTGCAAATAAACCTGCTGATGTTGCCATCCAAGCGGATGTGAAAACATTTTTGACTCAGCTCTATCAAAAATTACAAGAACGTAAACATGAGATTTCTGTTGAAAATCGTAGAGCAAAAATGAACAAAATAATAGCAGAGAAAGAGAAGAATAGGGCAAAACTAGATAAAAAATTAGAAGAGTACACAGTTCCGATGAACCCTGTACACGTTCCTTCTATTTGCCAAGAAGTATTTCCACAAGATTCCATCAAAGTATTAGATGGTGGGAATACAGTCATCTGGGCTAATTTTTATTATCAGTTAGAGAAACCTGGTTCTGTGCTTTCTACTTATAAATTTGGAATGCTCGGAGCAGGGATAGGTCAGGCACTCGGTGCAGCAGCAGCAAATCGTGATCTCCCAGTTTGTTGCATTATTGGTGATGGAGCGATGGGATTTCATCCACAAGAAATTGAAACTGCAATACGAAGTGATTTGCAAGTCATTTTTATCGTGATGTGTGATCGACAATGGGGCATGGTGAAAATGAATCAACAATTCGCTCTGAAGCCGATTAAAACCGTCATCAAGAAATCATTAAGTCCTGAGGAAACGATCAATGCTGATCTTGGTGAAATTGAATTTCATAAATTAGCAGAAAGTATGGGGGGGCATGGTGAGTACGTGAACGATGCAAATGAACTGAAGCCTGCATTGCACAGAGCTTTAGACAGTGGCAAGTGTGCGGTTATTCATGTGGATGTCGATCCAGTCAAACATATGTGGGCTCCGGGGTTAAAATATTTTAAAGACATGCATTTAGAACCGAAGGGGAAATAATGAGTATCGATCAAGTACAACTCAATTTTAATCCGAGTACAATGATGTTTTTGAATATTGCTATTGCCATCATTATGCTCGGTGTAGCCCTGGATCTTAAGTTTGCTGATTTCAAACAAACTTTTACCACCCCCAAACCCATTGTTATCGGTCTGATTGGTCAATTTTTGTTATTTCCTGCGTTCACGTATTTAATGGTGCTAGTGGTGCAGCCATCCCCTAGCATTGCATTAGGATTATTTTTAGTTGCAGCTTGCCCAGGTGGAAACCTTTCGAACTTCTTATCGTATTTTGCGAAAGGCAATACACCACTATCGATTGTGATGTCTTCGGTTTCCACTGTCATAGCCATCTTTATGACCCCTTTTAATGTTATGTTCTGGGGGTCTTTATATCCAGAAACCAATACGTTATTACGATCTTTTACAATCAGTCCGTTAGATATGTTGTTTTCTATTTTCATGATGTTAGGCTTACCGTTAATCATAGGCATGCTCATTAAATATAAATATCCTGTTTTTGCTAAAAAATTAAACAAAGGAATGAAATATTTCTCTATTTTTTTTTTCATCGGGTTTCTCGCGGTCACACTTTTAGCTAACTTCAATATTTTTGTTGAATTTATTGGCATGATTATTTTCATTGTTTTCTTACAAAATCTCGTAGCCATCTTATCTGGCTATTTTACTGCAAGAGCTTTTAAACTGCCTGAAAGAGATCGACGTACGATCGCTATCGAATTAGGCATTCAAAACTCTGGCTTAGGACTCGTTCTCATTTTCAACTTCTTTGATGGCATTGGTGGAATGGCCATTGTAGCAGCATGGTGGGGAGTGTGGCATTTAATATCTGGTTTATCACTTGCTACGTTTTGGTCATTTAAAATACCACGGCAGCAATCTACTAGTGAGGGGATATCGGTATGAATGTACTAGTAACGGGTGCAGCAGGTTATCTTGGAAGTAATCTGTTGAAAAAACTAATCGAAATGAGCAATGTAAAAGAAGCACAGTGGAATATTATCGCCGCTGATATTAGAGACATCAGCATCAAAGATGATTGTATTCAGTTTGTACACTTAGATGTGCGGTCGGAGCAAATGAGTGAAGTGATGAAGCAATATGAGATTGAAACGGTAGTGCATTTAGCTTCTATTGTGACACCGGGGAAGAAAAGTAACCGTGAATTTGAGTACGCTGTGGATGTAAAGGGAACGGAAAACGTACTGAAAGCCTGTGTTGAAAATAAGGTGAAGCGCATTGTGCTTACTTCTAGTGGTGCAGCGTACGGCTATCATCGTGATAATGCCGAATGGATAACAGAAGATCATCCGATTAGAGGGAATGAAGCTTTCGCTTATGCTCATCATAAACGTCTTGTGGAAGAACGGCTGTCCCAATATCGAGAGCAGCATCCTGAACTAGAACAAGTTATTTTTCGAGTGGGGACGATTCTCGGAAAATCAACGAATAATCAGATTACTTCATTGTTTGAAAAGAAAATGTTAGTTGGCATTCACGGTTCAAAAAGTCCTTTTGTATTCATTTGGGATCAAGACGTTGTAGCGTGTCTCATAAAGGGTATTGTTGACAAGCAGACTGGTATTTTCAACGTTGCAGGTGATGGAGCGCTAACGATAACCGATGTAGCTCACATACTGAATAAAAAAATACTTTGGATACCGTCATGGTTATTGAAATCCATCCTCTTTATTTTAAAGCGATTATCATTAACACAATACGGAGAAGAACAGGTGAATTTTCTCCGATATCGCCCTGTGCTGGATAACTACAAATTAAAGCATGAGTTTGGCTATACTCCAAAGCTAACATCTATGCAAGTATTCCAGTACTTTCTAGAGCAGAAGCATAATACGAAATAGAATACAATAGGAAGAGTAATATAGATCCAGCGTTATATAAACAGAGGGAATAGCGTCATGTGTGTGTGTGACTTCTTTTCTTGTTAGCATAAAAACTTGAATGTAAAGAGTGGAGGGGTACCATTGGATCATACTAAATTACAACATAAAAATGTTCTTATTACTGGGGCAGCAGGAGGGCTTGGAACCGAACTTTGCTTCGCTTTTGGATCAAAAGGAGCGTCCATCATTGCTGTAGATATTAGTTTAGAAAAGCTAGAAAGTTTACAGTCTCAATTGAAAGACAATAACATAGACTGTGGCGTTTTTTTAATGGACATTACAGATAAAAGCAAGTGTCAAGAAACGATGGCAGAGATAGAAAAGAAATATGATTCCATAGATATTGTCATTCATAATGCCGGAATATCTCATCGAAGTCCGTTCATCGATACTAAACTGGATGTGCTACATAACGTGCTAGACGTAAATGTCATCGGGGCTATTAACTTAACCCATTATACGCTACCTTCTGTGATAAAAAGTAAAGGTACGTTTATCGCACTTTCTAGTGTTGCTGGATTTGCTCCATTGTATGGGAGAACAGCATATTCTGCTAGTAAACATGCGCTGCACGGTTTCTTTGAAACGCTTCGCTCAGAAGTAGAAGAGTATGGTGTGCACGTCATGCTTGTCTACCCTTCGTTCATTAAAACAGCTATTGTACAAAATGCACTAAGTGGTGATGGAAAAAAACCGTTAAACCAAATTAAAACGGTAGGCAATGTGTTGACACCGGACTATGTAGCTGCATGTATTGTAAAAGGGGCTTTGAAAAATAAGAAGAGAATGTATATTAGTCCTATTTCTAAATCGTCGTTATGGTTAAGTAGATTCGCCCCCAATATGTACAGTAAAATTATGAAAAAGAAAGTCATGGCTGAATTTGCAAACAAATAGATCATAGAAATCAATTCAAAATGCAGTAAAGTAGAAAATGAATTAGTAGAGTATAGAAAACAAATTTTGTATCGCAAAAAATAAAACAGACGAATAGATGATCCATTCGCCTGTTTTTTGTTTTTGTATATCACCAATTATAACGATGTAGACAACATTTTATTTCCATAAGAGAAATTAGAAGTCGAAATTCATGACTTTAATTGCTTTTACATTAACACTGTAATTGTGTTGATCAAATGCCGTAAGTCCTAAAATCTCATACTTAGAAGTATCAGCAGAAATGGTTAAACCTACTGGCATTCCGAATAAGATACCATTTTTTTCTACAGCAAAGAAAATATTGTACTGGTAACTTACATTACTAGCATTGCTAGATTTCCAAATTAAGTAGTTCGTATTTTCTTCAGGTAAATTTAAGAACGTCGCGCGCATTGCTTCTGCATATGCTTCTAGTGTGTCCCCAGATAATGCAATACCTAATACGCTAGATAGCAAGTCAACTAGTCTATTTACCATGACCTCAACATTTGCTTCTTGTTCAGTAATGGTTTGGTTTACTGTTCCAATTAACGCCATGTTGCTATCTTGCTTTACAATATCAATTGCAGAAGCGAAGTCAAGTTCTAGGCTTTGCGGATTGATAGCAGCTTCGAACTTTTTAGACATAAGTGCAGCTGGTACAATCTGTTCGAAAGGTAATTCCCATACTTCTTTAAAAACAACTTCACCGTCTTCTTGTAAAATAAATGCTGGCATATTCATCGTTTCATTTGAAATGACCGTATTAGAAGTAGGTGCAATTGGTGCTGTGGGTACAGTAGTTGCCGCAGTTGCAGCAGAAGCTAAAGATAAATTAAGAGATAATGCAGAAATAACAGCGATGTTTAGTAATTTTTTCATATTATATTCCTCCTCAAATGAAGTACAATTTTTTTAAGTGCTATGATGTACAGGTTAAATGTCCATTTTTAATACCTTCAAGCCGGTAAGGTTAATATCAAAGTTAAATGTATTATTTTCATTCATGTGTAAAATACCGAACTCTGAAGTATTTGCTGTAACCTCTAACTCTAAAGGTAGGGTGAACAGCAAACCGTTTCTTTCAACTACAAACATTAAGAAATAAGAATAAGATGAATTCTCATTATTTGCAGAAGATAAATGGAACCATTTCTCATCTTCCTGTGACCATAGTCCAATAAATGCTTTCTTTATCACCTTCCTATATTCAAGTTTGTTTTTATCCGTTAGTTCTAGTCCTAAATTAGAAAGAACTAAATCAGTAACCTGATCAATGGTTTCTGATACTGTTGCAGAAGAAGACAATGAATGCTTCAATGTGCCTGTAACAGCAAGGTCATGTTGTGTTTGAATAAATTTGATCATGCTAGAAAAATCCATCTTACTTCTTGTTTCGTCTAAACTACCTTCTTGTAGCTTGGACATTAATAAACTAGCACCTTCCACACGATCTACCCCCACATCATGAAATCTCCTAAATTCTTCACTTTTTACTGTTTCACTAAGCGAGACTATGTTCCCATTCACTGATGTTGAAGTTGTCGCTATGCTTTGTATATTTTTTGTTGATGCTATGGAAGTAGAAGTGGTTAACACAGTACCTAACAGCAATAGGGTGACGAACTTTTTCATTTTTTCACCTCCTTTCAAGCACAAGATGTACACTTTCATTTTTGTAAAAAGGGGTAAAGAAATTAACTTAAGTCATACGTTACTTTTAAACTTCTAACATGTACACTAAACAATGCACTATCTGTCGTAGGTATGAATCCTACTACCCAAGACTCAAATCTATAAGCTTGAATTTCTAAACTAATAGGGATGAGTTCTATGGTGTTTTCATTTTGAAAAGCAAACAGTAGGTGATAATAGTTACTGTCACTCTTTGATTCTCTACTGTAATAAAATACATAGTTTTTATTTGTCACATGCATATTGTTAAAAGTATAGTTGATTTGGTTTCTTATTTCGCTTAGCAAAATACTTTTCTGGGTGTCGTCTAATGTTGCTTGTAATTGATTGGTGATCAAATAATCTAATCCACTCGTCAAAACGTCTACATTTGGATCTCCACTTTTCAGCTGCTTATCTAATGTAGTGACCAATTCTAATGATGGATCACTGTTTACAATGTTTAATGCTTTGTTAAAATCAAAACTTAAACTATTCGGATCAATACAGTCATCAAATTTTTGTAACGCATCTTTGAAACTTGGTTGACTTATTGTTTCGTTATCAAGGTTAGTAAGAATAACTTTATCAAAGTTAGTAACCAATGGAGACAATTGTTGTGCTGCTTGCGAAGTTGTAGCGCTTGCAAAAAAATGATCTGTATTACTTTGCTGTATTTCCTTACTGTCATTATCCATCATAATAATATTAGAGGTTGAGCTCTCTAGTCCCATTGCATTTATGGATGGAATAGCATGAAAGAAAAAAATAAAAATCATCAAACAAGAAAACATATATTTCTTTTTTAACATCAATGTCCCTCCTTTTTCATAATAGAGTGAAAATTCTAACTCTTAAATTTCACCTCCTCTCCTACAACGATGAGTTTTATGTAAAAGTTATAGTTACTTCTCTTCCAGAAATCAAAAATAGAATTATATTCTATTTTTTAAAATTAAAGTATTTAAAAAATAGTTTCAAAAAATTTAATGTATTTATTGTAATTATTGTATATATAAACATAGGTTAGTTTGATGTGTCAAGACAAAATATTTCAAATTTCGCTCGATATAAAAAATAGGGGAAACGATAATAAAGCTTTAAAAATATGAATGTAATCAGAATTCATCATGTATATTTACCAATGCAGCAGGCAAATCAAACTATTTTTTCAGAAAAACATAATATGAATAAACACCTCATTAATGTCGAATTTTGAAAAAAGAAGAATATAACATTACATTGGTTTTTGTATATTATTTTCAGAATAAAAATGTAGTTTGTATAGATGGTGAATGGAGAATACATATACATTCACTTCATATTAGTTTCATTGTGGCTAAATCTAGTATGAAATATTAAAACAAAATATATTGCCAGACGCCATATTCATTATATAATGGAAGGAGAGAACAATTGCGCACAATAAAATTGAAATCGCTTACTTTGTAAATTAAATGGATTATTTTAAAAGAGAAGGGGAGAGCAGGATGCATAAAACAGTCATACTTAGTGCAGTGAGGACACCGTTTGGTAAGTTCGGCGGAGCATTAAAATCTTTTAGTGCCATGGAGCTTGGCGGCCTAGCAATAAAAGAAGCAGTAACTAGAGCGGGGATAGCTTCAGAAGAAGTGCAACATGTTATTCTTGGTATGGTATTGCAAGGTGGACAAGGGCAAATCCCATCTAGGCAAGCCTCTAGATTAGCAGGCTTACCGTGGAGTACAACAACGGAGACCATTAACAAAGTATGTGCCTCTGGATTAAGAAGTGTGACGATGGCAGACCAGCTCATTAAATTAGGAGAAGAAGAAGTCATTGTTGCTGGGGGTATGGAATCCATGAGCAATGCACCATATTTCATGCCTAATGCACGATGGGGAATGCGAATGGGTGAAAATACGGTAAAAGATTTAATGATGCATGACGGCCTGACATGTAGCTTTACGAACGTGCCGATGGGTACATACGGTAATCATACAGCAACTGAATGTAATATATCGCGAGAACAACAAGATGAATGGGCATTGCGCAGTCATCAGAGAGCATTAAAAGCTATAGAAGAAGGACGATTTAATGATGAAATTGTATCCATAGAAGTTCCACAACGTAAAGCTGAGCCTATCATCATAAACAACGACGAAGCTCCTCGCAAAGACACATCATACGAAAAATTAGCAAAACTAAAACCTGTATTTGGAGCAGATGGAACGATTACAGCTGGAAATGCTCCAGGAGTAAACGATGGGGCAGGAGCATTCGTATTAATGTCAGCAGACAAAGCAGAAAAAGATGGACGAAAACCATTAGCAACCATCATTGGACATACTTCCATCGCAGTCGAAGCAAAAGA
The DNA here is from genome assembly GCF_004115085.1 of Longirhabdus pacifica. GTDB lineage: Bacteria > Bacillota > Bacilli > Paenibacillales > DSM-105158 > Longirhabdus > Longirhabdus pacifica. Next base: position 57,466 of record NZ_QXJP01000013.1, on the reverse strand, counting down.
CTTCCCTAAGACCCCGGGACTTGTTATAAACGAATTGCTTAAAAAAACAGAAAAAACAGTAAACGATATTGATCTATTCGAGATAAACGAGGCATTTGCAGCAGTAGCCCTAGCAAGCAATCAGATTGCTGGATTAGACCCTGAGAAAGTAAACGTCAATGGTGGAGCAGTAGCACTTGGACACCCAATTGGAGCAAGCGGATCACGCATCATTGCCACATTAATCTATGAATTGCAAAGACGGGGAGGCGGAATCGGAGTTGCTGCAATATGTAGCGGAGGCGGCCAAGGCGACGCCATCATGATCCAAGTATAACCCTAAATAAACGAGGCAACAAAGCTATAACCTAAAAATATAAAGCAGGCGTGATAACAGATGAGAGCGAATTTGACGTGAGTGACCAAGCGAAGTGAAGCGGATCGGGAACAAAGCGGAAGTCAGGATAATCCCCGACAGCATAAGCTACGTTTCGTCCGCTCCCGAGCAGAGAAACGTAGCGTCCAGAGCAACCTCATCGCCTCACGTCACGGAAGACGAGCAGCTGTTACCACCACAACCAAACCAAAGCAGGCGTGATAACAGATGAGAGCGAATTTGACGTGAGTACCAAGCGGAGTGAAGCGGATCGGGAACAAAGCGGAAGTCAGGATAATCCCCGACAGCATAAGCTACGTTTCGTCCGCTCCCGAGCAGAGAAGCGCAGCTTCCAGAGCAACCTCATCGCCTCACGTCACGGAAGCCGAGCAGCTGTTACCACGCCACCCCAAGGAGAGTGCAAATATGAACAACGTAACCATTATCGGAGCAGGACAAATGGGTTCTGGCATTGCACAAGTGTTTGCCATGGCAGGATTTGAAACCCATATGTACGATATAAAAGAAGAAGCAATTGTCAAAGGCCAACAATATATCCAAAAAAACCTAACAAGACAAGTCGAAAAAGGTAGAATGAGCGAACAAGACAAAGCAAGCGCTCTATCTTTATTAAAACCTACAACGTCCATGGATGCTGTAAAACAATCCGATATGATCATAGAAGCAGCAATAGAAAATATGGAAATCAAACAATCTATATTTAAACAACTAGACGAGTTAGCACCCGCTCACGCCATACTAGCAAGTAATACATCCTCTTTACCGATTACGGAACTAGCAGCAGTAACCAACCGTCCAGAAAAAGTAATAGGTATGCATTTTATGAATCCTGTTCCCGTCATGAAACTAGTAGAAATTATAAGAGGATTGGCTACTAGTGACGAAACGTATACGACGGTAGAGTCCGTGACCAAAAAATTAAATAAAACACCTGTGGAAGTCAACGATTTTCCTGGGTTTGTATCGAATAGAGTACTCATGCCTATGATTAATGAAGCGATTTATACCATTTATGAAGGTGTTGCAACACCCGAAGCTATCGATGAAGTGATGAAACTCGGAATGAATCATCCGATGGGACCTATAACTTTAGCCGATTTTATCGGTTTAGACACTTGTCTTTATATTATGGAAACATTACATGAAGGGCTCGGTGACGATAAGTACCGTCCATGTCCTTTGTTGAAAAAATATGTCAGTGCAGGATGGCTCGGAAAAAAAACGGGCAAAGGCTTCTATTCCTATAGTTAACATATATAAGATGAAGAAATAATGAGAACCAAGTTTACGCCTCAGTAGCCAGACGTAAAGGTCTTGATATAGAAATTTTTCTATCTTATGTATCGTGGTAATAAGTTGGTTGAACAAGTTCATCCAACATATATAGTAAAGATGAAGCATAAAGAATGACTACATTCACATCCATAAACTATTGTATAGATCATCGTTTGAAAAGGAGTGGTGAATAATGGAATTACATTTTACTGAGCAGCAAAAAATGGTGCAAAACATGGTAAAGGATTTTGCCAATCAAGAAATAGCACCATTTGTCGAAAAGATGGAGGAAGGTCATTTTCCACAACAGATACTTGCCAAAATGGGTGAACTAGGATTAATGGGGATGACGATTCCAGAACAATATGGTGGAGCAGGCATGGATTTTACTTCTTATATTCTGGCTATTCATGAAATTTCGAAAATAAGTGCCGTAGTGGGAGGAGCTCTATCTGTACATATCTCTGTTGGAACAAACCCCATCTTATACTTTGGTAATGAACAGCAAAAACAATCTTACATACCGAAACTTGCATCCGGACAATATCTGGGAGCATTTGCTTTAACAGAGCCTGGTTCGGGTTCCGATGCAGCGAGTTTAAACACACGAGCAAATTTAGATGGCGATTATTACAAATTAAACGGATCTAAAATATTTATTACTAACGGTGGGAAAGCAGATACCTACATCACATTTGCTAGAACGAATCCAAACGAAGCAGATAATAGAGGTATTTCCGCATTTATTGTAGAGAAAGATACCGAAGGATTATTTATTGGTAAAAATGAAAAGAAAATGGGTTTGCATGGATCTACAGCTGTTCCACTTTCATTTGAAGATGCAAAAGTACCCAAAGAAAATCTTATCGGATCAGAAGGAGAAGGGTTTAAAATTGCCCTTGCTAATTTAGACATCGGTAGGATTGGTATTGCAGCTCAGTCGCTAGGCATTGCTGAAGCGGCATTGGAATATGCTCTTGCGTATGCAAAAGAGAGAGAACAGTTTGGCAAGCCTATTTCCAAGCAGCAGGGCATTGGATTTAAATTAGCGGATATGGCGACGCAAGTCGAAGCTGCTAAGCTGTTGATTTATCGAGCTGCTTATTTGAAATCAGAAGGAAAACCGTGCTCGCAAGAAGCATCCATGGCCAAACTATTTGCTTCCACTGCAGCGATGAACATCACGACAGAAGCGATACAAATATACGGAGGCTACGGCTATAGTAAAGAATATCCGGTTGAGCGACTATTTCGTGATGCAAAAGTGACGGAAATTTACGAAGGAACAAGTGAAATTCAGCGCATCGTGATTAGTAAACATCTTATAAAATAGCGATAAAACATGTTAAAACACGACAAAAAACAATAGAACACGATATAACACAACGGCAATCGTTACTACAAAATGAAATAGAAATACATCAAGGGGGAGAGGACAATGAACTTTAGCTTATCCGAGGAACACGAGATGATACGAAAAATGGTGAGAGAATTTGCTTTGAACGAGATAGCACCGAGCGCAGGGGAAAGAGATGAAGAAGAAAGATTCGACATGTCTCTTTTTAAGCAAATGGCAGAGCTAGGCCTAGCGGGAATTCCCTGGCCAGAACAATACGGTGGTATCGGAAGTGACTATTTAGCGTATGTCATCGTCGTTGAAGAACTGTCTAGAGTATGTGGATCGATGGGTGTTACGATTTCCGCCCACACTTCATTAGCAGGGTGGCCGCTTTATAAATTTGGAACAGAAGAACAAAAACAGCAATATTTAAAGCCGATGGCACAAGGTACGCATATTGGTGCATATGGTTTAACAGAACCTGGTTCTGGTTCCGATGCAAGCGCAATGAGAACAACGGCTTCTTTAGATGGAGATCATTACGTTTTAAACGGATCGAAAATTTTCATTACGAATGGTGGAATAGCAGACACCTACATCGTATTTGCCATGACGGACAGAGAAAAAGGCAATAGAGGCATTAGTGCTTTTATTGTAGAAGCGGGTTATGAAGGATTCTCTGTTGGTAAAAAAGAAAAGAAATTAGGCATTCGCTCTTCACCGACGACGGAGATTATTTTTGAAGACTGCAAAGTACCCAAAGAAAATTTACTAGGTAGTGAAGGGGAAGGGTTTAAGATCGCGATGATGACGCTGGACGGTGGTAGAAATGGTATCGCTGCACAAGCGGTGGGTATCGCCCAAGGTGCATTAGATGCTGCTATTGACTACAGCAAAGAAAGAGAGCAATTCGGAAAGCCTATCGTTGCGAATCAAGGGATTTCTTTCAAACTTGCTGATATGGCAACACAAATAGAAGCCGCTAGACTTTTAACGTATCAAGCAGCTTGGTTAGAATCAAAAGGGCTTCCATATGGAAAAGAATCCGCTATGTCAAAATTATACGCTGGGGATACAGCGATGAAAGTGACGACGGAAGCGGTGCAAGTGTTTGGAGGGTACGGATATACGAAAGACTACCCAGTAGAACGTTTTATGCGCGATGCAAAAATTACGCAAATATACGAGGGTACACAAGAAATTCAAAGGCTAGTCATTTCACGTATGTTAACAAAATAAATAAGAACCAAGTTTGAGCCTCAGAAGCCAGGCGTAAAGGTGGATGTAATGTAATTTCTTCATCTTATGCATAGTGGTAATAATTTGCTTGAACAAGTTCAATCAAATGATATAAAAGATGAAGAAATAATAAGAACCAAGTTTGAGCCTCAGAAGCCAGGCGTAAAGGTGGATGTAATGTAATTTCTTCATCTTATGCATAGTGGGAATAATTTGCTTGAACAAGTTCAATCAAATGATATAAAAGATGAAGAAATAATAAGAACCAAGTTTGAGCCTCAGAAGCCAGGCGTAAAGGTGGATGTAATGTAATTTCTTCATCTTATGCATAGTGGGAATAATTTGCTTGAACAAGTTCAATCAAATGATATAAAAGATGAAGAAATAATAAGAACCAAGTTTACGCCTCAGAAGCCAGGCGTAAAGGTGGATGTATTGTAATTTCTTCATCTTATGCATAGTGGTAATAATTTGCTTGAACAAGTTCAATCAAATGATATAAAAGATGAAGAAATAATAAGAACCAAGTTTACGCCTCAGAAGCCAGGCGTAAAGGTGGATGTATTGTAATTTCTTCATCTTATGCATAGTGGTAATAATTTGCTTGAACAAGTTCAATCAAATTATCTGCTGCGTTATATATACAAAGGAAGGAGTAGTCGCTGGGCGTAGCTACCTAGATGCGATAGGTATAACCTAGTGACGACACATCACAATGAATGACATCTATAAAGCTAAACATGCTATACGTTTTATTACCGCTTCCAGCTTATTTGATGGGCATGATGCATCGATTAATATTATGCGTCGTATATTGCAAGCCAGTGGAGCGGAAGTGATTCATTTAGGACACAACCGATCGGTAGAAGAAATCGTCAATGCCGCGATCCAAGAAGACGCACAAGGTATAGCCATTTCTTCCTATCAAGGCGGACACGTAGAGTTTTTTAAATATATGATAGATTTGTTGAAGGAAAAAGATGCCGCACATATTCGTGTTTTTGGAGGCGGTGGTGGCGTTATCATCCCGAAAGAAATCGAAGCATTGCATGATTATGGTGTAGCTCGTATTTTTTCTCCAGATGATGGACGTGAACTCGGTTTGCAAGGCATGATTAATAACATGCTGGAGCAGTGCGATTTTGAAACTAGCAGCAGTGTGGAGGAAGAATTAGAACAATTGCAGCAAGGTAGTATGGGGGCATTATCCAAGCTTATCACCCAAGTCGAACGGACAGTTCAGAACAAAGACAGGAATCTAGAAAATCCTAACTTTCTAATGAAAGTAAACCACCTGTTGGAGCAGCTTCCAATAGAGAAGATCCCTGTGATAGGGATTACAGGAACAGGGGGATCAGGGAAAAGTTCGTTGACTGACGAGTTGATTCGCCGCTTTTTGAATGAGCTTCCAGCACTTAAAATAGCAGTGTTATCCGTAGATCCTACGAAACAAAAAACAGGTGGGGCACTGCTGGGGGATAGAATTCGTATGAATGCCATCTTCCATCCGCATGTATTTATGAGAAGTCTAGCAACGAGGCAATCTGGATCAGAATTATCACTTGCCGTTCAAGATGCTATACCGATTGTAAAAGCTGCTGGCTACGATTTGATCATCGTAGAAACAAGTGGAATAGGGCAAGGCGATGCAGGTATTACGAATATATGTGATTTCTCCATGTATGTCATGACGAGTGAATATGGTGCCCCTACGCAGTTAGAAAAAATTGATATGATTGACTATGCAGATCTCATTGCGATAAATAAATTTGAGCGAAAAGGCTCGGAAGATGCGTTGCGACAAGTGCAAAAACAATACCAGCGCAGCCATACGTTATTTGAGGAAGAACTAGATGATATGCCGGTGTTTGGAACGATTGCTAGTCAATTTAATGATCCAGGTACAAATACGTTATTCGTAAAATTATTGGAATTAATCAATGACAAGCAAAAGAAAACATGGCATTCCACACTGCAAACAGTAAAGAATGTAAAAAAGCAAAATACGATCATTCTATCCAATAGAAGGTACTATTTAAGAGAAATAAGTGAAACGGTAAGAACATATCATCAAGATGCTTTGCAACAAGAAGAAGTCGCTCGCAAATTATTTCAACTGGATGGGGCAAGAGCGATGTTGCAAGGAGAAGGATCAGCACATAAGGAAGAAAGTGCTCTTACACATTTAATAGAAAAAAACACCCAATCTCTTTCTCCACAATCGAAGGCAATACTAGATGATTGGGAAGAGACGAAGAAACAATATGCAGCAGATGAATTTGTAACCGTGATAAGAGATAAAGAAATTCGCACTGCGCTGACGACGACTTCTTTATCTGGCATCAAAATTCCTAAAGTGATGCTTCCACCATTTAAAGATTACGGTGAAATTTTACGATGGGTATATAAAGAAAATGTACCCGGTGTATTTCCTTTTACCGCGGGCGTGTTTCCTTTTAAAAGAGAAGGGGAAGATCCTAAACGTCAATTTGCAGGAGAAGGTACACCAGACCGTACAAATCGTAGATTTCATTACTTATCCAAAGACGATGATGCGAAGCGTCTAAGCACGGCATTTGATTCCGTTACGTTGTATGGAGAAGATCCAGATTACCGTCCAGATATATATGGTAAAGTAGGAGAAAGTGGGGTTTCGATCTGTACTTTAGAAGATATGAAAAAGCTTTATGCTGGGTTTGACCTTTGTCATCCTTCTACTTCGATCTCCATGACGATTAATGGACCAGCACCGATGATTTTAGCGATGTTTTTAAATGCAGCAATAGATCAGCAACTAGAAAAGAAACAAGAAGAAGTAGGTAGGCCTTTAACCGAAGAGGAAATGACAGTAGTGCGAGCTTTTACATTAAAAACGGTCAGGGGTACTGTGCAAGCAGATATTTTAAAAGAGGATCAGGGACAAAATACGTGTATTTTTTCTACGGAATTTGCGCTACGGATGATGGGAGATATACAGCAATATTTTATTGACCATGAAGTGCGAAATTACTATTCTGTCTCTATATCTGGTTATCATATTGCGGAAGCAGGAGCAAATCCTATCTCACAACTTGCGTTCACCTTAGCCAATGGTTTTACGTATGTTGAATATTATCTCAGTCGAGGTATGGATATCGACAAATTTGCACCTAATTTATCTTTCTTTTTCAGTAATGGGCTTGACCCAGAGTATACGGTTATTGGGAGAGTTGCACGCCGAATATGGGCAACAGTGATGCGAGATAAATATGGTGGTAATGAGCGCAGTCAAAAATTAAAATATCACGTGCAAACGTCAGGCAGATCGTTACATGCCCAAGAAATAGACTTTAATGATATACGAACGACGTTGCAAGCTCTAATGGCCTTGCATGACAATTGTAATTCACTGCATACGAATGCATACGACGAAGCGATAACGACACCGACAGAAGAATCTGTTCGTCGAGCGATGGCAATACAGATGATCATTACGAAAGAACATGGGTTGACGAAGAACGAAAATCCGCTTCAAGGTTCATTTATCATAGAAGAATTGACCGATTTAGTAGAAGAAGCGGTGCTGCAAGAGTTTGAACGCATGGATGAACGTGGTGGCGTGTTAGGTTCAATGGAAATGCAATATCAGCGTGGCAAAATACAAGATGAGTCCATGTATTATGAAATGAAAAAGCATAATGGGGAGCTGCCGATCATTGGAGTTAACACGTTTATGAATCCGAATCCACCAAGCAGTGAAGACGTTAACAATATGGAATTGGCACGTGCGACGAAAGAAGAAAAAGAAACGCAAATATCGCAGCTGCAAGCATTCCAAACTGAGCATGCTCAAGATGGGAAAGACGCACTAGAACAATTGAAGCAAACCGCGATAGGTGGCGGAAATATATTTGCTGCTTTAATGGAAACAGTGAAGCATGCTAGTTTAGGGCAAATTACGAAAGCGTTGTACGAAGTAGGCGGACAGTATCGACGAAATATGTAAGGAGTACGTTCGAAGTCTATCTATATGAAGCATAGAATGATTGCTACTTGATGTGACAAAATTCCATCAGTAGTGATCATTCTATTTTTTTACACCCAACCTAATAAAGGTTATATTTACACTATTATGTAATAATTAGTCATTTTATTGGATATAAACATAAAACAAATATTTACCTATATATTAAAATGATTTAATTTTCTATTATTTTATTAATTTTTTTATAAATTTAGAATATTAATGATTTAAAATCCAAATAATGCTATAATAAGACATACTTTATTTAGTTTCATGTCATCATGTAGTAATTTAAAAATATACCACGTACTAGTGGTATATGGAACATCCACCACTTTGATAGTTTAATAGAAAGCGATTATGATCAACTTTAAAAAAAGAGAGGTTGATGAAAAATGTGCGGCATTGTTGGGATACTTTCCAATCAAAAATCTGTACTAGAAGATGTAGTTAGAAAAGCGGCAGTGAGTCTTTCTCATCGTGGACCAGATTACCAGAAGACGTGGATGTCAGATGATAACACCATTGGCTTGGGACATGCAAGGCTAAGCATCATTGATTTAGTTACAGGAGAACAGCCTATATCGGACTATGATGAACAGATAGTCATTACTGCAAACGGTGAATTTTACGACTATGAGCGGATTCAGAAAGACTTGAAATCACGTGGGCATGTATTTAGGACCAATTCAGATAGTGAAATTGCATTACATCTGTACAAGGAAAAAGGGGTCGCTTGTTTAGAGGAATTACGTGGTGAATTTGCTTTTATTATTTGGGATCAACAAAAACGTCGGTTATTTGCAGCGCGTGATCGATTTGGTATAAAGCCGCTGTACTATGCTATTCAAGACGGCGTACTCTACCTTGCTTCAGAAGTGAAAGCACTGTTTGCTGCAGGAGTAAAGGCAGAGTGGGACAATGAAGCATACTACCAGCATTTATTTTTTTATAAACAAATGAATCGTTCTTTGTTTAAAGGAGTACATCAAGTACCTCCAGGACATTTTATTTTAGCTACCGAAGATGACATAAAAGTGAAAGAATACTGGCAACATGATTATCCTATAGAAGAAAATCGTATGCCTGATAAAAAACCACAAGAATATATAGAGGAAGTACAAGAGGCATTACATGAAAGTATACGTATCCGATTGCGTTCCGATGTACCCGTTGGTTTTCATTTGAGTGGAGGTGTCGATTCCTCTACAGTACTTGGCATTTCACAGCAATATAGTGATGATCCACTCGAGGCATTTACCGTCACATTCGATAATGAAGCTTACGATGAAGGCAAGGTTGCGGAAGAGACGGCAGGCTTTGTTGGTGCAAATTATAACCCACTGCAATTAGATTTTGGAGATTTTGCAGATCATGTAGAAAAAGCGGTATGGCATGCAGAAACGATAGGAATTAATATGAATGGTGTGGCTCGTTATTTAAAAAGTAAAATTTTAAGCGAAAAAGGATATCGAGTTGTTTTAACCGGAGATGGAGCGGATGAAATATTCGCAGGCTATATTTTTTCTCGAATTGATATGTTTTTACAAAGTGTTGAAGGATTAGATCGAGATACAAAACTTAAAAAATTAGAGCAATTTCTTGCAGAGAATCCTTCCTACAATCATCTTCCCACGCATCATTATCTTGATCATCAACTACCAACATTTCAAAAAGAACTAGGTTTTTCACCATCTTGGATTCAGGCGGTGGATGTTAGTCGCAAACCTTTACAAAAGATGCTATCCCACCATTTCTTATCTGAATTTCAACATTATGATATTCATCGACATTTTCTCGACGGCGTAAATGTTGGAGAATTGCAAGGTAGAAATTATTTGAATCAAGGGATGTATATTTGGAATAAATCGATTTTACCGAATCAAATTTTGTTTGCAGAGCGTTTAGATATGTCTCATGGTGTTGAGATACGGATGCCACTATTAGATCACAAGTTATTTGAACTCGTTAGAAGTTTTCCTACTTCGATGCTCATTCATCAATACAAAGAAAAGTACGTGCTGCGAGAAGCAGCAAAACCGTATTTAAGCCCTAATGTGTATCAAAAACCAAAACAACCTTTCTTAGCTCCACCATCCACACTACAAAGTAATAATAAACTCCATCAATTAATGCAGGATATGTTAAGAAGCGATGTCATGAAACAAGTTCCTTTTTTTGAACAAAAGCAAATCATTGGGTTGTTGGATCATCTTCCAAACATGCCAAAGAACGAACGTATTATGACGAACACGGTATTGTTACTCGTACTAACAACATGTATTTTGCAAGATCGTCTTATGAATGCATCCGAACTAGTCAAATCTTAAAATGTTTTCCCCTCATCATCTTTACATCCATCAATGAAATTACAATCTACCATGCATCATTTTATACTGTTTATACTATTCTATTTACTATATGAAGGAGAATGTAATGTTAAAGAAGTGGCAATCCTTTATTCAAGCTTATCATCCACTAGTACATACCATTTTAGCGGGAATGATTTTGTTATCTATTGCTAGAGGAATGAGTATTCCTTTTTTAGCTGTATATTTAGCAAAAATGACTTCGTTAGAGCCGAGTGAAATCGGTTTCATTATTGGATCAGGAGCTATTGCAGGTATGTTTGGTGGGTTTGTTGGCGGAATACTATCGGATTTTATTGGTCGTAAAAAAGTGATGATTGGTAGTTTGTATGGACTTTCTTTTGTTTTTTTTGGATTCGTGTCTACCAATAATACGTATGCTTATTTACTATTAAGCATTCTACTTGGTTTATGTATTTCTTTTTTCGATCCCGTATCCAAAGCGTTGATGGGAGACTTAACTCCTGAAGAAAAGCGAATAAGAGTGTTTACGTTACGATATACCGCTTTTAATATTGGTTTTGCGATTGGTCCTTTGATCGGTATTGGGTTATCAAAAATAAATGATAGTATTCCTTTTATTTTCGGAGGGATATTGTTTCTTGTTTATGTAGCCATCCTACATATCGCATTCAAAGTGTTTAAGTATCGCCAAGTGCATACCAATCAGGAAGAAAGAATATCGGTGAGGAGGGCAGTTAGCGTCGTTAGAACAGATAAAGTGTTGTTGCTGTTCATAGTAGGGAGTATGTTAACCATTAGTGTAATGGGAGAAATGTCCGTTACGCTTTCGCAATTTTTAGAAAAAAAATTAGTAGATGGTGTTCAACTTTTTGCTGTGCTTATGAGCACAAATTCCATTGTTGTCATCGCGCTGCAATATCCGATTACACGCTGGGCGGAACGTTTTAATCCATTGAGAAATGTTGTGTTAGGAAGCATTTTGTTGGCAATTTCGGAAGTTGGTTTTGCTTATGTTGGAACGTGGACATTATTTATTTTGGCGATGGTAGTGTTTACGATTGGTGAAATATTGATTGTTCCTTCCGAATATGTGATGGTGGATCGAATTACACCGGATGCTATGAGAGGGACATATTATGGGGCGCATTCCTTTAATGGTTTTGGAAATTTTATAGGTCCGTGGTTTGGAGGAGTGTTGTTAACCGTTTATGGAGGTACAACGATGTTCAATGTTTTCGGTGTCGTGGCACTGCTTAGTATTTTCTTCTTCTGGTATGGACAAAGATTGTACGATAACAAAAATGAAAAAATAGCCCCTAGTCCATCTATCAAGTCATAACTTACAGCCTTCTGCGTTACATCTCCCATTTAAATACATTCAAATACTACCAACGTGATCAACATTTTAATAGATGTTGGTGCTAAATCATGCAGTCACTATTTAGTTCATATTCATTTTATATAAAGGAGTGCCGGAATGAAAACGAAAGAAAAGGTGATGGAACAAGCATTAACCCGCAGTTTACCACCGCTAGAAGGCAACATACCTTTCCAAGGATTAGAAGATGTAGTAGATGTGTATAGAGATGAAAGGGGTGTGCCTCATATTGAAGCTAGGAGTCACGGGGATCTCTTTCAAGCACAAGGATACATTACTGCACAAGATCGTTTGTGGCAGATGGATATGACTAGACGTTTAGCAAGTGGTCGCTTAAGCGAAGTGTTAGGAAGATCCATGCTGCAAAGTGACAGATTGTATCGCAAACTGCAATTAAAACAAGCTGCGGAACAAAGTTTAACTCAGTATGAGGAAGAAACGATGAACATATTGTTGCGCTACGCAGAGGGAGTAAATCGTTACATAGAGCAGGCAATACAAGAACAGTGTCTCCCCATTGAGTTTCTTATATTAGACTATCAACCAGAGCCATGGAGTGTAGTAGACACTTTTGTCATGGGTAAATTGCTCTCGTTCAGTCTTGCTGAGAATTTCAAATCCGAAGCGTATCGGTATGAACTTCGAAAAATAGTTGGAGATAAGTTAGCCCAATCATTATGGCCAACTTACCCAGACGAAGGCTTTATTACGGTAGGTAATAAAAAAAATAAGAAAAATAAATGTAGTCATACATTTGATATGTTACCTGATGAAAGTAAGTTGCACATGAAAGAGCTTTTTATGATGCTCTCAGGAAAAGAAGAAAAGCAAGGATCAAACGGTTGGGTCTTATCGGGACAACGTACCAAATCGGGAAAACCACTACTAGCAAATGATCCGCATATTGATATGCAGACGCCTGCTACGTGGTATCAGACCCATTTATCGAGGGTTGATCATCAAGAAAAATTCCATGTTATTGGAGTAACGTTACCCGGTGTTCCAGGTATTGTATTAGGCCATAACGATCACATCGCTTGGGGCGTAACGAATGCCATAGCAGATGCACAAGACTTATATATAGAGCAGTTGCATCCTGAGGATGACCATAAAGTAAGATATCAAGGTGAATGGGAATGTATTACATGTAAACAGGAGATTATCAAAATAAAAGGGGAGGAAGACGAACATATTGAGCTAAAAATGACCAGACATGGTCCTATATTAATAGAAGACAAAAAAAAGGAAATGACCGATGATGTTCGCTATGGCTTAGCATTAAAATGGACCGCATATGAAGAGAGCAAAGAAATTGCAGCATTTTTAAATATGAACACTGCAGTAGACTGGGAGACATTTAAACAAAGTATCGAACATATTTACAGTCCCGCGATGAATGTGCTATTTGCTTCCAATGACGGAACCATCGCTATGAAAACGGTAGGGTTAATACCCATTCGTGAAAAAGGAGATGGACTTCTCCCTGTTCCAGGATGGACAGAACAATATGAATGGAAAGGTTATGTACCATTTCATGAGCTACCAGAAATAGTGAATCCAAAAGATGGGGTCATTGTTAACGCTAATAATAAAATAGTAGACGATCATTACCCACATCACATTACACACGCTTGGGAATCTCCCTATCGAGCTCAGCGGATTTATGATGAGTTACTTCAACATGATGAGTGGACAGTAGAAAATACCCAGCAACTACAAGTAGATCAAAAAAACTTACATGCAGAGAAGATATTACCTCTACTTCTAAAGCGAGTGGAAAAGAATGAAATCCCCAATCAAATAATGCCAATTTTACAACACTGGAATTGTGTCGATGACAAAGATCAAGCAGCCCCGCTTTTATTTCAGCTATGGTATTCAAAAATAAAACAGAACATATTTCAACCTTTAATGGGTGAGGTGTTATATCCATGGATGGTAGAGAGTACGCATGTTTTGGATAGCATGATTGTGGAAGCATCGCTAGGAAAAGAAAATGATTGGCTAAAGCAAAGCGGTGGTTTGACCTCCATTGTAACGAAAAGCTTAGCTGAAACGTGCGATCAAATAAAAAAATTACAAGGCGACAATCCTGATAACTGGAGATGGGGCAAGTTTCATCGTCTTGCTTTTTTCCATCCACTGCACGAGGTGATGGATCAAATTGGTATGAATGTTCCAACACCTATGGTGGAAGCTGGGGGTAGTAAAACCACAGTAGGATTAATGGGGAATAATGCAGAAGGTTGGATTCAGTATAGTGCTCCATGGAGGATAGTAATTGATTTAGATGATATACATCATCAGGCTTTTGATATTCTTACGCCAGGACAATCAGGTCATATGGCTAGCCCATTTTATCAAGATCAAATGATGCCACATATAGATGGAAAGTTATTACCGCAGTATTTTAAGTCTAATCCATCAATGAATAAACTTACTCTTTATCCAGTTTAGATGAAAAGAGGAATGATGAAAAAATGAAATCGTTCATGCAGGAAAAACTAAATACAATGTCTTCACTAGTACAAGTTTTACAGACCAGAGCTGAGGAGCAGAAAGATAAAGTAGGTTTTTATTTTTTAGAAGATGGTGAAAGTAAACAGCACGGGATGACATATGGAGAGCTAGATCAGCAGGCAAGGGCGATAGGGGCATGGTTACAACAACATCATGCTGCAGGTGAGCGAGTGATTTTATTATTTCCAACCGGACTTGATTATTTGGCCGCATTTTTCGGTTGTTTATACGCGGGCGCTGTTGCCGTTCCTGCTTATCCTCCAAGTTCTAAAAGGTTAATGCCTCGCTTGCAAGGAATGATTGAGGATGCAAAAGCGGCTGTTGTTCTTACCACATCTAAAGTAAAGAGTAAATTAAAACAAGATGTGCTGCCATCGCTTCATGCGACGGATTTAAATTGGTTACTGTTAGACGAAATTCCTGATCGTATCGAAGAAGATTGGAACCACCCACAAGTCCATCGGGAAACAACAGCTTTTTTCCAATATACATCGGGTTCTACGTCTACCCCTAAAGGTGTTGTTGTCACGCACGGAAATTTACTACATAATTTAACGCTTATACATGAGGCGTTTCGTACAACAGAAGAAGATCGATCCGTCATTTGGCTTCCACCTTATCACGATATGGGTTTAATTGGTGGCTTGTTACAACCGCTTGCCGTAGGTTTTACCGTAACGATATTTTCTGCCATTGATTTTATGCAGCGACCGTTAAGATGGTTAGAAGCGATATCGAACAGTAAAGCGACGATTAGCGGAGGGCCTAATTTTGCTTATGATCTTCTTGTTGAACGAACAACGCCACAGGAGCGAGAACAACTTGACTTGAGTCACTGGAGAGTTGCCTTTAATGGGGCAGAGCCTATTCATGCAGAGAGTATTCGCGATTTTTCTGAGGCATTTGCTTGTGCTGGCTTCCATCAATCAGCCTTTTTTCCCTGCTATGGCTTAGCAGAAACGACGCTATTTGTCTCTGGAACACCTGCATCTGGTTTCCCTGAGATGAAAACGTTTTCAGCTTCAGATTTAGAACAGGGCAAAGTGTCCATGCTTGTTTCAGAAGAGGAGCAGGGGAAAGAAATAGTAAGCTGTGGCGGGATTCCTTCCGGTCATAAAGTAGAAATTGTGAATCCACATACGTTACAGCGTTGCGCTGCCCATGAGATTGGGGAGATTTGGGTTTCTAGTGACAGTGTAGCGAAAGCATATTGGAATCGGCAAGAAGCTACAATACAAACATTCAAGGCAACATTACAGGATGGTGAAGCACACTACTTAAGAACGGGTGATCTAGGATTTGTAATGGACGGCCACCTTTATGTCACAGGCAGGGTGAAAGATCTTATTATTATTCGTGGAAGAAATCATTATCCTCAAGATATAGAGCTAACAGCGGAAAAAAGTCACGAAGCGCTAAGAAAAGGGGCATGTGCAGCATTTTCAATCTCTGTTGATGGAGAAGAGAGATTCATAGTAGCTATCGAAGTAGATCGTCATTTTAGGAAGATAGACGTATCTGAAATATCGAGAACTGTTCGTCAGGCTGTTGCAGAACATCATGAAGTTCAAGTCTACGGTGTGTTGTTACTGAAGTTTGGCAGTATCCCAAAAACATCAAGTGGGAAAATACAGCGTCATGCATGTCGTGACCAATATGTTAATGAGCAGTTGATGTTAAAAGGCAGTGACGTTTTACAGATTGAATCATTGCAAGGGAACGAAGTAGAACAAGCTATACTCACAGAGCAGCAGGTCATAGACTTACCTGAATCCAAGAGACCACCATTAGTACAACACTATGTGAAACACCAACTTGCAACATATATGAAAGTATCTCCACAGAGTATAGATGACACACATCCATTACATCACTGGGGAATGGATTCTCTTGTATCTACGCAGTTGCAAACACAAATAGAAAGTGACCTAGGTGTCGTATTTGAGCCCTCTTATTTACTTGAAGGACCAAATGTCCGTACGTTAACAGAGAAGATAATTCAGCAAATAATAGACAATGAAAAAACACAAGTGCTTTCATTAAACCAAATGGATGAAACTTCTGCTTTCCCTATGTCACAGGGACAACAAGCACTGTGGTTTCTATATAAGCAGTATCCAGAAAGTACAGCGTATCATGTTGCGAAAGCATTCAAAATGGAAGGGCCTCTTGATATGGAGGCAATGCGGCAATCCTTTGATCAGTTGATAAAACGCCATAGTATATTACGAACGGTGTTTTATGAAAAAAATGGCGAGCTTTTGCAACATGTGATAGAGGACATTGCTTGTGGTTTTGAAGTGATTGATGCAGCAACTTGGAGTGAAACAGAGCTAACACAACAACTGACAGAACAAGCTAAACGTCCTTTTGTCCTAGAACAAGGGGATACGATGCGAGTTTACATTTATGCGCAATCTCATAACAAATATACGATGCTGTGGGCTTTTCATCATATGGTCATCGATTACTGGTCACTAGATGTATTATTTAACGATTTATCGCATGTGTATCGCAGTGTAAAAAGAGAAGAAGAGAGCGGCTTAACAGCAATTTCTTTATCGTTTGCTTCTTATGTGGATTGGCAAAATAAATGGATGAAAAGTGATGAAGGAAAGACAGCAATGCAATATTGGGAACAAGAATTAGCTGGCGAACGAACGATGTTGGAACTGCCTTTGGACTATCCGAGGCCTTCCGTACAGCGTTTCAAAGGTGCTGTGTCCCAACTTAGGATCAATAAACAGGTGACAGATAAATTGAAACTGCTTTCACAACAAAACGATGTGACGTTATTTCATACTCTTTTGGCAGCATACGGAACGTTGTTGTATCGCTATACACAGCAAAGTGACTTTATTGTTGGTACGTATATGGCTGGTAGGACACGTGCAGCATTAGAACATATAGTGGGGTATATGACGAACGCAGTGCCTATTCGATTTGAAATGGAAAAAGAAACGACATTTCAGCAGTGCCTACAAAATCTAAACAAAAAAACGTTAGCTGCCTACAATTATCAAAATGTTCCATTTGATGCATTAGTAAAGATAGCACAACCAGAACGTGATGCAAGCTATTCACCTCTGTTTCAGACAGCTTTTGTGATGCAAAATATCGGAAAGTTTCAAAAGACACTGGCTCCTTTTACAGTAGACTGTGAGTTTGCGGAAGTAGATGTAGAGGAATTAACTTTACAATCTGTTCCTATCGATATGGATGCATCTCAATTTGATCTAACTCTAATGGCAGCAGAGTCAAATGGAGAAGTTGTCATTAATTTTCATTATAATACTGACTTGTTCGCTTCTGATTCGATCAAGAGAATGACAACACATTATGAAACATTACTAGCAGAACTTGCACATTCGTTTCAACATGTGGTGCAACGAGTAAATATTTTACCTGCAGAAGAGATAAAGCAAGTTGAACAATGCAGTAGCGCAAAAGCTAGCTATGAGGTAGAGCTTACGTTATCACAACAGTTTGAATTGCAGGTGAAAGCATTCCCAGCTCGCACAGCAGTTATATATGAACAACAGCGATGGACCTATACACAGTTAAATGAGAAAGCAAACCAATTAGCACATGTGTTGAAACATAACGGTGTGAAGTCAGGCTCGCTCGTTGGAATTAGTATGGAACGATCACCGGATATTGTCGTAGCCATTTTAGCACTTTATAAGGTTGGGGCTGCATATGTTGCATTTGACCCTACCTATCCAGATGAACGATTGCAGTATATATTGGATGATTCCAACATTACGTTGATGTTGACGCATGAACAATCAAGAGAAAGATGCTCTTCCCTCCCTGTGGAGATCCTTTGTTTAGATAGAGATGTGGAATTATTAGAAAGTCAAGAGAAGGAAAATATAAACCATTCACTACAACCTAATGACCTCGCGTATGTGATTTATACTTCAGGATCGACGGGAAAACCAAAAGGTGTCATGGTCAACCATCATAATGTTGGACGATTATTCAAAGCGTGTTCAGCAAATATGAACTACAGCGAAGAAGATATATGGAGTATGTTCCATTCCTATGCTTTTGATTTTTCTGTTTTTGAAATGTGGGGTGCACTCTTACATGGTGGTGCATTACTCATTGTTCCTCACCATGTTAGTAGAGAACCCGAACAATTTTATAACCTAATTCAAGCAGAGAAGGTGACGGTATTAAGTCAAACGCCATCCGCATTCTCACAATTAATTCATATACAATCTCATGCTGAACAACGATTACCTTTGCGATATGTTGTTTTTGGTGGTGAGAAGTTAGATTTTCCAATGTTACAGCCATGGTTTCATCAGTATGGTGATCAACATCCTACATTAATTAATATGTACGGTATAACCGAGACAACTGTTCATACTACGTTTTACCCTATCACCGCAGCTGATGTACATCATACGGTAAGCAACATTGGTCGTCCTCTCCCAGATTTGCATGTACTTATCATGGACCAGCATAGTAATTTGATGCCACTTGGGATGAAAGGCGAAATGCTGGTTGGAGGAGCAGGGGTTGCTCAAGGGTATTTAAATCGACCAGATTTAACGAAACAACGTTTTATAGAGAAGAATGGAATGAAGTATTACCGTTCTGGTGACGTAGCAAGGTATTTAGCTGATGGTAACTTGTCTTATTTAGGTAGGATGGACGATCAGGTGAAAATACGCGGGTTTAGAATCGAGTTAGGGGAAATTGCTGCGGTATTAAAACAATATCCAGCTGTGCGAGAGCAAGTCGTAACGGTAAGAGAAATTGCAGATGGCAGTAATAGATTAATTGCGTTTATCGTACCAGAAGACCATTCTTCTTTTTCTATGAATGCATTACGTGATCATCTTCACGAGAAACTACCAGAATATATGGTTCCTAGCATCATGAAAACAATAGATTCGATACCACTAACTATCAATGGAAAAATAGACTATAAATTACTTCCTGATATGGATTTATTTTCAATAGAACGAACATCTTATGAACCGCCAACGACTTGGAAGGAAGAAATATTGGTGATGATTTGGGAACAGGTTCTTGATGTGAAAGGGATTAGTATTGATGATAATTTCTTTGTTATTGGTGGAGACTCTATTCGAAGTATTAAAGTATCTTCACTAGCGAAAGAGAAAGGCATGCAAATTAGTTTAGAAGATATATTTCAACATCAAAGTATTCGACAGTTGGCAAGGGTAGTTGGAGATAGTGATGTGCAAGCATTAGATCAGCAGCCGCTAACACCTTTCGCCCTCGTATCAGAGGAAGACCGCTTACAAATAGCGGATCATATTTTAGATGCTTACCCTATTCCGGCAATACAAATGTCCTTCTACTTCCATAGTGAATCTTCTTCGCACTATAAGGCCTATATTGAATCATTTAAAGTGAAAGGGATATTGGATGAAGAACGTTTTAACGAAGCAATTAGAAGAGCAGTTAAGCGCCATGACATACTGAGAACGTCCTTTGATGTTTCTTCCTACAGTGAACCGTTGTTGCTAGTGCATCCTCATTCTACTATTACATTGCACATAGTAGACATAAGACATTTAACAGAAACAGAACAGCAAGCTTCATTGACGACATTTTTACACGAAAATGAACGAGCGCGGTTTCATTGGGAAAAGCCAGGATTATGTCGCTTCCATGCTCATCGTCTTACAGATGATATTTTTCAAATTACGATGTGCGAACCTTTATTGGATGGATGGAGCGCGGCTACATTACTATCAGAGGTGCTTACGAGTTATTCCGAATTATTGAAAGATGAACATACACCGGAGTGGCCTCCGTTACAGGCCAAATTCAGCCGCTACATTCAGTTGGAAAGAGAAACAACAGCATCACCAACATCACAGCAGTTTTGGGAAAATAAACTACATGATGTTGCTGCTACTAAAGTTCCACGTTGGGAACGTGCAGAGGAAGATAAATCTACACTAATGCAAGATCGCATGCATGTGACTATATCGGAACAGCTGTCCGCACAATTAATTGCGATGTCTAAACAGCTTGCTGTACCGCTAAAAGATATGGTATTGGCTGCTCATATGAAAGTCGTCAGTGTGCTAAGTGGGCAAACGGATGTCGTGACTGGTGTCGTGACGGGTGGCCGACCAGAAGAAAAAGATGCGGAAAAAGTACTAGGCTCCATGGTGAATACGATGCCAGTCAGAATGGATATTACAGGAGCAACGTGGGAGCAGCTTATACAGAAAACATTTGAAGCAGAAAGGGAAAGTTATCCTCATCGACGTTTTCCATTGGTGGAATTACAGCGCCAATATAGTGGCGGAGGTAGAATGTTTGAAACGATTTTTAACTATACACATTTTCATGTTTATCAACAATCCATCCATGCAAGTGAAATAGAGATCTTGGATGGATGGCATCAAGAGTCGGCTTATGTTCCACTTACGACTCAATTTTCTGTTAACCCACAGACGTCTACCTTAATGTGTGTATTAGACTTTTATCCCGAAGATTTGAGCTTGCAGCAAGTGGAGCAAATCGGACAATATTACGTTCACACGTTGCAACAGATGGTAGATACGCCATATGACCAACACGAACAGCATAGCATACTATCTTCCCAAGAATGGAATAGTCTCATTGGTAGTTCTGCAATAGAGTGGAACGATTTCCCTGTAAATCAATGTTATCATCATTTATTTGAACAACAGGCGGAGAAAACCCCAAATGCTATTGCCATATTGGATAAAGATGAAAGTATAACCTATGGGGATTTAAGCAGACGTTCCAACCAACTTGCGCAGCATTTACAGCATATAGGTGTGCAAAAAGGTGCATTTATTGGATATTTTGGTGAACGAAACATGGAATGGGCGATTGCCATGCTCGCTATCTTTAAAATAGGTGCAGTTTATATCCCATTAGATCCTAAATATCCAGAGGATCGTTTGAAGTATATGGTGGAGCATGCAGAGATGAGCGCTTTAATAACGTATGATCGTTTACAACATCGCATTGCTGTTCCCGGATTGCAAAAAGTGTTATTAGACCAAGACGAAAATACTTTTGCATCCTATCCAATAGAGATGCCACAAATAGAGATATGTGCTGATGATTTGGCTTACGTCATCTACACATCAGGCTCTACAGGGAAACCAAAAGGCGCCATGATTGAACATAAAGGGTTCGTCAATCATATTTATGCCAAATTAGAAGTATTACAAGCGGGAGAACATGACATTGTAGCTCAAAATGCTTCACAATGCTTCGATGTCTCCGTATGGCAGCTTTTGATGGCATTAGTGGTTGGGGGGAAAAGCTATATTTTGCCAGATGAAGCAGAGACGGAACCTTCCTTATTACTGCAAGAAATGGACGCTGCACAGTTATGTATTTTAGAGAGTGTACCTACGGTGCTGCAAGCGATGATGGACGCTATAGATTTAGATCAAAGCGTGAAGCCAGCATTTGATAAGCTACGTTATCTTGTCGTTAGTGGTGAAGCACTTTCTCCTAGTTTAACGAGACAGTGGTTCCATCACTACCATATCCCAGTCATTAATGCTTGTGGAGCAACGGAATGCTCTGATGACGTCACGCACCAAATTATTAATGAAGCACCTCATGAAGAGGTAAAGGTAATGCCCATTGGACAAGTCATACCAAATAGTAAATTATACGTGTTAGATACAGCACTAAAGCCAGTGCCTATCGGTGTTCCAGGAGAACTTTGCTATGGAGGGGTTTGTGTTGGTCGAGGTTATCTTCATGATGAAGAGAAAACGGCTAAAGCTTTTGTCAAAGATCCTTTTATTGATGATCCAAATGCACGATTATACCGTTCGGGAGATATGGTTCGTTTAAGACATGATGGATACCTAGAATTTTTAGGGAGAATGGATCATCAAGTGAAAATACGTGGTTTTAGAGTAGAGCTAGGAGAAATTGAAAACGTATTGAACCAACATCCTGCAATCCAGCAAGTGATAGTGAAAGATTATACAGACGAACAAGGGACGAAGCGTCTTGTTGCCTACTTTACAATCCATACAGATACGGACACTACAATAACTGTGAACGACTGGAAAGCATATATGAAAAAACAAATTCCTGACTATATGGTTCCTTCTTTCTTCATACCGTTAGAGCAGTTTCCAATGACACTCAACGGAAAAGTAGATCGTAAAAAATTACCGATTCCTTCGTTGGATGATATGGATAAAAAGATAGTACAGCCTGAAACGGAGTTAGAGAAAAAAGTAGCTTCCATTTGGGGACAAGTGTTAGGTTACTCCAATATAAGTTTGGAAGATGACTTTTTTGAGCAAGGTGGAGAATCCTTGTTAGCTACTCGCTTGATTTCTATGCTGCGGAAACAATTTGAAATTGAATTGCCTATTCGAACATTATTTGAAACTTCAAAGCTAGAAGCATTGATTGAAGCGATTAAGGTAGAAAGTGATTTTCAAGAAGATGATGAACTGCAAGATCTATTGGAACAATTAGATGAATTATCACCAGATGAATTGGAAAAAGTGTTGAAATCACAATCTTAACTTTTGCAGAAATGATGGAGGTATAAGTCCACTATGTGCTTGCCTCCTCATAGCAATTTAAAAAGGTGGTGTTACGATGAACCCAAAAGATAAATTGAAGTCTAAGTTGGACACATTATCAGCGGATAAGCGAGCTTGGCTAGAAGCGCAGCTCAGAAAAAAACAACAACAGCGAATACCAAAGCGAGCGGAGGGAGAGGAGGTTATTGCTTCTTACGCGCAGCAGAGGTTATGGTTTTTGGAGCAGTTATACCCTGGACGACCCATTTACAATACACCTTTTGCAGTCAGTATAGAGGGCTTGTTTCAAGTGTCCATATTGGAGGACTGTGTAAAAGAGATTATACAGCGACATGAGGTGCTGCGAACGACATTTGTTTCTCATCAAGGAAAAGCAAAAGTTCGAATCTCTGATCTAGCGATGGTGGATGTGGAACAAGTAGATCTGACACAGATCCCTGTGGAAGAAAGAGAAGAGGAGTTCAAGCAGCAGCGAAGTGAGAAAGCATTGAAATTGTTTGATTTAGAACAAGGCCCCTTGCTTGAAGTAACCGTATGGAAATGGAGTCAAGCAAAGTTCGAATTGTTGTTTAATATGCATCATATTGTTGCTGACGGATGGTCTACGGGCATCATGATAAAAGAAATGATGGACTTGTATGAAGCGTTAGCTAAAGGAGCAGCGTCTCCTTTCACTCCTCTTGAAATTCAATATGCCGATTATGCACTTTGGCAACATCGTTGGTTAAAACAAGGGGAAATGCAGAAACAGTTATCTTATTGGAAAAAGCAACTAAGTGGAGATATCCCCTTGTTGTCGCTTTCTGACCCTTCTCATCATGTGACAGTGGATCAAGATGTGGGAGCAGCACAAACATTTACGCTTCCCGCTACACTAGTACATTCCTTGAAGCAGATTAGTGATCAAGCAGGATGTACGATGTTCATGACATTGCTCACCATATA
The DNA here is from genome assembly GCF_004115085.1 of Longirhabdus pacifica. Classification (GTDB taxonomy): domain Bacteria; phylum Bacillota; class Bacilli; order Paenibacillales; family DSM-105158; genus Longirhabdus; species Longirhabdus pacifica. The sequence continues at coordinate 33,500 of NZ_QXJP01000013.1, read as the reverse complement.
TAACATCATCTTAGCTCGTTATACAGGAGAAAATGACATTTTAGTAGGTACACCGATTGCTAATCGCACAGTAGAAGAAGTGGAACCCTTAATCGGCTTTTTTGTCAATACGTTGGTGATTCGTAATGATCTATCTGGTAATCCTACTTTTCTTACCTTACTACAACAAGTAAAGGAAAGGTGTACGGATGCGTATGCAAATCAAGATGTACCATTTGAAAAAATAGTGCAAGAAATCGTGTCTGACAGATCTTTACATCAAACCCCACTTTTCCAAACTTTCTTTGTATTAAATCAACCACTAGAAGGTGTAGTAGAGCAATCAGATTTAAAACTGCATTTTCAGCAGTTGGATACAAATACAGCAAAATTTGATTTAAGCATGATGCTACATGAAGATCATGGTCAATTAATAGGGAAGTTGGAGTATCGTATATCTTTATTTAGTGAGATTTTTATTCAGAGCATGATCGGACATTTCTTCCGTGTTATAGAACAAGTCGTAGAACACCCAACCTATCCTATTCATAAACTTGCGATGCTCACTTCGGATGAACAACACCGGATACTATTCGATTGGAATCAAACGAACGTTAAACGTGATGAACATCAGCTTGTGCATACTTTATTTGAAGCCCAGGCTCATCGTACACCAGATGCACATGCGGTAGTGTTTAAGGAGCAATCACTCACGTACAAACAGCTGAATGCACAAGCAAATCGTGTCGCTCATCAATTGCTGCATAACGGATTTAAAGTAGGAGATTATGCAGGGCTTTGTATGGAGAAGTCATTAGAAATGGTGATCGCAATGCTTGCTATTGTAAAAGCGGGAGGAGCCTATGTTGCTTTAGATCCAAACTACCCAGAGCAAAGATTGCATTGGATGATGGAAGATGCGGATTTGAAGATCATCTTGACATGTCAATCTGTTGTGGATCAAATTCCTGCACATTCTGGGATGACGATGGTAATAGATGGCATGCAGGAAACAGAAGAAATGAAATTATTTTCTACAGAAAACCCTTGTCAAGAAATGAACCAAGAACATGCAGTATACGTCTTATATACTTCAGGCTCTACAGGGAAACCGAAAGGTGTGGAGATGCCACATCGAGCGTTAGTTAATTTGCTATTATGGCAAGAAAATCATTTTTACTCTTCCAAACAAGCGACTACATTACAGTTTGCCTCGGTCAATTTTGATGTATCTTTTCAAGAAATATTTTCTACATGGTGTACAGGTGGGACGTTAATTATTCCTGAAGAACATGTAAGAAAAGATTTTTCTAGTTTGTTGTCCTTATTACAGGAGCAGCAAGTGGAGCGCATTTTTCTACCGTTTGTAGCATTTCATCATTTAGCGGAAGTGGCAGTGAGAGAGAATGTTGCTTTACAAATACGAGAAGTGATTTCGGCAGGAGAACAGTTGCAGATTACACCCGCAATACGTTCATGGATGACAACGTTGCCTGATTGTGTCGTGCAAAACCAGTACGGACCATCAGAAACACATGTGGTGACCTCTTATCAAATGAGTGGTAACCCAATGGATTGGGAGACATTCCCTAGTATTGGTTATCCCATTGATAATACGTCTTGTTACATTGTCGATGAGTTTGGTCAACCTGTTCCTGTTGGCGTTGCTGGGGAGTTGTATATTGGGGGAATGTCGTTAGCAAGAGGTTACGTTAATCGTCCAACGTTAACAGATGAGAAGTTTCTTCCTAATACATTCTTAGATGAAGCCGGACAAAAAATGTATCGGACAGGGGATCTAGCTCGTTTTCATGAAAATGGGGCCATTGAATTTTTACAGCGTATCGACCAACAAGTCAAAGTGCGTGGACATCGTGTGGAGCTTGGAGAGATTGAAGCGGCTTTATTAGCGTATGATTTTGTACGTGAAGCCACGGTTATCGTACGGGAAGATATACCAGGTGATCGTCGATTAGTAGCTTATTTTACGGTGGCAGAGGAAAAAGAAAGTGAACTTGATCTTCACCTTCAAGCGTGGCAAAAAAGATTAGAGAATAAGTTGCCAGAGTATATGATCCCTTCCACATTTATGGTGTTAGATCGTATGCCGCTTTCTCCTAATTTGAAATTAGATCGTAAAGCATTGCCCAAGCCAGAACGGGAGTATGTACATGATGAAAACAAATATGTTACACCAGAAACAGAAACGGAACAAGTTATTGCTCAGATATGGGGCGATGTACTTCATGTAGAACGTATCGGGAAGTGGGATCATTTTTTTGAACTTGGCGGACATTCTTTACTTGCTACACAAGCGATTTCAAGAATGAATACCTCCTTTTCCATACGATTGCCACTGAAAGAATTGTTTGAACATCCTACTTGCGCAGCATTAGCAGCACAAGTAGATGAGCATCTATTGCATACAACAGAAGATACCGCACCAATTAAGCCGGTATCTCGGCAGCAACATTTGCCATTGTCATACTCTCAGGAGCGATTATGGGTGTTACATCAATTACTAACGGATCAAAGTGCATACAATATGCCGGGAGCTATTCGTTTTCAAGGGGAAATACATGTTGAGGCAATGAAAAAAGCGTTACAACATATTGTGGATCGACATGAAGTATTGAGAACGACGTTCCAGAGTGAACAAGAAAAAGCAGTGCAAATTATTCATGATTCTTTCACTTTGGAAATTCCAACTATAGATCTGTCTTCTTTTACAAAGATACAAAAAGAAGAGCAGTTGCAACAACGTATGTTGCAGGAAGCGACGTTTATTTTTGATTTAGTAGAAGGCCCTTTAATCCACTTTACAATATTAAAGATGGATGAGAAAGAGCACATTTTGCTCATTAATATGCATCATATGATTTCAGATGGTTGGTCTATTCATTTACTCATAAACGATTTTACGACTTTGTATAAAGATTTTAGTACAGAAAGTGAGATAAGTTTAGAGCCTCTACCCATCCAATATGCAGATTATGCGGTGTGGCAAAGAGAGCAATTACATCGTTCACTACAAGAACAAATAAAATACTGGGAGAAAAAACTTGGGGATGGTGTGCCACCACTGCAATTACCAACAGACTATTCTCGTCCCTCTGTACAAACATACGAAGGATCATCTATTCGCTTTGTACTTCCATCATCATTGACGAAGTCTTTGAAAGCATGGGGAAATAAACATGACGCTACATTGTATATGGTGCTGATGGCTGCTTTTCAAGCGTTGCTGTATCGCTATAGTGGACAACAAGATTTTGCTATTGGAACGCCAGTGGCAGGAAGACAGCATCAGGACTTAGAAAAACTCATTGGTTTTTTTGTTAATACACTTGTAATTACATCAGATACTAATTCAAATGTGACTGCTTCACAATTGTTGGGTCGTGTGCGACAAACTACACTAGCTGCATTTGAACATCAAGATGTTCCTTTTGAGTATATTGTGAAGCAACTTCATAACAATAGAGACCTTAGTGTATCTCCACTATTTCAAGTGATGTTTGCACTGCAAAATGTGCCAAGTACAGATATGAAATTAGAGAATGTACGTATCAGCCAAATTCCATACCAGAGTCAAACTGCAAAGTTTGACCTAACGCTATCGATGACGGAAGAAGAGCATTGTTTAACAGGAGTGATGGAGTTTAACAAGCATTGTTTCCGTCCAGAGTCCATACAAAGTATGATTCGTCATTTTCAAATGATACTTGAACACATGATCAAGGATACGACTTCCGCTATAACACAGCTGCCTCTCCTTACGAAAGAAGAGGAGGAATCGTTAATAGCAAGGAACAACACAACAGTACAATATCCACGTGAACTTACTATACATGAGGTTTTTGAGCGGGTAGTGGAGCATCACAGTAATAAGTTGGCTCTACAAGATCATCATCAATCATTAACGTATCAAGAACTTAATGATGCGGCGAATCAATTAGCTCATCAACTGCGGGACTGGGATGTGAAACATGGAGATCATGTTGGAGTATGCATGGAAAGGTCAGCGGATCTGGTCATTAGTTTACTTGCTATTTTAAAGGTTGGGGCGGTTTATGTTCCGTTTGATCTCAATCTACCAGAGGAAAGGTTTCGTTATATGCTGGAAGATGCAGAAGTATCCTTGATGCTGACGCAAAGTAAACAAGAACATCAACTTCTTTCGTATGATGTTACTACGGTCAGTGTGGACGATCATGTAGAAGCGATACGAAATCAAAGTATAGAGAATCTTTCACATGCACGAGGAGCAGAACAATTAGCCTACATTAACTATACGTCTGGCTCAACAGGAAAGCCGAAAGGCGTGTGTATTCCTCATCGTGGTGTAGTCAGGCTAGTGAAAAATAACGATGCCTTGATGGATGTTCGTGAGGAGGATATATGGCTGCAAGCATCTACCATCTCATTTGATGCTGCAACGATGGAAATTTGGGGTAGTTTGTTAAATGGAGCATGTTTGGCTGTATTGAAAGACCAAGCGACGCTGGAAGAAATAGCCGATGCGATTGAGCACCAACGTGTGACGATTTTATTTTTAACCGCAGGTTTATTCCATCAAATGATAGACTACTATGTTCATCGTCTCCAACCTCTTCGTTTGCTCATTTCAGGAGGAGATGTACTATCTGTTCCTCACGTCAAAAAAGCATTGCAAACATTAAAAGGTTGTACTGTTATTAACGCGTATGGTCCTACTGAAAATACAACCGTAACGACATGTCATCGTATGACGCATGCAGATCAAGTTGGTGCGACGGTTTCCATAGGTACTCCAATTGCCAATACAGAAGTGTATGTATTGGATGCGTACAGACAGCCAGTTCCCATTGGAGTTGCAGGTGAACTTTATATCGGTGGAGATGGTTTAGCAACTGGGTATTTGAATCGACCAGAATGGACAGCAGATACATTTATTCCTCATCCTTTTAAATCCAATCAACGCCTATATCAAAGTGGGGATATTGTTCGTTACACATGGGATGGAACCATTCAATTTATAGGTAGAAAAGATAATCAAGTAAAAATACGCGGTTTCCGTATTGAATTAAGTGAAATTGAAAACGGTTTACTATCGCATCCGCATATACAAGCAGCTTTCGTTATGGTTCATGAGGATTCAACAGCAAACAAGCAATTAGTAGCTTATCTTGTAAGTGAAGGAGATAAGACGGTAGACGTTTCTACTTTAAAAACTACGCTAAAAGATAAGGTGCCGGCGTACATGATCCCATCAGCGTATATTTGGTTAGAGCAATTTCCACTAGATGTCAATGGAAAAGTCAATCGGAGAGCATTGCCAGCTCCCGATCTGAAGGCCTCATTGGATGTCGATTATGTTGCACCTAAAACAACGATAGAAAAGAAATTGGTTGTAATTTGGGAGGAAGTATTAGCAGTATCACCTATTGGTATACACGACAATTTCTTTGAGCTTGGAGGTCATTCTTTATTAGCAACACAGGTCATCACGCGTATTCATATGCAATTACAACTGCGTGTTTCATTGAAGGTGTTGTTTGGCTCGCCGACGATAGTTGAACTTGCACAAGTGGTAGAAACAATGCAAAAAGTGGAGCAGTCTAATGATGTATTAGCATCTTCCGAATCTTTATCGTCGATTCCATCCTTCTTATCTACTCATAAGACTAAAGATGAACCGTTGCCACTTTCTTTTGCACAAGAACGCCTGTGGGTACTGGATCAAATTATGGGTAAATCAGACGTATATAACATACCAATTACATTGCATTTGGAAGGGGATTTAAACGTTGAGGCTCTGGAAAAAACAATAAATGCATTGATGAGGCGACATGCTGGATTGCGAACAACGTTTGTGAAACAAGGAAGCCAGCTTATGCAAGTCATAGGAGAAAACGCTTGGCAAAGCTTACATCGACAAGACGTAAGTCACTTAGAACATAAGGAGAAGCAATTCGCGTTGAAGCGAATGATCCAAAAGCATGTGAAACATCCATTTGATTTAGATCAGTTTCCACTCATTCGTTTTCACTTGATTCGTTTGGACAAAGCAGCACATGTATTTGTAATTAATATGCATCATATTATTTCTGATGGTTGGTCCATGTCCATTTTAATCAAGGAATTTCAGTTAATGTATGCCGCAATGGTCAAGGGTGCATCCCCTTCGCTTCCTGCTTTACCGATTGATTATAGTGACTTTGCTGTATGGCAACGTAGTGTGTACGAAAAAGGCTTACTCGAAAAGCAGATGACATATTGGAAAGAGCACTTAAGTGGGAACTTACCGACATTAACACTGCCGTTAGATTATCCACGACCTGATGTGCAGACATATCGAGGTTCTTCTGTTTCTTTTACCGTAGAAGAAGACCTATATGTTGAACTAAAAGCGTGGAGTCAACAACAGCAAGTCACCATGTTTATGACTTTGTTTGCCGTATTTAATTTATTTTTATCTCGATATTCAGGAATGCAAGATATTGTCGTAGGAACGCCTGTAGCGGGCAGAAGTAGGGTGGAGCTCGAAGGTCTTGTCGGTTGTTTTGTTAATACGTTGCCAATCAGAACGAATGTAGAAGGAAACCCAACTTTTATTGAGCTTTTACAACGCGTGGAAGAAGTGACGTTACAAGCTTATGCACATCAAGACGTTCCATTTGAGAAAATAGTCCAAGCGGTTAGCGATCAAAGAAAATGGAATGAAACACCTTTGTTTCAAGTGATGTTTGCGCTGCAAAGCGAAATGAAGCTGGATATGGATGAAAATAACCTGCAAATAACCACGATGTCAGATGAAATCGATAGTGTGAAATTCGATGTGTTGTTATCGATGGAAGAGAAAGATACGTTCATGCAGGGAATATTTAAGTATAATACTGACTTATTTCACCATGAAACGGTGGAGCGGATGGTAAGGCACTTTATGAATCTATTACGAAGTGTGATGCAACATCCAGATGAACGGATACAGGAAATACCTATTTTAAATACTGCAGAAAAAAACACCATGATAGTAGATTGGAATGATACCCATCAGACCATAGAAGAAAAAGGTCTGCACGAAGTGGTTGAAGAACAGGTGAAACGACATCCAGATGCAGAGGCGATCATCGAAGAGCAGCAAGTATACACTTACCGTCAGCTAAACGATAGAGCGAATCAATTGGCCCATGCGCTCCAACATGAAGGAGTAAAAAAAGGAGACATTGTAGGACTTTGTTTATCTCGTTCATCTGAATGCATCATCTCTATGTTAGCTATTTTTAAAATTGGCGCAGCATATTTACCTCTAGATCCAAGCTATCCGATTACTAGGCTGCAATACATGATAGACGATGCAAAGCCCGTTCTTATTTTGTTCGAGGAACATATGGATAAACGCTTCACAGGAGCTGAAGTATGGAAGTCCATGTTCATAGAGCGTGAAAAAGAGCGAATTGCCACTTATTCTACTACATTTGAAGCCGACTCCTCAGGCGGCAAGCAATTAGCTTACGTCATGTACACATCAGGATCAACAGGAAAACCAAAAGGGGTGATGATTGAACATCGTTCCGTAGTAAATGAACTAGATTCGCGTTCTATGTATGGTTTTAATGAGTCAGATCGAATGATGTTTAAAGCTTCTATGAGCTTTGATGCTTCCGTTGTAGAAATATTTTGGCCGCTAACTACAGGTGCATGTGTTGTTATTGCAAAATCAGGAGGAGAGCGTGATCCGGCTTACTTAGTGGAACGAATAATAGAACAACAGGTGACGACCATCCACTTTGTCCCTTCGATGTTAAATGTGTTTTTGGATGAAAAAAGGGTAGCAGAATGTACTTCTCTTCGTCGTGGTTTTAGCGGAGGAGAGAAGCTGACGGTGGATTTACAACAAAAATGGTTTGCGACATTATCTGCAGATTTAATCAATCGTTATGGCCCAACGGAAACCACCATTAATGCAACAGCTTGGCAATGTTCAGACAATACCCGAATAGATGATATTCCGATTGGCCGACCTATACAAAATGTACAAGCTTACGTATTAGATCGTTATATGCAACCTGTTCCAATTGGAGTAGAAGGGGAGTTGCATATTAGTGGAATGGGGTTAGCAAGAGGTTACCTACGTCGTCCAGATTTAACAGAAGAAAAATTTGTCCCACATCCCTTCATTGCTGGTGAAAGATTATATAGAACGGGAGATATGGCAAAGTATACAGCGGACGGTGATATAGCATTTATAGGTCGCAATGATCAGCAAATCAAGTTAAGAGGGCTAAGAATAGAATTGGGTGAAATTACGACTGTACTATTACAGCACCCTCAAGTGGAGCAAGCCGTCGTCTTAGCAAAAGAACAGCGTATAGTGGCCTTTATAAAATTGCGAGGGCAGGTATCTGTATCGATAGTAAAACAACATATAAAGAAAAAGCTTCCTGATTATATGGTGCCTTCAGAAATAGTATGTATTGCATCATTTCCTGTTCACTCCAGTGGCAAAATGGATCATTCTGCATTGTGGAGTAAAAGAGGTATGACGCCATCTCAAGAGCATACGGAGAGGATAGTTGCAAGAAACGAGACAGAAAGACAGCTTGTTATGATATGGGAACGACTGCTTCAGCATTCCTCTATCGGTGTGACGGATCACTTTTTTGAATTAGGAGGGCATTCTTTATTGGCTATTCAGTGCGTACATGCCATAGAGGAAGCTTTTGAAATCAAAGTTCCACTGGCTGTGTTGTTTGAGAAAGATACGATTGAACAACTGGCGAAGTTCCTTCACAAAAGTGAGGAGCAAAGAAGTGAGGAAAAGCAATGCATCGTAACTATACAATCAAAAGGAATTCACGCGCCCCTTTTCATACTGCATCCCATTGGTGGGCACGTACTTCACTATAGTGAACTTGCGAAGGCATTAGGAGAGCATCAACCCGTATATGGTTTACAGGCAAGGGGACTGGTGGATCGGGATGTTACGATCAGCTCCATAGAGCAAATGGCTGCTTTTTATGTAAAAGAAATAAAAAAAGTTCAACCGGTGGGACCTTATCAACTTGCTGGTTGGTCATTTGGCGGCATCGTTGCTTTCGAAATGGGACAGCAATTAAGAATGCAAGGTGAACAAGTTTCCCTAATGCTATTAGATGCTGTGGTGCCAGCGGAGATATCTGATGAAGTAAATGATGATGTGTCCCATTTTGCGTATGATTTAGCACAACGTTATGGCGCATCGTGGTCTGAATCCAATTTACTAGCTTTTCGACAACTAAAAAATGATGATGACAAAATGAATATGCTGATAGAGCACTTGGAGAAACAGTTTGGTGAAGACTTGAACATGAGAGAAGATATTTTACAGTCCTATGCGCTATTTACAAGTCATTTACGAGCCAGGCGATCTTACAAGCCAGCATCGTATGATGGATCAGCTCTACTTATCAAAGCCAAGGGAGAAAAGCATGAGAAAAGAGGAGAGGCCTTAGGATGGGAACGCTTAATACAAGGTGAGCTAACTGTACGTGAACAGGAAGGAAACCATTATACGATGTTACAAATTCCAAACGTAGAGCAGCTTGCTAATGAAATGAAACACTATTTAGAGCGATTGAACATATGGAGTGTAAATGCTTAATGTCCATAAGGAGGTGAAGAGGTTGCAGTCTCATGTTGAAAATGAGCCAGCGTTAACTGGAAGAATTAAAGCATCACCTAGCAATATTGTCGTGGAGCATATCTTGAAGCCGCAATTTGATTTCGAACTTATTCACTATCTCCCATACTATATCGAAATTGAAAAAATATTAACGACACAATATGAGCAAATGGGGCTACTTACCTCAGAGGATAAATTGCAAATCCACGTGTTGCTAGATGAACTGAATAAAGAAAAATTACTTGCATGTTCTGAAGAGAATATGACAGATATTTTATTTGCTATCGAGCACTATGTGGAAAAGCGACTTGACCATCCCGTTCCAGCATGGCATATGGATCGCAGTCGCAACGATGTACAAGCTACAGCACAAGTGATGTTTATGAGAGATCAACTACGTCATATCGTTAAGGCGTGTTTACACTTTGCTGAAGTTGTGCTTGTATTGGCACAAACGTATACGGAACAACCTATGCCAGGATACACCCATTATCAGTCAGCGCAAGTGATTACGGTTGGATTTTACTTCGCCGCTTTAAATGAACAATGGATAAAAGGTACAAAGAGATTGCAAAGGTTATTGGATGAGCTGAATGAATGTCCATTAGGATCAGGAGCAATGGCAGGTGCTGAGCTAGAATGGGATCGTGATGAAATGGCCACCGCATTAGGATTTAAGCAACCTGTTAGACATGCACTAAGTGGGATAGCATCAAAAGAATGGATGCTGCTTATTTCAGGTGAATTGACGGTTATTAGCACGACACTAAGTAGATTTCTAACAGATGTCATTACTTGGGGCAGCAGTGAGTATCAGTTTATTGATCTTCCTGATGCATTATCAGGTATATCTTCAGCTATGCCACAGAAAAAAAACTTCCCTATATTGGAACGCATTCGGGGGAAAACAGCGCACATGCTCGCTTACTTTAATGATTTCAACAGTGCGCAGCGCAATACACCTTATACCAATTTGGTTGAAACGGCAAAAGAAGGGGGAAGTCATTTCTATCCCATGATGAAAAATATGATGGACATACTTACACTATCTAGTTTAGTCATGACCCATTTGTCCTTTCATACGGAACGGTTGAACGAGCATTGCCGACATGGTTTTTTCGGTGGTTTTAGTTTAGCAAATCTATTAACAGCAACGTTTCATATTCCATATCGCCAAGCACAAGTACTATCGGGAAAATATATCGTTCAAATGATTCAGCAGGAGAGAGATCCTCTTTCTGTAGACGTGCAAACTCTAACAACATTATGTAGTGAACAAGGATATGACATACAAATCGAAGCGAAGCAACTCCGGCAAATGTTTGAGGTAGAGTACAATGTTTGGAATAAACGGACAGCAGGTTCTACTCATCCTGATGAAGTAAACAAGATGCTTCTGTTACAGAAAGAAGAAATACAAGCACAGTATACATTATATGAAAATTGGATTGCGTGTTGGAGAAGGTGATCAATATTTTTCGTAGAGGTGAAAAATATGCAACTAAAAACACAGTTACAAGAACAATCTTTATTTTGTCGTATTGGAAAAGGAACTGCGTTTGGAACATTCGGTGAATTACTACAAGGGGTAGGCAGTGATGATCAAGATTTTTTAGTAACATTACCTATTCAACGCTACTCTACCGTTATTTTCACATCCCAACCAGATCGAGAAGAGTTGATTGTCTCACCAAGTAGTAAGAAAAAGTCAGCGCAATTAGCTAAAAATATTTTGAAGTATTTCAATCTTCCACAAGGGGGAATGTTGGAGATTGTCAGTACGGTTCCCGTTGGAAAAGGATTGGCCAGTTCTTCTGCCGATTTAGTAGCTACGGCGCGAGCGATAAGTCATTGCTTTGACATCGAATTAGAAGAGGAACAGTTAGAAACGATGTTACACCAAATTGAGCCAACGGATGGTGTGATGTATGAAGGTGTCGTATCTTTTTACCATCGAAGAGTGAAATTACAACAGTTTCTCGGTATGCTGCCTCCACTTACCATCGTTAGTATTGATGAAGGGGGCGAAGTAGATACGGTTGAATTCAATCAATTTCCTAAGCCATTTACAGAAGAAGAGAAGCAGGGGTTTGATCAACTACTAAAAAATATTGCTAAAGCGATAACCGCACAAGATCTAAAGAGAATAGGTGAAATTTCTACCCATAGTGCTGTATTGAATCAAAAATTAAAAAAGAAAAAATTCTTCGAACATGTCATGGAAATATGTAATGTCATTCATGCTTTAGGTGTTATTGTCACGCACAGCGGTACGTGCATTGGCATTTTGCTTTCACCAGAAGATGAGCATTATACACAACAACTGCAAACGGCCTATGATAAGCTCTATGAGTTGGCAGGAGAGGTGACGATTTATCATTCTATTTCTTAAGGAGATGCTTGGGATGTTTAGGGATAGCGAAGGAGGAATATATCGTGATTAGAGATACGATGCTAGATTGTATTGGCAATACCCCGCTCGTTCGGTTGAAATTAGATTCATGTTGTAAAGGAAATGTATATGGAAAGCTAGAGTTGCAGAATCCTTTTGGAATGAAGGATCGCGTCGCAAAACATATTATTTTGGAAGCGAAACGTAGAGGAGAACTGTTGGATGGTGCACCAATTATCGAGAGTTCATCAGGTACATTGGCTTGTGGTGTGGCTCTGGTTGGTACATATTTAGGGCATGAAGTACACATCGTAACCGATCCACGTATCGATTCCATTACGCTTGCAAAATTGACGTCGTTAGGATGCCATGTTCACGTTGTAGATAAAATGAGTGCGCAAGGTTGGCAGAGTGCTCGCCTTGAACGATTACAACAAATGTTACAAGAAATGCCGTCCGCATTTTGGCCTCGACAATATGAAAATCCTGATAATCCCAATGCCTATATTCAATGTGCTGAAGAGATAGTAGCAGATATACCGCAAGTGGATATATTAATCGGTTCTGTTGGTAGTGGGGGTTCGTTATGTGGAACAGCAAAGGCACTCAAACAGTATCATCCCAATTTAAAAGTAGTGGCGGTTGATGCAGTAGGTAGTGTCATATTCGGTCAACCTGATCGTCCAAAACGTTTACAAGGAGGCTTAGGCAATTCTCTCATTGCTAAAAACGTGCAACATGCATTAGTAGATGAGGTGCATTGGTTGAATGATGAGGAAGCTTTTGCTGCGACATTACAGCTCGCTAAAGAGCAACAGATTTTTGCGGGCAACTCCTCGGGCTCTGTGTATGCTGTAGCTCGTTATATTAGTCAACAAGTAAAAGAGTCCGTTAACATCGTAGCAATCTTGCCTGATCGTGGAGACCGATACGCACACAATATATATCATTCTGCTTATCACCAAGAGAAAGGAATACACAATCTTGTTTTACCGAGGGAACCTCAACGAGTATCGAATCAGACAACCGTAGAGCATTGGTCTTATGCTGAAATGAAAGGAGTATTTGAACATGTCTAATACTATCGTCATATTCATTGAAGCCAATACAACAGGTACAGGCATGTTAGCTTTGAAAAAGGTGACAGCACTCGGTTATCAACCTTTCTTTTTTACAAATAAACCACAACGATATCGCGGATTAGAAGAGACGGGAAGCCGTGTTATTACGTGTAACACTAATGATGTGGAGCAGCTTAAGCATGTAGTAGAAACAACGGTTGATAGATCACATATAGCAGGAATCATGACGACAAGTGAATTTTATTTAGAGACTGTAGCTTATCTAGCATCGTGTTTTGAATTATGCGGGAATTCATTAAACTCTATGAAGAATGTTCGAAATAAATACTTTACTCGACAACAGTTGGCGACATCGAAAGTAAAGCAGCCACATTTTTATGCTCTAAAACATAGGACACAAATCAATGAGGCTTTAGATAAAATAGGATTGCCCTGTATTGTCAAACCAGTTGATGATAGTGGATCTAATAATGTATTGTACTGTGAAACGCTACAGCAAGTGGAGAAGCAAGTGCAACACATTCTGTCTACTACTTATAATGTGAGAGGACAACAAAACGCTTCTGTTGTGCTTATCGAACAGTTTGTTGCAGGTGATGAGTACAGTGTAGAAATGTTAAGTTGGCAAGGGGAAACGATGGTACTTGGCATTACAAAAAAGTATGTTTCTGGTTTTCCTTACTTCGTGGAAGCAGGTCATCAATTTCCAGCAACACTAGCCTTAGAGCAAGAGCGTCATATGATAGAGACAGTGCGACAAGCGATAGACGCAGTTGGCATAGAGAATGGAGCCACGCATACCGAGGTTAAATGGACAGAAGAGGGTTGTTCTATTATTGAGATGAATGGGCGGATGGCTGGTGGAATGATACCAGAGCTCATTCATCATACAACAGGGGTGGACGTACTAGAGCAGCAAATACGATGTTTTTTGCAAGGGCCAACGGCGCATGCTCTACGTAGTAACGGGGTCGCTGGCATACGATTTATTCAACCTAATCAAACGGGTACATTAGTGTCTGTCAAAGGGGTTGAAGCAGTGGAGCAAATGGAAGGAGTAAAACAAGTAGTAGTAACAGCAAAGTTAGGGAAAGACATCAGGACGCCACAAAATGCGTATGACAGAATAGGCTATATTATTGCACATACAGACACTGCATCAGAGACAACTGCTTGCTTAGAGAAAGCCGTAAATAGCATACAAATGGAAGTAAATCCAATACAAGTAGGAGTGAAGATGAAATGATTGAATTACGTAGTGATACGTTTACATTACCTACAAAAGAAATGCTAGAGGCAATTCCTTTGGCGGCATTAGGGGATGATGTATACCAAGAAGATCCGACAGTGAAGCAATTACAGCAGCATGCAGCAGATGTAATGGGAAAAGAAGCTGCTATCTTTATGCCCAGTGGAACAATGGCAAACTTAAGCGCTATCATGGCCCATTCTCCTCGTGGATCTAAAGTTTTGGTAGGTGATGAAACGGATATTTTTATTTATGAAGCGGGAGGAGCAGCGGTTTGTGGAGGAGTAATGTACGAACCGATAAGAACAAAGAAGGATGGAACGCTAGCTATAGAAGATTTAGCTGAAGCAATTCCCAAAGAATTTGAAGATCCTCAATTTGCTCTACCATCTCTCATCTGTTTAGAAAATCCGCATAATCGAATGGGAGGAAGAGTGTTACCTTTATCCTATCTACATGAAGTTAGCGTGTTTGCAAAGGAAAATCAACTACCTGTGCATATGGATGGAGCAAGGGTGTTTAATGCCGCTGTTGCCCTAGACCTCCCAGTAAATGAAATTGCTCAGTATGCTGACTCACTACAATTTTGTTTATCCAAAGGTCTATCTGCACCGATAGGATCTATGGTAGTAGGGAGTCATGACTTTATCCAAAAAGTGTATCGCATTCGTAAAATGCTAGGTGGAGGCATGAGACAAGTTGGGATTATGGCCGCGCCGGGTATAGTGGCATTAGAGAAGATGGTAGATCGATTAAGAGAAGATCATCAAAATGCTTATAAACTAGCAGAAGGTCTCAGCCGTATGGATGGAATACATTGTGATATCCAAATGGTAGAAACAAATATTGTATTTTTTACTATAGAGCACCCAAATATAAGTTGGCAAAATTTTGTTAAGATGGCGAAAGAAAGAGGATTGCATGTTGCGGAATTAGGTTATGGTCGAATTCGTGCGGTCACGCATGCAGGGGTGAAGAGTAGCGAAGTGGATGAAGCATTAGAGATTATAGAACATATCATGCAAGAAGCTGTAGTAGGACACTTTTCCTAATTATTTTCTGTAAAATAACATGTTTGTACGATTTGACTTGTCATTTATTTTCTGTACAATAAATATTGTTGACAATGACAAATAAGCAAGAAAATAGTTCATGAATGGTGTCAAAACAAATGATGCCTGTATGAGCTACGCCTATATCTATATAAGCTAACCAATAGTTTTTGTTTTTCATATCTTACGTTTCCCTCGCTACGTAAGAAGTGAGGGAATTTCTATGCATTTTTTAGTTTGTGTTAATAGATTCAAGGTGGATAAAATGAAACTGAAATGATGTTCACTTATATTAGGAAGGATAACTTGCTTTAATGTCTCTATGTTGTAGTCATCATATTCATTACATATATAAATAGGAGTGATATTTTGAAAGTTATACTACGTAAACCGACGACCATTATTGCTTTACTTGTCGTATTCGCTATAGCAGTTTTTGGCTTTGTCTATTTAAATGAAAGTGGTGTGTTTAGTGATAATGATCCCACACCTACCGATGAAGAGAAGCAATTGGTGGAAAATTATGTTTATCCAGAAGCACTACCGTCTCTAGCAGATGCATATGAGTGTATTGTTGTAGGTGGGGAACCAGAAGGCGTGGCAGCAGCAGTTTCTGCGGCAAGAAATGGCTGCGATACATTACTAGTGGAACCAAGAGATAGGTTAGGCGGATTAATGACCGTAGCGATGTTGAATTTCCTAGACTTACCACAAGATAAAGATGGAAAGTTATTAAGTGAAGGTATCTTTACGGAATGGCACAACATGGTTGGCGGAGGCAGCGCTTTTGATATTGAGCTTGCGGAAGCTGCATTTTTAAAATTAATACAAGATGAAGAAAATATTACGCTTGCACTAGAAACGACATTAGTGGATGTTCACTTTAGCGAAGAAGATGGTGCAATTTTAAACGCTATTACCTTGCAAAATGAAGAAGGAACGAAAAAAATAACAGGACAAAGGTTCATTGATGCTACACAAGATGCTGATTTAGCTGCTATGGCAGGTGTCCCTTATTTTGTAGGTAATGAAGATTTAAACTTGAACGATGAACAGATGGCTGTTACACCGATGATTCATTTGAAAAATGTAGATTGGGAAAAAGTGAGAGACAAAAGCAATCAAGACGTATTAGGCGGTTATGAAGCTACGGGAGATGCAGCATGGGGTTATGGAGAACTTCATCATGTATACGAAGAGAAAGAAGCAGATACACATTTGCGTGGTTTAAACGTCGCTCGCACGATGGATAGTGAGGGTACGGAGCATTTTTACATTAATGCTTTGCAAGTGTTCGGTGTGGATGGCTTAGATGAAGCTTCCAAACAGGAAGGTTTGGAGCGCGGCATTAGAGAAATAGATCACATCGTTACGTATTTCCAAGAGAATATACCAGGATTTGAAAATGCTGAGATTGCAAGTTATCCAACAGAAATGTATATACGTGAGACGAGACATATTTTAGCTGAATACCAATTGCCAATGTCAGATATTTGGAGAAATAAAGATCACTGGGACAGTATCGCTATCGGTGGTTATCCTGTGGATGTGCAATCCACATCTCCAGAAAATCAGGGTTATGTGATATCTAGTCCAGATCGCTATGCCATACCATTTCGTTCTACCGTTCCAGTAGAAGTGGATCAATTACTTGTCGTGAGTCGTTCGGCAGGATACTCTTCTCTAGCAGCAGGGACGACTCGCATGATCCCTACTGGTATGAATGTAGCCCAAGCTGGTGGGTTAGCGGCTAAACTATCCATGGACGAAAATATAACGTTCCGTGAAATGTCCAAAGATGAAACGTTAATACAACAGCTACGTGAAACATTAATGGAGCAAGGTGCTTATATTGATCAATTTACTGTGGATTATCCTTTTGAAGGGGAATGGAACGATGATGCGCTTACGAATTTAATCAATATTGGTGTCATTGTTGGTGGGTATACCAACGAACGTTTTGCAGTAGAGGAAGAAGCATCACCTGGAAGAATGTTTAATGTTTTGGGTAATGGATTGAAGCGATTAGATGTAGAAGAAGATGTATCGCCTATGATAGAAATGGTACAACAGTTATATGGAACTTACACAGAGGAAACGTTACTCCGTGATGATATGGCTACTATCCTGATTAAACTGCATGATGCGGAGCTTTCTTTAGAAGAAGATGTGTGGCAGCAAGCAGTGGATTTAGAACTAGTGGATAACATCATAGTGGATCGCTTAGATAGCAATCGTATTGTAACAAATGGTGAAGTCTATTATACACTGAATTTATTATTCCAATCTGTACTTCAGTCATAGCATGAATGTCATAACATAATTAGTTTATATTCTTAATATAGCTTATATTATTTTGCAAAAAGAGTCATCGCAGGTATTGCATCCAATAGTTAGAGTCATGATCTAGCTTTTTTGGAATCATTGCCTGTTCGATGGCTCTTTTGTATGTGTGTATATTTGTTTCATCGTCCAAGCAAAATGTATCTTGACACATATGATATAGCACAACGAGAAGGGGGAATGTAGCTGGGTGTTCATTCATGAAGTTGAGACATAGCATAGAAATAAATGAAAAACAATGTTTTGTTATATTAGGTTTCATCGTTTTTCACTATAAAGGAGAAGAGGAGGTAAGGATATGTCTATTAGAGATCGTAGAGCTGTTGTTCCTGGTAAGTCCATTCATTTATTAACTTCTGAAGATAGTTTTCAGGAATTTAATTTAAATAACATTGTTGGAAAAAGAGAAATATACAGGTCTGATGTCCCCCGTATTGTATCAGCTTCTATTCAAATTTATACAGATGGGGGCTCTATTAGAACTACAATAACTCGCAAAAATAACAGTGTGGAAGTTGTTGATGTCGACCAAACAGTAGAAAGAGGGTTCACGTTTAGTAATGTGGTGAAGATTGAAATAGAACGTATAGCGGGTACTGGCTCTGGAGAGTTTGAAATATACGGTGTCGCTGAAAAGTTGTAATATAAATGTGCATGGTGTATAACATTTTTGCCCACGTACATTGCATAGCGTATACAACACATTGCATTTTGTACTATGACGAACACTTTTCTATCATATTAACCTTCTTTTTTGGAGAAAGTATCGTATCCTTCTCTATGATATGTTACTTTCTCCAATATTTTTATTATTGACTAATATGGATGATAGTATATTATTTGTCCTATATCTGTTATAATGTTGCATGGTCTATGTTCCTATTACTTTAGATGGTATACATCTATATAGATCATATTTTATCCTTTGCATAAAGGGGAGTACATCATGCAAAAACAAAAGCAAAAGCAGATCGACGAACTTTTTATTGTACGAGCTATTGCTATTTTTTCTGTGGTATTTTTCCATAGTATTGGAGAGTTTTTTGTTCGCTTAACGCCGGATTCTACTTGGTATCCGCTCTATCTTGCTGCACATACGATAGCGAAATTTGGTACGCCTACTTTTATTATGTTAAGTAGTTTTGTCCTATTTTTAAGCTATTACCATAAACCTTGGAATATAAAGAGAATAGGTCAATTTTATAAGCGAAGATTAATGTATATTATCATTCCATTTATTTTAATATCAGCCGTTTATTTTGGTTTTAAAGCTTATTATTATATTGATTATCCTAGTTACAAAGCAGCATTATTTGAATTTCTGCATCAATTATGGACAGGCACTGCGAACGGTCATTTATATTTTGTGTTTATTAGTGTGCAATTGTATATTTTGTTTCCAATATTGCTGGCTTTAATGAAAACATTTAAAACGTTAGCACGCCTTAGTATTTTTATTGGTTTTGCGTTGCAGTGGTCGTTTGTTATTTACACCGAAGTCAAACAAGTACCTTGGCATGAGTTTCCTATAACGAACGGTAGTATTGCGTTATCTTACTTTTCTTTTTATTTTCTAGGTGCATTTATGGGGATTTATTACGATAAAATAGAGAAGTTTATTTTAATTACCAAATCTTATTTTAAACACCATGCAGTAGGTTTTATTTCTTTTTGGTGTTTGGCTTTCATCAGTATGGGAGTAAATGTGATAGTGGAGTACGGAGTCAATGTACATCAGTGGCAAATACAGTATTATGCTTTATGGAGTTTGTTCATGTGGAATGTGAGATCCATTTTAACGGCTATTGTGGTCATGCAGCTTTCTTATTGGTTGTATCGTAAATTACCCGTATTTGTAGTAAATGGTCTTATCCATCTTGGCGTCGTTTCTTTTGGAGTTTATTTGATTCATCCATTAGTAAATTTTTTATATGTTGACAACATCGGCATTAGCGGTCACCCACTTGGCTTTCATTTAAGTGCCATGGCGATGATTGCAGCTGCGTTATTCCTTTCATGGATGGTAGTTGGTATGGCGATGAGGTATATTAGAGGTTCCTGGGTTTTATTTGGTGCTTTCCCGAAGAGAGTACCGTATGTAGCAAAACGTGATAAGCAAGCAGAAGATAGTAAGAGTGTTTCCATGTAATTTTGAATCTGGTGAGATTTCATGTCATATTTTAAAATGTAATGAATGTTGATGGAGAACATGCTCTAATGATGCATGTTCTTTTTTTATGAAAAACTGCCCTGAAAGAAGAAACTTCTCTTAAAAAAGAAACTGTCCTTAAAGCAGAAGATCTACTTTAGAACAGCCTCAGGGATAGTACAAAACATGTATTGATTTAATATACTCTACTCTTCATTATCTACTTTTTACAAATAAGTCTACAGCTTCTTTTAATATATCATCCGTTTGCTCGCCTTTTTCAATTTGAAGACGTAGACAATCTTCTAAGTTTTTACTAACAATAACACCAATATTACGGTCTATTGCATTCCGAGCGGCTAACATTTGACTAACGACTTCTTTACAGTCTTGTTCTGTTTCCATCATGTTTAACACACCGCGTATTTGTCCTTCAATTCTTTTCAGTCTATTTTTCATCTGCATGTTGTAATCCATCGTGCGTGCCTCAATTCTTTGTTGTATGTATTTTCATTATATACAGGTGGGGGTATGTCGGTCAATGGGCATTCAAACCAATTTTTACTAAAAAAATCCCTACCTACATGGGTTGGGAAAAATTTTAAGGTGAAGCGTATAATGCTTATGCTAGCACTAAAGCACTAGTTGATATGAAAGAGCATGCCATTTATATGAAAAAGCATGCTGTCATTTCCATCATGTTTGTTTTATTTAGATGATGCTCTTAGTTCTTCTCATGCTCGGCATAGACATTTATTCTGCAACGATGACTTGTCCACCATTTTCTTGTTGATGAAACCAAGGTAAGTACATGTGGATGACAATATCGTATGTACCAGCTTCCGTAAATGTGTGCTCTTCTGTTGTAAATACTGTTTCTTCTTGTTCCGATTCAAGGTTAATTCTATCATCTTGGTCTGTAAATGTTTTAATAAAATCCACTTCGACATCTATGCCTTCATAATTAGAAAGGTCAGATAATGTTACGTTAAATGTAACGGGTTCTCCTACTTTAATTTGATCTGGGTAATCGAGACTATATGTTGCTAATTCTAACTCTGGCAGCTCATCAGTAGTGCCACATCCTGAAAGAATAAGTGTAAGGGTCAATACCATCGTTGTTAGTAGTTTTTTCATTTAGTTTGTCTCCTTCATGACAATTTTAGAAAAGGCGCCATGTAAGCCGTTCTCACCATACTGTTCTTGGAATTGCTTTGTTTCACCTTGAGCCAATATGTGTCCCTCGTTTAAAAATATGAGTTTATCCGCCACTTGTTCAGCAATATGAAGCTGATGACTGGAAAAGAGAACGGACTGATTATTTTCTTTTGCTAGTTTCATTAACGTGACAAAGGAATCCATCCAAAAAGGATCTAGTCCGTTAGTAGGTTCATCTAAAATAAGTAGGGGAGGAGATGACAGTAACGCTTGTGCAAATATCAGACGTTGTCTCATCCCTTTTGAAAATGTATTCACTTTTTTCCCTCTTACTTCGTATAGACCTACTTGCGCTAATAATTCATCTATATTTTTCTTCGATGCTTGTTTTAATTTAGCATAAAATTGTAGTGTTTCATAGGCAGTTAAACCATTTGTAAATTGAAAGTCATCTGGCATATATCCAAAAAGATCTGCAATTTTTTTGCGATGTTTTGTTGCAGCATAGCCGCATAGATGAATGCTTCCAGCAGTGGGCTGTGTAAGCCCTACGATCATACGTATAATCGTGCTTTTTCCAGCTCCATTTCCACCGCAGAGCGCGATGACTTCTCCTTCTTTCATCGCTAAGGAGAAAGGCTCCACAATCGTCTTGTTTTTTATGACTTTAGTTAATTTATCAATCTGTAAAATAGGTGGATTAGACACGGTATCGCCTTCTTTCCCATATGAACGTTGCCACAAAAATGGTAAGCATAAGCCAAGCTAACATGACCAAACCAAAAACCATACTGCCGTAACTACCTTCCGCCCAATTCACCCATTGGTAGTATTCTTCACCGAATATAGAACCACCATCCATTTGGACTACCATAAAAAAGCGAATAAGCTCCGCAGGGTTTAAAAATGTCAATACAACAAGCGCGGGTTTAATCCACGTGTAGTGTAACCATCCTACGGAAGATATTAGAATCGTAGGCCAACCAACAATGGTGATAAACCATACAGCAACACATAGTGTAAGCGCTGTCCATCGATTGGAAGCAATGCTTCCTATAATAAATGAAATTCCTGTATAGAGCAATATGAGCAAAATCGAAAAGAAAACGAAAAAAATAAAAGTATTGAAATGTATTGGTTGTCCAAATATGGCACCAAACAATCCAGAAATCCCGTATCCAAACAAAATAATCGTAATGAGAAGGATAGTAATGCCAGTAAATTTACCGATGATAAAAGAACGTGTAGAGATGGAATACGTCGCTAAAAGTTTCCAAGCCCCGTCTTCTTTTTCTGATGTAAGGGAAAAAGAACCTAAAATCAGTGCCATGAGCGGAAGTAAAAATAAAATAAAATGCAGCAGACTCCCTGTTGTACTAGTGTATCCTTCCATACCTTGTTGTGCTTGAATAAGTATGAGAAAAATACTAAATAACGTGAACAAGGTCAGAAAGGAGTAGGCCCATGGATTGCGAAAACCAACCTTAAGCTCCCTATTTAATATAATCCATTCGTTCATTGATGTGTCTCCTCATCACTGTTGTTGTGATTATGCATGTCACCATCATGCTCAGTTTCATCGTCCATTTCATTCTGTATTTCATCTATGTTATGATTTGCTTTTGTATCAGTAGAGTTTTGGTGATCTTCATTTCCTTCATAGTGATAATCTTCTGGTAAGCCTTCTGGGAAATAGTAATCTATCCATTTCTGGTCGAAGGCATGGAGGTCCATTCCACTATACATGTTTATATCTACTCTCCAATGGTGATCCTCTTTTAAATCGTCAAACGTAAGTAATTGTCCTAATTGTTCTTCATCTATGAGTTTTTCTGCGCTTTCTTTATCTTTAAAAGAGTAAATGCCGAAACCCATTGGCGTTTGCAGAGACTCATCGTATACGAAGGTTGCTTCATGCATGTGAACCCATTCCAGTGTGTAATAGTCTCGCACATACTCAGCGGCAATATTTGCATCAGGCTTGATGTCTCGCTTATAAATATGTTGACACCCAATATCATCAAATTTTAACACTTTTCCGTTTTCTAATACGAGTTGTGTAGCAAATTCATCATTAGCTACTCCCATATGACATACGTCACAAATATCTACACCTTCTATAACGTCGTCCGCATTTACTGCTGCTTTATTGTTTTCTCCGCCGCCACAACCAGTGATGAATATGGTTGTGATGACGAGGTAACCTATCACGTTATGCAATTTCATTTTTTTAATCATTCTTCTTCACTCCTGCTTTTAAAATAACGAAAGAACTCAAGGCAGTAAATAAAATAGAGACAGTGATTAAGCTAACAGATTGCTCATTGTCTGTGTTTACTGTGTGGAGTGGAGCCATGCTAGGACTTTCATCACTTACCCATTCATCAGAATCGATGGAAAATAACTGTTCTAATAGAACCATCCCAGGTGACTGAAATAAAATTTGAAACTGAGGGCGTTCATCTGTCAATGTTAAAAAATAAGGGTTAATCTTATATGTTAAATCACTTTGGGTATCTCCTTGTAGGTCCAGCTTTTCTGAGTCATCCCAGAAGTTATTTTTGATGATATTACTTTGCTCAGCACTTTGATTGTTATTGCTATCCGTATCTGAAATAGCCTGTGCTTGAACAACGTTTGCCTGTAAAGTGTTGCCTGTAAATGTGTTTTCCGTAGAATCTTTCCACTGCACGCCTACAAAATTTTTGGAAATAAAGTTATGTTGAATGAGATTTCTTTGCGCTCGCTCCACAATAATTCCAATTCTATTTCCTTCTACAGTATTGTTTTCAATCGTTGTATCGTAAGCATCAAATAATAAAATGCCTTGAGAATGCACGTTTTGATTTTGTTCAGCCAGCACATTATTTTTTACGATTGTGTTTCTCACTTGCATAATCATCGTACCCGTTACATTCCGATAACTTTCATTGTTTATAATTTGTGTATCATTCGTGTACATTAAATGATAGGCATACCTTGAGTTAAACACGATATTTTCTTCAATAACGTTACGATCTACATTTTCTAAATAAATGGCATCATACATGTTGTCGACATGGTTTTGTATGATATGGTTATCATTGGAGTCATCATACAGTTCAATACCGTTTCCTCTTCGTTGAATCATGCCATTCTGTACTTCAGGTGTTGTTCCTATTATCGTCAAGTTGCTTAAAGTGTTATCACTGGAACCGAATAAGTGTATACCCGTTGATTTTGTTTCTATGTTTACATTAGTAAGTTGATGGTTATTTCCATACATTTCTAATACGCGATGCTTGTAGTGAGGGTGAGTGGAATTGATGTTTAATCCATCTATTGTTACGTTTTCACCTTCTATAATGAGTAACGTAGCATCTGCGTCATAAGTAAGTGTTGTCTCAGCAGCAGATATACTTAATGGTTTATTTACTTTTATCGTCCCATAATATGTTCCTTTTGGAAATACAATACTATCTCCTGCAACACTTTTCTCAATGATGTTTTGCAGTTTAGAAGCATCTTCGTACTCATTAGCGTAAATAGTAGTATTCCAGCTAGAAACGTACAAGAATAGCATCAGTATGCATAACAAGTAATTCTTTTTCAGTACGCTCACCTCCACTTTCCATATGCTCCATTTTAGCATAATGTTTTTGCTGTAACGGTAATAAGTGTGTCTGTCTTTTAAACAAAATGTGAAAACGATATGAGATAAAAAAATGACGGAATATAAGTTTATGTTGATTTTAATATGAAAAGAAGTGTCCTATGCAGTGACACTTCTTTCCCGAATTTAAATTACTCTTCACTATTTGTTTCTTCCATGTCAGTATGTTCATCATGATTCATGCTCTCGTCGTTTTCCATGTCAGAGTGTTCATCATGGCTCATGCTTTCGTCGTGTTCCATGTCAGAGTGTTCATCATGGCTCATGCTTTCGTCGTGTTCCATGTCAGAGTGTTCATCATGATCCATGCTCTCGTCGTTTTCCATGTCACCTTCCTCTTGATGGTTGCCATGATCATGATTTGCATTAGCTCTAGTCCATTCATGATCGTTTACTAATTGCTCATATGAAAATAACTTTCCAACTTCTTGCTCTGCTATAAATTGTTCAGCATCTTCTTTTTCATTGAAAGAGTATACACCAAATCCCATCGGAGTATGTAATGATGCGTCATACACAAAATAAGCATCTTCAATTTTTAACCACTCTAATGAATTGTAATCTCTTACATATTCTACGTTAATCTCTTTTGCTGTGTTTTTTTCTTTCCATAGGACCATATCGCCTAAATCATCAAATTTATACACTTTTCCTTCTTCTGTAATGAGTTGTGTAGCGTGATGATCATCGGCAATAACCATGTTGCATTCTTCACAAATATCTACACCTTCGATGATTGCTTCAGGTTCAAATAATTCTTGCTCGTTACTACAGCCTACAAGCACTAGTGCTATTACAAATAGCAGCATAAAAGATTTCTTTGATTGGTTCCAAAATTTCATTAGAAATACTCCCACCTTCATGATAGTTAAGTGATTACAATTTATTTTATCACGTATCTTTCTGATAAAAAGTTCGTATTTTTAACTAAAAAGTGACAGTTTTTACATTGAGGCGAGTGTCATCTAATTCTCATCATGAATATACATAATTCAGCTAGCAATATAATGATCACTAATCTTCCAAATGTCATGTCATCTATGTATAAGCATACTGGATTTGGATTTTACATTACCCTCTCGCATGTGCGAGAGGATAATTAACCATCATTAGACTACGAATCCAGCTGCCAAGATAATTACAAGTAAGATAAATAAAACTAAAATGATTGAAGCACAAGAACAAGGGTTATAACCATATCCTTTTGCGTAGCTCATGTAATGGTCCTCCTTCCATTTCTTAAGATACTTCAAGTATATGTAACTTAGTGACGATGTGTATGGGGCACCTTACCTATAGTTTAATAAATGCTCATATGTCATGGTTGGAGGAAAGTTATAAATCAATGGGGAGGCAAGAGAAAATGAACTTAGAAGCTATTGCTACAGCAAAAGCATGTGTAGCAGAGTATTTCCCTAATGCACGTTTTGCATCGTTATCTGGTAGTGTCATTATGGGTACCGATACTGTCAATTCAGACCTAGATATCGTCGTTTGTGATGATGAAGAAGAAACGCCATTTCGCCAATCTTTTTATTACAACGAGAGGCAGGTAGAGATTTTCGTGATTAACACGAAAGTATACCCTTATTTTTTTGAGCAATCTATTGAGACAAGAATTCCTACGATGCTGAAAATGTTAAGTCACGCTTATGTTATCAAAGACGATGGCATCGGGGAGCAAATCATGAATGAAGCAAAAAAACTATTTAATGAAGGCCCAGGGCAGTGGTCAGAATCACAGATTATCCAGAGTCGCTACGAAATTACCGATAACTTATATGATTTCATTGATTTGTATGATCGCGAAGAGCTTTTGTATACAGCTAATACGTTGCTGCAACGTATTCATGAATTTATTGTAGGAACAAGAGGAAATTGGAATGGAATTGGGAAATGGGGTATTCGTCAACTAAAAGTGGATCACCTTCAACTGAGTGAAGAATTGGTGAGTGCTTTCGATGCTTTTTATTTGCGAGGGGAGAAAGAAAAGATTATTGCATTTGTAGATAATATACTGGAACCGCACGGTGGGAGATTTTTTAATGGATATTTTGCATTATCTGATATCTCTAGTGAGGATGTTGAAGAGAGCAAAGAGAACTAAGCTCTCTATTTTTTCATTATTTTTGCAGGTTTACAGGTTGCACTAGCTGCTGCGAATAGTGATTAACTAGTCATTGCAGTATCTAATTTCAAGTCTGGACAGTTGCTGCAGCATGTTCGATCCATCGTCAATTTTTTTAAACAGCACGTTTTTCTTATTCGGAATTGCTCATTAGGCTGATCTGGATGGGGAATAAAAGTACCTTCAATATGTAGAGGGTTAGCTTCATAATCGCCATAGAGAGCTGGATCAGCAATTTGCGTTACATATGCATGGTCTTGCTTTATTTGTGTTTTTAATGAATCAGGTACATCCAGTTCTTTTACCCCTTCTCTATACATGTAATTCACGTATCCAAGCAGGTTTTCCCAAAGAATTTCTAGTTTTATTTTCGTCATGTTATGGATAGTACGAAAGAAAGGATCAATATTGTGTTGGAATAAAACTGTCAAACAATCATCTTTCCATTCCTGACTACTTTGCGCATTTTCCGTTGGTATCCAAGCTGCTTGATCAAAATATATATACGGGACGTTGTTCCTAGCAACATATAATGTCATATGCTCAGGTTTTGCGGATAAATGTAAATGTAAATAACTCATCAAAAAAGGAACTCCACAAATCATGTGTCCATAATATTTAGTGTAAATAGATGCAGCGGCAGCAAAGTTATCTGTTTCTAAGTGTTTGGCATATTCTAAAATCATTTCTTTTAATGTATTTTCATTCAACATATCTTTCATGCTAATAGAAAATATAGGATCTTCTATTTTTTCAAAAACGAAGTGAAATTTTTCTTTTAATAGTGTTTTGTACTCAGACGACAGCATCCATTCGTTCCTCCAATTCAATTTTTCTTCCTTTACCTGTTGGTATGCACAGTGGAGTGCAATATATCGGATCACAAATAACTTGGCATTGCAAATCAAATACATTACGAATCATTTGTGGGTGAACGACCGTTTCTGGTTTACCTTCCGCATACACTTTGCGGTCTTTAATCGCTACTACATGATGGGCATAACGACATGCTAAATTAATATCATGCAAGACCATAATGATCGTTCTGTTTTCTTTTTCATTTAAATCAAAAAGTAAATCTAAAATTTCAATCTGATGCGTTATATCTAAGTATGTAGTTGGCTCATCTAGTAAAATAGTGTCTGTGTTTTGTGCTAATGTCATGGCAATCCATGCTCTTTGTTTGAGTCCACCGGAGAGTGTGTCCAAAGGTGCATCTTTATATGCTTCCATGTTGGTGGCCTTTAATGCTGTCGTTACGTAAAATTCATCCTCCTCAGACCACTGCTTTAAAAAGTTTTGATAACAATACCGACCTTGTTTAACGAGTTGGAATACAGTTAAGCCTTCTGGAGGCACAGGACTCTGGGGTAATATAGCGAGTTGTTTGGCTAGTTTTTTAGTCGGGATTTTATGAATGTTTTTCCCATCTAATACAATAGAACCTTCATTTGGTTTTAATAATCTTGCCATGCTACGTAGCAAAGTAGATTTACCACATCCATTACTGCCTAAAAAAACCGTAATTTTTCCTTTTGGAATCTCAATATTTATGTCATCTAATACAAGCTTATCACTGTACATCATTTTCATATTTTTTGTCATTAAGGACATGATAAACACTCCCTGTTTGCGCTTAATATATAATTATTCTTCCGAATTAAATAATTAGAGTGAAGATAAAACGCTTGATACAATCATCATTATAATGAAATCGATAATCATTTTCAATGACTTCGCAACAAGAAGTTGAATGTTTTTTCTTATTGCGCTACAGTATGGGTGGTTAAATGAGAATAATTTTCAATTGCATTTCATTTATTATACAACAAAAATAAAAGGAGATGTGAAAAAGTATATCACTTCCACAAAAAAGACATGAATATAGACCAATGAAAGAGGTAAATTATATTGAGATTAGGGAAAAAAAGAAGAGGTAGTGCTCAAATGTTTTGTGTGTTTTTAAAAAAATAGAAAACTTTTTTAAAATAAAGCAATAAAAAAGTGTTTATGATGATTCAGATTTGATAGAATAAACACAAAGATACTCAGCAGGTAATTTTCAATCCTGTTTAAGTCATTATAAGCTTAAAAGATAAGTTTAAAAATAATATAATATATGGTAAAATTATTAAAATTAATCATTCAACATGTCATGATTTTTGTTTGCAAATCTAAAAAATTTTAAATTCTAGATATTTACTATTTAACATTGAACTTTATAGCATTAATGCACAAACACATTTTGATATTTATTTTATGATGTTTGTGATGTATTATTAATGAATTAAGAAACTTGGTGTCAAAAAGGAAGTATATTTTCCTTTGTATACATAATGCACTTGTGATTATATTGGATAACTAAACAAAATATTTTGTACTATGCATAGGAGTGGAGTCCGTATGGTCATGAAGATTTTAATAGGGAAAGGAGGCATATAATGGATAAAGATATTAAATTGTATGTTAAAAATGGTGATAAAGAAATGAGTTTGGAGCTTGCGGAAGTAGATGAGTATCAGAAGCTTATACTCATTGAACATGTGTTCAGTATATTTGGTGTAGATACGGAGCTACTAAAATCGTATCAAGAAGTAGAGAAAATATATAAAATGTTCTACCAGGATATGAAACCCACAGAAGACAAGCCTTCTGTGAAAGGAAAAACGAAAAATATAGATGAAGTACGCCATAATATGATTCAATCCTATATGGAAGCTTCAGCTGAGATAGAAAAAGTTGGGGAAAAGCCGTCAAATAATAACAATTTTTCTTCTATTCAGAAAAATCAAGATCATGCATTGAGGTCAGATATTGACAAAGGAATACGCCAAATTAATGGATTGCCTCATTACCAGTTATTTTATGCATGCCCAAATGAAAAATGTAGAATGGAAAGAAAACATAAAGGGAAGCAGTTTGTACCTTTAAGTACAAAGACAGTAACATGTTCGTCATGCAACACAGAGATGGAAGTATCTCCTGCTCACCCAGACGGATTTCCAAAACGAGATACATTCGGTAATTATTTTGTTTCCGGTTTATTTAAAGATGTACAGTTAGATTGGCCAGAATTGAAAATATAAGCATAGATGTTTCAACGTTGCACTATTAAATTGTAAGAGTGTAATGTGGAGGGAAAGTTTTCATTTTCTTTATCCTGTTTTATCATTATGATATATTGTAAAGAGGTTTAAATACTTGAAAGTTTAAAGAAGGGATATTTGTGACTGTACAAGAAGTGCTTAACGTAATGTCCGAAAAAGGGCTGCGTATAACAGAACAACGTAAAACCTTGGCAGAACTTTTTGTCAACACAACTTCACAGTTAACGGCAAAACAAGTTCATTCATTTTTATCACAAACATACAGTGGTCTCAGTTTCGATACGGTATATCGGAATTTACGTGTATTAACGGAAATGAACGTGCTAGAGCAGTTTGTTTTTGAAGATGGTATGAAGTTTAAACTTCACTGTAGCAGCGAAGAACATCACCATCATTTGATTTGTTTGCAATGTGAAAAAACGTTTCCTCTACATTATTGTCCTATGGAAGAAGTGAAGCATTTATCTCATGATTTTGAACCTGTGAAACATAAATTCGAAGTTTTTGGATACTGTAAGGATTGTAAGTAGTGGGTGATCAGATGATAATGAAGCGGACATTGAAGATGCCAATTCACTTCTATAGAAAGTTTCTTTCACCACTCAAACCGCCAACATGTCGATTTTATCCAACGTGTTCCGAATATGCACTGCAAGCCATTGACAAACATGGTGCTGGTAAGGGGTTGGTATTAACTGCCAAACGTATTAGTAAATGTCATCCTTTCCACGATGGTGGATTAGACCCTGTACCAGAAGTAGATGATGTTCCTGGCAACAAAAAGGACGAGCTGGTAAAATAGAAACGTTTTGTGTACAATACGTAATAAGATGTAATGTTTAATACATGTGACCGATGAACGGATGAGTACTTTTACGAAGCGATTACAGAGAGCCAGGTTAGCTGAAAACTGGTATCGTATGAGGAAAGGGAAGATGGTCCTGGAGGATTTGCTATCGAGCTGATAGGTTATACCTGTTTAGTAAGAGGCAACGTATGCTTGGCGTTAACGAGTGAAGTCTATGACTTACTAAGCTCTTTGTTTGTGAGAATAAAGAGAAATTTGGGTGGTAACACGTGATCAGCTCTCGTCCCATAGGACAAGGGCTTTTTTTTGTGTTTCAGGATAATTTTCATGGTAATTTCATGATTGTAAAATTTTATGATGTTAAAATAGGAGGACTTTCATTAAATGAGTAGCGAAAAGAAAACATTTTATATTACGACGCCTATATATTATCCAAGCGGAAAATTACATATTGGTCATGCCTATACGACGGTTGCAGGTGATGCGATGGCACGGTATAAGAGACTACGTGGATATGAAGTCATGTACTTAACAGGAACGGACGAACACGGTCAAAAAATTGAGAAAAAAGCGAAAGAACAAGGCGTCACCCCTCAAGCTTTTGTAGATGACATTGTAAGTGGTATTCAACAGCTATGGAAAAAGCTAGACGTTCAATATGATGATTTTATACGAACAACGGAAACAAGACATAAACAAGTTGTAGAAAAAATCTTCGCTGCCTTACTGGAAAAAGGAGATATTTATTTAGATCATTATGAAGGTTGGTACTGTACAGACTGTGAAGCCTTTTTCCTAGAAAGACAATTAGAGGATGGCAATTGCCCGGATTGCGGCAGAGCTGTGGGTAAAGTAAAGGAAGAAAGTTATTTCTTTAAGGTAAGTAAATATGCGGACAGACTGTTAAAATATTATGAGGATCATCCAGATTTCATTCAACCAACGTCACGTAAAAATGAAATGATTAACAATTTCATTAAGCCTGGACTAGAAGATTTAGCTGTTTCCCGTACTACGTTTGATTGGGGAGTAAAAGTGCCAGGAGATCCTAAACACGTCGTTTACGTATGGATTGATGCATTGTCTAATTATATTACGGCATTGGGATATGGTTCTGATGATGCCACTAAATATAACAAGTTCTGGCCTGCAGACGTTCATTTAGTAGGAAAAGAAATTGTCCGTTTTCACACCATCTATTGGCCTGTCTTGCTTATGGCCTTGGACTTGCCTTTACCGAAAAAGATCTTTGCTCACGGTTGGTTGTTAATGAACGGTGGTAAAATGTCGAAATCTAAAGGTAACGTGGTTGATCCTGTGACGCTTATTGATCGTTATGGATTAGATAGCGTTCGTTACTATTTATTGCGCGAAGTTCCATTTGGTGCCGATGGAAGTTTCACTCCAGAAAACTTTGTGGAAAGAATCAATTTTGACTTAGCCAATGATTTAGGGAACTTATTAAATCGGACGGTTGCGATGATTCATAAATATTTTGAAGGTGTTATCCCTACGTATAAAGGCAATGTTACCGTGCATGATGAGTCATTGAAACATACTATGAACGAAGTGATATCCGAAGTGGAAGATGCGTTAGAAACGATGCAATTTTCTGTAGGACTAACTTCTATATGGAAGCTTGTTAGTAGTGCGAATAAATATATTGATCTGACAGAGCCATGGAAACTTGCAAAACAAGAGGAAAGTAAGGAAGAGCTTGCATCCGTTATGATTCATCTTGTTGAGGCATTACGTAGTATTTCTATTATGTTACAGCCTTTCTTAGCTGAAACGCCAAAGAAAATGTGGGAACAGCTTGGCTTACATGATGAATCCGTAACGAGTTGGGAGAGTATGCAACACCTTGGAAACATTGCAGAAGGTACAAAAGTAGCAAAAGCAGATCCGATCTTCCCTCGATTAGAGATGGAGAAAGAAATAGTGTACATTGTAGAATCGATGGGTGCAAAAGTGAAAACAAAGGAAGAGCAAGAACAAGAAAAAGAGCAACAAAACAAATCCAAAAAACAAACAGATGAAGAAGTCCCGATGATCTCGATAGATGACTTTAGTAAAGTAGAATTAAGAGTGGGTCAAGTGATAGCAGCAGAGAAAATAAAGAAAGCAGATAAATTGCTGAAAATACAATTGGATATGGGAAATGAACAACGACAAGTTGTTTCAGGTATTGCCCAACATGTAACGGTAGAGGAATTAACTGGTCAGAAAGTAATTTGTGTCACGAACTTAAAGCCGGTAAAGTTACGAGGAGAACTTTCTCAGGGCATGATACTTGCCGCATCCAAAGGGGATAAGCTTACGCTTGCTACGGTGCCACAGCATATGCCGAATGGTTCTATCGTGAAATAATGTTTTAGAAATACATCGTTCAGATTGAAAAGACCACGTAACAAGATAAATGTGCCGTCCCTATGGGACGGCTAGTCCACGTGAACTAATTTATATGTGTGTAAAAGATAAATGTTATTAAATCTAATGAATATAGGGAATTATATGTATAGATAAGTTAGCTGTTTTCTAATTAAGTAGGCTTTCTGCTCTAAAAGTATTGACTAAATCGTAATCATTACGTATAATCATTTTTGTTAAATCAAAACCATATAAGATGAAGAAATAATGAGAACTAAGTTTACGCCTCAGTAGCCAGGCGTAAAGGTTAATATAGAGATTTCTCCATCTTATGAATAGAGGTAATAAGTTGGTTGAACAAGTTCATTCAACTTATCTATAAGAT
>NZ_QXJP01000012.1 GCF_004115085.1 Longirhabdus pacifica | reverse complement strand
AAATAATGAGAACTAAGTTTACGCCTCAGTAGCCAGGCGTAAAGGTTAATACAGAGATTTCTCCATCTTATGAATAGAGGTAATAAGTTGGTTGAACAAGTTCATTCAACTTATCTATTACGATTTAGAACAATATACGTTAGGGGGAATAATGGTGAAATTACGATACATAATGTGTCTTGTTTTTATTGCCATTTTAAGTACAACATTGATTACAGGTTGTGGGAATGATAGTGAGGAGAGTCAAAGTCAACAAGGTGACCAGTTGCAAGTGGTCACAAGTTTTTATCCTTTATATTATCTAGTATCAGAAATCGGCGGGGAGCATGTAAACGTAGAGCAGTTAGTGGCAACAGGAGTAGATCCTCACGATTGGAGTCCCAAAAGTCAAGATATAAAAAATATTATTAAAGCAGATGCTTTTTTATATTTAGGTGCCGGATTTGAAGGATGGGTACCAGACATTTTAAGCGGAATTGAATCAGATTCTGATGTGCATGTGGTGGAAACATCAAACGGTTTGGACCTGATTCATTTAGATGACGACCATGAAGGCGAAGAGCATCATGAAGATGAAGCATCAGAACACCAAGAAGAAGAAGAGCATCACGAAGATGAAGCATCAGGACACAATCATAGTCATAGTGATATAGATCCTCACGTATGGACTAGTCCAAAACAAGCGATCGAGTTAGCAGATCAAATCAAATTAGCACTAATAGAAATTGATCCTGATCATAAAGATGATTATGAGGCAAACTTTAGTGAATTGAGTGCGGAGTTGGAAGAGATTGATCAAGCTTTTGAAAGTATGGTACAACAAGCAAATAGGAAAGAGTTTGTCGTGTCACATCAAGCTTATTCCTATATTGCAAGAGACTACGGATTAGTGCAACAAAGTATTATGGGATTGTCACCAGAACAAGAACCAACATCACAACAATTGATAGAAATACAGGAGTTCATTCAAGCTAACAATATTAAATATATTTTATTTGAAGATTTAACAAGCCCAGAACTTGCAGAAACTATAGCGGAGGATTTAAACTTAGAAGTGATGGCACTAAATCCTTTAGAAGGTTTAACGGAAGAACAACAACAAAATGGTGATGACTTTTTATCTCTAATGAGGGACAATGTTAATGTATTAGAACAAGTACTACAATAAGCAGTAAACTGAGAAGAAATGAGGGAGCAAGCATGGAACAACCTTGTCATCAAGATATTGTGAATTTGGAAGATGTCTGTTTTAGCTATGGCAATCATCAGGTTATTCAGCATTTGAATTTCACAATAAAGGAACGTGACTTTGTTGGTGTCATTGGTTCTAATGGCGCTGGCAAATCAACATTGCTGAAAATGATTGTTGGTTTAATACAACCTAAAACAGGTAGGGTAGAGCTATTTGGTAAAAATAGTGCCCAGTTTAAAGAGCGGGAAAAAATAGGTTACGTGCCACAAAAAAATGCTTTGAACCCCTTGTTTCCAGCTACAGTTAAAGAAGTGGTTCTCTCAGGGTTATATAGTAGAAAAAAGATACTGCGTCGTATTCACAAACAAGATTTAGAAGTTGCACAAGATGCGATGGAATCTTTCTCCATTGAGCATTTAGCAGATCGTAAAATTGGACAGCTTTCCGGAGGACAACAGCAGCGTGTGTTTTTGGCAAGAGCGATGATTAATAAGCCAAAGCTTCTCATTTTAGATGAACCAACGGTGGGAATAGACGAAGATACACAAAGAAAGTTCTTTCAATTGATACAACATATGCATCAACATCACGATATGACTTTTATTATGGTTTCACATGATATCGAAGCGATGCACAGTTACTTAGGGAGTAAGCCTCAACTCGTGCATGATCAAATTCTTTTCTTTGTGAAGCATTCACATGAAATACATTGTGATGAAATTACACTCGCACATGGGATAACGTCATAAATGTCATGCATATATAACAAAACTATATAAGTAAAATACAATATACCATCTTTACTACGCTAACGTAGTTTGAAGATGGTATAATTAACTTTCATATGTTTACCGAGACATATCATATGATGATATACAAAAACTAACTTATTTTATTATGTTTACAGGAGCAAAAACGATGGATTTATTTCAGTACGAAATTTTACAGCGAGCAATTATTGCGGGTGTGCTTATCGGCTTAATTTCACCGCTTATAGGTTTATTTGTAGTACTACGACGACTATCCTTACTTGGTGATACGATTGCCCATGTTTCCATAGCAGGGGTTGCATTAGGTTTGCTTATCGATATATATCCGCTAGGCTTAGGCTTTTTATTTGCTATTTTTGCTGCATTTGCAATTGAGATGTTCCGAAAATATTATCAATCGTATGCAGAATTATCGATAGCTATAATTATGTCGGGTGGAATAGCTGTAGCTTCCATCTTGTTTACGTTAGGTAAAGGTTACAATATCAATGTACAAACTTATTTATTCGGAAGTATTTTCACCGTTAGCATGCAAGAAATTTGGATTATATTAGCATTCTCCGTCATCATCGTATTATTTGTATTTTTATTTTATAAAGAGCTATTCCTCATTACTTTTGATGAAGATGCAGCAGCAGTAGGCGGGCTTCCTGTACGTGCTATTAACTTTGTGAATACGATATTAACGGCATTTGTTGTGAGTGCTGCTATCAAAGTGGTGGGAGCTTTACTTGTTTCTGCATTAATTACGATTCCAGCAGCAGCAGGTATTGCGCTGCGAAAAGGGTTTAAAACGACATTATTTTGGACGGTTATCATATCGGAGTTTGCAATAGTCACAGGATTGTTAATAAGTTGGGAGTGGAATTTAGCTCCTAATGGGACAATTGTGTTACTATTAATAGGAATTCTACTCAGTATCATGATAGGATTTAAAAAAGCACGAACGTAATACAACGAACGTATTACAAGCGGTATGTAGGTGGTGTTTTCATATATGGATCTCAATATTTGGGTTGCCTTTTGGGCTGGAGTTATTTCATTTATTTCTCCTTGTACGTTGCCGTTGTTTCCTTCTTATATATCCTACATTACAGGTATTTCTGTAAATGATTTAAAAACAAAGCAGACAAAAGAAATGCGAGTAAAGACGATGGTACATACGTTGTTTTTTGTTGCTGGTCTTTGCGTTGTCTTTTTCACATTAGGTGCAGCAGCAGGTATTGTAGGTGGTTTTTTCAAACAATACAGCACACTCATAAGTCAGCTTGCAGCTATTTTAATGATTGTCATGGGACTTATTCTGCTTGGTGTATTGAAGCCAAAAATGTTAATGAGAGAAATGAAGTTAAACATTAAGAAACCAGCTGGTTATTTTGGGACGTTTGCTGTTGGCATTGGTTTTGCAGCGGGTTGGTCCCCCTGTATAGGACCCATTCTCTCCGGCATCATTGCCCTTGCTTCTACAGATCCTGGAAATTGGTTTTATTTAATGCTTTCTTATTCACTAGGATTTTCGCTTCCTTTTATCGGGCTTGCTTTTTTTATCGGTTCGACAAAATGGATATTGCGGTACTCTGATAAAGTGATGAAAGTTGGCGGGGTTTTCATGATTGTATTTGGCGTACTTTTATACAGCGGTCAATTGACGAAACTGACCATTTTTCTACAATCTATTACTCCAGAATGGATGTTATTTTAGAGGGCCAAGTAAATGCAGCCCTCTTTTTTAGTGAAGTATTTTAAGTGAAATATTCTATACGGGATTCAGGGAAGTATTCAAATATTCTTTCTGTAATAAATACACGTAATGCAGTAGCTTTCTCATCTTCATATACGTATTTGCCATGACCCCATTTGCCCCACTTATACTTTCGTTTGCTTTCGTCCATTTCCAGCTTTGTTTTAGGGTAACGTTGTTCAATGATATTTTTGGCTGTTTTCGTAAATCGATGTTGTATGAGTTCAAAGGTCAAGTCATTGACTTCACTTACTTTTACTTGCTTTGCTAATTGCTCAAACAAATTGCGATAACCTTCTTCCCATCCTTCATACCATATGATAGGCGCAATAATAAAACCAAGTGGATAATTCGCTTTAGCAACTTTACCTGCTGCTTCTATTCTTTCAGCGAAAGCAGATGTTGCAGGTTCAAAATTTTTGATGACATAGTCTGCATTTACACTAAATCGGATACGTGTATGTCCATTATGTTCCAATGGAAGAAGTGGGTCGACATGATGAAACTTGGTGACAAATCTTAAGCGCCCTAGCGGTTCCTTAGCCATGAAGTTGATAAGCTCTTCCAAAGATCCCGTAATATGTTCAATGCCTACAGGATCGGAAGTACAAGCAGCTTCAAATCTTGTAATTTCTGGTTCACGCTCTACAATATATTGCTTTGTTGCCTTCAAAATGTCTTCCGTATTTACATATACCCTGACATAAGGTTTACTTCCTAATGTCGTTTGTAAATAACAATAATGGCAATGTCCCATGCATCCAGTAGAAATGGGTAAGGCATACTCAGCTGAAG
This sequence comes from Longirhabdus pacifica, assembly GCF_004115085.1. Classification (GTDB taxonomy): domain Bacteria; phylum Bacillota; class Bacilli; order Paenibacillales; family DSM-105158; genus Longirhabdus; species Longirhabdus pacifica. Next base: position 9,064 of record NZ_QXJP01000012.1, on the reverse strand, counting down.
GTTTTGACTGGTCAAATTTTAACGTTTTGCGAATACCTACCACGAGTGTTCTTTTTGCGGTTTTGTATTTCTCTAATTCGGAGTTGCCTGGTAAATCTGTGATTCGATTGTGGGATGAGGTCATTCTAATTGGAATGTTGTTTTTTTCTGCCCACTCATAGATCTTATTTCCTTTTGGATATTCTAACGACTTTGGTTCAAAGTAAACTAAGTCAGGTAAAAACGGCTTTGTCTGTCTTCTTTTTTTCTCGGTTTTCTGACGTTCCATAACAGGTGTATGCATTTTTTGACTTACTCCTTCTCTGTATCTTAGCTATTAGGATGATATAAAAGGATGACAAATAAACAAGGAAATCGTTGTTAATCAACTTGCAATAGGAAAGCAACTAAGTGTAAGATACTAAAAGGGACAACTACCCATACATTTAACAATGTACATAACGGCGTTGTTGGAATGTAAAATTTGCAACGTCTTAAAATAGATTTTACTATTATAAAAAAACTAGAACTTTAATTATCACTATGAGGAATACGCATTAGGGGGATATAATAATGGCTACACCAAGTATGGAAGATTATTTAGAGAGAATTTATAAGTTAATTCGTGAAAAAGGGTACGCCAGAGTTTCCGATATTGCGGAAGGATTAGAAGTTCATCCCTCATCTGTTACAAAGATGATACAAAAATTAGATAAAGATAACTATCTTATATATGAAAAATACCGAGGTTTAATTTTGACTCCTAAAGGAAACAAGATGGGGGAGAAATTACTAGCTCGTCATAAATTATTGGAAGACTTTTTGTCTATCATTGGTGTCAATCATGAAAATATATATACAGACGTGGAAGGTATAGAACACCATCTTAGTTGGGATTCCATCATGTGTATTGAAGCTTTGGTGAAATATTTTAAAGGTCAGGAAGAGAAATTGGACGAATTAAAGCAAATTAGATCTCAACTAGAAATGGAAGAATAGATTAGCGTAGCCCCTTTTCGTACAAGTACTGTGCATTGCTACACACCTCTTTTTATAAGCGCCATATAATGTTGTATGTAGCTTGAGAGGAGGATGAAAAATGCGAATAAATGCAGTATTCGAAGGTGGTGGAGTAAAGGCGATCGCATTAGTAGGTGCAATAAAGGCCGCTGAAGAACAAGGTGTGACCTATCATCAGACTGCAGGTACTTCTTCAGGAGCCATCGTTGCTTCTTTTTTATCGGCGGGGTATAAGGCTGACGAAATGAAAGAATTTATATTGGAATCTCCTTTTCAATCTTTTCTGAAAAAAACAATTCCTCATTATTTTTATGGCATCGGTCCTGCTTTACGAGTGTTTCTAAAGAAAGGAATGTACCGCGGGGATAATTTAGAAGACTGGATTCGAGAGAAACTTGCCAAAAAAGGATTACGAACGTTTGGCGATTTAGGAAAAAATAAACTAAGGATTATTGCTTCGGATATCACTAGAGGCAAAATGTTAGTGTTACCTGATGATATAGCATACTTCAATATCAATCCTGATAAATTTGAAGTGGCCAAGGCAGTTAGAATGAGTACAAGTTTACCCTTTTTTTTCGATGCGGTTCTTTTGCGAAGACCTGCAAAAATAGTGAAAAAAGAAAAATGTCCTCCTTATTGTTATATTGTGGATGGCGCTATTTTAAGTAATTTTCCGCTTCATTTATTTGACGAAGATTGTAGTAAATTAAACAAAATAAGACCAACAATCGGATTCCAACTTGTAGGAAAAAACAATCACTCCTCATACAATATTAACGGTCCACTTACGATGTTCCAGGCGATGATTAGCACAATGATGGAAGCACAAGATGAAAAGCATATTGAAAAATATAATCGTTTTCGAACGATAAAAATACCCACATTAGGTGTGAAAACAACGCAGTTTGACATCACAAAAGAAAAAAGTTTACAACTCTATCAATCAGGCTATCGTGCAGGAAAAAGTTTCTTCAAACATTTTTCCCATGCGAATTACATTAAAGAACTAACAGACTATTGTTCAGAAAAATGAACAAATAGCATGTTTTCATTGCAGAAATAAAAAAGGACAATCATAGGATTGTCCTTTACTTTTAATGATATTTTGGTACATCGTTTTCTTCTTTTTTATGGCCATCGATGACCTTGAATTTTGATTTTTTCTTCTTGCGAATTCGTTCCATTCGCTTTAATGTGTAACGATAATACATCATTTTCCATTTGTTTGGCGGCAACTTATATAGAATGAACACAATGACAACCATACCAACCAGTAACCCGTAGTTACTTCGTAACAACCCGATTGCCATTAAAAATAAAATGACATATAACATCCAATTTTTTTTGAAGTTCATTTATCATCCTCTTTCCCATCATGCAAGATGACCACCACATTATTTCCTAGCATCGAGTTCAAGCACTCTTTTAAATGAAGCAATAGAAACTTCCACTTGATCGTCTGTAGGTTGTTTCGTTGTTAATTTTTGCAGCCATAGTCCTGGATAACCAAGATACTTCAATACAGGAACTTCTCTTAAGCTGTTGGTAAAACGTAATACTTCAAAAGAAACGCCAATCACAACCGGTAATAAAAACAAGCGTTGTAATAACTTTTCCCATAATGTAATAGATTCATACCCCATCAGGACAGGATAAGCAGCATAGACGAAAACACCGACGATCACTGTAAAAACCATAAAACTACTTCCACACCTGTAATGCAATGTGCTAAATTTCTGTACGTTTTTGACTGTTAAATCTAGGCCAGCTTCATAACAACTTATGACCTTATGCTCAGCGCCGTGATATTGGAAAAGCCTTTTAATGAGGGGTGTGAGCGAAATAACATACAGGTAGCCGAATAATATTATAATTTTTATTAATCCTTCTATGATATTATGAAGAAAAAATCCGTCGAAAAATCTTTCGAATAAAATATATTCTAGTGCAGCAGGCACAAGGGTGAAAATAACTTTCCCCATAAGAAAAGAAAGAACACCAACAAGCGCTACCCCTAATATCATCGTTAGGCGAGAAGGTTTTTCTATTTCCTCCCCTTCTTCTTCTGCATACACTTCTGCGGAAAAGTTTAAATGATTTGCCCCTTTTCCACTGGCTTCAATTAACGCTGCGATACCACGAATGAAAGGTATTTTTTTCAACATGGTTAACCATTTTGTTTCTGTCTTCGGTACTTCAAAAAATTCAATCTCTTGATTACTTTTACGGCGGACGGCAGTAACATTAGTAGTTTGTCCTGCAAACATGACACCTTCCATGACAGCTAGTCCACCATATACGCCAACTTTATTATCTTGTGACAACCAAAACACCTTCCCCTTATGATCTACATTTACGTGGTAAAAAAGAAAATAACTTATTCATATTGTACTGTAATTCGGTATTTAATGCTACATAGCTTCATAAAGTTACGTCTATGCATAGTGATTTAACGACTTTCATTGTCGAAAGGTTAACAAAATGAAGTGATTATGATAAAATGCTAGTGCATAGTTAGATGTCGTGTTATAGTTGAAATGTTTTTGGAGGATAATATGGAGCAAAACATTTTAGTGTTAAATGGTCCGAATTTGAACATGCTTGGAATTAGAGAGCCTGATGTGTATGGTGCGTTATCATTAGAAATGATTGAACAAAAGCTGGAGAAACTTGCAGATGAACTTCAATGTGGTCTTACCTTTTTCCAGAGCAATCATGAGGGTGAAATCATCGATCAAATTCAACAAGCTTATGGCAAGGTGAATGGAATTCTTATTAATCCCGGAGCATTTACGCATTATAGTTATGCTATTAGAGATGCGATCAGTGCGGTTCAGATCCCGACCATTGAAATTCATCTTTCTAATATACATAAAAGAGAATCGTTTCGCCATCATTCCGTTATCGCTGCGGTGGCTATCGGTCAAATCGCGGGATTTGGTGCGAACAGTTACACTATAGGATTAAGGGCTTTAGTAGAAAATTTGAATGAAGGGTGATAAAGATGGAAGAAGCAAGATTAGCAAGACTGAGACGTGCTATGGAACAACATCAGTATGATGCATATTTCATTACGAACGGTTATAATCGTACGTATATTTCTGGATTTACAGGTTCATCAGGATATGTTCTTGTGACGAAAGATTCTGCTGTATTTTTCACAGATTTCCGCTATATGACGCAAGCTGCTGAGCAAGTAAAACATATGGAAATCAAAGAGCATGGTCATCATATTATGGCAGATGTGAAGGAACAGTTGGACAAACAAAATATCACCTCCCTTGTATTTGAGAAAGACACTGTCACATATAGCCAATATGATTCATATAAACAATCCCTAGGAGAAAGTGTAAAACTGATTCCTGGTGATGCTATTGTGAATGAACTTCGCTTTATTAAAGATGAAAATGAAATAAATATTATGAAAGAGGCAGCGCTTATTACGGATGCTGGGTTTGAGTTTATATTGACCAGACTGCGTCCTGGAGTGAGTGAACGTCAAATATCCTTAGAGCTAGAAACGTTTATGAAAGAAAAAGGATCTGTCGGATCTCCTTTTGAAATTATAATAGCCTCTGGTGAACGTTCTGCTTTACCACACGGTATTGCAAGTGATCGTATTTTACAAATGAATGAGTTTGTTAAAATGGATTTTGGCGCATGTTATAAAGGATATTGCTCTGATATTACTCGTACTGTTGTGCTTGGCACAGCAACAGAAAAACATCGTGAAATTTATGATATCGTCTTAGAAGCGCAAGAGAATGCATTACAACATTTAAAAGCAGGCTTAACAGGAAAAGAAGGCGACGCTCTCGCTAGAGATGTTATTACGAAATATGGTTATGGAGATTACTTTGGCCATGGAACAGGCCATGCACTAGGAATCGAAGTACACGAAAACCCACGACTAAATCAAGTAGAGGAACGCCTACTTCAATCGGGTATGGCAGTCACAGTGGAACCAGGCATTTACTTGCCAGGATTCGGTGGAGTGAGAATTGAGGATGACGTTATCATTACAGATACGGGCATTCGTAACTTAACGGGAGCAACAAAAGCATTTATTGAAGTGAACTAAAATATATGAAAAGAGGGATTATACTTGATTTCAGTTAATGATTTTAAGACAGGACTTACGATAGAAGTAGATGGAGATATTTTCTCGGTCGTTGAGTTTCAACATGTTAAGCCAGGAAAAGGGGCAGCATTCGTTCGATCAAAATTAAAAAATATTCGCAACGGAAACATCGTAGAAAAAACATTTCGTGCTGGTGAAAATGTTCAAAAAGCACATATCGAAAATAAAGCTATGCAATATTTGTACGCTACTGGTGATGAGCACGTGTTTATGGACTTGGAAACGTATGATCAAATTACACTTGATGCTGGTCAAATTGAATGGGAACTTAACTTCATGAAAGACAATATGAATGTACATATACAGTCATATGAAAATGAAGTAATCGGTGTTAGTTTACCTAATACAGTAGAATTACAAGTGACTGAAACAGAGCCAGGAGTAAAAGGAAACACTGCTCAAGGTGCGACGAAAAATGCTACATTGGAAACAGGACTAAATGTACAAGTTCCTTTATTTATTAGTGAGGGCGAAATGCTCGTTATTAATACTACAGATGCAAAGTATGTTTCTCGTGCTTAAGTGTCCATGGTAAGTTGAACAACTTTTTAAGATGATACACGTATACACAAACAACCTACCGCTCCTTTGACGGTAGGTTGTTTGTTTTATCATCATTCGTCGAAATATTCCGCAGAGTAAAGTAAAGAGAAAAGTACTCATTATAAGGTTCCAATGAACACTTTTTTCATATTATGAATAGAGGTAATAAGTTGTTTGAACAAAATGATGATCTTTCATGAAATGAAAGAAAGGGGAAAAAATATGATTGTTATTTATTGTTTGTTGTTTGGTTGGATTTTAAGTTTATTTAACTTTCATCATCTCATTATTGACGGAACTGCCGAATGGTTTAACTTAAGTTTATCCATGAGTGGTTACTATTTTTTATGGGTTATGGTCGGGCTTATCTTTAGCATTATTAAAGCCATAAAAGATTAATTTTTTTCATGAATGTTTAATACTTCTGTGCTATAATACTGTAACATATAAAAATGTTTCACATATAAAGGGAGTGGACATCGTTGGCTCGTTTAGTCATGAAGTTTGGTGGCAGCTCAGTTGGAAGTGCTGAGAGAATCCAAATTGTTGCTGAAAGAATTATGGAAAAAAAGAAGGAAGGCAACGAAGTTGTTGTTGTCGTTTCTGCTATGGGAGACACGACAGATGAATTATTAGATTTATCAAAACAAATAACGGACTCACCTCCGTCACGTGAGATGGATATGCTTCTCACTACAGGAGAACAAATATCCGTATCACTTTTATCGATGGCTTTGCAAGAAAAAATGCAGCCAGCAGTTTCTTATACTGGTTGGCAAATCGGCATGATGACGGATGGTTGTCATGGTAGAGCAAAAATAACAGATATACAGCCTAATGTAATTTACACTGCATTAGATCAAGACAAAGTAGTAGTTGTAGCTGGTTTTCAGGGTGTTTCTGAGAACGGAGAAATTACAACATTAGGTCGAGGTGGTTCGGATACTACAGCAGTAGCCGTTGCCGCAGCTATTGAAGCAGACTATTGCGAAATTTATAGTGATGTGGATGGCATTTATTCTACTGATCCACGTATCGTTCCTTGTGCAAAAAAACTTGACGAAATTTCTTATGATGAGATGTTGGAGCTCGCTAACTTAGGAGCAGCAGTATTACATCCAAGAGCAGTGGAATATGCTAAACACTATCGTGTGCCACTAATTGTTAGATCCAGTTTTAATCATCATGAAGGTACTATAGTAAAGGAGGAGTCTGGAATGGAACAAGGTGCTATTGTTAGTGGAATAGCTTACGATAAACATGTAGCTAGAATCAGCATTATGGGAGTGGAAGATACACCTGGTGTGCTGGCTGTCTTTTTCAACGCCCTTGCGGATAGACATATTAACGTAGATGTTATCGTACAAGGGGGAACGAAAGATGGTAAAGCAGATTTTTCCTTTACTGTTTCTCTGGATGATGTGGAAGCAGCCACAGATACCATAAAATCTTGTCGGGATTGTGCAAATTTTGATGAAGTGATATCGGAAACGAACTTAGTGAAAGTATCCATCGTAGGTGCTGGTATGGTCAGTCATGCGGGTGTTGCTTCCAAAATGTTTGATGTCATATCAAAACAGGGCGTAACGATTAAGATGGTTAGTACTTCAGAAATCAAAACTTCTTGTATCATTGCACAAGACAGCCTGACGGAAGTTATTCTTGCCTTACATACGGCGTACGGCTTAGATACGAATCAACAAGCGGTTGTGGGTGGACCCAAAGTTCGTAGATAAAATGGGGGAATAGTTAGAATTACAGTCATCACGAGCTCATTACTTCAATATGAAGTCAAATATTTTGATGAACACAGCTGTAATCCCTGCTGCCATTAGAGGACCAACAGGAATGCCTTTTAAAAATATAATGCCAAAAATAGAACCGATAACTAGACCCACAATCATTTGTGGGTCCATTTTTAACGATTCTAACCCTTTGCTATTCATATAAGTGGCAATAGCTCCTCCAAGCAGTGCTAAATAACCTACTTTGGATTGTAATACCATCGTAATATCTTTCCATGTAATTTTTTCACTTGCAAACGGAACGAGTACACTTATCGTTAAAAGCAATAAGCCAAACTCCAGTCCTCTTCTTTCTAAGGAAGGAAGAAATCGCTCCAGTTGTATGAGTTTGATAATCAATAAAATACAAGCAGCAGTGGTTATAATAGGTGATCGACCCAATAATCCAATGACAATCAAAATGACGAGTATAAGTTCTCCGTTCAACATGATTCTCCTTCTCCACATATACGTTTTATATACGTATTGTATGATATAGGACAAGGATTAGAACGGAAATTTTACCATTCGATCATCTGTTACATATGGAACCGTGTTATAGCAATTATGTCTTGTCAACATCTTTAATTCTTCGACTTTTTCTTCTCGTTGCACTTTACTGCCGTTTTTACTTTCTAGTAGAAATTCTAGCAAGTTATTTTTTTCTTGTTGATAGGCAGCTTTCATAGCTAAAGCAAAATCGTTTAAATGAATGTGATCTTGAAAACAATGCTCCAACTCACTAATCAAGAAACCGGCGCATAAGCCATCTTCGATAGAAAATTCATCTTGGGTTCCAGCACAGACCATGATAATATCCCTTTTCAACTGTTTTGCTGCTTGAGCACAGGCTCTACCGTTCAGAAAAGAACCTGCTAATATGTGAGTTGCTTTTAACGATTTTTGTATCGCTCGTGTTCCGTTTGTCGTTGTAATGACAATTTTTTTATTTTTCACAACGTCTTCTTCATATTCAAGTGGTGAATTGCCTAAATCAAAATGGGTTACTTTTTTTCCGTATCGCTCACCGCAAAGCAAGGTGGTTTTATGTTTTTGTAATTTTAGTGCCTGTGATACCGTTTCTACTGGTATAATTTCCGAACATTGATGTTCAAGCGCAGTAGTAATCGTGCTCGTAGTGTGCAATACGTCGATGACGATCGCTGTTTTATTGTGAAATTGATCGGATTTTGCTTCTGTTATCGTTGGAATGACTTCAACATGCATGCTTTACCCTCCTTGGAGCGACGTTCATTTTTTAAAATCTATGTCTCTTACCAAGTCTGACAAGTTTACTAAGCAAATGATACATTGGTACATTTCAACATACGGTTTACGGATGTTCCGCTATTTTGTAATAGCGACATCGTATCCCATCATTTGTTATCTACTTCTAGAGAAGTTTAATAGCGTATCCGACCTCAATCCTCTTCTTAAACACTCTGGATCGGCTACACTTAGCTAGACAGAAAAATTAAGGTCAAGTAGACTAGAATTAATATATTAGAGGAGCGAGTTCTACAATGACCAAAAGAACAAGAAGAACATTTACACCTGAATTTAAACAACAGATGGTAAAACTTTATGAGAGTGG
>NZ_QXJP01000011.1 GCF_004115085.1 Longirhabdus pacifica | reverse complement strand
ATTCTTCATAAGAAGAATCTTGTTGGACTCGCTTGCGATTCAGTTTTCAAAGTGCAAATGTTGTGTGTTGCTATTTGCTTGATTGTGTTGCCCGCCTCAACAGCGGCCTAATCAATATATCATATCGTGTTTTGCTTTGCAAGTGTTTTTTTCAACATTTCGACAAGTTATTTTCCGTCTCACTCTTTATAGATATGAAGCAGAGCTTGTGTTGTTTCCGTGTTGTTTCATCTTGCTTGGTGTTGCTTGTTTGCCGCCCGTTTGAAGCGGCGAGTACTAATATAACACACCTTGCAACTGCTTTGCAATACTATTTTTATATTTTTTTGCATTAAATTGTTTTAATTGAGTAACAACCATATACTGGACCGAAAATCCCTTAACTCATACATAAAAATAACGCTGAGCTTGTTTGAAAACTCAGCGTTATATTATCTACTATTCATTATCATCTTGATTGTTATCTGTTGTTGCATTGTCTTCTTCTATTAGATCTTCTTCATTTACTTCTTCTTTCTTAGCTTGTGCTACAGTAGAAACTTCATCATCTTCGCGAATATGAATAAGTTTAACCCCTTGCGTGTATCTACCCATTCGAGATATATCATTCATATCCGTCCTTATGACACTACCTAATGTTGTTACAATCATCAAGTCCTCGTCAGATTGTACAACTTTCAATCCGGCTACCTTACCATTCTTATCTGTAACATTGATGGTACGTACACCTTTACCGCCTCTGGATTGTGTACGATACTCATCTACTGGGGTTCTTTTACCATAACCTTTAGATGTAACAATAAGGATATCTAGATCATCAACAATAATGTCCATCGCAATTACAGTATCATCACCACTTAACGTAATACCTTTGACACCTGCTGCTGTTCTTCCCATTTGTCTAACCATACTCTCAGGGAAACGTATGGACATTCCATCGCTTGTTCCAATAATGATGTCTTTTTCTCCATTTGTTAATTTAACGCTGATTAACTCATCATTTTCTTTCAACGTTAAAGAAATTAATCCTGCTTTTCTAATATTAGAGAAGTCTTTTAGTGCTGTCTTCTTCACGATACCGTCTTTTGTAGCAAAAAATAAATTTAGATCAGGTTCATCGAATGACTCAACAGGTATGATAGCACTTATCGATTCTCCTTGCTCAATTTGCAACAAATTAATGATCGGTGTCCCTCTTGCGGTTCGACCTAATTCAGGGATCTCATAAGCTTTTAATCGATAGCACTTTCCTTTATTGGTGAAGAACAACAAATAATGGTGCGTATTCGATATAAATAGATGTTCTACGAAGTCATCTGTTTTCGTATCCATCCCGATGACGCCTTTTCCACCTCTCTTTTGACTACGATAAGTGGACACAGGAAGTCTTTTGATATAGCCAGAATGAGATAAAGTAACAACAACGTCTTCTTGTGGTATGAGATCTTCATCCAAAATATTATCACCAAACATTGTGATTTCGGTTCTTCTCTCATCACCAAATTTTTCTTTTATTTCGTTCATCTCCGTGCTGATAATATCCAACACTCGATGTTCATTACTTAAAATATCTTTGAAATCTGCTATTTTTACTAGCAATTCATTGTATTCATTTTCGATCTTTTCTCTTTCGAGTCCCGTTAAACGCTGCAAACGCATATCCAAGATTGCCTGTGCTTGCTCCACAGATAACTGGAATTGTTCTATTAACCCATTTCTTGCAATCTCCGTCGTACTGGAAGCACGAATCAACTTAATGACTTCATCCAAATTATCGAGCGCAATTCTTAATCCTTCTAAAATATGAGCTCTTGCTTCTGCTTTATTCAGATCATATTGCGTTCTGCGTCTAATAACTTCAAGTTGATGTTGCAAATAATGATATAAGATATCTTTAATATTTAATACTTTCGGTTCGTTATTTACGATAGCAAGCATGTTAATACCGAAAGAAGTTTGTAATGCCGTTTGCTTATATAAGTTATTGAGCACAACGTTAGCATTTACATCTCGTCTTAGCTCGATGACGATGCGCATTCCGTTACGATCGGATTCATCACGTAAGTCTGTAATGCCGTCAATTTTTTTATCACGCACTAACTCTGCGATTTTTTCAATTAACCTAGCTTTGATGACTTGATACGGTATTTCTGTCACGATAATTCTAGATTTATTGTTTACTTCTTCTATTTCTGTTTTTGCTCTCATAATGACAGAACCTTTACCTGTCGTATAGGCTTGTCTTATTCCTGAGTTTCCTAACAAGTAGGCACCGGTAGGAAAGTCTGGACCTTTAATATATTGCATCAACTCTACAGGAGTAATGTCTGGATTTTGGATTAAAGCCAATGTTCCATCGATGACTTCGTTTAAATTGTGCGGTGGAATGTTGGTGGCCATACCTACAGCGATACCAGAAACCCCATTTACTAAAAGGTTAGGGAACCTTGCAGGTAATACCGTTGGCTCCTTCTCTTCACCATCATAATTTTCTGTAAAATCAATCGTATCTTTTTGTATGTCTCTTAACATCTCCATAGAGATTTTAGATAATTTCGCCTCGGTATAACGCATTGCAGCTGCAGCATCACCGTCAATAGAACCGAAGTTACCATGACCATCAATGAGCATATAACGTAATGAAAAATCTTGCGCCATTCTAACCATCGTTTCATAAACAGCTTGATCGCCATGTGGATGGTATTTACCGATAACTTCTCCTACAATTCTTGCCGATTTTTTATATGGTTTATCTGGAGACATTCCTAGTTCAGACATTGCAAATAAAATTCTTCGATGAACAGGTTTTAGGCCATCTCTTACGTCTGGCAATGCACGACTTACGATAATGCTCATCGCATAGTCCATAAATGAACTTCTCATCTCTTCACTTATGTCTCTATTTTTCACTTTAGATTGTGGTTGATCCGCCATGCTAATCCTCCTTACATTATACTAATTAAACATCCAAATTTTCGACGAATTTAGCATGTTCTTGAATAAATTCACGTCTTGGTTCCACGTTATCACCCATCAACGTATCGAATATCGCATCTGCTTTCATAGCATCTTCAATTTCTACTTGAAGTAGTGTGCGGCTTTCAGGATCCATCGTCGTCTCCCACAATTGCTCGGCATTCATTTCACCAAGTCCTTTGTAACGCTGCACATTGATTTTGCCTTCATTTCCAAGCTCGTCAAAAATTTCGTTCTTTTGACTTTCGTTATAGGCGTAACGAATCACTTTATTTTTTTCAATTTTGAAAAGTGGAGGTTGAGCAATATAGATGTAACCTGCTTCTAAAATTTCTCTCATGTAACGATACAAAAATGTGAGTAGTAGCGTTCGTATATGCGCTCCATCCACATCAGCATCGGTCATAATAATAATTTTATGGTATCTTGCTTTTTCGATATCGAAATCTTCTCCAATACCTGTTCCTAGTGCGGTGATGATCGCTCTAATTTCCGTAGAGGATAAGATCCGATCTAAGCGTGCTTTCTCTACGTTAAGAATTTTTCCGCGTAAAGGTAAGATGGCTTGATAGTGTCTATCTCTACCTTGTTTTGCGGAACCGCCCGCAGAATCTCCCTCGACGATATACAATTCGCTAATGGAAGCATCTTTTGATGAGCAATCCGCAAGCTTACCAGGAAGTGAACTTACTTCTAATGCGTTCTTCCTTCTTGTGAGCTCTCTTGCTTTTTTAGCTGCTTCTCTTGCTCTCGCTGCTTGCAATGATTTTTCGATCAATTTTTTTGAAATCGCAGGGTTCTCATTCAAAAATTCATGCAGTTTTTCTGCAAAACTAGATTCTACTATACCACGAACTTCACTGTTCCCTAATTTCGTTTTGGTCTGTCCTTCGAATTGTGGTTCAGGTATTTTAACGGAAATGATGGTAGTTAGACCTTCTCGAACATCATCTCCAGTGAAATTAGAATGATTATCTTTAACTAAATTGTTTTTACGAGCATAGTCATTAATGACTCTCGTTAACGCACTTTTAAATCCAGATTCATGCGTCCCACCTTCATGCGTATTAATGTTGTTCGCAAAGGAGTATATGTGCTCGCTATAGCTAGTGTTATATTGCAAAGCAATCTCAAATTGAATATGTTCCTTTTCACCTTCAATGTAGATCGGTGCTGGGTGAATGGGTTCTTTAGAACGATTTAAATATTCTACGAATGAAACGATTCCACCATCATATTTAAACGTATCACTTTTATCTGATCGTTCATCGATTAACACAATTTCTATGCCTTTATTCAAAAAAGCTAATTCCCGTATTCTTGTTTGTAATGTTTCATATTCATAGACGATCGTATCCGTGAATACTTCAGGGTCTGGCTGAAAAGTAGTGATCGTACCGGTCTCTTCCGTTTCCCCAACAATTTTCAAATCGTATTCTGGAACTCCTCGACGATATTCTTGTTGATAAATGTTGCCGTCTCTTTTTACTTTTACTATTACTTTGGATGACAAAGCGTTTACAACGGACACACCTACACCATGAAGTCCTCCAGATACTTTGTATCCTTCGCCACCAAATTTACCTCCAGCATGAAGAACGGTCATTACGACTTCTAGTGCAGGCTTTTTCATTTTTGCATGTTCACCAACAGGAATACCGCGACCATTATCTTCGACGGTAATACTGTTATTTTCATGAACGATAACGGTTATTTTATTACAATAACCTGCAAGTGCTTCATCGATGCTGTTATCTACAACTTCCCATACGAGATGGTGAAGACCTTTTACACTTGTAGATCCAATGTACATGCCTGGTCTTTTACGAACAGCTTCTAACCCTTCAAGAACTTGAATTTGATTTTCGTCATACGTATGCTGGTTAAGTGTCATGAGTTAATCGTCACCTACTTCTAATTTAACTTTCTTCTTTGTGAGTAAATACTTGCTTTCATACGTTTTCAATGTATAACACGTATCCATAGATACAAGGGTAAATAATTAAAGGTATAGTCTCTTTTTTAAAGTAGAGGAAGAAATGGGTGAATAGTATATTTCTTTCACCGTTATTACGATTGATTTGGGATTTTCTTTCGTAATATAAACAATATTGGATTTGTTATCACTTGAGGTTTGGGAAGTATGATTATCTTTCTCTTGAATATACGGAACAACGGAGCTGTCTAAAATAGCGATAAGCTCGTTTGTATATATTACTCTATCTCCACCAATATGAATATGCACTATTTTTCTCCTTACTTTCTTAAGACATGTGGTTATAACTATATATAAAATGAAAATGATTGCAAACTATAACGTTACGTATAGAAGAACAAATTTTTTACAGCAAGCATAGACTTAAAAATATAAAACATCTCACTAACGTAAAAAAAATAGTATTAAAAATGATCATATGTTAATGAACGTTGCCGTCATGAATTTCAAAAGTAGAGGCTTTTAGCTTATTCGTATCAATACTGTCCGCGCTAGTTGTCGTCACAATCGTTTGTAATCTCCCATTGAATGTATCGATCAACTGATTTTGTCTAAATTGATCTAATTCGGATAGTACATCATCTAATAAAAGTATCGGATACTCTCCAACTTCTTGATGAATTAATTCAATTTCCGCGAGTTTAATGGATAGAGCCACCGTACGTTGTTGACCTTGTGAGCCGTATATGTTGGCTTCTTTATCATTTATATAAAAACGTAAATCGTCACGATGAGGTCCTACTAATGTCATTCCTCTTTTGATTTCTTGTTTTTGCATCTGTGTTAACTTTATCATAAATTGCTCCATTAACATAGATGCATCTTTTATATCCTCGAGTGGAAGCCCTGTTTCATATTTAATGCGTAACTGTTCTTTACCGTTGCTTATACTGAAATGAATTTGATTGGCCCAACTTTCTAACGTCTTTATAAATTGTTGACGTTTCAAGATGATTTTAGTACCTTCTGTCGCTAATTGTTCATTCCATATCGCAAGCATGGCTTCATCTGAAGATGACTGTATCTTTTTTAAGCAATGATTCCGCTGGGTTAAAATCTTTTGATATTGATAAAGATGATGGACGTAAGTTGGAAAGACTTGCCCTATCTCCATATTCAGAAATCTTCTTCTTATCGCAGGAGAACCTTTTACAATATTCAAATCTTCTGGCGCAAATAAAACGACGTTTAGAGCCCCGATATACGTGCTTAATTTTTTTTGCTCTAAATGGTTAACTTTTGCCTTTTTCCCTTTTTGTGATATGGATAAATCCAATTGAATAGGACCATATTTTTTTTGTATTTCTGCACTCAGTTTTGCTTCTTCATGCGACCACTGAATAAGTTCTTTATCATTGTGTGTTCGATGTGATTTGGTTAAAGCAAGCACATAAATTGACTCTAATATATTCGTTTTACCTTGTGCATTCTCCCCAATAATGAGGTTAATAGATGGATCTAGTTCAATATGTGCTTGATTGTAGTTTCGATAATGAGCGAGCTTGATTTCTTTTACAAACAACACTACTCCCCCTGTAGGATGTTAATCAAATCAGATTTTCATGATACAGAAGTAATGTATACAACCACTTAATTTTTCGAAATGGTATACGTATCATGTCCTTCTATTTCCACTTTATCTCCGATGTAACACTTACGTCCTCTTCGTTGATCATGTTCACCATTCACTCTAACCACTACATCTTGTAAAAACATTTTTGCTTGACCACCTGTGGATATGAGATCCACCATTTTCAAAATCTGTCCTAGTGTAACAAACTCATCTTGAATATTAATTGCTTTCATCTTTACCATCCTTAAGCATATTTAAATTTTATAGTGCATAGATTTAGCCTGTACGATAAGGAAGGATAAGAAACACACATTCGTTATCATCTTCTGGTGTTATTAAGATAGGACTCATCGCACCTGTAAATTTAATTTTCACTTGCTCAGCGTCTAGCACTTTCAAAACGTCCAGCATATATTTGGAGTTAAACGAAATGTTAACTTCATCTCCAGAAAACTCATCCATTTTGATTTCTTCATTTATTTTTCCAAACGTGGAGGAACTGGAAGAAATACTAATGCCATTGTTTTCGTCTACTGTCATTTTTACGATGTTTGTGTTTTGTTCTCGAGACAATAAACTAGCTCTATCAATCGCTTGCAGTAATTTTTGTTTATTTACAATGACATCTGTTTTGCTTTGAGCAGGGATGATTCTCGTCGTATCAGGATACACTCCATCTAAAATGCGACTGTAAAATAATATATTATTTATTTTAAACAATATTTGGTTATCTGATACGATAATATGAATGGCTTCGCTTTGTTCGGATAAAATTTTATACAACTCATTCAAATTTTTACCTGAAACGACGATATTTTTGAACGTAATATCAGCTGCGCTTTCCACATGCATTTCTTTTAAAGCTAATCGATGACGATCTGTTGCTGTAAACGTTAATTTGCCATGATCTAAACTAAACATAACTCCAGTTAAGATAGCTGCACTTTCATCATGTGAAACGGAGAAAATAGTTTCTTTAATCATTAATTTCAAAATATCACTGGAAATAACCAACGTGTTGTTTTCATTAATACTTGGTAATAGTGGATATTCTTCTGGATCAAGCCCGTTGATTTCTACTTCCGTTTGTCCAGATCGAATCATCGTTTGAAAATTATCTTTTACTTCCACTTCCACTTGTTTATTAGGTAACTTTCGAATTAATTCTGTTAGTAATTTAGCAGGTAGAACGACACTTCCTGTTGCTGTAATTTCTGCGATAACATGTTCTTCATCTTCTAATGGAATGTGAGTTTGAATAGAAATGTTCGTATCACTTGCAGTTAAGTAAATCCCTACATTGGTTGCTTCCATTTTGATTCCCGTTAAAATAGGTATCGTTGTTCTGTTAGATATTGCTTTTGCTGCATGTTGAATATGATGATTTAGCGTTGATGTATTAATAGTAAATTTCATTTTTCAAAACACCTCTTCTTTAAAACTGGTTCTATGTACTGCACAGGACGCATATAATAATAATTTATTATATAGTAATCATAGTAGGGCCTGTGAATTTGTGGATATGTGGTGCATACATACGAAATGATGCCTATCCACATGTTGATAACTTGTGCATAGGCATGGATTGTTTTTAACAAGATCATTTGTTAGTTGTTTGTGTATAAAATACCTCTATAATACGTTGCATGAATTTTTGCATACAACGTATTACCGTTGATCATAAGATAGAGAAATCTCCAAATCACACCTTTTACCTTGCAACTTAGGCGTAAACTTATATCCCATCGTTTTTCTTGTTATATATTAGGTATGATTTTTAATTTTATTAATTAAAAGATTGATGGATTTATAGAGATCGGCATCTTCTTTTATCATTCGTGAAATCTTTTCATGCGCATGGATGACAGTAGTATGGTCTCTCCCTCCAAATGCTTCCCCTATTTTAGGTAAAGAGAAGTCCGTCAGTTCTCTGGAAAGATACATGGCTACTTGTCTTGGGAATGCTACAGCTTTTGTTCTTTTACGTGCTTTAAAATCTTCAATTTTAACGCTGTAGTAAGCGCCTACCTCTTCATGAATTTTTTGAATCGTAATCATTCTTGGCTTATTAACTGGAATAATGTCTTTCAAAGCTTCAGCTGAAAGATGCGCAGTAATATCTTCATTAATTAGAGAAGAATAAGCGACAACTCGAATTAACGCACCTTCAAGTTCACGAATGTTCGTATCGATTTGATTTGCAATATACAGCATAGCTTCATTCGGAATATCTAATTTTTCAGCTTTTGCTTTTTTCCGTAAGATGGCGATCCTTGTTTCCAAATCAGGGGGTTGAATGTCTGTAATGAGTCCCCATTCAAATCGAGATCGTAATCTTTCCTCTAATGTAGGAATTTCTTTCGGTGGTCGGTCACTAGAGATAATAATTTGTTTTCGTGCTTCATGCAGTGCATTGAATGTATGGAAAAATTCTTCTTGTGTTTGTTCTTTTCCAGCTAAAAACTGAATATCATCAATAAGAAGGATGTCTATATTTCGGTATTTATTTCGAAAGCTTTCTGGGCGATTGTCACGAATAGCATTGATAAATTCATTCGTAAACTTTTCAGATGAAATATACACCACTTTCGATTGAGGATTGTGCTCCAATATATAATGCCCAATTGCATGCATTAAATGGGTTTTACCTAATCCTACTCCACCGTATAAAAACAATGGGTTGTATGCTTTGGCTGGTGCTTCAGCCACCGCTAAAGACGCTGCATGAGCGAAGCGATTACCAGAACCAATAACAAAAGTATCGAAAGTATATTTCGGATTGAGCATTTTTGCAAAGGTTGCTTCATTACTTTCTTTCGTAACTGCCTTAGCAACGGGTGCAGTTTCTATATTTTTTTCTTCTTCTTCACTAATAATTTTTAGCTGAAGTTGTTTTCCTAAATATTCTTGCACCGTAGTTTGAATCAAGGTAGTGTATCTACTTTCCAGCCAATCTCTGGCAAAAACAGAGGGAGCACTAATAATAAGTTTACTATCTGTAAGAACGACTGCTTTTGTAGATTTAAGCCAAGTGTCGAAACTAGGCTTACTGATTTTTGTTTGAATAATGTTCAAAACTTCATTCCATATTGAATTGTTCTGGCTTTCCACGATTGTTCACTCCTTCTACCCTTAGCGTGGTAGCCTGTAAATAATAAAAGAAAATGTCGAATAATCCACAATATTATATTATCAACAGATGTATTTATAAGAGGCTAAATGATTTGTTCACAAGTTTATACACACCTTGTGGATAAACTCAGTATAAGATATGATCTATTCACATACAAAAGTAACACTATCATATCAAACTTATACATGATTTTCAATGATGGATACACAACTATCCACAATGTTAATCCAATGTGTATTTTTTTTATTAACAATTCTACATTCTGTTTATAAAATGTTGAAAATGCGACAAAGTTCATGTGTATAAAATAAATTATCCACACATTATTTCGGGGTTATACATCAAATTTCAACGAGAAGAGATGAAGTTGAAGTTATCCACTGTGGAGAAAAAAATAAAAAGGTAACTTTCATGATTTGTGGATATTTAAAATCATCTAACTGAAGGTAGGTAAAATATATTGACTTTTTGTTATGAAAATGATTTAATGTTATAAGGTGTTTTGGGGAAATATAGTTCGTTAAATGATGAATTTCCTCTAAGGAGGTGTGCATAGATGAAGCCAACTTTTCAACCGAATGTAAGGAAACGTAAAAAAGTGCACGGATTTCGTAAAAGAATGAGCACAAAAAACGGTCGTAGAGTCCTTGCATCTCGTCGTCGTAAGGGAAGAAAAGTATTAAGCGCATAAGACAAAGGCCACAACTTGTGGTCTTTTTTCTATGCGTTAAGTTTGAACCATGTAGTTGAGGGAATGATAGAAAGTAAGCTATATGTGATGATAATGGTTCGAAAAGAGAGTAGATTATGGAGAAGAAATATAGATTAGCCAAAAACGAACAGTTTAAGCGTATTTATCGTAATGGTCAATCCATGGCCAATCATCAGTTTGTTGTTTATTCGAAACCTTCAAAAGGAACAGAGCATTTTCGAGTCGGTGTAGTCGTGAGTAAAAAAATCGGAAATGCTGTCGTTCGTAATCGAATGCGAAGAGTCATGAAAGAAATTCTTCGTCATCATAAACATGATATTATATCTAATGTAGATATTATTGTATTGGCACGAAAAGCAACATTAAATATGAACTATAAACAATTGGAAAGCAGCATGAAGCACGTGTTACGAAAAGCGGGTTTAATTTCTAAAAAGCAACGTTGATTGCGTTTTCTTGTGCTGCATTCTATGATATAGTTAGATTAGCAAAATTGGACGAGTTGTTATGAATAGGAGGAACATCATTTTGTCTCGCAAACTTAGAATTATTTTATCCGTCATCCTGTTGTTTTCAGTATTTTTGGCTGGATGTAGTGACATCGGTGAAATTGAGCCCAAAACGACAGAGGAGATAAAAGATCAAGGTTTTTTCTTTAAATATTTTGTTTATCCGATATCTTTTTCATTAGATTGGTTTGCTGATAACTTTATAAATAGTTATGGCATTTCGATTTTAGTTTTGACGATCATCATTCGTTTTGTACTACTACCATTAAATTTGAAACAAGCACGCAGTACAAAGGCGATGCAAAAAATACAACCGGACATACAAAAGGTAAGAGAAAAATACAAGAATGATCCGAGAAAAATGCAAGAAGAAACGATGAAGTTGTTTCAAAAACATGGGGTCAATCCCATGGGTGGTTGTTTACCACTTCTGATACAAATGCCGATATTATTTGCTCTATATTATGCAATTATGTGGAATGTTGAAATAAGAGAAGCGACTTTCTTATGGATGCAATTAGGTGAGCCAGATCCGTATTATATTCTTCCGATTTTAGCTGCATTGACGACCTATTTACAACAAAAAGTCATGATGAGCATGCAACCTAGTGCGATGAAAAACAATCCAATGCAAGTGGTATTTATGATATTGCCTATTGTTATCTTTATTATGGCAATTAACTTTCCATCTGCTCTTCCGCTTTACTGGGTATATAGTAACATCTTTACGATTATACAAACCTATTTTATATATGGGAGACCAGAAAAAGAATAAGGGTGTGATTTCCTTATGAAAATTACTGTGTCAGGTAAATCGATTGAAAAAGCAATTGAAAACGGACTAAAGCAACTAGGGACGACAAAAAATAAAGTCAATATTCATGTAGTTGAACAACCATCTAAAGGCTTTTTAGGCTTAATTGGAAGCAAAGAAGCCAAGGTTGAATTAAAATTGAAAGATCCTATTGAAGAAGCAAAAACGTTTATACATGATGCTATTCATGCCATGGATCTTGATGTTAAAGTCAACGTCATACAAAAAGATGGAATGTTGTATTTTAATTTAACTGGTTCTGAACTCGGTATCTTAATAGGTAAAAGAGGGCAGACACTAGATGCTTTGCAATACTTAGTTAAAATTATTGCAAATCGTTATTCCGACAAATATATAAAAATTGTTGTGGATGCGGAGGAGTTTAGGGCACGGAGAAAAAAGACACTCGAGAAGCTTTCATTGAGGTTAGCAGATAAGGTTATGAAGCAAAAACGAGATGTGATGTTAGAGCCGATGAATCCTCACGAAAGAAAGATCATTCATGCACAATTACAAGACCACAAATACGTCAGGACATATAGTAAAGGTGAAGAACCTAATAGGCGTATCATTATTACGTTAAAGTAATGTATATATTACGTCACGCTTATTTGTACTAGAAGCTTGCTTATAATGGTTGACAGGGGTGTTCTAAACTCATTTTTGAGTAGAATTACCCCTGTTTTATGATATATGAATATGTATGTACGATATGTAAACAAGAAAAAAACCATTTTAAATGACATATTCACATGCAGAATATAAGGTAGCACGTATTTTATATTTTGTATGTTTCTTCATGTGTCATTGCGTTGTTTCTTATATAAATGAAGGGGTTCGGTTACATTATTAGGGAGAAGGTGATGAGAATGAATGCATCAACAGATACAATTACTGCGATTGCTACAGCGGTGGGTGAGGCAGGTATAGCTGTGGCTAGGGTGAGTGGTACAGAAGCGATAAACATAGTGGATAAAATATTTTTAAGCAAAAAGCCACTTACGGATGCACCCTCACACAGTGTACAATATGGGTATATTTACGATCCACAGTCTGGTGAAAAAATAGATGAAGTCCTAGTCACAATCATGAGAACACCCAGATCTTTTACGAAAGAAGATGTGGTGGAAATAAGTTCACATGGTGGGTTTATATCGATTAATGCTATTCTACAAATGCTGCTTGATTACGGTGCTCGTATTGCGGAGCCAGGGGAATTTACAAAAAGAGCGTTTCTCAACGGTCGCATTGATTTGGCTCAAGCAGAAGCAATTGTAGATATTATCCGCTCTAAATCGGATAAAGCACAACAATTAGCTTTGAAACAAGTGGATGGTATGCTATCCAATCGAATTGCATTACTTCGTGATGATTTAGTTAGTTTGATGGCACATATCGAGGTAAATATTGATTATCCTGAACATGATGTGGAAGATCTAACGCACGCTTATATCCGAACTAATTGTCATCAAAGTATAGAGGGGATTTCTTCTTTGCTGCATGCTGCTAAGCAAGGTAAAGTATTGAGAGAAGGCATTGCAACGGCCATAGTAGGGAAACCAAACGTAGGGAAATCATCTTTATTGAATATATTAGTGCAAGAAAGCCGTTCTATCGTGACCGATATTCCTGGTACGACAAGAGACGTAATAGAAGAGTACATTACGATAAATGGTATACCGATAAAATTATTGGACACTGCTGGGATAAGAGAGACAGAAGATATTGTCGAAAAAATCGGTGTAGAGCGTTCTAAAGCTGCTTTACAAGATGCAGATCTTGTGTTGTTTGTTGTGAATAACCACACACCTTTAGATACAGATGAAATAAAGTTGCTACAACAATTAAAAGATCGACAAATGATTATCATCGTCAATAAAATAGATCTGGAGAGTAAAGTCGATTTAGAACAATTGCAGCAGCTAGTTCCTCGTGAACAAATTATAAAAATGTCGGTGGTGGAAGATACAGGATTACGAAAGCTCGAAGAAAGAATTACGGAAATGTTTGCAAAAGGAAATATTGAGTCGAATGATATGACATATATAAGCAATGTTCGACACATTCATTGTTTGAAGCAAGCAATTCAATCTTTACAAGATGCAATCGAAAGTTCTAAAGCAAGTATTCCTATAGATATGATACAAATAGACATTAAACAAGCATGGGAAAGTCTTGGCGAAATTGTCGGTGATACCGTACACGAGTCATTAATAGATCAGATTTTCTCCCAATTTTGTTTAGGAAAGTAAAAGTAATGTTGGAGGTGACCGCATAGTGACATATGTAGCTGGAGAATATGATGTAATTGTTATTGGTGCAGGGCATGCAGGGTGTGAATCTGCATTAGCTGCTGCTCGCATGGGTTGTAATACGATGCTCATCACCATAAATTTAGATATGGTTGCTTTTATGCCTTGCAACCCTTCTATCGGAGGACCTGCGAAAGGGCATGTAGTAAGAGAAATAGATGCACTTGGTGGAGAGATGGGAAAAAATATTGATAAGACATTTATCCAAATGCGCATGCTTAATACTGGTAAAGGCCCTGCAGTACATGCACTTCGTGCGCAAGCCGATAAGTTTATGTATCAGCATAAGATGAAAGAAACGTTAGAAAAAGAGCCAAATTTAAAAATGCATCAAGGTATGGTGGAAGAACTCATTGTCGAAGATGGAGTGTGCAAAGGCGTCATTACGAAAAGTGGGGCAACGTACTACAGTAAAACAGTCGTGCTTACGACGGGGACTTATTTAAGAGGAAAAGTGATTATGGGCGAACTACAATACGAAAGTGGCCCTAACAATCAACAACCTTCACTTAAACTTTCAGAAAGTTTACAGCAGCACGGTTTTGATTTAGTAAGATTTAAGACGGGAACCCCTCCACGTGTGCATCAAGATACGATCGATTTTGAACAAACAGAAATTCAACCGGGAGATGAGAACCCCCGATACTTTTCATTTGAATCAAAAACGGGGGAGAACAAACAGCAGCAACTACCATGCTGGTTGACGTACACTTCGGAAAAAACGCATGAAATCATTAACGAAAATTTACATCGTGCTCCGATGTATTCTGGTGAAATCAAAGGGACGGGACCAAGATACTGTCCATCTATAGAAGATAAAATTGTTCGATTTAGTGATAAACCAAGACATCAAATCTTTTTGGAACCAGAAGGGGAATTCACCTCTGAATATTACGTTCAAGGCCTGTCCACCAGTATGCCTGAAGATGTGCAGCTGAAAATGTTACGCACTATTCCTGGACTAGAGAAAGTAGAAATGATGCGGACAGGGTACGCCATTGAATATGACGCGATAGTACCGACACAATTGTACCCTTCTTTGGAAACGAAGCGGGTTGAAAATTTATTTACAGCTGGACAAATTAATGGCACATCTGGTTATGAAGAGGCTGCAGGTCAAGGCTTAATGGCAGGCATTAACGCAGGTAGGAAAGTACAAAATAAAGAGCCTATCATTTTGGATCGATCATCTGCTTACATCGGTGTACTGATCGATGATCTTGTTACAAAAGGAACGAATGAACCTTATCGCCTGTTAACTTCACGTGCAGAATATCGTCTTTTATTGAGAAATGACAATGCTGATTTACGCTTAACGGATATCGGATACGAAATAGGTTTAATCCAACAAGATCGTTATGCGAAGTTTGAAAACAAAAGAGATATGGTGCAAAAAGAAGTAGAACGCTTAGAACAAGAAAAAATTAGACCGACGGATGAAGTGCAAGCGTTGCTAGAAAAGTTAGAAACGACTTTATTAGATAATGCCATTCCAGCAGCAACGCTATTAAGAAGACCACAAATAAAATACAGTGATCTAGAACTCATTGCACCATCACCATTTCCATTAAATGAGGAAATGAAGGAACAAGTAGAAATTCAAATCAAATATAAAGGATATATAGATAAGCAACTTCAGCACGTGGATAAATTGAGTAAAATGGAAAGAAAACGTTTATCTGACAACTTGGATTACAGCAGTATTCATGGTCTTGCTATGGAAGCGAGACAAAAACTAGCAGAAATCAGACCGTTGTCTATCGGTCAAGCATCAAGAATTTCTGGCGTTACTCCTGCTGATATTTCCATACTACTTGTTTATCTTGAAAATACAGCAAAAGTTGAAGAAGGTAAAATATAATGAGTAACAGTGGGCAACATCTCAAACATTTGTTAGAAAAAGAAGGATTAACGCTTTCTGATGATCAACTTACACAATTTGAAGTGTATTATGAGCAATTAATAGAGTGGAATCAGAAGATTAACCTTACGGGAATTGTGGAAAAAGAAGAAGTGTTTATTAAACACTTCTACGACTCCATAGCTCCAGCATTTTATCTACCCATGAACAATATACAATCTATTATCGACATTGGTGCTGGAGCAGGTTTTCCTTCTATACCATTAAAAATAGTTTTTCCTCATTTACATATTACGATTGTAGATGCATTAAAAAAGAGGATTACATTTTTAGAACATCTTGTTGATGCATTACACATACAAGATGTAAGTTGCTTACACGGTAGGGCAGAAGATGTGGGTCAGCAAACAGAACATAGAGAACATTATGATTTGGCTACGGCACGAGCAGTAGCAAAATTAAATGTATTAAATGAGTTTTGTTTGCCGTTTGTCAAAGTTGGAGGTTGCTTCGTTGCATTGAAGGCCAATATTGAAGATGAAGAACATAAATATGCGGCATCTAGCGCTGTGAAGTTAGGTGGATCGCTAACCTCTACGCATGAATTCACTTTACCTATAGAAGAAGCTAAACGACAAATTATAGTGGTAAATAAAAAAGCAAAGACACCAAAGAAGTATCCACGAAAAGCAGGAACACCTTTAAAAAAACCACTCGTCTAGTGAGTAGCAACAATGAGCTGAATGTGAAGAAGGTTGGACATAAATCTTTTTTTATTGTTTCTAATATGTTTCATTCACAATGTTTCACGTGAAACATTGTGAACAATCTTCATTATGAGCAGGAATCAAGTTGTTTTCGGAGAATTGATTAATAGAAACAATATAAATTGAATAAATGTGTTTAACTAACGCATTACTACTATGCATAAGATGAGAAATTGTCTACATCAAGCTTTACGCCTTGGAACGGAGGCGTAAACTTGTATTTCACTATTTCTTCATTTTATATAGATTTAAATCATAGCGTGATATCTTTTTATTTATCTACTTTACTATAGTAAATAAAGTGGTAAGTTTAATAAGATGTATACATCATGAATAACGTCTTAATCATCAAGTCATTAAAGTAGTTCATACTAATGATAGAATATAAGCATTACAATGTAAAAATTTTCATTGCAAAAATAATGGATTGATATGGATAGGTGGTCAAAAGATGAAAGAACATTTCTCAAAAATATTTGGTTTAAACGATAGGGAAGAAGTTGAAGAAGTAAAAGAACTTCCACTAGATAAAATTGTCCCAAGTCCTTACCAACCGCGTACTATTTTTGATGATGAACGTATTGATGAGTTATGTCAAACGATAAAAACGCACGGAGTTATACAGCCTATTATTGTACGTATACAGCAAAACGGAGACATGTATGAAATTATTGCTGGGGAGAGAAGGTTTCGTGCAGTACAAAAGTTAGAAATGGTAACCATCCCAGCGATTATAAAGCAATTTAACGATACACAAGCAGCTTCTATTGCACTAATCGAAAATTTGCAAAGAGAAAATTTAACTTCCATAGAAGAAGCAAATGCATATCATAAATTAATAGAATTACATCATTTAACGCAAGAAAGTTTAGCGCAACGTCTGGGAAAGAGCCAATCTACTATTGCTAATAAACTTCGCTTATTGCATTTATCTGATGTAGTAAAAGAAGCATTGTTGCAGAGGAAAATTACGGAAAGACATGCTAGAGCTTTATTATCATTACAAACAGAAGAACTGCAAAATAAAGTATTAAGCGAAATAATTGAAAAAGAATTGAATGTGAAGCAAACGGAAATGAGAATTAAGTTTTACAACCAAGTTAATGAAAACAAAAAGAGTAAAAGGATTTCTTTCTCAAAAGATGTTCGTTTAGCTGTGAATACAATTCGTCAATCTATTGATATGATTTCAAGTTCGGGAATGAATGTAAAAACAAATGAAAAAGATATGGGTGAACATTACGAAATAACGATAAAAATTGAGAAACAGAAATGATTATAGTAATAGAGTATGTTAAAATAAACAATATAGTCAGATTGCTTGAACAATAAGCAAATTAAATAGAGAGAAATGAAAAAATTCATTCTTTCATTATAAGTAGCTAGCGTTTATAGATATCTATAATTGAGCAGAACATCGCCATTTGCTTCTACTTCAAACAAGCAAATTTGTATGTAACGATGGTATGGAAGATTTAGCATTAGCCGCTATTTTACCTGAATGAGATCCCAATTTTTAAACCCACCTCAAGTTAACTACTACTGGGTGATGGGTCATAACAATATGAATTTTGAGGTGTTTAGTTTGTCGAAAATTGTAGCAATAGCTAATCAGAAGGGCGGAGTAGGAAAAACAACGACGTCGGTTAACTTAGGTGCTTCATTGGCTTCACTAGGCAAAAAAGTTCTTCTGGTAGATATAGATCCACAGGGTAATACAACAAGTGGTGTAGGCATTAATAAAGCGGACGTTGATCAATGTATATACGATGTCATTATTAATGATGTAGATCCAATCGATACCATTGTGGATACTGAATTAGACAATTTAAAAATTATACCTGCAACGATACAATTAGCGGGAGCAGAAATTGAATTAGTACCTACTATATCTAGAGAAGTCAGACTGAAAAAATCTTTATCGCAAATAAAAGATAAATATGATTATATTTTAATAGATTGCCCACCTTCTTTAGGGATTTTAACGATTAATTCATTAACTGCTTCAGACTCTGTTATTATTCCTATTCAATGTGAATATTATGCGCTCGAAGGTTTAAGTCAGTTGTTGAATACGATTAGATTAGTACAAAAGCATCTCAATACAGCTTTGCAAGTAGAAGGTGTTTTGTTAACAATGTTGGATGCGCGTACGAATTTGGGAATACAAGTCATTGAAGAAGTGAAAAAATATTTTCAGCACAAAGTGTATCAAACGATAATACCACGAAATGTGAGATTAAGTGAGGCTCCCAGTCATGGTCAAACGATTGTAACATATGACCCCAAAAGTAGAGGAGCACTAGTATATATGGATTTGGCAAAGGAAGTGATAGCCGATGAGTAACAAAGGACTCGGCAAAGGATTGGATGCATTAATTTCTACTTTAAGTGTAAATGAAGATGATAATATTGTTGAAATACCACTAACTCAATTAAGACCGAACCCTTTTCAACCAAGGAAAACATTTAAAGATGAAGCGATAAATGAATTAGCATCTTCTATAAAAGAGCATGGTGTATTACAGCCTATTATCGTTAGATCTGTATTGAAAGGGCACGAAATTATTGCAGGGGAGAGAAGATGGAGAGCTGCACAAGCTTGTAATCTCGCAACGATACCTGCAGTAGTAAGAAACTTTAATGATCAACAAGTTACAGAAATTGCATTGATAGAGAATATTCAGCGTGAAGATTTAAATTCGTTGGAAATCGCCCAAGCTTATCAACTGATGATGGACCAATTTTCCTTGACACAGGAAGAATTATCTACAAAAGTAGGGAAGTCGCGTTCTCACGTCGCTAATTTTTTGAGGTTATTACAACTTCCAGACGAAATAAAGCACCATGTTTCACGTGGAACAATTTCTATGGGACATGCTAGAGCACTTGCAGGAGTAAGTGATAGTGCAACAAAAACGAAGCTAACTAACTTAATTATTAGAAATCGTTGGAGTGTTAGAGAGTTAGAAGAAGCAATACAAAACATGTCCACTAAGAAACAAAAAACAAAGAAAAAAGCGGCTAAAACAGAAGAGAAACAAGATCCATTTATTCATAGTATAGAGCATGAGTTGAGAAATAAATTTCAGACTGCGGTGAAAGTGAAACATCAAAACACCAAAGGTGTAATTGAATTTTCTTACTACTCTCAAGATGATTTGGAGCGCCTTTTGGAAATACTACAAATTAGTGTGGATTAATTTCAAACTTTGAAATGAAGAATGAACATATTTAAAATACGCAGGAAAAAATATGAACGCCCTATGATGGTGAAGTTAGTTTGCATTGCCATTTATGATGGGCGTTTCATTTTTATTCAAAGAGGAAATGATGATATATAAAGATCGATGTACTACTATTATTTTAAGCATGTAAACATAGAAAGGATAAGGAAGTATGAGCGTTATTTATTTGGATCATGCGGCTTCATCTTGGCCTAAACCTGCTGGAGTAGTAGATGCGATGGTCGAAGCAGTAACAACGTATGGAGCAAACCCAGGAAGAGGAAGTCATCAATTAGCTGTACAGGCAAGCAGAAAACTGTTCCAAACTAGAAGTAACATTGCGAAGCTATGTCACATTAGAAATCCAAACGACATTGTATTTACTAAAAACACAACAGAAGCATTAAACCTAGCTATCTTAGGCTTTGTAAAAGAACAAGATCATGTTGTTTGTACGACGGTCGAGCATAATTCCGTAAGAAGACCGCTTGAGCATTTGAAGCAGCAAAAAGATGTATCCGTCACTTATGTTCAAGGAGATAAACAAGGACATGTAGACGTACAAAAAATAAAAGAAGCCATCAACAGTAAAACTGCATTAATTATATGTAGTCATAGCTCCAACTTATTAGGAACGATATCACCTATAAAAGAAATAGGTGCGCTAGCCAAAGAAAAAGGGATTGTATTTTTAGTAGATGCAGCTCAGACGATAGGGGTTTTACCTATTGATGTGGTGGATATGAACATCCATTTATTAGCCTTTCCCGGTCATAAGTCATTATTAGGGCCGCAAGGAACAGGGGGATTATACGTTCATAATTTGATAGATTTAGAGCCTATTTTGTATGGTGGGACAGGGAGTCAATCGGAATTGATTCACCAGCCAACGGTACGTCCTGATCGTTATGAATCGGGTACCGCCAATACACCGGGTATAGCAGGTTGGAATGAAGGTGTTTTATATGTACAAAAAAAATCAATACAACATATATACGATCACGAGTGGAAATTGACGGAAGAGATGATGAGGGAATTAAATAAAATAAAAGGGGTTTCGTTGCTAGGACCGAGCATAGATGAAAAACGCACCGGGGTTGTTGCGTTTCAAATGGAGGGGATGGATGCATCAGAAGTAGCATTTATTTTAGATCAACATTATAGCATCGCAGTAAGATCGGGATATCATTGTTCACCCCTTGCACATGAAACAGCAGGAAGTATAGATAACGGAGCCATTAGAGCAAGTGTTGGATATTGTACAACTGAAGAAGAAGTAGAATCACTCATCAGAGCGGTAAAAGAAATAAGTCATGCTTATTAGGTTTGAGTTTCATGATCTAATATCTCTGAAGTATATGATGGTGTCGAACGTTTGAGCTGATGAATCACTCTTATTAGCGACTCAGAAATGACGTTAGCAATGTTGATGACGAGGTGTAATCTTGTATTTTGCAATACGAATATTTCCATAAAGCCAGCCACATTCACTACACCTGTTATATGCATATGACCAACAGGTGGCAACTTTTTCTTCACACCTGCACCTGGCTTAATTGGCCCTTGTCCAATAATAATATGACCGATACTAGATATTTGACCTAAACATGCATCAATAGCGATAATATAAGAGTGTGGATGTTGTTGATGAATCATATTTAGTTTGTCTTCTAAATTTACGGCATGGATGGGATCTTCTAGAGTTCCATAGACAGGAACAGATGATGAAATTGACTTTAATTGACTCCCTACAAGTGGTCCAAGGCAGTCTCCTGTAGATCGATCAGAACCAATGCAAACCATAATAATTTCTTTAGATAAAGTCACATTTAATAGATGAGACAACATTCTTTTTTCTACTTCTTCGATCGTTTTTGGTAAGGAATGATCTATTTTAAAAGGTTCTATTTCCTTTTTAGATGGCAAACGAAATAAAGATAAATCCATATTAACCCTCCAATATTATTATGTATATAAAGAAACATTGAATAGTCTTTTATAGTATATGGAATTATTCTATGAAATATACGAATGACAACATATTAAATAGTAATAAAGTAAACTTGTGTTGAAGTTTACGTAAAACAGCCAAATATAAAAACATATAAACACAGCAAACAAGCTGCATATCGTTTTCTTCACTGTGTGAACTGTAGCATGTTAAAATACTACTTATTTAGTGGATAAAATTATAGAACATCGTTACACTATAGTTATCATTTAATAAGGGTGGTAACCATGTTTAATATTATTATTGCATTTGACTCGACGCAGCAGGCATTACTGGCTGAAATGGTGCTGGAAAATGAAGATGTTGAGATTGATACATTGCCGACACCCAAAGAAATAACAGCTGGTTGTGCACTTTCTATCGCTTTCCAAGAAGTAGATATAGATGAAGTAAAACGAATTTTAGTAGATGAAAACGTACAAATAAGAGGGTTATTTCTCCAAGATAACGATACATACAGACCGTTGACATAATAGAGTAGAAGGAGATGATAAGCGATGACAAATGAAAAAAAATATGGATTACATGATGTTGTGCAAATGAAGAAAGGTCATCCATGCGGAAGTAATGAAATGAAAATTATACGTATGGGTATGGATATACGTATAAAATGTGTAGGTTGCGGTCACAGTGTACTTATCCCTAGATCAAAATTTGAAAAGAAAATGAAAAAAGTATTACATGCTGCTACCCCAGAAGAAAATGAGGAATAATATTTCATGCTACTATAATCAGCTTAACATGTTAAGGGCTGAGGTACTTAGGGTTTGTTGTTTTATGATATAACATCTGTGCCCTCCATTGCTCTCATTCACTTCCTATGCTAAAATATTTTTTGTTGCAAATTTGGAAAGGTACCCAAGAGGCTTAAGGGGGCTGACTCGAAATCAGTTAGGCGTTCGTGAGAGCGTGCGTGGGTTCAAATCCCACCCTTTCCGCCACATGTTGACTTATTTATCATGCATTCATGTGATCAATGCTACCAGATGGACAATAGTATCCACCTGGTTATCACCCATTCCATTCCTCATCATAAGCTAATCATTTCTTATTTAAGATTTTATCTTCATGTAAGCAACACCAATATTAATTTTCTCTTTGTTTTCGCTTCCACTTTCGATTGTGATTGGTGGTCTCCGGGAAAGCATCTCCTTTTTGCAAAAAAGTCATTTTGGGATCCGTTATACCCATATGAAACGCTTTTTCTCCAATTTCGATATATCTTCCGTCGTTGGGGACTTTATCGCCTGGCTCAAATTCCGTTTTTTCACCCATGTACAGGATCACTTCCTTTCATTTTCATAAAGATATAAGAATAAGAAATAACGATGCACAAGTTTACGTCTCAGTAGCCAGACGTAAAGGTTGATGTAGAAATTTCTTTATCTTATGCTTAGCGGTAATAAGTTGTTTGAACAACAAGTTCATTCAACTTATCTATAAGATGGAGAAATCACGGGATATAAGTTTACGTCTCAGTAGCCAGCCGTAAAGGTTCTCATCTTGAAATTTCTCCATCTTATGATTAGCGGTAATAAGTTGAACAAATTCATTCAACTTATATATAGTTTTTCAAATACATAAAAATATATGTATGTAAGCTGTTGTAGCCTTGTATAGCGCAGAGCTACATGTTCTTAATGGGCGTAACTTCTGTAACTTCTTTATATTCCATTCCTCTAATTTAAATAGCTTTTAACAAAAGTATTGCAAAAAATCATCACATATAAATTGTTCAATATGGTTCTTGCTATTGCCTATAAAGTTTGGTATAGTAATTGAATGTGAGCAAGTTGGCTCCTTGCTATCATACTCATGATAGCCGTTAGTCCAAAGGGAGGTGAATTAGATGCGTAAATACGAGTTAATGTACATTATGATGCCTGATCTTGAACAAGAAAAGGTGGATACAACGGTCGAGAGATTCCGGAAAATTATCGAAGATGGTAATGGAACGATTGAAAAACATGACTTGATTGGAAAACGTCGTCTAGCTTATGAAATTGATAAGATCAAAGACGGTATCTACACTAACGTTTTCTTTACAGGTACGACTGAAATCGTAAACGAATTAGATCGTGTAATGCGAATTTCAGACGATGTTATTCGTCACTTAATCATTAATGATGTTGCATCATAGGATAAATTACTGAGCCATCGTTAGATCAACGTCTATCGATGATTTGGAGGGGATGTAATTGTTGAATCGTGTTATTTTAATAGGAAGACTAACTAAAGATCCAGAATTACGGTATACACCGTCTGGAGTAGCTGTTACACAATTTACACTAGCCATTGATCGCCCATATAAAAATCAGCAAGGGGAAAAAGAGGCTGATTTTATACCAGTTGTAACATGGAGACAATTGGCTGAAACATGTGCAAATTATTTGGGTAAAGGCAGACTTGTTGCTGTTGAAGGTCGCTTGCAAGTTCGTCATTATGACAATAATGAAGGGCGAAGAGTGTATGTAACAGAAGTTGTTGCAGACAACGTTCGATTCTTAGAATCAAGCACAGCGAAACCGCAAAACAATAACAACATGGATCCTTTTGGAGAACCACCAGCGGAGAGATCTTCTTTTAACGCGAATCAAAATCAAAGCAATCCTTTTTCAGATGACGGTAAGCCTATAGACATTTCAGATGATGATTTACCATTTTGATAATCTAATATAGAAAGGAATGAAGATCGAATGTCAGCTCAAGAAAGAAATAATGAGTCCAGAGAAAGAAGATTCAATGGACGTAGACGTGGTAAGCGCCGTAAGGTTTGCTTTTTCACAGTAAACAAAATCGAATACATCGATTACAAAAACATTGATTTGCTGAAAAAATTCGTAAGCGAGCGTGGTAAAATTCTTCCTCGTCGTGTAACGGGAACTAGTGCAAAATATCAGCGTCAATTAACTAAAGCGATTAAAAGAGCTCGTCAAGTAGCTTTATTACCATACTCATCTGAGTAATGGATAGATAAAAATATAAGCAGTCTGGTATTTTACCTAGCTGCTTATATTTTTTTGTTTATATGAATATAAGTTGATTGAACTTGTTCAATAACTTATTACTGCTAATCATAAGAAGGAGAAATATCAACACCACACCTATACGGCTGGCAACTGAGTCGTAAACTTGTATTCCATCATTTCTCATCTTATATATAAGTTGATTGAACTTGTTCAATAACTTATTACTGCTAATCATAAGAAGGAGAAATATCAACACCACACCTATACGGCTGGCAACTGAGTCGTAAACTTGTATTCCATCATTTCTCATCTTATATATAAGTTGATTGAACTTGTTCAATAACTTATTACTGCTAATCATAAGAAGGAGAAATATCAACACCATACCTTTACGGCTGGCAACTGAGTCGTAAACTTGTATTCCATCATTTCTCCTTCTTATATATAACATCTACATTGCAATACATGACGAAAGTTACATATTCATGTAGATAGTAGCACTAAGGCTTGTTGTAAGAATAGATCATACATGTGATCAGCATAATAATGTGCATATATGTTATAATCATGAGGTATCCAGATATCATAAACAATTAGTCGAAGTAAGAGGTGAATGCGTTGCATCCAAGAGTAAAAAGCTCTTTGGTATGGAGTATAGTATTTATCATATGTATGTTTTTTTCTTACACTACATTGATTTTATTTATTCCTATGATTCCATTACTAATATTAAGATTGAATAATAATATACGCTCCTTCTTGACGTATTATATAGTGAGTGTGTTGTTGTTAGCTTTTATTTTTTCAGACATATTAAGTTTGTATATATCTCTAACTGTATTACTTCCTGTGTTAGTCATGGGGAGGATGTATCATAAACATGAAAAAGCTTTCCCTGCTATCGTGTCAGGTGTCATTGTACTCATCGCTGAGGTCATGGTCGGTATATACATTTTATTTTTATCCGGCATTAGCATTGCGCAAGAAATAGAACAGTTTTTCAATGAGAATATGATGGAGGCTTTACCTGAGCAATTTATGGGTATGCTTTCACCTGAAATGGTTAGTATGTATGCTTCTATGATTGCACAACTTATACCGCTGTTTGTTGTTTTATATGCTGTCACAATGATTACACTGGTTCATGCGATAGCGAAACAAATTTTAAAAAAGATAGGAATGCCATATTACGAATTAAAGCCTGTTCGTGAGTGGATGTTGCCAAGATCGTTTGTACTCTGGTACTTTTTATTTTATGTGATCTATTTATTTTCTTCTACTGACAATAATCAACTGTCTTATTTTTTACTTAACATCATGAGCTTGGCGATGATTACATTTTCTATCCAGGCTATTTCGTTCTTCATGTTTATTGCGAGAAACAAAAGATGGGCTAAGGTCATTCCTTTTTTGGTATTATGTGTGATGTTGATATTCCCTCTTATTATCATGATCATAAGCCTTGTAGGACTTTTAGACACTGCTTTTCCAATTCGAAAGCAATTAAAGAAATGAAACGAATTTCATTTGTATGAGGAGCGTATTACATGCCTAAATATTTCAAAACCCGTTGGCGTGATAATTACAACATAGCTGTTAGCGTTTTTATTCTGCTCATTAGTTCATTGTTCATTTATATAGATTGGATGATTGGCATTGTTGTTCTCATTTTAGGGGCAACCATTATTTATTATTCGTATCTAAAAGAAGTGAAGTTCAATGAACAGATAGAAGATTATATTTTAACTTTATCTCATCGAATAAAAAAAGCAGGCAATGAAGTATTTGATCATATGCCAATAGGTGTCATTTTATTTAATGACAAATGGGAAGTGGAATGGCATAACCCTTTTGTAAAACAAATTTTTAACGAAGATCATTTGTTGAATCAGTCTTTACATGCTTTAATTCCAGAATTAGAACAAACAACAGAGTGGAAAGAACCTATACAACTTCAGTTTTCTAATCAACGGTATTATCAAGTTGAAATGAAGCTCGAAGAACGATGTATGTATATAATAGATAGAGATGATTATACGCAGCTATTAAAGCGTTACGAAAATGAAAAATTAGCTATTGGTATCATTCAATTAGACAATATAGATGAAGTATCCCAAGGCATGAATGATGAAGAGCGCAGTATTATTAGTGCAAAGTTAGCGGGACTGATTACGCATTGGGCTAATGAACATAAAATGTATATTCGTCGTATTGCCGCTGATAAATATTTAATCATCTTAGTACATGAAGCGTTAGTAAACCTTCAAGAAGATCGCTTTTCTGTGTTGGATGATGCGAGGGAATTAACACAAGATTACAAACTACCGGTCACATTAAGTATTGGTATTGCGGCTGGAGATGATAATTTAACAGAACTAGGCAAAGTAGCACAAGCAAGTTTAGATATTGCACTGGGTCGAGGCGGGGACCAAGTGGCAGTTAAAATAGATCAACAACTATCTTTCTTCGGCGGCAAATCTAATGCGATAGAGAAACGAACGAGAGTAAGAGCGCGTGTTATATCTCATGCATTAAGAAACCTCATCCATGAAAGTGAAAATGTAATTATTATGGGACATCGTTTTCCAGACATGGATTCCGTAGGAGCTGCCATTGGTATTTTAAGAGCCGTTAAACTGTGCAACAAAGAAGGTTACATCGTGATAGAGCATGTCAATGAGTCCATAGCGCGATTAATGGATGAACTTAAGAAAGAAGAAGATATATTTAAGTGGATCATTA
Organism: Longirhabdus pacifica; assembly: GCF_004115085.1. Lineage (GTDB taxonomy): Bacteria > Bacillota > Bacilli > Paenibacillales > DSM-105158 > Longirhabdus > Longirhabdus pacifica. The sequence goes on along the minus strand of NZ_QXJP01000011.1, from coordinate 91,030 downwards.
CACCAGATGAAGCCATGCAAATCATGACACAGGGTACGTTAGCGGTTGTAGTAGATACACATAAATTATCTATGGTTGCAGAACCAAAATTAGTGGAAGAGGCAGAACATATTGTAGTCATTGATCATCATCGCCGTGGTGCGGAGTTTATGAATGACGCTGTCCTTATTTATACCGAGCCTTACGCATCTTCTGCTTGTGAATTGGTGACGGAACTCCTGCAATATTTCGATGAGAAGTTGAGATTAAGTGACTTGGAAGCGAATGCCATGCTAGGTGGTATTATTGTAGATACGAAAAGTTTTGCATTAAGAACAGGGTTTAGAACATTTGAGGCAGCCGCCTTTTTAAGAAGGCAAGGTGCAGATTCCACGGTTGTACACCGTATGCTAAAAGAAGATTTACAAGAGTACGTACAAAAAGCAGAAGTGATTAAAAATGCAGAAATATTGCTCGAACACGTTGCCATAGCGACGACGACGCCAGGGCAGGAGCACGCCCAACTTACTGCAGCAAAAGTAGCAGATACATTGCTTAACATGAACAACATTATGGCATCGTTTGTCATTTATGAACGGGGAGACGGTTTGGTTGGAGTAAGTGCAAGGTCTTTGGGTGAAATTAACGTCCAAGTTATTATGGAGCAATTAGGTGGTGGTGGCCATCTAACGAATGCCGCCACCCAAATGGAAGGCACCGTAGAGGAGATCATGGAACAGTTGAAATCGGTAATAGAAACAAAACTAAGAGAAGAGGGGTTACTGACATGAAAGTTATTTTAATGAAAGATGTAAAAGGGCAGGGCAAAAAAGGGGAAGTCAAAAACGTCTCTGAAGGATACGCTCGTAATTTCTTATTTCCGCAAGGACTAGCTAAAGTAGCAACAGACGGGAATGTAAAACAACTAGATCAGCAAAAACAAGCAAATGATAAAAGAAAAGAACAAGAACTTGAAGAAGCAAAGCAGTTTGCAAAGCAATTGGAGGAACTAACGTTAGTCATTCATTCCAAAGCGGGTGAAGGCGGAAGATTATTTGGATCTATTACAAATAAACAAATTGCGCAAGAACTTGCAAAACAAAAGGTAACCATTGAGAAGAGAAAAATAGAATTACCAACACCTATCCGTACATTAGGAGTAAGTAATGTAAAAATAAAATGTTACCCAGGAGTTAGTGCACAACTAAAAGTGCAAGTGGTGGAAGAAAAATGACCGCATTGCATGGGTTAAAAAAAGAGGTACATGCAAATGAGTGAAATGTTATTTGACCGTATTCCTCCACAAAATATAGAAGCAGAACAGGCAGTACTGGGGGCTATATTTTTAGAGAGTAATGCACTAGTAACGGCAATGGAAAAATTAAGAGTAGAAGACTTTTACCAGACTTCTCATCAATATATATATGAAGCGATGATTGAGTTAGGAGAAGAGCAACAGCCCGTTGACCTTGTAACGATAACAACCCGATTACAAGCCAAAAATTTAATGGAAGAAATCGGTGGTGTGACGTACTTAACTCAACTTGCTTCTACAGTGCCGACGGCTGCTAATATTGAACATTATGCAGCAATTGTCGAAGAAAAATCGTTGACTAGAAAATTAATACGTACCGCTACACAAATCGTATCAGAAGGGTATGCAAATGCCGAAGATGTGAGTCAGCTTCTTAATGAGGCGGAACAACGCATTATGGAAATATCCAGTCGTAGAACTTCATCTGGTTTCGTGCAAATTAAAGACGTGCTGATGGATGTTTTTGAAAGAGTGGAGTTCTTATATCAATATAAAGGGACAACAACAGGCATTCCTTCTGGATTTACGGATCTCGATCGGATGACCTCTGGTTTCCAGCCTAGTGATCTCATTATTGTTGCGGCAAGACCATCGGTAGGAAAAACGGCTTTTGCACTTAATATTGCACAAAATGTCGGAGCACGTGCAAAAAAAGGGGTGGCGATCTTCAGTTTAGAGATGTCAGCCTCACAGCTAGTGCAGCGTATGTTATGTGCGGAAGCCAATGTTGACGCCAATAGACTACGAACAGGACAACTGGAAGCAGAAGACTGGGAAAAGATGACCATGGCGATTGGAACACTGGCCGAAGCGGAAATTTACATCGATGATTCACCTGGAATTACCGTTGCAGAAATTCGCTCTAAATGTCGACGTTTGAAGAAAGAAAAAGGTTTAGATATGATTGTCATTGACTATTTACAGTTAATACACGGTCGAGGAAAAAGTGATAACCGGCAACAAGAAGTTTCAGAAATATCGAGAACGTTGAAACAAATTGCCAGAGAGCTAGAAGTACCTGTGATTGCACTGTCACAGTTAAGTCGTAGCGTAGAGCAAAGGCAAGACAAAAGGCCGATGATGTCGGATCTAAGGGAATCAGGTTCGATTGAGCAGGATGCGGACATTGTATCCTTTTTGTATCGTGATGATTATTACAATCAAGAATCAGAGAAAAAAAATATTATCGAAATTATATTGGCCAAGCAGCGTAATGGTCCAGTGGGTACGGTTGAATTGGTATTTTTAAAGAATTATAATAAATTTGTCAATTATGATCGAGCACATGAGGAACAAACACCAATATCGTCATAAAAAACGAACAATTATATGTTGACCAATATAATTGTTCGTTTTTTGTTTGACTTTTTAAATGTCCCTTGATAAACTAAGGAGGTCTGAGCCAACGATAGCTTGGAGAGACGTAGGCAAATTATAAGGTGCAGTTAAACACCAAATGGAGGTATGAAAATGTCAACTGTAGTGGTTGTAGGTACACAATGGGGAGACGAAGGAAAAGGTAAAATAACTGATTATTTGGCTGAGTCAGCAGAAGTTGTTGCCAGATATCAGGGTGGAAACAATGCTGGGCATACGATAATCATAGATGATAAAAAGTATAAATTACATCTAATTCCTTCTGGCATTTTCTATTCAAATAAAGTATGCGTGCTGGGAAATGGAATGGTCATTGACCCTAAAGCACTTTTAGATGAAATAGATTATATTATTGAAAATGGTTTTTCTGTCGACAATCTAAAAATTAGTAATCGAGCGCATGTGATTATGCCTTATCATATTTTACTGGATCGTCTGGAAGAGTCGCGAAAAGGCGATAACAAAATAGGCACAACAGGTAAAGGCATCGGTCCATGTTATATGGATAAAGCAGCGAGAAACGGAATTCGTATAGCGGATTTGTTGGATGCAAAAGTGTTAAAAGAAAAACTCACTTTTATCGCATCAGAAAAAAATAATTTGTTAGAGCAAGTGCATGGTGAAAAGCCTTTAAATATTGAAGAGATGATTCAAACGTATTTAAGTTATGGTGAAAAAATAAAACACTACGTTACAGATACTTCTGTTATCCTTAATGATTCCATTGATGATGGAAAAAGGGTGTTATTTGAGGGCGCACAAGGTGGCATGTTAGATATCGATCATGGTACGTATCCATTTGTGACGTCATCGAATCCGAGTGCCGGTGGAGTCTGCATCGGATCTGGAGTAGGACCGACCAAAATACATCATGTTGTAGGCGTAGCAAAAGCGTACACTTCTCGTGTTGGTGACGGCCCGTTCCCAACGGAGCTTCATGATGAGCTTGGTAATTGGATTAGAGAAAAAGGAAAAGAATATGGCACAACGACGGGTAGACCGCGTCGAGTAGGTTGGTTTGATACTGTTGTAGTAAGGCATGCTCGTCGAGTGAGTGGTATTACAGGTTTAAGCTTAAATTCAATCGATGTGCTTACTGGTCTTGATACCGTAAAAATATGTACGGCATATAAATACAATGATGAGCTTATTGAGTATTATCCAGCAGACTTAAACGTATTGAGTCAATGCGAAGCAGTGTATGAAGAAATGCCAGGGTGGAAAGAAGACATAACAGGAGTAACATCGTTAAGTGACTTGCCTGCTAATGCAAGAGCATATATTGAGCGTATTTCTCAGTTAACGGGTATTCCTATTTCTATCTTCTCCGTAGGTCCAAACAGACAACAAACGAACTTGATTCGACCTATATATGCATAAATGACGAGGAAGATTATTTATCGTAAAAAAGATAAAGAAGATCAAACTCTATACACTTTAAAATGTAATACATTGTAGCTATGTAAATCCTAACGAACAAATCGTTAGGATTTATTTTATGTTTACAGGAATATATTAACATCAACCTCGTCCATACTAGTTAAAGATCATCATTTAACTATATAAGATGAAGAAGTGATGGAATACACAAGTTTACGCCTCGGTAGCCACGCGCAAATGGTAGTGTAGAGATCTCATCATCTTATGCATGGTGGTATAAGTTGGTTGAAAAAATTACAAAATTCATTCAACTTACATAGAGGAGGTATTCATTTGAAAAAAGTTTGGTTTTGGTACATACTACAGTTTACATTTTCAATCTGCTTAGCCGTAAGTATATCATTATCTACGACATGGTTAATGATTAATACGGTAGTGGAACGGTCTATTCAACAATTTATGACAAATGAAATGACGGTGAGCTTTTCTCACTTAATGTCTCAATATATGAACATAGTAGGAGGAAATGCAACAGGAATAAGTAAGAACTTAGACCTGTTGGAAGTAGGAGATAGCAATCAAGAAGAAGCAAAACAAAATGATGATGCAGAATATAATAGCATAGATGAAGAAATATTAAATGAAGCAGCAGTTCCAGTTTTTCAAAATCAGCCGCCACAGTCTGAGCTAGAAGGGGAAGAGGATACTCTATTGTTTTCTGCCGAACAATTAGAAAGTACAAAAGATTCGCTAAGTGATGAGGAAAAGACGCAAATCTTTACATTATTAATTTCCAAGTTGCCGCAAGAACAATTACTTCAATTTTCAGAAATGATGGAAGGTGGAATCACCGAAGAAGAAAGTATAGAAATTATAAACACCATTTCTCAATACTTATCAGAAGAAGAAGTGAGTACTATATCGGAAATGTTAAACATATATTAGAATCGTAACGCTTTCGTAAACTAAACAGCAGTTTTTGTGGCTTTTTCCTACCTTATGATGGTGTTCGTCCAAAACAAAATTTGAACTTAATTGGATAGTATGTTACCCTATTAGAGGAAAATTCTATAATTGAGGGGTATCATATGAATTTTTTTAAGAGAAAAGAAAACTTGGAATCATTCAATCAAGATAAAGACAATAATAGCCGAAAAGTTATGGAATGGATCAAAGTATATCGAGTTCGTTTATCGCTAGTAGTTTTGACAATGTGTGTATTATTTGCTGTCGCGTATGGTGGGTATAGCTACGTCAGTGCGAATGTACAATCCGTTTACCATACATATTTTAATGGAGAGTATGTAGGTGCACTTAGTGACCCAGAGAAAGTCGAAGCATATGTAGAAGGTAGAAAACAAGACATAGAAAAGCAGTATGAAGATTACACGATAGCGTTTAACGATGAAGAAATTGAGTTTGAAATGCAGGAAGGTTTTAAATTAGAAGCAGAAGATGATATGGTTCTCAGTGAATTAGATGCTTTACTTTCATACAACATTGAGGGGTATGAATTGGTTGTTGATGGAGAAGCCATCGCTATGTTGAAGAACCAGCAAGAAGCAGAGCAAATATTAGAGCGACTGGAACAAGAATATACTTCCGATGTGGAAAAGCAAGCATCTGTTGAAAATATAGAATCCGTTTTGTTAAGTATAGAAGATACAAACAGTGAAGAATTAGTAGGACAAAAATTTATTTCTTTAGATAGTGTAGAAATCATAGAAGATGTGGATGTGGAACAAGTTTCGGTTCCTTTAGAGGAATGGTCAGATTCATCCTATGCTGATCCTGAAGAGCTATTTGAATCTATCCAAACTGGCGATGTAACGCCTGTTGTATACGAAGTGCAGCAAGGTGATTGTATCTCTTGTATTGCTACGGACCATGATATACCTCGTTCTGTCATTTATGATAATAATGAATGGATACAGGATGATAAGTTACAAATTGGTGATCAACTAGATCTCACAATTAGAAAACCTAAAATATCTGTCAAAACAGTAAAAACAGAAAATGAAATTGCATCGGTTCATTACGATACCATTTACGAAGAAGATGAAGAGCTGCTTAAAGGCCAGACCGAAATCATCCAGCAAGGGCAAGAAGGGATGAAAGTGATGACTTTTGAGTTAACCTATGTCAATAACCAGCTGTCTTCAGAAACGGTTGTAAATGAAGAGCAAGTGCTTGAACCCGTTGCAAAAATAGTAAGAAAGGGAACCAAGGTGATCCCAGGAATAGGATCAGGAATGTTCTCATGGCCAGTATCTTCCCCAAACATCACAAGTTATTATGGACATCGCTGGGGATCCATGCATAAAGGGTTAGATATGACATCGTCAGATAAAAATATTTATGCAGCAGATAGTGGAACGGTTGTGACGTCAGAATACCACGCTGGATACGGCAATTATGTGGTAATTAATCATAACAACGGTTATCAAACGTTATACGCTCACTTAAGTCAATTAAATGTATCCGCAGGAACTAATGTAGAAAAAGGAACCGTACTTGGCATTATGGGGACTACAGGAAATTCTACAGGTGTTCACTTGCATTTTGAAGTGAAAGTCAATGGCACAAATCAAAATCCTTCTAGTTATTTAAATTAATGATCCAGAAGAAGATAAATAGCATGAAATACACATGATCAAAAGAACAGTCTACGGGCTGTTCTTTTTTTATAAAAATAAAAATCTGTATTTCACATCATTTTCACATCACTTATCTACGAATTGTCCGAATTTATTGTTCATAATAAGCATTGTAACAACAACAAAACAAAATGATAGGAGATGATAAAATGAAAAAGAAAGTGATGAGTATGTTAACAGCAGCAGCGATTATTGGTGGGGTGGTTAGCAGCCCTGCGGCATTTGCAGACGCTTCCACATTAGACAGTGATCAGCAGGTGAATCAAGAGGTATCCAACAAAGATCATGGTAAAGATAAGGGTAAGGATCGTGGTAAAGACCGTGCCAAAAACCATGGCAAGCATAATAAGCATAATGGCGAAGCAAAAAACATCATAGATGAATTGCTGTCAACAGAATTAACGGCAGATCAACAAGGCATAAAAGATAACATAGATGATATGTATACACAATTAGAGACGCAACGATCCATTGTGAAAGAGAAGCGAGAAGCTTTGAAACAAGCAATAGCAGATGGATTAGATGAAGAAACCCTGAGTAGTATGAAAGCTGAATTAGAAGAGCTTAAAGAAGCAATAAAAGAATGGAAGAGTGAAAGCAAAGAACTTCTGGACAGCTTTTTAGAAACTGAATTATCAGAAGAACAACAAGCATTAGTAGCACAGTTACAAGCATTAAAATCCGAACACAAACCTGGAAAAGACGGTCAGCATAAACAGCTAATCAAGCAATTTCTAGAAACGGAGCTTACTACTGCGCAAGAGGAAATTGTTACTGCATTAGAAGCACTTAAAGACCAATATGATGGTGAAGAAGATAAAGAACAAGCAAAAGCTGAACGTGCTGCATTAATTGAGTCACTATTCAATACGGATCTATCTGAGGAACAACAAGCACTTAAAGAACAACTAGAACAACTAAAAGTAAAAGTAGAAAACAACTAAATAACTTCTTCATGCACCGACAACATATAACCGACAACGAATATAAAATCAAATAATAATTTTCATTAGTAAAGTCATCTCAGCCTTTTTTCGGGTAATACCGAAGAAAGGCTGTTTCTATGCAAGAGAGACTTTTATGAATATGATAGAATAGAGTGGTACACTGAGAGTGAAGAGGAGTGTTTGTTGTGTCTAAAATATTAGTTGTCGATGATGAACAGCCTATTGCTGATATATTGAAATACAACCTTGAAAAAGAAGGGTACGAAGTAGCTTGCGCCTTTGATGGTGGAGAAGCGGTTAAACTTGCATATGAACAATTACCAGACCTTATTTTATTGGACCTGATGTTGCCTGTAAAAAATGGCATCGACGTGTGCCGCGAAATTAGGATGCGTTTAAATACACCGATTATTATGTTATCAGCGAAAGACTCTGAAGTAGATAAAGTGGTAGGTTTAGAAATCGGAGCAGATGACTATGTTACCAAACCATTTAGCACGAGAGAAATATTAGCTAGAGTGAAAGCACATCTAAGAAGACAACGAAAATCGGAAGAAGATCAAGAACAAGCAAACCAAAAGAGCCTATTATCTTACAAAGATATTGTGATTGATAATGAAATGTATATCGCATATAAAAATGACATGCAACTTGACCTAACCCATCGGGAGTTTGAACTGTTGCAGTATATGATTAAAAATGCAGGTAGAGTGATGACGAGAGAACACCTGCTGCAAACCGTATGGGGATATGACTACATGGGAGACGTCAGAACGGTCGATGTGACCATTAGAAGAATAAGAGAAAAAATTGAAGATGATCCAAGTCATCCAACTTATATCATGACACGGAGAGGATTAGGTTATATGATGTATAACCCTAATACTGGAGGAACAAAATGAAGCGGGTTCACTTTTATCAAACGATGCAAATGAAGCTAATTATTATTTACGTATTGCTCATTACGATTGCAATGCAAGTAATTGGTGTCTATTTTGTTCGTACGATGGAAGATTCATTATATAAAAGCTTCTCTGATGACTTGCAGCTGAACGCAAATTTATTAGCAGAATATGTTAGCCCTTATTTGCAAGCGTTAGAGGAAGAAGAAGATAACAATTTTAATGAGTTGAAAGATGTCGTCAACCAATTTCAACAAATCATGGGAGCAGAAATCCAAGTCATAGATCGACATGGTGTAGTGTTAAGCTCATCGTTTCAAAAACAAGATATAGGGAAAAAGAGCACGGACTCGGATGTAAGTAGAGCGTTGCAAGGTATAGAAAATAACGCTCGTCAAGTCATTGATGCCTTTCAAGTGAGGAAAAGCGCACTCGCGCTCCCCGTAAAATATAAAAGTGAAACGATAGGAGCTGTGTATATTATGGCTTCGATGGAAGAAATGTTTGCTACTATCGATAGAGTGAAGCAAATTTTTCTTGCAGGAACGATTATTGCTTTAGTACTTACTGCTTTTTTAGGTGTTATTTTATCCAATACCATCACGACACCGATCAAAGATATTACGAAGCGAGCCACGCAAATTGCAGAAGGAAATTACAATCAAAATGTGGCTGTAGCAGGAAATGATGAAATAGCTAACTTGGCGATGACGTTCAATTATATGACCAATCGATTGCAAGAAGCGCTATCTTCCATACAAGAAGAAAAAAACAAGCTAGCCTCTATCTTGATCAATATGAGTGATGGGGTCATTGCGATTGACGACCAAGGAAACATTATATTAATTAATCATAAAGCAAGTGACATGCTGCAAGTGCTAGAGCAAGATATAATAGGAAAAAAAATATCACATTACTTATCTATTCCATATGAACAAATGAAAAGCACACAACATAATACGTACAACGTTATAGAGCTAGAGCATACAGAGCAAAAAAATGTGAAAGTAAGAGTGACGTTCACTTCCATCTATCATAAAGATAGCAGAAAAAAAGATACGATAATTGTGTTGCAAGACGTCACACAACAAGAACAATTAGAGCAATTGCGGAAAGATTTTGTTGCTAACGTATCACATGAACTAAGAACACCATTAACAACGATAAAAAGTTACTTAGAAGCGTTAGAAGAAGGCGCTGTTCACGACGAGAAGCTAGCATTAAAATTTATCGGCGTTACGAGAAATGAGTCCGATCGCATGATTAGAATTGTGAATGATTTATTGCAGTTGTCTCGTTTAGATTCGAGACAAACGACCGCCAATAAAGAGTTTGTATCTATGGAACTGATGCTGGAAGAAGTAGCAGATCGATTTTCATTTCAAGCGAAACAAAAACATATTCACATTACGTGGGAAGTAGAAGACGGTATTGCTGAAGTCTTTATTAATAGAGATTTAATTGATCAAGTGTTGGACAATCTAGTTTCCAATGCGATTAAATATACGTTGGAGTATGGTCGCATTTATTTAGTGGGTAAGCATTTGGATAGTAAACAGATTGAAATCAAAGTACAGGATTCTGGCATTGGTATTCCTCAAGAAGATCTAGACCATATCTTCGAACGTTTCTACCGTGTAGACAAAGCGAGATCAAGGAATATGGGAGGAACGGGATTAGGCTTATCCATTGCCCGGGAAATAGTGAAAGAGCATGGAGGAGACATTTCCATACAATCCAAGTTACAAGAAGGTACAACAGTTACGTTTACCTTACCTGTTGTTGAACGGGGGGAACATAACGTATGAAAGAAAAAATAAAATCAGTATTGCTTTTTCTTCTTATTGTCACTAGCTTATGGCAAAGTTACTTACTTGCGTATTCTCAGCCCAAATTTAGTCCGATTCATTTTGCTACTTATGTGGAAAATGAATTACAAGGGTCAAAAAAAGAAGAATCAGCATTCTTCTTTCCTACATCATTGGTTCTACATTTTGGTGAAAATAAGCAAACGGTGCTTAATCCTGATCATGCATTTTATGAAAAAATCTTTTATGATAAAATTAGTAAACGTAAATTTGAAAGTTTTCAGCTGGTTTCACTGGAAGCGGAAGCGTTACTTGCGTTACAGCGTAGTAGTAGAGGTGTCGAAATTAAGTTTGAACAACTCGTTCCGGTTCCTATTTTGCAAAATATGATGCAGTTGGAAAACAACTATACACTACAATCGGAAAAAATAAAAAGCATATGGATTGGCAGCAACGAAGGTAATGACGAGGTCAACGTCTATTTCTTCGCAGCTAGTAACAATGTATATCAATCTATTAACGCTGATTTTTTACTGGATGATATAGAACAGTATTTAACCTTTGGTCAATATTTAAATGAGCAGGTCAATTACACAAGCGTAGATACGATACATGGGGCCTTTTACTTGCCTGAAAAAGAAATACCTTCAGCAGAGATTACAATGAGCGTAAACGAATATACAGCGGAGTCATTTATTAATAGTTTGTTTGTTGATCCTAGTACGAGTCGAAGCTTTCCACAAACAGACGGTTCGCAAATTTATACTGACGGAAAAAGAGGGTTACAAATCGACGAAAACGGGAACTGGATGAGTTTCACTAATCCTGTAGCACCCACCCAACAATCATCCACAGCATACGCTAATCTAGCAACAGCGATCAAGTTTGTAAATCAACATGGTGGATGGAATGGTACGTACCGTTTATATCGTTTCCCAGAACAAACGGAAGAAATGTTTCGCTTCGTATCTTATTACAATACATTACCTATCATTCAAACAGAGGAAAGTATTTTTGGTTTAGTACAAGTGCAAATGGAAGAAAACGTAGTGACAAGTTATGAGAGATCGATGCTTGAATGGGATGAAGAAATATCTAGAAGCAAATATATGCTCTCTGGTGGGGAAGAACTTACAGCACTCATTAATGACTATAGCGAACCAATTGTGACCGTGTTCCCAGCTTACGAAGTAGTGAGAGAAACAGAGAATGTTACATTCATTCCAAGATGGGCAGTGGAAAAAGAAGACGGTACATTCGATTTTATAGAATAAGGGAGTAATGACCAAATGGAGTGGGGTAGGGCTAAAACGATATTAATTATTGCATTTCTTGTTTTAAATGTGATGCTTAGTTATCAACTATGGACGGATAACAATTTATTTTGGCAAAGTAATGTAGAGACGGAGTTTAAAGAGAGCGTCATGCAGTCATTAAAAGAAAATAACATCACGTTATCCCAAGAAATACCTACCCATACGCCTGAAGTTGGAGAAATTACGATTCAAACTCCGATAGAAGAAGTTGGCACATTTGATTTCTCTCCCCCCGATACCGTAGAACAACTTGAAGTGCAATGGAAGCAAGTATTGGCATTTGGAGATCAGTATGAATGGGATGACTTCAACAGTGCTGATGGCGTGTATGTATATAATCAGCAATATAATGGTTTCTCGATGTTTGAGATGAATGTCGTTGTCGATACACAGCAATCCCAAGCCATCACATACAGACAAATATACGCAGCAGTAAACAGTAACGATAACGATAACCGACAAGAAGTACTCTCTGCTTTTCAAGCATTGAAGTTACTCATCGATAATTACTTACAAATAGGAGCAAACATCACGAGTGTTGAACTAGGATATCACGGAAAAATATTTGATCTAGAGACACAAGTACTCGCTCCCAAATGGCGATTTACATTAGCAGATGGCACGACATATTACGTTCATGCTATCAATGGGGAAGTAGAAGAATTGAAAAAAGGGAGCATGCAGTAGGTGAAAACATTTAAATTTAGTGTACTCGCAAGCGGTTCAACAGGAAATGCTACACTGGTGCAAAATAAAGATACTACCATCATGATAGATGCAGGACTAAGTGGTAAAAAGTTAGAACAACTGCTGGAGCAAAGAAATATGCAAGGGGAGCAGATCGATGCGATTTTTGTTACACATGAACATGCAGATCATATTAAAGGATTAGGTGTCATGTGTAGAAAATATAAACTGCCAGTGTATGCCAACCAAGCCACTTGGAATGCGATGCAAGGTAAGATTGGAGAAATCGATCCACAATTTATGCAAATCATCGAGCCTGGGGAGATGCAAACATTTGGAGAACTGCAAATGAAAGCTTTTCCTATTTCCCATGATGCTGTTAACCCCGTTGCGTACTGGTTTAAAGAAGGAGATAGTAAACTAAGCGTAGCGACAGACCTTGGCTATATGAGCAGCAATGTAAAAAAAGAAATACAAGACTCTGACGTCATCGTATTGGAATCGAATCACGATGTGAACATGCTTCAATTTGGCAAATATCCTTGGAATATTAAACGCAGAATATTAGGAGATACAGGACACTTATCGAATGAAGCAGCGGGACAAGCCATTGCGGACTTATTAGAAGTAGAGCAAGTAAGAAGAATATATTTAGCTCACCTTAGTTTAGATCATAATATGATGGAGCTGGCTAAAGTAACCATTCAACATGAGCTAAAAGAAAAAGATTTGAATTTGGAGCAACATAATGTCAAACTGATGGATACGTATCCATACACACCAACGCTCTGGGATGAAGTAGGCAATTGAGGCTTAACATGCTTAACATATAAGTTAGAGAGGAAGTCAATACAGTGCAATTTGACATCATTACCGTCGGCAAAATAAAAGAAAAGTATTTAGTCCAAGGCATTCAGGAATATGTAAAGCGGATGCAAACCCATGCAACAGTGAATATGATCGAAGTGCCTGATGAGAAAGCGGGAGAACAATTAAGCCCCGCAGAAGCCTTGCAGGTGAAAGAAAAGGAAGCGGAACGCATACTAGCGAAAGTAAAGAAAGATGTGTATGTCATTGCACTAGCTATTGAAGGAAAAGTATGTACCTCAGAGCAGTTAGCGAAAAAAATAGATGACCTAGCCACGTATGGAAACAGTCATATTGTATTTATTATTGGTGGGTCGTTAGGGTTATCTGCTTCCGTACTGCAAAGAGCGAATCACTTGCTCTCGTTCGGCAAACTGACGTATCCACATCAGTTGATGCGCCTTATGTTAGCGGAACAGCTATATCGCAGTATTAAGATCAATCGCGGTGAGCCGTATCATAAGTAGTTGTGAACAAGAAGATTGAGGTAACTGTCCAAAATGTTCAATGGTCTAAGTATATTTCAAACAACGAATAATAACATTTAATCAAAATTAGGGGATATTCTAATGGATAAAATTTATAAAAAAGTTCTTTACTTGTTGAAATATAATTATGAAAGAGGTAATTGGAGTAGTCGCTTAGAAGATAAAGAAACAAATAAAGTTATAACCTCGATAGCTAAACATCCAGAATTCTCAGAGATAATAAACATTGAAGACACTGAGGAATGGTTAGTACAAATATTTAGTTGGTTGGAGTTTCATAAGAAAGAAGATTTTAGTTTAGATGATTCAAAGCAAGTTCTTGATTTACTCAAAGTTAACCTTCAATTGAATGTTAAGGAGTATTGGGTTGTCTTTCCTTTAGTAAATGCAACTTTGAATGATACTATCTGCTTAAGTGAAGATATATACATCATAGGAGGGGAAGATAAGGTATATCAAATGCATTATATAACCAAATTGTCCTCTGATGAGCTTGAATCAAGGTTTGAACATACACTGAATTCTAGATCACCTATCTTTCTATCACATCCATTAATTGCTATAAAAATTACACATCAATATTCTAGTGTTAATCATATTGCTTCTGACCGTGCTTTTTATGCAATCAGCGTATTAAATATACTCTATAGAGCTTATATTTACCCAGAACATGAATACTCCAGAATGCATTTAGCAATAAAAAGATTCGGTGAAAATAAAAGCATGTTAAAAAACATAGACACACTAAACTACCATATAGCAGTCCATGGCGACAAAAACTGGAAACATATACCTATTAATTTTAGTTACAACTGTAGATTTAGTTTAGAATGGTTAAAGAACCAAAAATATGTGGACCGGTTTGTGAAACTTTATCATTGGACAAGAGAAAGTGATAATTTAAATGAGTTAGACTTTCGATTCTTAAGAGCGATAAAATTCTTCATGAAGTCAATTAATAATGGGAAAAAAATAAAATCGTTAGATAGTGAGTCCGATGCAGTCTTATATCTCAATATTGCTGCTGAAGTATTATTCTTGAAAAAACACGAATCGGATAAGAAAAAGAAGTTGAAATTTCACTTGAATCACTTAGTTCGTTTAACTGATATAGACCAAACAATTGCTATTGATAAGATATGTAAATCTAGAAACGATTTTGTACATGAGGGGCTAGAATATAGAGAAGATTATTTTTCTAGAAATGAAGTAGATCCTTTTCTTACCGATGCTAAAGGAGATACCGACTTAGATGTATTTAATAAAATAATCTCTGTCATTATCAGTAAAGCTGATCTTTACGTTGAGTATGCAAATGATAATAAAAAGCATAGTAACTATACCACTAAACAATCATGGTTTAACCTGTTAAAGGATAGCTATGAAAGCTCTCAATATCTTATTAAAGGTATTTAAAAGAGGGCATTTCTAGCCGTCAGCGCTAAGAAACAGTGGAGAATTGAGAGGGTTTTTAGGGCGGTCATTGTATATGAAAGGTACCATGAGTCATGTAAAAAATAAAAATGTGAAATTATCTTAAGCTGTTATGCAAAACCATTTAGTTAGTAAAAGAGAGATCTTATTTTATACTAGTAAAATGTTTGATTAAATGCAAACATTTATGTAACAGTAATTGTTTACATAATCAGTTACAGCAACATAGTGCCTCTTGTTTCACGCTTACCTCGCAACACTTATCATGGTATGACATGCTATAATAATAGATAGCAATGAAAAAGAATGGAGACAACATAGATAAAAAAATCGGAGAGGAATGCTAATGATTAATGAAACTAACATTTTGATTTACCACACAGAAGAAGGAAACACAAAGATAGATGTTAGCTTAGAAAATGAAACGGTTTGAATGACACAGAGGGCAATTGCTGAGCTGTATCAAACAACTTCTCAAAATATAACTCTTTATATAAAAAATATTTATGAAGAAGGTGAATTGGAGGAAGAGGAAACTTGTAAGTATTACTTACAAGTTCTATTTATCTGAAAAAGAAGACAAGCAACTTAACCGTATTGTTACAATGTACTTAGATTATGCGGAAGTGACTTTGAAAAATTCGTAAGGGACAACAGACTAAAGTAATAACAAATGCATTGATTTAATTGAAAAATTAGTGCTTATTTCAATAGCTCAAAATATACAAATTCTAGATGCATCAAGGCATACATGGTATAATGGAATGAAGTACATAGATTTAAGGGCGGTCGGCGTACTTCCTCATAGTAGGAGGTGATGCCATGAAGGTATACGAAGTTATATCCCTTATTTTGAAATTTGGGACATTTCTTATTGCGTTGCTTTCGTTTATCGTGGTATTAATCACCACAATAAAATAGACCTCCCTTAGAGTTTGGAAAGCTCGGGAGGTCTAAACCTTACGACGCCGACTGCTCTTAAAGCAATCTATTGTGCTATACCACAAGTGTTTGCCGCACTTGTGGTTCTTTAATTAGTATAGACAGTTTTATTAATTTCATTATATCACAAACAGTTGAAGTTTACACAATACTTCAATTAGCATTTTTTCTTTCTTTTTTGTTGCAAGCAATTCTGATATTTTCCATGAGTTTATACTATATAAAAAAATAAATTTATCAAATACACAGTAAAATCTCATTATGCTATACATAATAAACGAATCGGCTCCACTTAGCTAATTAAACTTTCTCATTTTTCATGGATTTTCAAAAAAATACTCTCAAACAACTCATCATCGATAAATGCATCTAACTTCCACATGCCACTTTTAGGTAAGGTTAACTCAGATACCATGTGGTCATCTGCGGTAAAGTGTGGAGACAACGAATTAGAATGGCTATGGATTAAAGTTATGGATTCATCGTCTTTTTCGTGTGTGGCAGTAACTTTAACCGTTCCTTGTAATTCTGTTTCATCACCCCAAAGATACCACATACATTTATTTCCTGCATCCGGGTACAAATTAAGAACGTCATAAAGGATTGCAAACCGTCCTTCCTCCCCAATCATTTGACGGTCGTTAACTAAAAATATATCACTTTCCTCCCAATTTGCTGTCGCTTGACAACCAATAACGGTGAGAGAAATAATAAGTGCAAACAAAAAAATAGATAATTTCTTCATCATTATCTCAGCCCCTTTTAAATTAAAACATTCAGTTTAGAAAATAAATGGTGAAGATTTGCTCCACTCTACTCATTACCTGATATCAAAAGAGCACCATTATTCACTCATTCTTCATACTCATGCACTTTCACAAATATACTCCCAAACAGCTCATCATCGATGAATGCATCTAACTTCCACATTCCACTTTTCGGGAGAGAAAAACCTGATGGTAACTTGCGCTTTTCACTACTATTTTGGTATTGCCATGGATCACGATAGCTAAAAAGCGTAATAGACTCTTCATCATCATTTTCATGCGTAGCAGTAACCTTAACATCTCCTTTTAATTCCTCTTCCTCACCCCAGAAATGCCACATATATTTTTGTGGTTTATCTGGATAAAAGCGTATAGCTGCTTCGCTATCATCATAAATAAATCCAATTTTTCCTTCCTCTCCAATAAGCGTATAAGAGCCAGATGTGAATAAATCACTTTCCGCCCAATTTGCTGTTGCTTGACAACCAATAATGGTTAAACACATAAAAATCCCAAACATAACAGTAGAAATTTGCTTTTGCATTATCTCAGCCCCTTTTAAATGAAAATACACCGTGAAGATTAGCTCTACTCATTGCCTGATATCAATAGAGCACCATGATTCACTCATTCTTCATACTCATGCACTTTCACAAATATACTCCCAAACAGCTCATCATCGATGAATGCATCTAACTTCCACATGCCACTTGTCGGGAGAGAAAAAACTGATGGTAAGTTGCGCTTTTCACTACTATTTTGGTATTGCCATGGATCACGATAGCTAAAAAGCGTAATAGACTTTTCATCATCATTTTCATGCGTAGCAGTCACCGTAACAACTCCTTTCAACTCCTCTTCACTACCCCAAAAATTCCACATGTACTTATGTCCTTTATCTGGGTAAAAACGGGCAACGTCGCTATCATCATAAATAAATCCAAGTTTTCCTTCCTCTCCAATAAACGTATAAGATTCTGATGTGAATAAATTACTTTCCACCCAATCTTGTGTTTTACTTTCAGAAGAACAACCTATAACCGCTAAACAGATAGCAATCACAAACAAAGGAATAAAAATGTTCTTTTTCATTGTATTAAGCCCCCTTATATCGATTAACAATTAAAACCATTTTATCATATTTTTCAGATAATTTTGCATACATTCATGCCGGTTCATCTCTATCCATTTATTCAGAGGGAAACATCTAGTTTCATTATTTTCTAAGCTTACATGATTGTGCTAAAGATGGTGATACTAAAAACATCATTGGAAGTAGGGGGCGGCTTATGATTTCTTTTCAACCGAACTGTTGGTCCGAATACGATCCTTTAGAAGTGGTACTTTTATGTACACCAGCTTCGGTAAGTATTACAAATCAAGAAAATGCGAATATGGTGCAATCGAATGCCCCTATTCATCATGAGAAGGCAGCGGAGCAACATCATCATTTTAAAGCTACATTGAAGCAAGAGGGCGTTGAAGTGATAGATGTTGAAGAACAGTTAAGTGATGACATGAAGCAGTTGAGCTCACAGCTTGTACATCGAACCTTTGTGAGAGACATCGCCTGTGTGATAGGGAACAAAGTGATTCCAGGAGTACCTGGGGTTACGATGCGAAGTGCAGAATATGACATGGTGCATAAACTCATGGAAGGCTGGTTCTCCAAAGAAACCTTTCTGTCTGCTAATCAACACATAGATTGGGTGAGACGTACATCACCTTTGGAATTTGGTGACGTATTCATTTTAAATAAAGATGCTGTTTTCATTAACGTTGGTAAACGTAGTAGTGAAGAAAGTGTAGCAAGATTGCTGCCGCATCTAAAGTCGCAAGGGTTTTCGGAAGTCGGCATTATCGATTTGCCACACCAGTCCGATACGCTGCATTTAGATATGAATTGTAATGTAGCAGGGGAAGACATCGTTGTTGCGAAGCAGGGGCTACATCATTTTCCTGTTCGATTAATTACAGAATCCACTCATCAATATATGATGATGGAACAGTTTCTCATGCGTCATGGATTTGAAGTGATATGGGTAGATAAATATGCGGCTATACCCGATTTTAACTTCCTAACGATACATCCTGAAGCCATTGTACTAAGTAAAAATGCAAAAAAATCAGCATTTCGTCATCATGATAAATTAAAACATAAAAAAATGATAGAAGTGGACGTTAATGAGTTAGAAAAAGGCGGTGGTGGTATTCGATGTATGACGCTGCCATTACGTCGAGCTTTGTCATGATGAAAGGTGATATCTAATGGCTGCATCAAAAACAAAAAAAGGGAAAATGGCGTGGTGGCAATTATCTTTACTAGGTTGTGGTTGCACCATCGGTACAGGTTTTTTCTTAGGTTTCAGTTTAGCGATACAAAAGGCTGGACCCGCTGTTATTATTCTTTTCCTATTAGCTGCGCTGGCAACGTATTTTGTATACGAAGCATTAGGGAAAATGGCAGCAAAATATCCGGAAAAGGGCTCCTTCAGAACGTATGCAAAAAAAGCATTTGGCAAATGGGCCGGATTTAGTAACGGTTGGATGTATTGCACATCGGAAATTTTAATTATGGGTAGCCAACTCACTGCACTATCTATTTTTTCTCGGTTTTGGTTTCCGAATGTTCCTTTATGGATTTTTTCGCTCTTCTTTTCTATCGCTGGACTAGCCGTCCTGTTTACGGGGATGAAGGGATTTGAACGTATGGAAAATTTGTTTGGCATCATTAAAACAGCAGCGATTGTCATGTTTATCGTCATTGCGATTGTCATGCTAACGATGGGGGACAAGCAAGCGTTAACACAGGAAGCATGGAGTCAAAATATAGATCAGTTTTTCTCAGAAGGTGCAAAAGGACTATGGTTAGCATTCCTTTTTGCTTTTTATGCCTATGGAGGAATTGAAGTGATGGGATTGCTTGCGATTGATTTAAAACACCCGAAACAAGCCCCTTTGGCAGGCAGCGTGATGATTATTGCACTCACCATTATCTATGTATGTTCTATTGCACTAGCATTATCCCTTTTGCAGTGGGATGAATTTAATATCAAGCAAAGTCCGTTCATTACCGCGTTATCTCCTTACGATATCCCGTTTGTGCCGCACCTTTTTACTGCTATTCTCATTATTGCGGGGTTTTCTACAATGGTAGCGGCGTTGTACGCTGTCATGACGATTGTGATTACATTAGCCGAAGACAAGGACGCCCCTCCTTTTATAGCGAAAAAAGGAAGATGGAACATACCGATTCCTGCTTTTGTTTTTACCAGCATAAGCTTATTATTATCGGTTGTGGTTGCCTTTTTACTCCCCAAAAAAATATTTGAATATATAACGACAGCAGCCGGCATTATGTTGCTTTACAACTGGATATTTATTTTAGTGACGTATTTTAAACTTATGAAGGTGTCCAAATGGAGTATCGTTAAGGTGTGTGTAGGCATAGGGTTTATTCTGATTGCTATATCTGGGACATTAGGGGAAGAGACGAGCAGATATGGTTGGTATGTCAGTATGGCATTCCTGCTCATCATTAGTATTGCCACATGGATACGATACTTTATTTATGAAAGGGACACTGGCTAGGACTAGCTTCATCATCGCTTAAAAAATATTGCTTCCACTCATGGTTATCTCCCTCACCGTACCATTTGAGATCAGGATGAGCGGGAATATCATCGTACTTGGCTAATCTACTGCGTATCGCTTTTTTCATATTGCGACCGAAGGAGGTAGAATCGTTGAGATCTTTAAATACCCATCGTGGCTGAAAGGCAAGCATGAAATAGGGGAAGTAACGGCTTTTTCTTTCTTTATGTGCTGGTGTGGCACAAAAAGCAAAGTAAGGTTCTCCATGAAAACAAAACTCCCATTGATGATCGTTGGGATCTGTTGGGATTTCTTCTGGCCATTCTTTTTTATCGAATGAACGCAACTGATTTAATACGTTCCAAAACATAGCTCTGTAACTTTCCGTATCTGCCTCTTTCCATTTCTGCTGATCATTATGAAAAAACACAACGAGGGATGCATACCTTCCTGTATTTCTGGAACAAGCTGTGTAAGCTTCCATCACGTTTGCTAACGTTTGCACATCTTGTTCCGCATCTTCTATAAAAGCAAAGCGAAGTGAATCCTCTTTCAAACTGGTTCTTCCAGGGATACAAGGATATGTATTCCCTTCATCGTTGACGATGTTTAATAAAGATGAAAATGCTTCTTGCTCCCATGGTTTTAATGCATCCATGTTGCTATCTATCCACGATTTCTTCAATAGTAAATCCATTTTACAACTCCTCCTTTACAACATCAGCATATTAGAGGAAATGAAAATGGGTGACTGTCTATGTATCATACATTTGCGCTACTTTGAACCACGGTGTCTATAAGATGAATGAACTTGTTCAACCAACTTATTACTACTAGGTATTAGATGGCTACTGAGACGCAAATTTGTATCTCATTATTTCTTATCTAATCTATACGTAATGAAGTTACCTTAAAAATATAAGCTTCCACGCTTCTAATCCAAAGTAGACTGCAAATCCAATGAGAAATATTCCAGCGAAAATGGAAGTCCACTGTATCGCAACGGGACTCATAACCTTTTTAAACATACTCGAAATGGCCGCCATAAAAACATCCCATAATACAATACCGACAAAAATACCACCACTATAAATCAACAATTCCATCGAACTATGTAAATGGCTTGTCTTGGCTAGCACCGATCCGTATATGCCGAGCCAAAATATAATGTTTAGCGGGTTAGAGATGGACATAAGAAAACCGCTGCGAAACGATTTTAATTTCGATTCATGAAGGGCAGTGTTTCTGAGCTGTACCGTTTGTTTGGAAGCCGTAATGCTTTCAATACCTGTATACATGAGTATAAAAAAGCCCGCTGTCCATAGAAAAGCTTTCATAAATGGCGTGGTTAAAAAGTGTGCGACACCAAAATAAATGAGCAGCATAAACAAGATATCACCAAACATCGCGCCAATCCCTAGTAACCATGCGTGAAAAAATCCTTGGTGGATGCCTTTGTTAAATTGAGCAGCGTTGATTGGCCCTACTGGCACAGATAATGAAATACCTAATAATAAATAACTTAAAAATGCATTCATATAATTTCCCTCCAACACTCGCTGATAAAAATGAACTTGTCTCATCATTTCTTCATCTAGATAAGTTGAATGAACTTGTTCAAGCAACTTATTACCGCTAATCATAAGATGAAGAAACTACAGTAACCTTTACGCCTGGCAACTGAGGCGTAAACTTATATCTCATTATTTCTTCATCTAGATAAGTTGCATGAACTTGTACTTGTAATATTATATTCAGCGCTATAACTTGTACGACATTTTTGTTTATCATCATAGACAAACTTTATTTTGAATGTTTTGTGACGAGATGGTGAGAAGTTTTCAAAGCGTTGTGTTCACATGTATAATGGAGGAAGTAGAGGATAGAAGGAGAGATTGGATGAAGATCGTACAGTGTGAATGCGGTCATAATAACCCTTATGGTACACAAGTTTGCGAAATTTGTGGCAATCCATTTGACGAAAATGAACAATTGTTGAATATGCGGTATGAAGGAGCTGCTAGACGCTCACAGACGTATAACACAACGATAGTAGATAAAATATGGAACTTTTTCTCTTCTGTCAAAGTTGGAATATGGTTAATTGTATTGGTACTGCTTGGTTCCGTACTTGGCACGGTACTTCCACAACAGCAATATATTCTTAGTAACGCGCCTCCAGAAACCTTTTATGAGGAGCAGTATGGATGGTTTGGCTGGCTGTATTATACACTGGGCTTTCATGAACTATTTAAGTCATGGTGGTTTTTATTATTACTAGCTTTACTAGGGCTATCTTTAATTGTTGCTAGTTTGGATAGGATCATTCCGTTATATCGTTCCTTGAAGAAACAGCGCGTGACACGGAACACTTCTTTTTTAAAAAGACAGCGTTTATTTTCTGCTAGTGAAGTAGAGCATCCAGAGGAATCCATACAAAGCGTGAAGAAACAACTAGAGCAAAAACGTTATAAAGTAAAAGAAGAGAACGGCAATGTGTTAGCTGAAAAAAATAGATTTTCTAGATGGGGACCTTACGTGAATCATACGGGGTTAGTGATCGTGTTATTTGCTGCCATGTTAAGGTTTATTCCGGGCATGTATGTAAATGAAACCGTTTCAATCCGTGAAGGTGAATACATGGCGATCCCTGGAACCAACTATGAGTATTATCTTGAAAATGAAGAGTTTTCTATTGAGTACTACGATCCTACGGATGAAAAATACGAGGCAGCTTTAGAGAGAATAAACGGGCTGCAAGCTAAGACATATCAAACGGATGCTAATTTATATAGAAATATTGGCTCCACTATTCCTGGTGCACAACCAGAACTAGAATTCGTGAAATCAGGGAAAATTATTGTAAATGAACCCTTTACATTTGATAGCATCTCACTCTATCAAACGGGGTATGGAACAGAGTTTTATAAAATGATGTTTCAGTTAGCGAATAAAGAGACCGGAGAGCAATTTGGCACGGTCGAAGTGAACTTGGATAACCCACAAGAAGTACATGATTTAGGCAATGGTTATAAAGTAAAAGTACTGGACTATTTCCCAGACTTCGAGATGAAAGAGGATGGACCAGCGACGAAATCAAAATTTCCGAACAACCCAGGCATCGCTTTTTCTATGATTAGTCCTGAACACCCAGAAGGGGAAATTAGTTTCGTAGCGATTCGAACGAATGTAGAGCTTGGTGATAACGACTACAAAATGGAGTTTATATCCATGCTAAATAGAGATGTTACACAGCTAACAGTGAAAAAAGATCATACGCTTTGGCTTATCGCACTAGGCGGATTTATATTTATGATCGGGCTAACGCAAGGGATGTACTGGAACCATCGTAGAGTTTGGTTGCAGCAAGTAGACGGTGAAGTGTGGATTGCTGCACATACCAATCGTGGATGGGATGGCTTTCAACAAGAGATTACACAATGTATTCAGGATACGAAACTGTCAGAGCCAGTGGATCAAGATGTGACTGTAAAAAAAAGTAAGGAGAGTGAGTAACGTTGTTACAATTAAGCAGTAATTTATTAGGGGTTGCGTTTTTTTGCTATTTATTTGCTACGATCATGTTGTTTGTTGCTTCTGTAAATAAGAGAAAGCAAAACAAAGAGGAGGAATCTACTAAAAAAGGCATGGCTGTGAAATGGGGAATAGTGATCGCATTTATCGGCCTCATATTTCAAATTGCCTATTTTACTACGCGTTGGATTGCCGTCGGACATCCTCCAGTGAGTAATATGTTTGAGTATCTCACTTTCTTTGGCATGATGATCGTTGTCGGATCATTTGTGATTTATTTTATATATCGCAACACATTAGTAGCGTTATTTTCACTTCCTATTAGCATGGTTATTATCGCCTATGCAAGTGTCTTTCCTACCGATATTAAACCGCTTGTGCCAGGTTTGCAAAACTACTGGTTGCCAATTCACGTTTCCACTGTTGCACTAGGACAAGGACTTCTCACTATTAGTTTCATTGCTGGGTTGATTTACTTATTAGCGGTAACCAATCAAAGCAAATCCAGTAAACAAACACGTATGATCGAAGTAGTCATGTACGGTATTTTGAGTATTGTGGCTTTCGCTGTCATCGTACTTTCATTTGAAATCGTAAAATATGAACAGACGTTCACATGGCAAAATGAGCAAGAGCAATCATTAGAGCTAACATATAGTATGCCTGCTATTATTGCTCCTAACGATAGTCAAGTAGTCGGCGATGCTGGAGGATTCACCTCTCTAGTAGAAGCTCCCGCTTGGATGAAAGGTGTTAATGCTGCTCGCAAACTTAATAGTTTCGTGTGGGCGATGCTGGGAGGCCTTGTGCTGTATGGCATGATCCGCTTCATATTGCGCAAACGAATTGGTGCAGCAATACAACCATTATTGAAAAATGTAAGACCGACGTTGCTTGATGAGATTGGATACCGTTCCGTTGCGATTGGATTTCCTATATTTGTACTCGGTGGTCTAGTGTTTGCCATGATTTATGCACTCGATGCATGGTCGAGACTATGGGGATGGGACCCGAAAGAAATTGGAGCCCTTGTCACCGCTTTATTTTATGCGGCTTACTTGCATCTTCGTATATCTAGAGGATGGCAAGGTAACCGTTCCGCATGGCTAGCAGTAATCGGCTTTATTATTATTATGTTGAATACCGTATTCGTTAATCTCGTCATAGCGGGTTTACACTCATACGCATAAGAAGGTGAAAAATAGATGAGTCAGAGTAACAACGTGAAACAAAAACGATTGATACTTCGCACCGTTATTTTAGCTGTGTTTATCATCGTGCTTGGCTACACCATATACAGTAATGTATTTAAAAATCCTGCTCCAGTTCAAGTCGGAGATATTGCACCAGATTTTGAGCTGCAAACGACAAATGGAGAAACGGTGAAGTTAAGTGATTATCGAGGCAAGGGCGTCTTTTTAAATTTCTGGTCTACGTATTGTGAAGGCTGTGAAATTGAAATGCCTTATATGGATAGTCAATATCAATTTTTCAAAGATAAAGGTGTAGAAGTGCTCGCTGTGGATGTTGGAGAACCTGCACTTACAGTGAAGAAGTTTGCGGAAAAGTACAACTTAACGTTTCCTGTTTTACTAGATGAGAAGCAAGAAGTAACGAAACGATATGGCGTATTACCGATTCCGGCTACGTTTATTATTGATAAAGATGGAGTTGTGTTGGATTATATCGAAGGCTCCTTGCCAGAGCAAAGCATTAGAGTGTTGATGTCTAAAATTGTGCCATAGCGTATTTTTCCTTTACGTACATTTACTCCATACAAACAGCCTGTTACAAAGTCGACGATGACTTTCTAGCAGGCTGTTCCATGTGCTACGTGCTACGTTGTGTGCCCATTGGCACGTTTGTACTTTTGCTGCACCCATTTCGTATTGGATAACGAAAAGAGGAGGAGTGCAGACCAAATAAAAGTAAAAGCCACAGCATGATCTTGTGTGAATGATTCCTCATAAAATACAGTGCCGATCAGCAAAGATATCGTCGGAGCAATATACTGCAAAAATCCTAACATGAATAAAGGAATACGCTGCGCTCCATATGCAAATAAAATTAATGGTGTTGCAGTTGCAATCCCACTTCCAATTAGTAGCACAATATCTCTTGGTGAGGAAGAAAGAAAGGAGAAATCACCATTTGCATTACCATATATGATGTAGAGAAGTGCAAAGGGGAATACAATCACTGTTTCCATCGTTAGACTAGTAATCGCATCGAACCTACTTCTTTTTTTAGCTAGACCGTATAAACCAAATGAAATGGCAAGCGTGAGTGCCATCCAAGGCACAGAACCAAACGAAATGGTTAAATATAGTACGCCCGTAAAAGCGAGTAAAAATGAAATCCACTGTAATTTATGTAATCTCTCATGTAAAATAATCATACCTAACAACACACTAATCAGTGGGTTAATATAATAACCTAAGCTTGCTTCTACAATTCTTTCGTTGTTCACCATCCAGATGTACAGCATCCAGTTAATAGAGATAAGTAGCGATGCAGAAAGTAACAGCATCATGGCTTTCTTATGCTGAAGCATATGTTTTGCTTGTAGTAGAAACTGATCCTTTTTATGCAATATCAATACAAGTAAAATAGAAAAAACAAAGCACCAAATGATACGATGTGCTAAAATTTCATCTGCACTTCGATGCCCTAATACCTTCCAATAGACGGGCAAAACACCCCATATAATATACGAACCAGCCGTTGCAATTAAACCGGCTTTGTAATCTACTACGTTAGCGTTGTGCATGGACATGTTGCATCCTCTTTTCTTTATTTTACGATGTTGTTAATTGCTATATAAAGAGCACTCTATATACATAGCATAATGTAAGGCAGATGCAATCTATTATGACATATATACAAGCGTCATACATTATATTTATTTTGTGAATTCCCTATGTAGGAACAAAAAATATGGTATATTGAATAGTATGACTTATCGAATAATTTAGTCAAGTGTACAATAATAATGACATTATCCGATGTAGGTGAAGGACGGTGGCTATATTGCTTAGTGTGAAACAAGAGAAAAACGGAATACATGTTGCAAAAGTAGGCGTAAAGGGTTTGCGCATGACCATTTATATTTATATATACTTGATCGATGATTGTTTAATTGATACGGGACCGAGCAGATCCGGTAAATATATTATTCCTTATTTACAACAAAATCGCTTTGATCAAGTTATACTGACACATCATCATGAAGATCATACAGGCCAAGCCGCATGGATACAACAAAATAAAAATGTGCCACTATACATTCATGAAAAAGGAAAAGCCATATGTGAAGAGAGTGGAAATTACCCTTACTATCGTAAAATGTATTGGGGAAAGCGTGAAGCATTTCAAGCACAAAAACTGCATGACGTATTGGAAACGAAGAACCATACTTTTGAAGTCATTCATACCCCCGGTCATGCCGAAGATCACGTCGTATTGTTCGATAAAAATAATGGTTTTTTATTTAGTGGGGATCTATACATTCTAAGAAGACCGACGAACATTTGGGGATTTGAGAATATGAATGGGATCATCAATTCCATCAAAAAAGTAATGCCATTGGATTTTGAATCTTTATATTGCTATCATGCGGGTGCTATACCAGACGGAAAGAAGCGGTTGAAACAGAAGTTGGAATATTTAGAGGAGTTAAAAGGAAAGACGGTAGCATATAATCAACAAGGCATGACCGAAAAAGAAATTGTAAAGCAATTATCGTTGAAACGTAACATTCTTAGCTATTGGTCGTTTGGTGCGTATTCACCGTTGAATCTGGTGCGGTCTCTATTAGAGGAGGAAGAATAGTAGTGAAGAACCATACAGACAGCCAACTTTAAATTAGCCTTCACCCATATGATACGGTCACTATCATGCTCAAGCATCATATGGGTCATAGCAATTAAAGCAACTTCTCGCCAAGTAATGAGCCTAGTAAGGCGATAGCTACGTTAGCTGTTTTATTTTTTTCATCAAGAATGGGATTGACTTCTACGATTTCAGCTGAAGTAATCAGCTCTGATTCAGCTAGAAGTTCCAGTGCTAAATTACTCTCACGATACGTAATTCCACCTAGTTCAGGAGTGCCTACGCCTGGAGCATCTATCGGATCGAGGGCATCCAAATCTAGGGAAAGGTGAATCCCATCTGTTTTTGGTTTTAAATAATCTATGGTTTTTTCTATCACGCTGGTCATACCAATACGATCAATATCGTGCATCGTAAATGTTTTGATGTTATGTTGTCGTATAAACTGCTTCTCTCCTGCATCAAGGGAGCGTGCACCTATAATAACGATATTTTCTGGTTTAACTTTTGGTGCATAACCAGCAATGGTCGTTAACTTTTCATGGCCAAGACCAAGGCTTGCTGCAAGTGGCATACCGTGTATATTACCTGATGGGGAAGTATCGGGAGTGTTTAAATCTCCATGAGCATCATACCAAATAACACCTAAATTTTCATAATATTTAGATATACCAGCAATGGAACCAATAGAAATACTATGGTCACCACCAATGACAAGTGGAAATCTTTTTCTAATCATGACTTCGTCTATTTTAGCTGCAAGTCTCTCATTTGTATATGCAACAGCGTTTAAATTGCGAATGTTATGGATCATGTCATCGTTGTGGTGTGATGTGGATATTTCCATATCACCGAGGTCGTCTACTTCATAGCCTAATTTCTCAATTCTAGTAATGAGTCCAGCATACCGAATGGCACTTGGCCCCATGTCAACGCCTCTTCTTGTTTGTCCTAAATCCATAGGTACGCCTATAATAGAAAGTTTTTGATTCACGTCAATCATCCTCCCAATCAATTTGGTGGAGCTCTGCTGTAGAATTATATTTTACCATTATCAGATTAATTTTGTACAATTAATTGTCTATAAATCTACAACATACGGCTTGTATAAAGAGCATAAACATGAACGGATTGTATAAATAATAAAAAAGGAAAAATAGTACAAATGAACGAATGTATAAGTTATAAAAGGAAAATGCTTGACTAACTAATTTAACAAATGTAATAATAATTCTAATTATTTATTAATTATTTATTATTTTTTTATTTCGTTTCTTTATATTTTTTTTAGAATTATAAGTTATATATTGTTATTTAAAGCATAATTTACTGATTTTTCTTTACATAGTCAGGAGTGTTGACCATGACATCTATATTGCAGGTTAAAGGATTAAAGACAACTTTTTTTACAGATGAAGGGAATATACCGGCAGTGGATGATATTGATTTCCACTTAGATGAGGGAGAAATATTAGGCATTGTTGGTGAATCAGGTTGCGGGAAAAGTGTAACTTCACTTTCCATTATGGGGCTCGTTCCCAATCCACCCGGTAAAATCACGGATGGAAGCATAACCTTTCAGGAAGAAGATTTAACGAAAGCAAGTGAAAAAAGAATGCGAGAAATTCGGGGCAATGAGATATCGATGATTTTCCAGGAACCGATGACCTCTTTGAACCCTTTATTTACGATAGGTAATCAATTAATAGAAGCAGTGAAGTTGCATGAGAAAGTTTCGAAGCAAAAAGCACTTCATAGAGTGATAGAAATGTTGAAAGTAGTAGGTTTACCTAGAGCAGAAGAAATGGTGAATGAATATCCTCATCAACTGTCTGGGGGCATGCGGCAGCGGGTCATGATTGCGATGGCGTTTATTTGTAATCCTAAAATATTAATTGCAGATGAACCTACCACAGCATTAGACGTGACCATTCAAGCACAAATATTGCATCAAATGAAGGAATTAAATCGAAAGCGTAATACTGCCGTCATGTTAATTACGCATGATTTAGGTGTAGTGGCAGAAGTATGTACAAGAGTGATCGTGATGTACTGTGGACAAATTATTGAACAAGCAGATGTGAACACAATCTTTCAGTCTCCTAAACACCCGTATACAATCGGTCTATTACAATCTGTACCAGATATAAGAGAAAAAAGATCGCGGTTGTTTTCTATAAAAGGTAATGTGCCTAAGCCTGGTTCTATACAGAAAGGATGCAGATTTGCAGGCCGATGTGAGCAAGCTCACGACCGTTGTTTTGCAGAAGATCCGCCATTATATAAAGGAGATGGTCAGGGCCATCAAGTTCGTTGCTTTTTACATGAAAGCATAGAGGAGGCACATCATGTCGAAGACACTATTACAAGTCCATAATTTAAAAAAGCATTTCCCTATTTATGGTGGGATTTTGAATAAAAAAGTAGGCGAAGTAAAGGCCGTGGATGGATTAACATTTTCGGTTAAAGAAGGGGAGACGCTCAGTCTTGTAGGGGAAAGTGGATGTGGGAAATCGACCACAGGCAGACTCATTATGCAATTAATTGAACCCACAGATGGATCTGTTATATTTGAAGACCAATCCTTGACTGAATTATCAAAAAAACAAGTTCGCTTAACGAGAGAGCGCATGCAGATGATCTTCCAAGATCCATATGCATCGTTAAATCCACGTCATAGTGTACAAAAGATATTAGAAGAGCCGCTTATCGTTCATGGCATTGGGTCCAAAGAAGAACGCAAACAGCGGGTAAAAGAAATGCTGGAAGTGGTTGGTCTTAGTAGTTATCATGCAAAACGCTACCCTCATCAATTTAGTGGTGGGCAGCGTCAGCGTATTGGTATAGCAAGAGCATTAATGACAAAACCCAAGCTGATTATTGCAGATGAGCCGGTATCTGCTTTAGACGTATCGATACAAGCTCAGGTGCTCAATTTGTTGCAAGATTTACAGAAGAAATTTCAACTGACCTATATATTTATTGCGCATGATTTAGGTGTTGTGCGTCATATAAGTAAATCAGTAGCGGTCATGTACTTAGGTAGAATTGTAGAAATTGCAGATAGTGAGACGTTGTATAATGGGGCATTGCATCCGTATACCAAAGCGTTGCTATCTTCTGTACCTATTCCTGATCCTACGATTCAAAAAGAAAGTATACCTTTATCTGGGGATTTGCCAGATCCATCGAAACCACCTCAAGGATGCGCGTTTCATTCCAGATGTGAAGCCTGTATGGATGTGTGTAAAACGCAAAAACCTACTTTGATGGAAGTGGAGAAAGATCATTATGTTGCTTGTCATCTTTATGAAGAAGATAAGCAGTTCAATGATAAATAAAGAAAATTAGGGGGAATTTTTTATGAAGAAATGGAAATTAGCAATGATGATGTTACTTATTTTCACCTTGTCTTTTGCACTTATTGGATGTGGTGGGGACGATGATGAATCAGGTAACGGATCAGACGAAGAAAAAATATTGATCTTTGGTCGTGGTGGGGACTCTGTAACATTAGATCCAGCTAAAGCCACCGATGGAGAGTCTTTGAAAGTAACAGCGAATCTGTATGAAAATTTAGTGACTTATGGAGAGGAAGACACATCTATTAACCCACAATTAGCAACAGAGTGGGAAGTAAGTGAGGATGGCCTACTTTTTACGTTCAAGCTGCGTGAAGGTGTAAAATTTCATGATGGCACAGATTTCAATGCAGAAGCGGTTGTAACTAATTTTAATCTATGGGCATCAGATTTAGAGAGTTACTATTATTATAATTCACAGTACGGAGACGGCAACAATGGCACCATTATCGAGGAAGTCAAAGCAATAGATGATTACACTGTGGAATTTAAATTAACAAGATCCCAAGCGACATTTTTACAAAACATGGCGATGGACTCTTTCGGCATAGCAAGCCCAGCGGCCATTGAAAAATACGGAGAAGATTTCAAGAAAAATCCTGTAGGTACAGGTCCATTCAAGTTTGAAGAGTGGAAAGAAGAAGAGCGAATTGTTATTGTGAAAAACGAAGATTACTGGAAAGAAGGGTATCCTAAATTAGATAAAGTCATCTTCAAACCGATTGCAGATAACCAAGCTAGATTGAATGCACTTTTTACTGGTGATATTGATTTAATGGATGGTATTAGTTACACGGACATTGCGCAAGTAACGAGCAAATCAGAGTTTCAAATGTTCGAACGTAAATCCAACACAATCGGTTATTTAGGATTAACGAACACGAGAGAACCGTTAGATAATAAACTTGTGCGACAAGCGTTAAATCACGCAGTGAATAAGCAAGAAATTGCGGATGCTTTCTATGGTGGATACGCAGTGCCTGCAATTAATCCGATGCCACCATTAATTAATGGTTACCATGAAGGTGTGGAGGATTATGCCTTTGATGTGGAAAAAGCGAAGAGTTTACTTGCCGAAGCAGGCTATGGTGATGGATTTGAAATGGAACTTTGGGCAATGCCAGTACCAAGACCATATATGCCAGATGGCAGAAAAGTTGCACAATTGTTGCAAAAGCAATTTGAAGAAATTGGTGTAACAGCAGAGATCGTTTCTTACGAATGGGGAACGTATTTGGATAAAGCCAAAGCGGGAGAAGCGGATGCATTCTTACTTGGATGGACAGGAGATAATGGAGACGCAGATAATTTCTTGTATACGTTGTTAGGTAAAGACAACATTGGTAGTAATAACTATGCTTACTATGGTAATGAGGAAGTAAATGATTTGTTAGTTCAAGCACAGACAGAGACAGATACAGCGGAGAGAGAAAAATTGTATATGGAGGCACAAGAAATCATTAAAGATGATGCGCCATGGATTCCGCTCGTTCATGCTAAGCCTTCTGTAGCAGGAAAAGAGAATATTATTAACTATATTCCTCATATGACAGGGAATGAAAGTCTAGAAAAAGTAGATTTTAAGTAAAGTATACGAAAGAAGAAGAGAGATCCAACTCTCTCTTTTTCTTTTACTTCTAACGATAGGATACATATTAATATAAGCAAGACACTATCTATCATTTCAGACTGGAAAGAAGTGAGATTATGCTAACGTATACGTTACGAAGATTATTGATGTTAATTCCGGTGTTGCTAGGAATGGCATTGATCGTATTTTTCATTATTCATGCTATACCTGGTGATCCAGCGCAAATTATATTAGGACAGCAAGCAACAGAAGAAAACGTGGAAGCGTTGAACGAGCAATTAGGCTTGAACGAACCGTTGTATGTACAGTTTTTTAGCTATCTCGGAAATATTTTAACAGGGGATTTAGGTGAATCATTCCAGACTAACAACGCAATCAGTGAAGAAGTATGGCCCTTTCTTGCAGCTACGATCGAACTATCTTTTGTTGCGATGCTGATTGCGATTGTTATAGGGGTCAATGCGGGTATTATTAGTGCGTGGTTTCAGAATTCATGGTTTGATTATAGTGCAATGTTGTTAGCCTTGATTGGTGTTTCCATTCCAATATTTTGGCTCGGTTTAATGGAACAGTGGGCGTTTTCCGTGGAGTTGAATTGGTTGCCTTCATCAGGTAGGGAAAATGTAAGAGATCCGGTAGAGCCGATTACTCATTTATTTCTAATAGATACGTTAATACAAGGGCGTTTAGATCAGTTTGTCGACGTCGTGAGACATCTTATTCTCCCAAGTGTTGCACTAGCAACGATTCCAATGGCCATTATTGCCAGAATTACACGCTCTAGTATGTTAGAAGTGATGAAATCAGATTATATTCGTACCGCTAGGGCGAAAGGAATGCGCATGTTTGGGGTTGTGTATAAACACTCGTTAAAAAATGCCGTTATTCCTGTACTGACGATCATAGGATTACAGACGGGATTATTGCTAGGGGGAGCTATTTTAACAGAAACGATATTTAGTTGGCCAGGCATAGGCAGGTACATATATGGTGCAATTGATGCACGTGATTACCCTGTCATCCAGTCCGGTGTACTCATTGTGGCAACGATGTTTATTTTCATCAATCTCATCGTTGACTTATTATATGCTGCTGTTGATCCGCGAATTAAATACCACTAACATTCACAACGATGAGGGGGAAAAATGATGTCGCAAGTTGCAGAAAACCAAAGCCCTTTGCAGCCCAGCTCGC
Source organism: Longirhabdus pacifica (assembly GCF_004115085.1). Classification (GTDB taxonomy): domain Bacteria; phylum Bacillota; class Bacilli; order Paenibacillales; family DSM-105158; genus Longirhabdus; species Longirhabdus pacifica. The sequence continues at coordinate 57,058 of NZ_QXJP01000011.1, read as the reverse complement.
AACATGATGAGGTTGTTTCGCCGTGGTTAGATGCATGGCGTAAATTTCGCAAAAATAAACTAGCTTTATTCGGTGCGATTACCGTTATATTTTTTATTATATTAGGCATACTTTCACCATGGATAGCACCACAAGGGATTAACGATCAGAATATGGCTAACACATTACAGGCACCTTCAAGTAGTCACCTGTTAGGAACGGATGATTTTGGACGAGATGTCTTATCTAGAATTATACATGGTGCTAGAATATCCTTATGGGTTGGTTTTTTATCTGTTGTAGGCTCTATCGTAATGGGGTGCTTACTAGGTATACTGGCGGGCTATTATGGCCGCTGGGTAGATACAATCATATCCAGGTTATTTGACATTATGTTGGCATTCCCTAGTATCCTACTCGCGATTACGATCGTTGCCGTATTAGGACCATCACTACAAAATGCACTGATAGCGATAGCGATTATTAATGTTCCAAACTTTGGTCGACTCATACGATCGAAAGTGCTAAGTGTTAAACAAGAAGAGTATATTATGGCAGCGAAAGCGATAGGGATGAAAGATTCGAGACTATTAATGAAACATATTTTACCGAACAGTATTAGCCCTATCATTGTACAAGGAACATTATCGATTGGAACAGCAATCATTGAAGCTGCTGCACTAGGCTTTTTAGGATTAGGTGCCCAACCACCTCAACCAGAGTGGGGACAGATGTTAGCAGAGTCGAAGGCGTACATTACTACAGCACCATGGACGATGATTTTTCCAGGGTTAGCGATTATGTTAACCGTGCTAGGATTTAATCTCATGGGTGACGGTTTGAGAGACGCACTAGATCCGAAAATGAAGCATTAAAAAGAAAAAGCTGATGGCATCAGCTTTTTTTATATTCCACTGTTTGTATTATAATAATGAAAAGAAATGAAGATAAGGGTGGATCGTATGAGCAGTGACGACAAAAAAGTGAAAATAGGAAAGTTTGCAGAAATGCACGGTGTAAGTATTGATACAGTAAGACATTACATGGAATTAGGGCTTATCGTACCAGAGAAAAAAGGAGCCCATTACTACTTTAATCAGCAATGTCATGAAGATTTAAGTTTCAGTATGAAGTTAAAATCATTACATTTCACGTTGAAAGAAATACATAAAATATTTTTTGTTTATAGAGGTTTCTCTGGTATCATAGATCAAGCTAACTTTGTGTATAAACAATTGTTAGAGGAGAAGCAATCCGAATTACAACAACAAATTCAGGTGTTGGAAGACAGTAAAAATAAGGTGGAACATGAACTATCAACATTAGATGAATTGGATGCAGAACGAGCCCATCATGTATTCGGTATTCACATGCAATATCTCTCTTTATTTTGTTGTGGATCATGTCAAGGAGAACTTACTTTAATGGATGGGAATATCGTTAAAAATGAACTGATAAATGGGGAACTTCGTTGCAATGCTTGTGGATTAACTTACATTGTAGATGAAGGAATATTAATCTTGAAAAATAAAAAGGAAAGCAAAAAATTAAAGGTAGAAGGTTTACTTGATGCGGATATGAATTGGACAGAAATTGAGATGAGGTATGCGAATAATATATATAAAAACATGCAAACGCTATCTAACAATATGGATATTGCTTACAGTAATAATAAAGTGATACTCGAAATGGGATCGGGATTTGGCATTTTTCTACGCAATATATACGATCAACTACCGGATGATGCCGTATACGTTGTGGTTGATCATTCCCTCGATATACACCGCTTAGTCATGAAAGGTTTGCAAAGTAAAAAAGTGAAAAAAAATATTATATTTATATGCGCTGATTTTCTCAGCATTCCTTTACGTTCTAAAAGTATTGATGTCTTAATAGATGATTATGGTACGACGAATTATTGTATATACAAACACAATGAACAATTCCCACTTCACCACATGGACAAACATATGAAACCTCAAGCAAAATTGATCGGAAGTTACATGATTATTGACTTGTATGCTAAAGACAGTATTATCGACGTATCTAAAAGGCCCCTTTTTCAACAACAATATATTAAAGAGCAATTAGCTGCATTGGGATATGAAACAGAGCATGAGCATATTTCAAGTGAGTTTACATTAGCGGAAGAGAACGTGAAAGATGATTCTGCTTTTAAAGCTTACGGGTTTATTGGAACAAGAAAATAAACGTGGGGTAAGCACCATCATTCCACACTTATTCATCATAAATTCAGCCATTTCAACTATTGATGTGGTGTGTGCTCCATTTCTTATAATGAAATAACACCATAAGATGGAGAAGAGGGATAAGCAATGGGATATCAAAGTGTAACTAGTAGGAAGCAAAATCAAGAAAATACAAATATGTTGTTCTACGCACTAGGAAAGTTAATTTCATTATTGGGAACGTCATTATTCACATTTGCTAGCAGTCTATACATTTTAGACATTACAGGATCAGGTCTTTCGTTTGCAACCAATATGGTTATTGGTCTAATACCTGTCATTCTTATTACCCCTTTTGCTGGGGTCATTGCAGATAAAATCAATCGCAAGCTACTAGTTATAGGTGCGGATACGTTAAATGGAATACTTTTTCTAGCTTTTTTTATGTATTTTTTGAATGTTAATATCACGGTTAGTCTCATATACACATGCACCTTTATGACTAATCTACTAACGACGATATTTAACGCAGCATTTGATGCGGCAAAGCCAAATCTCGTATCTGATGATCGTCTAGCAAAAATCAATGGGATTAGTCAAATCGTCATGTCGGTTTCCACTATTTGCGGACCTGTTTTAGGCGCTATATTATATGTAGCTGTGGATTTAACTTACTTTTTCCTCATCAACAGCATAACCTTTTTTGTCTCTGCTATCATTGAGTGTTTCATTCGTTTTCAATTATATCAGGCACAGCAAACAAAACAAAAGGATACGAAAATTGAGTGGATGAAAGATATCAAAGATGGTTTCGCCTACATGAAACAAAAGAAGCAATTATTTAGTATGATCTTGCTTTTTATGGGTGTTAACTTTTTTATTAGTTTTTCATATATCACCCCTATACCATATATCATTAACGAACAATTACAATTACCTAAAATACAATTCGGTATTATTGAAGGCTCATTGCCTGTAGGCATCATATTAGGATCTATCATAGTCGGTCGTATAGCAAAGGGCTTTCACATGAAGAAGCTTATTCGTTATATATACTGTATTGCGCTTATTATCATCTTGTTTTCTGTACCAACCATCGGACCCAATATCCCCTTAACAGTGTGGTTTATATATTACTGTGTGTTAATGTTTTTGTTCGGTATCGTCTTGCCTCTCATTAATGTTCCAGTAGAAACTTATTTAATGCGAATGATAGATGACGAATATAGAGGGAGAGTATTAAGTTTACTCAGTAGTGGAGTTAGAGTCATTACACCGATTGCGATTGTAATAGGAGGTGCATTAGTGAATTACACTGGTGGATATCTACTTGTATTATGTGGTGGCATTCTTCTTTTCATGTACGCATGGAGCCAGTCTAAATCACCTACCATGCAAACATTAGAGGAACCGATTACTAGCAAAGAGGGAGCTACAGAAGGTTTATAGTATACGTTATATAAAATATTAATAGTAAAAATATACCATTTAATTAACATTTGCATAGTCCGAACCGATGTAATAACTATACATGGTGAATCAGACCTGATAAAAGAATACAACAAAAAGAAAGGAGGGTGAAACATGAACATCCAAGCTTATGCAAACCGAACGTTACCATCCAACATTACAGTGAAAAAACACTCGAACCATACTCCAATCAAACCAATGGTGATAAAAGGTGGGGGAACGGATGCAACTACTTTGGAAATATCCATGCTATCTTTTATTAAAAGTGATTGGTGGAGTAGAAACCCAGTAGATATTGCAGCAAGCTCAAAAGATTTTAGAGATCAAGGGATGAAAGTAGACATATCCTTTGTTAGCCGTTTTGCAGAAACGTATAAAGCAATGCATCATAAATGGGTAGAAGAAGGTACGTTGAAAGAGGAAGCGTTGCAGGAATTAGACAACGTGTTTAAGGATGAACTAGAGAAGGCAGCAAGTGACTTTGCAAAAAACGTTGGAAGAATGTTCTCTTATGGTGGAGAAAAAGATAGGTTTGATGAGTATGCTTTCAAAAATCATATAAAGCAAATAGCAATAGATGCGAAAGCGTATATGATGGAACATGGAAGTGAAGGTATGGAGGCATTCCTGGCGGCAAAATATCACGAAAGTTCCGACTTAGAGCATATGAGCTATGAAGATATAAAGAAAGTTGTTTCCGTTATCGATGGGCTTCCACCCCTGCATACATTGGACGCAGATGAATTAGACAGACTCAACAATAAATGGGAACAAGCGAAACAGAATATGAAAAACTTAAATGTTCCACAACATATAAAAGATGCGCTATTAGAAGGAACGGAAGCGGTACATCAATTATATAAAGATGATGTATTTTTTAGACAAAGAACAATAGAATTTGAAGATAATAAGTGGTTATTAGAAGAAAAGATCGGACAACTCAGAAAGGAACTAGAAGATCTAATGGCATACTTACAACAACTAGAGTTATCTGAATCTACAGATAGATCGGTTCTGCTTCGAATTTTAGAAAGACGAGATGGTATGCAAGAACAAATGAGCTTACTACGTAATGAACTACAGCATGTGAATAAAGAACAAGAAAAGTTTAACGCTGCTCATGAAGAAGCAACGGCAGCATTTTTCGAAGATAGAAGTATAAGTGCATCATGATGCTTCCCTGCTAATCAGATCAATGAGCATAAACGTGTATAGGTAAAACATATCAGAGTATCGTTAAAAGGAGCACATGTTTACATAGTGACTTCAGAAGCTAGAATCCTATCTACCTTCTGAAGTGAACTATGTTACTGTGCTCCTTTTCAATTCTTCATGTATGTTTTCATGATTATAACGTACTATACGTTCAACCATCATCCAAGGTGACGGATAATAAACTGTATTACTTCACGTTTAGCGAAACCTCAATGTTACCGCGAGTCGCTTTAGAGTATGGACATACGTGGTGTGCAGCTTCTACTAACTGTTTTGCTGTCTCCATGTCTGTCCCTTTGACTTCAACATTTAAAGTAACCCCAATTTTATATCCACCGTCTGCAGCATCAGAGAGTAAAGATACTTCGGCTGTCACTGCGCTTTCTATTTTTTGCTTTTTTCTCATCGCTACTAAATTTAAAGCACTATCGAAGCAAGCACTGTATCCAGCAGCAAATAACTGCTCAGGGTTTGTAGCACTTGGTGCTGCGTCTTTTTTCGGCATAGCAAGATTTAAATCAATGATACCATCAGAAGATTTTACCGTTCCTTCTCTACCACCTGTAGCTGTTGCAGATGCTGTAAATAATACTTTTTCCATTTTTCTTTCCCTCCAAAGTATATTTTTTATTTTAATTGCTTAAAATTTAATTGTGTAAAATTTAATTTGTATATATAATATAGCCTGTATAATTAATTTTGTCAAAAAAAATTGTGAAAAAAATTAAAAAAAACGGTCAATACTATTTATTTATTTTCACAATCATGTATAATTATTTGAAAAGAAAAAATATGGTGCGTTAACACAATAAAACTTAAAAGAGGTGAAATCATATGTTAAAGCAAGAGAGTGCTATCAAACTTGAAAATCAACTTTGTTTTGCTGTTTATGCATGTTCACGTGAAATGACACGGTTGTATCGTCCGATCTTATCCAAATACAATTTAACATATCCACAATATTTAGTATTGATTGTGCTGTGGGAGAAAGGGGAATGTACGGTCAAAGACTTAGGAGAGGACTTGTATCTTGATTCTGGTACGTTGACGCCTTTATTAAAAAGAATGCAGGAAGCGGGTTTAGTAGTTAGAACTCGTTCTCAATTAGATGAAAGACAAGTCATCATCGGTTTAACAGAACAAGGGAAAGAGATGCAACATAAGCTCAGCGAGATTCCGAGTATGATTGCAAGTCGTTGTGATCTACAAGAGAGCGAATTTCATTCCTTATTAAATAAATTTCAAGATCTCTTAAAACGAACAAGTGAATGATGTGGATTCGTCCTTAAGATAACCTATTTTTTGTTGTGTATACGATGTATACCAAAATAGGTAGCTCGGGGCAATGGGTATTGAAAACAGAATAAATATTCATTATTTCGCAATTATAAAAAGACAACTTCTCTTCACAGGAAATTGTCTTTTTTATTTTTTTAGGAAGTAATTTCTATATCTATGTGCTCAAGATGCTTCATCTTTTTCAAGAAAATAGGAATTTCCTTTATGTTGCTGTTGTGTAGTGAAATATATTTTAGATTGGTGGCATGTTGAAGTTCATCGGGTAATGACGCTACATTACTAAAATGAATTTCTAGATGCTCTAGTTTTTTAAGTGCACCTATTTCTTTTGGTAATTCACATAAAGCAACGTCTTTGCGGGTAATGATGGTATCCGGTACATCATGATAGGAACAGCAACCAACAATTAATCCTCTCAAATTCACCCATTCTTTTATACGTGGAGAAAAACCTTTGAAATTTGCTGTGTAAATGGTGAGTGTTTCTAATGATTGTATATCATATATTTTTTCAGGAAGTGAAAAAAGGTGCTGCTCGAAAATGAATAAATGTTTTAGATTTTTCAATTCACAAATTTCATTTGGAAGCTCATGAATTCCAAAGGAAGAAATAGAGAGTGATTCAGGTTGATGAACAATCGCATCTTGCAGGAAACAGTCAAATTGTTTGTGCCTTTCTAAACCTAAAAACAACCCTTTTATACGGTTGGACAAAAGAATCGCTTCATCCTCATCCATATAAATTCTACCCATATGTTCATGTGCTATGTTAGTCAGAAGAGGCTTGCCATCAGAATAGAAAAAAGATAAGTCTTCAGGTAATGATGGAAATTCCCACGAAAATAAGCTATTCGCTACTTCTTTTAAAATATGACCTGCTTCCTGACAACAACGATATGTGTAATAATGTGCCCCTTTACTATAAGAAATGGCATTGTTTGTTTGCTGTTGATCATCTAGATGGATGAGATATGGTTCTAATTTTTTAAAAATAGTTCGATAATCGCTATTCACATCCCAAGTGTAATGATGATCTGCAAGCATGAACGTGTCTGCGTGTTCTATGGCATAGTCTATTAAAGCGTAATAGGCATCATTTTTTACGTCTGATCGTAAGTTTATCATGAAATCTCCTTTTGTATGTGATGTGGAATAAATGCATTCTATCATTTTTCCATATGAACTCCTAGTTTCCAACTATACCATTTACAATTTATTAACAAAACGATAACATAATATTAACATAAGATTTAAATTTTCCTAATCTACTCATCCTACAATGTAGGAAGTTTAGTGGGAATGTAGAAATTTTAGTGAAATTGAACTACATATTTATCATTTTTGGGAGGGTTCTAAATTGAAAAAGAACATAATGAAAACATGCATGGCTGTATGCTTATCCGTAGGACTAATCGGAACAGCAGGTGTACCACAAGCAAAAGTAATAGCAGAAGACACAAACACAGCACAGTCTAAAAACCTGATCGTATTTATTGGTGACGGTATGGGCCCAGCTCAAGTTACAGCAGCTCGCATTTACGCGCAAGAGATGTTAGAAATGGACGAGCTAAATATGGATGATTATTATGTAGGTCAAGCGATGACACAAGCAGACAGAAGTTCTAGAGAATCAGGCCTTGTGACGGACTCCGCTTCCTCTGCTACTGCATTTGGTACGGGTAACAAAACGTATAATGGAGCAATCAGCGTTTCCAATGAAGATATAGCAAAACCATTTGCTTCTGTCATTGAGGCAGCAGAAATGAAAGGAAAAGCAACTGGAATTATTAGTACAGCAAGAATCACGCATGCAACACCAGCTTCTTATGCTTCTCATGTTCGCTCTAGAGGGAATGAGAATGCCATTGCTATGCAGTACTTGACTAGTGGTGTTGATGTTATTTTTGGTGGAGGAAAGAGACAGTTCATCACAGAAGATGAAGGTGGAAAGCGTAAAGATAAAAACTTAATCAGTGATTTTGAGCAAGCAGGATATACATTCATTGAAGATAAAGATCAGCTAATGCAATTAAAAGAAGAAGAGCAAGTATTAGGACTATTCTCTAACTCTCACATTCCTTATGTGTTAGATCGTGATGAAAGCGTTCCTACACTAGCTGAAATGACACAACAAGCGATTAACATTTTATCACAAGACGAAGATGGGTTTGTCATGATGATTGAAGCAGGGCGTATTGACCATGCTGGTCATGCAAATGATCTGCCATCTGTGGTGCAAGAAACATTAGAATTTGATGCTGCAGTGAAAGCAGGAATCGAGTTTGCTATGAAAGACGGAAACACTTCCGTAGTAGTAACAGCAGACCATGAAACGGGTGGATTATCTTTATCTCGTGACAACATCTATGAACTAAATGTGGATAACTGGGATGACCAAATGAAATCTTCTTCCTATATTGGAAGTTTGTTAAGAGATGCAGAAACATTGGAAGATGTAAGAGAAATAGTTTCTACGTATACTTGGATCACAGATTTAAGTGATGAAGAAGCACAGCTTATTTTAGATGGAGATGGTACAAGCTATCAAAGAGAAGGCGGTTTTAACGCTGTCGTTTCTAAAAGATTACTCGTTGGCTGGGCTGGTCACGGACATAGTGCTGTTGATGTAGGTGTTTGGGCATATGGACCAATTGCTTCACATGTCAAAGGGACAATTGAAAATACAGTAATCGCTACAGCAGGAGCAGAAATAGCAGGACTAGACTTAGCTGCTGCTACAGATGAATTAAGAAAGCACTATGTTTTTCCTAAATTCAAAATGACACAAGATGAAATTTTATTCCCAGCAAAAGCGATGGCAGAAGCTTTAGGTGCAAAAGTAAATTGGGACGAGTCAGCTAGAACAGTAATGATGATGAGCGATAGCAATACTGTATCTGTTAACGTAGATAGTCAATCCTTGATGCTAAATAATGCTACTAGTGATATGACAGTGGATTTAGATCAAGGTACGTTGTACTTACCATTAGATGCATTCACATCATTGACAACGATGACTTTAGAGTGGGATGCACTTTCTGAGCGTGTGATGATGAAATAATGTTGAATTAAAAATAATCATATGTAGCGAAAACAGGAGATTCAGTATCTCCTGTTTTTACAATGTTTATAAACTGTTTCTCATCATGGCGTAGAAAGGGGAATTATAGATGATCGTATTACATGATGTTAAAAAACATTTTACAATTGGACAGCAAAAGCGCGATATTCTTCATATTCCAGAATGGCAAGTGAAAAAAGGAGAACAGATAGCGATAGTAGGGCCAAGTGGCAGTGGTAAAAGTACATTGCTGCACATCCTAAGCGGGATGATACAAGCCGATGAAGGTGTAATAGAAATAGATGGGCAAAATATTACGCCTTTAAGTGAAGCAAAGCGAGATCAAATTCGATCTCAGCATATCGGGTATATCATGCAGGATCTTCATCTTATTCCTTCCATTACGGCACAACAAAATGTAGAAATTGTCTTGAAAAAAACAAAAGGTAAATTGAATAACAAAGAACATATAAAAGCTTGGTTTGAGAAAGTACAAATGTCTCATTACATGCAACACTTACCTTCCCAACTTTCTCGTGGGCAGAAGCAACGCGTTGCCATCATAAGAGCGTTAATCAATCAACCGTCTATTGTTTTAGCGGATGAGCCAACAGGCAGCTTAGATTGGGAGACGGCGGGGGAAGTCATGAGGCTGTTATTGAAGTTATCGGAAGCACAGCAAACTTCGCTCATCGTGGTGACACATGATAAGCATTTGGCGCAATGTTTCCCGAAGCAACTACATATTGCTGATTTTAATGCAGCAATAGAATCAGCAACCTCTTTTGCAGATAAGGAGGTTGTACAGTGAAAAGCTACAAATTGATATGGCGAAATATTTTACATCGCAAAGCTTTATCTTTACTAACTATCTTCGCTATTAGTATTACCGTTGCATTAGTTGTATTTCTAATTCTTAGTTATGAAAGTATGGAAGAAGGAGCAAAAAACGGTTACGGTCCATTTGAAATCGTCATTGGGGCAGAAGGCAGTGAGACACAACTTGTGCTGAATTCTTTTTATCATATTGGCGCGCCAACGGGAAATATTCCTTATGACATCGTAGAACAATTAGAGGAGAATGATGAAGTACAATATGCTTATCCCATTACGGTAGGAGATAGCATTAATACCTATCCCATTGTAGGAGTAGATGCGGCTTATTTCCCAGTACGTTATGGAGATAAACCGATGAAGCAGGGAACATTGTATGATGCTACTGGGGAAGTGGTAGTGGGAGCGTACGTAGCAGATCAGCTGGATCTTCACATTGGCGATCAATTTTATGGAGGACATGGTCTTGTAGGACAGACAGGTACAATATTAGACAGTGATGATCATAAAGAAGCACAGCATGAAGCAGCAGAAGATCACGAAGGAGAAGCACATCATGAAGAAGAAGCCCACCACGAGGAAGAAGCACATCATGAAGAAGAGGAACATGCAGTAGGGGAAGAAGGTCATCACGATGCACACCAACAATTTAAATACGAAGTAGTTGGAATCCTGCCCATACTAAATAATGCGGATGATAAAGCGGTGTTTACTACTGTAGATCATACTTGGCATGTACACGAATCTTCAGCTGAAGATAGAGAGGTCACAGCTATATTGTTAAAACCGAAATCTCTCTTCGGTATGCAGCAAATCAAAAATGAGATGGATGATATTTCTGGTGTGCAAGCTGTATATAGTGGAAAAGTGTCTGCGGACATTGTGAATACGGTGGATACAGGTTCCGACTATATAAAAGTATTCATGCTGCCATGTATACTACTTGCTGTAGTTTCCATCATGCTTTCCCTCATTGCTTCTGTTAACGAACGTAGAAAAGATGTTGGATTGCTGCGTATTATAGGTAAAACAAGAGCTTACGTATGGTGGATGTTATTTGGAGAAGGCATGGCACTCACGACGATCGGTATTGCAAGTGGGGTAATAGTCGGTCACCTTAGTGGGTGGATGTTGAAAGATTGGTTTTTCCAATTATCCGGAGTACAGCTGAATTGGTTAACTTTCTCACTTTATGAATGGCAGTTAATTGGCGTTGCCCTAATATTAGGAGCTATTGCTTCGACGTTACCGGCATTTACTGCATTCAAGGTCAGTCCTTTGCAACTATTTCAAAATTAGGAGGTGAGGGCAATAAGAAAACAACGATATTTATTTATCATGTTGATTTTTTTACTAGCGGCTTGCTCTAAAGTGGATAAAAATTCAGATACAACAACGAGTTTTAATACAGCTTTACAGTCAGAAGAAAAGCAAGAGCAAGTAAATACAACAGAAGAAAGTGTAGAGCAGCAAGAAATGAATACCGTAGAAGGTACATCAGGACAAGAGATGGAACAGCAACATGAGGCCGAATTAGCAAATCAAGAAACAACAATAGCATCTGAACAGGAACAAAGTGAAGAGCAACAAATCGAAGAGGAACCAAGTGAGACGAGTCAAACAGAAGAAACGGAAAATAACAGCGCAGAGGATACCGTGTCTGAAAAAGATGAAACATCAGCACAAACTGTTGAAGAGCAAGTGCAATCTCAAGCAGTTGATAATCAGCAAGAACCTGTGGCAGAAGAGAGTGAAGCTGAGCAGCAACCAGAACAACTAACACAAGCTGAACAAGTAGAAGCACAACAGCCATCACAACCAGCACAACAGCAAGAAGGGGAAGAGAATTTAACACTAGCAGAAGAACAACCAGTAAAAGAAGATACAGCTAATGAGGAAGCTGCCCCTGTTCAACAAACGAATGAAAATGAACTGACATGGGATGGTTTTTTTGATGGAGACGATCAGACCACTCCATCGCAACATTTTTGGGACAAAAGCGGATCAACGGTTTCTATCAATGGGTACATGGGAGAAGTATTATCTTTAAAGCAAGGTTGGTTCTTGCTCATTCCAGAACCAGGAGCAGAATGTCCATTTGATAATGGGGATGAATCGTATTGGAATAAAATCATGATCGTCTTTGTAGATAACCCAGATGAACTTCGCTTTATGGATGGACCGATAAAAATTACAGGAACATTAGACGTAGGTATAAAAATTGATGAATCTAATTATAAAACGATGTTTCGTATGTATAATGCAACTTACGAGCAGATTACAGAATAAATAACTTGCAATACAGCCAACTTATTGATGTGACACGAGATGAGAGATTAGTGTACAATGAAATGGTGCAAAAGTTTTGTCTACTTACATTTAATTAAAGGGGTTGGCTTCATTGCAAAACATAACGAAATTGATTGATCACACTGTACTTAAACCTACAGTTCAACAGAAAGATATTATGAAACTTACAGAGGAAGCAAAACAATACGGATTTGCTTCTGTTTGTGTTAATCCATATTGGGTTCCGTTAGCAGCGAAGCAATTGCAAGGTAGCGAAGTGAAGGTATGTACTGTTGTTGGATTCCCATTAGGCGCTTCTGCTAAAGAAGTGAAAGCGTTTGAAACGAAAACAGCAATTGCACAAGGTGCTCAAGAAATCGATATGGTCATCAATATCGGTGCACTAATAGATGGAAAAGATGATGAAGTCGAAGCAGATATTAGAGCTGTAGTAGAAGCGGCTAATGGAACGTTAACAAAAGTTATTATCGAAACTTGCTTATTGAATGACGAGCAGAAAGAAAGAGCTTGTGCATTGTCAGTAAAAGCAGGCGCAGATTTTGTGAAAACTTCCACTGGATTCTCTACGGGCGGTGCAACCAAAGAAGACGTTGCTTTAATGAGAAAAACCGTGGGTCCTGATATTGGTGTAAAAGCTTCTGGTGGTGTGAGAAGTTTAGAAGACGCAACGGCAATGGTGGAAGCGGGAGCAACTAGACTCGGAGCAAGCAGTGGGGTTTCCATCGCAAAAGGTGAAACTTCAACAGAAAAATACTAAGTATAAATAGGCATAAAATACGAGGCAGCTTGTCACATTAAGAATGAACAAAAAAATTCTTAAATGTGAGGAGAAGTGAAGCATGCCCCATGGCGATTCAAGTTTGCAATCACAAAGCCCGCTTTCACAAGCGCAAGATTCGTTGGACAAAGTGCATCATGCTGTATCACAAGCACAAACACATCCAGATGAGCAGTTAATTACACAAGCACAACATGCTATAGTCCACGCGGAAAATGCCATTGATCAGGCTAAAAGTGGTGCAGATCAACATACGTTTGAGCAGGTATGTACTGCTTTCGAAAAAGAAAAACGCACGTTTCAGCAGTTGAAAAAGAAACATATGGATTAGTAACGATCATGGAAAAAAAGGGAAGGGCTAGAATTATATAGCCCTTCCCTTTTTGCATTTCAATTGTAAAAGTGGATTGATTTTCAATGGCAAACGATCTAATTACATTACACACTCTACTATTACCTTTATGTTCAATATCATGTAATATATTGATATATAATGGAAGTATATGCTAAAGTAATGGTAAGACTATAAGAACCGATTTTAGTAACTTTAATAAAATAAAAGTAATAGTGGGAATTTAAATAAATGAATACATCCAAACAAATTAATGAAATATACATGAGTCGAGCAATAGGTATCATAGCGGTTATCATTGTACATACATTAGGATCAGCGGTTGTATATGTAGATCACCAAAGCTTGTATTACCCGTTGTACATTTTTTTGCACACTGCATTTAAATTTGGTACTCCTACATTTATTTTAATTAGTAGTTTTGTCATTTTTTATAACTATTATCATCGCTCGATTGATCGTCAACTTATCTCTCATTTTTATCGAAAGCGTTTACTGTACGTTACCGTACCGTATGTGGTCATATCGTTTTTTTATTTTATTTTAAAAATGGATGATTTAACAAGCATTTGGAACTTAATTCAACAGTTTTTCATTCAGCTTTCTTTAGGCACTGCCCATACACACTTGTATTTTGTATTTATAAGCATTCAATTTTATCTAATGTTCCCATTCATATTGTTTTTGTTCAAAAGACATCCTTTCTTTTCAAGTATATCTATTATAATTGGATTTGTTATTCAATGGATATTTGTAATCTTATACTATTATTATAATGAACAGTTATCCTTATTTCCTGTCGGAAAAGGGAGTATTGCTTTATCCTACTTTTCTTTCTATTTAACGGGTGCTTTTTTAGGAATTTATTATGATAAGATCATTCCATTTTTAAAACCTACAAAAGCTGTAATGAAGAAATTCTTCATTTTATATGCTTTACTATGGTCAGGGACGATGTTTAGCATAGGAGGGAATATTTATCTTCAGTATCAATTAAGAGCAAATAATACCCAGTATCATGCATTCATCTATGAACTTTTGTGGAACATGCAAACGTTGCTGACAGCCATTGTACTATTTCAAATTTCATACTTACTTAAAAGAGTGCTAAACACCAAACTAACGAATCTATTAATGCGTTTGGGAGAGGCTTCATTTGGCATATACTTGATTCATCCATTTATATTAGCAATTTACAGAGAATTTATTATGGTAAATGAGTATACGGCAAATCCATTGGTCTATTTATTTATGTTTATCCTCGCCTTGAGCTTATCTTGGTTTATAGTTGAAGTTACTAGTAAGTACTTTAAATTTTCATGGGTTATATTTGGAATGTTACCTAAGAAAAGAACCAATACAGAGAATCAGCAAAATAATAAATCAATGTATACGTAGTTTATGGACGAGTAAATAAAAGAAACATATGGATTATGATCCAGACGATCTTTTGTAAGTGTATATCCCAATACCGATTAACATCATCACAATGAAGATGATGGAAGCCCACATGATCATGAACGTCATACTTTGACTTTGGCTGTTACTTGTTTCTGTGGAAAAATAGGACTGTATGTCGGCTTGTGTTAATGTATCGGCTGTTTTACCACCTCCTAAAATCAATACATCTTCTTCTGCTTCTTCTAGCACATTACTTCTGCTACAAATATTAACCTGTAAAGTCCCATCTTTATCATCTTCAGATAACGCTGTAGAAGAATACGCATATAGGAGATAGTCTTCCCCTTTTTCAAAAGGAAAACCACAACTGGGCCCTTGCCCTGGGGTGTTTACGATGATTTGTGATTGATTTACACCCTTCCAACTTTCCATCACCTCTATTAACACTTTTTTACCAATATCACCTTCCTCTATTTCTAACACTTTCCCACTAAACACAGCTGCCGAACTTTCAAATTGATCTTCTACGGACGGTGTTTCTATACACGAACATGCAATGACCGATTGAGGCAAGATGAATAATGAACTGATAAACACCATTGCCGCAACGATGGAAAAGATCTTTCTAAACATACGTATGCGCTCCCCTTTCTCTTACTCTTTAGGTAAAAACGTTGGTTAAAGACTAGACGTTCAGTGATATACCAAAGTTGCAAGATATAATACTGTATTTACAATTCAAGGAATATCAGCTACAATGAGAATACTAAAACAAGTGAAGGAGGGATGCATGATGGTGATGACAATAAAGGGTGAAACGTTAATTGCATATAAGCCATTGTGCAGCTCTCTGAAATGTCGTGAAAATGTATTTTGTTTATAGTCCTATCTTATGATGACAATAGTATGTAAGGACAGAGATGACATAACCATCTAAGATCATATTCATGATATGTAGCTGTGCAGTGGTGTACTCGCTTGCGACATATCCATGGTAATCAACAATGAAGTAAAGGCCGCAGCGCGGTCTTTTTTGTTGTAAAAATGTAAATGAATATGACTTGGAGGAAATAGAAATTGAATAGATTAAAACAATTCGGATTGACAGAAACGACGATGGAACACTTTAGACACTTTGCAAAAGAAGGATATCAACTCGGAAGAGTAGTGCAGGAGCATAAACATTTGTATGAAGTAGAGACAGAGCATGGGGAAATGCTGGCTCACTTAAAAGGTAAATTTACGTTCGAGGCAAAAGAGAGATCAGATTATCCAGCGGTAGGGGATTGGGTCATCATTAACATTTTGCTAGACGAAAAAAAAGCCGTTATTCATCATGTGCTTCCTCGTATAAGTAAACTATCTAGACAAGCAGCTGGGGAAACAACCGAAGAGCAAGTTATCGCTGCGAATGTAGATACGGTATTTTTTGTCCTAGCATTGAATAATGATTTTAATGTAAGAAGAATGGAACGATATATGACGATGATATGGGAAAGTGGTGCGTCTCCCGTTATTGTTTTAAGTAAATCGGATTTGTGCGAAGATATCCCGGAGAAAATAAAAAAAGTAGAAGTAGCCGCTATGGGTGTCCCCATTTGTGTGGTTAGCTCAGTTGAGGAGAAAGGTTTAGAGCAACTAGCCCCATTTTTAAAAGAAGGCAAGACGATAGCCGTAACAGGCTCCTCCGGTGCAGGAAAGTCCACTTTATTAAATACGATGTACGGGGAAAAGAGGCAGAAAGTAAATGATATTCGAGAGAGTGATCATAAAGGAAAGCACACAACAACAAACCGCGAGTTGTTTTTGCTTCCAAATGGTACGATCGTCATGGATACGCCAGGAATGAGAGAACTCAAACTGTGGGAAAGTGATGAAGATATTATGGATCATACTTTCTCAGATATAGAGCAATTAGCATTACAATGTAAGTATCATGACTGTTCTCATCAAAGTGAACCTGGTTGTGCCGTTCAACAAGCGATTGAAGATAATACATTAAATACATCTCGATATCAAAGTTATGTAAAATTACAAAGAGAATTAGCCTATATAGCTAGGAAAAGTAATAAACGTGCACAACTAGAAGAAAGGAAAAAATGGAAAAAAATTAGCGGTGACCGTACGACCAAACATCGCATGTAAGACATGAAGTTACGGAGCACACGATATCGTTAACAGCAATCCATGAAAGTGTATAGGTTGGATGAATCCTTATATGTGGAGACATAACATTCAACCTGTACACACATTTTATGCACACATTTTTTCACTCTTTTGTTTAAACCTATGCCATAAATTAGGATTGATCGTTTGTCATTTTAGCTGGTATAATTTAGATTAGACATTTATCCCATCATTTCTTCATCTTATCCAATCAATGCATGCCTTTATATTAAGGGTGAAATAATTAAAATATATCAGAACATTCTGAAAAAGGAGGAAGGTTTAGTATGGTAAAGTCACTAGCAGACTGCGTAACATTAAATAATGGGGTGCAAATGCCATGGTTTGGTTTAGGTGTATTTAAAACCAAAGACGGGCATCAAGTCATTCAAGCGGTGAAAGAAGCGATACAAGTAGGATACCGAAGTATCGATACAGCTGCGATCTATCAAAATGAACAAGGTGTAGGTGTTGCCGTACAAGAAAGCGAAGTGAAGCGAGAGGAACTATTCATTACAACGAAAGTGTGGAATAGTAACCAAGGATACGAAGAAACATTAAAAGCTTTTGAAGAAAGCAGAAAAAAACTGCAACTGGAATGGATTGATTTGTACTTAGTTCACTGGCCAGTAAAAGAAAAGTATAAAGAAACGTGGAAGGCATTAGTGAAATTATATGAAGAGGGATACGTTAAAGCGATTGGTGTAAGTAACTTTCAGACACATCATCTTGATGACGTTATACAAGATACGGGTGTCGTTCCATCTGTGAATCAAGTGGAATATCATCCTCAGCTGCAACAGGTGGAGTTGAAGAAGTATTGCGAAAAGCATCATATCCAAATGGAAGCGTGGAGCCCGCTTATGCAAGGTAAACTATTAGATCATCCTACTTTGCAAAAAATTGCGAGTAAACACCATAAAACAACTGCACAAGTGATTTTGAGATGGGATATACAACAAGGTGTAATTACGATTCCGAAATCCGTAAAATTTGAACGTATTCGTGATAATGCAAATATATTTGATTTTAGTTTAGATGAAGAAGACGTAAAGCAAATTGAAAGTATGAACATAGATAAGCGCAACGGCCCTGATCCAGATCATTTTGATTTTTAAAATGACGCATGGTTGTTAGCATAGCTGGATATCCTAGGAACAGTACATAAAAAAGGAGTCCCAGCATGTTCATTTTTACCATTGTAATCGAGCTATGCATTGGTATTTTATTATTATTTCTAGTGACAAAAATTTTAGGGAGATCACAAATACATCAAATTACTCCTTTTGATTTCATCTCTGCTTTAGTATTAGGAGAATTAATTGGAAATGCGATTTACGATGATAAGATCGGTATTTTACATATATTTTTTGCAGTATTTATTTGGGGATTATTGCTTTATTGCATTCAATGGATGGAGCTGAAATCGATAACACTGCGTGAAATTTTAGACGGGAAGCCTTGTCTTGTCATTGAAAAAGGAGTTATTCAACGCAAATTATTGAAAAAGCATAAAATTAGCATCGATCAACTGCAAAATTTGTTAAGACAAAAAAATGTGTTTTCACTTCGTGAAGTCGAGTATGCTCTATTAGAATCCAATGGCATGATATCTGTTTTGCAGAAAATAGAATATCAAACGGCACAAAAAAGAGACATACATACGATGGATCATGGTGATGATCATGAAAATACAAAGGTAACGGCAGAGCTCCCAGTTGTACTCATTAGTGATGGCTCTATATTAAATCAAAATTTAAATGCTGTTGGTATGGATGAGCAATGGCTGTATGGGGAACTGTTTTCCCATGGAATTAAAGATGTGAGTGAAGTCATGTATGCGGAATACACGTCACTTCAAGGATTATATGTGATTGAAAAGCAATAAAATAATAAAACAATACTTAAGACAGTTGGTTTTGGCCGGCTGTCTTTTATTGTTTTCAATCGGCATCAGGATTGATTTACCTCTATAAAACACAGTAAATATGTTAAAAATATAAGCAGATTACATTCATGAAAGAGGTTCTTGCCATGGGTTTATTATTGTTGGTGTTACTACTTTTCATCGTATTGCTGTGTGTATACGGACTCACACAGACGCTGAAAATTGGGATTCGGCGTAATGACAAAGGAATAAACGAACCTGTTGCAAATATTCGTGTAAAACATCCTGCTGTTACCAATCCCATTATATTAGCTTATATATTTACCCCTATTGTCATTATTATCGTTGCTATAATGATTTACATCTTGCGTTAGTAAGAATGAAGAGAAGATTACATGATAAAGGAGAACTTTTCTTTGGATAACAATAAGCAAACATATTATGTTTCTGTACAAGCAAACACTGTTGTCGAAGAACAAGGAGCAGCAGCTTACGAATTTGAAATTGAAGCAAGTGAAAAAGAGTGGATGAAGCTGACGACATTGTTTGAAGAAAAAGAAGATGCGGAAAAGTTCACCTTCGTCTCTACTCCACTACCTGCACTTCCGTACCATGTTATTGATGGAGCAAATGATGAATACGATGCTGTACTAAAAAATGTATATCAATGTATTTATGAATTAGGTACAAAGGAAACGAAAGATCAGATCAATCAAATGAATATCATTTAACGTTTTCGTTATTGAAGCAGTTCGGTTAACTTCATATCCATAATATACTATAATAAAGGAAAGTAGTTAGGGGGTGGCAAGTGGTGCATATTGTTGTAGCTGGCGGGACCGGTTTTGTCGGTCGTCATCTCATCCAATCGTTATTAGATCAAGGTCATAAGATTACGATCATTTCGCGTCATCGTGCTAGCCATGGAGAACATAACGTTCATTATATTCATTGGGAACAATTGAAACAAGATCGAATAAAAGATATGCATGTAGATGCTATTGTCAACTTAGCAGGGGAAACCATCAATCAACGTTGGAGTGAAGCAGCAAAACAACGCATTTTACAATCGAGAATCACAACAACTCGTGCTGTAGCAGATTGGGTTAGTAAGATGGAACATAAACCAAATGTAGTAGTGCAGGGCTCAGGTATAAGTGTTTACGGAAGTTCCTTAGTGGAGACATTCGACGAGACAAGTAACAGTGAAGGTCATGATTTTTTAGCTGAAGTCGTCAAACAATGGGAACATGAAACGAAGGCGATGGAACAACATACTCGTGTAGTCCGTTTAAGGTTAGGTATTGTACTTAGTAACGATGGTGGTGCCTTTCCAAAACTGATGCTTCCTTTTCGTTTCGGTGTAGGAGGAAAGATTGGAAAAGGGAATCAGTGGTTTTCATGGATTCATATACAAGACTGTGTAAACATGATCAACAAATGTTTAGATGATGAAAACGTTCAAGGTGCTGTTAATGCAACTTCTCCTGAACCTGTCACTAACGCAGATCTCACTTACATACTTGCAAAAGTGCTTCATCGACCTCATTTTTTTACTGTTCCTTCTTTTGCTTTAAAATTGTTGCTAGGGGAAATGTCAACGTTAATGGTAGATGGGCAGCGCGTTATACCACAGAAGATGTTAGACCATAGATTTGAATTTTTATATCCAACCTTTCAACAAGCAGCAACGCAAATCATACAAAAATAACCGCATGTGATATAGTGAAAATAAAATTATTAATGACAAGGACGTGTACAACATGATTAGTAATCAATTAGTAAATGAATTGAATAAGCAAATGAACTTTGAATTTCTTTCTTCTCACGTATACATGGCGATGGGTGCATATTGCTTACACGAAAATCTAGACGGATTTGCCAACTTTTTCATTGTACAGGCGGAAGAAGAAAGGTTTCATGCAATGAAATTTTTCAAATTTTTAAATGATATTGGACAGAAAGCTGAGATTTCAGGAATGGATGCTATCCCTAATGGGTTTACCTCTGTCTTAGATTGTTATGAAAAAGCATACGCACATGAAAAAGAAGTGACAAAACGAATTTATCATCTATCTGACATTGCATTGACAGAAAGAGAGCATGCTACCATTCACTTCTTAAAATGGTTTATAGACGAGCAGGTAGAAGAAGAGTCATTGTTTGACAGTATCATTCATAAATTGAAAAGAATCGATGACGACAGCAACGCCTTCTTCATGATGGATACGGAATTTGCAAGCAGAAAATTTGTTGCTCCTTCCTTAAATGAATAAAATAGGTTCAAGCAAATAAACAGTAATGTAATTAAATAATGCCTTACAAAGCAATATGCACAAATCAAACCCGATCCTCTAGTTGTTTTTTTGTTGACGCTAAAGGTTTGGGTTTTTTATATGAACAATCATCAATGACATCGCACTACATAAAAGAGGGAATAAATAAAATCCCATAAATGTAGCATAGAGTTATATTTGTAAGTAAATAGAGAATTTTATACGTAATTTAGTGTTTGAGTCCTTTAGGTTTATCAAAATGAGAAAATTTATTAGTTTCCAAATGCAACTTTTTGATTTACAATTCGTAAATAATAATATGTAATTATTATCCACGATAATATATGCTTAAATACACATGAAAGATTGTACCAATTAAAACAAAATAAACAAGACTCATCCTATTACAAGTTGTCTATGTTATGTTGTTGCTTTTGATTACTCTAACATTTAACAAGTGTAAATGTTGAAATATCTTATTACTAGAGGAGATGTTTAAGGTAACGCATGATAAAGCATAGAAATATAAAGCGAGGAATGAAAAGTACTAAAGAGTGCCTCATTCCAACACCAATGAGAAATTACTGCATCTAGGTGGTTACATCATTGTCATGTAAATATTACCACGCAGTTCATACTTAAGTATATGCATATGAGATGTTATACTGGGTTGATATCATTTCAACCTTTGTTGTGTGTGCTATTTTTGACAATACAGACAAAACGTAGTAGCTCATGAGTGAGAGAGGTGAAGACATTTGCTTGAGAAAATAAAACATAAATTGAGTGTTAAAACATGGTGGTTTTTGTATACCGCATTTTTTCTAATGTGGCTAAAGACGTATTTAGTGCAACGATTTGCATTTGATTTACCAATACAGTCGTTATTTCAAGAAATGATATTACTGATTACACCGATTGCATCGGTAATTCTAATCGTAGGATTTGCTTTGTTGATAAGTAGGAAAAGAAAAGTCTGGACGATTATTATTTTTAGCTTGCTTTCTTCTATTCTATTATTTTCAGACTTAGTATATTATCGTTTTTTCAATGATTTTATTACACTGCCTGTATTGTTTCAAACGAGCAACATGGGTGACTTGCAAAGTAGTATATGGGGACTTATAAAACCCACGGATATATTGATCTTTTTGGATACCATTCTTTTAGTATTCATCGTTTGGTGGAAAAAAGTTTCTAGTATTAGTATCAGACGAAGTCAGCTTGTTTCGGCATTTGCCGTTGCTATTTGCTTCTTATTGGTGAATTGGTCACTTGCAGAAATGTCACGCCCACAATTACTGGCGCGTACCTTTGATAGACAAATTGTAGTTAAAAACATAGGGGCTTACAATTACCACCTCTATGATCTTGTTTTGAATACACGTATGACAAGTAAAAAAGTTTTTGCGGATAATGAAGATTTGATGGAAGCGACAAAATATATTGAGACACAGGAAAACACAAACGAGATTCCTTCTGACTTATACGGTATTGCAGAAGGGAAAAATGTGATACTGATTTCAATGGAGTCGCTGCAAAGTTTTGTTATTAACGAAACGTTATATGACCAAGAAATTACTCCTTTTTTAAATGATTTAATTGGAGAAAGTTATTACTTTGACAATTTTTATCATCAAACGGGGCAAGGGAAAACATCCGATTCTGAATTTATCGTAGATAATGCGCTATACCCTTTACCAAGTGGAGCAGTATTTTTTACACATGCACAAAACACGTACTATGGGACGCCTAATGTGTTGAAAGATGAAGGTTACTATTCTGCTGTATTCCATGCTAACGAAGGAGCATTTTGGAACAGAGATGTGATGTATGATGCGTTGGGCTATGATTTCTTCTATGACAAAGAGTATTATGAAGTCAACGAAGAAAACTCAGTTGGATGGGGTTTGAAAGATGAACCGTTTTTCCAACAAACATTGGATAAGTTAGAAGATTTGCCAGAGCCGTTCTATACGAGGTTAATCACCTTGACCAATCACTATCCATTTGAAATGGAAGAAGAAGATTTGATGATTCCTTTCTTTGATTCAGGTGATGCTACAGTAGATCAATACTTTAGTACGGTCAGATATATGGATGAAGCGCTGAAACAGTTTTTTGAGGATATAAAACAAACCGACTTATACGAAGATACCATTTTCATTTTATATGGAGATCATTACGGTATTTCAGCAAATCATAACGAAGCGATGAGCTTGTTTTTAGATAAGGACATTACACCATATGAGCATGTTCAATTACAACGAGTACCGTTAATTATCCATATTCCAGGTATGGAAGGGAAAACGATCTCTCAAATTGGCGGACAAATTGATTTGCGTTCTACTGTGTTTAATTTATTAGGTGTGGATAATAAAGAGGCACTTACCTTTGGTAGCGACCTATTTCTTCCTAATAAAGAAAATAAGATGGTCATACTAAGGGATAGAAGTTTTATTACAGAAGATGTTGTATATACAGCTGGAAATTGCTACGATAGAGGGACCGGCGAAATGATACTATCTGATACCTGTGAACTATTAGTAGAGCAGGCAGAGCAGCAATTAGATTATTCCGATGAAATCATTTATGGTGATTTAATGAGGTTTATAGAGGAAGACGCAGACAAAGTAGAAGATGAATTAGGAGAAGAGGATGCAGAATAGCATCTTCTTCCTTGCTTTTAAAAGTAAAAGAGGAGATACCAGCTTTGACACATATACATATCAGTGACAAATTACCCGACACCATGTATTACGTTCCGTCAGATCAAATACTTGACAATCATGTCTTATTTCCCTTTGCTTGGGACGATTTGGCGTGCAGAAGATTAGGTGATAACATACCACCTGTTGTTCATATTTGGAGGCATAAAAGAGCGTTTGTTGTGGGGTTGCGTGATCGAAAACTTCCTCATGCCGAAAAAGCAATACGTTGGTTAGCGCAACAAGGTTATGAGGTTGCTGTTCGACATTCTGGGGGGGCAGCCGTTCCGCTCGATGATGGTGTAGTCAATGTTTCTCTCATTTTGCCGAAAAAATCAGGATATCGTGATTTCCATGAGGATTTTCAGCAAATGGCACAGCTGATTGCTGCTACGGTAATCGATCAACAAGTGGATATTGGTGAAATTAGTCATTCTTATTGTCCTGGTGATTATGACTTGAGCATTAATGGGAGAAAATTTTGTGGTATAGCACAGCGCAGGCAGACGAAAGCTTTTATTATTCATGCTTTCGTTAATGTTGGTACACATCAAGATCGAACACAAGACGTTCGCACATTTTATGAGATAGCTAGTGGAAATAACGCTGAACTTCATCCTCCTGTACAACAGTCTAGCACGTCAAATTTGCAAGACGATACCAATATAGCTTCTGCATCAGAATGGATGGAACGGTTTACTTCTGTCATCAAGCAACATGGTGTTCATCTGCAGGCAGGTCATTACGATGTTCTACCTACAGATGATGTTTTACATTGGATGGACAAACTGTATGCCCGGTATACGAAATTAAAAGAAGTGACTTAATGCATGCGGCAGCTCATTTTGCCAAAAGCCCCATATATGCTTTCCTTTATTTTCAACATAATAAAGGGAAGTGTTTTTTTGTTGCAGTATGGTTTTTGTATCTCTATTGAGTGATAAGAAATCAAAAACGCCATAGTCTGTTTTTACATCCGTCTCTTCTGTACCAATGAGCATATACATATCCAGCCAAGACAAATCTTCTTCTTGTTCAAGACGTTGTTGTGTAGAAGGGAAAAAAGCTCCGCTTAGCGCTAAGCATTTATGGGAAAGATGAGGATGATCTAGGACAAGATGTAAAGAAACGGTTGCCCCCAGAGAGTCACCAGCAAAGATACGATGCGCTGGATCTTGTATCGTAGCATAGTTCTTTTCTATTTCTGGTATTACTTCTTGCGTAACAAAATTGCAGTAAGGAATAAAACGATTGCCATTTGGAGCATATTCAGCCGATCTCTGAGGAAGATTAACATCTATACCCACAATAATCATTGGCTGCAAACCTTCTTCTTCTATAAGTTGGCTGGCGTGCGTTGCAATTCTGCCAAAATTAAAAAATTCAGCCCCATCTTGACAGTAAATGACGGGGTAACTTTGCAGCGGATCATATTCTTGCGGTAAATATATACGTAACGTTCTTTCATCGTTTAAAAATTGAGATGAAATAGTATGTTTTTCTATTTTTCGTTTACTGTATTTAAAAGACATGATGCAACATCTCCATTCTTAAAATCGTAAAATATATGGATAAAAATGTTAGTTAATTTTCATTTTCAACAATTTTATATTAAAATAAAGGAATACGCAATTAAGTTGCGTAAAACTAACTGTAGGAATTTAAAAAATCATACTTTCCCAGTTGGCATTTTGCCAACTGTAATATATAATAGTCACATAACTGTTATATTTTCAACTTTATTATTCTCATATTATTCAATATTACTAATGTTTCTTACTGTATTATAACAGATTATAGTTTCGATTGTAACAGCATATATAACAATTGTTAAATGCTACTTATAAATTCTAAATGAGGTGATTGGTACAATGAGTAAGTCTTATGAAGTGTACGCTCAAGATGTAACTCCACTATCCGTCTTAAGTCCGGATGGAACAACCGTTGTAAATGAAAGCGAGATGCCAGACGTAACAGATGAGCAGCTCCAAGAGCTTATGTATCGTATGGTATTTACGCGTACATGGGATCAACGTGCGGTCAGTTTAGCAAGACAAGGAAGACTTGGATTTTACGCACCTGTATCTGGTCAAGAGGCAACAATGATCGGTACACAATTTGCTTTAAATAAAGAAGATTTCATCTGCCCAGGTTATCGCGACATGCCTCAAATTGTATGGCACGGATTACCTATGCATCAAGCTTTCTTATACTCAAGAGGACATCAAGAAGGTGGAAAAATTCCTGACGATGTAAACGTATTAATGCCACAAATTATTATTGGTGCACAAATCGTGCAAAGTGCTGGTATTGCGATGGGCTTTAAGAAGAGAAATAAAGACAATGTTGTTATTACGTATACAGGTGATGGTGGAACATCGCAAGGGGACTTCTATGAAGGATTAAACTTTGCTGGTGCATTCAACTTACCTGCTATTTTCGTTGTGCAAAATAACGGATATGCGATTTCTACACCATTCGAAAAACAAACGGCTGCAAAATCTGTTGCACACAAAGCACTAGCAGCAGGCATTAGAGGCGTTCAAGTCGATGGTATGGACATACTCGCTGTACTTAAAGCAGCACAAGAAGCTGCGGAAGTTGGAAGAAATGGTGGAGGCGCTACATTAATTGAAGCGATCACTTATCGTTTTGGACCGCATTCTATGTCTGGTGACGATCCGAAGAAATATCGTACGAAAGACGAAGAAGGCGTTTGGGAAGAAAAAGATCCTATCGCTCGTTACCGCAAGTACTTAGAGACAAAAGGACTTTGGAGCGAAGAGCAAGAAAATAAAGCGATTGAAGATGCAAAACAAGCAGTAAAAGACGCAATCAAACAAGCTGAGAGTGCGGAAAAAATGACGGTACCTGGATTAATAGATTCTATGTTCGAGCAAACTCCGGCACATCTAGCAGAGCAGAAAGAAGTTTTTGCAGCAAAGGGGGATAAATAATCATGGCACAAATGACAATGATTGAAGCGATACGTGATGCAATGCGCTTAGAGTTAAAGCGTGACAATGATGTACTAGTTTTTGGTGAAGATGTTGGGCATGTCGGTGGTGTATTCCGTGCGACAGAAGGTTTGCAAAAAGAATTCGGAGAAGACAGAGTGTTCGATACGCCACTTGCAGAATCCGCAATCGGAGGTCTAGCAGTTGGGTTAGGCGTACAAGGTTTCAGACCTATCGCAGAAATTCAATTTATCGGTTTTATTTTTGAAGTAATGGACTCCATCTGCGCACAAGCAACACGTATGCGTTATCGTTCTGGTGGGAAATACAACAGTCCAATCGTGTTCAGAACACCATTTGGTACGGGCGTACATGCACCTGAGCTTCATTCTGACAGCTTAGAAGGATTGATGATGCAAACACCGGGAATTAAAGTCGTTGTTCCTTCTAATCCTTATGATGCAAAAGGCTTGTTAGCTTCTGCTATACGAGATAATGATCCAGTCTTTTTCATGGAGCATTTGAAATTATACCGTTCATTCAGAGACGAAGTACCTGAGGAAGATTACACTATTCCTTTAGGAAAAGCGAATATCGTTCGCGAAGGTAGTGACATGACGATCATTGCTTACGGTGCAATGGTACACACAGCGAAAGCAGCAGCAGAAGAATTGGAAAAAACACAAGGAATTAAAGCAGAAGTTATCGACTTGCGTACACTTGTGCCATTAGATATTGATACCATTGTGGCTTCCATTCAAAAAACAAATCGTGCGATTATCGTGCAAGAAGCCCAAAAATCATCTGGTGCAGCAGCAGAGATTATGGCACAAATTAACGAAAAAGCGTTGTTACACTTGGAATCTCCAGTATTGCGTGTAACGGCTCCAGATACAGTAGTTGGATTCGGTGAGATCGAAAAAGAATGGGCACCAGATACTGCGAAAATCATCGCAGCAGTAAATGAATCACTTAACTTTTAATCATTAAAATTGAAGGAGGTTACAACATGGCTTTGTTTGAATATAAATTCCCTGAACTAGGTGAAGGGTTGTCCGAAGGTGAGATTGTTGAGTGGCATATTAAGCCTGGTGATGACATAGAAGAAGATCAGATTATTATGGAAGTTCAAAACGATAAAGCAGTAGTAGAAGTACCGTCTCCTGTTACAGGAAAAGTAGCAGAATTGAAAGTAGAAGATGGTACCGTTTGTACTGTTGGGGATATCGTAGCGACTTTTGAAGTAGAAGGTGACGCAGCGGCTGGTGAAGCATCAACGACAGAAGAAGCTCCTGCTGAAGAATGTGCAGTTGGAAGCAGTGTAGCAGAAAACGTTGCAAAAGCAACAATCGAAACAGCGCCAGCTACTTCTGCTCCAGTTAATGACATCGGAGAAGTGGATACAAGTAAAATATTAGCGACGCCAAGCGTTAGAAAATTAGCAAGAGACAAAGGCATCAACATTGCTCAAATTACTGGAACAGGTAAAAACGGCAAAATTACGAAAGAAGATGTAGAAGCTTTCGCTTCTGGTGGAAGTACAACTGCTGCGGCAGCACCTGTTGCTTCAGAAAATAAAGCAGCAGCATCTGCAAGTGCACCTGCAACTCAGGCAGCTCCAGAGGGAGACTTCCCAGAAGAACGTGTACCACTTAAAGGTATTAGAAAAATTATTGCTAACTCCATGGTCAAATCTGTGTACACAGCACCACACGTTACGATTATGGACGAAGTAGACGTTACAGCATTAGTTGAATTGCGTAAAAAGGCAAAACCTTTAGCGGAGCAAAAAGGTGTGAAATTGACTTACTTGCCATTCATCGTAAAAGCATTAGTTGCGGCTGTTCGTCAATTCCCAGCATTAAACGCTTCTATCGATGATGACAACAATGAAATCGTATATAAAAAATACTACAACATCGGTATCGCTACAGATACAGACAACGGTCTCATCGTTCCTGTTATTGAGCATGCTGATCGCAAAAACATTTGGACTATCGCAGATAAAATCAAAGACCTTGCGGTTCGTGGCCGTGAAGGAAAACTAGCTCCAAATGAAATGAAAGGCAGCTCCATTAGTATCACAAACATCGGTTCAGCTGGCGGTATGTTCTTTACACCAGTCATTAACCACCCGGAAGTTGCTATTTTAGGTACAGGTCGCATTTCTGAAAAGCCAATTGTAAAAGATGGTGAAATTACAGTAGGCCAAATGATGAACTTATCCTTAAGTTTTGATCACCGTCTCATTGATGGTGCTACAGCTCAATATGCGATGAACTATATGAAACAGTTATTATCAGACCCACAAATGTTAATTATGGAGGTGTAAGCATGGTCGTAGGTGATTTTACTACAGACGTTGATTTGATTGTTATCGGAGCTGGTCCAGGAGGATATGTAGCAGCTATTCGTGCTGCACAACTTGGCAAGTCCGTAGTGATCGTAGATAAAGGTAGAATGGGTGGCGTTTGCTTGAATGTTGGGTGTATCCCATCCAAAGCGCTTATTTCAGCAGCACACCGTTATGAAATTATGAAAGACTCCGAAGATATCGGTATTACGGCGGAGAAAGTAGATCTTGATTTCTCCAAAGTACAAGCTTGGAAAGATGGCGTTGTAAACAAATTAACAGGTAACGTAGGCACTTTGCTTAAAGGAAACGATATTCAAATCGTGCAAGGTGAAGCGTTCTTTACGGATAAAAATGTCGTAAGTGTAAGTAATGATGAGGAAGCACATCGTTTTAAATTTAACGATTGTATTATTGCTACTGGTTCTAGACCAATTGAACTTAGAGCCTTCCCTTACAGCGACAACATCATCTCCTCTACAGGAGCATTGAATTTAAAAGAATTACCAAAAAGCATGATCGTTATCGGTGGAGGATACATCGGCATCGAGCTAGGCCAAACTTATGCTAAGTTTGGTACAGAAGTTACTGTACTTGAAGGAGCAGATAACATCTTACCTGGATTCCCGAAAGATATGTCTCGCTTTGTACTTCGTAAAATGAAAAAGCTTGGAGCAACGGTACACACAAGTGCACTTGCACAGACGTTTAAAGAAACCGACGAAGGTGTAGAATTAACGTTTGAAGTCAAAGGAAAAGAACAAAAAGTTACTGCAGAATATGTGCTTGTAACTGTTGGACGTCGTGCGAACACAGATGATATCGGTCTTGAAAACATCGGTGTAGACATGGATGATCGTGGACTAATTAAAATTGATAATCAGTGCAGATCAAGTGTACCTAACATCTATGCTATCGGTGACGTTGTAGAAGGGTTTGCGCTTGCACACAAAGCTTCTTATGAAGGTAAAATTGCTGCGGAAGCAATAGCTGGACACAATAGTGTAATTGATTACAAAGCGATCCCTGCTGTTGTTTTCTCTGATCCAGAAATGGCTAGCGTTGGTCTATCTGAAGATGAAGCAAAAGAACAAGGCTATGAAGTTGTTGTAAGTAAATTTAACTATGCAGCAAATGGTAGAGCGTTAGCAATGAATGCGACAGATGGTTTTGTGAAAATTGTTTCTGATAAAGCAACAGGTGTTGTACTTGGTGGCCACATTGTTGGAGAAGAAGCTTCTAACTTAATTGCTGAATTCGGATTAGCAATTGAAACAGCAACGACGGTAGAGGACATTGCGCTAACGATTCACGCGCATCCATCTTTGGGTGAAATCGTGATGGAAACAGCTGAAATTGCAGTAGGTAACCCTATTCACCAATTAAAGCTGTAATCATCTACTATACATGCAATATAGCATCACAGTATTGCAAATACTATGAACAACTCCCCTTGTTGAAAGGGGAGTTGTTTTCTTTCGTGTGTTATGTTAGATGACTTTATTTCACTCATTTCATTTGATTAATTTACTGACTCCGTAGTTATCGGTGTCTGATTGTATTTACGCATAATATTAATTTCCACTCTTCTGTTAAGTGCACGTCCCTCCATTTCTTCATTGCTTGCAATTGGTCTAAATTCTCCATATCCTACAGCACTAAATCGCTGTGGGTAAGCATTTTCGTCTTGCAGTAACAATTTCATAAAGTTTAATGCTCTATCTGCACTTAGGTCCCAGTTGGAGGGATATTCTCTCGTTGCTATCGGTTGATTATCTGTATGGCCAGCAATAATAATCTCATAATCAGGATATTGAATCATCATCTCTGACAACGCTGAGGCTAATATTTGACCTTCATCTTTTACTGCCGCACTACCCGAATCAAACAATGCTTGTTCTTTAATGGTAATCATTAATTCCACTTCATTCAATACTGTTTCTAATTGTGCAGATAGACCTTTGCTTTCAATATAGCGGTCCATTTGCTCTTGCAATTCAAGCAACTCTATTTCCTCTTGCAGTACTTCATTTTCCTTACTTACCCCATCTTTATCCATATAGAGTTGTTCTCTGTTTGTCACCGAACCTATTTCGTACACTGGCAGTGCTGTGCTGCTTTCGAATAAGTGATTTCCACTAAAAGAGCTGGAGAACGCTTGGCTTAATTGTTCTAGTTTCTTTTGATCTATTTGGCTGGAAGCAAATAAAACGATGAAAAGCGCCAGCATTAAGGTCATTAGATCTGCATATGGAATAAGCCAAGATTCATCCATATGTTCATCCTCAGACTGCTTGCGGTGTTTCCTCAATTGTATCGCCTCCATTCTCTTCATACTCTGCTAAGTTCCTTTGTTCAGGTGCAACATAAATCATCAGCTTTTGTTTCATTGCAATCGTGGAAACACCAGATTGTAATGAAATGATGCCTTCCACTAACATATATTTAATTTGTATCTCTTGTTCAGAAAGTCGTTTTAACTTATTACTCATTGGGTGCCACAGCAAGTACCCGCTAAAAATACCCATTAGCGTGGCAATAAAAGCAGCAGCGATAGACTGGCCTAACGTATTAATATCGTTTATGTTAGCCAATGAAGCAACGAGACCAATAACAGCACCTAATACACCAAGGGTAGGAGCGTACGTCCCTGCTTGTGAAAAAATAAGTGCACCAGCTTTGTGCCTTTCTTGAACGAGATGGATTTCTTCTAATAATAAATCTTTTACAAATTCTTGATCATTTCCGTCCAAAATTAGCTTTAAACCTTCTACTAAAAATGGATCATCCACTTCTTCTAATTTCGAATCTAAAGCAAGCAGCCCTTCTCTTCTTACTAAGTTGGACCAACCTACGAAAAGGGTAATAATTTCTGCTTTACTCATATGTTCTTGCTTTTTAAAAATAATTTTAAATAGCTTTGGGATTCGTTTGAGCTCAGCAGTAGGAAAAGCCATAAAGATGGCGGCTACAGTGCCTCCAAAAATAATCGTAAAAGCGGCCCCATTGAATAATGCAGACAATTCGACACCTTTTAAAAACATGGCGACGATAACAGCTACAAACGCAACGATAATTCCAATGACAGACGATCTCTCCATGAACAACACTCCTCTATATATATGTAGAATAAACTCAATTCGACAAAAAACCCTAAGATCCTTTAAAATATTAACAAATTTACAGAAATAATTTAATAACAGTACGAATAAATAGATAATATAAATACTAATTAACAGTAATAAATAGATAATACTAATAATTTGATAGACAGTAGAAATCAATAGACAAATACATATGAATTGTCGTAACATAGTTTTGTAAAGGCATGTAACACAACATGCATCACAAACAAATTTATTGGGGGAATGATGTTATGATATTTCGTAAGTTATCTAGTATCGCATTGTCAACTGTTTTAGTGTTTACGCTTTCATCCGGTGTGATGTTTGCTGAAGAACAGCAGACAATGTCATCTAAAGAGGAGACATCAACATCTCAGGACAAGAAATATATTACCATTATGCATACGAATGATACGCACGGCAGAGCAGAAGAAGGCAAGTACGACGGAATGGGATTTGCTAAAGTTTCTACATTAGTGCAGCAGTATGAAACTGAAAATCCAGATAAACCCGTTGTGATGCTGGATGCAGGGGATACATTCCACGGTACGACTTTTGCTACCTTGGTACAAGGCGAGAGTATAGCTAAGGTGATGAATGAAGTTGGTTACGATGGAATGGCTGCAGGTAATCATGATTTTAACTACGGATATGAAAGACTATTAGAGATTGAGAGCTTACTAGACTTCCCGCTTCTGAGTGCGAATGTCATAAAAGAAGATGGAGAGCGATTACTCAAGCCATATACGATAGAAGAAGTAAACGGAGTGAAGCTTGGAATTTTTGGATTGTCTACTCCGGAAACACATTATAAGACACATCCTAACAATGTTAAAGGATTAACATTTACAGACCCAGCAGCGGAAGCGAAATTAATGGTAGAACTATTAGAAAATGAAGGCGTGGATGTTATCATTGCTGTTACCCATTTAGGGACAGATGCTTCTAGTACAGATACGAGCATTAAAGTAGCAGAAGAGGCACAAGGGATTGACATCATTGTAGACGGACACAGTCATACGGTAGACAATCTTCCTACAGAAGCGGGAACACTGATTGTAAGTGCAGGAGAATATACAAAAAATCTTGGTGTTGTTGAATTAGTATTCAATCAAGATAATGAATTATTAGAGAAGATACCTTCACGTATTACAAAAGAAGACGCAGCTGAAGTAACACCAGATGCAGATATTGAGTGGATGATTAGTGCCATCAAAACAAGCCAACAAGAAATTTTGTCAGAAGTAGTTGGTCATACGACGGTTGCATTAGATGGGGAAAGAGAGCAAGTTCGTGCAGGTGAAACGAATCTTGGTAACCTTATTGCAGATGCGATGATCGATTTAACTGGTGCAGACGTTGCTTTAACCAATGGTGGAGGAATTAGAGCTTCGATTGAAGAAGGCGACGTAACGAAAGGTGACATTATTAACGTATTACCGTTTGGTAACTATGTGGTGACGAAGATGGTAAGTGGAGCAGATATAAAAGCAGCACTAGAGAATGGTGTATCTGCATACCCAGAAACAAAAGGTGCTTTCCCACATATTTCAGGTATGACATTTACGATTAATACAGATATGGCAGCAGGGGAAAGAGTAGAAGATCTCATGGTAAAAGGGGAGCCAGTTGACTTAGAAAAGGAATACGTACTAGCAACGAATGATTTCTTAGCTGCTGGTGGCGATGAATATACGATGTTTGGAAGTGCAGCTATCGTCAACGAATATCCAGCATTAGATGAAGTGCTTATCGATTTCATGAGCAAACAAGAGAAAGTAAATCCAATGATAGATAATCGCATCGCTGTAAAAGCAAGTGATGTGGAGCAACCTGCAGAGAATGGTGAGTCTGATGCGGAGCAACCAACAGAAGTTTCAGAGGAAATAACAGATAGTGATACGACTACGTTAGCAATTTACGTTGTAAAGCCAGGGGATACGTTAGGTAGCATTGCTAAAATGTATAACACGACTTGGGAAGCGATTCAAAAGGCCAATCAGCTAGCTGATCCAAATATGATTATGCCAGGACAAACAATCACGTTCACGTTCATGGATTCTACGGTAGATAATAATGTCTATATTGTAAAACCAGGAGATAGCTTATATCGTATTGCGACACAACTAGGAACAACATGGCGTGAATTGCAAGCAATGAATCAATTGTCCGACCCTACATTAATTTACCCAGGACAAGAAATTATCGTTCCACAATAAAGATGTAAAAACATATAAAGAAGCTGCCGCTCACATAACGCGCAGCTTCTTTTTAATTTCAATAATTTTCATTTTGTCTATGCTGCTAATTTCGTGCTATATTATAAAATTATATATAAAACCTATATTATATGTAATGTATTAAAACTATTCATAAGATGGAGAAATCTCTGCATCTTATATATAAAAGGAGAGCGATAAAGTATGAAAAAGAAAATGTTACTTATGTTATCATTCGTTATTATATTTGCTTTAGCTGCTTGTTCATCTACATCGGAAGTCACAGCAAGAGAAGCTGTGGAATCTTATGCGGATGCAGTTACAGATGCTAATATAGAAGATGTATTGTTGTTTGTTACGGATGAAGATTTGGAATTGATGACAGGTGGAATGGCAGCAGATGAAGTGAGAGAAATTCTGAAAAACAATCAAGTGAGTGAAGAAGTAAAAGACGAATTTGTCTCTCTAGAAGGGTCTTATAGCATTTTGAACGAAGAAGTTATATCGGAACAATTAGTAAAGTTTACGCTAGAATTGACAAGTATAGAAAATGATGAAACAATAACAAAACAAGAAGAAATCACCATGAAGAAAATAGATGGTAAGTGGTATGTAGATATAGATAGTTTTGCATTATAAAGGATGGATGATATGAACAGACTAGTTTTCTTTTTCATGATGTTTTCTCTGTTTCTTGCTGCTTGTTCCCAAGAAAATCAAGCAGAACAAGTCATCAATAGTTT
This sequence comes from Longirhabdus pacifica, assembly GCF_004115085.1. Lineage (GTDB taxonomy): Bacteria > Bacillota > Bacilli > Paenibacillales > DSM-105158 > Longirhabdus > Longirhabdus pacifica. Next base: position 21,736 of record NZ_QXJP01000011.1, on the reverse strand, counting down.
TATCTCTGCTGCTGGTGAAGGCAATGTAGAGAAGATGTTTGATTATATATCAGACAGTTCGATTGCCCAGTATACAGATGAGAACACTTCCGTAGAGCAAATGAAATCTCAAATCTTTGCGTTATCCAGTCAAATCAGAGCAACTAGTGAAGAAGAATCTATTCGCCATCGTATTATCAATGTGAAAGATGAGTCAGCATATCGTAAAACGGCAAATGTAGAAATCATTTACACACAAGCAAATGGCAATCAACAAACATCAAGTGTGACGTTTGAGTTGGATAAAATAGATGACAATTGGTATATCGCTTTTGATACGGGTATTTTTGAAAGTATGCCATTTTGATCGTCAACACAAAAACATCATGTAAACTCTCCTGCATATGCTGTTCAGGAGAGTTTTTTACTGGAGAGACTTGAAAAAACTTTCATATTGACTCAAAATAAAAGAAGAAGTTGTGATCAAACTAAAATGGTATTGAATAGATAGGAAGTGTCCTTGATGGAAAAGAAAAAAGTATCCCTTAACATCGTATCCAGCAAGTCAAAGTCCAAGCATCAGGGCTTTGGTTCTGGTTCGATTAATTTGAGTAATTTATCATGTGTCATCATTGATGGTGAAGAGGCTTATATCGACCTTGGTGCATTACATGCGAAAAGTAAAGTGGAAAAAGGCATTAAATTCGTAACAGATAAAACAGAAGTCCCTAACGGAAGAACGTGTTGGATTGTATGGGTCGCAATAGACCATACAGAAGAAGGTGGATATTATGCAGGTGTTACTGCAGCAGAAATGTCTGTAGATCCAGAAGCGAGAAGAGGATGGAAAATTCTTGCTAACCATGTCAATCTAATGGATTATGCTCTAAAAAGAAAGATAGTATTAGAAGGGCTAAGTGATAAAGAAAAGACGTTGTTAGTGAACGTGTTGAAGGAGCATAATACAGAATGGTGGGAACGCTCATCTGATGAATTGAAAGCAGCTTTAACCGTAGGTTAAGGGAAGTACAGTGAAAAACGGTGGATGCAGTGCTCCACCGTTTTTATTTTTTACTAGAGTAAATACGTTCCCATTCATGCTTTAGCATACTGTACATCACAAGATGAATATAGTGATCGTACAGCCACTCAGCATCCCGCAAAAATCCTTCTTCTACAAACTGCAATCCTTTAGGTATGGCGCGGCTTTTAACATTTTCTTTTCCGCATAGTATAGTGACACGATGGAGATGCAAGTAGTTAAATATGTAGTTAAGCAACGCTTTGCATGAGCGAATCATAATTCCTTTTCCCGTATAGGATGCACCTAACCAGTATCCTATCTCTGTTTTTCGGTGACTCCAATGAATGTAATGGAGACCAATGTACCCCGCCAACTTTTCCCGATAATATATGCCTGCATTGAACCCCTGATTTCTTGCAAAGGCATGAAGACCAGATTGTATAAAATCCTTTACACTAGCTTCGTTTGCATCTCGTATCCATGTTATATATGGTTGTAAATGCTCTCGTGAATCAGAAATCAACTGATGTAATGGCTTAAGTTCTTGTAACTGTAGAATGTTGAGTTTTATTTCATCATCTACATGTAAGTAAAACAACACCATCCCCCCTACCATCCATTCCTATAATGCATTTTATGCAGGTGAGAATACGGTAACACCAATAATTACTCATTCCACCAACGTTTTAGAGATTTCCACCACGTTTCGCTTTGTTCATCCACAGGAATGCCTTGTTTCGTCGATGCTTCATCATGTAGAGCGCAAAACGACGTGGGTTCTGTGCCAGCTACAAACATCTCCAGTCTTGCATTCTCACAGTCTGATGTGGCTATATCGCCAGTAGCGGGATCAATATATGCACTCACTACGTTGGCATTTGTTATAAAAGGTTTAGGTGGTATAGATGATAGTGATCGTTCCGTGAATGAAGCGAATATAGGTGAGGCTATCATCGATTCTGCTGCGCTAATCATTTTATCTTTATCATATCCGATCCAAACTGCCGTCGATAATTCAGGCGTGAACCCAACCATCCAAGCATCTCGATCTGTCGTTCCTGTCTTCGCTGCTACAGGGCGTTTGACTAAATGGGCAATCCGATGTCCTGTTCCTCCTTGCTCCAGTACACTCTGCATCAAGTTTGTTAACACATAAGTATAGGCGGGCTCTATGACCGGTATGGATCTTTGATTTGCTTCATACATGGTACGACCAAAAGCATCCTCTATTTTTAAAATAGCCAAAGGCTTATGATATTGACCTTGATTAGCAATCGTTGCATAAGCAGAAGCCATTTCTAAAGGGCTAATAGGAGATGTTCCTAATGCTAGAGAGGGTACCGGATCAAGTTCACTTTGTATCCCTAATTTTTTTGCCATTTCCATGACATGCTCCACCCCTGCTTCTTGTAGGGAATGGACGGCGTAAATGTTATCCGAGCGAGAGATAGCATAGCGCATATCGATCTCTTCATTCGCGTATGTGTTGCCAAAGTTTCTAGGCTTGTATACTTCTCTTCCTTCATCATAAATAAAGGAAGTCGGTTCACTTTTGTATTTCGTTATGGCAGTAGCTTTTTGTTGCTCTAGTGCAGTAAGATAAACGATCGGTTTGAACGATGACCCTGGTTGTCTGGCTTTCGTAAGGGAGCGGTTAAATTGATTCTTTTCGTAATCTCTACCACCAACCATGGCTTTAATATGACCTGTTCTTGGATCGATCGCAATGAGAGCAGCTTGAAGTTGCTCATCTTTAGAAGCCGTTTCCTCCTGTATCACTTCTTCGGCAATGTGCTGTACTCGCAAATCTAATGATGTATATACTTTCAGTCCACCTTGTGTGAATGTTTTTTCATCTATGCCTAGCTCATGTATAGCGATCTGTTTTACATAATCACGAAAGTATGGTGCATGATGTGGGACAGATGTTTCCAACGTTTGAAAAGTCAATTCTTCTGCTATGGCAAGGTCCTTTTGTTCTTCTGTGATCAGAGACAATTCAACCATTTTGTTTAAAATGATGCGTTGTCGTTTTACTGCATTGTCCATGTTTAAAAATGGAGAATAATAGTAAGGTCCATTTGGGATGCCAACCAACAGCGCACTTTCAGCTAAAGTAAGATCTTTCGCATCTTTTCCAAAAAACAGATGGGAAGCAGCTTGTACACCATAAGTAGAATGTCCGAAATAAATTTGATTTAAATACAATTCCAAAATCGTTTTTTTATCGTACTGTGTTTCTAATTGCAATGCATACACAGCTTCTTTTATTTTACGCTCCCAATTTCTCTCTTGGTTTAAAAATAAGTTTCTAGCTAACTGCTGTGTTAATGTGCTCGCACCCTCTACTTGATCAAAGTGTTTCATGTTGGTCACAGCAGCTCTGGCTACACCTTTTAAATCAATGCCAAAATGTTCAAAGAACCGTTCGTCTTCAATAGCCAGCGTTGCTTGAATGACATAAGGAGAAATATGTTTTAATGGTACACTCTCTCTATTTTGTCCTACGTAAAATTGGTCTATCACCTTACCTTGTACATCTAAAATCTGCGAAGATTGTGGAATGACCACATTAGGTAATGGCTGTGCACGTAAGTACAAAATAAATAATAAAGAAGTGAAAAAAACAAAAGCAAATACAGCCAAAGTATGAGATAATATTTTTTTAAATCTATGCGATTTTTTTGTAGAAGACAGCTGCTGGATATGACTAGATTTAAAAAACAAATAGTTAGACATGAATCTGCTCCAATCTGAAAGTGATAGCAATGGATAGGATAAACGAACCTTATTTTCCATTAATAGTATGTCAAATTACGTCTAAACGTATACTATATAAGATATGATGGAATATAAGTTTACGTCTCCGTTGCCAGCCGTAAAGGTTGATATAGGAATTTCTCCATCATGCTATTGCTTTTTTAAATATTTTTTCTATAATACATAGGACATGATAAAAATGAAGGTAAGTTAATTAAATGAAAGAAGGAATGTAAAGTGGAATTATGGTTTACAGAAAAACAAACATCTAACTTTGGAATTACGGCAAAAATTAAACATACACTCGTAGACGAGCAAACAGATTTTCAACATTTATCTATTGTAGATACTTTAGAATTTGGAAGAATGTTAGTATTGGATGGAATGGTAATGACGACGGTCAAAGATGAATTTGTTTATCATGAAATGGTGACACATCCTGCATTAGTAACACATCCTAATCCGAAACACGTGCTTGTCGTTGGTGGTGGAGATGGTGGAGCAATAAGGGAAGTGCTTAAACATCCTGAAGTAGAAAAGGCAGTATTAGTAGAAATAGATGGGAAAGTCATTGAATACTCTAAAACCTATTTGCCTGAAATCGCGGGAAGTTTAGAGGAACCAAGAGTAGAAGTTATCGTGAATGACGGCTTCATGCATATTCATGAAAACAAAAATACATACGATGTCATTATGGTGGACTCTACTGAACCAGTTGGACCTGCGGTAGATCTATTTAGTAAAGGGTTTTATCAAGGGATTTACGATGCATTGAAAGAAGATGGTATTTTCGTTGCACAAACGGACAACCCTTGGTTTAAAGCTGACCTTATCACACAAGTCAATAAAGATGTGAAAGAGATCTTCCCCATCGTTAACGTATATCAAGCGAATATACCCACCTACCCAAGTGGCATGTGGACGTTTACAATGGGAAGTAAAGTACATGATCCATTGCAAGTAGACAAAAAAACCATTAAAGAGATGGATACTAAATATTACTGTGCTGATCTGCATCATGCGGCATTTGCTCTGCCTAAATTTGTGCAAGATCTAATAAAATAAAAAACAAAACTTTGAACTTTACATGGATAAGAAAGGTGATAAATCATGCGGCTAGATCAAGCATATTCTGGAAATGTTTTTATAGCTAGTAGTGAACAATATGAAAGTGCTAGTGCAGTCATATATGGAATGCCTATGGATTATACGGTTAGCTTTCGTCCGGGATCGAGATTCGGACCAGGGAGAATTAGAGAAGCTTCTGTTGGACTAGAAGAGTACAGTCCCTATTTAGATCGTTGTTTAGATGAAATTCAGTACTTTGATGCAGGAGACTTAATGCTTCCATTTGGAAATGCGGCAAAAAGTTTAGAAACGATAGAGCAATATGTACACAAACTGCTCGCTGACAACAAAATGCCTATCGGTTTAGGAGGAGAACACCTTGTATCATGGCCTGTGATGCGAGAGGTGTACCGTAAATATCAAGATCTTGCAGTTATTCATATTGATGCACACGCTGACTTGAGAGAGGAATACGAAGGAGAGGTGCTTTCTCACTCTACACCGATTCGGAAAATGGCAGAGCTTATTGGCGGAAACAATGTGTATCAGTTTGGCATACGTTCAGGTACACGAGAGGAGTTTACGTACGCAAAAGAACATCTTCATTTCTATCCATTTGATGTACTTGAGCCATTAAAACAAGTTCTTCCTACATTAGCTGGTAGACCAGTATACGTAACGGTAGATATTGACGTACTGGATCCGTCGGCAGCACCAGGAACGGGAACGGCGGAAGCAGGCGGTATCACTTCCAGGGAATTAATTGAATCCATCTGTGCCATTGCATCCTCTAACGTCCAAGTCGTAGGGGCGGATCTAGTAGAAGTAGCACCGATATATGATCCTTCAGAGCAAACACCGATTGTTGCTTCCAAGGTTATTCGCGAAATGCTGTTAGGGTTTATTCCAACAAAAAAATAACATATAACTTTCGTTGTGCATGTTACATAGGATGTCGGAAGGAGCTGCAAATGATAGAGACAAAACCAATAAAACTAAGAATAAGAAATGAACAAGACGGTGAGCAGCAAATACAGACGTACCATGGTAAATGGACAAAAAAAGGGAAAGTCACCTATATTCAATATTTAGAAATACAACCTGATCATGAAGAAGTTTCCACGACGATTAGATGGGACGGTACAGAAATGAAAGTGATTCGTTTTGGTGCCGTACAGTCTAAATTATGTTTTGTGCTTCATCAAGAGAGGTCAGGATTTTTAGAGCTAGAAAATCAACAACTTGCACTTCGAACGTATACAACAGATCTGACCGTTCAAATCAAACAACATAAAGCATTCCTATCATGGACTTATACATTGATGTTGCAACAAGATCATGAAGTAAATATGAATATACAAATAAAGATTGAGGAGGAATGATGGTGAGCATTTTAAAGCAAATAGAACAAACGCTTTTAGCTGAATTACAGCAGGCTGTTGTGAAGGCTGAAATTTGCAGTACAGAACAACTACCAAGTATTCATTTGGAAAAACCGAAAGACGAAACTCATGGTGACTACGCTACGAATGTGGCGATGCAATTGACAAAGATAGCTCGTAAAAATCCAAGAGAAATTGCCCAATCTATTCAACAACATATCGATATGGAGAAAGCACATATCAAAAAAATGGAAATTGCAGGTCCTGGATTTTTAAACTTTTACATGAACAAAGCCTACTTACATCAAGTTATCCATGAAGTAGTAGAGCAAGCTGAACATTACGGACGTAGTACAATAGGTTCTGGCAAAAAAGTACAAGTTGAGTTTGTCAGCGCCAACCCAACGGGAAGTTTGCATCTAGGTCATGCAAGAGGTGCTGCGATAGGCGATGCGCTTTGCAATATATTTGATTTTGCTGGGTTTGATGTCACTAGAGAATATTATGTTAACGATGGCGGGAATCAAATGAACAACTTAGCCATCTCTCTAGAAGCAAGATATATGCAAGCGTTAGGCATGGAAAAAGAAATGCCAGAAGACGGTTATTATGCTAAAGATATCATCCAATATGCAGAAGCATTGAAAAAAGAAAAAGGGGATAGCTTGTTATCTTACTCCAGTGAAGATCGTTTGAACTGGTTTAAAACTTTCGGTTTAGAGAAACAATTAAATAAAATAAAAGCCGACTTACATGACTTTCAAGTCGATTTTGATGTTTGGTTCAGTGAAAGCTCTTTGTATGAGTCAGATGCGATTGATGAAGTGCTACAGCTTTTAAAACAAAAAGGTAAAGTGTACGAAGAAGAAGGAGCGCTTTGGCTAGAGACAATGCCATACGGTGATGATAAAAATCGGGTGCTCATTAAAAAGGATGGAAGCTATACGTATCTCACTCCAGACATCGCGTATCATAAAAATAAATATGATCGCGGATTCGACGTTGTGATGAACATATGGGGAGCAGATCATCACGGATATATCAATCGGGTGAAAGCTGCCATGTCCGCTTTGGACTATGATGCCAATAAATTAGAAATCATTATTTCACAGATGGTTTCATTATTTGAAAATGGCGAGAAAGTGAAAATGTCCAAACGAACGGGCAAAGCCGTGACGATGCAAGAATTGATTGAGCAGGTAGGTGTGGATGCGGTAAGATACTTCTTCATCATGCGGAGTACAGATTCTCACTTAGACTTTGATTTAGATTTAGCAGTGTCAAAATCCAATGAAAATCCAGTATTCTATGTACAGTATGCACACGCAAGAATATGCAGTATACTTACTCAAGCAGAAGAGCAGGGAGTAACACTGGCTTCAATAGATGAAGTGGACTTCTCACTATTGGATAGCAAAGCTGAATTAGCAATACTCAATAAGATCGCTCAGCTACAGCATGAAATTACGTTAGCAGCTGAGCAAAGAGCTCCTCATCGTATCGTTCGATATATATATGAATTGGCTGGTGCATTTCACAGTTATTATAAAGGTCACCGCGTCATACAAGAAGAGGAGCAAGCATTAACGCAAGCAAGATTATATTTGATTACTGCGTTGAGAACGGTGTTGCAAAACGTGTTGAAGCTGATAGGAGTATCTGCACCTGAAAAAATGTAGCATGTGCATGTAGTGGATACTGTGTTTTGCGGTAAGTGATTGAGCATTATCTTTTTATTTTTTTTGAAGTCCTACTTCTTTTTCTTGCCGCTGTTTTCACTGTTCTTTTCAATTTGGTATGTCTTTTTTGTATGAAAGGTTTGAGAATGTTTGCTGCATTGATCTCTCCTACTGGCGTGCTTGTTTTTCTGCTTTCCGAAAGTGGGATGGATGTGTTTTTTAGAATATCCTTGATTTTATCTGGTGTAAGTTGAGGAGATTTTTCAAGTAACAATGCTACGATACCAGTAACGTGAGATGTTGCCATCGAAGTTCCTGACAACGTGGAGTAATTTGAATTTAACCAAGTGGAAACGATGTGTTCACCAGGTGCATAAATATCTGTTTCGGAGTGAATGTTGCTAAAAGAGGCAATATTTCTATTTTTGTCCGTAGCACTGACGGAGATGGTCTCATCATATTTTGCTGGATAGTCCAGCTTGTTTTTCAACCCATCGTTTCCGGAAGAGGCAACGATGACAATGTTATTTCTATGTGCTTTCGCAATGGCTTCTTTTAGAGCGACACTGTCTTTTCTCATTCCGAAACTCATGTTAATGACATCGACTTTATTTCTTATACACCAATCAATACTCATGACGATGTCGGAAATGAAAGCCGTTCCTTCATTATCAAATGCTTTGACAGGATAAATTTTGGACTGGGGAGCGATACCTTTCATTCCATCTTTTGAATTAGCAGCAATAATGCCGATGATATGTGTACCGTGTCCATTGTCGTCATTCGGATAGTTCCAATACTTAACCATATTTACACCGGTTTCCAGGCATTGTTCTAAATCTGGATGCTTGTAATTCACACCTGTATCGATGACGCCAATTTTTATTCCTTTTCCTGTCGCTGTCTTCCATACACTAGGTACTTGTATTTGCTCGATGCTCCAAGGAATCCAAGAGGATGTAGCGTTGGATAAGTGAACAGCAATTTTGTGATCCCTTTCCGTATATCGAAACCCTTTATGCCTTGTCGTTGATCTTGGCAACTTTCCAGGGCAGGTAATGGACTGAATAGTAGGAATAAATCGAATGGATTTTAGTTTTTTGAAGTTGGTTTTTAATTTTGTAATTTGCTGTTTACACTGCTGAAATTCGAGTCTGTTTTTAAATTTTATAATCACCTTCGTATTAGATTTACTGTTAAGGTAAGGATGGATTTTTTGGAGCCAACTTTGATAACTCAATATGCTTCCCCCCTTTACAAAGCAAAAATGATATAAGATGGGAAATGTTGAGATATAAGTTTACGCCTCAGAAGCCAGGCGTAAAGGTTGATGTAAATTTGCCCATCTTATGATTCGTGGTAATAAGTTGGTTGAACAAGTTCATTCAACTTATCTATATAAGATGGGAAATGTTGAGATATAAGTTTACGCCTCAGAAGCTAGGCGTAAAGGTTGGTGTAAATTTCTCCATCATATGCATAGTTGTAATAAGTTGGTTGAACAAGTTCATTCAACTTATCTGTTTTGATGATGTGTTATTTTATGTTGATGGTGAAATGAAAGATTGGGATCATGACCTTGTTTATTAGAAATAGGCTAAAAAGAGTGGTGATCTATTACAAAGAAAATGATAAGAAAAGAAGCAAAGCGAAGTCACATTCGTAGTTATTGCATGTTGCATTTTAAAAAAAAATAGGTTTTACTAAAAGAAGATTGAACACAATAATGATATGGATGGAAAAATACATATAATGTGGAAGGAAGTGCTGGATATGAGTTTACAAAGAGTTAAACTTAATTTCCCTAAAGAGCAAATTCAAGAAATGCCTATGGTGGATTTATCTTATCACGTATTGAAGGAAGTCAATACACCGTTATATTATCGTGATATTATAAATGAAGTGGGAAGCTTAAAAGGAATCTCGCAAGAAGAAATGATGAATTATATTACCCAACTGTACACGGAAATTAATATTGACGGTAGATTCTCTTGTACTGGGAATAATATGTGGGGACTCAAAAAGTGGTATCCTGTTGAAAAAGGAGAAGAGTCAATTGTTACATCTACAAGGGCTAAGCCTATTTCAGAAGTACCATTCGGAGATATAGATACAGCAGAGGAAGATGACTTAGCAGATGCTCCAGAAGAGGATACAGCTGCATTTGATGAAATAGATGAAGATTTGGTGGATGAAGAACTAGAGGAATTAGATGACATGGAAGAAATGGACGAAGAATTAGATGATGTGGATGATGATGAAGAGGAAGACGAAGAAGACGAAATTTAATCCTATCTGATTGTTGATGTTTGCTTGACATTAAATTGTCCAAAGAGTAAACTAGTCCATGGGCTAAACGTAAATTCATGTGAGTTATATTTTGAAGATTAAAGTGCCTCGTTATTTTAATGCGGGAGTGCTTTATTTTTTTTAATGCTAAAAATTATTTTCATGATGTACAAGCTTTCATTAACGTCCTATACAATCTGCATAACATTGTTCATACTATATGCATGTATTGTCATGGCGTTTTATTATTTATATATTTCACAGCATTTTACTGGAATCTTCATGTTTTCCATTTATTTTGCTGTTATATTTTTGTGATTTTAATTCAAACAAAAGGGGGCTGCATTAATTATGTCTAAGTATATTTTTGTTACAGGTGGTGTGGTTTCATCACTAGGTAAAGGGATCACAGCTGCTTCGTTAGGAAGGTTGCTAAAAAATCGCGGCCTGAGCGTAACGATACAAAAGTTTGATCCGTATCTTAATGTCGATCCGGGTACGATGAGTCCATATCAACATGGAGAAGTTTTCGTAACAGATGATGGGGCTGAAACGGACTTAGACTTGGGACACTATGAACGATTTATTGATATTAATTTATCAAAAAATAACAACGTAACAACAGGAAAAGTTTACTCTACGGTAATCACTAAAGAAAGAAGAGGGGACTATCTTGGTGGAACAGTTCAAGTTATTCCACACATCACGAATGAAATTAAAGAACGTGTATATCGAGCTGGTCGTGAAGCGGGTTCCGACGTTGTTATTACCGAAATTGGTGGTACGGTTGGGGATATTGAAAGCTTACCTTTCTTAGAAGCGATTAGACAAATAAAGAGTGAAGTAGGAAGAGATAATGTGATGTATGTACACGTTACGCTTATTCCTTATATTAAAGCAGCAGGTGAAGTGAAAACAAAACCGACACAGCATAGTGTAAAAGAGCTGAGAAGCATTGGTATCCAGCCTAATGTTATCGTTTGTCGTACAGAGCATGCTTTGTCCGAAGAGTTAAAACAAAAACTTGCTCTATTTTGTGATGTGGACACTAAAGCAGTTATTGACTTAGTAGACACGGATATTTTATATAAAGTCCCTCTTTTATTAAGAGAACAAGGATTAGATCAACACGTTGTCGATCATTTGAAATTACCAGACAATTCAATTGATATGACAGAGTGGGAGCAGTTAGTAAACAAAGCAAGTAAGTTGGAGAAGAAAACTGAAATTGCCATTGTAGGTAAATACGTTGCTTTAAGAGATGCTTACTTGAGTATAGCAGAAGCATTAAAACATGCTGGTATCGAACACCACGCTGAAATTTCTATTCGTTGGGTCAACGCAGAAGAAATTTATGATCATAATGTAGCAGAGTTGTTAAAAGGTGTAGATGGCATTCTCGTTCCTGGTGGATTTGGTGATCGCGGTATCGAAGGTAAAATTAGTGCCATTCAGTACGCTCGTGAAAATGACATTCCATTCTTCGGAATCTGTTTGGGAATGCAAGTTGCCGTTATTGAATATGCAAGAAACGTAGCGAATATGATGGGAGCAAACAGTTCTGAAATTAACCCTTCCACTTCATATCCAGTCATTGACTTGTTGCCAGAACAGAAAGATATTGAAGAAATGGGCGGTACAATGAGATTAGGATTGTATCCATGCAAAATTGCTGAGGGTTCTGTTACGAAGGAAATGTATGATGATGAGCTAATTTATGAAAGACATCGTCATCGTTATGAATTTAATAATGAATATCGTGAAATATTAGAATCGCATGGGTTAAAAATTGGAGGGACTTCTCCAGATGGAAGACTAGTGGAAATGATTGAATTACCTGATCACCCTTGGTTTGTTGCAGTACAATTCCACCCTGAGTTTACATCTAGACCAAACCGTCCACAGCCACTATTCAGGCATTTTGTAAAAGCTTCACTAAAGCATAAATATCAATAATGATAAGATAAAAGAAGACAAAGTATGGACGAACTACCACGCATAGCCTAGAATTAACATATTGCTTACGGACAACAAGTCAACATTCGTTTATGTTTAAAACAGGATGAAGACAGGCTATTTGAACATTAAATGTCAATAAAATGGACTTGCTTAAAAAAAAGCAGCAGGAAATTGACAATCATTAGCGAATTAACAACAAAAAGCAACGTGTTTATATCCTGCTCTAGGAGGGAGTTCATGTTGGATGAAAAAAAAGTATTGATTGTGGATGATCAAGCTGGCATAAGAGTGTTATTGTATGAAGTACTAAGCAACGAGGGATATCAAGCATTTGTAGCAGCTAACGGAAAAGAAGCAATGCAAATGATTGAAAAAAGCAAGCCACATTTAATGTTGCTAGATATGAAAATTCCTGGTATGAACGGCTTAGAAATACTAAAACATACAAAACAGAAAGATCCGAATATTAAAGTGATTATGATGACGGCTTATGGTGAGATAGAATTTGTAAATCAGGCGATGGAAGAAGGGGCTTGTATGCATTTCACAAAACCATTTGACATCGACGAATTGAGGAAAGCAGTTAAACAACACATGTTTCCTGATGAACAGTTAAGAAGTGGCTAAATTGTTAATGTTGTGTCATTGCTGTAACATGGTGATGTTCGTCATATCTTTACGTAATGCTTTATGATATAATAACCCCGAGTTTTAAGATATGGGAGTAGGTAACATTTACATTATTAAGGAGATGAATAACAGATGGCTTTAGTATCAATGAATGAATTTTTACCAAAAGCAAAAGCTAACAAGTTTGCTGTAGGTCAATTTAATATGAACAACTTAGAATTTGCACAAGCAATTATGGATGCAGCAATAGCTGAAAACTCCCCTTTTATTTATGGTGTGAGTGAAGGTGCATTGAAGTATATGGGTATTGAAAATACTGTAGCACTTGCAGAAGCAGCTGCTAAAAAATCAGGACTTCCAATTGCACTTCACCTTGATCATGGTAGCAGTTTTGAAGTAGCGATGAAATGTATTCGCGCTGGATTCTCTTCTGTTATGTTTGACGGATCTCACTATTCTTTGGAAGAAAACATTAAGTTGACTAAAGAAGTAGTGAAAGTAGCAAAAGAAATGGGAGTGTCTGTTGAAGGAGAGCTTGGTACTATTGGTGGAGTTGAAGATGACATCAGTGTAGATGAAGCAGATGCACATCTTGCTAAGCCTGAAGAAGCGATTCGTTTCTATGAAGAAACAGGCGTTGATTGCCTAGCGATCGCTGTAGGAACTGCACACGGTATGTATGCTGGTGAACCAAACATTCACTTTGATATCATAGAAGCAGTAACAAGCAAAATTCCTGTTCCAGTTGTACTTCATGGTGGATCAGGTGTACCAGATGAGATGATCAAAAAAGCTATCGCAGCTGGTGCTGGTAAAATTAACGTAAACACGGAAAACCAAGTTGCTTGTACGAATGCTATTCGTGAAGTGTTAAGCAGCAACGATAAAGTGTACGACCCTCGTAAATACTTAGGTCCTGCTAAAGAAGCTATGGTGGAAGTTGTACGTGAGAAAATTAAATTGTTTGGAAGTAACAACCAAGCATAACATATAAATATTTATCATCACAGTTGGATAGTGAAGTGAAGGGGAGCATCTATGATCAGGTGTATTCCCTTTTATTTCTTCACCAGGGTGCAGGAGGAATAAATGATATGGAGAAGCTGATGGTTGCAGGGGGAAACCCTTTAAAGGGCAGAATAAAAATTAGTGGTGCTAAAAACAGCGCTATTGCCTTAATACCTGCCTCAATTCTTTCACAATCTGAAGTGATATTGGATAATATGCCAACACTTAGTGATGTGAATATTTACGCTGAAATTTTACAAGAATTAAATGTACAAGTAAATCAAAAAAAGAAAGATCAACTAGTTGTAAATGCTTCAAATATTCGTGCTGTACCGCTTCCGAACGGAAATGTTCGCAAGTTAAGAGCTTCTTATTATTTAATGGGAGCGCTTTTAGGGAGATGTGGGGAAGCTGTTATCGGCCTTCCAGGAGGTTGCAACTTTGAACCTCGGCCTATTGACCAACATTTAAAAGGATTTCAAGCACTTGGCGCAGAGGTGGAAACCGTCAATGGAAGTATTCACTTAAAAGCGAAACAATTACGAGGTGCTAGAATATATTTAGATGTAGTAAGTGTTGGAGCCACGATTAATATTATGCTGGCAGCAGCATTAGCAGAAGGCACGACTATTATTGAAAACGCTGCTAAGGAACCTGAGATTATAGATGTAGCCACGTTGTTAAACTCCATGGGTGCAAAAATCAAAGGTGCCGGTACGGAAATGATACGTATTCAAGGGGTAAAAGAATTAAATGGATGTAGACATTCTATTATTCCAGATCGAATACAAGCAGGAACGTATATGATTGCAGCAGCAGCAACAAAAGGTGATGTCGTTGTTGATCAAATTATTCCTAAACATATGGAAGCCCTTACTGCAAAACTGATTGAAATGGGCGTACATGTAAAGGAAATGGATGAAAGCATTCATATTGTTGGTAATGAACACTACGACCATGTTGATGTAAAAGCATTAGTCTACCCTGGTTTTGCCACGGATTTACAATCCCCTATGACCTCTTTACTTACACAAGCAAATGGTGTGAGTACCATATCAGACTATATATACAGCAGTCGATTTAAACATATTCCTGAACTAATGAGAATGGGTGCAAAGGTAAAATTAGAAGGTAGAACCGCTATCATAGAGGGTTCGGCCCTACAATCAGCAAAAGTAAAAGCAACAGATTTACGTGCTGGTGCGGCGTTAGTGATAGCTGGATTGACTACAGTCGACGGCGGTATTACCGAAATAACTGGTGTCGAGTTTATTGATCGAGGCTATGATTTTTTAGTGGATCATCTGACGATGTTAGGTGCAGAAGTTTGGCGTGAAAAAGTATAAAACATAGATAGTAAGTATAGAATGTTTCTATATTCTTTTATAATAAGATAAAGAAATGATGGAATAGAAGTTTTCGCCTCAGAAACCAGGCGTAAAAGTTGTAAAGTTGGAATTTCTCCATCTTATGTATAGTGGTAATAAGAATAATTTCATTCAACTTAAATATAAGATAAAGAAATGATGGAATAGAAGTTTACGCCTCAGAAGCCAGGCGTAAAGGTAGTAATGTTGAAATTTCTTCATCTTATGTATAGTGGTAATAAGTTGAATAATTTCATTCAACTTATCTATTGAAGGATTAATTATAATTTAGGTGTGGTGGTTTTTATTATGGATTTACATTTATCGCAACTCGAAGAGTTGAAATTGACGGAGCTGTATAAGCTGGCGAAGAAATTCCAAATTGCTTATTACGGCCAAATGAAGAAAAAGGAACTTATTTTTGCTATTTTAAGAGCACAAGCTGAGCAAGGCGGATTAATGTTCATGCAAGGTGTACTAGAAATCTTACCTGAGGGTTATGGGTTTTTGAGACCCATCAACTACTTACCAAGTGCAGAAGATATATACATATCTGCTTCACAAATAAGAAAGTTCGATCTGCGAACAGGAGACTTAGTTTCCGGTAAATGTAGACCTCCGAAAGAAAATGAAAGGTACTTTGGACTCCTACATGTCGAAGCTGTCAATGGAGAAGATCCTGACAAAGCTGCAGAAAGGCTTCACTTTCCTGCGTTAACCCCACTTTTTCCACAGACTCAAATGATTCTTGAAAACAAGCAGCATTTTCTTGCAACGCGAATTATGGATCTGCTAGTTCCTGTTGGACTGGGACAACGTGGTCTGATTGTTGCACCTCCAAAAGCAGGTAAAACGCTATTGCTAAAAGAGATTGCAAATAGTATTACGGCGAATTACCCAGATACAGAATTGTTCGTACTCCTTATTGATGAACGACCAGAAGAAGTAACAGACATGCAGCGTTCTGTTAATGGTGAAGTTGTCGCTTCCACTTTTGACGAGTTGCCTGAAAACCATATTAAAGTGGCTGAATTAGTTTTACAACGAGCATTGAGGTTAGTGGAGCATAAAAAAGATGTTGTTATTTTGTTAGATAGTATTACACGACTAGCAAGAGCGTACAACCTCGTCATTCCTCCTTCAGGAAGGACGTTATCAGGTGGTATTGATCCAGCAGCATTCCATAGACCAAAACGCTTTTTCGGTTCAGCTAGAAATGTAGAAGAGGGCGGCAGCTTGACTATTTTAGCAACGGCATTAGTTGACACTGGTTCAAGAATGGACGATGTGATTTACGAGGAATTTAAAGGTACGGGTAACATGGAGTTGCACTTGGACAGAAAATTAGCGGAAAAACGTATTTTCCCATCCATCGACATTCGAAGATCAGGTACAAGAAGAGAAGAATTGTTAGTTGGGAAACAGCATTTAGACAGTATCTGGACACTAAGAAAAAATATGTCCGACACTCCTGAATTCATGGAAAGTTTCTTGAAAAATTTAAAAGATACGGAGACGAACGAAGATTTTTTAACTGCACTTAAAAATGGTGGTAAGAAAAAGAAAGCAACGACGACTCCATAACCTACCCCAATTTAGGAAAGCACGGGGCCTCTAATTCCCCTCTGATTTCGGTTCATGTCAACCGATACATCCTCATTGGCTGTAGCATTCATTTAAGTTGTAAACATTTTTATATTTGCATTTACATGATTAGGATTGAACACAATGGTTATCCATGCTATAATGCATTCATGTGTCAATTTAACTCTGGATTTGCAAAAAGTTCAGGGCAGAAAGAGGTGAAGATGATGAAAACTGACATTCATCCTAAATATCATGCGACTACAGTGACTTGTGCATGTGGTAACACTTTTGAGAGTGGTTCTGTAAAACCAGAATTACGTGTTGAAATTTGCTCTGCATGTCATCCATTTTATACTGGTAAGCAAAAATTCATTGATGCCGGTGGTCGTGTGGAAAAATTCAAAAAGAAATATGGTATTTAATTGTATACAACGGCCTTCCTCTGCTTAACCAATGTACGGAAAAGAAGAGGAAGGTATTTTTATGTTCTTTTTTTGCTTCATCATGATATTTACGTGCATGAAGCTTCTTCTTTATTGAACATCATGTGATGATGTAATGTTCTCTGAGTATTTGAAAACATACATGATGATAAGCAATTAATAACAAATATAACGATTAACTTGCTATTTCGACTAGGATCATATATACTTAATTTTGCCGTGCTAGACGGGGAGGTAGCGGTGCCCTGTAACCTGCAATCCGCTATAGCAGGGTTGAATTCCTGTATAGAGGTATTGTTGATGTGAGGACTGGCTTTTACACGTAGTGTTGACGTATGGGTCCCTCGCAATGAATCCCTATGAACCCGGTCAGGTTCGGAAGAAAGCAGCCGTAAGTAGGATCTTTTCATGTGTTGAGGGAGTGCCTGGACTGAGCTGGCGATAAAAGTACGCTTGGATCTCAATATCGAATACAGGTGTACGGTGTATACTCTAACAAAGTACAGCAGTTGATTTTCGTATTAATGGAAATCGAGTGCTTTTTTTCATACACTAAACAGTGTATCATAGTAATATAAGGTGAATACCTAATATATAAGCTGAAGAGATAATGGAATGGAGTATTTTTTGACCATGCCATTATCTATAATCATGTTTATCGTATGCGTCATAGCAATAGGTTGATATACACTTGAAATGAAACCTATCATAGTTTGTAATTATTTGGAGAGGAAGCCATGGATCATATTGCATTGTATAGGGCTTGGAGGCCCCAGCAATTTGCTGAAATTATCGGTCAACAACATATCGTACATACATTACAAAATGCATTGAGAACGGGCCAATTTTCCCATGCTTATTTGTTTTGCGGACCACGTGGTACAGGTAAAACGAGTGCTGCAAAAGTAATGGCAAAAGCATTAAACTGTGAAAACAGTATGGACACCCAAGAACCTTGTAATCAATGTAAAACATGCATCCATATCAATGCTGGTTCTGTCATGGACGTGTTAGAGATTGATGCTGCTTCTAATCGCGGTGTAGAAGAAATTAGAGAATTAAGGGAGAAAGTCAAATATGCTCCCACAGAAGTAAGATGCAAAGTGTATATTATTGATGAAGTGCATATGCTGACCACAGAAGCATTTAATGCTTTATTGAAGACATTGGAAGAACCTCCACCGCATGTTGTATTTATTTTAGCAACGACAGATCCTAATCGTGTGCCGGCAACGATCCTTTCACGTTGTCAACGTTTTGATTTTCGTCGTATTAGGTTGGAAGAGCAAGTGTCTCATTTAAAGCATATTTGTGAAGCTGAGCATGTACAAGCGGATGACAGCGCATTAGAATATATAGCGCGCTTGTCCGATGGTGGTTTGAGAGATGCGGTTAGTTTATTAGATCAAATTCGTTCCTTTGCAGGTCATGACATACAATATCATCATGTCATTGAGATGACCGGCGGCATTGAAGTTGAGCAATTTGAGCAGCTAGCACATGCTATGCAGGAGAAAAACATTGCTAAAGTATTAATAGATGTAAATGAATGGATTATGAATGGGAAAAGCGCTGACCAATGTCTGGAACATATACTACAATATTTTAGAGATTTACTTTGGTTGAAACATGTGGACAATGCAGGATTAGATATTGGTAATATTACAAATGCCCGTACGTTATCTCCACTTACAACGTTGTTTGATAACGACCATCTATTTTACATTATTGATGTATTATCTTATTATCAAAATGAAATGAAATATGCTGCTCATCCACAAATGATTTTAGAAGTTGGATTAATGAAGTCCATCGAGAAAACGAATCATGTTAAAATAAACGCTGGTGACGATAATGCACAGCAACGCATTACTCAGTTAGAACAACAATTAATGGATCTTCAACTACAAATCAAACAAATCTATACATCATCAAATGAGCAAGTGCAACGTGGGGTGAAAGCTAACGAACCAATAAAGCAACAACATACACCACCAGCAACATCCATCGGTGTAAAGAGAAATATAAAGCTGGAACCATTCGTTGCTCATCGTAAGACAGTAGGAAGCATCACATCACAGTGGGCTAATATTTTGCAATTGGTTAAGAACAAAAAAATAACCGTTCATGCATGGCTAGTGGATGGAGAACCTGTTTCTATTTATGAAGATAGACTGCTGGTTGCATTTAAAAATGCCATTCATAGGGAAACAACAGATAAACCTTCTAATACGGAGCTTATACAGCAAGCGATACAAGAGACAATAGGGAAGCCCATACAGCTAGAAACAGTAATGATGAAAGACTGGCAGCATGCGCTTACTGCTGAGGAACCTTCTAATGAACCTAATGAACAAGAAGAGCCATTTCAATTACAACCAGATAAAGAAGGAAAAGAGTGGATCACCGAAGCAAAGCAGCTGTTTGGAGAAAGTAATGTAAAAATAAAAGACGACAAAGAGAGGGTGTAGTAAATGAAAAACATGAATAATATGATGAAACAAGTAAAGAAGATGCAAGATCAAATGTTAAAAGCACAAGAAGAGTTGGCAAACAAATTTGTAGAAGGTACTGCTGGTGGCGGAGTCGTTAAAGTCAAAGTATCTGGGCAAAAAAAGGTAGAAGAAATTATTATTCAACCGGAGGCTGTAGATCCAGAAGATGTGGAAATGTTGCAAGATCTAGTTTTAGCAGCGGTTAATGACGGAATGGCAAAAGCGGATGAGCTAGCAAGTAAAGATATGGGTAAATTTACTGGGGGATTAAACTTACCAGGTATGTTCTAATTATCTTTTTCTTTTTAGTAAATAAAATAACGAAGGAGTTTTGTTGTTGTATTATCCAGAGCCGATCGCAAAACTTATTGATGCATTTAGTCGTTTGCCTGGTATCGGGGAGAAGACTGCTGCAAGATTAGCATTTCATACCCTTCGTATGAAAGAAGAAGATGTCATTGATTTTGCTAAAGCCTTAGTTAATGTTAAAAGGCATCTGCATTATTGCACACATTGTTTTCATATTACGGATGTTGATCCTTGCAACATATGTCAGGATAAATCTAGAGATGTGACCACGATCTGTGTCGTACAAGATCCGAAAGACCTGATTGCAATGGAACGTACTAGAGAATATGAAGGTCTGTATCATGTTCTTCATGGTGCTATATCTCCTATGGAAGGTATCGGTCCAGAAGAACTTAGAATAAAGGAACTGTTGCAGAGAATTAATAATGACAAAGTGCAAGAGCTGATACTAGCGACCAATCCTAATATCGAAGGGGAAGCGACAGCGATGTACTTATCTAAATTAATGAAGCCTTTTGAAATAAAAGTAACGCGAATTGCACACGGTTTACCAGTTGGTGGAGACCTTGAATACGCTGATGAAGTGACGCTGTCTAAAGCGATGGAGGGACGAAGAGAACTGTTATAATAGTAGCTTTGCGTTGATCCTTTGTACTAAACACAGTAATCCACAAGTTTACTGCTTTGCTTACTTCATAGCATAAAAGAATATGCCTAAGCTGCTTTTTATAGCATGCTTAGGTTTTTTGTTTTTATCATCCTCTTTCATACGTTTTGTAGTCATATGGAGGTTGACAAGCTCATATATTTTATTAAACCATCCATTTCATATAGCATATTAGTATGTCTACAGTGGTGAGGTTCATGAATGTATAGGAGGAGTAGCAATGAACATCTTTAAAAGAAGAGTCAAGTCAAGCATTAGCAAAATATATAATCAAAGCAACTATGATGCCCAAGTTATTGAAGAAATTAATTCAGCTCGATATAAGTGGCAATTGGCTTGTCATAATTTCAACTTCGTAGTTCATACTAAAGACATTGATAAAATGATACATCATATTAACGACTCAGAAAAAGAGTATGTGGAATTGTTAAAAAGAGCGAAGAAAAGCAGAAATAATGATCACGCACCATTTACTGAGGCTTTATGAATATACCCTTGTTCGTATTCATATTGGCAAGCGCAGTATTGTTATTTATTTTATTAAGGATAGAGCAAGTTTCATCTTTTCTGAAGATTATGGTCATACAATTTTTCCTATCTGCTGTTATTTTAGTAGTATTGCATTCATTTGAAGTGCTAGAACCTTATGTTGTAGCTATTAATGTATATACAGTGACTACGATAATGGTATTAGGTATCCCTGGTTTATGTATGCTGGTTAGTATTCATTTGTTCATTATTTAGTTTGAAGCATATAGATTAATAAAAATATAAAAATAGTATTGCAAAGCAGTTGCAAGGTGTGTTATATTAGTACTCGCCGCTTCAAACGGGCGGCAAACAAGCAACACCAAGCAAGATGAAACAACACGGAAACAACACAAGCTCTGCTTCATATCTATAAAGAGTGAGACGGAAAATAACTTGTCGAAATGTTGAAAAAAACACTTGCAAAGCAAAACACGATATGATATATTGATTAGGCCGCTGTTGAGGCGGGCAACACAATCAAGCAAATAGCAACACACAACATTTGCACTTTGAAAACTGAATCGCAAGCGAGTCCAACAAGATTCTTCTTATGAAGAAT
>NZ_QXJP01000010.1 GCF_004115085.1 Longirhabdus pacifica | reverse complement strand
CTACATGAGCCCTGTTCAATATAAACTAGCTGACCTTAAAAAAGTTGTCTAGCTTTCTGTTGACAATCCAAGCGCAGTAATGAAAAGGGGGTTGTGTATGTAAATGAGTAAAACGAAAAGATTCATTTTCCATTCTATCTTTATGGGAGTAGCAAGTTTGGGAGTAAATTTAAGTATTTCAGCACCTATGTATGCACATGGAACAGAGCAAGAACATGAAAGAGAGCAGGCACTTCATACTTTTTTGGATTATGGGTTAATCGTTTCTTTAGTGATGATTACCATAGGGGTGATATTGTGGGTATGGAATAGAAACAACATATCTAAACTAACAAAAGCGGAGAAAAAACAGAAACTGGCAGTCCTTCATAAAAAGAATAAAAGGTACGTTACAACTATCGTAGTAGCTTCCGTATTGTTTGTTGGTATGGGTATCGTATCCATGATAAATACTAGCTCTGGCAGTGAGGAAGTGACGCTTACTCATATTCACGGATTAGGATATGCAAACAAAGGGGAGGGAATTTATGTTGCAGCGCATGATGGTATAAAAGTATATGAAGATAACAAGTGGAGTAGCCTTAATAACGATGAGCCACATGATTATATGGGTTTTACTGCAGTAGATGATGGTTTTTACAGCAGTGGACATCCTGCACTGACTTCATCTATGAAAAATCCGTTTGGGGTAATGAAAGTTACGGATCAGGGCAGTACATTGGAACCGCTAAGCTTATATGGTGAAATTGATTTCCATCTCATGGGTGTTGGATATGTTTCACATGCTATCTATGTTGATAATCCCGCTCCTAATGCTAAAATGAGTGATACAGGGCTGTACTATAGTGTCGATAACGCTTCAACTTGGACAAAAAGTGATAGTGAAGGACTACCAGGTGAAGTGACATTTATAGCAGCACATCCAACACAAGAACATGTTGTTGTTGTCGCTACAGATCAAGGTGCTTTTTATTCTGGTAATTATGGTCAACAATTTGAACCATTAGTAGATGATGTTCCAGTTACTTCTGTTGCTTTTGATAGTAACGGAGATCTGTATGCCGCATTATACAATGATACAAAGGAACTACTTAAAATCAATACACAAACGAAGGAAAATGTACAAATGAACATACCGCAAATCGACGCAGATGACGCAATCGCATATATCGCTGTTCATCCAGAAAACGAACAGGAAATGACCTTTGCAACGTTCAAAAAACATATATATGTAACACAAAATAATGGGGAAGCTTGGGATGCTATATTTTAAACGGTACAGTTCATTTTAGTCAGGATGATGGTGATGGGATATGCGTAAAAACATTTTAGTTGTTGATGATGAAAAAAGGATGAGAGATCTTTTACTTCAGTTGCTTGCAAACGAGAACTGGCATGTGGAAGAAGCAGCTGGTGGTGCTGACGCTTTGCAAAAAATAAATGAAACATCCTATGATCTCGTTATTTTAGATGTTATGATGCCACAAATAGATGGATGGGAATTATGCCAACACATCCGTGAACATGAGGATGTACCTATACTTTTTCTCACAGCAAGAAGTGAAACAAAAGATAAAGTATATGGGCTAAATATGGGTGCAGATGACTATTTGACTAAACCATTTGATAAAGATGAATTGTTAGCACGAGCTCACGCTTTAATACGCCGTTCTGCATCTCATCATCAACCAAACGATAAGATGAAAACCATTCAATTGAAAGAAATAACGATCAACACAGAGGCACACGAGATCTATGTGCATGATGTACTCGTATCCGTTACGCCCAAAGAATTTGACATTCTATATCATTTGGCTCTTCATCCTAACAAAGTGTTTCCTCGTGAGTCGTTACTGGAGCAAATATGGGGAATAGATTTTCTAGGTGATGAAAGAACGGTGGATCAGCATATTAAAAATGTTCGGGAAAAGCTGAAAAAAGCAGGCTGCTCTTTCAATCCAATTCAAACCGTATGGGGAATTGGTTATAAAATTAAAGGAACGGAATCGTAATGAAAAGTATCGTCTTCAAGCTTGGAATGTTAGTTGTATCTATTCTTTTATTGGTGTTGTTACCGTTAGGGTACGTTGTGGATCAACTGTTTTATACATTTTACAATAATAAGACGT
This sequence comes from Longirhabdus pacifica, assembly GCF_004115085.1. Taxonomy (GTDB): domain Bacteria; phylum Bacillota; class Bacilli; order Paenibacillales; family DSM-105158; genus Longirhabdus; species Longirhabdus pacifica. Next base: position 121,511 of record NZ_QXJP01000010.1, on the reverse strand, counting down.
ATGAAGAAATGGAACAGCACGTCATAACGTTAGTGGATATGCGTACGCAAATGGACGAAGAAACGTTTATAGAAAAAGTAGAAGTTGCCATGGAAATGGTGCACGAACAGGTAGTTTATTTGGATGAGTCTAGAGAGATCGTTATGAACGAGCAGAACACGTTAGATTCACTAGATATCATCACAGAAGAAGACTGGCTTCAACTACAACAGCAGAATGAAATCATAAAAAGACAGCAGGAACATGTAAGCTATATTGCTAGTCCAATATACAATCATAACGAATTTGAAGGGGCTATATTCATGGTCACTTCTACAGATGATGTGGATGAGATCATGGATCAAGTGAGAACTTCTTTGTTCGTGACAGGTATAGGAGGATTACTCCTTGCGCTTGGCTTCACTTACATTATCGTTCGTAAAGTGTCTATGCCTTTATTGCATATGGAAAAAGTGACACGAGATATGGCTAAAGGAAATTTAAATGTCGTGTTGACCCCTTCATCAGAGGACGAATTAGGCACTCTTGCTCACGCTATTAATGATCTAAGTCGAAAATTGAAGACATTAGAAGATACAAGAAAAGAATTTTTAGCGAACATCTCACACGAATTACGAACACCATTAACGTATATGGACGGTTACGTCAGCTTATTAAAAGAAAAGCAGTCGCCAGAAGAACGGCAGCATACGATAAAAATTATTGAAGAAGAAACAGCAAGACTGAGACTAATCGTGAATGATTTATTTGATTTATCTAAGTTAGAAGAGGGTAAGATTTCACTCATACTGGAATGGATAGATGTTAGTGAAGTCATGGAGAGTGTGGTTGAAAAAGTAACGTATACTGCGGAGCAGAAAAAATTAGCACTCGTCATAAAAGAAGAGCCAGTACCGCTGCTCTATGCTGACGGAAACAGAATGAGTCAAATTTTATTCAACCTGTTAGATAATGCGATTCATTATACAGAAAAAGGGTCCATTACTGTAACCATGAAACATGATGATGAACAGTTATATTTGTTCATTGCAGATACCGGCATTGGTATTGCTGAAGAAGATGTACCATACATTTTCGAGCGATTTTACCGTGTAGAAAAATCTCGATCTAGGGCACATGGGGGAACAGGCTTAGGTCTTTCCATTGTGAAAAAACTTGTGGAACTGCAAGGCGGTACCGTACATGTGGAAAGTACGTATGGAGAAGGTACGACATTCAGCATCATTTTCCCACTAACAAATAAGGAGATGGAAGCATGAAGAGATTAGACATTGTCATTGCTAGTGTGTTTATTTTGTCTGGTATTTTTTGTCTTGCTATAGCCCCTTCATTCATGATGGGAAATCATGAAAATCATACTCCAATATGGCATGCTTTCATCACCATTTGTATGTGGACAACAACACCGATTATTGTCATCAGTCTTGGTTATTTTATGTTGAAATGGTATAGAACAAAATAGTTTTCACCTAAAAAAAAGAGACAACAGAGAGAGGAAAGAAATGATCATGAAAAATTTTAAAGTAGGGTTATTATGGATTACCTTGATGATGGTATCCGTATTATTAGCAAGTTGTGGAACTCCAGCGAATGATAAAATATCATCCACTTCATCACAAGAAGCAGAGACAGAAACTACTGCAACAACAGGCACAGAAGAAACGGAAACAATAGAGACAACGATGATTACGTTAGAAGCCAAGCCATCCCATTGGATGTTTAATGATGAAGTAATGAATGAAGCATGGTTGTATAATGGGAGTTTCCCTGGTCCAGAGATCAAAGTAAAACAGGGAGATCATGTCACGATCAGACTTCAAAATTCTCTTCCAGACCTGACTTCCTTGCATATTCATGGTCTTCCGATTCCGAATGAGATGGATGGCGTTCCAGGGGTAACACAAAACGCCATAATACCAGGAGAATACTTTGATTATTCCTTTGTAGCCAGCGAAAATGGAACGTACTGGTATCATTCTCATCAAAATGGGTCGGAACAAGTGGAAAAAGGATTGTATGGCGCACTTATTGTTGAACCTAGAGACATGGAAGAAGTGGCAATAGATAAGACGATCATGATAGATGAAATTAGTTCCATGGAAATGAGTATGAATATGGACATGCACGAAGACATGGATATGAACATGCATGAAGATATGAGTGAGGATATGCACGAAGGCATGGATATGGATATGCATGAGGAAATGAGTGAGGATATGCACGAAGGCATGGATATGGATATGCATGAGGAAATGAGTGCAGAGATGGATGAAAACATGGATATGCATAGTGATATGCATACAGAGGAAATGGACGGCGATCATCATGACTCCCAGACAGAAATGTCCCACGCAGAATTAATGAAAGAAATGTATGATACGATGATCATTAATGGTCTAGCAGCTTCAGCTATTGAGCCGATTTTAGTAAATGAAGATGATAAAATACGATTAAGATTCGTCAATGCAGGGCTTTTCACACAAGTCATTCATATTCCTGGGCATGCGTTTACTGTTACACATTATGACGGACAGTCTGTGTATGAACCCGGAGAACTAAAGGACGTAGCATTACGTATTGCTCCAGCAGAACGGTACGACGTGGAAATAAATATGACCGAGGCTGGTGCATGGGGCATACAAGTATATGCCGAAGAAAGTAAAGATAAATTAAACGTGACGATTCCACTTGTTTATAATGGATATGAAGAGGAAGCGCTACAAATGAATGAACCTTCATCTTATTTTGATATGACCCAATACGGCAAAGCGTTAGAACTTGATATTGGAGAAGTTACAAAACAATATACGATGTCATTAGATACAAATGATGGGGGCGAAACCTTCACGATAAATGATAAACAAAGTCCGGATCATGAAGTGTTTGGAGTCGAAGAAGGTGATATAGTAAAAGTAACGATAGTCAATAATTCAGATGCAGATCATCCGATGCATTTACACGGACAATTCTTTCATGTAGTATCGAAAAATGGAGAAGCTATACAAGGTGCACCTATTGTAAAAGACACACTTAATGTTAGACCGAATGAAACGTATGAAGTCATATTTGCAGCAGATAATCCAGGGAACTGGTTATTTCATTGTCACGAGTTGCATCATGCAAGTAGTGGTATGGTGTCAGAAGTAAAGTATAAGGATTATGGTGATTTCGAAGCAGATCCTACGATTGCTAATCAACCTGAATAAAAATTTAAGGGCATATATCTAGGAAGAGAAACCATGTTGTTTCTCTTCCTTTTTATTTTTTAAATAGAAGCAGTCATAGTACATGAATCCACAAAGCAATCGCTCTGAACAGGTTATCTAGCCCGATGGCAATCCAAATTCCCGCTATCCATAATTCAAAGTATATACCTAACAAATAAACTAGACAATAGAGTAGGGATATACTAGACTAAAGTCCATTTTAGGATGCCAAAATATGGAGTAGAATAAGAGGTAAAAATAAAAGGAAGGAACAAACAAGCTATACATCATTTAAAAATACAAACATCATCTTATTTACATATTTATGTGCTTTTATGTTATTACACCAACCCAAATAATAATCATATTTTAGGGAGGATATTATGGAATTATTTAAAAACAAACAGTTTGTTAAGCTCTTTTGCGGTTCATTTCTGTCACAAATGGGCAGCATTATCGGGAATGCTGCTATCGCATTTTATTTACTAGATGTATTTACTTCACAACCTGGACTGGCCACGCTTGCTGAGTTAATGTATGCGTTACCTACTATATTCGTTTTCTTATTTGTAGGCGTCATTGCTGATAAATTAGATCGAAAAAAAATTGCCATCTATAGTGATTGGATTCGTGCAGGACTAACTGCATTACTCATTGCAGCCGTGATGATGAACTGGCTCTTTCTCGTTTTTGTATTACTATTTGTCCGTGCCGGCATTTCTAAATTTTTCATGCCAGCAGAGATAGGGATGGTGCAAGGCGTTGTTTCCAAAGAAGCATATCAACAAGCAGCAGGATTAAACCAAATGGTATATAGCATTTTTATGATATTCGGTGTTGGTCTTGGAGCGCTTGCATATAGGACGATAGGAATTCAAGGCGCTTTGGTTATCGATGGGCTCAGTTTTATTGCTTCTGCTTTTTTCATACAGACATGTAACGTTCCATTAGAAGCAAGGCAGCCTAACGGTAAATATAAATTAAAAGATATAAGCTTTCGTTCGTCTTGGGAAGATTTTAAATCTGGTGTTTCGTATGTATGGAATAATAAGCTATTATTGTCTATTCTTTCAGGTTTCTTTCTTTTTGGTTTGATCAATGGTGCTTTCGCGGTGTTACCTATGTTTACGATGAAGTATAAACTTGCACCAGAACAATTTGAGTGGTACGCCGCATTATTTTCTATATGTCTGGGAGTTGGGATTTTCATAGGAAGCATGGTGACTGCGGTTTTTATGAAAAAAGTAAAACCATATCAGATCATCATTGCTAGTTTATTCATTACAACCATTCTTGTCGTTTTCCTAGCGTTGTCCAGTGAAATTTGGGTATACTTGTGTTTTGCATTTGGATTGGGCTTTATTTTAGCACCAATGAATATAGCCATTAGCGGTTGGATTTTATCTCTCGTTGAATCTACACATATAGGTAGAGTAGAAGGTCTTATAGATCCATCGTTGATGTTATCTCAGTCCATTATGCTAGGTGCGATTGCTGTTGCTTTCCCAAATATAATATCTAGTGTAGATGTGATTTATTTTGTTTTGGCTGCGTTATTTTTAGTCGTATCCCTTTACTATGCGATAAAATTACCGTCTCTTGTGAGAAATAATGAAGAAAGTAAAACGGAAGAAATAGAAGGTCAAACTGCCTTAGAGGGGTAGCATCAGAATAAAGACAGTCCAATAATGTGATGAGAAAATGACTGACAAATACAAACGGACTTAGATAGAATGAATATCTAAGTTCGCTTGTATTTATGATTTAAATTTTTTTGATTAATACTAAGTTCCCTGCAATTCCACCTTCGTCAGAAAATATTCTGATTGAATATATCGGACTTATTTGAAAAAACTCTGGGCTAAAAAGTGAATGAATAGAATTTTCGTTTACTTCTTCCCAATGATCACTACTTATAGATGAACCTCGTAAAAGAAAAATACCGTTGGGTTTTAGTACACGAAGGACTTCATTTACATATGTTTTCCTATCTTTCAATGAAATAACATGAAAACAACCTCTATCATTTACAAAATCAATGGAATTGTCTGCAATAGGTAAGTTTTCAATGGAACTACATATCCAAGATATATCGCCATTCGTTTGTTTATAATTATTTTTTGCTATTTTTATAGCTTCCTCGCTATGATCAACAGCATACACCTTCAATCCACACTCGGCTAAAAACATTGCTTCGTTCCCTAGTCCACATCCTAAATCTAATGCTGTACCGTTTCTACTGATAGAAGGATTAGATGCTATTGTAGCTACTAATTCTGGTGAGGGTCCATCTATGTTCCATGAATGGATTTTATTTTTATACGATTCATCCCAATCTTTTGCTGTACTTTTTTTACCTACGGCCATCTTTTCACTTCCACTTCTTTAGTTATAGTTTTTTATAAAAAATGCAATAAATTGTTGAAAACGCTGTTTATATAATAATATTAGATTATTGCGACCTTTATGTAAAGGTTTAATATTATTGAATTTACAGAATTATTTTAAAGAATAAGTTTGAATTTATAAACATTAAGAAAAATATTTAAATGAATTCAAGATTAAACCAACTTCAAAAAATGTAATAATGAAAATGAAGAAGTAGAATAGCATATCATCCCTGATATGAATCACATATTTCGAAAGTATGAAGGTCAACACACGATGCTCGGTTTAATGAAAGAATATAAATCACAGGTAGATCAACCGATAGACAAACAATTATTGGATATCTTAGGCACATGGTTACAAAAACATATGACATACATAGATAAGACGAAGGAAGAAAAGTGAAAACTAGTTTTCACTTTACGATTTAAAAAAATGATGATCTATTCAAATAAGATCATCATATTCTGCTTCCGCTGCTATGGCATCGGCTTTCGTCGCGTGAACCGTGCCAAATGGATGGTTCGGCGGAGCGTAAATGGAGTAAAGTTTTATCGGTACATTCCCTGTATTCGTAAGGTTATGCCACGTTCCAGCTGGAATAAATACTGCGTAATCATCAAATACATTCTTCTCATAATTCAAATTATTTTTATCTTCTCCCATTTGAACAATTCCTTGTCCTTGCTCAATTCGTAGAAATTGATCTAAATTAGGATGCTTTTCTAATCCAATATCCTCTCCAACACCGATGCTCATCAACGTCATTTGTAAATAATCTCCTGTCCATATGGCCTTACGGAAATTATTGTTTTGCAACGTAGCTTCATTAATGTTGAACACAAATGGTTTCGATCCGTAGTCTTTTAACGACATACTTTGAGCTGCATAGGAGGAACGAATACCATAATATCTTGGATTATAGTACCTGTGGTAAGGGTACGACCAGTAACCAAGGTAACCATGTTGCAATGCATACGGATGTCCTGTTGTATTTACAACTCGATTGGGGCCAGCAGCATAATATGGATACATGTAATGCTGGTGGTACATTCACATCTCCAACCCTTCATGATTTATAGCATTAGTCTATGCATAGATGATGAATGAGTGCTTCATTCGTTCAGTAAAGCAGTGGTGGAGGTGATATTAACGCATGATATGATTTAAAAAATAAAAGTGACAATATTGTAAGGAAAATGAAAGGTAAATCGATGGTTACTATTTGCGTGTCATCTTATACTCATAAGTATAAACCCCCTAGCCAATACAGTACCTCTTATTCACAAACTTGAATGCTAGGCATATTTTAATTGAAGTAAAGATAAAGTAATATTGTAACGCATTAAAATAATTAAAGGGAGATGTGATGTCCACATGGTTAAAAAATCATTTGTTTTGAATAAGAAAAAGTTATTCGCTTCCACTCTGGCTCTAGCATTATGCAGTAGCATGATAGGTCCTGCAAATATCTCGATAGCAGCTGAAGAGACGACTACAGAATCCAATGAAACGATGCAACAAACAGAGATTGCAGAAGCGCAGAAAAAGAACCCTTTGTCACCACATGAGTTTATACAGGCGATGTTAGACGGTAAGGATGAAAAGACGTATACACAATTTTCAGACACAGTCAAACAGTGGTTACCTTTAGAAGTATGGAGTGGAATGTTATTTTATTTAAATCATGGAGTGGAGGACTATCATCTACGAAAAACAACGACGCTAGATGGAACAACAACATATGTGTGGAGTGATGATGCAGAATCGAGGGTATTACATACTCACTTTGATGATGAGCAGAAACTCACCACCAACTTTTATATTCTATCTGGCCAGCAGTTTAGCGATACCGATCAACAGCGGACAACAACATCATTTTCCCTTCCTTTGTCCGAAGAATGGTACGTTCTTCATGGGGGAACAAACGCAATCGATAACAAACATTATGGCGTTTCCAATTTAAATCGTTACGCCTATGACTTCACTATTGTAAAAGAGCATCAAACATACGAAGGAGATGCACAAAAGAACGAAAGTTATTATGCATATGGCGAAGAGGTCATTGCACCAGCAGCAGGAACGGTCGTAGTGGTGGAAAATAGTATTGTAGATAACGTCCCTGGTGAAATCAATAATACTCAAATACTAGGAAATCATGTGGTGATTGATCATGGAAATAACGAATACAGCTATTATCTCCATTTAAAACAAGGATCCTTAGCGGTAAACGTTGGCGATCAAGTGAGTGTAGGCGACTTGCTTGGACAGGTAGGTAACTCTGGACAATCTATGGCACCACATCTTCATTTTCAAGTATCTGATGATGCTGACATATACGAAGGAAAGTCAATTCGATTGAATTGGAATGATTTTGATGAGCTTGTTGGTGGACAATTTGTGAAAAAACCAACATCGGAAAATCCGTGCAATCATGAGCAGGACATGCAATAACTCTAATAAAAAAGGAGCGGTTCAAACATGATCATAAAAACAAAATCAAAATTTAATATGAACATTAAGACGGCAACTATCATCGCCTTACTATGTACCTTAATCTTCACCATGGTACATACACCTGTGACAAATGCGGAAACAGATACAAACAGTGAACTAGACATAGAACAAATCAATGCCTTTGTGGAAGAGGCAATGGATAAAATGCAAATTCCAGGAGCAGCGATAGGCATTGTAAAAGGGGATCAAATTCTGTATACAAAAGGTTATGGTATTTCTGGAGCAGACGAAACAGCTGTTACCGCTCAAACGCCGTTTACAATAGGTTCTACCAGCAAATCTTTTACCGCACTGGCGGTTATGCAATTAGTAGAAGAAGGATTAATAGATTTAGATACACCAGTACAACAATATTTACCTAAATTTAAGTTAGCAGATAAAAAAGCCTCCAAAGAAATAACGGTTCGTCATTTGTTACTTCAAACGAGTGGTATATCGAGAGACCCATCACATAAAGGAAACGAAAGTGACTTCATACTGGAGCATTCCATTAATGACACAGGTTTGTCTATTTCTGAGCATATTAAGCATTTAGATAAGATTGAATTAGCCCAACCTGTAGGTGAAGTTTATCAATATGCGAATCTCAATTATAGTATTCTAGGAGCAGTCATTGAAGCTGTGACGGATCAATCTTACGAACAGTACGTAGAAGAACATATTTTTACGCCACTAGAAATGAACAACAGTTATACTTATCGAGCAGATGCCATTGAAAATGGTTTACCAACTCCTTATAATACAACACTTGGTCCTCCTATCCCGATTAAAGATATGAACGAACGGACATTTAAACCATCCGGTCTTTTGAATGCTAGTGCAGAAGATATGACACATTATCTCATAGCACAAATGAACAACGGTGTTTATAAAGATAACCGTGTATTGTCAGAGGAAGGTGTAGAACAAATGCACGCTCCTGGAATAGAAATAGAAGGTACAAACTTAAATTACGGATTTGGTTGGCTTGTGGAAGATAACACATTTACTCACGATGGAGGGACATTCGGTTTCTATACTAGATTATGGAGTAACGGAGAATATGGTATTGTGACGATTCAAAATCGCATTGATCATAACTTTTTAGGTGCTGATGATTTGATTTTCCAAGGGATTTTTGAAATCATAACAGGCAATCCATTAACTGTAGAAATACCAAATTTAAAGAAAGAATACCTCTCCTTATAAGCCATTAGGTATCATATAAAGGTAACTTGACGGATTCATAGTCCGTCATTTTTTTATATCTGCTGTGCCGACCCACAGGTGCTGTTGCACCTGCAGGATTTTCAATATAGCACATTCAAATAATTTTGTTGAATAAAATGGTATTGTTACTAATCAAACTTCTCTGCAAAATCAAGATTTAGCTTGTAATGGTTACAATCAATAATTTAAATTCATCTAGATCCTTAGCACAAGATGTAAAGTTGATTCCTTTTGAATATTATAATCTTCAACTGTCCTATCATCTTCTAGTTTTTTACCTGCAAAAATAAGGGTTATACTATCTGGGTTTAATCCTTCTTTCCAAGCAAGATCGTATTTAACTTCACGTATAGTAGAACCATGAATAACACCCAATCGAATTGTTTTTCCTGAAATAGTTTTTATATTAATATAAAAATGCCTACCTCCAAACTCTTCAGCAGAAGATATTTTATCCTTATTTGGATTGGAGTTTTCAGCAAAAACAGCAGTACTTGACAACAAAAGAATACTTGATAATAAAATAGTAATTAATTTCATTCCTTTTAATTTCATATGAATTCCACCTTTTTAGTTTAATTTAATTGTTTCATTAACACGAGCTATAACATTGCCAATAGTATTACACTATTACTAATAAAAAAATTTCGCGAGATCTCTTTCAAATGTAACATCATATCATGTTCTACAATTCTCAAATTGCTTGTCTAAATAATAACCTTTGTTGTTTTAATGTTCTAAGGGAACCTTCCATCTATTCATTCTTTTGCTTTTACATGAATTTCACCTCCTTGAGTAAAACTTAATTAATTGTTCATTTAAATAAAATTATAACATATACTTTTGTAATTACAATATAATTCGTTAAATTTTCTGTAAATTTCCGATTTAATTGTAATTATGGTATCGTAGTTATTCAAAAGCTATGTGCTTCATTAATTATCTTCACACGTTCTCATCATTGGTTAGAAACTCCAATTTGCTTGTTTATTGATTAAATAGAATTTGAGAATGGCGGTTTAAAGACCTGTCATTTTTGTTTGTATCACATTTAAATAAAGTAGTATATACGGTAGGGAAGTCCTAAAAGATTTTAGATATATTTACATGTGTTTTGCAAAGATTATTCTTTTGTATTATTCTTAACCCATATCAAAAAAATGAAAAAAAGACAAGTTTAAAAAATACTAATGAAAAGACTGGTAGGTGAAAACAGTGGATAGAGTGGTACATAAACTACGCGAAATAGATAAGGGACAAGTAGGATTAGCTATATATTCAACTAAAGAACAGCAGCATAAACTTACATTAAATCATGACATTGTAGTTCCACTAGCATCATCAGCAAAAGTGGCAATAGCATTTTGTATTACAAAATGGGTAAGTGAAGATTTGTTAAGTTGGACCGATATACTTAAAGATATTTCTTTTAACACAGAAGAAGATAGCATTGAACTGTATCCCCATTTGCAAAATAGGAGTTCACTTACTTTAAGTGAAGGAATTGAAGTGATGATTGCTTGTCATGATAGTAATGTTGCTAAATGTATTGTTAATTTTTGTGGTGGATGGGAAAAATTAAATCAATACATTCAATTCTACTTTCCAACAATTAAAATATGTGAAAACGCAAGAGACATGGAAAACAAGGCACAACTGGATCAAATGCTAGAGTTGATGATACACATATACAAAGGTTATCAAACACAACCACTGATATGGACACCTATAATAAACGGCCTTGTGAGACAAAGGGGAGGTATAAATCAAATTCCGATACACCATCTAAACCATATGACAGGCGGCTTAAAAAATGTTGTAGTTGATATAGGTATCATGGGCGACTTCAATAAAAACCCTTATATCTTTGCATTAGGCGCGACCAATTTACCAGATAGATATAATAGTCAGATAGCTGACAAGAAGATTGCTGAAGTAATGACTTTACTTTATCAGGAGTATAAACAGCAATAAATAGTAGTATTTGTACTTTTATTTCCCGTTGACAGGGGTTAGTGATTACCTTGCCAGTATTGTAATTCCTAGAATAAACATCCATCTAGATGTTACAGATTGTTTATTGTATCTTCTTCATTTTATCCATCACTTGCTTACTTCGCTCCGTTAAGGAGCCTTGAACTGTCACTGTCTCGATATCAAAGTCTCCCATCAAATCGTACAACAAATTATTTACTTCTTCTCGAAGTTCGGGAAAATCAGAGCATCCGATCAAATCAGGCCTTTCAATGGGCACAAAAACAAAAAGATCAATGTCATGTATTACACTTTCCACTTCTCGATGCAAGGATTGTAAATCATCATGATCACATTCGTTTTGAGCTTGAATATATGCAAGCAAATCAATAGGACATCTGTCGAAAATCACATTTCCTGTATGACTGGTAATTTGCTCTACAGACAAGTTGAATTGCAAAATATAATCATCTATGGAAGGTGTTTCAGGAAAGGAATGTCCTTCGTATACTAATTGATAATATGGTTCTTCTATCAGTTCAAAATGTGCAAGTGATTTACTCAAATGCTCTGCTAACGTAGTCTTTCCCGTTCTATGTGCACCCATTATCGCTATTTTCATGTATATCTCCTTTTTTTGATTATATGTATTTTAGATTTTGCATCAAGTATACACTGTCCATGTCCCATGTTAAAAATCAACAATGAGATCAACATTTTTATGAAAAATGATATTATCTAAATTTTTTTCTTCTATAAATACAATTCTCTTGTCAGATCTATCATCTTGTACCTTGAAAAACCAAGCTTCTTTCTCATCGGTTCCACTGTGATTGTAAATGACTTTGTGTTTGGAGAGAAGGGTGTATTCTTTTATGAATGACTCTATTTGCTTAACAGTTGGAAGATCAGCTTCAAGGATAGGTTGCTGGGCAGAAATTTTTATAATATCATCTCTGCAACTTTTATGCTTAAATCGATCTAACTTTACAATGTATATATATTGATCGTCAAAGTAAGCATAGTTGTCTGGATGGCAGGTGTTCCATTCTGTTTCTACAAATCCAATTTCATTTAATTCGTCTTTTTCTGCATGGGCTAAATCAGCTACAACTTTTTTTGAAGGGGGAGCATTAGATAAAGTAATTAAAAAACTGACCAAAGAAATTGCCAATATGAAAACGATCCATATCGTTAGTTTCAACCATTTGTCCATATCTAGTTCAACCCCTTATGTTCTCATCACATTAATACTGATCATCACGAAGGTATTGTGCTGCATCGTTTTCTTTCTTCATCATTTCTTTCAAGTAAATCTCCGTCGTTTCTACTTTTTTATGCGCTAGCGTTTGTTGAATAAAGAGCAGGGGAGCGCCTTGTTTATGTGCTTCTTGTGCAAAGTAATGACGAAACCAATGCGGCGTTACATTCCCTTGCTTATATTGTAAAAAAGGAAACTGCGTTTGTTTAATTATTTTCGTTACATACTTAGATAAATCACTAAAATGATAACTGTTTCCGCGGTTTGTTGTAAATAATGGGGTATCATCTGACGGATCTAGTAGGGGAGAGAGCCCTTTTCTCTGTCTCAACGTTTGTAACCTATCCATCACGATTTGCTTTATTAAAGCATGCCTTACTTCATTTCTTTTTCCTTTCACTTTTAAATAAAACGCACCTTGTCTACTATCGTAATATATATCACGCCATGCTGCTGTAGCAACTTCTTGAATGCGTAATCCCGTCGTTGCAAGCAACGTAAGTAAAGCATGATGGAGGGGGTGATAGGCGTAATAATCAATTAACTGTTTGACTTCCTCGTAGCTGAGATAACGATCTGGACGATCTTCTTTGTGTACTTCACTACTTAAAAAAGCAGTGTGAAGTTTTCGCTCAATATAATCGACTTCATATAACCACTTAAAAAAACTTTTCAGAACAACAACTTTTCTCGCTAACGTTGCTCTCCCATAACCAACTTTACCATTTCGTAGCGGCACTTCGTTTTTCAGCCATTGCTGGTACCGTTTCATATGACGTGGCTGAATACTTTTTAGTAGAGAAGCATCGTTGTAGTGTTGTACATCTTGTTTAATAAAAGACGATTCCTTATGCAAATGTGTATAAAACTGATATAGGTCTCTGATGTACTCTTTTTTTGTATTTTCTTTTTTATCATACTCGACATGAAGATGAGAAGGTTTATGTATAAAGGTATAGATCATCATTTCATCTGTGAAGTTAGTGTATGGTATATGTTCATTTCTTTCGTTATCATCCATGATGATAGACAAAGCATTATAATATTGATCTTCATTTAGAAAATCAATAAAGTTCTTTTTTAACACCGTTAACTTTTGTTCCTGATTATATAAGTGTATCACTGTAGAGCTTTGCTTAGTTTCCATTAACATATTATGTCGAAACTCCTTTAGTAACATGATCAAGATAGATAAGGTTTATTATACCACAATATACCTTTTTATTTTAATATAAAATAATGATTAATATGATTTAACCCTAAAAATAGTTCATTTTTAGGGTTTTAACCATGATAATATAAAATAATGATATTTATCATTGTTAATCTATACTATGTTTTATATACAGTATATATTTATATAGTTGTATGGTACAATGGAATATAATAATATAGTAAATAATTCATATCATGCAACATCAGATGTACAATGAGTAGAATAGATTGCAAGATACAAAGATACATAAAAGACTTATGAAGATCACATCAAAGTGAGGGGAAAAGATTTGAATACAACTACACCATCTTTTGAACTTGGACTGACAACGAAAGAAGTCGCACATCGCTTACAAGTGAAAGAGCAGACGATATACAACTATGTGAAAACGGGAGAATTACAACCATGGAATAAAGATACGTGGAAAATGGACGGCACGTACTTATTTAAAGAAGAGGAAGTAGATAAAATAGAAAAGAAGGTTGAAAAACCTGGTTTAACCACAAAGGAGATACGAAGTAGATTAGCAGAGAAAAATATTCATGTATCTCCATCTACAGTCATTAATAAAATGAAATCAGGGGAATTACCTGCTATCAAACAATCTTATCGAAATTTGGATACGTATTTCGTGCAGGAAGATATATTACAACAACATCTACACCTTTTCAAAAGCAATAGAGAAAATAAAACTGTATTTCACAATAAAAAGACAGGCTATTTTATTTTCCAATCTTTCAAACACAAACAAAGTGGGGAGTTATCGCGTATCGTCTCTTTTGATGGTGTCAACGGTATTGTTCGAACGGAAAATGAAGAAGAGTTCGACATACACCAATTAGAAATGCTCGGTTATGTACCGCTTACTTCGCTTTCCGATAATTATGAGATCAATCGTAAAAGAGGGGTGATTTCTTTCTCCTTTCCCAAACCGAAAACGATACATGCTCTCACTTATGAATGGATAGAAAAAATAATTGTAGCAATGGGGCCTACAGCACTTAAACTTGAGATGACGCACACAGAAATTTCACTACAAGTTAAACCTTCATTTATACGTGTTTCTACTATTATAATAGAAGAAGGATTTCAGTTTTTACAGCGCAATAAAATAGATGGGGAATTAATGTTACGACCAAATGGCATTGTATTCCAAAGCAATGAAGCTCCTTTTATTGCATATGGATCTAGCAAACTAAAGTCACAAATAAAGCATATTGCCGAACAAGAAGGAATAACACAGGAACAATTCATTATACAAAGCCTAGAAGAAGCAATACGAAACAGACAGTAAGTTACAGTAAAAACATGGGAGGAGAAGCATTTGCGTGTACTAATCGTAGATTAAATCAGACGGTTAGTACATTTTGCTTTTATTTACTACAAGTATGTTTTTATTTTACAAGTTATGTTATATAATAGCCATTATCATCACAGTTCACACTAAGTGATATACTACGTTTTTTTGAGAAAAGTCATACCATCTCATGGGAAGGAAAAAATGAAATGAACACCAAAAAACAAGATGTTAATCCACCATATTACGCTGTTATTTTTTCTTCACAACGCACACCAGGTGACAATGAGTATGGGAAAATGGCAGAAAAAATGGTGGAATTAGCTTCACAACAAGAAGGCTTTATAAGTATAGAGAGTGCTCGTGATGACATGCTAGGCATTACGGTTTCCTATTGGAAATCACTAAAAGATATAAAAGCATGGAAAGAAAATGCTGCACATCAAATGGCACAAGAAAGAGGGAAGAAAGAATGGTATGCTAGTTATGCTATAAGAATAGCAAAAGTAGAAAGACATACCTTTTTTGAATAAAAATAGCGAAAATGAATTGGAATGACATGATTCATACTTTCATTACGTCATAGGAGATGAATAAAATTTGTTAAAAGGAAATCATATTTATATTAGATCATTTGAGCCATCTGATGCTACTGAACTTCTAAACTTACAAATCAGAAACAAAAGTTTTTTTGAAACGTATGCACTAGATAGAAACGAGGATTTTTACACTTTAGCCACACAAGAAAAGCGAATAAACCAGCAAATTCAACTTGAAAAAGAGGATGCTAGTTATCATTACGGTATATTTTTAAATGAAAGTGATGCCTTAATTGGTACCATTAATTTATTTGACATACAGAGAAGTGCTTATCAAAGTGCTTTCATCGGTTATTTCCTTGATAAATCGCACAATGGTAAAGGATATACAACAGAAGCCGTTAAACTTTCACTTCACTATGCTTTTCATGAATTGAAATTACACCGAATTGAAGCAGGTGTCATGCCACATAATATAAGATCCATTAGAGTGCTAGAGAAAGCAGGATTTCACAAAGAGGGCATTGCCATCAAAAACGTTAAAATTAATGGGAAATGGGAAGACCATCAAGTCATGGCGATCATTAACCCGTTGGATTAAAAGGAGGGAGTCAACAATGAAATGTTCATTAGGAGATACGCAAGTATATTATGAAATACATGGCACTGGAAAGCCTATTATCATGATTCATGGATTCACTCCAGATCACCGCCTTATGATGGGATGTATGGAACCTATATTTAAACATAAAACAGAATTTAAACGGATATATATTGATTTACCTGGCATGGGAAAAACTTCAGGATATGATCATCTCCAAAACGCAGATGATATGTTACAGATCGTTTTAGATTTCATTGATGAGATTATCGGTGATGCATCTTTTATGATTGTGGGTCAATCTTACGGTGGATATATTGCACGAGGTGTTATTGCTCATAAAAAAGAGCAAGTCGAGGGGGCAGCATTTCTTTGTCCTGTTATCATTCCTGATGGAGAGAAGCGAACCTTACCGCATCATGTTGTTTTTGAGCGAGATGAAACATTTTTGGAACAACTAAGTAAGGAAGAGCGAACAGATTTTGAATCCATGTGTGTGATTTTAAATGAACAAGTTTGGCATCGGTATCACGATGAGATCTTAACAGGAATAGACATAGCAGATCATAGATTTCTAGAAAAAATAAGAGAAAATTACGCTTTTTCATTTGATGTAGATAAACAGATAGATATGTTTCATCGACCTACACTTTTTATTACAGGAAAACAAGATGCAGTAACTGGTTATGAAGATGTATTTCATATTCTTCCTCATTTTCCGCATGCAACGTTTACTGTACTGGATGTAGGTGGTCACAACTTGCACCTTGAACAAGCTTCATTATTGGAGTCGTTGATAGATGAGTGGTTGCAGAGGGTCCAACCATCTAAAGAAATGAGAATCACATAACAACTAAAAAGTGAAAAAAATATTTTTTTTGTCAGATATGAAGCAAGTTTAAAGGAGAGGGATAAGATGTCAAATGATTACAAACAAAATAAACGATCCAATACAGATAAGACAGTACAACAAGTGCAACAAACACACCAGCTAACCATTATTGAAACAAGTGATATACACGGCAACATCTTACCTCACTGGTATGGTAACAATGAAGCAATGGAGATGGGAATGGCTAAGCTTGCTACCATCATTCATGAAGAAAGAAAAAAAGACCCTCATTTGCTGCTTATTGATAATGGAGACTTGTTGCAAGGAACTCCGCTAACATACCATCATGCCAAGTATAACCACCACAAACCGAATCCGATGATTGCCATATCAAATTATTTACAATACGATGCTGCTATCATTGGCAATCATGAGTTTAACTATGGCTTGCCTTATTTAGAACAAGCAGTAAAAGAGTCTCAATTCCCATGGCTTTCTGCTTCCACTTTACATAAAGAAACATCACAACCTTATTTCGGACAACCATACATGATTAAAGAACTTGAGAACGGGTGTAAAGTCGGCATTTTAGGTTTAACGACACATTACATTCCAAATTGGGAAAACCCCAAACATATTAAAAAGTTAGCTTTTGAAGATGCATTACAATGTGCAAAGAAATGGGTGCCTGTGCTTAAAGAAAAAGAAAAAGTGGATATCGTTATCGTTTCCTACCACGGTGGATTTGAAAAAGATCTAAAAACAGGGAAAGAAACAGAACCGTTAACCGGCGAAAATCAAGCTTACCAAATTTGTGAAGAAGTTAGTGGAATTGATGTATTGTTAACTGGGCATCAACATCGTGAATTAATAGATGAAGTTCATAACGTTCTTATTGTGCAGCCTGGACATCAAGCACAACGCGCAGCAAAAGTTACCTTACAACTTATTAAAAATGATATAGGTTGGCACATAAGTGAAAAGAGCGGGGAACTATTAAGTGTGCAAGGCATACCAGCAGATCCCACTGTAATTAAAATGACGGAACCTTACGAAACAGATACACAACAGTGGTTAGATAAGCCCATTGGTGAAGTTGCAAACAACAAAGATATGCTAATTACAGATCCATTTGAAGCAAGAATAAAAGAACATCCATTCATACAGTTTATTAATGTCGTTCAAATGGAAGTTTCAGGTGCACCGATCTCCTGTACATCCTTGTTTGATAATCGCTCACTTGGCTTTCCGACTCACATTACGATGCGTGACGTCGTTTCCAACTATATTTATCCCAATACATTACAAGTGATCAAGGTGAGTGGGAAGGATATTAAAGCAGCGTTAGAACAAACTGCGGCTTACTTTGCTCCATACGATGGACGGCAAATAGAAGTGAACCCTACTTATTTAGATCCAAAACCGCAACATTATAACTATGATATGTGGGAAGGGATAGAATACACCATACAGGTACAACGTCCGATCGGAAAAAGAATTGAAAGCATCACATACAACGGCAAACTTTTAGAAATGGATGAACACTATGACGTCGTCATGAACAATTACCGTGCAAGTGGTGGAGGAAACTATGATATGTTTCAAGGAAAACCGATTGTAAAAGACATTCCGCTTGATGTGTCGGAAATTATTGCAGATTACATCATAGAAAAAAAGAAAATTGACGTTTCCGTGAACCATAATTGGAAAGTGATTGGTTAAATAAAGAAAATATATGTCAAGTTAGTTGACGCTACATGATAAACATGCTATCCTTGTAGACGTTTGTACATTTTTTTGTACAATGCTACAACCAACTTCAAGTTTAAACTACATAACGAAAAGGATGGGTGTTCATGAGCAAAAAAGAAAATTATTTAATGTCAAAAGACTTGTTGCCTGTTAAACACAGTGACAAGAAGATTGGTAGTTTAGGTTTCGCCTTCATCTGGGTGGGGATGGCCGTGTTACTTGCAACATTCGCTATTGGTGGAAATGGAGTGGAACAGTTATCTCTTCCATGGGTCGTCCTCGCTACCATTATTGGATCTATTGCTATTGGAACTTTCATGACACTGATTGGGGACATCGGAATTGAGCATGGTTTATCATTCCCTGTGTATATGAGAGCTCCATTTGGAACGATAGGAACACATATTCCTTCTTTAATTAGAGGTTTAGCAGCTTCATGTTGGTTTGGTATTAATACATATTTCGGCGCTTCTGCGATTAATGGTATTTTATCTGTGCTTACAGATTACGATAATTGGTTTGCTTGTTTTATTATTTTTGCTTCGTTTCAAGTGATCAACACTTCTCTTGGTATAAAAGCAGTAGAAAGATTTGCTAATTTAGCTGCTCCTATCATCATTATTATTTCAGCATGGATGTACACCACTTTATCTGATAAAGCGTTAGAACAAGGAAGAGAAGTATGGGCTTGGGTAGAAAGTCCGGTTACTGGTAGTGCTGCGGTTACCGCTTTTATTATTGTCATTATGGCTAATATGGGTTTTTGGGCGACATTAGCGGCGGACATGCCTTCCATTTCCCGTTTTATAAAAGCACCACAATATGAAAGAAATTGGTTTAAAAGAAATAAAGCGTCCCTTACAGGAAACTTATTTGCCCTCACCGTCACGCAAACTTTCATGGTGATTATCGGTGGCGTATCTTATATCGCCGTTAAAAATTATGATCCCGTTATCGCGCTTCAAGAAGCTGCAAGTGGCATTATACTTGGGGTATTACTGCTTATGATCGTCCTGGCACAATGGTCCACGAACGTATCAGCAAACCTGATTCCTGCTGCAACTATTTTTTCTAACATTGGCGGGCCGAAAACACCTTTTTGGGTAGGTGTTGTGATGGCCGGAGTCATTGGAATTTTAGTTCAACCATGGGAACTATTTGATATTATCATGCCTGCATTGCTTGTTGTTGGAGGTATTTTATCTGCTATCGTAGGTATTTTGTTTGCAGACTATTATTTACTACGAAAAAGACAAGTCAATGTACCAGATTTATATCGACATCAAGGTCAATATCATTATTTAAAAGGATTTAATGTAGCGGGACTCGTAGCATGGGTACTTGGTGGCGTCACTTCTTATGCTTTATCCTCGTATTCTTTTGTTGTCGGTTTTAGCGTCGGAGCAGTAAGTTATTATATACTTGCAAAATATTGGTGGTTTGTTAAATATAAGCAAGCAGAAATTGAACAGCCAAATGAACAGCGTTATCTAGGCATTACGGTGGGTCGTGATTGGATCATAGATGATGAACATAACGTAGAAAAACCATTACAATCACCTAGTCATGAGCATAAGCAAGCAAACGCCTCTTTCTAGACGTATCATACATGGTTATACAGAAATGAAATGAGAAGCCTAAAAACCTTTACTCCCTTGTAGTAGCGGTTTTCTAGGTTTTTTTATTTTATTGATGTGATGTTGGGTGTAAGCGCCCATTTTTGAAGCAAATAGTCATTCGCCTACCCCATATCATGTCATGCTACATAAGATATATGACATGATATTATAAAAGAGGAGAAGATTACATTGATACTTTTACGCAAAGTAATTGTAAGAAAGAGCTTAGGATATGGTTTGATGGAAGATATTGAGGAACCACAACAAATAAATACGACAAAAATGAAAAGAAAAAAAAGACAAACCACAAATAAAAATGGTTCAAGTAAAAACATTATAGATAAAAATAGTAAAGCAAAAAGAAAAAAAATTACCCCTAACAGTGAGAAAAAATCAAAAAAAGAAAAAGTAGCATCACAAGACAATATCATTGCAACAATGAATGAAAAGTTGCATGAGAAAGAAGGTGAAGAAATAGTTTCAAATATGTCCCCTTTAGAAGTAGAAACGTTACAGCAAAACGGGGATGACCAATACGAAAGCGAAACAGAAACGAAATTGAAAGAGGAAGAGGGTAAGGAAGAGAAGAAAGAGGATGAAAACTTGAAAGTAGAATTAGAAGAAAAGATGACAAAAGAAGAAGATCCAGTTATAGATAAAGTCATAGAAAATGAAAATCAACAAGACGAAACAAACATAGACTCAATTGCAGAAACTGTAAGTGAAAAAACAGAAGTTAACAGCGAAGAAGCAGTGTACAAATGGTTGGTAGAGGATGATGGGAATTGTAAAGTCGGTAACAACTGTTTACCGAATGAACATGGGATAGCTACACCATCCAAAAAAGGGTATCGCGTTATAGCACGAATGGGAAAAAATCAAATTCTTGTATTGTTCAATAATACTCATAAAAACCAAGTAAAAGAAAATGAAAATAAAGCGAAAAACGACAAAGAAGAGAGAGCAGTGTATTCAGATAAAGTGCTTATACAGCTAGAAATGATGAATGCCAAGCTTTCACAAGCTCTAGAAAAGACAATCTAAGTAGTAAATTTAGTCCGTAATGAAAGTCATCGATATCATTGCAATATCATAATGGTAATGAGTTCAATTCAATTAGAAGAAATACATGAACTTGCCATTATGATATTTTTCCATCATACAGCTTCATCATTAACCTTACATATAATGGAATAGGAAACCTATCCTCTGACAGAAGGAAGGGATATAGACTTACTTATTTGAGTATCTTATAATAGTAATATCAAACAATAAAAATCATCTTGGGAGGGACTACTATCAATTTCGATGCTATCAATTTTAAAGAAAAATTGTCGAATTTCAATGAACACTGGTCACCAAAAATTATTGCTGAAATGAATAACTATCAATTTAAGCTTGCTAAAATTCAAGGTGAATTTGTATGGCATGATCATAAAGATACAGATGAAGTATTTATCGTATTAGAAGGTGAAATGTCCATTGCTTTCCGAGATAAAGAAGTTAAACTCTCCAAAGGCGAAATGTTTGTTGTACCAAAAGCGGTGGAACATAAGCCTTATGCCGAAAAAGAATGCCATATTATGCTAGTAGAACCTAAAGGCGTTATCAACACAGGGGATACTCATTCTGAACTAACTGCTGAAAATAACGTATGGATTTAAACCCCTAAGTTATTAATAATATTAACTTTTTTTATGATTGTTGTTGGTTCAAGATTGAAATAGAGTTTAAAAAGAGACCTACTTTTTTGACATTATGTTGAGAAATTAGGTCTTTTAAGCATTTCAAAACCACGAAATAGTAAGAATACAATAAATGATAAATCATATATTTATATTTGAATTTTCTAGATATTTTAAATGAATAATTTAAGTAAATATAAATTTTATGTTTAACAATATAAAAAATTACTTTTAAAACTATAAACTTAACGTATTATTTCAATTATTTTGACTATAATTGTCTAATCTTAACACAAACAAAACAATTCTTTGATATGATAGATGATAGGATAGAGAGTAGAGAAACAACTTATCTAACTTTAGGAGGAATGTAAATGTTTCGAAAGTCATTAACCAAAGGATTTTTAGCAACAACAGTTCTACTAGGTACACTGTGGGGAGGAGTGGCACCTACTGCATTTGGTGAAGGCCCATTAGACCCAGCACCTTACATTGAAGCAAGAGGTAATGTAAACGATAAGAAAGTATTGTTTGACAACACGCATGGACAAACAGCAGGTGCTGCAGATTGGGTTATTGATGGAGGTTTTTCTGATTTTGCAGAAGGACTAGCAGATAATGGTTACTATGTTAAGGAATTAAGACAAGAAACACCAATTACTTACAGCGATCTTCAGGATTATGATGTCTTTGTTATTCCAGAAGCAAACATTCCTTTTAAAACATCTGAGCAAGATGCAATGTTGGAATATGTGAGTAGTGGAGGAAGTATTTTCTTTATTTCTGACCATTACAATGCAGACCGTAATAAAAACCGTATCGACTCTTCTGAAATTATGAACGGTTATCGTAGAGGTGGCTGGGAAGACCCTACTTTCCAAATGAATGATGAAGAGAAAGAAGCGATGCAAGGAGTAGAAAGTTCTGATTGGTTAGGAGAAAACTTCGGTATTCGCTTCAGATATAATGGATTAGGTAATGCAAAACCAACAAATATAGTGGCACCAAGTGAGAGTTTTGGTATAACAGAAGGTGTAGAACTAATTACGATGTATGCAGGTTCTACGTTAGCGATTTTAGATAATACAAAGGCAAAAGGGATTGCTTATGTCCCAACAGGTGTAGAATCATGGAAGTATGCCGAAGACGGCGGTGTATATAACAATGGTGGTATCGAAGAAGGACCATATGCTGCAATTTCTAAGATGGGTGAAGGGAAAGCTGCTTTCATCGGAGATTCTTCCCCGGTAGAAGATAACACACCTAAATACTTACGTGAAGAGAGTGGCACAAGCAAAACAACGTATCCTGGTTTTACGGATGAGGATAATGGAACGTTACTAGTAAACATTGTAGATTGGTTAGCAACACCAGAGAGCTATACTAGTTTTACAGAAACAGATAGCTTTTCATTAAGTCCGGTAACAGCACTATATGATTTTGAAATACCGCAAAACTCTACTCAAGAACCATACAATGAGCCTTGGCAAGAACCTGCTCCTGGTTATAAATGGTATGACCGTACTACATTCAAACCAGGTTCTTATGGATACGTTGAAGGCGACGGTGGCGGAGATGATGGAGGCGGTGACGGAAGCCCAA
The DNA here is from genome assembly GCF_004115085.1 of Longirhabdus pacifica. GTDB lineage: Bacteria > Bacillota > Bacilli > Paenibacillales > DSM-105158 > Longirhabdus > Longirhabdus pacifica. The sequence continues at coordinate 97,813 of NZ_QXJP01000010.1, read as the reverse complement.
CAGATAAAATTTTTATCTCTGAATATATCGAGGGTGGAAGTCTGAATAAAGCAATAGAAATTTATAATAACACCAATGCAGCAATTGATTTATCTAGCTATAAATTAGAGCTTTCTAATCCAGAAACTGTCGCTTTGAGCGGTACAATCGAGGCGGGAGAAACATTTGTTATTGCACATTCCGAAGCAAATAGCGATATTTTAAGTGTTGCAGATATGACAGCTGCTAATTTGAATTTCAACGGAGACGATGCTGTAACATTATATAACGGATCAGAAATAGTAGATGTAGTAGGCATACAAGGAACTACTTTTGCTAAAGATACTACATTGGTGCGTATGAGTAATGTTACGACAGGACAAACAGCATATGACGCTTCCGAGTGGGATGTTTATGGGAAAGATGTTTCAACAGATCTAGGTATGCATACTATTGATATGGTAGCATCTGATCAAATCTTCATTTCCGAGTACATTGAAGGTAGCAGCAACAACAAAGCAATAGAATTGTATAACGCTTCAGATGCTACCATCGATTTATCTAGCTACACGTTAGAACTTTCTAATCCTAGAAGTATTGCATTAAGCGGTACTATCGAAGCTGGTGAAGTGTTTGTCGTAGCACATTCGCAAGCAAACAGTACCATTTTAGCAGAAGCAGATATGACACATCCAAACCTTGAATTCAATGGTGATGATACTGTAATACTTATGGATACAGCATCAGAAACAGTTGTAGACATGCTTGGTTTTGGCCCAAAACAAGAATATGCTAAGAACACTACATTAGTTCGCATGGGTGATGTAACGACAGGATCTACAACATATGATGCAACACAGTGGGATGTGTATGCAGTAGACACTACTACTAACCTTGGTTCTCACGATATTGGTGGTGGTTCTAGTAATGGCGGATTATTTGTATCTGAGTACATTGAAGGTAGCGGTAATAGTAAGGCAATAGAGTTGTACAACGGTACGAATGTAGCAATAGATTTGTCCAATTACACATTAGAACTTTCTAACCCTAGAAGTATTACATTACAGGGTACTATCGCAGCTGGTGAAGTATTTGTCATTGCGCATTCCCAAGCTGACAGTACGATTTTAGCAGAGGCAGATATGACACATCCAAACCTTGAATTCAATGGCGATGATACTGTAACACTTATGGATACAGCATCAGAAACAGTTGTAGATATGCTTGGTTTTGGTCCAGCACAAGAATATGCTAAGGACACTACACTAGTAAGAAAGCCATGTGTTACAGCTGGAACTACTTCTTACTTGGCAGCTGAATGGGAAGTATATGCACAAAATACTTTCAACTATTTAGGTTCTCACTAATCTATTTATTCTCACATATGGTAAGATGATATTGAATATATAGATAATAGAATATTCAAATTTGCTTGTATAATGTAATAATTTGTCCTATCATGGATAAAAGCGATACCTACTGGGTGACTTTACGTCACCCTTTTACCGTATATTAATGAGAAAGAGGGATAACATGATAGAATTTCATAATGTTTCCAAAGTATATCCAAACGGAACAAGAGGATTAAATAACATTAATGTGAAATTGGAAAAAGGGGAATTCGTTGTCATTGTCGGTTTATCAGGTGCTGGGAAATCTACTTTTTTAAGATGTATAAACCGACTGCATGAAGTGACGGACGGAGAAATTATAGTTAACGGGAAGTCCATTACACAAGCAAAAGGGAAACCACTACTTCATATTCGCAGAGACATTGGCATGATCTTTCAAAACTTTAATCTTGTGAAACGTTCTTCCGTTTTACGTAATGTTTTATCTGGAAGAGTAGGATATCATTCTACCATGAAAACGATATTCGGTTTATTCCCAAAAGAGGATAAAGATTTAGCTTTTCAAGCGCTAGATAGAGTGAATATGTTGGAGAAAGCATATGCGAGGGCGGATGAACTTTCTGGAGGGCAGCAACAGCGGGTGTCTATAGCTAGAGCATTAGCACAAGAAGCGAAAATTATTTTAGCAGACGAACCTGTAGCTTCACTTGATCCATTGACCACAAAGCAAGTGATGGATGACTTGCATCACATAAATAAAGAAATGGGTATTACAATGGTTGTTAATCTACACTCGATTCAATTAGCAAGAGAGTATGCGACACGAATGATTGGAGTGAGGGCAGGGGAGATTGTGTTTGATGGGCCAGTAACAGAGGCAACGGATGAAGTACTTGACTTCATTTATGGCAAAGGCACAACAACAGTGGAGAGCTTCCCAGAAAAGCAACAACCGTTGGAAGAGGTAGTGCAATGAGTCAAACAAAACTAAAAACAGATTTGCAGCATTTGAAAAAGCCATCACGCAGCAAAACGTATTTCACACTTCTTTTATTTGTCGTACTAATGATCGTGAGTGCTATCAGTGTAGATTTTTCATTTCAGAAACTATTTGAAGGTTTTCCTAATATGTTTAATTTGGTTGATAAAATGTCACCTCCTAATTGGTCATATTTTTCATACATAACGGAACCTATGCTAGAAACGATAAGAATGGCTGTAGTTGGCGCTACATTTGGGTCTATTTTATCTATTCCTTTTGCTATATTGTCTGCAAGAAATGTGACTAAATCAAAGTGGGTATTACTTCCAACTCGTTTTTTAATGAACATTAATCGAGCTTTTCCCGATCTTTTAATGGCAGCATTGTTGGTTGCTGTTTTCGGTTTAGGAACTACAGCGGGTATTATTGCTTTAAGCTTATTTTCATTAGGAATTGTTTCCAAACTTACATACGAATCCATTGAAGCGATTGATCCAGGTCCACTTGAAGCGATGACAGCAGTAGGAGCGAATAAATTGGAGATTATTTATTACGGTGTCGTTCCACAAATAATGCCGCAATATTTGTCTTACTGTATTTATGTGTTTGAAATCAATATCAGATTTGCCGCTATTTTAGGGCTTGTTGGTGCTGGAGGTATTGGACAATTTTACGATACAAACTTATCCTTATTTAACTATCCCAACGTTTCAGCGATGATTATTTATACGTTGGCCGTTGTACTCGTCATTGATTTCATTAGCGGACGCTTACGGAGGAGTTTAATATGATGGATAGACAATTAAGAAAAGCAATACCTACACCACCAAAACAAAAAGGACTTAAAAAATATTTGAAGTGGCTGTACATTCTCATTCTTGCTGTCATTTACGTATGGGCTTTTGCTGGAATAGATTACAGCGGAATTAAAGAAACGGCTGGACAAGTCTCTAAATCGATATTAAACGGATTGTTTCAACCGGATTGGGGCTATGTATACTTGCCTGAAGGAGAAGATTTGCTGCGTGGCTTACTAGAAACGATAGCTATTGCTTTTCTCGGCACGATTATCGCTTCGATTGTTGCTTTTCCTTTAGCCTTTATCGCAGCTGCCAACATTAATCGTATTCAATCTGCAACGATGGGTGGCAAATTTTTATTAAGCTTAATTCGCTCTTTTCCGGAAATTATTATGGCATTGTTATTCATCACCGCTGTCGGTCCTGGTTCTTTTGCAGGTGTGCTAGCGTTAGGTATTCACTCTATAGGAATGCTTGGCAAACTGTCATCCGAAGCCATTGAAAGTATGGATTTAAGTGCAATGGAAGCACTGCAAGCAACGGGCGCAGGGCGTTTACAAACGATATGGTTTGCTGTGGTACCTCAAATGCTGCCAGAATATTTATCTTTCGTTTTATACCGATTTGAAATTAACGTTCGTGCAGCAGCCATTTTAGGGGTTATAGGTGCTGGTGGAATCGGTACACCACTTATTTTTGCTTTAGCAGGAAGATCGTGGGATAGAGTAGGCATCATTTTATTAGGTATTATTGTGATGGTTATTGCTATCGATTGGATTTCAGGCATGATTCGTAAAAGACTTGTATAGCAAATGGTTTGAAAATAATTGGAATAAAATGTTGCAACTCATATTTTGAAATGTTAATATACTTAAAATGAAAATGCAAAACGCGATGAAGAGAAGAGTAAGTGAAAGCAAGGCATAACAGAGAGCTCTTACTGGTGAAAAGGGGTATGCTACTTTCATTGAAACAAGACTCAGAGCATAACGTCGGATTTTATTGATGATGATGGCGTGACAGGTGCTCCTGTTATAGAGCTAAAGTACAAGCAATCGTTATGCTGTACTTATAGAGGTTAATATGGTGACATATTAACAAATTGGGATGGTACCGCGATAAAACAATTCAAATCTCGTTCCTAAGGCTAATGTCTTGGGGATGAGATTTTTTTGTTATAGTCATTAAAATGTCGCGTTCATTATTTTAAACATGCCAAAGGAGGCTGAACATGAATGTTAAAAAAATAGTAGAGTATTGGAAGTATCCTTTAATTTTACTGTTTGGCATAGGAATTTCAAGTATAGGAACATGGATTTATTTTATTGCCTTGAATTTAATCGTGTTTCATATGACGGGATCACCGCTTGCTGTCTCCGTGTTATATATCATGAAACCATTAGCTACTTTATTTACAAACTTATGGGGTGGAAGTATTATTGACCGGCAAAATAAAAAGCACTTCATGGTATGGTTGGATATAATGCAAGGGGTTCTCATCACTTGTTTAGTTTTTTCTACTCATACATTATGGATGATTTATATGCTTGTCTTTTTTATCAACATAGCCAGTTCATTATATGAGCCAACATCTGTCAGCTATATAACAAGATTAATTCCATTACAACAAAGACAACGATTCAATTCGTTAAGAAGCTTACTTGATTCTGGTGCATTCTTACTTGGACCTGCAATGGCAGGATTATTGTTTATCATTGGCACACCTACTTTGGCCATTTTTATTAATGGAATGTCCTTTTACGTTTCTGCTTTAGTCACTTTATTGATGCCTAATGTGGAGAAAAACATTGTCAATCAAGTATCTAATCAAAAACTATCTTTACGTATAGTAATAGTGGATTTAAAAATAGTGTTGCAATTTAGTAGACGATTTTTGTATGTGATGACCGTGTGTTTTCTATTTAACATATTTGTTGTGATGCAAAGTGCTGTGGACTCACTAGAAGTCGCATTCGCAACAGAAGTCATTTCTCTTTCGGAAAGCCAATACGGTTTTCTTGTCAGTATAGCAGGAGCAGGTATTATATTAGGTAGCTTTGTTAATGTAATATTTACGAATAAATTATCGCTTTCTTATCTTATTGGTTTAGGTTCAGTGATGGTCTCCGTCGGGTACATGATTTATACATTTTCAAATGATTTTTTGGTTGCATCTATTGGATTTTTTGTTTTAGCATTTTCACTTGCCTTTGCCAATACTGGTTACCATACTTTCTACCAAAATCATATACCTGTAGAAATTATGGGGAGAATAGGAAGTGTTTATGGGTTTATAGAAGCTTTGTTAGTGATCATTTTTACATCTGTATTCGCCCTTGCAGCTCAAATATTATCTATTAAGTTTGTTGTTGTCACAGGTGCTATCTTTATGTTGCTATTAACGAGTCTACTACTATGTATTAATGTACAACCATCAAAAGAAACGTATTACAGGATTGAAAATCAACACAGCAATATGCCATAAAGCCTACATTAATCAATGTGGGATATCAAATATAAATAACAAAATAACGTTTGCAAAGACTAAAAAAGGATGAGATCATAGTCTCATCCTTTTTCTTTAAACATAAACCTTATCATAAAACCAATTTATCGGATTATTGCATATCTTTCATTTTCTCGTTGTAATCACGAACGATGTCGAAGTTACTGTCATCAGACTTGGAATAACCTTCATGACTGTAGATATCTTTGATGATTTTATGTCCTTCTTCATCTTTACCGATATCAATAAACGCTTCTGCTACTTTATCTTTCCACTCTTGATCCATGTCAGGGCGAACCGTGATTGTGTCATTAGGAATCTTTTCAGTGAAGAAAAGTACTTCTGTTTGATCAAATACGTCAGGGAAATCACCCATTACGATGTTACGCGCATCTTGGAAAATAGCCGCTGCATCCACATCACCATTCAATACAGCAAGTACTGCAGTATCATGACCTTTCACCGTTACACCTTCAATATCTTTTTGTGGGTCAATCCCTTTATCATTTAAGTACATTGCAGGCCAAATGTATCCAGCAGGGGATACTGCGTTTTGCCATGCCACTTTCTTTCCTTTTAAATCTTCAATACTTTCAATTCCAGAATCTTTTTTCACGATAACCATAGATTTGTAGAAATCAACAAGTTCATCTGTTGCAGTACCATCTTCGTCGTTAACGCCAAAACGATTTGCTTGTAACAATATGTCAGCTGCACCTTGTTCTTTTGCTAAAATGTATGTAGAAACTGGCAAGAACCCAACATCCACTTGCTTGGAATTCATTGCTTCCACTACTGTGTTGTATTCTGTAGAAACGCTTACTTCTACTGGAATTCCAAGGCGATCTCCTAATAATTTTTCTAATGGTTTTGCTTTTGCTTCTAATGTTTCAGCGGATTGTGAAGGTACGAACTGTACTGTTAATTTCTCTGGAACGTAACTCCCTTCACTGTCATCACCACAACCTGCAAGTAAACCTGCTGTCATCATTAAAGACATTCCTACTACCGCTAATTTCTTCATTTTAAACATGTTACCCCTCCAAAATGATTAATATACTACATGAGATTACAAGTTGATTCAACTTATATATAAGGTGCAGAAAGAGTAGAATAAAAATTCAGGATTCATTTTCTAGTCCTAAACATTAAATTTTAAAAATTCTGCATCTTATGAATAAAGGTGATAAGTTGTCGATCAACTTATGTATAGTGTATCATTTGTTTCTTATTTCTGTAATCCCTTAAACAATATATCACAATTTGTGACGAAATACTTTTAAGTTTATGTAAAATTAAGAAAATAAATGACGTAAGTTAAAAAATTAAAGCTTATACATTAAAATCATCGATTTTGACTTGACAAAATTAAAATATTTTTCTTTTTTCACATTACTATAAGGCTATCATCGCTATCATGATCAACATCCCATCAATACATTATGAATAGGTACATTCATTGTTTTTGTTTTCACAACGTTATTTGTATATCCTACTTTGCGTCTACAAATTTTATCCAGTACTTTGTCTAGGTAAAAACTAGACTTTAGTATAGGTTCAATCCTGTTCATAAGTCTATTTTATCAAATTTTCATTTTATTTATAATACAGTCATATAACATCAAATTATAAGCTTCACAAAAAAGGAGAATGAACCATGAAATGGACGATAAAGACAAAAACAAAAGTTACTATTTTAATCGTATTATGTTTAACACTATTACTAGTATATTTTAAAGTAGGAGGTGCGGCTATAGTATATAAAGACCTTCCTGTTTCGATTTCCATTGAAGAATCAGGGGATTATGAACCGAGCATTTTATGGCCACTGACAGAAGAAGATCAACAAATCGCAGGTCAGGCTGCTGGAGTAGCCGTTAATCAAGACGGGGACATATATTATTTGCATCGCGGAAGCAATGAATACGGGGGAGAAGCATTAATTACACAACCTACTGTTATTGTCTTCGATAGCATAACAAAGCAAGTAAAGGCGGAGTGGGGAGAGAATGTATTTCAATCACCACATGGAATTGAAATAGATGAAGAAAATAATGTTTGGATTACGGATACTGCTCAAAATAAAGTATATACATTTACGGCAGATGGAGAGCTTATTTCATCTTATGGAGAAGATTACCCATTCTATATGGAGACTGCACTTCGTGTTCGTAATGAACTTCCAAACTTCCCTACAGGAATAAAGGAAAATATGTTTGCTAGGCCTACTGATGTTACAGTAAATGAAGATGGATCATTTATTGTTAGTGATGGATACCGAAATAGTAGAATCGTTAAATTTGATGCAGAAGGTAACTTTTTATGGGAAAAAAATGAGTTGGGTGATGAAATAGAGGAATTTCACCTTCCGCATGGAATCAGTCAAGATCAATCCGGAAATATATATGTGGCAGATCGAAATAATGCAAGAATACAAGTTTTAGATGATAGCGGTAATGCCATCGCGAGTTGGGACGAAAATGATCTAGGAAGACCGTTTTCTGTAGAGGTAGCTTCCAATGGTCTCGTCTATGTTGGCGACGGAGGAGATGCGTTGTATCCAAATGAGCAGCAGTCTAGTCAAATTGTTGTACTTGATAGTAATGGCTCTATTATAGAGCGTTTTGGGAAGTGGGGCGAAAATGTCGGAGAATTTAAGATTCCACATGATATAGCCGTTGACGATAGCGGAAACATTTATGTTGCAGATTTAAATAATCATCGCATTCAGATGCTCACATATCAAGCACAATAAACAAGGTCACCATATGGATTAAAGCACATATAAATCGGTTACCACTTCATTAAAAATAAATTATAAAACAGTATAGGGAGGAATAAAGCATGACGTACGATTTTTATGCAGCATACCAAAAGATAGTGAAATTATTAGAACAAAATTACGTCATTCAGTCTAAAAAAGAATCACTACTACATGGGATGAAAGAGGTGGATGAAGCAAGATTTGACGATGTAAAGTCAGAGGGTGAATTTATTCAAATGGTGAACGCATTGCTCATACAACATTCGAACGATAAGCACTTATATGTGGAATCCATTCAACATCATAAGGATAGCCAACAAAAAGAATCAGAAGATAGCATAGCAGAAAGTTGGTTGAAAAAAGAATTGGAACAAGAGCAACGCTATAATTATGGATTCACAGAAGCTAAAATTATGCCTAACAACATAGGATACTTAAAATTAAAATCATTTGCTAATCCAGATCGAGGGATTGATACCGCCATTGCTGCAATGAAAATGATTGAAAATGACACTGCAACTATGATAGATTTACGAGATAATGGCGGGGGGTATGGGGGAATGGCAGAATACATTTTAAGTTACTTTTTTGACGATGAACCTACATTACTTTCCACCACGTATTTTGCAGATGAAGAGATTAAACATTTTCAAACGTTTACGACACCGTTTGTTGTCGGAAAAAGAAAATTAAATCACCCACTTTATATATTGATTAATCCAAAAACAGGGTCGGCTGCTGAGTTTTTTGCTTATGTATTACAAGCTCATCAAAAGGCCACCATTGTTGGTGAAACTTCGAATGGAGCTGCAAATCGAAATACGTACTTTTCTGTTTCAGAACAATTAAGAATTTCAATCTCAACAGGAGAGCCTATCATTGAAGCTACAGGTTCTAATTGGGAAGGAAAGGGCGTAATACCGGACATCCATTGTGAAGAGAACGAAGCATTGCAAGTTGCTATAGACAATATTGAAATGAAGACATAAACTCACTATGTACAATCAATAAATAACCAACATACAAGAGTTCGCTACGTAGAACCTATTTTCACATCTTGTCATTGCAACTATCATCTGAATTTTCTATTCACAACTACAGGATCATCAATGAATTACACGGGCATTAGAAAAGGAGGAATATCATTGATTATTAGAAAAGCACATACTAATGACTGCAACACACTCAGCAACATAGCTTACAAGTCAAAAGGTTACTGGGGCTATTCGGAAGAATTTTTACAATCGTGTAAAAATGAACTAACTATTACTAAAAGTTATATGGATAGAAATCATGTCTGGGTGATAGAAGAAAACAATGAAATGATAGGTTTCTATAGTTTTTCACTAGAAACAGAAAAATTAGACGCATTGTTTATAGATCCAGAATATATAGGAAATGGAATAGGGAAATTTGTTTGGAAACATTTATTACATCATGCAAAACAACTACAAATGGAAAAATTCACAATAGATAGCGATCCTAATGCAGAAGGATTTTATTTGAAGATGGGTGCAAAAAGAATAGGTGATATTGCATCCACCGTATTCCCTAAACGAAAATTACCTTTATTGATCGTAAACGTAAAGTAAATGGTTATAAAAAAGAGTGCAATTTATTTGATGCCTAATTGCACTTTTTTCTTCAAACAAACAACTTGCTCATCATATATTCATCTTCATATTGCTTATGAATAAAGAGGGACTTCTTTTTTGTTCCTTCTATTTCAAATCCTACTTTCTTATACAATGCAACCGCCGTTTCATTTCTAGTTTGTACCGTCAACTCCCATCTCGCAACTCCCTGTTGTTTACTCCAAGCTTCTAGTTGTCTAAATAATGCTGTCCCTATTCCTTTTCCACCATAAGCCTGCAAAATACCAATAACAATATACACAGCATGTTTACTGCGTTGTGAAGCGCCTCCACGAGCAAGTAAAAATCCTAGTATTCGATTATTTTCTTCTGCGACCAACAAGGTGGAGTGACTAGAAGCAATGAAAGATGAAATAAATTTCTCTCCTTTTTGTTTGCTCATATGTCTTTCATTTGCTCCGAACAGCATGTAATCTGTTTCACCTTCAATGCTAGCTTGGACTTGTATAAAAGAATCCACATCGTCTATCGTAATCTCTCTTATCTTCATGAGCCGTCTCCTTTATGCTGCTTCCATTCATAAGTTGGTCTAAAATAGTACATACATTTTATCATAAACCACAAATATAATGATACATTCATTTTATATTGCTTAATCAATGAAAAATATTGATCTGTCTTTGTTAGTTGAATTTTCACGATGAAAAATGGCGGTAGTATACAAAACAACTTATTGCAATCACTTGCGTAAGTACAATATACATCTTGCCAATTCATCATCGTTATATTCTATAGTGAGGTGAAATAATGTTACACGATAAACTTGCTACTCCTTTTGACTTTTCTTCTAGCTTTGTTCATCTTCAGACTGCAACGATACAAGAGAAATGCGAATACCTATTACAATGCAAAATCCTATCCGTTCAAGACTTAGAAAGGTGGTTACAAGAGGAAAGAGAGTTAAGCAACCTGGTTCACGAATATATGGTTCGTCAAAAAGTTACCTACTATCAAGATACAGCCAATCAGGTAAAAAAAGAGAGGTATACTACAGATCAAAAAACAATTCATGCGCTATGGCTGAAATACCAAGCACAATTAGATAAAAAGTTTTGTCAACATGCAGGGAGTCATCAATTAGATGATGAAAAGTATGGTGTCATCAAGCGTAAGCGTTTCACGAGAGTGGAACAACATCGGGATGACAACATCCCTCTCTTCGTTAGAGAAAAAGAGCTGGGTGCAGCATATAGTGAAATAATGGCTAATCTCACAGTGGAATGGGACGGAAATAATATATCTTATAACTTAGCGAAAACGTACTTAAATCATCCTAATGGAGACATTCGCAAACAAGCATGGTTAGCACTAGCGAAAGCTCGCCAACGTATCAAGCCACAAATAGATAGTATCATGGATGAACTTATATCTCTGCGTCACCAGATTGCAATTCAAGCTGGGTTTCAAAACTATGTTGATTATATGTTTGAATCCATGGGACGTGAATACAGTATGGAAGACTGTCATCAATTTTATTCATCTGCTGAAAAACATATCGTACCGATTTGGAACCAAGTATCGAAATTAGCACAGTCCAATAAACAGTGTGATGTGATTCATCCTTGGGATCAAACTCAAAAATTGATCGGAGAAATTCCTTCTTTACATGAAAGCCAATTACTTGATGGCGTTCAGTCTATGTTACATAGAACAGATGATTATATTGCAGGAAAGTTTAAAAGAATGAGAGAACATGGATTAATCGATGTAACACCTCGGGAAGGGAAACATCATGGCGCGTTTATGGATCCACTATTGACATCAAAAGAAGCTCTCATTTCAAGTCATTTTCATACTTCGTTTGAAGCCCACACCGCACTTATTCATGAGATGGGGCACGCAATCCATATGTACATGCAATTTGATCATCACCAAGATGTTGAAGAACAATACATGCGTGAAGAAATAGCAGAGTTATTTTCACATGGGCTGGAAATGTTATGTCTAGATAAGATAGATGTCTTCTATACAGATCAGCAATCCTGTACCAATGCACAAATTGAACTATTACGTAGAGCGGTTAACTTAATGATAGGTCCTTTATCTGACGACCTGTTTCAACATTGGCTTTATACTCATCCACATCATACGGCCAAAGAGCGTAATCATAAGTACTTTGAAATAAGTAAACGGTTTAGGTTGAATCCTGTACACACTGAAGGGCTACAATCAGAAATAGGAAACAGTTGGATGGAAAAATCACATTTTTTCTTACATCCTTTTTACTCGATTGAATACTCTATTTCTATTCTCGGTGCACTACAGCTACTAGCGCTTTATCATGAAGACCCCAATCACGCTATCCATTTATACAAAAAAGGAGCTAGCACTTCCATTCAACAATCGATCCACCAAATATATAACAACACTGGTGTAGCCTTTGATTTTTCTGAAAAAGCTTTACAACGTGTCGGCCAAATGATAGAAAAGATGCTGTATGATCTCCTGCATAAATCGGTTTAATACCATAGCATTGAGAAGAAACAATGCTGTGTTGTCGTGAAATATCTACAAGATAAAAACACAGATAACAAGATAAGACACAAATACATGTGAAACATGCTCAGGAAAAAGAATTCCTGGGCATGTTATTTTATCATACAGTAATCCATACTCTCTTAATACAATATTCCTTGTTGTAAAGCAGTAACGACTGCCTGAACCCTCGTTTTGGAGTTCATTTTGGACAGAATAGAGCTAATGTGATGTTCAATGGTTCGTTTGCTTACAAAAAACTCATTGCTAATCTCTTTATTTGTCTTTCCTTCAGCAATCTGTAATAAAATTTCTTTTTCTTTAGGAGTTAAAACAGGCGTATGGGCTTGATTCATCAAAGAGGAGGGGTAAATCATCTTGCCTTTCATAACTTGTATTAACGTTTCAAGTAATTCACGTGGCGTGGACTCGTAGGTGATGAAAGCATCGATGCCGTGTGAATGGGCAACATGAATAGAAGATACATTCATGCTAGAGTTGATAACAGCTATTTTCGCAGGATTTTCTTGATTCTTTTTCAGTATAGAAACAACATTAAGTTCACACCATGTACCTTCAAACTCCGTCATGACTAGCAAACTTATTTGCTTACAATTGATCGCCTCATACATGGCTTCCAAGTTAGCAACTGTTTCTGTAACCAGAACACTACTTTCATTCTGTAAATAGTTTATGATTAATTGATTAAATAACGCTCTCTTCCCAAACACCACTGTATTATACAAGAATCTACCTCCTTGTCTATATGATGTTATGTAAGATATGAATAGTTATAAATATATTATATCGTATTTCATTACCAATTTTCTTTAAATAAATTATTTTTAACAAATTTTTTTATACTTACCATCTTTTCGACATCCCGCAATACTAAATACGAAACATACTGATATACAAATATTATGTATATTTATAGAATTAAGATAATATTTAATTCGACCATACAAAGCATATTCAACAAAGATAGAAAGCAAATTACAAAATACTGATCATTTCATTGGAGGTGTAGCCCATTGCCAGAAGATCATAAAGAGACAGACGAGGTAAAAGAAGAATTACCTGAATTACAAGTAGAGAATATTGAGGAATCCGTTGATTCCGTGTTAGATAATGCAGATGGAGATCATGCAAAAGAATTAAATGTCGTTGCTTGTTGATTATCCAGATTCAATCATTGCAATCATAGATGGATGAAATAGAAAAATAGATTAAGACAAAAGGAGCATAAAAAATACACATCATCTCTTTACCATAATGGATATTAATTAAAGGAGGTGTATAGCATGGAGGAGAACAAAAAGAAAGTTTCTGAATTATCCAACGAGAAGATCTCGGATTTAACTATCGAACAAGTAAGTGAGGCAGTAGAATCAGTATTAGAAAATCAGGATGGAGATAACTTAGCAAAAGACATTAACATTATTGCTTGCTAATAACAATTCCACTGGAGAGAGTTACTATATCGTAGTAACTCTCTCTTACATATACAATATCAACAATATAAAAATCACACTACAAAAAAGGAGGAAACAGCATGAAACGTTCCAGATACGTTGTCAAAGTTAAAAGTGAAGAGAATCATATCCTGTACAATATAAGAACAGGGAGAGGGCTAAAATACAGCAAAAGTATAAAAGTGTGGGATCACCCTTCTCTCCAGTCGTATTTAGTAAAAAACAAATTTTTGATTCAAGATAATGAAAGAGAAGACGAGGAAGTGTTAGAGAACTATAAAATGAAGCGCATGCAAAATCGAACATTACATCTTATCATTCTTCCTCACGAAAATTGTAACTTTAGGTGTGTATATTGCTATGAAAAGTTTGAAAGAAATAAAATGCTTCCAGAAGTGGAGCAAGGGTTAAAAAAATACATTGCACAAGAATTAGCCTCTGGTCGATATAAACATTTTACCGTGAGTTGGTTTGGTGGAGAACCATTGTTAGGAATCGATGTAATGGAAAGGTTGAGTGCATTTATTATACAACAATGTGAAAAGTACGATGTACATTATAGTGCAGGTATTACGACAAATGGGTATCTTATTACCAAAAAGAATCTAGAAAAGCTAGATAAAATGAAAGTGTATAACTATCAAGTGACCATCGACGGAGTAAAAGAAGTACATGATCAACAAAGAATACAAAAAGACGGCAGCGGCACATACGACACCATTTTAAAAAACTTAATTACAATGAAAAACAGCAACAAAAAATTCCGCGTTTTATTACGAATGAACGTATCTCCGGATAACTATCAGGAAGTAGAAGCACATATTAAGAAAATGGAGGATACATTTGAAAAAGATAGCCGATTTGAATTATATTTTCATAATATTGGACATTGGGGAGGAGAAAACGATGATCATGTGGAAATATGTAAAGAGAACATGATGGTCAAATTATTACAACAATCTTCGCAAAAGAAAATCCCAACGATGTCAGCCAAAGCATTAATTAAACCAGACAATGTTTGTTACGCAGCAGATCCAAAATCGTTCGTTATTGGAACCGATGGTACTGTCTATAAATGTACTGTCGCTTTATATGACGAAAGAAACCAAGTGGGTCAATTGACAGAAGCGGGCAACATAAACTTAGATCAAAGTAAGTTTGCATTATGGGTCGATCAAGGTATAGCTGATAAACGATGTGGTTCATGTTACTTAGCACCAAGTTGCCACGGGGACTCCTGTCCATTAATCCGTATGCAAACAGGGAGTCAACCTTGCCCAGACTTTAAAAATGATATGTCTAAACTGGTTGAAATCTTAGACATACAAGGGCATCGCTTTGATGAAGTGAAATTAAAGCAAGAGGTGACTTCCGATGCGTGACGATAGATTACGACTGCATCTCTACGAAAAAGTTTTACATGGGGATATTGCTTTCTCCAAAATAGTAGGAGCTATGCTACCTGATCTTTACATTTCAACCGCGCATCAAAATGAATTAAGAGCTAACTTCGATCACTTTCTCCTGAACGAAGGAGACCAATGGACACAACAATATACCTCACTGAAACAACAACTACAAGACGACCACATTATACTTCCAAGTTCATCATTTCTAGAAAGCGAACCAATGATACAATGGGACAAGCTACAGCACAAACCAAGCATTCGATTCTTTCTACTACTACACGCTTATTACCACTACCATCATCATCAATTTTGGAGACATTACGACTTCTTCGAACAACATCAATGTTTTGATCAATTAAATCCAAAACAAGTGTCCGAACTAAGCTCCACAGCCTTACTTATGTGCTTTTACAGTCAAAAAACATTTCACCACATGCATGATATGTATCATCAATTTCTCCATAGTTATCAATACACCCCAGATGAAGAGACAATACAATACCACCTTCAATACCTTGTGTTATGTGTACATTATGAAGCGTATGAGGAAGCAAAACAAAAAATGATACAGTTAGAGCAAAATGACTTACCACGAATGACAGTAAAAACAGAAGTAGATTTTTGGAATATTTGCGCCCTTTACTATTATAAAAGAAAAGATTATGCACATGCTCATAAACTGCTTCATAAAGCAATACAGTTGCTTCAAACATCACATGATGAAAAAAACAACGAACAAATATCGCAATATTTAAAAAATAATAAAGAAAAATTGGAAAGGTTATTAGTAAAATAAAGCTTAAAAAATGCAAAGGGGAGGGATGAAAATGAGTACACTTCGTATATTAATAGGATGTACAGGATCGATTGGTGCTATCAATTTACCTCAGTATGTAATGGAATTAAAAAAAATAGAATGTGAGATCAAGCTCATCCTCACAGAAGAAAGTAGTCGCTTTGTGCAGCCATTGGTGATGGAATGCTTAGTAGATGACGTATACACCGATGAACTGCAAGCAAACAAAAGTGCTCCATTTCATATCGAACTTGCTTCATGGTGCGATGTCATGCTTATTCTTCCCATCACAGCAAATTCTATGGGAAAAGCAGCTGCTGGAATAGCAGATAATGTGTTATTGAGCACGCTGATCGCCTGTGATAAACCGGTCATTATGGTCCCTAATATGAATGAAAAAATGTGGCATTCCAGAATCGTACAGCGCAATGTTGAAACCTTAAAGTCTCTCGATATGATCGTTATCCCACCAACGATACAAGAAACATATATTGCTTCTGAGAAAGCATATAAAACGACGTTAGGCATGCTGCAACCAAAGCAGTTATTACATATGTTAGAAAACAGTGTTCATTTGGAAAAGGAGATCATAAATTAATGTATACGCATACTTATGTTTTAGAGAATGGGATTCGAGTCGTCGTTGTCAATCCGAATGATCAATTAATGACAACGACGGCAGGCATATTTATTCGTCAAGGTGGGCGAAATGAAAATGACGTAAACAATGGGATCAGTCATTTTATTGAACATTTACTTGCTAATACAAGCAGTGCCATTACTAGTGAAAAAGAGCATGTCAAACGTATCCTTGCTAACGGTGGTATTTTAAATGCGTCTACTACCAAAGAATTAACTTATTATTTTGGAACCTGTCTGAAAGAGTATAGTAATGATTTAGTACATGCCCTCTATGAACTAGTCTGTCAATTTAACATTACTGAAGAGGATATTGAAAGAGAAAGAAAAATTATACTAGATGAATATAGGAATAAATTAAAAACGACAAATCAAATCTACGAGCATTTTTGGTCTACGATTTACGGAAACATGTCTTACGGAAATTGGATCATCGGAACAGAAGAGAACATTCATCATTTTGATAGTGATCACATTACAAACTACTATCATGAAACTTATGTAGCAGATAATATGACCGTCGTATTAATTACGAATGAAAAAGCGGAAGAAGTCATTAATATGACCGTCGACATTTTCAGTGATGTAAAGAATGGAATGCCTACGCCACTAGAAGTCGTACTCGCACATGAAGTGGGGTTAACCAACATTCAAACGAATAGCGATCAGCTGGTTGTTTGCTTTGGAGATAAAGGTCCTTCGTTTAGCGATCATCATTCCGTGTCTTTTGAACTGTTAACAGCAGTGTGGGGGAGTATCCCATCTTCCCGTTTATTTCAAGTTTTAAGAGAAGAACACAATCTTGTATATCAAGTACAAACGTTTAGCAACTCCTATGTACAAACAGGTAACTATGGCGTCATTGCTAACGTACATAAAAATAACTTTCAAAATTTCATCGATATCCTGTACTACGAATTTTCACTACTAACACAAGAATCATTTATTCCAGAAGAAATCTCAAGAGCCGTATCTGTTTTGAAAACGTTTCTCCTTACTAAATTAAACTCCCCAGATTTTTTACTTAAATTGATAGGATCTCGCGCTGTATTCGGTCATTACTTTTTCATCAATGAAATGATAAGAGAGTTAAGTCGAGTGACACCGGAAGAGCTACAGCATATAGCAAAGCAGTACATTAAACCCGACAACATATCTATCATTAGTATTGGGAACATAACAGAGGATGACATCATGAATGCCTTATATAAAAAGGAGGAAGTAAGTTGAACATATCCGAGACTAAATTATCTCAACCACAAGAAAAATTACTAGAAGATGAAGACATTTTACTTACCTACTTATTTCTCGACACGGAATCCACGATTAAACAAATTATAAGTTATACAGGTTTTACCCAACTAAGGGTGGTTCATATTCTCAACCAACTCATGAAGCATCAACTTGTGAATAAAATGGATTATGTCGGCGACCGAAATGTACAGTTCTCCACCTATCGCAGCACGGAGGATGATGTAGATTTAAGTAATATAGCAGAGAAGAATACAATAGGTGCAACACATCTCATCACAAAAAAAGTGCAGCGAGATCTGACACAAGTCTTATCTCACTATGATGAAAGCTTTTTACCCAAAGTATCTTACGCGTCTTATCAACTGTCAGAGCGTTCATACAGTGAAGTTACAAATAAGGTGAATGAACTATTTGAATTTATTAAAGAAAAAGAAAAAGAAGATATGAGTCAAAATAAAGATACGACCAATGTTATTCTTTCTCTTTCTTTCTATACCAATCCCGAAATGAAGTGGAAGGAGTAATATACCGATGAAAGAATTATTTAAAAATCCACAATATATACGTTTATGGTTAGCACAAGTCATTTCAGAATTAGGGGACGGCATAACGAAAACGGTAATCATCGTGCTTGTGTCTACATTAACGGGGGATCCATTTATGATTGGAATGGTCCTTTTTGCAGCTCTATTACCAAGTGCTGTTTTTTCCTCTTTGTTAGCCCCATTCACCGATCGTTTCCCCAAAAGAACGATGATGATATCCAGTGACCTTTATCGCATGGTGATTGTTTTATTCATGATTGTATTTAGCGACAATGCCTGGATGCTTTTGTTGCTTGTTGTCTTAGAAGGGATAGGGACGGCCGTATTCGAACCAGCCAGAGCTGCTTCCATTCCTTTCCTCGTTGGTAAAAAAAATCTAAGTTCTGCTATGGCCTTTTCTCAAGGCACGTCGCAAGCACTTTACATTATTGGGCCTTCCGTTGCTGGTTTACTATTATTTCTAGGCAATGTCAATATCATCTTTATTATTAATGCGATTACATATATTCTCTCCGCCTGTTTTCTTTTTACCATTAGTAAACTGGCTGTGAAGGGAGAAGTTGCTGAAGGAGAATCATTTTTTTCTTCTTTAATAGATGGCTATCGTACTGTCGGGATATTACCAGCACTTCGTTTTTTAATCCTACTTCTTATTCCTGTAACGATTACGGCCGGGATATTGAGCACGAATAATAGCGCGATGTTTTTACAGTATTTCAACGTAAAAGCAGAGCAGTTCGGCTTTCTCCAATCAGTTGTAGGTGTAGGGGCGGTTATCGGTGCGTTGGTATCCCCATTATTATTAAAGAAAATGAAAGCAGGAGTTATGCTTCTTCTTGCGACAGGTTTAATCGGTATCATTATGGTACTCGTTTGGCCACTAGCTATGTTGTATGATTACACAGGTTCCATTGTACTATTTTGCTGGGCTGTTATCGTTGGAACATTAAATGCCATGCTTAATGTACCACTCAGTTCCTTATTTTTGGCTATTACACCAGAAAAGTATTTAGGACGGGCGGCAGGTATTTATCAATCTACCATTGCTGTGGGCATGATGATTGGGATTTTAGCTGGAGGTTATTTTGCTCGCCTCACCGATTCTATCTTTACTACAGGAATAGCGGGCATTGTCATGATCGCTTTAGCGTTGTTTTTTCCATTATTAAAGGGATTCAAGTATTTAACGGCAGATCAAATACAACAACCAGAACAGGAAGAACAGCAACCATCCGTTGCAGCTACGTAAACCATGGACGTTGGTACAGCAGCGGGAATAAGTTGGTTGAACAAGTTCATTCCACTTATCTATAAGATGAAGAAGAGGAGAGGCCTTGGTCATGACATACCATCTTTTAAACGTTCTGGGGATGCTTTTTTAATAAGAGCTGTGGCAAGTACCATAGTTGAATGAATAATAGGTACTTGATCTATAACTTGTTCATGAATGGCTAGCGGTAATTCGGTACATCCTAGTATGATGACATCTGCTTTCTCCTCTATTAAATACTGCATACTTTCAAGTAAATTGGCTCTCGCTTGCAAAGAGACAGGATGAGACTGAGACTTAATGCCATACTCCTTATCGTATATCGCTTGGTTCACCAGATGACGTTGCATATCTGCAGGGGGAATGATGGCGTTATAGCCATGACTCTGTATTATATTTTTATAAATATGTGTCTCATACATTGCTGATGTGGTTAAAATACCAACGTTAGTAGTGTTAGGATGTTTTTTCTTTATCGTATGAAAGATTTCATCTATCATATTGATCAACACAATGTTACTCTTTCTTTTCTTTAGCTCTTGCTTCACTATATTCATAATCATAGGGGCATGAGCAGTATTACAAGGAATACCTATAATATCAGCGCCAGCACGTTCTAGTTTTTGTATTACAGTGACAATAGAATGTGCTGGATTTTTACTGCTCTCTCCTAATACAAAAGTCACTCTTGGTTCTATCTGTTGCGGTGCAGAAATGAGTATGACGGGAATGTGATCCTGATCTGTGTTTGCCTTAGTATGATAAAAAATCTGTTTCACCATATCAATGCCAGCGAAAGGTCCTAATCCACCAACGATGCCAATGGTCTTGCCGCTATACATGATGATCACCTTTCTTATATGTTAAAATGATTTGCCGAGTAGCCACTTGGATGACACATTATCTTTAATGCGCCTGTACATCGTACTATCAAAATTTTTAAACATTTTTATAGATGGCTTTTTATAGTTTACTTCCAAAACCCATGGTTTAAAAGCAGTGTCAAAACCAACGTCGATGCCAAAATCGCGGTATTGAGGGTACTGTGTTTCAATTTTTTTAGCAATATCGATACATAAATGTACTAACTGTTTTTGTATCGTTCTTTTTCTACCTGGAGACAATTTTTTGTGTTCTAGTAAAGAAGGCAAGGAAATGAGTTTAGAACCATATAGAGAGTGCGTCACCACTCTGTTTTTGACTGCTATTTTTACTACGATGCCGGTTACTTTCCACGTGTTTCTTTTCTTTTGCACCATGACGCGCAGGTCCGTAATTCTATTGTTGTATCGCAATAAATGTATCCCTTTTTGAATGACATACGGTCTATTTAATTTCTTTCTTTTAATTGTCTTTAATAAAGCTAGAAACGAAGGGGTACTGCCGCTTATCGTTCTCCTCGGTGTATTCATATCATATTGATATCTCACTCTATTATTTCGAACTACTTTTCTTAATTTCATCAGTCTATTTCCTGCACCGCCATCGTTGGGCTTGATGTACACCATTTTATATTTATTTAACATGCGCCTTAGTTTGTACGGGCTCATCATGGTCGTTTCTGGCAAGTATGGTTGGATACGCTCGTCTGTTTCCAGCATATACATGATTCTCATTTTGCTGCGTCTTGGCATGATAATTCTTTTATTCCTGTTATTTTTTTTCATTCTTTTACTTGCTATATTACTTTTTTTAATTTTTATTAAAGAGCGAAGGTATTTTGCGTACAATAACGGATTCATATACAGTTTTTCAATGTTTTGTCGTTTTTGCGCTACCAAAAATGCGTTTTTACCCGATCTACGATTACATTCGATATGCCAAAATTTAAAATTGGTATCTAAGGCAAAATCCATTCCCATTTCTCCAATATTGCCATACTCTTTTTCATAAGCGAGATATATTTGTTTTAGCTTTTCCTCTACGGAGTTTTTAAGATCGTCAAGGTGTATACTAATTTGATCACTGTAGTCCATCATAAAAGTATCAAAATCTACCATCGAACCGTAATTCGTTATGGGGGAGTTTTGAACACCGATTCTAGTCGTTATGCCTGTAATATTTAATTCACCATCTTTTCCACGCTGTGCCTCAGCTCGAAAATCTACAATTTGATTTTTATAGTGTAATAGGGGGATGGTTTGCTGGATAATAAGATCGTTCGTTTTAAAATATTTCTTCATCACAGTGATGATTTGATCGATATTGTCAACGTTTCCTCGTATAATATGTTTTCGTTTAAAGCTGTATTGGAATGCATGATGTGGAGATGGAGATGTTGATACTTTAAATATTTGAGAGCCGTAGTTAGCGAAGTTACCTTTGATATACACAGAGCCATATTGATTCAACATCAAACGCAGTGTTTGGCGTAACACATTGATTCGTTGCAAATGAACGCGTCTCGTATCAGGCAAATGTTTATTTATCTCTTCATTTTTGCTTAACATCGTATGCTGATGCCACTTATAATATTTTCGTATGGGTGGAGTGATGAATCTAATGCCTTTTTTTCTCATGGTTTTAATAATAAACGTACTCCTAGGGGTTAAGGTGTTAAAATTATACACGACATGTGGAAGTACAAAACGTTTTTTCTTCCATTTCTTTTGAGTACTATCATACACTGTACCTAGTATTGTGTTTCTTCTAAAGTTCACATTGTGTTGAGAAAATAAATAAAGGGTTACGCCTACTTTTTTATTGGCTTGTATCGGACCAGCAATATTAGGATGCTTATTGATGTGACCTAACATCGCATCTTTGATGATTTTTTTATTCACAAATAGACCTAATATAGTAGGGTGAGCATCATTGTCCTTCTTGAAAAAAAATTTCACATATACATCCTCCAAACTATAATAAAATAAAAAGGGTTGTACCATTACTATATGAAAAAAAGAAGATTCAGTAACGGCGAGTTTACCTGAAGCATGCTTATTTGGGGGAAAACGACAACGACAAATAAACCTCTAGATAAGTTGATAGTTAAATAGGTGTGCAATACCTATCACTAGAGGCTCACTAATTCATATACTTCATGTACACATTTAAAATAGTTCTAGTATTTCCAACGGTGCAACATCACTTTTTAAACGTAATGCTTCTTTAGTCCACCACTTCAATCCTAGAAATGTTACTTTCTCGTTATCTGTCATAAGATCGAAAGTCAGTGCATTTATATCATTATAGCAGAAAATGGAAGGTCACATTAGCAAGGTATTTTCACATATGCTGGATTGAATTTTTCTCGTATATATAAACGAGGGACATCGTCATGCCATTGAATGTAATGCTTGTACGGTACTTGACGCTGCTCTTTATCATGAAACTCCTGACCATAGCCAAGCAGCATGCGATGTCCAGACAGACGATTGGAGCTCCATATCTTTCCTATGGGTATGCTGCCTTGGTGCAGTTTTTGCATCACGTTAGCATCTAAGCCAAGTCTACAAACGACATAATTGTTAGATACAACGGTATTATCTTTCGTTACTAATTGGGAATATCGCTCTAACACATTTTCATCGTTTGGAATGCGCAACAATGCTGCAATGGTTGGATCAATATGATAACTTTGCAGCATTTCCTGTTTCACAACGATGACATCTAAGGGCTCATTTAGCATGCTCTCTAACAACTGAGTAGTAGAACCATCGCTTTGTAGCAACATTCGTGAAGCATTGTCATCAGGCAATGTATGTTTGTTCAATTTATTCACCTCCGACATCTTATTGCTTTTGTAATACTAAAATAGCCACGTCGGCAATCGGGCCTGCGAGGACAAGAAAAACGACATCTCCGACAGAAATTGCAACCTGCTGCTCCAGTTGTTGCAAAGAATATAGAGTATCACTGCCAAGCAGATTACATTCCGCAAGGCTTTCTCTCGTAAATACTCTTCCACCATGTTGTTCCACCGTAGCTTTCAACGTATGTTGAAACGTAGCATCCATATGCTGCATGATGACATAACGAGAGGAAGGGGTAAAGGGAGTCACTGTAACTGCTTTATTGATCGTTTCATCACAAGAGTATGAACATGGAGTACCGTATTGTTGCAATGCTGTAGTTAGCAGTTGTTGACTACGTTCTAGCAGCATCTGTTGATGTGATGCATGCAATGAAGCAGACCATATATAAGGATTGTGATGTTCTAATGGCCATTCATCAGCGAACATGTGTAGTATTTTCCAATCACCATGGGTAGGAGAGATATAACAAGCAGTTGCAGCGTCTCCTTTTGGATAGTGGTCCAACCACAGTCTTCGCATAGGCGGTTGAATGATATCACTAACGACGAACATGGCCGCACATGACTCCGAAGAGGATATTGAAGCTAATTGTGAGGGAAGAGAAGGGAGGGAAGTATCACTTGAAGAAGAAAAGAGAGCTTCGCACATCTGGATAGCTTCATACAATACGAGCGATCCTTTAGCATGAATAGAAAATGGCTGGATACGTTTTTGCTTCAACTTTTTCTTCAAATATATCGCAGGGGTGAAATAAAAGTTTGCTTCTAATGTCTCATGACCATAAATCAAATACTTACATGCATCGGTCATACTAGAAGGTGAAACGTGCTGGTTCCACATCCCCTCTATCGCATGCAAAGCTTGTTTTGCAGCGGGTTGCTTGCTCACGGCTACATCGAATTCGTGATGATGAAAATCTAATTTTTCTGGAAAGAAAGAAGACTCTTCGTTATACTGCCCCTTATCTCCATACAAAGGAATTTCATATTCGTCATATAAATACCACAAAGGAAAATCTAAAGGGGCTATGATTTTCTTTTTACTTGAAGGGGGGCTCATCTCTTTTACTTTTTGTAATAAGGCAGCATAGCACGTTTTTTGTTTGTTTACACATGAATAGATGGAAGATATATACATAGAAAATGACGTCCCTTCATTCATACTGTTATTTATATGATCATGCATACTGTGATTAATATTGAAAAACAGAACAGCCAAATGTACTGCCCATCCCCACAGTTAAGGTTGCATAGTAATCTCCTTTTTTTAAGGCTTGATGTGTCAATGCATGCTGTAAATTTAACAAAGGATCTGCATTATGGGCATGTCCAACTTCACGCATTGTAGGGTAATAAAATACATCATCATCCATCTCGCAAGCAGATGCGATGCTACGCCAAGTTAGTTCGTTCACATTCGACGGAAAAATGAAAGTAAGCTGAGATAGTTGTATACCTGCCTGCTTCACTCCACGCCGTAAAATTTTAACCAATCCCATATAGAAAGATTGTTGAAACCAAGCGAAATCCGCTGGGTCTGACTGCACACTATGGTATAGACTAGCATCACACTGTATAACAGAAGCAAGTAATTGGTGATGTTCACTTTGACTAGAGAGAATCATCGCGGCCGCTGCATCTCCCGACACGGTGCTGTCTTTTAAATACCTGCTATCTGGGATGATCATTTTATCTGCACAAAGGAGCAGTATTGCACCTTGTTGCTCTTGTAGTAACAGTCGATTGGCAAATTGTAAAAGCATATCAATAGAAGCGCAATTCATTTGCGCTATACAGCGAACTTTCGCATTTTCTAATCCCCAGTCCAGCTGAATGCTGCTTATGGGATCTACAAGGTAGGGGGTAAAAGGGTGAAAGGTGTGGGTATGTAATATCCAAGTTATTGGTTCTTCTGTTCCAGCATGTTTTTGCAACACTGTAGCTGCTGCTTTTTCTATCATTTCATGTACAGTTAGCTCTTCCTCGACAGCAATGTGATGGAGTCCATACTGTGAAATCACTTTTTCCTCCATCATTTCACTTTGTGTTTGACTCGTGGAAAGAGGGAGAAAGGCACTTACATTCACCTTTTTTTCTGGCACGTAACATGCGATCTGTTGTAAACCAACCATAGCTTCCTCCAATTTCATAAGTGAAAATCAGATGAGCGATATGCTCTTCTATTACCATACGCCTATCATCCCTACATGTACATGAATGAAAAGTGAATGTACCGTAAATGGAGCGTGAAGCATGGATATACAATCAAAGCCGAGAGGGCCATTACCGTAAAGCTTATAATATAGTAATAAGTTGAAGAAACAAGTTCAAGCAACTTATTACCACTGCGCATAAGGTGGAGAAATCGCTATAGCCATCTTTACACCGGTTACTGAGGCGTAAATTTTTATCTTATTATTTCTTCATCTTATATCGAAGCATGGATGGATACAAATGGGGGGAAGTATGGATGGGAAACGTGCTTTGTCATGTCAATCATAATTTGGAACATACAGCTATTATAGATGGACAAGAAACGTTAACGTACAGTGAGCTCAGGTACAACATCAAGCAGTTAGCAAATGCTTTGCCTCGTTATCCTTTATCACAAAAATATGGTCTTGTTATGGATCAAACCGTCATGTCCATCCAGCTATTTCTTGCTATTTTAGAAAAAGGACATGCAGTCTTACCCGTAGACAATAAACAAACGCCAGCAGAAATGAGTCGCATCCAACAGATCAGCGGTATTACAACCTGGGTTGTTCCAACGCAGAAAAAGAACACGAATGTGAACCTTTTTGAACGTAACGAGCGTATGGAAAGCGAAAGCTGTCACAACCATGATCATATGTCCCTCTACACCTACGATGACATCTATCACCACCAGCATCAACGTACTGAAGCAAAGCAGGATATAAATCACAAAGATGCACAGCCGCAGCATGTACAAGCTCAGCCCACTTTTGTTTATCAGTTAACTTCTGGTACGACAGGCTATCCCAAAATGGCATGTGTTTCACTGCAAACCATCATCCGAGAAGGCCATGTGTATCGTAGCTGGTTTCAATACGCTGCTTCAGACCACATCATTGCAACAATCCCTTTACATCACTTATACGGCATGACTGGAGCGCTATTCGCCTCGCTATTAACAGGAAGTACACTGGTCCTCTGTCGTCATCCGACTCCGCGAAAAGTGTTCAAACTAAGTGAAACCTATCGCTCTACCATCTTATTAAGTGTTCCTTCTTTTTATCCACTACTCTCCGATGCCCACACTGTGCAGCAAAAAACATTTCAACATATGAGATTTGCTATCTCTGCTGGAGGCCCTTTACCACAACATGTTTCCCGTCAATTTAAACAAAAGACAAACGTAACCATTCTCGAACTATATGGCAGTACAGAAACAGGAGCAGTAGCAGCACATCATCCACAGCGTAAACATTTGGAAGGAAGTAACGGATTTATTTTACCCGATGTAAAAGTGAAAATCGCTAAAGATCAATCCTTAGTCGTTTCTAGTCCTAGCTTATTCCATGGGTATATTACAGTAGATCAGGAGAAGGAAGGACATGATCGCACCTCGGACATGCCCGGCATGATGAAAGCAAAACAATGGCACAAAACGGATGACCTTGCTGTTTTACATGAGCAGCAACTGTTTCTTAAAGGGAGAAAAACAACATTTATTAATGTAGCGGGACGCAAAGTCAATCCGAAAGAAGTCGAAGCCGCGTGTCGTACCATTCCAGAAATCGTCGATGTGGTGGTAAGAGGAAAAGAAGATCAGTTACACGGAGAAATTATTGTTGCAGAAGTTATATTGTCTGCTTACAAAACAGTAAGAGAGATGAAGACAGCACTGCGAAAACAATTAGCAGCTTATAAAATACCACATCAAATTTTGATCGTAGAAGAAATCAAAAAAAGCTGGAAACAATCTTAACTATTCAAGTGCAGAACGCAGGTGAAGAAGGAATGAAATCAACCGATGTACACCACACATTAAAAAAGATCATCATACAATATAACCCACAAGAAAACAAAGAGAACGAGGATCAACTTACCCTTCCTACATCCTCATTAGCTTGGTTGAAAATATGGATGGAGTTAGAACAACAATTTGAAGTGGAAATTGATTTAGAGGACCTGAAAGAAGAGCATGCTCACCTTACGATCCAACATATCGTGCATGTGATACAACAACAACTACGACAGAAAGAATCCACATAAATGAACACGCTTCCTTTCACAAAAACATCACATGACTGGATTATTCTTATTGATATGAACCCAAGATATCTTTCCACTGTCAAAGAACACCTACCATCACCTATGTCCATCCTATTTATTACCGATGTAAATGAACTGTTTCATCTGTGGGGACAAGGGCTACCTATTACATGTGTCATTTGGCATTTGCCACAAATGTCCGCCACAGCTCAGTCGTATGTATCAGAATGGATGCAAGTACAACCGGATACACCAATGATCATACAGCTACAATCCACAAGCCCGTCACCCATCTTTCTTTCGCTGCAACGTCATCACCCTATCTACGTTACCCATTCATTACATCAGTCCATTGACGAGCTACAACATATCATCCAACCAGCGGCGCAAAGCGAAATAAAACTTCATCCGAATCTATCTTATTTTCCAAAATCACAACAACTAAAATCTCATCAACACGATGTTTCCTTAACGATGAAAGAAGATGCGGTGCTCATGTACTTATGGCAACATGCAGGAATGTATGTCTCCGGTGATCAATTGCTGTATCATTTGTGGGACCCTTATACGACGACAGACATTGTTAGACAATACATTTACCGATTACGCAAAAAAATACAACAAC
This sequence comes from Longirhabdus pacifica, assembly GCF_004115085.1. Lineage (GTDB taxonomy): Bacteria > Bacillota > Bacilli > Paenibacillales > DSM-105158 > Longirhabdus > Longirhabdus pacifica. The sequence continues at coordinate 69,294 of NZ_QXJP01000010.1, read as the reverse complement.
TGAACATGTCCATTGAAGTAAATCACCTCATTAAGCATAAAAAATACGTTGGATATATGCTAGAGAGGCACCATGCATAATGTATAAATGCGCATAGGAGGAAAAACATGCAAAGAAGTGTAACGAAAGAAGAAATGCAACATTACGAAGAACATGGCTATGTCATTTTGCAACAATGGTTCGATCCCCAAGAAGTAAATAAACTCAACGAACAGTTCACACAACTGTGGATGGACCTTGTTCGTGAAGGTACCATCAAACAAGATAAGCAAAAACTATTAGAGAGTATTTTTCCCAGACTACGAGACTACCACCTCACTCACCCTCAGATAGCTAGCATCATGTTAAGTGACAAGATGTTTGCAGCCGCAAAATCCTTGCTGCAAGAACCTGCACTTGCCATATCCACCAGCTACTATTTCAAAAGCCCAGGCACTAGGGGACTACCCATGCATCAAGACAACTATAGTGTGGGTTCTACTCCGAATACTACTTGCTCCCTTTGGGTCAGCCTCAGCGAAGGCAATAAACAAAACGGGGGCATTTTTATTGTTCCACAATCTCATACTGCTGGACTATTAGAACCCCATGTCATTGCTTCCTCTGAGGAAGAGTATGGGGAAAAATTACATTTAGAAAACGGGCAAACAGAATACTTTGTTCATACGAAGCCTGGAGATGTCATCGCATTTCATGGCAATCTCATGCACGGTTCATATGAAAATCAAACGAAAAACGAGTTCAGAAAAGCATTTGTCGTTCATTTTACAGGAGAAAGTACGAAAGCTGTGTCATTAAATCATCAAAAACTAATCAATCAAGAAGGGGAGCAAGTGAGAAGAAGATTAAACTTACGTCGAAAGCAGTTGAAAACCGATACGTTAAAGCAATCAGAATGGAGTGGCATCGGCGGGAATAAACCATGGAAATAAGAGTGACTCATCCTGTCCCCCGCATCGGTGTGGACATCCAAGACATCACGCAATTTGAGCAAACACTGCAACGACAAGGGGAGCATTTTATACAAAAAGTATTCACTTCCCACGAAATACAGTATTGCAAGAAGCAACATACACCATCTCAGCATTTTGCTGCAAGATGGGCAGTGAAAGAAGCATTTTACAAAGCAATGAGCGAGGAAATGCAACGTATTCGATACCACTTCAGAGGCATGGAAATAAGAAAGCGAGAAGATGGAAAACCATACCTACAGTTTTATGACGTAGTGAAGGAGAGGATGGAGTCCCTACCTTTCCAAACCGACATTAGTTTGTCTCACTCCGGTCAATATGCTATCGGTATGGTTATATTGTATCGCTATGACCTGTAAAGGGAGTATACTCATGGCAAAAAAACAATTACCGATTCACACCAATCCAGGATTAGCAACAGAATGTTATCATAATTTTCGACTTAGTATTTTAATGACGAATCCCCAGTTTGCACCATGGTACTACAACCACTTTGTAAACTTGCAACTACAAAGTAAAGACCATCTCTCTATCCCATTCGTCGGGTTTGAAGAACATCTAGATATATACACCCACGTGTTAGAGGAAGAAACCATCGATATTAGGGCCTATTCACCTACCCAGCTCGTCTCTCTCATCAAAGAAGCCCTGCATCAACAGCAATATATCGTCATTTATTTGAATTGGAAACACATTGCTTCTTCTAATTTTTACAAAGGAAATGACTTAATTCATGATGCCATCATCTATGGTTACGACGATAATAGTGAAACCTTTGACGTTATTGCATTCGAGGTGAATGGTAAAGCCTATGACACCGTCCCCATATCGTATGCGCAGTGTGAGCAACAATTACTTGACATGAAAAACCATCACCTCACGTCAGAAAAATGGTTCGCCTTTTATGGATTTCCTCTTTCTACTATTAAAGTGCAAGCCCCATACTTATCCCATCCCATGAGCAACCTGTTTTTCTCTTTAGAACGTGGCAATATGCAAGCAGGGAAAGGGACGAAAGCGATGCTTGCTAATGGGCCTTATGTTAATCAATATTTATCTCACTTTTTTTCATCTTTAATGGAGAGTGGAGAGATAGACGAGAGGGAGCACGGCTTATGGAATATTACCGTGGTGAAAATGATACAGCATAAAACATGGATGTTACGTCGTATAGAGTGGCTCAAAGAAGTTGCAGATCTTCCTATCCTGCAACAAGTGGAGAAAAAATATGAACGTGCTAAACGTGCGCTTGCTCAAATTAGAGCACATAGTTTTAAATATCAAAAAACGTTGGACAAGCAATACTTCATTTCTATTAGCCAACAATTTCAGACCGTTTTTGAGCAAGAGCGAAGAGCTGTACCATTACTGATGGAATATCTCATTGATACTAAACTTAAACTGTAACCCCGTTAACCTACAAAACACACATCCCCTTTATGACTACTAATGTAAGGAAAGAAGGCAGATAGTATGAACAGAGCGCAATTAGAAAGTAAAGTAATCCAATGCATTGAAGATATCATCCCTTCTAATGTACAAATTGATCATAACACCGATTTATTAAAAGTAGGCATTAACTCGATGACCTTTATTCGACTCGTTGTCTCTCTTGAAGATGCTTTTGACATTGAAATTGAAGATCAGTCCATTTATTTAGATCATTTCAGTAAAGTCACTAGTATTTGCGATTTACTAGAAGCATTAATAGCGAAATAGTTTCACACCACACATAAAAACGAAAGTGAAGGTCACTAAAGCTGAGTCAATACCTAAAAATCATGAGAAAATGTAACTATCCCCGGGAGGCAATCACAAGAAGAATATTAGGAGGTAGTATCCATGAAAACAGCATTAAAAAAACTTTCCATGACACTTGAAAACTCAAACAGTAAAACGTATTTAGAGCTTTTAGACGGTAGAACAGAGGAATTACAATTTACGCAAGCTGAACCAACTCACTTCACAGTAAATGATTCAGAATTCAGCTTAAAATCTGGTGTAACAGTTGATCTTGACATTATGAATGTAGACCTTGTTGCAACTTCTGAAGTTATCTGGCCTGGACAAACCATCCGTGTTCGCGGTGGACTAGATGGACAAGGTGCACCAATGAAAGCTAGTGCTACTATACCTTTCAACAAAAAAATGACAGACGGTGTACAAGGTGAGTCTTACTTGTACTGGACATTAGAAACTCCTGAAGGTACTTTCCATAACAAACAACCTATTCATATGAAAGGTACTTTAAAAGGACTTCCACCGAAAGATGCTACTTTCTATTCTGAAAGTGTTGTCCCTATGTATGATGAGCAAGATAATCAAATTGGTCAAATCTACGGATGCTTACAATCCAACTAATGACATAAACCTCAAGCAGAAGGGTCATCTTCGTATGACCCTTCCTTTCTGTATCATTGACATGCAAAGGAAGGGAGAAGAGAGGAGAATATGTACGATTTCATTATCGTCGGTGCAAGGTGTGCCGGTGCAGTAACAGCATATTTTCTGGCCAAGCAAGGTTATCGCATTTTCATTATCGATCAATATAAACAACCAGGACCTACGCTTTCCTCTCATATTATTGGGGAGACCGACATTTATGATTCACTAGATATCACCAAAAAGTTTAAGGAAAGTGCAATACCGGAAATGACAAGAATGAGGGTAGATGTAGAAACCAGGGTGTTCGAGTCTAACATTACCGTGACACCAAGAGCACTCAGTGTAAGAAGAGAGTTATTAGATTCATGGTTATTTCAAAAGTTAGAGCATACAGAAAATATCGATATTGTATTACAAGCGAAAGTCCTTACCACACTGCAAAAAGACGAACACATTACAGGAGTAAAATACAAAACCATAGCAGGAGAAGAAAAAGAAGTAGAGGCAAAACTCGTCATTGGTGCAGACGGAAGAAATTCCATCGTTGCCAAAAGCGTTAAAGCGGAAATGTACCATGCATCAAAAGCAAACCATTTAGCGGTGTACTATGCCTATGTAGATGGTATGTATGCTTTGCCGATTCCCACGATGGAATGGTACTGGAGTGGCGAAGACATTTTGTTATGTAACCCATTGGACCAGGACATGCACTGTATTGCCGTCATGATTCCACAGCAAACATTCGAACATTGGTCCCACGATGTGACTCATCATTTTTTGCAAAGAATACAGCAAATTGAAACGTTACGTTCACGAACCAAGAACATTCAAATGAAAAATAACATACGCGGGATTGCCAGTACAGCTAGCTACATAAGACAAGCTTATGGACAAGGATGGGTATTGGTTGGTGATGCCGCTGCTTATTTACATCCGATCTCTGGCTCAGGCATAGATAATGCAGTTTGCATGGCTAAAATTCTTGCACAATGTTTAGATAAATGGTTAAAGCATGAATTATGTTGGGAAAGTGCAATGAGCCTTTATGTTGCAAAACGTGATGAACGTATTAAACCACAGTACGATGCCTGTTTACAAACGTTAGCAAAAGCAGCAACTTCCATCCCACAAGATCAATTACAAATGACAGACTTATTATGTACATTCCCCAGTCTCGCAAAAGAAATGAGTGTACATGCTCAAGATATTTATACGATGTTAATGGAGGGATAAACCGTGATTACATGTCCAAATGATCGTTCTCTCAATATTACTTATTTAGAAGCACCAATAGAGCAAGTTTGGTGGTCTGTAGCAACCCCATCAGGTTCTAATTCGTATTTGACGTTCTATGGAACGACAACTGGAATAGATGGAGAACCTAAAGTAGGAGATATGTACCATTACAACTATGGAGACATTAACAATGTGACCACCGTCAAAGTGTGTGAGCCATATGCCTTGATGACTTTAGCCGATGAATATGAATCAATGGACCCCGACGGGCAAATGCGAAAATACATCGTGCAAACGACATATAGATTAGAAGCAGCAGGTGAGTTCACTAAACTAGAATTAGAAGTAAAAGGATTTGAAGACAATACACACGGTCAATGGTTTCGCGAATGTTTGGAAATGGGATGGCGAAGATCGCTCATGAATTTAAAATCCGTGTTGGAGTTAGGCTTAGACCTCAGAACAGAAATGTTTAGCTTCCCACGAATGGGTGTGGTCAATTGCACCGTGAATCAAGAGCAAAGTAAACAAACGGGTACTGCCGAAGCAGCTGGAAACTACTTAATGGAAGTATTCCCAAACAGTCCTGCAGATCAAGCTGGATTACAAAAAGGGGATGTCATTCTCTCCATTGGGGGTAAACCCGTCAACAACTATAGAGAATTTGTTCGTGTCGTATCTTCTTATTATGGAAAACAAGCATCGGAGGAAGTTGTATATATCAGAAACGGTACACAACAACAGTCCACTATTGTATTTTCTATCGACGATACGTTTACAGGGCTCGTAGATATTGAAGACACCCCTTTAGAAGAGGTAAGGAAGAAAAGAGAAGAACTTGCAAGACAACGCTCGGCATCTGGTGCGATGTGGAAAGAACAATCATAAGTTATGCATTACAATGAAAAGGCTGTCCTCTAAGTGTAGCAACTTACTTGAGGGACAGCCTTTTCACGTTACATTCATTCTTATCTTTCATTTCATTTGGATTCAACTTATTTATTCAACTTAGCAAGGAATCTATTTTATGTAATACCTCTCCAATTTTTTCACCATGAATGATATGATCTGCGTAACGATCTAATGGCGTGTCGTCAAAGTTAATCATAATGAGTTTACCACCACGATCCACAACTTCCATCGGCAAATAACTTGCTGGCATCACTTGCAGTGACGTTCCTAAGACAAGCATGACGTCTGCTTGTTTCGCAGCTTGTTCCGCTTTTACATAATTCTCATCCAATCCTTCTCCGAACAGTACAATATTTGGACGAATGAGTCCTGTCACACATTGGTCACAAAAATATGTACGCTCATCAGAAGTCAACATATATCTCTCTATACCATATGCAGTATCGCATTGTTGGCAGCGTAAACGCAACAACGTACCATGCAGTGGAAATACTTCGGGATCACCGCATGCTTCATGATAGCCGTCTACATTTTGCGTAACAATACTAGAAATATAGCCTTTACGTCCCCAATCGGCTAATATTCGATGGCCTGCATTGGGTTCATGTGTGTTCACTTCCTTAATTCGCGTTACATAAAAGTCAACAAACGCGTGAATACGTTGCTGATATTGTGTATCACTTTCATTGAAAGATTGTGGACGTATCGTATGCGTACTCGCTATTTCCATGGGATCTTTTCCAGCCCATAACCCGTTGTTACTGCGAAAATCTTGCAAACCACTTTCCGTTGACATGCCTGCACCTGTTAATACGACCGTTTTTTTCGCATTTGTAATTACCTGTGCTATGTCTTCGTAAATAGCATTAAATTTCAAGTTGAACGCCCTCCTTTTTGTTATCATACCACGATTTTGACCGTGAAAATTCTCTTCCATCTCATGATATACTAAGAGATGAAGGGAGTTGAAGTATTATTATGAACGAATTTTTCACTCATCTTGATCATGTTCAACTAGCCATGCCCAAAGGAAAAGAAGAAGAAGCAAGGTTGTTCTATGTCAATCTATTAGGTTTTGTGGAAATAGAAAAGCCAATTGCTTTACAACATAGAGGTGGAGTATGGTTCAAATCAGGTCATATTGAACTTCATTTAGGAGTAGAAGACCACTTCATTCCTGCAAAAAAGGCTCATCCCGCGCTACACGTTCATCACCTTGAAACGTTGATACATCATGTAAAAGAACAACAGATCCCTTACATCGAAGATAAAAACCTACCCTTTGCAGATCGAATCTATTTGCATGATCCATTTGGCAACCGAATCGAAATGATAGAAAGACATGTAAAATAATTTTAAACATTTACTAAAATATTATAAATTCTACTAAAAAAATAGTGAACATTTTCCGATAAAAAATCAAGTAGGCAACATAGACTTGATTTTTTTGTTTACATAGATATGACACATATATATAAAAGTAATAGATTTTTCACTTTATTTATCCAATGTTCAACAAATATAAACTATATTTTAACCATAATTATCCTATTTTGTATAAATGAATCTTTTAATACAGCAACAATTATTTTATAATTTTAGTGTTTCTTGCCGAACTTACTAAGTGGAGGTAATACCATGTATAAAAAAGTAAATAATAATGAAATGTTAAAACAATTTTATGAGATTAAAGATGCTTGTTGGACAGAAGCTGGATATGAGATCGAACATCACGAGCAATCAGAAAAATACCTCATTTATACGAATGCCGGTATTGCAGGAGGTACTTGTGAGTTTACTCCCTATGAAAAAATGAGAGACGAGTCCAAACATGTTTTTAAACAAGCTTATGATACATATCCTTCCATTTTTGAAGTGGACGGATTTGCTATATTACCTGAACAAAGGGGAAAACTAGCACTCATAGTTATGAAACTCATTGTTGATTACGGTGAAAAACATGGACTAACCCATTGTGTTTCGTTAGCAAGCGAAGAAGTGTATTATTTAGTGAAAAAATTAAATTTAATGGTGGACAAAGTAGGTGAAAATTTTATCTATAAAGGTGGGTTAACAATACCCATTGGCTTTGATGTACAGGATGTATACAGCAGCAAAGAGAACCGCCGTTACAGATGGATGCGCAAGACAGTAGCAATGAAGTAAAGGAAGACATGCAAAACATTTATAAATAACTTGTTTCTTTCCGATATGTAAGAAAAGGAGGTGTTCTCATGTATAAACTAGTAAATAACGAAGAAATGTCACAACAATTCTATCAAATTAAAGATGCTTGTTGGAAAGAACAAGGGTTTGAAATTGAACATAATGAAAGATCAGAAAAATATCTTATGCTGGTGGACAGCGATACGGCCGGTGGTACATGTGAAATAACACCGTATGAGAAAATGAGAGACGAGTCTAAGCAGCTTTTCAAAAAAGCTATCGATACGTACCCTGCTATTTTCGAGGTGGATGGTTTTGCTATCTTACCAGAATACAGAGGTAAGTTAACGCCTGTGATTATGGAAGTGGCCATGGACTACGGTGAAAGACATCAGATGACCCACTGTGTTTCGTTAACGAGTGAAGAGGTTTTTTATTTGCTAAAAAATAAATTAAATTTAATAGTAGAGATGACAAGTGAGCCTTTTATGTATAAAGGAGGCAAAGTTATTCCTACGCTGATCGACGTCGCACATGTATATCAAAATAAACAAAGTGAAAGGTATCGTGATAAGTGGATACCTGAACCAGTGAAAGCAAAATGAAGTGGAGGTTTCTCAAGTTGAGTGGAGCAGATCATGCAATATCATTATCGAAAAAAAGAAACATTTGGTGCATTACCGTATTTGGACTACTCGTAACATTTACACAGATTTTTAATTTTTTTGTTCAAAAAGATATTATTTCCATACTACAATTAATAGGAATAATGGTTGTTATTATCCTACCGTTAGCATTCGTTATATATAAAAATATTACTTTGTTTAAAACTAGTTTATTAAAAACACATCAAATTATAAAATATGTAACGGTAGCTATTATTTCTGTTTTTTTAGCACTAGTTATGATTAACGAACCACATATTATTAATCTTTTATTCTTTTTTGTTTTTGTTTCTATTGTAAGTATATATCAAGATAAAATGATTAATGTTTTTAGTTATGTGATTACTTTAGCTTTAATTTTAACTTATAACGACAGTATAGTAAGTTCTAACTTATCTGATTCTGATATCCTGTATCTTGTCATGCCTTTTTCTTTTGTTACACTCGTTACGTTATTGCAATCTAGTTTTAATCAAAAGATGCAAGAGGATCTACAAGTTCAGAAAATGAAAGCAGAGAAAAATCAAGAAGAGTTGAAAGTTGTACTAAGTCATATTAAATCTTCTATTGATTTAGTTAAACAATATCAGCAAGAACTAAACAGTGATACTGAAGTGGTTAACCAAGCGGCAGCCGACATCTTTGAATCTATTGAGGACATTTCCAAATCGTATGTTGTTCAATCTGATCAAACGGAAGCTATTTATATGGAAATGGAAACGACAAATGAAAAAGTAGATGATATGACGCACTCTGCTGTACAGATGAACAACTACATTCAATCCACAAAAGATGCAACAATAGAAAGTGGAGAGCGTATACAATTGCTGGAAAATGATCTTGAAGCATTTAACAGCAATATCGAAACGACCACGAACATCATGAAGAATTTAGAGAATAGAACGGAATCTATAGAAAAAATTATTACAACGATCTCTGACATTGCTTCAAAAACAAATTTATTGTCATTAAATGCATCGATTGAAGCAGCAAGAGCAGGAGAGCATGGAAAAGGGTTTGCTGTTGTTGCAACAGAAATTAAACAGTTAGCGGAATCCTCTAAAGAAGCTTCGAATAACATTTCAGAAATGCTATTAACGATTAGAACAGATACGCAAAAAAGTTATGAAATTATTTCACGTTCTCAACAAGATATCGTCAAAAATCGTGAGGGCATGGGAGAAGTAAAAGAACTTTTCGACACGATCACGACGCACATGGAAAACTTCCATGAGAAAACGAGAAGTTTGCAAGAATTTATTACCAACGTACAAGCGATGTTGCAAGAAGTAGGCGCAAAAGCAGAAACGAACTCGGCTATTACACAGCAAAACAAAGCAGGCATTGAACAAGTACGGAATTTAGTCATGAATCAAAAAGAAGGAATGGAAAACATCTATACCAAGTTTAATTCACTAGAAAGCAAGCTTTCTGAACTTAATGCATAAAAAAAATCAAGTCCCTTATAAGGGACTTGATTTTTTTAAAATGAAATAATGAGTTTTCAGATATCATACAGGAAGTCTGAATTAATATCTTTCACTATGATTGGAATGCTTTGCTTGCTTTTGTACGATATATTGAATGGTATGCTTGCGAATAAATTCCATCGGACCATATTTGAAATGCTTGATGATAATTGGTGCTAAGTAAAGTTGTACACATGAAAGTGCAATCCAAATACTAATGATTTCAATACTATTTAGTTTGCCTCCTAAACTCAATCCCCAACCGTAAAATATAATAGAGGCTATAATATTTTGTAATACATAGCTACTTAATGACATTTTACCAACTTCCCCAAAACGATACCACAACCAATTTAACTTTGTAAAACGAATGAAGAAACTCCACATGCCAATATAACCTAAAGATAATATTGGGGCGAATAAATAACGTGCAGGGTAATCAAAAATGCCACCTGGAACAAAAATTAAAAGATTTAGTGGTAACCCTATGAAAATACCAATTTGAAATAGTTTTTTGCGTTTATGGCGTCCGTTTTCATCTTGTGAGAATACACCATGACGCATAAACTTCACTCCTAATAAAAATAAAAATATATTCATAGGAATGATGACAATAGACTCCAGTCTATAAAATAAAAAATTATCTAATCGATATTGTATTTGTTCAAACCAAGAACCGTACTGATAGAGCGATGTTAGAGTTTTAGAATTAGTAAGTGTAGTGTCAATGCCACCCAGTAATATAGCAATTACAACTGAAAGTAACATGAGAACATGAAAAGTACCAGTGATAACCATCGCTTTATTTATTACTGACTCCCCAGCTCTGACAATAAAAGATATAATAAGTGCAGTTACAGCATAACTCATTAAAATATCATATTCCATCACTAATATGTAGTGAATACAACCTTCTACGAACAAAAATGCAACAGTCCATAAGTAAATACCAGGCCAAGCATTACCTTTCCTAATCGACTGCTGATACTTCATTTCTAAACCAACACCAAACATTATAGTCAACAAACCTAATAATTTTCCATTTACAAAAAATAAAACAATCATTCTAAGCAAATCATTGAATGACCACCATTCTGAATAGTTGCTAGTAGAAATAAAAGAAATATCTCCAAGATGAGCAAAAATCCAAATATTAGTTCCCAATGTTCCCAAAATAGCAAATCCACGTATCATATCAATTAGTGGTAGTCTCTTGCTCTGTTGAACCAAAGAAATCACTCTCTCTCCTAATAAGTTATGTTCTGTTATAAAAATTACAAAAACGAAAGTTGTGAAGAACTTGATAAATATAGGATATGTAAGCAATTACAAAACCAATCACAAATGATTAAACGTATTAAAACAATACACTATTTCATTAATTTAGTAAACAGGTTTCAACATAATGTATTGGAAAATTTTAAATAATAATAAAGAATTTATGCCTATTATATCGTTTTTATGTTAAATAATAACTTTTAAATCTACATTTTATTACAATTTTTTATCTACTGTATTCATTTATGCTGATATCGTACGAGACAAAAAAAATCAAGCACCAATGGTGGTGTTGATTTTTTTGTTTCTGCGTTAACATTTTCTTAAACACATGTTATATTAAATATACTAAACGATGAGTAAAAGCAAAGAGGATAAGCCCTATTGAATACATAATAGAAAGAGGTAGATGATTTGACTACAACACCACCAGAACATCAAAATCCTTTCGCTTCAAATCCTTTTGATTCCAATGCTCTTTCCACAGAGCAACCTTTCCAAGGAATGAGTGAGGCCCCAGCAACGTTAAACGATATTCCAGTAAAACATTCCAAATTAGGGATAGCTTCATTTATTTTAGGCGTGCTTAACGCTATCGTTATTATGATTATTTTAAGTATTGCAACGTACTTTACTTCTCAGGAGCAATTAATTATTAATATGCAGCCAGAAGAACAACAAACAGATTACATTGTGACTGGATTTGTGTTTATCATTCTATTCTTAATGGGTTTCCTCCTTACCATTACTGGATTAGGGCTAGGGATAGCTTCATTAGTAATAAAAAACACTAAAAAAGTATTCGGTATCATTGGAACGGTAATGGGAGGAGTACCAGTAATCATGTACTTATTTCTCATCTTGTTAGGAATTTAGCAGAATCCTTAGTCATATGAAGATAGGATTACATTACTTTCTCTGTTTAATTTTTTCGATGGAGTCATCATCTGGAGTAACTAACCCTGTAAATTTCTTATCTTCGGATAATACAGCTGTCGTTTCTTTTCTTTCTCTATTTCGATAATACACCATATCGATATGTTTGGATTGTTGAAAAGATAAGGCAAGTGCTTTTACAAATGCGTGATAAGTAGGAACAGTATGATCACCAATGTTGATGACGATATCTCCTTTTTTTAAGCCTGCTTTAGCAGCAGGCCCATCTGAAAATACTTCCATTAACACATTACCTTGTATCGTTTCATGATCTAGCCCTTGTCTCTTTAATTGTTGTGCACTTGCAGTATAATTACAAACTCCCAATCGAGGATAACCGAAAATATCATAACGTAAATCTAATCCTAGCTCCAATACATTCTTTAAATTAAATAAAGACTGTTTCCAGCCTAATTCCCCGCAATCTTTTAGCCACTGCATTAACTCATGCTGTTCATCGTATCCTTCCACCGTCACGACCACTTTTGTCATTTGATCCATTTCATATAATGAAAATGTGGTGGTCAATTCGTAATCAAAATAAGTGTCATCTGCAAATAACGTTCGGAAGTGGTCTTTTAAGCGAAACACATGCGGGGCTTCACTAATGATACAGGTCGCTTCATTAATCATATCTCCGATAACTATCTCCACTTGTTCACCAGCTTCAATGCAGTCTTTTCCATTTTTTGTTGTCACTTTATCCGTCAAATATCCGTTCATTCCTTCTGGTGTAGCGATATACCACCAAATAAAATCTATACTAGATTCAATATATATAGAAGTAGTAAACTTACTCTTATTTTTTAACATGATTTCAACCCCCATTCATTCTATTCTCTTTATTATGTAGTAGTAAGCCGCTTACATACTAGGAATTAGCTTACCATCTCGCGGCAATGAAAGCTGAGTAATACAAACAACAACGAGACTATAATGTGGTTAATCATCGCACCTCACCATTTGCAATCATAGGAGGGATTAACGAAACATGGACAAAAAAGAGATCATATTTCAATTGCTCAGTAAGGACGGTTGCGGCACATTACCATATGAGCAAATACATGACGATCAGAATATGTATGATATCGGATTTGATTCCTTACGCTATATGGAATTTATTGTACTACTAGAAGAAACGTTAGAGATTACGGTTCCAGATGAAATGCTAGATATTCGTGCAGATGTAACGTTAAAAGATATCGTTACCATGGTGTCCCATGCAGAAGCCTAGTGTCGATATCGTTATCCCGATATATAACCAGTCACTATCCCTTCAATTAACGTTAGAAGGTTTTACGAGACAAACCGCATCCATGGATAACGTCAACATTATCGTCGTTGATGATGGATCGCAAGAAGATCTATCCCACATCATACAGTCATTTCAATCCACACTACCGCTACAATACTTTGCTCTACCTCGAAGTGGAAGAGCAGTTGCTAGAAACACAGGTATTGAAAAAGGTACTGGTGAAATGCTCATTTTTTGTGACGGTGACCGTATTCCTTGTGAAACGTTTATAGAAGAACATGTTACAGCACAAACAAAAGCACAGGACAAAAATCAGTCACTCCTAGTCGTTGGACAAGTAGATGAAATGTACGTTTCTCATTTAGAGCAAAACATGGATAAGGCTAGACAAAATGCAATAAATCAGCGACATCGTCGCACTCCGCAATATTGTAAATTAATATATAATCTGTTTGATCAACACGGTAACACCACCTCGCCAATTGCATGGTTAAGCACGTTGACAGGCAATTTATCTTGTGCACGTGCATTATGGGAAAACATCGGTGGATTCGATCCTCTTTTTCGTGAATGGGGATTTGAACATTTTGAATTTGGATACCGAGCGTTCTTGGAGCACACCTCTTTCGTGTATTGTAAGCAAGCCATCAACACCCATATTGCTCATCACAGAAATAACGACATGTATATCCAACACATAAAACAAAGCCATGCTTATTTCTATGAGAAGCATGCAACGACTTCCATAGCAAAACTGCTTGATTTCATGTTAGGGACTTTAAGCTTAGAACAATATGAAGAGCTAGCAGCACAAGAGGTGAAACATGCTATCCCGATGCTAAATCCAAATCAGCAGTCTTTTGTACGTATTCAAAATTTTTAAAACAGAAAGGTGTTTGCTTTATCATGAATAATAAACATATGACGGACATGCTTCCCCATCAATTTCCGTTCCGTTTCGTGGATGAAGTCACAACATACATAAAAATGAAGAAAATGAACGGTCACTTTGATCCATCCTCTATGTATCCTTATCTCGGGAAACAACCTGATGTACCATCGACCATCATGATAGAAGGCCTCGCTCAACTTTCCGTGTTATTTGCACAAATGGAAACCAAGCCGCTGGAAGATAACGAATTTCCCTTATTAGGAAAAATAGATACAAACATTATTAGCACATTACGCTGGGATCAGACCGTTAATTATGCATTAACACCAATACGTATACTCAGTAAACAAGCTGTTTTTTCTGGTTTAGTAACAGACAGTGATGGACAGCGCATCATTACAGCTACGCTTGGGGTAGCGATTGGAAAAAAAGGAGTGGAATTATCATGAGAGGGGAAGCCATATTACCATTCGAGAAGCCTTGGATCATGTTCGACCAGCTGCTTACGACGGATCTCCAGTCCTTACCGGAAACCATAAGTATAAAAAACATTAGCAGTAGCGACATGTTTTTAATCGGTCACTTCCCTTCATATAGCATCTTTCCAGGTATGCTGCTTGTAGAAGGAATGAAGCAGTCTGCTCAAATGTGGTTAAGTCAAGGAGACGGTACACAAGCACAAAAGTGGATAGAAAAAAAGATCAAAGCACGTTTTCTACTTCCCGTAGGGCCAGGAGATCAGGTCCATTACGTGTTTAAGAAGAAAATAGAAGATCATGACGATGATGAACAAGTCATTACGATTCATGCTGAAGGGTGGGTAAAAGAAAGTAAAGTCATTCAGGTCACCTTATCGTTGTGTCAAGAAGGAGGAGGATAACGTGAGCGAAGAACGTTTTGTAGAGATCGAAGATATGGGGGGGAGGTTGGCAGGTGTATTACATTTGCCAGATACAGTCAACCGACCGTGTCCCGTCATCGTATACTGCCCAGGAAAAAATGGGGAACGCTACGAAGTGCATCGACTTGCCGTCAAATTCGCACGTGTATTAGCGAAGCAAGGCATCGCTTTTTTACGATTTGACTATTACGGACTTGGATTAAGTGACGGAAATTATTATGAAATGACAACAGAAACGAAAATATCAAATGTGATTACAGCATATGAATGGTTGCAGACTTGCCCAGAAATCGATAATCAAAAAATAACTTTCTTAGGTTTTAGTGATGGAGCAAGGATTGCCCTTATGGCCGCCAATCGCTGTAATGTCGAACACGTTATGCTTTGGAGTCCGCTGTTTTACGAGTTCAGTGGCAATCTTCCTGGTAAAAAGAAGCCTCGTTTTCAACGTCATCACCGCGCTTTACAATATTTAGTGATGCCATGGGTAGGCATGTGGATCAGTATGGACTTTTATTCACACTTATTTTCCATTGATTTAGACGATGAATTGCGGAGGTACAAAGGAAAATCCATCGTCATTTATGGAGATAACGACCCGCTTATTCAAGAGGAATTTAAACTAATGGAAACAAATCAATATGCTGTTTATGCCAATGATCATGAACATCCTGTTTACTGTGTAGCAGGTGCAGGACACTTATTCACTTCCGTTCCGTTAGAACAAAACATTATGGACTTCTCTAGTCAGTGGATTCAGGAGCAATGGAAGTGATGAGATAGGAATGATAAATGGATCATAAGTTTCATCTAGAACATGACGATATGCAAGATCGTAATACAGGTATGAGTTGAGGAGTGATATATATGTGGAGACAAGCTAGATTCGGTTCAGATCAAAGCATTGTCGGGATAGTGGAACAACCAACGACGCTGACCTCATCTGTTCCTCTAGTTGTCAGTTTTCCTGGCCTTGGTCAAGCAATGAGCGAAAAAAATTACTTTTTCTCCAATTTGCGAAAAAGGTTGGCAGAAGATGAACAGTGGATTGTTCAGTTTGATTATGTCGGAGGAGGAGACAGCGAAGGAGAACTAGGAAGTGCATCCATTTCCTCTATGGTAGCAGATGCATTAGAAGTATTAGAAGATGTAACGCAAAGAGCATCCCCACCTTGCATTTATTTAGTCGGTCATGCACTTGGTAGTATTGTTGCACAGAACGTCGCTTTACAATGGGAAGCAAAAAACAACATTGCTTGTTATCCGATCATGGTATCCCCGCCAATAGCTCCTTTACCGCATTCAAAACATCTTTTCGCTGAAGAAACATTATCCCTACTAGCTGAAAAGGGCTTTTTGGATTCTAAATTGCTTATCCCAGGAGACGATTACTACACGTTGAGTGATTTTAAAGCAGAACATTTGGACTACGTTACGAAGCTAGGTGCACACTTGCTATATTTACACGGTCAATGTCTGTCCCACACACTAATAAAAGAATTAGATGCATTAGATCCGATTGACTTGTTTCATCAACACCAACGCGACATTCATATTATATACGGCAGTGAGCTTGCTGAGCAGTACGAACCAGCTTCCCACATCGATCACGCAGTTTGCTATACGTTCTCGCATGGCTCTCACTTTTTCAAACACCCAGCAGCCATGGATGAGGCCATTGAAATCATTCGTTCTATCATTCTTAAACCAGCATGTCAGTGCCAATGCAACCATCATGCTTGTAAAGATAAAACATCGAAATCTTAGCTTTGTTTTGGAGGAGGTAAAATGACAAATACGTTGTTAGCACAATTGCGTCGCAGGGAAAAAATAGATTGGCGTTATCCAGACGAATACGGATTCAGTGAAAGAAACTTAGACTGTCTTCAGCTCTCTATATTAGAAATACTAAAATGGAAAGGGGAGAGCAATTTATTCCCTATATTCCTTGATGCCTTTGATTGTCGTGCAGATGGGCTCCTTTTAAGACGAACACTATCATGTCTTCAACACGGCTTTAAAATGATCCAGTATCCCTCACTTTCAAGAGAACAAACACCACATCTACTGCGATCTTTTATGGATGGGGAAGGGTACGCACTCGTACATTATAAAGCGTACTACGCTCCTTTTTCATCTTATTATAAAAAACACGATGTCATCCATTGGGCCCTGATCATAGATATGGATGAGGAATATATTACGATAATTGACGATGCTGGAAGTAGCGCATTCTTCACTCATCATATGGGTAAAATTCCAACCTCATTATTTTTTGACACGTTCACCGACCCTATCGTAAGTGGGGGCATGGCTATTGTGAGGGAAACGGAAGTCACGATGTCTGATGCAGATCATATAAACAAACTACTACAGCAATCGGTAAAGCAGATGATGCATCAAGACGGATTGCAACAATTACAAGCTTATGTCCATACCGTTTCGCAAACCTCTTCCACAGAACTTATCTCTCATTTGGACATGCTAGAATTTGATATTCATTATTTTCGTAGATTAAGAGAGTTATGGTCTACCGCAATCGAACAACGTGTTTTACCTAACAACAATCACTTACAACCTTTAGCCATACTGTTACAACAAGTGTGCCAAAGTTGGGCTTTTATCGTTGGTTTGCTTATCAAATGGAAAGTACAGACGAACAAAGACTACAAACCGAAGCTCGTGAGCTTACTGCATCAAGTATTGGATGATGAGCAAATGTTATTTCTCACCATGCAATCTGTAGTAGAGGAAAAAGCATAAAAAACCGTTGAATTGAGCATAGCAGTTCATAGCAATAACCTTTTAAAAGCATGTAAGGCGAATTTTTTTTAAAAAAAGGGGAAAGGAGGTTTCAATGGCCAACATCCTAATTGTAAGCCAATGGTTAATGGGACATGTCATCCCTATTGCTGGTGTAGGAGCCACGTTAGTGAAACGAGGGCACAAGGTGAAGATGATGGCAAGTGAAACTTTTCAAGCCGTTATTGAACAAGCAGGGATGACATTTATCGAAGTGGAACAAGGAAGATATCCGCAAAAGTTTATGGATCGAACGTTGCAAGAATGTGAAGAAAAACTACAACATACACACATTGATCTCGTCATTTGTGATTCTGCGTTAGCACCGCCAGCGTATTGGGCAGAGAAACATCACATTCCTTGGGTCAGTTATCAGACATCCATATTTTGGCCTGATCAAACGATGCCTGGTAAAACAGCCTTTAATCATCGCATGCGGACGTTATATGAGAAAGAACTCAATACATTGCGGCAACAGCATGAACTTCCACTGCTAGATCATCCATTTCGTACAAGAGGAGATGGGGCAGGGTTATCTCCTTATCTACATGTATTGATGTGTTTACCAGCACTTTTTCCTGCCAATATGGAGCTGCCTCCTCACAGTGTAATCGTAGGCCCTTGCGCTTATATGCCACCTCATTCATCTTCTCATTCCCTTACTAACTGGAAGCAAAAAATAAATGAATCCCAACATCCACATATTGTCGTCTGTACTTCGTCTGCACCTAAAGACGGCTACAGAGAAGGAATGGATCGTTATATTATCACTGCGATAGATGCTTTCTCACATCAACCCGTACAGGTAACTATATTGGAGCATGAGCCTCCAAACATTTCTCTCCCAAGTAATGTGCATTGGGTAAACGATGCAAACCCAAACCATCATCACATTTTCCCCTTCGCAGATATCATCATTACCCACGGAGGATTAGGCACGTTGCAAAAAGCGATACAGCATCACGTACCTTCCGTCATCATTCCACTCGGAGAAGATCACCATCTTATTGCAAAACAATGCGAATCTATCGGTATCTCATCCTTACTACAGTTAGAACAACTAACCCCTTTTACATTACATGCCGCGGTACATCATGTATGGAATCAGAACAAAGAAATGAACCATTTTAAATCACTGAAAGTAACGTCCTGTGAAGAAGGCAATGAAGCCAGTGCAAACCTAATGGAACAACAATGTCTACAAATAAAACCACGAAATTAAAACGTTGAGGTGATAAACATGATAACACAAGAACAAATGGTGGATATCGTAAAACAAGTAAGCGGAGACCTTGAAGTGACCATGAACAGTACGTTTGAAAAACTGAATATGGACTCCACCAACATTGTCGAAATACTAATTGAAGTCGAAATGGTCATGGATATGGACATTTTAGATTCTAATATTAATTTATATGAAATGCTGTCCGTTAAAGATATTTACAATTACTTAAAAGAACTAGAAGAGAAGTAGAACAGAACTAGAACAGAACTGGATCAGATTTATATAAGATAAAGAAATGATAGTATACACGTTTACGCTTCAGTAACCAACAGTAGAGGCTGTGATGTAGAAATATCTCCATCATATGCATAGATGAACCATTTTTTATAGAAGAGGGGAGAGGAGAATAGATGCAGATAGGGAAATTAGCGATATACGAACCACAACAACGCTTAACCGTAGAACAGTACTACAAGCAGCAACACATTACTTTAGCAGAGAAGCAATCGTTAATAGAAGCTGGAATCCATTCCATCCCTATGGCTTCCGATGTTACGGCTTATGATATGCTAGAACAAACGGTGGAGAACATGCTACAACATGAAGACATAGCGGTGGAAAATGTTCAATATGTGATGGTTCCTTATCTTTATTTCTCCTTTCCACACTCTTTCAATCTATTTTCAAAACTTCGCGAAAAATTCCAGCTGCATCATGCTATGTTTTTCTCGCTAAGAGATTTGCTCTGTGCAAACGTACTGATGTCGCTTCATGTTGCAGCAGAAATGTTGTCTTCTCCCACATCCTCAGACGAAGATATCGGGTTGATGGTGACAGTAGAAAAAACGATGTTAGCTGATCAAAGATACGGTGGAGGCTATTTTATGACCGCCGATGGGGCAGCAGGGATAAGCATGGGGAAAGCACTTGCTGGAGATACGTTCATTGCTTTTCATGCTGTTAGTGATACCCGTACGATTCAACAAGGGAAGATGAAAAATGGCAGGGACGACGTACCGGATTATTTTTATTACGTTAATCTGACTAAAAATATGAAATACGCACTGCGTAAAGCGTCATTAACGATGGACGATATTGCGCTTATTATTCCAAACAACATCACAAAAAGCACGTGGCCACTATTATCACGGATGATGAAAATAAGTACGGAACGCTTTTATACCGATGGATTACAAGAAAGAGGACATATGAACAATGCAGATTTGTTGTACAATTTACATGATGTAAGAAGCAAGAAACTACTGAAAGAACATGACTATTACATGTTATTAACGCTAGGGAATGGAGGGGTCATTTGCTGTGCGATATGTCAGCGAGGGGACACTGTATATGAGTGAAGTCCACCTATACGAGCAATACCAACATGAACGAAACCTTTCCAATGTGGAAACAACGTTATATGCTGAAATACTACATCAATACGCTTTCGATGCACAGGACTCTAGAAAAGATCTTACCAGCGACACCAACTCCTCACCTTCAGATTCCACAGCAACAGCTGCCCCGCTTTATTTCCCACATGAACCTTGTGAACACATTCCATCGTTACATAGCAAAATGAAACAAGCACAAGCATCCATAGCATCTCCACATTATCTCATATGCTGTTATGCCGCCTATCCGCTAACAGATAAACTAAACGCCCTGTTGTATATGCACAAACAGATGAAATCGCATAAAACTACCCCGTTATCTTTTAGTGACAGTGGAAACCTTAGTCCCCTTATTGCGCTGCATTTTGCAGAAAAAGTACAACAAAACATATGGATGATATGTATGGAACAAATAACGACGACAGAACCGTCTTACTTTCCGCAAGCTTATCCCAAAGCAGATGCGTTGTCATTACTACAGTTCACGCCTAATGTTGGAGATGGTGCAGCGTGGCAGGTGCTTTACTATGGCTTGGAACAGTGGGACCATACAACATTATGTGAGATAAGAAATGAGCCATCCACCTTATTCACGCATACTTCTTCCTTTATTACTGACATGCTAGCAAAAGGGAACTTAGAAAAGCAGCAAGTGACTATCATTCCACAAACACTTTCGCCTGTTTTTACTTCTGATTTAACTTCACTGTATCCCCACGTGTATACCACTTCTGCATCTATAAACCGAGGTACAGCAGATCCATTGTATCATCTTGCCACATTACCATTACCAGACTTACCTACCGATTCCAACATCCTACTGCTTTTGTTTGTAGACGAGCATTTTGGAGTAGGGGGCATGATGTTAAGGAGAGTGAATGATTAATGTCCTTTCGTAAAAATATGTTACAAGCATTCCATGTCGATGATGATGCTGCAAGTATAGCGTGGCTTGCAAACTTTGAAGTGGAAGACAGTTGGAAACGTGATCATGTCATCGGGCTCCCAACCTTTTCATCCAAAACAAACTACCATCTACTCATGGCTGAAATGGCGCTGTGGTTAGCAGCTCCTCAAGATATCGTGCTACTGGCAAGAGAGCCAGACCCACATTTTCTAGATTACTTGCAATCCCTTGGCTGGCAGCTCCCACACATTCAGGTCATACCTACAGAAAATCAGCATTTTTCTACGCTTACCCCATATTTTTTACATAAACATATCGCTCATTTCCCCGTTTTGCAAGCGTGGAGGGAACAAGCACAACAACCTTATTTATTATCACACGGGGTATCCATGTATGAACAGCAACTTGCAGCGCAGTGGGACTTGCCTCTCTTAGCACCGACTACGGAAAGGATTGCGGAAGTGAACAGCAAGAGCTACAGTCGGAAGTTATGTCATCAACTGGCTATTCCACAAGTGGAGGGACGTCTCATCACTTCTATAGATGAATTGGAACGTGCTTACGAAGAAATGCATGCTTTTTTACCAGAACAACACCTTGTGCTAAAAGAAAGTATGGGAGTGTCAGGAAAAGGCTTGTTACAAATTAAAGAAGAGCAACATTTCAAGCAAATGATTCGTTGGCTAAAACAAGCGGTGCTTAAACATAAAGAAGCGGAAATCGAATTTGTTCTTGAAAAGTGGATCAACAAGCAACAAGATCTCAATATTCAATGCATTATTGATAAAGATGGAGAGATCAGCGACATGGTCATCTTGTCTGCCATCGTACAAAATGGATCACACCAAGGTCACGTCTATCCACATGGACTACCTCCTGCATTGGAAAAAGCGTGTGAAGCACAAACAAAAAAAATAGCGAAAGCATTATATAATGAAGGATACTACGGTGTGATTGGTATAGACAGCATGATCGATGAAAATGGAACACTGTATCCTTGCTTAGAAATTAACGCCAGAATGAATATGTCCACCTACTACACTACAATATTCCACCAATGGATTAGAAAAGATCAACACGTTCAAATCCTACCTTTTGCATTACAAAAAGTTGGTCAGCTCTCTTTTGCTGAAGTAAAAAAGCGGCTACAACCCAAATTATTTACACCTGGAAAATCTGGTATTCTCATCTGTTCCTTTGCTTCCGTAAATCCACAACTAGATGTAAAACAAAGTAATAGAGGGAAATTATTAACCATGCTCATTGGTGATTCAATAGAAGAATGTGACATGTTGAAACAGTTTTGTGCATCCGTTCTTACTGAAGGAGATGATTCCCGTGACTGATCCAATCATGAAGTTCAATACAGCGCATTACATTCAACTCGCAAAAGAATACGGTACTCCGCTCTATATATACGATCAATCTGTCATACAACAACACATATACTCTTTAAAACAGCATCTTCATCCCGCAGTGCAATTATTTTACTCCATGAAGGCCAATCCAAATCCTTCTATCATAAAAACGATCTATGAAGAGCAAGTCAATGTAGAAATTTGTTCTCCTTATGAGCTGGAGATTGCGCTTGCAGCAGGGGTTTCACCACGTCACATGATGTATCTCGGTCCGAATAAAAGTGAAGAAGAAATAACGAGTATTATAGAAAAAAATATTAAATACTTTATCGTTGAGTCCATACAAGAAATACAAACGGTACAACGCATTGCGAAAAATAAAAACATAACGGTTTGTATCGGTATACGGTTCAACCCAAAAAGTAGTGCACACGGGGCAAGGCTAAAGATGGGAGGGACTGCGAGGCAATTTGGCATAGATGAAACGACACTGGTGCAAACCATTAGCACGGCAAAATCGTTGTCACATGTTCACATTTGCGGATTACACAGCTACCATGGAACGCGAATTTTAAACGCAGACACGATTGCCGACAACATGAAAAATATTTTGCACATTGCAGATCGATTGCAAGTGGAACAGCATATTGAGCTGCAATATGTTGGACTTGGCGGCGGCTTCGGCATACCTTATTACGATAAAGAGTCACCACTTCCATTAGCCCAACTTACAAAACAAATCACTCCGGAGATAGAAACTTATTTACAGCGATACCCTAACACACAATTGTTAGCAGAATCAGGTAGGTTTCTCGTTGCTCTATCCGGTACGTATGTATCTCAAGTACGCTATCTCAAACAATCTCAATCTACGCATTTTGCCATGATCGACGGGGGGATTCATCACCATGCGGCAGCTGGTGGTGTGGGGATGATTCGAAAGCAACATTTTCCTATACAGTTGCTTACAGAAAATGATAGAGACAGGTCCAATCATAAAGACTATCATATCGCGGGACCGTTATGTACACCGGATGATGTAGTGGCAAAAAACATTACACTGCCTGAACTGCGTGTAGGAGACTATATCGCTATCACACATTCAGGGGCTTACGGTTTAACATTTAGCCCTATACTGTTTCTCAGCCACCGTCTTCCAAGAGAAGTCCTTATCTATCAAGATAAACATGTTATGATCCGCGATCATAATGAATATATGTTTCCTACCATTAGAACGTTGTAATGGTAGTTTTTTTTAGAATAATGATAATACTATTGTGAAATTTAAACAGTATCGATAGAATAATAGAAAATAGGATGATGCTCATTACCAAAAAACTTTGATCTAAATGAGGTACATACATATGGAAATCGCTTCAACATCACTCTGGAAACAACCTAACTTCATAAAGTTATGGCTATCCCAAGTGTTTAATTTATTAGCACAAATTTTACTTGAGGTTGTTTTAATTTCCCAAGTTTACTATATGACCAATTCTGTACTTGGTGCTTCATTAGTGCCTGCTTTAACTTCCATCTCCGTTTTTTTAGGAAGTTTATTCGCTTCCTACCATATTAATAAATTTCATTTACAAAAACTATTGTATAGCATCGGCTGGATAAGAGCTTTCATCATGATTCTGTTTATCTTTATTTCACTGCTATCTATATCCAATAGTGTGTATATTTTTCTTATTCTTCTTTTAAAATTCATTCTATCTTTTATGGGGTCGTGGTATGGTCCAGCAAGGTTTGCTATATTACCGTTAGTTGTTTCTCGTCAACAATACATAAAAGCGAATGGCACAATCACCATGATTCAGCAACTCATTATGACTGCCGGTTGGGGTTTAGGATCAGCTTCTTTGCTCCTCTTGTCTACTACACAACTTATGTTATGTTCTTGTATTATGTTTGTAGCATCTGGAATGCTGATTCATTGGTTAAAGTTCCATAAACAGGATCAACAAGCTCCAAAAATAAAAAAGAAAGCAAAACCTAGCTGGAAAATAGCGCTGCAATCTCCCATTATTCGCTCTATCACGCTAATGGATATGGTAGAAGGACTTGCCAACGCAATCTGGTCATCGGCATTGCTATTAGGATTTACTACAATTGTATTGCAAGAGACAGAAGCGTGGTGGGGCTTCATTAACTCTGGCTATTTTATCGGTGCTATTTTGGGAAGCTTCGTCGTGGTCATATACAGTAAGATTGTGCAAAATAAAATAACAACCATGATCGCAATAAGCGCTGTCGCTATGGGGGTACTTACTTTTTTATTTTCCATTTCAACATCCCCATTGATCGCTGTCATTTTATGTGTGTTAATGGGGCCGATGTATCAAATTAGAGATATTGCACAATCCACGATTTTACAAGATGTCATTCCAGAAAATCAACGAGCTAGCGTGATGGCTGCTAGAAATATGGTTCTTTCACCATGGAATGGTTTAGCTATTATCATCATGGGGTTATGTTCAGAATGGATAGGCATCCAATATGTATTTATGGTGGCGGCTGGTCTCTACCTCATGACAGCTGGTATTGCCATAGTACAACCACAACTAAAAAATTATCGTTATAGTAGTGAAGATAATTCCACAGTAAGCGAGTGAACTACAAAGCAATATCAAAAGAAAACTTTGACATGTATCTCAGTATAGTACATGTCTTTTTCATGGTGAAAATGCATAAAAAGCAATACTTTTCTCAAAATATGTCTTATATTTTTCTTTTTCAATGATACATCCTGTGTTAAAATATAAACTTCACAACACTGTATATAAGGATGAAGAAATAATTAGACGCAAGTTTACGTCGCAGTAGCCAGACGTAAAGGTTGTTATGTTGAAATTTCTCCATCTTATGTATAGTGGTAATAAGTTGCTTGAACAAGTTCATTCAACTTATTTAGACATCACTTTCTTCTTTATTCATTTAAACCGTTAATCAACAAATGCATCTAGGGGGTACACTTTAATGGAATCAAAACAAATGTGGGGGACAAGGACGGGATTTATTTTAGCAGCAATTGGTTCTGCAATTGGGCTAGGCAACATATGGCGGTTCCCTTACATGGCTTATGAGAATGGTGGCGCAGCATTTTTAATTCCTTATTTTTTCGCACTTATTACGGCTGGTATTCCAATTTTAATTCTTGAATTTTACATTGGACATCGCATGAGGACTTCGGTTCCTAGCGCTTTTGAGAAATTAGGTAAATTCGGTTGGCTTGGTTGGTGGCAAATTGTTATTTCTTTTGTTGTCTCTACTTACTATTCCGTAATTATCGCTTGGGCTTTACTTTACTCATTTTTTGCTGTAACAAAATCATGGGGAAGTCAGCCCGAAGATTATTTAATGAATGATTTTCTTGGGATTACAAATACGGAAACGTGGAGCAGCAACTTTTTGGGTGGGTTTCAATGGCATATTCTCATCGCCCTTGCTGTCGTATGGGGCTTAGCCTTCATCATATTACATGGTGGCGTTCGCAAAGGAATTGAGAGAGCTAACAAGATTTTTATGCCGATGCTGTTCGCTATTATTCTTCTTATTTTATTTCGCAGTGTAACGTTAGAGGGAGCAGCAGTAGGTCTCAACGCACTATTTTCGCCAGAATGGGGACAAATATTGAATTCCTCTACATGGATCAGTGCGTATACGCAAATATTTTTTAGTCTTGGTATTGGTTTAGGAGCTATGATTACGTATGCAAGTTATTTGCCTAAGAAATCGGACATTACGAATAATGCGTTCATGACGGCATTAGCTAACTGCGGATTCAGTCTTCTTGCGGGAATTTCTGTATTCGGTGCATTAGGGTTTATTGCACAACAGAAAGGGATGCCACTAGATGAAGTGGCGACAGGTGGCGTTATTCTTGCTTTTTCTGTCTTTCCTGAAATCATCAATGCAATGCCAATGGGGAACATCATTGGGGTATTGTTTTTCGTATCGTTGCTTTTTGCCGGTATTTCTTCTCTTGTCTCTATGGCCGAGCCGTTTATTTCAGCGTTGGGAGATAAATTTAACATCAAGCGGAAACATGCTGTGAATTGGACACTCGGTTCTACTGCACTCATTAGTATTTTATTTGCTACTGGATCAGGATTGCATTTATTAGATTCCATCGATAGAAGCGTCGCTGTATTAAGTCTCAGCATAACAGGATTAATGATGGTTGTCATGATGAGTTGGAAGCTCAGACTGATTCCAACAGCACGACATTACGTAAACGAAGTATCTGACTTTTCTCTAGGTAGATGGTGGAGTGTATGTTTAGTCGTCTTAACACCACTCGTGTTAGGATACAACGCGATCATGACGCTTATCGGAGATATTCAACATAACTATGAAGGGTATCCGAATAGTTTGATCTACACTAGCTGGATTGTCGCTATCGCCATTCTATTTGTCGCTTTATGCTTTCATTTCATGAAACGTAGTGAAGCAAAGTAAATAATGCATGCACCAAATAAACGAAATGAAAGAAACGCAGCACCTCATTACTTCGTACGGAAAGAAGTAGTTAGGTGCTTTTTCATTTCATTTTTTTCCTCTCCTGTATGTGAAAAGAAACAAAGAAAATATTACACTAAATAGTCATCTAGTGATAAAATTAAAAAAGATATTTATTTTATTACGAAGATGGAGTGAAGACTGTGAAGAAAAACTTATTTTTATGTAGTATGTTGATGGTATCTTTATTTTTATTTAGTGCATGTAATGCAGATGACAGCAAGACGGAAAATGATCTCAACGATAATGTACCTCCAGTAGAAGAGGTAAAGGAAGAAAACGATGAAATGGTAGTTGAAAAAAATTGGGTTCAAATTCAATATGTCATGGAACTAGAACCTTCTGATATAGGTGGAGTTCCTGAATATATAAGTCCTGTTGAAACTGCAATCCCGTTAGGTAAACAAACATTTCAGTTATATTTTGCAGAAGCAATGGATACGGAATCCGTTGAAAATACGATTAAAGACAATTTTTTATCCAATGATATTTCAAACTATACCAATATTGCTGAAGAGGAAAAGAAGGAAAAAACATCGATTAAAGAAAAAGCAACGTTACAATTTACTTGGACTGATGAAAAAGAATTATCTTTATCTATTGAAGATATGCTCGAAGTACCAAAACTTCATCAAGCCCCATTGTATGAAATTAACGTGACAGGAGCGAAAACGAAAACAGGAACTATGTTACCAGAGTCACCCACTTTTCAAGCATTTGTAGTAGAAGATCATTCCCAGCTTTGGAGAGTCTCTGTAGACGGTACAACAGTAGAGCAAGTATCTTCTTGGGAAGAAACAAATAATGCCACCAGCATCATAGACGATCAAACTATCATTTTAGCTAATCCATTAGAATATGTATGCTGCCATGTCCAACTTCCTCATGCTTTTTATGTTTACAATTTTCTTACAGAAGAAAAGACTGAATATCCGCATGAAGAAATAAAATATTATAATGTCATGACCAATTATGTAGGCAGTAGTCCATTCATGGCCAATAAGACAGGATTTTTCTACGCTAAGACTGAAGCATCTTCCGCTAATGAAAGCAATAATGACGTTGAGATTGATGTAAATGGATTTATTCATGGCGCTGTATTTAGCAAAAATAAAGAACATATTATTATGGTAATTGGGGATTCCAAAGAAGATGTTACCGATTTAAAGCTAGCCATTTATTCTATTGAAGAAAATAAAGTGGTCAATCCAGAAACTACACTTGCAGGAGAAGTTCCTTTAGGTGTGGCTTATGGATACAAGTATCCAGTTTCTATTTATGATAACGGAGAAGTCGTTACTATTACGATGATGAATGAAGAGGATAGAATATATTACGATTACAGTTGGGAAAACCAAGACACAACAATCAAGTCATTCCCTTTTGAAGCTGAATTATATGACAATATCTTGTTTTCCGAGTCTGACGATAGAAAATATCAGTTGTACTGGGGTTACGGCATTTATAGTGGTGAACATAAAATTGCTGATCAAGGTGACGAAAATAAAATTGCTGATCAATACGATTTATTTTGGGTAAAAAATGCACACTATCTTGTTTATTTGGAAAATAATATGGATGAAGATGTTGTAAAACTTATGCTATACGATGTGGATCAAGATGAGCAACAAACGTTGCTAACAATGAAGCAACAAGGCTATTATAATGAAGTCCATGTGATAGGGGTAACAGAAGAGTGGATCTATCTTTCTGGTAGATTAATCGTTCGTTAATCTTGATCGTCGTGCTTTAGCACAAAATATGAAATATTAAAATAAAGTCATAAATAGAATGTAATATTCTGTTTTATGGCTTTTTTATTTTCAACTAACAAAATAGGTGTTTCTGGAATAGATCATCTTTACTTCTACAAAAAAATGATAGTATACTAGTTACATATATTGGTTTTTTTGTAGGGATGTGTTGTCGTGTATATAGAAACTTTAGGAGAATTATTTAGACAATATAGGAAAAAACAACATATTACGATGAATGAGTTGCAAGAGAAGATTGGCATTAACAAAGGAGTGATTAGTAAGTTAGAAAATGGAGAAACAAAAAGACCGGAATTAAAAACGATGTTTACCATTTCTGATGCCTTACATATCCCACTCCATGAGGTTATCTATAGGTACGTAGAAGTAGAAAAACGTCCAACAATGCTTCATGAGGTACTAGTTAAAAGTATAAAACTTGGAAACAACATGGACCTGATAAAAACCGTTACCTTGGCATATTTATCATCAGATCGGCACGAAACAGAAGACGCACTCGCTACTTTATATGAATTTACCTCTACAATCCATACACAAGAAATACAACTTGTCCTGTATAACAGCATAACAGAATATGCAAGATTAAGAGGTATTCCACCTTTTATCGCGAAAGGACTTTTGCAAATTTATTTTATTACTCGATTAGATCTACATACGAAAGAAAAAACATTCGATAAAGCAAAAGAGATCTTGTATTACATAGATTTTCTCTCTCATGCAGAAAAAATTCTTTTTTACTTCCGCATGACGTTACATGCCTATGGCATTAAAAAATATGAACAATCCATTGCATTTTGTAAAAAAGGTCTACTACTCGAAACAGAAGATACTGAATTGAGAGCCAAAGCCCATGGGACGTTAATTAATGCCTATTTCGAATTACAAGAGTACGAAGAAGTAGAGAAACATTTGAATCAATTCGAACACTACAAGCATGATTTTATTCATGAATGTGCATTGTACACAAGAGCCATCGTGAAAGTGAAAAAGAAAGAATACGAAATAGCTATACCACTATTAGAAAAAACATTAAATGAAATTAGCAAGCCACAACGGCTTTACGTCGCTAATGAATTATTGACCATATATACCGAGTTGCATCATCAAGAAGCGATGCAAAAGTTATTTAGTAAAGAAGAAGCAATATTATCTTTCTTAGAACACCCAGAAGCGACGAACGAACAATTAAATATCGGGATGTACTACGAATTTAAAGGTAATTTTCAAATGAATCAAGGCCAAATAGATGAAGCCATGAGCAGTTATACGAAAAGTATGGAAACGTATGAAAAAATAAATGCAACCGAAGAGATGAATGCACTGCAATATAAAATTATTTTGCAAACTTTGTGCATCAACCGTTGAATGGTATTTCTACACATACTACGATAGATGCCAAATGCCCATCATAACAGAAAACTGGGCTAAGACACCTTTAATTACCTGATAAACAGAATAAACTATGTACAATGATAGAAAAGATTAATGGAGCTGTGGGAAATGAAGAAAGAAACCTTAGGAGAGCTAGTTAGAAGACATAGGAAGCAGCAAAACATGACGATGGGACAGGTGCAAGAAATAACAGGAATGAGTAAAGGGGTGATTAGTAAGTTAGAGAATGGAGAAACAAAAAGACCCGAACTCAACACTATTTTTACTATATCAGATGCATTGCACATCCCTCATGATGATGTGATAGATCGTTATGTCAATGTAGAGCAACGCCCGCATATTCTTCAAACGTTGTTAGTGAAAAGTATATCGATTGAGAACAATATAAATTTGGATCTAGTAAAAAAAGTGGCATTAGCTTACTTACAATGTGATAGACACGAAACAGAAGATGCCCTTGCATCACTCTATACATTTACTTCGACAATAGACCAACGTGATATAAAGCTGGCACTTTACGGCATCATTACGGAGTATGCTAGATTAAGAGGTGTTCCACCATACATTGCAAAAGGATTGCTGCAAGTTTATTTTATTAAGCGTCTTGACATCCAAAAAGATCAAATAACATTTAATGAAGGGAAAGAATTATTACACTATATTAACTTTTTAAATGAAGAAGAGCAAAGTGAATATTATTTTAAAATGGCTATACAAGCTTATGCATTAAAATTATATGAATATTGTATTGAATTAGTTGAAGAAGGATTGAGCTTGCCTCACACAGTCCAAACAGAAATTGAAGCACGAGCATATGGTACAATGATTAATGCTTACTTTGAATTAGAAAATTATAATGAAGTTAAAGTGCACCTTCATATTTTTGTAAGATATAAATATCATTTTGTTGAAAGTTTCGTTAGATCTTGTTACAGAAATCTAAAAGTCGTTACGAAAGATTACGATGGTGCAATTCCAATGTTAGTGAAAGCTATAGAGGCATCAAATCAAGAACAACGGATCTATGCCGCTAATGATCTAATACGCATATACATAAAAATTTCTGCTTCAGATCACTTATACAAACTATTGAAACAAGAAAAAGACTTTTTACCTATAAATCCACGTATCCCACCTCAATATTTTGCTATTGCACAATACTACGAATACAAAGGGAACTTCCAAATGCAACAAGGTTTACGAGATAAAGCGATGAGCAGCTATACCAAAAGCATGGAAGCTCTGCAATATATAAACGCAACCGAAGAGATGCACGCGCTTCAATACAGAATTATTTTACAAACTTACTTAAATATGAACCGTTAAACATTTAACTCGTAGGTTTTTCATTTAGATAACGGAAAAAAATCCGTTCACAACGATCACAAATTTATGCATTCACTTTCCAATTGGATAGATTTTGCACGCTCACTGAAATAGGTCTCGAAGGATCTTTGATCCAATTTAACATAGTTTGTATTAGAGGTGAAGCATTATTCTCATTCAATTCATTAATATTTATCCAAACAGCCCCAGAGGAATCATTATTTTTCAATGTGCTATCACTGTCTAAATTACCGCTTTTAAACTTCACATCATAAAAAATAGCAATATGATGAATATGGGTAGTACCACGTTTTTGTAATGGATAGGGAACTATATATTCTGAAACTCCTATTTGATTGACAAATTGAATTTCACTACCCGTTTCTTCAGCATATTCTCTATGTAAACAATCAAAGATAGTCTCGTCCAGCTCGATATTACCTCCTGGCAAGTCATATCTACCATAATACGGACCGAGTGTTTTTTTGATAACTAGTAATTTTCCTTCACTCATACAAACACCATATACCCCAAAATTTCGATGCATTTTAACATCAGACATTTTACACCTACTCCAATTTTCTATTTTCGTTCCTTATATATTACATACTTAGCTGGTTAATTGTTGTTTCATTTTGGTTGCTACATCTTCTTATTATTAATGGTCAGTTTACATCATACGAATTTAAATACAGTGCTTTGTGCGATATGGATTCCATATTTTTTAGTGTCTAAAAGAGTTAAAAATACGTTCACACGTTAGTATTTTAGCAGGTATTTCACTAAAGGAGGACCTTCAGATAATTGTAAAGCGTCTTAGAATATACTCATCATTTTCACAAATTGATATAACATAAAGCCAAGAAAGACAATCCATATCAGATTGCTTTTAAAACTAGACCTAGGTAGCACTAAAAATGACTTTGCTAGGAAATTGACATTCATATAGTATAATTTCTCTGGATATCTTTTATGAATGTACATCTCTACTTGACTAGGGAGATGCTGTGATGGATTCTCCCATATGTTCTGACTAATAAATTCATATTTTTTATGACTGTCTGGATCAGTCCATGTTGCCACGATCTGATAAGGAGATTGTCCAGTACTTGTATTCCAAGCACCATATCCTTTCAACTTCATACTATAATTAATTACTACTTTGTTCACATCAGCTAACACAGTCTTACCAGATAACATTAACTTTCTTCTTTTTGTTATGACATAAGCTTTATATGCAAAAGGACCTAACGCTAGTGCAGCCCCAGTCACTGTGAACACAACCCCCATGTTAAACATAGTACCTGACACGGTCGCCATATTTGGCGATTTTATCATGGTATAAATCCCTATAAACATAAATGTACATCCTAATAGTTTCAGCATGTTGAAAACCTCCTATATGTGTAACATGATTCAGCATCTTATTAGTTTAATAGCCATGGCTAACCAGACATGCACTTACCTAGTTAAATGCCTCTACTATACTTTTATCAGCTTATTCCATAATGTGTCAACATAAAAAATACAAAATGACAGCAACTATCAGTGTATACACCTCGTCTAAATATAATAATAGATATATTTGGGGGTACACATGTCAATGCGAAAAATGGTATGGCTTATTTTTTCTGTAGCTATAACTAGCGTTATGCTCTTAGGTTGTCAGTCTGATGAAGATAGTTTTGCACTAAAAAATGAGAACGTATCAAGCGTCAGTGTTTCTGAATCCACAGGTTTCGGTGAAGTAAATCCAGATTTCTTTATGACATATGAGGAAGGGGACGTACTTGAAACATTCAAACAGATTATATCAAGTGCTGTTCAAGAACCAGGTATAGTGGATATCAGTTTATCTGGATACGATATGCAATATATGTATGAAGACGGAACAACGCAAGGTTATCATCTGTGGATAAACGAAGCAGGAGAAAAAAGCATCATCATGAATGTAGAAAACTCTAACATCACTTATACCGTCTCGGAAGAAATGACAAGTCAGTTGAGAGAATTAATGAAGACAGAAGAACATACAGCATTAGTAGATGAAAAAATATCACAAGTGAACATCAAAGGTTTAATTGAATCACATTCAGATTTTTTTATTTCTTATGACCAGACAGAAGTACTTGAAGCATTTCAAAATATTTTTTCTAATGCGGTAAAAGAACCAGGTATAGTGAATATAGCTGATCCGGAGTTTTACTTAGAAATTATATTTGCAGATGAGACGAAGCAAAAGTTTTATTTATGGCTAGGGGAAGAAGGAGAAATTAGCACTTTGATGAACGTTGAGGATACACATACGATTTATACTGTCCCAGCAGAAATGACAAGTCAGTTGAGAGAATGGATTAAATAATATAAGCTTAAGATGTATCAAGTAATATAACTAGATCTTAGCTTTTAATATGACATAAAATTGAACGAGTATGACGAACTTGGTAATATGTTGTTACAACTCCGAAACTGTATTGACTACTTTGTATCCATACTATATGATTACTTTTTAGAACAGGATAAAAAAATATTTTTGACTTATTAAGAATCATGTAGCGGTAATAAGTTGGTTGAAAAAGTGCATTTAACTTATATAGTTGCTTCCATGTTCAAATACAACTCGGAGGTTCCTCATGAACAAATGGTTATGGATTGGCATTATTTTTGTCGTAGCGATATTATTCACGACTACGGATATCTTTCAACAGGACACAGGTCAGGATAAAGAAACAGATGCTAGATCGCTCTATCAAGACATCAGCATGGAACAGTATCAGGAAAAAATAAATAACAAGGAAAGTTTCGTCATCTATGTTTACTCTCCCGAATGTAGTCATTGTCAGGAATTTAAACCAACTTTAAATACAGCGATTGAAGACAATGAGATCGAAATCATTGCCTTGAATACGAATGTGGAAGAGAACAAGGATGAAGCTTTTTTCCAGCAAATACAATTACAGAGCATACCGGCGCTTTTGCATTATGAAAATGGAGTGGAATTTAATAGAGCCGTCGGAACATTAACGGAAGAACAACTCTATGCTTTTCTGCAAGATGCCAACGTCATCACAGCACAATAAGCAAAAGTGAATAGCGAATACTACAAGCCTGAGAACCTAGTGTTTTCAGGCTTTTTCATGATGACAAAAAGAGATGGATCATTAACAATATAGTTCGAGTCATTCTCACGCTAATTTTATAAGCTTAAAGCAGAAACATAGTGAAGACGAAACACCTCAAATTAAATAGGCTTATTCCAATATAGAACGTGAAGAGGAGCGTGAGTATGTTGCTATATGACATCATCATTATAGGTGCTGGGCCTGCTGGTGCAAGTGCAGGTATTTTTGCAGGCAGAGCCAAGAAAAAAGTACTCATCCTAGACAATGACAAAAGCGGAACGAAAAAAGCTTGGGTTGAAAATCACTACGCCGTTATGGGCATTACTGGCTATGACGTTTTTGAAACAGGCAAGAAACAAGCAGAAAAAGCAGGGGCAGAAATCAAACTTACAGAAGCAACACAAATAACGAAAAACGAAACCTCTTTCTCCGTAGAAACAAATGATGGAGCAACGTACGAGGCAAACTATATTATTCTTGCTACTGGTGCATCCAAAAAGCTTGCCAACCAATTAGGGGTAAATATGAAACCAATCTCCGATGAAAGCAAAGTGACCATCATCGATGCTGATCAAGACGGTAAAACGAACATCGAAGGGGTATGGGCAGCAGGTATCGTCACAGGTAAAAGCATGCATGTGGCTGTCACGGCAGGGGATGGAGCGAAAGTGGCCATTCATTTACTAACCGAAGTCAACGGTAAAGAATACGTCGATCAAGACATGATGTGCTAGGAGGATGAAATAACGATGACACAACAACAAACCAAACAATATAAAGACCAGTTTGAGAAAGACGGTTACATTCATATCAAAAAGTTGTTTACGGAAGAAGAAGTAAACATCTTAAACGATGCCTACTGGGAAGTATGGAAAGAGTTAATGGCGAAAGGGAAGGTCATACAAGCACCGAATCGTCCATTCGATAGTTTATTCCCCCGCTTAAGAGATTATCATTTTGAAAATGAAGCCATACTGGATTTTATTTTTAATCAAAAAGCAATCGACATCCTCGAAGGGATGATCCAAGAAGAAATCATTGCGATACAAACCAGTTACTATTTTAAAGCTCCAGGTGCAAAAGGGTTGCCGCTGCACCAAGATAATTACAGCCTCGGCGCGACGCCAGACACTTCATACGCTATCTGGGTGAGCTTAGATCCATCTGGAAAAGACAACGGGGGGCTAGTCGTTGTTCCTGGTTCACATACGTTTGCTATTCAACAGCCAGATGTCGTCCCGGAAAGTGTCAACGTCTATGGAAAGCAAATTCCTGTGCCAAGTGGATATGAAGCACAAGAAATTGAAACAGAAGTAGGAGATGTCGTTATTTTTAACGGGAACATTTTACATGGCTCCACAGATAATGATTCAAAAACGAAATTTCGTCGCGCGATTGTGACGCACTACGCAAGAGAAAGCGTAGAAAAAATTACGTTGAATTACAACTATTTAATGGATAAGAATAGGCAAAAAACAAGAAGAAGATTGAACGCTAACCCGCGTGTTGTAGAAACAAAAGAAAACTTGTTTGAATTCCACGAAGCAAAATATTACGACCAGATCATTAATCGAGATTAGAGAATCAAGATTTGAAACAGAATAGAAGAAAGGGGTCGTACCTTGCACACACATGCATTCCTCTCCACACTTTCCCGTCATGATCCTGATGCAATATGCTTTATTACCCCGCTCAAAGAAGAGATAACGTATGCGCAATGCATGCAAGCGGTAGCGTATAACATGCAGCAACTTCAAACCTTAAAGTTACCATCCAGTAAGGACACGCCATGTGCTATCGCCATTGATGTTGCGATAGGATGGAAAGCGATACCCGTTATGCTTGCTGCCTTAGCTTGTAAAATGACGATCGTTCCGGTCGATCCGTTTCACCACCCTACCATGACCAACACCATCCTACAGCAAATAAAACCCGCTCTGTATGTGACGGAAACGTCACTCGATGCTCAGGCAAACCTTCAACATATCACATCACTTTCTACTGCATCCCATGCACTGTTAGAACATACCGCTTTTATTTTATATACATCAGGCACGACAGGCTTTCCTAAAGGCGTCATGTTAACGTATAAAAATATTTGGAGTAATGTACAAGATATCCTCGCCTACTTACCCATGACGAAACAAGATCGCATGTTGCTCATTCGTCCGCTTACCCACGCTTCAGCCATCACTGGAGAATTACTTCCTGCGCTGTATCATGGCAGTACAATTATGATGAAATCGTCACAACTTTCCCCCATCCGAGCGGTGCAATGGATAGCGGAGCAGCAAATTACCTTTTGCTGTACGACCCCTACAGTGGCTACCCATCTTGCTCATTTTACAGAGCGATACAACACGTCCTCTTTACGTACGTTGATGATCAGTGGTGAAAAGTTATTACCCTCGCAAAAAAACGTCATACTCCAATCTTTTTCTAGTGCTACTATCGGTAATGCGTACGGCTTAACGGAGGCATCGCCGCGCATCAGTTGTAAATTAGACATTGCCAATGCTGCTATCGATAACGTAGGAGCGTGTTTAAACAAAGTGAACATCAAGATCGTGGATAAAGTAGGAGAGGAAGTAGCAAGTGGGGAGAAAGGCGTGCTCATGGTAACGGGGCCAAACATCATGAAAGGTTACTTCCAAGACCGAGATGCAAGTAACAAGAAGATGAGAGGTGAATGGCTTTATACGGCAGATCTTGCAAGTATAAAGGACGGAGAACTTCACATTCACGGAAGGGAAGACGAACTCATTATTCGTGCAGGGGTCAATATACATCCCACGGAAATTGAATCTTCGCTACTTGAAATAGAAGGCATTATAGAAGTACTTGCATTCGCCAAAGAAATGAATGGGGGAATGAAAGTGCATACGTGGATAGTTAAAGATCCTGCCTTAACCCAACAAGAAGCGTACAACAATATCATCTCTCACCAGCAAAAACATGATGATCGCTTGATCACAGACATCATCGAATGGAAAGAGAGCCTTCCTCGCACTCCTTCTGGCAAGCTCATCCGCCCTAGACACCATTAGTCTCGACTGCATTGTAGATCAGCATGAGTGGCAAATCCATACCAAAAATAGAGGTAAGCCTTGAAGAAAGAAAGGATGAACACTATTGAAAGATGAAAGATGGAAAGATTTTTTTGATGAAACGTACGCTTCTTTTTCTGAAGTGATTTTAACACCAGAGCGAACTGTAGCAGAGTGTGAAGCCATTATCGATTGTTTGCAGCTACAAACTGGAGATCATGTGCTCGATTTCGGTTGTGGACAAGGGCGAATGAGCATTCCACTAGCGGAAAGAGGGATGACGGTTACAGGTTATGATGGTTCCCCCACTTTATTGGAAGAAGCAAAAAGAAGAGCTCCTGACTTACCGCATTTACATTTTCAACTCGGGGATATGCGTGAGCTGGACGAAAGCGAACAATATGATGCCATCATTAACATTGGAACCGCCTTCGGGTATGTGCCCAGTAGGGAAGAAGATGAGCATATATTACAACGTGTATATGCAGCGTTAAAGCCAGGAGGTTACTTTTTACAAGAGTTAGAAAACCGTGAAAATAAAATAAAACAACTGTACCCAACGTGGAACGTCATGCACAATAACATCGTCTTCTCTAGACGACAGTTCGATCTGACGACGAGCAGATGGAGTGAAGAGATGTTTTGGTTTGAAGAGCAGGAGAAGAAGCAAGCAAAATTAGAGCTAACCTTATACACTGCTTCCGAACTCATGCACATGACGACATCAGCAGGGCTTCAAGTACAACACATATACGGCGGTTTAGATCGTAGCAGCTATCACATGGATAGTCCAAGACTGATGATACTATCACAAAAAAAATAAAGGAGGGTAAACGATGGAGTTAAAAAAACATCAGATCATTCCGACGAACGAACAAGTATGGGAAAAAGGCATTTATGACAATACAGAAATGTGTTACTTGTGGAGTGATGAGGAAACAGCAAGGCGCTGTTTTTACTTGAAAATGCTTCCCGATTCCACCATACCATTACACGACCATCCTTATCGAGAAATTGCAATCGTGACGGAAGGAGAAGTGCGCTTGAACGAGGACATAATGCGGGCTGGCGACTTTTTAACAGCTGGATTAGGAGAATCGCATGACGTCTACAGTGAACATGGCTGTATCATGTTTATCTATGTTGATTTTGATATGACACAATTTGAACTACGACCAAAAACAGACTAAACGGAATTTGGAGGGGAAAAGGTGAAAAATGCTCTAGGTTCCCATTTGTTTGATTCAACGTATTTCATCGCTTATGAAGCTGTAGGCCAATATACAGCGCATACGATCTGGCATATGTTGCAAGATGCTGGTCTATCTAATGAGAAATTCCAACACGGTTTATCATTAAGCGAAATCTTACAGCACCTCCAATGTCATCACCGCTACGAACATCATGTAGCGTGGGCTTTGTACTTCTTGAAAGCCAAACAATATCTCACATGGAATGAAGATCAATGGATGACACTGCCGTCACCACTGCCTTTCTTCGACAAAAAAACCATCTCAGAAACCGTTCCTTCCCATTTCAACATTCAACCTTCCATCGATCTCATTGATTATGTCGCTAAACATTGGATTTCCATTATCCAAAACAACGTCAAAGCGGAACACATTTTATTTCATCACGAAGGTCTCTCGTTATGGGAACACTACTTCAGCAATGACCATCATTTATATGCTGTACATAATTACGGGACAGCGGAATATGTGTTCAGTAACCTACATGAAACAGCTACACCCATTCACATGTTAGAACTTGGTGTTGGATTTGGTTCCGCAACTTCGGCGATGCTGCAATCTGCGATCACCTACGCCAAACCAATTGACCAATATACTATTACAGACGTTAGTCCTGCACTAGCCAACAAAGTGAAAAAACACTTTGCACTGCAATACCCTTCCGTTTCTTTTACTTCCCGAAAATTCGATATTGAACACTCCACACCGAAATGGAGCCACACTTTTGATTATATATATGCTGTAAACGTCATGCACTGCGCGGAACAGATCGTAGATACCTTAGCAAATATGCAAGCGTTGCTAAAGGAAGACGGCATGCTTGTTCTTTCCGAATGTGTAAGACAAGATCATCAAGTGCAACTGCATCAAGAATTTATTTTTTCACTCCTTCCACATTTTCGCTTATTACCGAAACAACAGGACACTATCGACCATACCATCCCTTGCTATGGCTTTTGGTCAGGTGAAGATTGGAAATATTTTATGGAACAAGCCGGATATATAGATATTCACGTACATGTCAATGCAGGAAGCAGCGTATGTGGAGCGATTATTTCAGGAAAGAAAAAGGTGTAAACAATTCAAACATGATGTTTAGGAGGCCAGTAGGGCTATTAACCTCTTGCTTAAGATCATGGAAACGAAAGCCGAGATGTAGGACAACAATGGGACTATGATAATAGATAGAGATACGTATGGATGAGTGCACACATGAATGCATCTACTTCATATTTTCCATACCTTTACGCCTGGCTACTGAGTCGTAAACATATATCTCACTATTTCTTCTTATCTACTGTTGTCTTTACATCTACCATAACGAAGGAGGGAATGTGTTGATTGTTATATGGATGGTAGATGAAATGCAAGAACAGTTGACAACGTTAGTGGATGAAAGCGAAAACGATGATATACAAGTCGTACACTCTCTAGATGAAGTAGAAAAACAAGTTTTACACGTTCATCATCAGTATGACGCACTCTTTATTTTTACCACAAAGCCCCACTTAGAGCATACAGAAACGTTGTCATCACTTATGACGATTGTCCCTGTCTATGTCGTAACCGAAGTGGACAAGCATACACAATTTATTTTGAAATTCATGTTATTTTACTTAGCTTCCATTAAAAATGAGAGAGAGAATGATCCCATATTGAAAGAAATTTCATCATCAACAGACGAAATTGATTGGGAAAAAACAATTCAATACATTCGTGATCATCTGTATAACAATGATTTATCGCTTGAAGAAGTGGCAAGTCAAAATTACGTATCAAAATGGCACTTTTCGAAAATTTTTAAGCGTAAATTCGGCATCACATTCCGAGAATTTCTCATTAATGAACGAATTTTATTAGCAAAAAAATTGTTGCTTTCCAATGAATCTGTAACAAGTGTCTGTTATGCCGTGGGATATGGGGATCTAACTCATTTCGGGCGAATTTTCCAAAAAAAAGTTGGCATGACACCATCACATTATAAAAAATATTACATTTAAGGGTGTGAAAGGAGCACGAAAAAACATGAAATGGATGACATGGATATGGATCAGTGTAGTGGCTATTGTGGCAGTAGGAATTTGGGGTTACTGGCAATGGACGAAACCTTATCCTTTACCAGAAATCACGGATGACGTAACTTGGTCTGACTTTAATCTTGATTTTCAAAAGGAAAGAGATTCTTTTCAAATGCTAGAACAAACAACACAGAAAGACATAGAACCCCCAACCTTGCCGATTAAAGATGACATCCGTGCTGATGCTGCTTATGCATACGGAGTTCTCAGTGGGGATACAACTTACTTACTACATGCGGTGCAGCATAACCCTTCCCACATCGGATATAGTACAGCGCTACGCATGCAAATGAATGCAGCAGGAGAAGGGGAACAGCTACTTGAACATTTACAACAATTAGATACGTCACTGCCAGCAGTGAAATTGCAAATCGCACTAGTATATGTGGATTACTTACAAGATCCGTCCCTCGGTACAGCTTCACTTGGACAGATTTCATTCCAATCTATTGAGACGCTCAATGAAACATTGGAGCAAAATCCATATGATTGGATGGCACATTATGCGAGAGGGATTAACAACTTGTATTGGCCTGTCGGACTGCAAAGAATAGATCAATCTATCCAAGATTTGGAGTTTTGTGTAGCGATAGCGCGAGCGTATGAGCATAAACCGACGGTGTTATGGCCGATGGCCTATACGACACTTGGTGACGCACTAGTTAAAAAAGGTGAAATAGAACAAGGTATTCAAGTGTGGGAAGAAGGATTGGAATCGTACCCCCAGTATGAGGAGCTACAACAGAGAGTAAAGCAGCAAGACCAAGCGTTAGAACTTGTAGCTGCTACCCGTGGTATGGAACAGTTTCAACGCCCATCACAAGATTTAACGGATATTAGTGTCATTTGGAAAACAGATATTAAAGGAAGTGGGAATGAGTGAATATTGGAATTACGGGAACAGGTGTCGTTGCCTCCATCGGCAATGATACCCAAACATTTTGGGATCAACTACTAGAGGGACAATCTGGTAGAAATAAAATTCGTGGTTTTGACGTTAGTGAGCATCGTAATCAGTTTGGATGTGAAATAGATGACATTCCAACTTCACATTTTTTTGACCATGAAATGAAACAAATGGGTAGAGCAACGAACATCGTGATGCCTGCATTAGAAGAAGCATGGCAGGATGCTAATTTAACGTTAGAAGATTTTCAGCAATATAAAGTAGGGGTATGTGTGGGAACGACCATGGGAGAAATTGAACCTTTGGAAAAGGCTTTGCGTCATGAAAAAGACAATCCCATGATGGGTGGACCACATGCCATCATTCATAACATGGAGCAGCTCATTTCATTGCAAGGTCCCAAATGGACGTTTACGAACGCATGTGCAGCAGGAAATTTCGCTATTGCGCGTTGTATGGAAGCACTACAATCAGGGCATGCAGATATTATGATTGCGCTCGGTGTAGATGCCATGTCTTGGGTTGCTTTTACCGGTTTTAGCAGCCTACGTGCGATGTCCAACGACCATTGTAGCCCTTTTCAGCAAGATCGAAAAGGATTGTTATTAGGGGAAGGTGCAGGTGTCCTCATATTAGAAAGAGAAGATCATTACCGAAAAAGAAAAGTGAAAAGTAAAGCGCATGTCCTTGGTTACGGATTTAACTGCGATGCCCATCACATTACGCAACCAGATCCGAATGCGAAAGGTGCAGTTAGAGCGATGAGAGAAGCACTAGCCATGGCAAACGTTTCACCAGAACAAATACAATACGTCAGTGCACACGGTACAGGAACGATGGCTAACGATCGAATGGAATCCAAAGCGATCCAACATTTATTAGAGGGAAGTCAGCATCAAATTGCCATGAGTTCGATCAAAGGACATATTGGTCATACACTAGGAGCAGCGAGCGCAATCGAAGCCATTATGTGCACAAAGGCGTTGGAAACTGGTCTTTTTCCACAAACAGCAAATTTAAAAAAAGTAGATGAGCAGTGTCAATGTGATGAAATACAATTCATTCAACAACCTATGCGATGTGAAAGTGATGTCGTACTCTCTAACGCTTACGCTTTTGGCGGCATTAACTCCTCTATCGTTCTAAGTACATCCTCCAATACGGACGGTTAGCATATTTGTCTTATTTACTATGCAACGCATGCATTAAAGATTTATTTCAGTTTAAAGTTTAAAGGAGAAATTTCATGGTTGAATTTAAAATGACAGGCTACGGTACCGTTATGCCAAAACAGAACAAAGCATGGTCACATATAGAAAATTTGAATCAAATGGAGCAATACTATGATAGCAGTATTGCAGAAAACCTGAAAGATGCGAAATTCAAAGGATTGCACAAGTGGTCCACAGCTGCAAAGTATGCATACCTCGCTGTGAAACAAGCACTACAGAAAGACATTGCTGTACCTCCAGATCGCATCGGTTGTATCGTCGGTACAACCGTTTCCAATTTACATTCCATTGTAAGTTTAGATGAGGAAGCCAAGCAATTTGGTGTAAATAACACGAGTCCCGGTATATTTCCAGAGACGGTACTTAATGCTATCGGCGGGCATTTAGCAGAAAAATTTCATATGACAGGAGTGAACGTAACGTTATCTGACGGAGATCGAAACGGGATCAACATGGTGCACTATGCACATGACATGCTAAAGCAGCATCGCGTCGATGAAATCGTACTCTGTATGATTAACTTATTTCCACCATCATCATTTGATGCAAAAAATATCCCGTACACTTTTCAATGTGAATCCATCAGTGCCATAAGGCTCAGTGTCGTAGAAGAAAACGATACGGATTCACCGGTCTACTTAAAATGGTGGACAGATCACGATGCAGATAAACAGAAAATCCAAGGAGATATACACCCTGTTCACATTAAACCGTGCTATCTTCCTCTTGCTTTAACTTATGCAGCAGAGCAAATACAACAAGGCCAGGTGAAACAATATCACATTACTTCAGACCAGCAACCACAAAGTCATATCCATCTGTATGGAACAGGAGGCGAAACCCTTTGAACAAAGCTATCGTAACAGGAACGTCGATGCTTACGGCAGGAGGCATCGGCAACGAACAAGCTTGGAACGCTGTTTTACAAGAGAAAGAAGTGATGTCCCATCGCCCCTACCAAATTGGATTTGATGAAACAGATCAATTTCCTTGCTTTCAAATCGGGGAATTAGATTTATCACAATGGTTTGAGCCTCACATCTTGGAACGAGTGGAAGAATGGGGATTACTGCATGATTGTGATTTTCAATATTTACTTGCTTCGATTCATATGGCATTGGAAGATGCCAAGCTGAACCTGACAAAAGAAAGTACTGTATCCATTATTATTGGACATGAGAATTTAGGTATGGTGAAGTATGTGGAGCGACTCACAGAAGATATCAATTCGGCACAACATAGAGAAAACAAAACGTTTATTCGTGCATATGACGAATACGTAGATCAACTGTATCAATTACAAACATTTCCTTATTTATTT
Source organism: Longirhabdus pacifica (assembly GCF_004115085.1). Lineage (GTDB taxonomy): Bacteria > Bacillota > Bacilli > Paenibacillales > DSM-105158 > Longirhabdus > Longirhabdus pacifica. The sequence goes on along the minus strand of NZ_QXJP01000010.1, from coordinate 24,568 downwards.
TATTTAGCTCATATCTTCGACATCCATGGTCACAATTACGTCACCAACAATGCTTGTGCATCAGGGTTGTACGCACTCGAACTAGGCAGACAGCTCATTGCCAGCAATACAACGGACGTCGCTATCGTCGCTTGCTCTGATTATGCCCACGTGTCCGAACATTTATGGTTGCAAGAACGAGGAGCAATGTCGCATATAGGAGAAATTAAACCATTTGATCTGGAGCGCAGCGGTTCCGTGCTGGGAGATGGAGCAGGAGCGATTATATTGGAATCCCATGCCCATGCTGAGCGTCGCCAGGCCGAGCCATACTGCGAATATGCCGGTGGAAGCTTCTCGCAAGATACATGGCATATGACACTGCCCGATGTGAGTAAACACTTATATAGCAAAGTCATGACCGACGCAGTGCAACGTTTTGCAGATGCAAATATTGATTTAATTGTCCCTCACGGCACAGGAAGTCCGATGTGGGATTTGTATGAAGCCAAAGAAATTCATTCGGTATTCCAAGGCCAACACATTCCAGACGTCACAGCATTTAAAGGTTACACCGGACATACGTTAGGCGCTTGCAACATGATTGAAACGATATTGCTCATTCATGCCATGAAAAGTGGAATCGTACCGAAAACGTTATTTTCCAACAACAGCGATCCCAAACTGAACCTACCCATTGTAACAGCAACAAAGGAGAAAAAAGTAAAAACAGCAATGAAAGCCGTTCCCGCGTTTGCTGGATTTCAGGCTGCTGGTATATTTAAATCCTGCACATAAAGGAGAACAAGAAATGAGTCAAGTCATATGGAATTTTGAAGGAAAAACCGCCATTGTCACAGGAGGTTCACGTGGTATTGGTGCTGCGATTGTTCAAGCCCTAGCCAAAGCAGGTGCGCGTGTGTATTTCACTTATGCAAAAGACGTTCAAGCAGCGAAGGCATTAGTAGCAACATGTAATGAGAAAACAGAGCTAGTGTATGCCATTCAAGCAGATTTTACCAAACCAGCAGATATCGAAAATGTTATGACTCAAATGGAAAAGATGCCGATAGACTATGTCATTAACAATGCCGGATTATTGCGCGATCGTCCTTTATACAAAATGGATCCTGAAGATTGGCAGCAAGTATACCAAGTGAGCATAGAAGCGTTGTTTACCATTTGCAAACGACTCATTCCCGTTCTAACGAAGACACAAGGAAATATCGTCAACATCGCATCTATATCTGGTATTAGTGGACAAGCTGGTCAAGTCAATTATGCTTCAGCAAAAGCAGGGGTGATCGGTTTCACGAAGTCATTAGCTAAAGAAATAGGTCCAATGGGCGTTAGGATCAATGCGATCGCCCCTGGTTATATCGAAACGGACATGCTAAAAGACATTCAAGATAAAGTGAAAAAGAAAATGCAAAGAGATATACCCCTACGTAGACTTGGTTTGCCACAAGAAATTGCACAAAGTGTCCTATATACGTTATCTGATGCAGCCTCTTACACGACAGGATCTACGCTCGTAGTAGATGGAGGCATGTACTAAAAATAAAAAGGAGTGTCCCTATCATGCTAGATATGAATGAAGTAAAAATCAAACTTATTGAGATCACGATGGAAGTGACAGGGGAAGGCGAAATGCCTGAAACAGATCAAATAGAAGAAAGTCTACAAAAACCACTAGAAGATTGGGGTGTAGATTCATTAAGTGCACTAGAATTAGCGGTGCATCTAGAAAGAAATTTTGGCGTTAGAATGGAAGAAAAAGAACTCGCTAATTTAGAAACGCTTGCCGATTTAGTACATGCAGTAGAAGAAAAAGGTAAAGGGTAATGCTATGGCGGTGGCTTCATCAAAAAGAGTCGAAAGTGAAAAAGAAGGTGACCATCCTTAAACATAGCTCTGACCCTATTTTTGTAACACGATTTGAAACCATACTGCAAGCTTTTCTGTATGGCTACCATTCCGTTTTACAGCCTAAGTTAGACATGGAACAAACAAAAAGAAAAGTGAATGCGCAGTACGATGTTTTCTTTCGTGGTTTTGCATATGAAGGAATGGGAATGGGATTAGGAGCTAGAACATTATACAAGAGAAGCGAGAAGAAGGTTTTTGAACATCATATCCATGCGTTATCCCCTGCCTATTTGTATCAATATTACGTTGGTTTAGGTTGGTGGCTCTTCGTAAGGTATCGTTTTCGTACCGAGGGTTATCGTAAATGGCTCTTACATCTTCATCCCGTATACCAATCGATCGTCTTTGATGGCGTTGGATTTCATACTAGTTTATTTCAAACTCCATTACAAGACATAGTCAAAAAGTACGCTGCTTTCGGTCCAGATCATGAACGAGTTTGCTACCAAGGACTGGGAAGATGTTTATGGTTCCAACATCAATTTCATATCCAACGGATTATACAAGCACTACCGATGTTTCATCGCCGGTTTCATGCTGATATCATGAGTGGTGTTGGACTAGCCGCCGCATATAGTTGTTTTGACCGACTTCCATGGATTTTCCAAACCCGTGCTTCCATACCAGCACACCTTCTGCCTGCTTACAGCCAAGGGCTTGCCTTTGGCTTGCAGGCAAGGAAGTTACAAACCCCAGATTTTCCCTCCACTATATCCCATTTAACTGATACCACCGAGAAAAAGATACAACAATGGCTTACCATTATAGATGACGTATACGATCAATTGTACCACCAATCCAAACAGCAACTTTATTTAACGTGGTTAGATCAAGTGAGAGCCCGTTTAAGTGAAGCAAATTAACAAACTGGATATGCAAAAAGGAGATGAATCAATCATGAGCGTTCAATCATGGGTAAAATGCAGTATCATCTTATGTTTTGTTTTAGTAGTTAGCGCTTGTTCACCTTCACAGGGAGAAGGCAGAGACTATGGATTTTCCTTTGAAGATCAAACGGAAAAAGCAAACCTCACCTTTTTACATGAAAAACCAACTTACGATTCCAAAGTAGACAATATTATGCCTTGGTTAGCTACTACGGGGGCCGGAGTATATATTGAAGATTACGACCAAGATGGTTTTGTGGATCTCTATTTCACCAATACAAAAAGAGGAACGTTCAACGCATTATATCGCAACAATGGTGACGGAACATTTCATGAAGTGGGGGAAGCATTAGGTGTGGTCGATGTGAATCAGACCGGTGTGTCACAAACCGCGCTATGGTTTGATTACAATAACGATACGTTTCCTGACTTGTTCGTCGGCACATGGAGTGGAGCATGCAAATTGTTTGAGAATAATCAAGATGGCACATTTACGGATGTCACAACTGCTTCTGGCATCGACACTGTAGTAGGCAACTTTTCCAAAGCAATGTCACTGGATTACAATCGTGACGGAAATCTCGATCTGTATATTGGGGCCTATTTTCACGAAGAACATGATATGTTCAATCTCACCACAACCAAAATTATGCACAACGACTTTGAAAAAGCGGAAAACGGGGGTAAAAACTTACTATTACAAAACAATAATGGGGTATTCACTGATGTCGCAGAAGAACTCGGCGTAGCAGATCGTGGCTGGACGCTGGCAACAGGCAGTGCAGACTTAAATCATGATGGTTGGCCAGATATTTATAACGCGAATGATTTTGGGCCAGATACGTTGTACATCAATGAAGAAGGAAAACGTTTTGTTGAAGTGGAGCAATCCAGAGGAATTGGCGAAGATACGTTTAAAGGGATGAATATCGATTTTGCCGATGTATTTCATAACGGAGATTTAGCGATGTATGTCAGTAATGTGAGTAAACCACTGTATATTTTAGAAGGAAATCAGCTATGGCACATAGACGAAGAGGGACGGTATATCGACAGAGCACCTGAAATGGGAGTACATCTTGCTGACTTTTCGTGGGGAGCGCATTTTTTTGATGTCGATAACAGTGGAGAATATAGCTTAAGCGTGGCTACTGGTTTTTTATCTGCTAGTAAAAAACATGACTACTGGTTCGATTTAGGTACACTGGCAACGACACCTGGTAAGATTGTAGAAGACGCAAAAAACTGGATTCCTTTTCAAGATAAAAGTTTATCTGGTTATGAGAAATCATTTTTGTTTTGGAATGACGGGTCTTCCTTTACCAACATTGCAGAAGAAGTTGGAATTACCTTCGATAGTGATAGTAGAGGGGTAGCAGAGTTGGATGTCTTGAACAACGGAATGCTCGACCTCATTTTTGCTAATCAAGCAGCAACACCGAATTTATATATTAACAAAAATGAAACAGGAAACCACTGGATAAAACTTGACTTAATTGGAACGTATCCTAGTAATGCGGATGCAGTCGGAGCAAAAGTAACATTAGAAGTAAATGGTGTGACTACAGTCATACAAAGAGATGGGGCAAGCTCTCATGGAGCGCAAAGTGATCCGCGAATTCACTTTGGGTTAGGCAGTCACACACAAGTAGATCAACTCACCATTGAATGGCCAAGCGGAAGAGTGCAAACCATGCAGGACGTTGCTGGTGATCAAATGATGACGATCATCGAGCCCGATACAGCGCAGTAACACGAATAACAACATAAGCAAGCCGCGGATCATCAAGCACCATAAATTAAAATTAAAGTGAGTTGATAACCTTGCAACAAAAGTTCAATATCGGTGTGATCGGATGTGGGAAAATTGCTCAGACAAGGCATATCCCAGAACTATACGAACACCCTGACGTTCATCTTTTCGCATTATGTGACACGAAAGCCGCTAGAGCAGCGGAAATTGCCTCCACTTACCACGTACCACACCTATATGAATCGATTCAACCGATGTTAGCCCACCCCCAATTAGATGGTGTCATCATTTGCACACCGAATCAGTTTCACGCTACACACAGCATGCATTCCCTTCAAGCCGGCAAGCATGTTTTGCTTGAAAAACCGATGGCTACCACAATGGAAGATTGTGAACGCATGGTAAAAGAAGCAAAAAAACAAAACAAAATCTTTCTTGTTGCTCACAATCAAAGACTACATCCCGTCTATCAGAAAGCAAAAGAAATATTGCAATCTGACATCATAGGAAACATCACACAATTCACTACGAACTTTCATCACGGAGGTCCTGAGCACTGGAGTATAGAAGGGGAGGACAGTTGGTTTTTACGAGAGAAATTTGCATATTTCGGTGTGCTCGGTGATCTTGGTATACACAAAATTGATATCATTCACTGGTTACTTGAAGATGAAATGGAGCAGGTAAGTACGTATACACACCACCAAAGAGAGCAAGTAGAAGTTGAAGATAACGCCGTTATCATCGCCAAAATGAAAAAGGGAGCGATAGGCAGCATTAGTGTAAGCTGGAGCAATCCACTGCAAGATCATCGCACGGTGTTCTATGGGACAAAAGGCAACTTAATTTTTGGTGAATCGATGAATAGCTTGCGCATTCATTTGCATGACGGACAAGTCATCGAAGAACAAGTCAACCTCGCCATTCGTCAAGATCAGGGCTTACATTCTGGCGTGGTAGATCAATTTATACAGTGTATGAAACAAGAATCATATGAACAAGCAGAATGCAGTGGAGAATCCGCATTATCTACGATGAAAACATTGCTAAGTTTAACGTAGTGACATGGTAAGGAAGGGGGGACTTACGATGATTATTGACATCACCCTTTATGAAACTTCACTTATTCCTGCGATTATGTTTATCGTTTGGATTTTAGGTAAGCAAGGCATTCCAGCTAAGTTACTACCTATCTTCGCGCTTATCCTCGGCATTGCCTCTTCACTATCTATGATTGAATTCACCTTAAAAGGACTTGTTATTGGCATTTTACTAGCTGCAAATGCAGTAGGAATCCACAGCGGAACAAAAAACGTTATCCATGCCTTCACCGACAAAAAAGAGTGCAAGTAAAAATGAAAACCGAGAAAATAATCTATCTCATATCATACTACAAGGAGTCGGTTTCGATGTTGAATCTTTTTATCAGCTCCACGATAAAAGACTTGTATTTCGTACGTCAAACGCTGGGTAATCAAATAGAAAACCATCTTGGACACACTGTCATCATGTCGGAATCCATTACATTTGACTGGTCACATGAGGATATCGTGAAAAGTTGCCTACAAGCGGTTAGCAAAGCAGACATTGTTATCCTGATCATCGGAAACCGCAGCGGTGCAAACATTTCGGAAAATGGGATCAGTATCACCCGTGCAGAATACAGACAAGCGAAAGCACTCCGCAAACCGATTATCACACTGATTGTGCAAGAAACATGGTTCCTATACCAGCAGTCATCGGACCGACTCCATGGTAGTATTGTGGATTTCATTGATGAAGTAAGTGCAAATTTCAGAAGAAATATATGTGCGTTTTCTTCATCAGAAGAAGCCTTTTACTATATAAGAGCACAATTATCCAACATATTTAAAAGTTATTTAGAGCTCAATCAAACTCCCCATCATATGGAGCAATATATTAAAAAAGGAGAAGAGCATCAAGCTTACTATCGATTTGTCACTTCCCTGATGACACCAGAGCTTTCCTTTGATCGTATTTTATCTATATTAATTCATCAACTAAAATCAGGAACGGTTACTACAGAAGACTACGTACCTCAACCGATCGTCTTGTTAAGTACTGCTATAGGCGCAACTTTATATCGTTACGATGAAGAGAAGCAGTTCATGCTGCTTGTTGGTTGTGCTGGGGATACGCCCTGTGAATCTTTACAGCAGATGAATCAAGATAGTAATTATATGATGGATGCTTTACATCGCCAGCAGTCTATCTTACTTGAAAATATAACAGCATACGATCAAGTGGAAAAGATCGTCTGTCTACCGATAGGGAACCAATATGTGATGACGATACATTTCTTAGTAGAGGCAGAATACGAACCAGATTACGATCCTAACATTATTTTAGAATTCGTTTATATGCAAAATAAAGTGCTTCTTCATACGCTACATATGTTTTTAAATAATATGAAGAAATGATAGAATGCAAGTTTACACCTCAGTAGCCAGGCGTAAAGGTGATGATGTTGAAATTTCTCCACCTTATGTTTAGTTGTAATAAGTAGAAAGGAGTACCTGACCATGAATCATAACGTTTCTAAAGTTTCAACTACACTTCAAAAGCAAAAAAGTACGATAAAAGATGCAAAACAACACCATGAATATCATAACGGGCCCTCTTTCATCCCACATAGGATGGAAAAACCTCATGCTTTCAAACTATTAGCATCTAAAAAAATAGAGTTTTAACATGATGCATTGCAATTCATGGGTATAAAGGTGATAAAAAGTACAACGGTGTATACCTATATTTCCTGGGCAAGCGCAAAATTCGAGGGGTGTCGCTACATTTAACCTACCATTGCTCACACTATTCGACGAGATTAATGTTCATTCATGTAAAGGATATGGGTATGATGCTTATCTTTGAAAAAACCGACATCTATTTCATTAATACTATAAATAATTAACAACATTAATTATTTATAGTATTTTTTAATGAAAATCATTTTAATTTTTACAAACTTCTTCATTTACATTGATATTACGTTAAAAAAAATAATACATACTGTATGAATGATGAGCACATTTACATCATATTAAAAAAGTAACAAACAAATCACAATGATGTGGAGGGAAAAATAAGGGGAATGTCATACAGGCAAAAAGGATAAGCATACAGATAAAAGAAGAGTTGTTATAAAAGGAGGTCCCTTCGTGAGTGCCATTCATTTAGTAAACATTATAAAATCTTACGATGGTAAAACAAAAGTAGTAGAAGATATTAATGTAGAGATTCAAGAAGGAGAGTTCTTCGTTCTTGTCGGTCCATCCGGTTGTGGAAAAAGCACCATGCTTCGTATGATTGCGGGATTAGAAGACATTACAGAGGGTGATTTATTCATTAACGGCAACAAAGCAACATCGTTGTTACCTCATGAACGAAACTTATCCATGGTGTTCCAGAATTACGCGCTGTATCCTCATATGACCGTAGAAAAGAACATCACTTTTGGTTTATACAAACAAAAGCTAAGTAAAAGTGAACAGAAAAAAAGATGTGATGAAGCGGCTGAAATGTTAGGATTAACACCATATTTGCAGCGAAAACCGAAAGCGCTATCTGGTGGTCAGCGACAGAGAGTCGCACTGGCTAGAGCCATTGTAACGCAATCTCCTATTTGTTTAATGGACGAACCATTATCTAATTTAGATGCTAAGTTACGTACTAAAATGAGATCTGAATTGAGGCAGCTACAAAGATTGTTAGGTATCACGATGGTGTATGTCACACATGATCAAACGGAAGCCATGACGATGGCGGATCGGATGATGATTTTAAATCACGGACAAATTCAACAAGTTGGTAAACCGCTTGAAATTTACAACCAACCAAACAACGAATTTGTTGCGACATTTATTGGTGCACCACCGATGAACGTAGCTAACATGAAAGTAATAGACCATACCTGTGTCCTATCGGATCATATTACTATTCCATTGCCTCATGATGTAGATCCTACAGCTTCCTATGCAAAAATAGGAGTTAGAGCCGAAGATATTACATTGGCAAGTGAAAATGATTATTTATTTACAGGGGAAATCGTAAATGTTGAAATTTTAGGTACAGAGACCTTGCTCACCTTTGCCATCGATGAAAAAAATCAATGGTTAGCTAAACTCAACGGTCAGTGGGATATTCAAATAGGAGAAAAAGTACCATTATCCATCGAATCACATCACATACATCTATTTGATGAACATGGTCAAACCATGTTTCAAAGTAAGAAAAAAGCTGTATCGTCCTATCAAGTTAAAGATGCATTACCGAAGGAGAAGCTCTTATGAAGCGAAAGATAAACAAGAAAAGAATAACTCGCTCTTCATTCGGTGCAGGGATGCTTTATTTACTACCATCTATTTTATTGTTTGGAATCTTTCTGTTTTATCCGATGTTTAAAACATTATATTTGAGTTTGTTTTGGACGGATACACAAGGAAATCCAGTGCAGTATGTAGGATTAGAAAATTTTATGTATTTGTTTGAGTCACCTAGTTTTATGACGAGTATAAAGGCAACATTGTTATTTGTACTTTATACCGTACCTGTGGGCATTGTACTCGCTCTTATTCTTGCACTATTAGCTAACGAAAATGTCAAAGGTATCGGTTTCTTTCGAACGATGTTTTCTTCTACGATTGGTATGAGTGTTGCTGCATCTTCTGTAATCTGGATGCTCATGTATAATCCGGCCATTGGTATATTCAACAAAATACTATCTGCCATACATTTACCAGAACTACAATGGTTGTTAGATCCAGATTATGCGCTCATTTCTGTAGCGATATCTACTATCTGGATGAACACCGGTTTTTCATTTTTGATCCTACTAGGTGGATTGCAAAACATCGATGAGAGATTATACGAAAACGCTAGAATTGCTGGGGTGGGTACGTGGTACAAACTTCGAAACATCACGTTGCCTATGTTATCACCGACACTATTTTTTGTGGTTACCGTTAGTATCATTGGTGCTTTTCAATCGTTTGGACAAATTGACATTTTGACAGGTGGTGGGCCTATGGAGTCCACAAACGTCATTGTATATGCAATATATAAGGATGCATTCATTAATTACGATGTTGGGTTAGCAAGTGCACAAGCTGTGCTGTTATTTTTCTGTATTTTGTTTGTGACCATCTTACAATTCAAAATTGGTGAAAGACGGGTGCACTATCAATGATACCATTCAAAAAAATATCACTTTATGCATTGTTAATCTTTTTCACTATCGTCATGATGTTTCCGATTGTATATGCATTCCTTATTAGTTTCATGCAGAGTGGTGAAGTACTAGAAGGTAACTTATGGCCGAGTGAGTTTAACTTCAGTAATTATCAAAAAGCATTTGAGCAAGTACCATTATTTAAATACTTAACGAATAGTTTTGTTGTTTCCATTACCGTTACCATTGGGCAGCTTATCGTTTCCAGTCTGGCTGCATATGCATTTGTGTTTATCCCTTTCAAAGGCCGTGACATCATTTTCTTTTTATTTATATCTACGATGATGATCCCTTGGGAAGCGACGATGATACCGAACTTTTTTACCGTGCAAAATCTAGGTTGGCTAAATAGTTATGCTGGTTTAACGATACCATTTTTCGCACTTGCTTTTGGTACGTTCTTGTTGAGACAACACTTTAAAACGATTCCGAAAGAACTGCACGAAGCCGCACAAGTTTCTGGAGTGGGAAGATTTCGTTTTTTCTTCCACATTGTATTGCCTGTTTCAAAATCAAGTTTAATCACATTAGCGATTTACAGCTTTTTAACGACATGGAATATGTATTTATGGCCATTGTTAATTACAAATGATGAGAAGGTAAGAACGGTGCAAATTGGAATTAAGCAATTGCAGTCACAAGAAGTAGCAAGTGAATGGGGTATCGTCATGGCTGCTGTTGTTATTATCATCATTCCAACGCTACTGTTGTTGTACATGAGTCAGAAGAGATTGCAAAAAGGATTAACACAAGGTGCTATAAAATAATTTTACCATCAATAAAGGAGTGGTATTTTACCATGAAAAAAATGTTCACGTTTATGTTGATGTTCGTATTATTGATTACTGCATGTTCAAGCGAGTCAGATAGTGATAACAACGATACAACAGAAGACACCAATGCAGAGCAAACGTCAAGCAACGATGCGACAGAAACAAAAGAAGATACAGAGTCTGGAAAGACAGAAGTTGTGTTTTGGCATGCGATGGGGGGGAACTTAGAAGAAACGTTAACTACTATCGTGAGTGACTACAACGCTTCCCAGTCTGATTACGAAGTCGTAGCTATTTTCCAAGGTTCTTATGAGGAAGCATTAACTAAATTCAATACGGTAGCAGGAACATCCGATGCACCTGCGATCATGCAGACATTTGAAGTTGGAACAAAGTACATGGTAGAGAGCGGAAACATTCAACCCGTTCAAAAGTTCATTGATGCTGATAGTTATGATATTAACCAATGGGAAAAAAACATCTCTAACTACTATAATGTAGATGGCACACAATATTCTATGCCGTTCAATTCCTCTACTCCTGTTCTTATTTATAATAAAGATGCTTTTACAGCAGCAGGATTAGATGCTGAAAACCCTCCTATGACTTACAGTGCATTAAAAGAAGCATCTCAAAAGTTAACGATTCAAGATGGAAGCAACACAACACAATATGGATTTTCCGTTCTTAACTATGGTTGGTTTTTTGAGCAATTAGTGGCGGTTCAAGGTGGGCATTTCGTAGATAATGATAACGGAAGAACTGCATCGGCACAGGAAGTGACTTTCAATCAAGATGAAGGATTAAATGTATTTACTTTAATTAGTGATATGTACAATGACGGAACATATTACAACAGTGGTACGAGCTGGGATGACATTCGCGCTGCATTCCTTTCTGGTAAAACGGCAATGTACTTAGACTCCTCTGCAGGTGTAAAAGCCATGGTAGATAGTGCAGAATTTGAAGTTGGCGTATCTTACTTACCTATACCAGATGGAAAAGAGAGAGAAGGCGTCATCATCGGTGGTGCATCGCTTTGGATGTCTAGCGGATTAGACGAAGAGATTCAACAAGGAGCATGGGACTTCATGAAATATGTTTCTTCTGCAGAAGTTCAAGCAGACTGGCATTTACAAACGGGTTATTTCGCCATCAACCCTGCTGCTTATGACTTAGATGTAGTAAAAGAAGTATGGGAAGCGTACCCACAATTAAAAGTTACAGTAAATCAATTACGTGAAACTAAATCTTCTACAGCAACACAAGGGGCATTAATCTCTGTATTCCCTGAAGCACGTCAAAAAGTGGTAAGTGCAATGGAAAGTTTATACCAAGGTGCAGATCCACAACAAGCTTTAGATCAAGCGGCCAGTGAAATTAATCGTGCGCTTGAAAAAGCAAACAAGCTTAGCGGAAACTAAAAATTAATCCTATCATTATGATAATGTTATAAATTAAAATAAAAGAGAAAAGAGTCTATCTGACATATCGTGAAGCATTCCTGAAATGGAAACGATAGGAGATAGACTCTTTTTATTAACGATAAATACTTAAGGGAGGGGAACCCCTACCTGTACAATTTGTTGGAACGTAGGTCGGTTCACCCATTCTAAAACAGGCGGAGCGAGTGCACCTAACTCGGAGTAAATGATATCATCTCGGTCAGCGTTGTATTTCCATGCATGTGGAGAACTGGAGCCGTATTGTGATGTTAATGTATCTGCGGCCTGATCTAATGCACCCCATAGTAACTGTTTGCATGTATTCAAATTGCCATTTCCGCAATATGTTTGATTCCAGGTATTAGCAACCTCTTTCCCTAACACTTGTCGCAAGTCTTTTTGCAAGTGACCATAAAGACCTTGTTGGAAAGCGGATCCAACTCGATTAGTAGGAGAATCTACAAAAGTAAACGGTAGGATCGTGCCGTTCAACACACTGGAAAAAGCTGCTTTCAGCATAGGCTCAAATGATGCATCAGCGATAGCAACAGCTACATCATGATCATATAAACCATCTCGCGGTGCAACATCTCTACGATGACCGCCTGATGCAACCCAGTCTGCTAAATAATTCCGCATCAATTGCAGTTGATTATCGTTATTCGGTGCTGTTGGGCCGAGCACTTCTAGCACATAAGGCAGCACTTCTTGCGCTTTTAAATCCGCTGTGGAAGCGTCTATAGTAACATTAAGTACATCTGCCCGATCTAATGGCTGGCCAGCATCAATCGCTGCTTGTATTTTCTTCTCTAGCAAATCCGAACGATGCACAGGACCAAAGCTAAAGTTATGATCCGCAGCTCTAAAATCTTTGGCCTGCTTATTATTCCAAGAAACGAAGTAACCTTGACTAGGATTCACTTCTTGTGGTTGTTGTTCCGGTGTTAAATAAGAAACCCAATCATATTCTCCCGTTCCCCAAGTTGGCAAATCAGGATGACTCCTTGGATCACGAATGGGAACTAAACCACTATGCTTATAAGCAATATCTTTGTTGTCAACATAAAACCAGTTAAATGTATAGTCCACTTGATCAAATGCTTGTAAAAATGCCTGAGTTCCACCAGCCATGAAATCGGGATCATTGATTTTCATGAAGCCAAATATACTACTGAGTTCATTGCCATAAGTAGAACGTTGATTCGTGATAGCCACAGGCTCTCCATCCACTGTACCTCTACCAACGACAGGACCATAAATGGTGCGCTGTACGTTAATATTGAGCTGCATATGTTGGTCAGCAACTTCAACTTCTGGTTGTCCAGCTAGCAACGTCGCTACTTGTGAATGATTGAATTGATCCATCGGCATACATTGATTGTTGTACTCATAATGCGTAGATTGTAGAGTAGGGGAGGAACCATTCGGTTCACATAACTTCACAATCCATTGATCCACATTATCTGCCTGAGAAGAAGTCGCAGACCATGCATAGTCTTTTCCTCTTCCCATTTGCACATAAAAGTTAATACCTGCAAATCCAACACCTCGTGCTTCTATACCAGGTCCTTTTGCAGCAAACTCCATTAATAGCTGTGGGCTATAATAACTAGTTTGTGGACCGAATACGGCGATAGGAACACCTTTTGATGTATGTTCACCAGCAACGAGGAGTGCGTTGCTCATTTCATCAGGAATAGCAATATTCATTGGACCAAAAGGCCCGTCCGCTTGAATGCCTTTCCGAGCATTCATCTGTTGTTGCATCTCTAGTGCAGAGAGTGGTACATCTAACAAAGCAGTAGATGATGGATTAATTTGTGCCATATCTGCTTGATAGGGGAAGGAGGTAGAAGTGACAACGGGTGCTTCATCATCGTTAGCAAAGCGAAAATCTTCCCACATTTGTAAACCTTTGCTCTCTCCATATTTTTGTTGGAGAGAAGATAAAAATAGTCCACTTGCGACCTCATTTCCTCCACCTTTACCAAACACTCCACCAATAAAAGAGGCGATGGCAACAGCATCTTCATTTTTCCACGGTTGTGGTTTTTTGAACATGGAGACATATTCTACTGGTCGTTTTCCTAATTTCCTTCTTGCTATATCAATATAAGCATTTACCCCTGCGGTATAAGCATCCATGTCCGCACAAGCTTGTTTCCCGTCTGCACCTTGACTACAGATAGCATTTATCTGTGCAGTTAATTCTTCTTCTTTGTATGGTGCATTTCTCAATTGTTCTCGATCGAGTGCTTCATTACTTTCACTAGAGCCAAGAAACTCTGTCAATTTACCTCTACCTAAATTTCGTAATACGTCCATTAAGAATAAGCGATCTTCCGCTGTAGCATAACCGATACCATACAATGTTGCTTCTCTCGTGTTACCGAAGATATGAGGGACCCCATAAATATCTCTTTTAATAACGACACCAGATTTTGGCGAATATTCTTCCTCAAACCTCACTTCATTTTCGATAGCAGCTACTTTGAAATATTGCAGCAGCTCAGATTCTGTTACACTTTCTCGAGCGGCTAAGTTATTATACATCGCTGTCTGATCATTAAAATGATCTGGATATTTCTTTGAAATTTGATATTTGAGAAAATCTCCTGTGTTCACAAATCCATTTTGTCCAGGTGGCATAATACTTAAAAAATCAGTAGAATCGTATAGAGAAAAATCCACATCTAATGACATCGTTTCCTTTGCTTCTAGTGTGTAAGTGTCGGTTGCTGCCATGGAAGGTAAAGGCCATGGGAATGAAAATAGTAGAGCCAATACCAGCAAGCATAAAAGCGCTTTCAACTTAACACGATTAAAATGATGAAACATAACAAATTCCCCTTTCGATTTTAAATTTAATTTGAATATTCTGAATAATTAAAGTGTTATAGTTCATAACCAACTAATTTCACAGAGATTTTCCCATCTTAAACATATCGGTAATACGTTGGTTGAACAAGCTAATTCAACTTATCTAGCAAACTATAAATTATTCAGATACTATATTCATATCATATTATACATAATTTAGCAATAATTTTATTAAATGTATTTTAATAGTCTGAACAAGATACAAATAGTACAATCATAAAAAAATCCCCTAAAAAGGGGATAGTGTCGTTAAAATAATACAGCTTACATTATTTTTTAGTAGCTGTCATTGTACCTAATCCATCTACCATTTTTTGTTCGATCAATACTTCATTTTCTTCCGCTAACTTATTCAATTCTGAGAACCAGCTAATTATTTTCATCGCTTCTGACGTCGCTACCATTGTTTCTTCTGACATTTTTTCTTGATCTTCATTTTTTATTGCTTCCACCATACCTACTGTAGAAAAATATACTTTCTTCGTGATTTCAATATACTCCTCACGCAAGTTTTTTACCTCTTCTGTTTCTGGTACTGGTATACTATCTAAAGACGAAATAACCTCACTTGCTATTTGTTCGAATTCTACATATTGTTCTTCTGTTATCTCCATAGTACCAGCATTTACCTCTTCTATAATGCTTTGCATAGTTTCTATTTGTTTTAGATTTTCTTTTTGTTCCTCAGAAGCTTTTCCTATACCGTCATTTACAAAAGATATCAAATCATCTTGGATGGAAACCCCACCATTACATGCACTTAAAACCATACTCAACATTAAAATAAAACCAAAAATAAAACCTTTCTTCACCATGCTCACTCCTATAAATGTATTTAATCTAATTACTTAAAAATGGGTACAGTGTACATAAATGATTATATTAAATGTATATAAATTAAACAATATTTTATACACATTTTAGTATTTAATGACTACTAAATATTCTCAAATAGGTATTCAGATTCACTGTATTCATTTCACACACTACTATGTTACAATCATAAAAAATCCCCTAAAAAGGGGATAGTATCCTTAAAATAATGTAGTTTAAATTATTTTTTAGAAGCTTTCGTTATTACACCTAATTCGTCTAACTCTAATATTACATCATGTTCTGCAGCTAAAGTATTCAGTTTCAATGTCGTATCTAAAAGTTCACTTGTAGCTTCTGTCATCACTACTGTTTCTTCAGTAACTTTTACCATATCTCCATTTTTCATTGCTTCAAAAATACCTAGTGTAGCTGTAAATATTTTTTTAGAAGAGTCAACATGTTGGTTGTATAAACTCTTTACTTCTTCTGTCTCAGGCTCTGACAAATTATCGAGTGATGAAATCATTTCTTCCAGTGTTTTGACAAGGTCATCGTATTCTTCCTCTGTTATATCAAAAACACCTGTAGCTAGAACTGGTTCCATTAAGTTTTCTAATTTAGCAGAACTCTCCACATGTTCCTTATCAATCTTAGCCGCCTCATTCACAAAAGATATTAAATCATCTTGTACAGACACCTCGTCGCTACCACCACATGCAGTTAATACGATACTCAACATTAAAATAAAACCAAAAATTAGACCTTTCTTCACTATGCTCACCCCTATAAATGTGTTTGTTATACATATTTTAATTTAAGCACGATCATGCTTGAGATGACGTTCTCTCTCTATGCACCTCATCCTCTACAGCCCACACTTTAAAAAACAATTTAATATGCATGAAATGATTATATTAGATCGAAACATATTAAATCAATAGTTTATATAAAAAATAGTATAATGAGACCAGATAATATAATCAAATAGGTATTTAGATCTAAATAATAAGTTTTATGAAATAATTTTTACTAATAACTATAATATACCAGTAAATTAATTATATTTTACCTCAGACACCATAACTTGAAAAATAAAAAAATCCCCAACTGGGGATAGCATTGTCTTACAAAAAAGTCATGTTATCTTCGCTATTTTTTATAAGCTTTCAAGTGTGCATTTCCATCTACTACTTGTTCAATAAATACATCATGCTCTTCCGCTAACATGTTTAACTCTGTCATAAAGTTAAATAAGTCTTGTCTTAATGTATTCATTAATTTTGTTTCAGCTTTAACTTTTTCTTTATCTCCATTTTTAAAACTCTCAAATACACCGAGTGAAACGGATAATGTATTTTTAGAGAATTCAACATATTTCTTATGTAAACTCTTTACTTCATCGGTCTCAGGTACTTCAATATTGTCTAAAAGTGAAATAATATCATCATGTACTTTTTTAAGTTCAGTAAATTCTTCATCTGTTAATACTAAAGCACTCCCAGTAGATTGCTCAAATTTTTCCAAATTTTCACTTTGTTCCTCTTCATACTTGGCCATACCATCATTCACAAAAGATATTAAATCATCTTGTACGGACACACCCTCGCTACCACCACATGCAGTTAACACGATACTCAACATCAAAATAAAACCAAAAATAATACCTTTCTTCACTATCCTCACCTCTTTAAATGTGTTTGAAATGCATAAAATACATATTTTAATTTAACATGCATGAAAAGATTATATTAAATCTAAATATATAAAACAATAGTTTACATCATAAATAGTATAAACAAACTAACCTCTTTCACTAAATAGGTATTTGGATTGACACGAAAGCATTATGAAATAAGCTACATGCATTTTTATCTGACCACAATAAGTTAACAAATCAAAAAAATTAACAAAGAATAGCTTTGTGAACCTGAACTAACAAGAAGTACGGTTATTCACATTATTTTTCAAATTGTATATCGTACTTTCATCTCACACATGATATGATGAAGGAATGGAAAAAGAAAGAGGTGTCAACATGAGCACATTTAAAAACTTAGGCATTCAAACTGAACTACATGAACAATTGAAGGCAAATGCGCTAATTGAGCCCACTCCTGTGCAAAAAGAAAGTATACCATTAGCCTTAGAAGGCAACGATATTATTGCACAAGCACAAACGGGGACGGGAAAAACATTAGCTTTTGTATTGCCTATTTTACAGAAAATAGATGTATCATCTAAACAACCGCAAGCGCTTATCGTCGCACCAACGAGAGAACTTGCCTTACAAATTACAGCAGAGTGCAAAAAATATGCTGCTTTTCAAGAGAAAATAAAAGTGTTAGCGATTTATGGTGGACAAGATGTAGAGAAACAACTTCGTAAATTAGAGGGTGGAGCACAAATCATCATTGCTACACCTGGAAGATTACTGGATCACCTTCGAAGAGAAACGATACATTTGTATAAAGTGCAAACACTCGTGTTAGATGAAGCGGATCAGATGCTACATATGGGTTTTTTACCAGAAGTAGAACAAATCATTCAACATACATCAGATAAAAGGCAAACCATGCTGTTTTCAGCAACCATTCCAGCGCAAATTCGTACACTGGCAGAGCGCTACATGAAGAAACCTGCACACATTCATATTCAGGCCCAAGACAAGCAAGTAACATTAAAGCAAATTAGTCAAATTGTCGTAGAAACAACAGACAGAGCCAAACAACAAACACTTCGTCATCTTATTGATGAATATCGTCCATTTTTGGCCATCATCTTTTGTAGAACAAAGCGAAGAGCACAGACACTATATGAAGCCTTGCTTGAAGAAGGATACTTAGTGGATACGATACACGGTGATCTTTCTCAGGCAAAAAGAGAAAAAGTCATGAAAAGCTTCCGTGAAATGAAAATACAACTACTGGTAGCAACGGATGTGGCAGCTAGAGGGCTCGATGTGGAAGGTGTAACTACCGTTTTCAACTATGACATGCCACAGGACACGGAAGGATATATTCATCGCATCGGAAGAACAGGAAGAGCAGGGGAAAAAGGGGTCGCAATTACACTTGCAACTTCAAGAGATCGACACCGTTTAAAAGAAATTGAAACGGCCATCAAACAAAACATGAAGCGCAAAAACAAGCAAAACGACGCCAATGAAGACAGAGAGAAGGCAGACCGTAAGCCGAGAAAAACAGCTGGAGATAAATCCAAGTCATTTCATAAAAATAAACCAAACAACAGTGGAACAAAACGTACATCGCCATCAAAAACAAAAACAAACGCACGAAAAAGTAAGTCAAATCAACATAACACGACATCTAAATCTTCTCAAGATCGCAAACAAAACCGTAACAACAAGCGAAATAGTGCAAACAGTAGAAATACGGGTAGAAGGGGAAGAGGTAGAGGTTAAAGAAGATTGCTGTTCGTCTAGCAGATTGTAAACATCCTGCTGGCGAACAGCTTTTTTTATAAAGGCATATTGTTAACATTTTTCATCGAGACATGACATGACAGAATTGTAAGGTTAAACCCACAATTGTAATATAAATCGATGGTTCTCAGTCCCTCACTTCTATATACTCGTTATTAAAACACACTGATATTACTCTAATTCAATGACTAGACCATAGTTAAGGAAAAAACTGGACAATAGTCTATAGAATTGTATTATACAAACGATTATTATAGTTTTATATCACATAAAGGAGGAGGTTGCCATGTAATTCTTTTATAGATCTGATTTGTAACCAACTTTTAGTTCAAAATAAGTTGATTGAAAAAGTTCATTCCACTTATATAAAAATAAAACTGAGGAGATGTGTATGTGTTAAATCAATTGTTTGTTCTAAATAAAAAGAATTTATTAACAATATCGCTCATCATCGCTTTTTTTATTAGTATAGTAAGTCCAATCAATTCAGCAGCAGAAGAGATACAAAGTAACGATGATGATCAAATACAACAAACGAAAGAAGAGATGTTTAAAGGGAAACTTATTAAACCGATACATTTTGCAAATGCCATGCTGAAAGGAAAATACAAAAAGACCTACGCTCAGTTATCTACAGAACTCAAAGATGTAATACCTTATGAAGATTGGAAAGAAGTCGTAAACTATCTTAATGAAGGAGTGGAGGGGAAATATCACCTGCGCAAAACGATGACGCTAAACGGAGAATCATCCTATAGATGGAGTGATTCATCAGAAAAGAAAGTCCTGTATATATTCTTTGATAAAAATCAATATGTTCAAGATATTTTACCGTTATCTGGTGAACAACATTCCGATACAGATGCCATTCGAACGGAAACATACTTTAAACTTCCTTTTACAGGACAAATGTTTGTAAGCGGTGGAGGCGCTAATGCCATAGACAATCATCATTACGGCAATTTCGAGTTAAACAGATATGCATATGATTTTATCATCGTCGAAGACGAATGGACGTATGAAGGTGATGCCAAAAACAATGAAAGCTATTTTGTCTTTGGAGAAGATGTCATCGCACCAGCAAACGGTACAATTGTAGTTGCAGAAGATGGCATTGTAGACAACGTTCCAGGGGAGCTAAACAGTGAACAGCTATTAGGAAATCACGTGATTATCGATCATGGAAATAATGAATACAGCTATTATGTCCATTTAAAGCAAGGATCAGTTGCGGTGAATGTAGGAGATGAGATTACAGTAGGTGATTTAATAGGACAAGTAGGCAATTCAGGAGAATCTACTCAACCACACCTTCACTTTCAAGTTTCAGATAGTCCTGACTTTTTGAATGGGAAATCCATTCGCATAAACTTTACTCATTTTGATGATCTAATTGGCGGACAAGTTGTTGAAGATCCATTCCCAATGTTTTCATTTGAGGAGCCTACAGGAACATATCCAGTAGGAACGGAAACGTATCATTGGATAGATGAGAGTCGCGCAGAAACGTTTAGCGATGATCCAGACGCAAAACGTGAATTGATGGTACAGGTATGGTATCCAGCTGAAGCAGAAATCGGTAATCCTGATCATTACCTAACACAACAATTGACAGAAGTATTGGCACAAGCAGTTGGAGGATCGATGAGTCATCTAAATCTTATCGAAACAAACTCTTATCCAGAAGCCACCGTTTCCCTAGAGCAAGGTCAATACCCTGTGCTCATCTTCTCTCATGGTATGGGTGTGTATCGCAACTCAAATACATTTCAAATGGAAGAACTAGCAAGTCATGGTTACATTGTCGTTTCCATTGAACATACGTATCATGCTTTGGCAACTGTATTTCCAGATGGGAGAACGGTGAAAATGCCAGTTGAGGCTAGACCATCTGATGAAGATCTGAATACTTTCATGACCATATGGAAAGAAGATGCTTCCTTCGTACTTGATCAGCTTGAACAACTTAACAATGGAAATTTAGATGATCGTTTCACAGGGAAGCTAATTATGGATTCCATAGGGATGTTCGGACATTCCTTTGGAGGAGCTAAATCATTTTGGATGTTGGAACAAGATGATCGCGTGAAAGCGGCTATTAACATGGACGGTGGGTTGTACGGAGGAACAGTGCCTGAAGAAGGTGTAGATAAACCATTTTTCTTTATGACTATCCCTCATAGTCTTGAAGAATGGTTGAAGATAGCAGAACAGACGGGCGAACCTCGGGAAGAGGTAGAAAAACGATACTATAAAGTAATTACAGATTGGGAAAATAGTGTTGAAAATGGAGGCATGTCATTAGTCATGCCATATGCAACACATAGCAGTTTCACTGATATGACCTTATATGGATCTATGATACGTGCAGAAGGTGAAGATGCGAGGTACAATCATCGATTAATCAACGAATTCACGCTTGCATTTTTTGATCGTTATATCAAAGGTAAGGATGAAGATACATTACAGCAGCTAGGAGAGAAGTACCCCGAAGTGAATTTCAAAGTGAATCCATAATGTGTAAACATTCACAGTCATTTAAAAAGTCATAAGGAATCAATAGTAAAGGATACACTTCGGTGTATCCTTTTTATGCAGGAGATTGTCTTTTATCGTTGAAATATTTTAATGTAGAAGAAAAATGGGGGCTCTTCATCCATTAATATAAGGTGAAACACAAAAATCAGAATGAATCCAGCTCCTCATCTCTTATAACCGCAATGGTCTCAAGCACACGATGATCAAAGGCAGTTAGCGATTCATTTTCTTTTACTTTATTCGGCCAGTCCGGATTTACTAAAGCACTTGTTCCTAATGCAACAAAATCAGTATTCTCATTTGCAATCATTTCTTCTGCTTTGGATGGGTTTCCTAAATGTCCATTTGCAATAACAGGTACGTTACCATACTTTTTCGCAAGATAAGCAAGTGTATGACCATGTTCCCCAAATGCTGGTTTATACGCTCTATATTGTGTAGTGTGAATATAATCTACACCAGCAGCGGAAAGACTAGAAAAAACACTTGGGCTGTTTTTCCAGAAGGATGTCCATTGTGAAGTGTATTGATGGAATGGCTAGAAGTTAGAGGAGAGAAAGCAGCTAATGTGATAGAAGTAAACGCCTTACACACGTTGTTAAACTGTGTTAAATTAGCCTTAGCTTCAGCCATTTTGCCTACATCCGTCATCACTAATAACGATGAAAGAGAAGCATACCACGTTACCCTTTTACCAGAAAAATATCGGAATATGCCTACACAATTTGTTCGACGCAAAGACCTGGAGGGAAATAAAATCCTAATTTCATTTATTGAAAAGATTAAAGAAAATGAGTTGTGATGTGTAAACTCCGTTATTATATAATAAAAGGAAAAGGACTACTAAGGTGACCAACAATGAAATAGAAACGCTATGACTACATAGTGAAAAAAATTAAATTTAAAGGGGGCTTATGAGATGGAACTAGGACTAAAAAAAGGCGAAGTCAAATTAGTACAACCACAGGATGAAAAGTGGGAAAATGAATTCAAACATGTTCAGCAGCGTATCCATGCAGCAACACATGTAGATCAAGAGAAGATAATACATATTGGAAGTACAGCAATCAAAGGCATCGTAGCAAAGCCAATCATTGATATTATGGTTGGTGTTAACAACATACATAATATTTCTACATCATTCTTCACAAATCTTAAAGAAGTTGGCTTTCACAGATTATTAAAAGTAGAGAGGGAGGATGAGATTGTACTAGCAAAATTTAAAGACGACACCTATCAAGTAAAGACGCACTTTGTTCACCTTGTCCCATATAAAGGAGAAAAATGGTGCAATTTAAAATTTTTTAGAGACTGTTTGAACAGTAACCAATCACTTAAAAAAGAGTATGAGCAATTAAAAATATCTCTTGTTGAAAATTCAGCTTGCAATATAAATGAGTACACCGATGCCAAAGAAGCGTTTGTACACAACATATTTAGCATGAGAATATCAGACACAGAAAAATACAACATTCGTAAAATGAAACAAGAAGATATAAAGCAAGTTCAACAAGTTGCTAAAGCAAGTTGGAATGCCACTTATGAAGGGATTATTCCTTTCGAAATTCAAGAGAATTTTTTAAAATCTGCGTATAGCGATGAAATGATGCAAAAACGCTTAGATAACACCCTTATGCTAATATCTGAACGGGAAGGAGAAATTGTAGGCTTTGCAAATTTTTCACCAGTAAAAAAACAAGGTAAAGTCGAGCTAGCTGCCATTTATCTTTATCCGCAGTATCAAGGACAAGGAATAGGTTCGGCATTACTACAAGAAGGAATTAAAAACCTGAATAATGTAAAAGAAATTTACATCAATGTTGAAAAAGAGAATACCATTGGTAAAAGCTTTTATGAAGCAAAAGGCTTTGAAGTAATAGAAGAGTTTGATGATCATTTTGATGGGCACATCTTGAAAACAATCCGGATGGTTTTAAAGGTTTAGCCACTTTTATGAGCTACAAGGCTATGACTCAAATGCAAAAACAGCGTGTTAAACATAATATTAATGTATGTCTAAAAAATAGCAAATGAAAATGATATAATAGACAAAAAAAAGCGAGAAAATGCAATCTAGAATTTTGGCGATGATATTAGCTATGTCACATAAATTTTTATCCGATGAACAAATAAACGAATTTTTGGAGGTGATGGAAATGAATAAAGTTTATGAGGCGATTGAAAAGAAGGGTTGGGAAAAAGGGATCGCAAGAGGAATCGAAAAAGGTATGGAAAAAGGAATTTTGAAGACAGCTGAAAATATGCTGAAAGAAGATGTCGATATTAACGTTATCAAGAAAGTTACAGGACTTTCAGAAAAAGCAATTATGAATTTAAAAAAATAAACAACAAAGAGCTCCGAAGCCACTTCACACAACGGCTTTCGAGCTTTTTAAATTTCAAAATATTTCCAATGACATTACTAAAACAAAAAAATTAACTACGGATCATCCAGTGGAGATGCTGTCTCATTTGCTTCTTTCTAACTAAACGACAATGATGATGAGGTGATGTTATGACAAACGTTAAAATTAAAATGTGTTTATTTATTTTTACAATGATATGGATCATAACAGCATGTAGTCAAGAAAAATATATTAATTTTGTGAAACTGTCAGAACAAGATAATTTTTCAATTCCACAGGACGCAATATTAATTCAATCATCAGAAAATGAATGGGAGTATGAAATTAAAGAAAAACATGAACTTGTTTATAAACAACATATTGGATCGGCTACACTTAGCTAGACAGAAAAATTAAGGTCAAGTAGACTAGAATTAATATATTAGAGGAGCGAGTTCTACAATGACCAAAAGAACAAGAAGAACATTTACACCTGAATTTAAACAACAGATGGTAAAACTTTATGAGAGTGG